>JBDRCF010000001.1:0-29005 GCA_043821985.1 Pseudomonadota bacterium
TCGGCGGCATGGCCGCGCCGGCGCCAAGGTCGAGGAGCGTGTCCGCGATTTCCACGGCGTGGGCGATTTCGGCGAGGCCAGCGGGCAGCGCAGCGATGCCAACTTGTTGGGCGAGCTCACCGCCGATGCCTTCTGCCGCTTCTTCCTTGGCCTGGTCGGCCAGTTGGCTGACTAGCGGAGTGGCGATGGGCAGCATGCGGGTCTCAAGCTCCGTGGCTGGCGTTTTTTCCGAGGCTTCGCCGTCGTCAAGGAAAGCCAGCGGATCGTTGGCGGTCGCAGTCTCCTGGGTGGGTGCAGACTCTTCGCCTTCGCCGGCTTCGTCGCCGTCGATGTCGTCCGACTTGGCATGGGCAACGGGCGTTACTGCTGGCGGGACTGGCGTTACTGGTAACAGCGCGGCCGGCGCGGCCTCTGCCTCTGCTGCTTCCTCAGCCCATGATGGTATGGGCTGAGGTGGTTCCTGCACTGGTGTGGCAACGGCAGGCACAATCGGCTGGCGCGGGAAACGCGTCCAGTCGGCGATCACGCTGGCCGGGCGGAGTTTGCGCGGATCGGAAAACGGGATTAATACCTCAAGCACATTCTCGCCAATCCCCAATAACAAGACCTTGACTCCCTGTCCCGGCACCGGTCCCAGTTGCAGGAGCTGGCTGGGCAGCATCACCGGCTCGCGCAGGATTTCCCATTTCGATGTGGGGCTACCCCCCGATGTGAAGAGTCCCGGGGCACGGCCAGCCCCGGCGGTAATGCTCACGCCCAGGCGTTCGATCTCACGCTCACCGATGAGCCTCTCGCAGATGAAATCGGCAGTCTCGCCACTGGAAACTCGGGTAACCACGTGAGTCCCGACCATCGAGACAAGGGCGCTGGCTTGGTGCTCGCTGTAGATTTTCTTGGGCTGGCTGATGTCCTGCATTCCGATTACAACCCGCACCCCTTTAGATCTGCCGATTTCGCACAGCGGGAAAATGGCTTCAACTTTTCCGAGCTGAGGGAACTCGTCCAGGAAAAACCACAAGCGGCGGCTATTGGACTCCGAGATTAATGGGCTGTTGATCAACTGGCTCGCGAGCCCGAGCACGGCACCATTGAAGGCGCGCGCCAACGACTCGAACTCGCCGTTGTGTTGCAGAATCACGGATTTTGTGTTTTTGTTTTTTTCTGTCAGCCAGTCCCGGATGCTGAAGATTCCGGGCTTCGGCCAAGCCCGCGCCAGGTCAAAAACGACGCTGAGATAGCTCATCATGTTGCCCAGGACGCCCGCGCTTGTGACGTTCTGTTGTCCGTCCGAAAGGGCTTTCAACGCCTCTGGGAAATGGATTCGCGCGGCTTCTGCCAATTCCTCTATGGGCCTGGTCAATTTTTTGGAAAGGTCGGAAAAGCCCCATTTTTCCGGTTTTGCTGATTGGAGCTCGACCAAGCTGGCTATCAAAACCTGCCGCGCTGCGTTCGACCAGAAGGGGCTTCCGCCTTGGGCTTCTGGGATCATGCGGGCGGCGAATTCGCGCGCGGCCGACAAGGTGCTCACGTCCCTAGCAACGGCCCACGGCATGGAACGGCTGTCCCAAGGCGCGAACACCACGTCCACCACCTCTACTTCGCTGCCCCTGTAGGACATGGTTTTGCTGGCAAACTCCCGGGTGAAATCGCCCTTGAGGTCGAAGACGAGCATCCGATCGCCTCGCGACCGCGCGGCACGCATCATGGGCAGGATGGTTTGGGTTTTTCCGCTACCTACGCCGCCGAAGATCAAGATGTGGCGGGTTTCACGGTCTCCCGTGATTGCGGGAAGGCTGGGATGCAATTTCACACCATCCGCATCCCCACCCTCTGCCTTCACCCATGCCGCAAGAGCGGCCTCGCCCTGCAAGCGGCGGCGGCCCCGAATGTGGCGGTCCTGGGTGGCGATGGCGACATCGCGGAGTACCATCCAGTAGACCAGCCCTCCCACCAGCAGGCCGGCGATCTGCGGCCCGACTTCGAGGGTTTTCAGGATCGCAGGATGCTCGGCCTGCATGAAGGCCACGGCCTTTTCGTGCAGGCCGTCGCCGGGTTGCTTGCCAGGCAAAACGTGGTGTAGCGCTGGCTGGATGTAGAAATCTTTGCCCTGCGACTTCCACACCAGCCCCCAGCCGCCTAGGTAAAACCCGGCAGCCGCCAGTGCTCCGGCCACCCCACCCAAAACTAGCGGTGCACCCCATTTATCGGCGCCTTGGGGTTGGTTGCTTTTGCGGGTAGCCTGGCCGGTCATTTCGTGGTCTTGACCGCCTGGTACTGCGCTTGCAAACGCGGCTTGAGGTCGCGATTCACGTCACGAGCAACAAGCTGGCCCAGCAACACTTCGATCCGCTCCATCTGCTCGATCTGACGGAACTGCATGTTCAGCGCCAAGGCCTGCATGAAGATCTGCTCTTTCGGAATTGAGTCCACGTTGCCCGCCACGTCCACGTACCATTTTGGATTTTCGTAACGACGGGCCACATCGAGGCGCAGTAAATCCATGCGCGACACCCCATCCGGGTAATCGTTTGCGTCAACGAATCCACGGCCGCCGGCCGGGTAGGCGCTCGATTTTTCCAGCAGCGCCAGAACGTCCTGCGTGCCCTTCAGCGGAGTGCGCTCGGCCAAGGCCAGCTCGCTCGGGAAATACGCCATTGAGGTGCTGGCCGCCAGCCCGGCTTGCAGCGCCAGGTAAGCCCGCCCGGAAGGTTTTCTCGCTTCAGCGGCCGTCAGCCGGGTGGGCGACAGGCTGTCATTTACGTTCTTGAGGTATGCCATCGCCGCGTCGATCTGCTTGGCATTGAAGGTGTAGCTGCGCTCATCCTTCTTGCTGCCGGCTCCATAGAACAGGCTGGCGGCCTGCACGTCGGCGTCTGGCAGTGCGGCTGCGCCCCTGCACAGGTTCGGGTACTCGCCGGCATCGTGCGAATTGCAGTAGCTGGCGTGAGTTTCGAGCACGGAGGCCGCAGCCGCGGCCTGCGAGCGCGGAGCTTCATTTACCCTGGATTCCAGCCCCTTGTCTCCGCCAAGCGGATTCCTGGCGTTGCGGCCGCCATAGGCGCCGCTGCTGCCATAGCCGCGGGTGTTACTGACTACGGAACTTGCCGCCGCCCCCACTACCTCGGCCACGCCACCCGTGGCGCAGCCGTTCTCGGGAAGTGATTTTTCGCCGCGCTGCTGCTCTGCCTTGAGGGCATTGGAGTCGCGTTCAACCTGAATCGCGTTGTCCTGAATGTTTTTGGCGGTCTTTTGGATGGTGTCATTGATCGACTTCAACATCCTCACGATGTCGGTTCGAGCCGTATTCACTGCCGTGTTCACCACGTTGATCAAGGCAACGTCGGTCACGGGGACAATCGCATTTGCTGCCGTCGATGTAGACAGCAGGCCGGCAACAGCGAGGCAGCGAATTAGTAACGTTTTGTTTTTCATCAGCGGAAAATCCCCATGACTCGATCGATCAGCGAAGTGGGTGCGGTCTGCTTCACGCTACCCCGTGCGTTCTGCCCAGCGGTGACCCCACCGCCGTATCCGCCCGGCAGGCTCACTTGGGTTTGGCGGGTTGCCCCGGCGATGGTGTTGTCGATTACCTGACAGGCCTTGCTTTCGGCCTGCTTTTTCAAGGCCTCACCCATCTTGCCGAGGTGCAGATCGGGAATATTCACGGTGGCTCCGATCTGGTATTCGGAATACTTAGCCAAACAGGACTGAGCGTCGCTCACCGACCTGGATTGCTGGTCACCCTTTGCATAAATGTCGTTCAGGGCCTTGTTGAGGCCGCTGCTGGCGCTCTGCTGCATCGCCTGTCCGGTGGCGCTACAGGCGTCGGCAAAGACCGACTGAGGGACGATCAGTCCTGCGCAGATAAGGAAAGTCAGTCGCCTCATGCGCTTTCCTTTCCATCCGCTGCGGCCGCGCGGCGTTGGTCGCGCCGCGCCTGGAAACCGTTGGCGAAGGGCGAGGCCTGGCTTGCGCGCAGTGGGGATTGCTCAATCGCGGCGGCCAGCGCCTGCTCCTCGGTTTCCGGTCCGCCGAAAAGGTCGTGGGTAGAGGTTTCGCCTGCCACATAGCCGGTGGCGAAATCGAGAGCGGCCTTTCCGTCGAGCTGGTGGACCTCATCGGCCAGCTCCAGCGCGTAGCCCGTCAGCCCGGCCAGCCAGACAAACTGCTCGTGCATTTCGAGCGTAGTGATCCGCTCGACTTTTTGTCCGACAATTCTTTCGATCTCCGCCCTGGCGGGGCACGACATGGGCTGCCAGTTGACCAGCCGCTGGTCCTCGCGGGGGAGCTCGATCAGGACGCGGGCGACGGCCGGAAAAATTTCCAAAAACAGGAAGTGTTTATCGAGGCTGTCATAGTCGCGGGTGGGGGTAGGAGGGATGCTCATGCTGCCGCCCCGGTTTCCGTCTCATCCACCGCTTCAAGACTTGAGACCAGCGCAATGATCTTTGCCATGACTGCGTCCTGCGCGTCCAGCCGGACGATTAGCCTGGCTTCGATTGCTGCAAGGTTGATCCGGTCGGACAGCGCCGCCCGGGCAAGCTCGCTCAGGCTGATTTTTT
Organism: Pseudomonadota bacterium; assembly: GCA_043821985.1. Taxonomy (GTDB): domain Bacteria; phylum Pseudomonadota; class Gammaproteobacteria; order Burkholderiales; family Thiobacillaceae; genus Thiobacillus. The sequence continues at coordinate 4,563 of JBDRCF010000001.1, forward strand.
TATCGCGCGCCTCGGCATCGAGTGCCGCCGCAAGCGCGGCCGGCATGAGGATGCTCTTGGTTACCATTTTTGCCATGTCTAATTCCCTTCAATGCCCCGCCAGTTGGGGCGATGTGGGAAATTAGATGCTGGCTTGGCAGTGCCGCGCAACCGTGTATTTTTCTGCTTCTGTTATCCCGAAATATCCCGATATTTCCCGGAAAATACCGGCTAAACAGTCATGGTGTTAGCGAGAAACCCTAGCGGCGCTTTGGATTCAGACGGGAAGTGCGCGAAAATAATTATTTATGCAACTTTTCCGACGAGCGGTCGTTTTGTGCCGACGAACGGTCGATTTAAGCTATGAGTGTGAACGAAATAATGGGAATTGGCGCGGCCAATGTACCTATGATGGGCATGAGTATTCTCATAGGTTGACTACTGGCGGGAGAATTGCGGCATGAGAATTCTCATGCCAAGCCGATTCCAGGCAAATACTTAAGATCAAGTCAAATACATAGTGGCATGAGCTGGAAACCGTGCACAGGCGCGGTTTCGTGGCCGACAGGCCACAAAAACACCCGGCTCCGCTGGGAGTCGGGTGTGATATCTCCTTTGCCTTTGATTTTGCTTTACCCGAGCCAAGGGCGAGGGGTGGGTTTCAGCAGTTGCCAAGGGCGGCTGCTGTGACTGGCGATGGCGATTGGTGACAGTGTGATCAGCGATGGTGGATTGGGCGGGGACCGGTTCGTGCCCGGACTGTGATGTCGTCATTTTTCTGTCATCACTGGGGCTGAGCATAGCGCCGTCCAGATTGTCGGTTATCCGGCCATGCCTCTACCCGTTCACAACGATGTGCCCTATCTGCCCGACGGCGCCTGCGATCAGCTACGGTCGCGCGCCCCCTATCCCTTGTGGCTAACCCTGGCAATCTTCCTCGGCGTGTTCGCCGTACTGCAATGGACCTGGGGCGAGGCGCGCGACACCTGGATCGAGCGCCTCGTCATCCATGAAGCCACGGTCAAGCCGGCTGCAGCCATGATTCAGATTCTCACCCCGGAAGCGGATGCAAAACCGGTCGGTGCCAGCATCAAGGCCGCGGGCGGTGGGCTGAATATCCTCAACGGCTGCGAAGGAACCGAAGTCATGTTCCTGCTGGGCGCGGCCTTTTCCGCCGTGCGCATGGGCTGGCGATACAGGCTGACGGGCCTCGCACTCGGGCTGGCTTTGATCTTTGCGCTCAACCAGGCGCGGATCCTCGCCTTGTTCTACGCCTTCCGCGAGCAACGCAGCCTGTTCGACCTGTTGCACACCACCGTGCTGCCGGCCGTGCTGGTCGCTGCCGTCGCGCTGTATTTCTATGCCGTCCTCCACCGCAGCCGCCTGGCCTAGTCCCGGCCGGTTCGCACTGGCGCTGATCGCGGGCTTTGCGCTCACCCTCATCGCGGCATGGTGGTGGGGTTCGACGCTAATCGAGGCCCTGTTGCCACTGGCCCATGCCGCGTTGGACTGGATGGACGACCGCTTCAATGTTCGATTTCTTGGCGTCGAGCACAGCTGGCAAGACACCGTGATCCGGCTTCAGTTGGGCTTCTCGCATGGATTCGTGCTGGGCGGGCGGGTCCTTTCGGCCGACCCCAGGGGGTCGCTGTGGGTTTCAACGCCGGTAGGGAGCCTGCTCCAGCCCCTGGTCATTGCACCTGCCATGGCAGCGGCGCTGCCCGGTCGGCTGACCTTGCGTTTGATGCGGGCGGGCCTCGCCGCACTGCTTGCCCTGGCGTTCCTGCTGATCGACTTGCCGCTTACGCTCCACGCCGCCGCCTGGGACGACCTCGCATACAGCCTGAAGGTGACCGACTTCTCGCCCTTGCTTTCCTGGTACCAGTTCAGCCTGTCCGGCGGCAGGCTGGGGATAGGCGTGCTGATGGGGGTGGTGACGTGGAAACTCAGATGACGCGCCAACCCGCACGAATCTGGCTGTTTCATAAATCCCGAGCACTGTCTATACAACTTTAGTCTAAGAGCCGTGCGGCTCATGAATGCGCCGAATCCAGCGTATTCGGCCGTCACATCGATTGCGTAGCCTCCCCGTTTCGGCTTGCCTCGGGAGTTCCAATAATGCTTATCAGACTATTTGCCGTCATCGGCCTTGCTGCGCCGCTATTGCTCAATCCCGCGTGGGGGGCCGACCTGCCCGAAAGCCACGCCATTTCCGAGTTCATTGTGCATTACCGGAATGGCGACCAGACGCAGGCCGTCGTGGCCTTGTCTGGCGCACAGCGCGCCATGGATATGGGTACGCGGGTCGGTGAAAACCTTGCCTATGTCCGTGCGACCAAAGAAGGTCATCTGATATTGCGCAGCGGCCGCACGCTCAACCGTGCGCAAGCCTGGGAAATTGCTACTCGGATGGCGCAGCAGGGCGGTGTGGAGTCCGCGTATCCCATAGACCCGGACCTCGATGTCCGGCCACCGGCCAGACCGCCCATTAAGTGAACCAGCGAAAACAATCATGAACAAGCTTCAATCGAAATCCTCCGCCGGGGCGCTGGCCTTGATGTGCTGCCTGTTCGCCACAGCCACTCATTCAGCCGAGCCAAAAGAACCTCTGTCGCCCAACCAAAGATATTTCATCCCCACGCCATCACAAGAGGAGGTAAACAAATATATTAAAAACTTGGCAGAGGTCGAGAAAATCATGGTCGCGCTCAAAACGCGAGATGCGGAACACCCCAGGCCGTTGAGCAAAGAGTGGCAACAACGAATTGCAGAAGCAGCTGGAATGCCCCTGGAGTATGTTGGCGTGGGTGGGGGAGACATTCATGTATTCAAGCTGTCTAGAAAACTAATTCCGGCCGAGGCAGAAAAAATTGCCACCCGTATTCAAGCACTTCCGGGGATTCTCTTTGCGGAACCGGAGTCAATTGCGCCGGGAACCGAGTTCGCCGAGCCCGCAGATCCACTTTATTCAGCGTCCCAATGGAATCTGAAGAGCGCGGGCGGCGGCGCAAATCTGCCACCTGCTTGGGACATCACCACGGGCAAGAATACTTTAGTGGTGGCAGTCATCGATACAGGCGTGATTGCTACTCATCCAGAGCTTTCAGGGCGGTTGCTTTCCGGCTATGACTTCATCAGCGACCCAGTTCGGGCAAATGACGGCGGTGGACGGGACACGAGTTCCAGTGATCCGGGTAATTGGGTAACAGCAGCAGAAGCGACGGGAGGCTGCATAGCGCACAACTCAAGCTGGCATGGCACCCGAGTCGCCAGCATCATTGCAGCCAATGCCAACAACAGTATTGGCATTGCCGGCGTGGATTGGCAGGCCAAGATATTGCCTGTTCGTGTTTCTGGTAAGTGCGTTAGCAGCGTAGGTACTTATACCGACACGGACCTGAAAGATGCCATTCTCTGGGCTGCTGGCCGCCCGGTTCCCGGTGTGCCCACCAATGCCAATCCAGCCAAGGTAATCAATATTAGCTTGGGCCGCCCCAGTGGGTGTACTAGCGAACTGCAAACCGCCATCGATGATGCCCGCAAGAAAGGGGCGGTGGTCATCGCCGCGGTGGGCAACACCGAAGGCGCCAGCGCCTTACAAAACTCCCCGGCCAACTGCAACGGGGTAATCCGGGTCGCTGCGGTCAATCAGTCCGGTGGCTTGGCCAAATATAGCAACCGGGGCGAAGCAGCCAGCCTTAGTGCACCTGGCGGGGAGTTCACCGATCCGGTTGCTCTCCAGACAGCCGCCGATGGAGGCACCACTACGCCTCTAAATGATGGGGCCATAAAGGGCGACATGGTGGGAACCAGTTTCGCAGCCCCCCACGTCGCCGGGGTTGCCGCGCTGATGCTGGCCCTCAAGCCAAAAATGAGCCCCCCAGGCGTTGGCGCGTGTCTGGCGAACACCGCGCGGAATTTCCCGACCGGCACCTCCTTTGACTGCGACAACATTACCTGTGGCACCGGCATTCTGGATGCGGGCGAGGCGGTGATGGCCGCCCGCGCCACCGAAGCCGGGGGCTTGTACCACACGGCCGCGGTCAAGTCCGACGGCACCGTAGTGGCCTGGGGCTACAACGGCAACGGCCAGCTGGGTGGCGGGGAGACACTGGGTTTGTTGCGCGCCTATCCTGGAACACCGATTCCCAGCTTGACCAACATGCGTGACGTGGCCACCGGGGACTATCACACCGTGGCGCTAAAGGGCGACGGCACGGTCGTGAGCTGGGGATACAACGGCCAAGGCCAACTGGGCAATGGCACCACCACTGATAGTAGCGGTCCCGTATCGGTAGCGGGATTGACCAACGTGATTGCTGTGGCAGCCGGTGGCGAACATACTTTGGCGCTCAAATCGGATGGCACGGTCTGGGCCTGGGGCTACAACTACTTCGGCCAGCTTGGACGGGCGCCCTACAATTTCACGGACTCCTCGACTCCAGTGCAGGTTTATGGGCTAACGGATGTGGTCGCCATCGCCGCCGGTGGAAAACGCTCGCTGGCGTTGAAGAAGGACGGCACGGTTTGGGCCTGGGGGATACTGTCGAATATCACGGATGACACTACGGCCAGCATTTATTCCGCTCCCCTGCAAGTGCCCGGGCTTTCGGGTGTCGTGGCCATTGCCGCAGGGGGCGATGTCAGCACTTCCAGTTCAAACGCCGATGCGAATATGGCATTAATGTGGGACGGCACGGTTTACGCTTGGGGATACGCAGATGTAGGGGTGCTCTGCCTGGGGGACACCACGTCGCATATGCTCCCTCACCAGGTGACAGGCTTCCCCGCACCCGTTGTCTCTGTCGCTACCAGTGGAAGACATACAGTCGCTCTGCTGGAAAATGGCAGCCAGTGGGCTTGTGGATCCAACTCTGCGGGCCAGTTGGGTAACGGAACCACAGTTAGCTATAGCCTTGCTCCTGTGCAGGTTGGAGGTAACCTTCAGAAGATATTCGATATCTCGGTTGGCCCCTCACACACCATTGCTGTAGGCGGCGATCTATCGGTACAGGCCTGGGGAGGGAATTTAGGCGGGCAATTGGGCGATGGGACCCAAACCGATCGTAACCTCCCGCAACAAGTGCATGGGGCGGGCAACAGTGGTTTCTACAATGCGGGCTATGCCACCAGCACCAGCGCCGACTTGGGGGTGTTGCTCAGCAACAGTCCTAATCCAGCCTTGGTTAACACCAATCTGACCTACGATTTGCAACTCATGAACTATGGGCCAAACGCGGCTACGGGAATCAGTGCAGTATTGTCTTTGCCAAGCCAAGTGAGTTTTGTGTCCGCGACTTCGGGGTGCAGTTACGCCAACGCCTTGGTGACCTGCTCGCTTGTAAGTCTCAACAACGCGGCGAACGCATCATTCCAGGTTGTAGTGAAACCCTCCGTAGCGGCGACCATTGATGCATCGGCTAGTGTTTCTTCTGCGGTGTACGACCCTAATGGTTCGAACAATGTCGCGGGAACAAGCACGGTAGTCAATGCTACCGTTCCAACTGACGGCGATGTACCTATCCCGGCATGGGCATTAGCGGCACTGGGAGCGGGTTTGCTGGGGTCGATGCGAAAAGCGGCCTGAGGCCACCATTAACGGCAGTCGTCTTTGGGGCGGTCCCTGGATATCACAGGCGACCAAACTCCTCAATTTTGAGTAGAAAGTCTACTCACCCTGAGTAGATTTTCTACTCGCTAAAAGTAGATCTTCTACTCAGGGTGAGTAGATCCAGGAAGCGGGAGAACGCCCAGAACCATTGCCTAGCAATGGATTGAGGCCGATGCCCCAAAACCGGCTCCTCTTATCTAATATCAGCGCCAGCGCCAGCATTCCGCCACCGCCGATGAAGCGAGCGACCTCTCTCTGCCGGCCGTGGACAGTCGGCAAGCCGACCGTGTGGACAAGGCGTGGACGGGAAAAACACCCCGCCCACCCCTTCCCCACACTCTGCCCACCGCCCGCGTCGGCAAGCCCTAGAGCCAAACGACCATCAACCCGCGCGGGCTTCGCCCCGACGATTTTGCAATAAAAAACCGCGAAAACCCATCCCATCATTTTTTGCCAGCGCCTCAATATACAGCGCCGCCGAAAGGCGGCACATTCCAGGTCAAGCAGGATGCTTGCTGCTGTCCGCCAAGGACTCTGGGGGACGGCCGAAGGCCGCACAGGGGGCAGACAGCCCCCTAAAACGGAGGCCGCGCCAAAGCGATCAGGAAAGCGAGACAGCTCGTTCGCGGGCAGACAGCCCCCTAAAACGGAGGCCGCGCCAAAGGCGCGTCCTCATCCTAGCCGCCCATGTCGATGGATCTCGCCGGTTTGTCTGGCTCGGCGCTGTAAGTGATTTTGACGGCGAAGGACTGTCGCCGCTCGCGAATCTCCTTCCACTGCCCTCGTCCGAAGAGCAGGGGGTTCGGGCGATACTCCCCCCTCCCAACGCGCTTGAGCAAGTTGTCCCTACACAGCGCCGTCAGGCAGTTGTCGAAGCCGCTGCGCGAGCAGCCGAGCGACATGATGATCTCCGCGCGACGGCTTGGCGTCAGCGACACCAAACCGTCGTAACCCATGTGCGCGGCCACTGCTGTCAAAACTTTGACCGCCAGTGGTTCCAGCTTGTAAAAATAGGCCAGGTCAGAAATGTAGAGCTTGATGAAGTCTGGTTCATCCTCAACCTTCCTTAGCTGGATGATGTTCTTTTTTTCGCTGAGGATCTCTCCTGTACTGGCGTCAATCGTGCGCTCCGTCCTTTCGAGGTGGCTCATGCCGCACCCCCTTCCCCTAGTTCAAGCGCTTGCTGGGCACGGTATTCCTTGACGGAGAGGCCGAGGCGCTTGGCCTCAAGGCTTTCCAGCTTGGTCGGGGCGCCGCGCTGTGGCGCTGGGGGCTGACCTAGGCGCATTGCCTGGGTTTGGGCTGGCTTAAGCGGGGCGACAAGGTCGAGCAGATCGTCAATCCCGACTCTCCGTTTCCCCATGACCTTGTAGCCAACGCTCAGGTTGTAAAAAGATTTTTTCGCGATACCTGTGAGACCGGATGCCTCGTCAAGAGTAAAACCCAGGCGTGCACCAAGCGCAGCCTCAAGCCTGGCGCGCATCGCCGCGCGTTGTTCTTCAATTTTCATATCGTGCTCCCGGCGGGGAGCGGCAGGGCCGCTCCCCGCCATCTAAAACCGTTCAGATCACGCCAGGATTTCTGGCGCAGCTTTTAGATGACGGGGGCAGGACGAGGTGGAGGTGAGGCCAGAATGGGCTCAAAGGCCTTTGGTTCTGTCTCTTGGTGCGCGCGTGGTGCTGGAATGCCTGGCGGGCGAGCGCGCGCCATGGCACACGTTTCCATTTCATAAACCCCGAGGGGCATGAACACCAGGACAAGGAGCGCCGTGCCGGCCAGCGCTGCGCCAATGACCAGCGCGGGAGCCGCATCGATAGCGATCAGGATGAAGAAAATAGCGAGCGCCACCCCTGCCACCCTGGTGAGGGCGAGGGATAGATGCCTGACTTTTCCTTGCGTTTCGTCCATGCAGTAATTCTGACAAGCGCGCCGCACGCCGTCAATGTAAATGCATTATTTTTCTTTTGAATCAATAAGTTCGTACATTACGTAAGATACGAAACTTTGGCGCAGTCTGGCACAATTTTGGCACACTGAACCGCGGGAAACGGGGATAAATCGGGGGAAATTGCGGGCAATTCAGAGATAACAAAAAACCGGCTAAGTGCCGGTTATTAAATGGATAATTGGTGTGTTTGTTGGTGCCGCTTCCCGGATTCGAACCGGGGACCTACCGCTTACAAGGCGGTTGCTCTACCAACTGAGCTAAAGCGGCGACGGGCGACATTATAGCGATGCCGGACGCCTGTTTGAGCGATTACTTGACGACTTTGAGCGAGGGTTTGCCCCGGGGTGGTGCAGGTGCCTCGCCCAGCGTCGCCGGCGGTGGCTGATCGGGTGGGCCGGCCGCGTCAACCGGTTCGAAATGCAGGCCCTGACCGTTCTCACGTGCGAAGATGGCCGCCACCCGGTCAACCGGAATGGATATCTCGTGCGAGACGCCGCCGAAGCGCGCGGAAAACTGGATCCAGTCGTTCTCCAGCGTGAGATTACGGGTAGCGCCAGCGCTGACGTTCAGCACGATCTGGCCATCCTTGACGAAACCGGGCGGGACGCGCGTGCGCGCGTCGACCGACACCAGCAGCTGCGGCGTATAGCCCGAGTCCGTGCACCATTCGTACAGTGCGCGGATCAGGTACGGTTTGGTTGAAATCTCGGCCACCTGCGCTGCCCCGGGTCCCTTTCCGCTTACTTGCGCAAGGCCTTTTCGGTAGGCGTCAGCGCATTGATGAAGGCCGGGCGGCTGAACAGGCGCTCGCGGTACTTGAGCACCGGCGCAGCCACTTTCGGCAACTCGATGCCATAGTGCTCGAGACGCCACAGCAGCGGGGCGATGGCGACGTCCAGCATGGAGAACTCGTCGTTCATCAGGTATTTCTGCTTGGTGAGGATGGGCGTGAGCTGCGACAGGCTGTCGCGGATTTCCTGGCGCGCCTTGTCCGAGGCCTTGCCGAGGCTGTGCTCGAGCGTATTGACGTGGGTGAACAGGTCATGCTCGAAGTTGAACAGCACCAGGCGGGCGCGGGCACGCATGACCGGATCCGGCGGCATCAGCTGCGGATGCGGGAAACGCTCGTCGATGTATTCGTTGATGATGTTGGATTCGGTCAGGATCAGGTCGCGTTCGACCAGCACCGGCATCTTGCCGCTCGAGCTGATGCTGGCGATTTCTTCCGGCTTGTTGTGCATGTCCACATCGATGACTTCGAAATCCATGTCCTTTTCGAACAGGACGATGCGGCAGCGATGGCTGTACGGGTCGGTACTGCCGGAATACAGGGTCACCATGGCGGGGGCTCCCTCTCGTGTTGCACGTATTGCGTGTGTTTAAGGCTTAAAACGCCAACAGCCGGACACAGTCCGGCTGTTGGCGAACGGCTGGGCCGGGTTCAGTGAACGTCTTTCCAGAACTCTTTCTTCAGGTAGTAGGCCACCACGAAGAAGAACGCCAGGAAGGCCAGCACGAAGATTCCAAGTGTCTTGCGCTCGAGCTGAGCGGGTTCGCCCATCCACGTCAGGTAGTTGACCAGATCGCCGACCATGGCATCGTATTCGGCCAGGGTCACGCTGCCGGGCTTGGCCAGCTCGAGGCGATCGATGACTTCATGCTCGCCTTCCTTTTTCATGACGGGCACCATCTCCCCTTGCAGGCTCCACAGCACGTGCGGCATCGCCACCTTGGGGAACACGACGTTGTTCCAGCCGGTGGGACGGGTATCGTCACGATAGAAGCTGCGCAGATAGGTGTACAGCCAGTCGGACCCGCGTGCGCGGGCGATCACGCTGAGGTCGGGCGGGGCAGAGCCGAACCAGTTCTTGGCATCTTTTTTGTCCATGCCAACCGTCATGGTCTCGCCGGGCTTTTCGGCTGCGAACATCAGATTTTCCTTGATCTGATCTTCGGTCAGCCCGAGATCCTCCATGCGCGAGTAACGCATGGAGCTAGCGCTGTGGCAGTTGAGGCAATAATTCACGAACATGCGGGCGCCGCGTTGCAGGGACGCCTGGTCGGACAGGTTGACGGGCGCCTTGTCCAGACTTGGCCCTTCCTCGGAGGCAACAGCGATGACGGGCACCGCCATCAGCAGGAAAAGAAAATTTTTCAAGCGTTTCATTTAGCCAGTCACCCTTTCCGGTTCCGGTTTGGTTTTGTCAATCGAGGTATACCAGGGCATCAACAGGAAAAACAGGAAGTAAATCACTGAGAAGGTCTGGGCGATAAGCGTCGCCACCGGAGAGGGCGGCAGCAGGCCAAGGTAGCCAAGGCCCACGAAGGACACGATGAACAGGGCCAGCATGATCTTGTAGATCGGGCCGCGGTAGCGGATCGACTTGACCTTGCCGCGGTCCAGCCAGGGCAGGAAGAAGATCAGCACGATCGACATGCCCATTGCCACGACGCCAGGAAACTGGGAACCGAACATCGGGGGCACCGCGCGCAGAATGGCGTAGAACGGCGTGAAGTACCACAGCGGCGCAATGTGCGGCGGGGTCTTCAGCGGGTCGGCCGGGATGAAGTTGTTGGACTCCAGGAAGTAGCCGCCCATCGTGGGACCGAAGAACACGATTGCCGAGAAGACCATCAGGAAGACGATCACGCCGACGATGTCCTTCACCGTGTAATACGGGTGGAAGGGAATGCCGTCGAGCGGGATGCCGTTGGCGTCCTTTTTCTTCTTGATCTCGATGCCGTCGGGGTTGTTGGAGCCGACTTCATGCAGCGCCACCAGGTGCACCGCGACCAGTGCGATCAGCACCAGCGGCAGGGCGATGACGTGGAACGCGAAGAAGCGGTTCAGGGTGGCGTCCGAAATCACGTAGTCGCCCCGAATCCAGATCGACAGGTCGTCGCCGATGAAGGGCACGGCAGCGAACAGGTTGACGATCACCTGCGCGCCCCAGTAGGACATCTGGCCCCACGGCAACAGGTAGCCGAGGAAGGCTTCGGCCATCAGCGCCAGGTAGATCAGCACGCCGAAGATCCAGATCAGTTCGCGCGGCTTGCGGTAGGAACCGTACATCAGGCCGCGGAACATGTGCAGGTAGACGACGACGAAGAACATCGAGGCGCCGGTGGAATGCATGTAGCGGATCAGCCAGCCCCAGTCGACGTCGCGCATGATGTACTCGACGGATGCGAAGGCGAGCATCGAATCCGGCTTGTAGTTCATGGTGAGGAAAATGCCGGTGACGATCTGCATCACCAGCACCAGCAGCGCTAGCGAGCCGAAGAAATACCAGAAGTTGAAGTTCTTGGGCGCGTAGTACTCGGACAGATGCGCCTTATAGGTGGCGGTGAGGGGAAAGCGGTCATCGACCCAACCCATCATTTTTTGCAGGGCAGACATTCTTTTAGGCTCCTTTTGCGTCCACACCGATCTGTATCTTGCCGGCACTGAGGTATTGATGAGGCGGAATCACCAGATTGGTCGGGGCCGGCACGTTCTTGAATACGCGGGCGGCCAGGTCGAAGCGCGAACCGTGGCAGGGACAGAGGAAACCGCCCGGCCAGTCTGCGCCCAGGTCTTCTGCGCCGACTTCCTTGCGATAGGTGGGCGAACAACCGAGGTGGGTGCAGATGCCGACTGCCACCAGGAATTCCGGCTTGATCGAACGCGTGGCATTCTTGCAGTACTCGGGTTGCTGGGGTTGCTCGCTGTTGGGATCGACCAGTTTGTCGTTATGCTTGCTCAGCAGGTCGAGCATTTCCTTGGTGCGATTGACGACCCACACCGGTTTGCCGCGCCATTCAGCCGTCAACAGCATGCCGGGCTCAATCTTGCTGATATCCACCTCGACCGGCGCGCCTGCGGCCGTGGCGCGCGCGCTCGGCAGCATGCTCATCACCAGCGGCACGGCCACGCCCGCCACGGCGACCCCTCCAACGGCGCTGGTCGCGGCGATCAGGAATTTTCGTTTACGTGTGTCCACTTTTTGCCCATCGGCTTCCTGGCTCATGTTTCCCTAACCTGAACGTGTTGCGATAAAACCGGCATTCTAACCAAATTGCCGCCCTCACCGGAAGCCCGTCGCAGCAAAGACTCAATCGCCACTCGCGCTGGGCTATAATCGTCCCGCTGCAAAATTACGCCAAGTCTCTGAATTTAATCGAAATGCATATACGCAAATTCTGGTTGCTCTTCGCTCAAACCACCACCGTGGCACTGGGCGTATTGTTCATCATTGCCCTGTTCAAACCCGATCTTCTGCGCTGGCAGGCGCAGGCGCCGAGCCTGACCATCCAGCAGGCCGCGCAATCCGCCAGCCGCACGCCCACGCCCGTCGATTCCTTTGCCCCGGCGGCGCAGAAAGTGATTCCGTCGGTGGTCAACGTCTTCACGCAGCAAAAAGTCAGCAACCCGGCCCACCCTGCCCTGCAGGATCCGATTTTCCGGTACTTTTTTGGCGACCGGCTGGATGCACGCCCACGCGAAGTATCCAATCTGGGATCGGGCGTGATCATCAGTCCAAACGGCTACATCCTCACCAATCAGCATGTTGTCGAAGCCGCCGACGAAATCCAGGTGGCCTTGGCCAACGGCAAGACCGTACCCGCCCGCGTGGTCGGCTCCGATCCGGAGACCGATCTGGCGGTGCTGAAAATCGATGCCAGCGACCTGCCAGCGATCACCTTTGCCGAGCCCGACAGCCTCAAGGTGGGCGACTGGGTGCTGGCGGTCGGCAATCCGTTCGGCGTGGGCCAGACCGTCACTGCCGGCATCGTCAGCGCGCTCGGACGCACCCATCTGGGCATCAACACCTTCGAGAACTTCATCCAGACTGACGCCGCCATCAACCCCGGCAACTCGGGCGGCGCACTGGTCGATGCGTCCGGCAATCTGGTCGGGATCAACAGCGCAATCTATTCGCGTACCGGCGGTTCGCAAGGCATCGGCTTTGCCATTCCGGTCAGCATCGCCCGCAAGGTGATGGAGCAGATCATCAAATCCGGAAGCGTGACGCGTGGCTGGGTCGGTGTCGAGGTACAAGACCTGAGCCCCGAGTTGGCTGAGTCGTTCAGCCTGAAAAGCGCGGAAGGCGCATTGATCGCCGGCGTGCTGAAAGGGGGACCGGCCGACGTCGGCGGCATCCGTCCAGGCGACATCCTGCTGGCCGTCAACGGCCGCACAGTGGCCGACTCCGCATCGCTGCTCAATCTGATTGCCGCGCTGAAACCGGGCGAAGACGCACAACTGACCGTCGCACGCAAACAGCAGACCTTGAATCTGAAAATCCAGGTCGGTCGGCGCCCCATGCAGCGCACGGTGGAATCGACGCAGGCGCCCGAGCCCGAGATCAACTAGTCCGGCTGGACGTGCGCCAGCACGCGCGTACGCGTGGGATAGGCGTACGGGTCCTGCTCCATGGCCGGCAGGCGCCACCGTGCGGCACGGCGCGCCTGCTGATTCAAAACGGGATCTTGTACGCGCAGGCTGGCCAGGATGAGCACGTCGGAGGGTGAATACAGCGCGCCGTCGTCCAGCGCCGGTTCGGCCTGCAAGGTCGCCAGCAAGGGCTGTGCCTCGCGTTTCCAGCCCTCCGCATGCCAGAACAGGCGCCAGGCAGCATGGGCAAGCTGCCGGGCCCGTTCGCGCGATTGTGCGTTGCCCGTGGCATCGGCATGGTCGAGCAGGCCCTGCACCACATAGGCGTAATCCTCCAGTTCCGCATCCGGCAGGATCTTGCCATGCGCCATCGCTTTCACCAGCCGGCCGGCCCGGACCAGCCGCGTCAAGAGGAAACGCTGCAGGCGGTCGGCTTGCCGGCGGTAGGCCGGATCGAGCCGGCTGGCCTGGCTGAACGCCGACAGCGCGAGACCGTTCAGGCCGGCGTTCAACTTGTCGTCCTTGGGCAGACTGCGCATGCGCCTCACGGGATACAGGATACGCGCGGCCTCGGCCAGCAAGGAGCGCTCGTCCGCCGTGGGCGGAACATATTCCGCAGGCAGGTAGCCCGCGTCGAAACTGCGCGGCGCATCGAGGCGCCACACCCGGTGCGCGGCCGCGTACACCGCGGGCGGCAGGCGCCGTTTCAGCTCATCGGGCGTCCACAGATACGTGGCGCCTTCGCGCCCGGCCGCGTCGACCGCCGACGTGCTGCTGTAGAAGCCGCCACGCGCATCCCGCAATTCATCCTGCATGAACCCGAGCGTACTGCGGGCGATCTCGCGATAACGGGGTTGTTCCAATACCGTCGCGGCGCGCAGATACAGCACGGCCAGCTGCGCATTGTCGTAGAGCATTTTCTCGAAGTGCGGCGTGTCCCAGTCGGGGTCGACGGTATAGCGGAAAAACCCACCGCCAATATGGTCCCGCATGCCGCGCGCCGCCATCTGGTCGAATGTCAGACGCAAGAATTCACCCAGCCTGGCGTCAGGTTGCTGCGCCTGGCGATCCAGCAAGGCGCTCAATTGCGGCGCCATGGGAAATTTGCTGACCGTGCCAAAACCGCCATGCAGACTGTCGGCCTCCTGCCACACACCGGTCATGAACCGTTCCCAGGCCTGTTCGCTCCGCGCAGCCGTCAGCGGTGCATCCGCTGGCCGCTGTCCCGGGGGCGGCGCAGCCAGCGAAGCCAGCCGACGAATGCCGGCCCGGTCCGATTTCCAGCGTGCCGAAAGCTGGGTCAACAGCGTGCGGAATGCGTCGGGAGGCGCATACAAGACCGTGAACGCGGGATAGCCTTCCGGCGTCACGAAGGCATTCAGAGGCCAGCCCGCCGCGCCCTGAAGACGAGCTGAAAATATTTGCAGGGCATCGTCGAGCCCGGTGTTGAGTTCACGATCGACCTTGACCGGGATGAAGTCGCGGTTGAGCAAGGCCGCAATCTGCGGGTTCTTGTAGCTCTCGCGCTGCATGACATGGCACCAGTGGCAGGCGAAATAGCCGACCGAAACGAACAGCAACTTATTTTCCTGTCGCGCACGCGCAATCGTGGCGGCATTCCATTCCTGCCAGGCTACCGGATCGTGCCCATGCAAAGCCAGATAGGGCGACGGATGATCGGCGAGTCGATTGACCAGCGGGGCTGCGCCCGCCTGGGCGGGCAACAGCAGGAACAGCATCAGGACGGCAAGAATGGTGTCGCGCTTAAACCCGAACATAGGTCCAGCCTTGCTGGAGCCGGGAAATGATTTCGCCGATGGCAGTGGGAGCCGTCCGGGTAGCCGGCAGCAATTCCACTTTTTGGCCCTCGCTGGTGAAACGGGCAACCGTCTGGCCGCATGCCACCCACTGCAGGTTTGCATGACGCTGCCTCATGCGTGCGATACGTTCTGCGTAGGGGCTATGACCGGCGCGCAGGAGCTCGATGCCATGACTGTTGGCTATGACTTCAAGCTGCATGGCGCGCCCCTGCCGGTCCGCATCGTCCAGTAGCTGATCGGCCCGATCCAGCGCCGCGCGCATCTTTTCCGGTGCTGCACTGTCGATATGCAGGATGATGCGATTGGGATCGGCTTCGCGTGCGAGGCTGACCGTCCGATACCCATCCGAAACCGCGGCAGGCTGCGTGACACCTGCCTGCCACGCCAGTCCACGCAAAGCCCAGCCACTGCTCAAGCCAACGAGCAGAACGAGGCAGCCGAATGCGCAGCGTTGCATCAACTGCCGGCGATGAACGGGCGGCCGGGCGTCGATGACCGGCGGCTCGGCGTACGCCAGCTTGACCATGCTGCGCAGGCTGCGCAACGCACAAACGCGCTGCGCCAACACCTGGTCTTGTTGCATCCGCGCGATCAGCGTTTCGCTTTCGGCCACATCGAGTTCACCGTCGATGAACGCATGCAGAATCTCATCCGAAACAGTGGGTTTCATTTGACCCTCCTCAATTGTGATTGGGCCGCCGACTGTTGCATCGCAGGCCCCAGCAGACTTTTCAGGGATGCGCGCGCGCGCGACAGGCGGCTCATCACCGTACCGACCGGGATGTCCAGGATCCCGGCCACGTCGGCATAACTGAATTCTTCGAGGTCGACCAGCGTCAGAACCTGACGCTGGTCTAGCGGCAGGCGCGCCACGGCCTTGCGAACGCATGCGATCACCGTCTCGCGATCGCAACACGTCTCGGGAGTGTCGGCCATGGATTCGAGTTCATCCTGCCAGTCCTCGACGTCGTCGAAGTCGCGCCGACTGCGCAAGTGATCGAGCCAGCAGTGATTCATGATCGACACCATCCACGCCTTCAGCACCTTCTCGTCGCGCAGCTGAGCGCGCCGCATCCAGCCCTTGGAGAGGGCTTCCTGAACCAGATCGTCAGCCAGCATGACATCATGGCACCAAGAATACGCGATGCGGTAGAGCACCGGGCGCAGAGCCTCGATGCTGGGACGTAACGGACCCATCAGAATGCGGGTTATCATGGCCATGATTAGTTTTCCGAGAGAAACGGTTCATTTGTTTATTCCATATAAACCAAGCGCCTGAAATGGAATAAGTGTGCCAGTCCTTTCATTTCACGACAACCCGGATCAAAATATATACCATATACGTTATATATCAATTTGTTATGACATTACTTAAGGGCCAAGTTACGGTTCCAGTAACCTAGCTGAGAAGCAATAACGCTGGCAGGCGCGAAAAAATTAATTAGCAGTTTGACCTGATTACTACCTGATTACTAATAAGTTGTTTGGAAAATGGAATAAACCCACCGTTGCTACCGTCTTAATGTATAAGCTAGCAGTTGTTGCTGCCAGTTTACAAAAACCGTTTAGGCACTTAAGTTTTCACCAAAGGATAATGAATATGAAGCCATACAATATTTACTCGACCATCTTGGCCAGTGCTTTTTTGATAGCCACGACCAGCGCATTTAGTCAGAAGGCCTTGGCAACGGAGGCTAGCAATGTGTCTCCCCAACAGGCTGCCGTCAGCAAGGTGGTAATTCAGGTAAGCGATAATGATCCAAAAAAATGGAATCTCGCACTCAATAATGCACAAAATGTTCAGCAAGATTTAGGAAAGGATAATGTAGCAGTTGAAATTGTCGCCTATGGTCCCGGCCTCCCCATGCTCAAAATGGACTCCGAAGCAGGAGCGAGGATTGCTGATGCGGTGGGTGCGGGTGTAAAAGTGGTGGCGTGTGAAAATACAATGAGAAAAACGCACCTGACCAAAGAAGACATGCTGCCGAATATCAGCTATGTGAAATCCGGCGTTCCTTATTTGATGAAAAAGCAAGCGGAAGGCTATTCCTACATCCGTCCCTAACAGAGTACCTGAATCCGCAAGTTCAAAGACCACTGCTCGGGCCATACCCGAGCAGTGGTCGTTATTTTTAGGCCCCCTCGCCCTGCTCGCGGCCATGTGGAGCCAGCTTGGCGTTAGCTCCAAAATCGGGCCTTCCCGACTCCATACTACGTATTCCAAGGATTCCGAGCCATTCTGGGCTATTCCAGGTTCAGCAGGCATTCCCGGCCTCTGATTTGGACTACTTACCCCGCCCTGACAGAATCCCGCCCCAGAGAAACTTTGGTGCCGCCAAAGTGTTCGGTAGAGTTCACTGAACCGTGGCTCACGGCAAACCCCTCGACAATTGACCACAGAAGAGAAAATAGCACGCAGGAAGTTGAGTTTGCTGGACCTAACGCAAGAGCTGCGCAATGTCAGCCGGGCCTGCAAGGTGCTGGGCTACAGCTGTCAGCCGTTCTATGAAATCCGCCGCAACTACCCAGCTCATAGTGCGGCCGGGCTGCTGGACAAGCTGTCTGGCTGTAAGGGGCCTCATTCCCAATCGGGTTGCACCCGAAATTCTGGTACGACCCAGTTGAACAGAAGCAGGAAGATCTGGATCGCTATTGCACCACCACACCTGCTACTACAACCACGAGCAGCCCCATCAGGACCGCATGATGGAAGGACGGACGTATCCGGATGTTCCCGGAAGAGATCGTCGGACAGCCCGAATACAAATTGGCAGCGGCCGCATAAAACAACACCGGCTCGGGGCCGGTGTCACGTGAATACTTGATCTGTACAGTTTGTTCTTAATCTAACCCGCCTCGATCAGGGAATGGGTTTGGCTTCCAAGTCCGCTTTGGTGGCTTTAATGAAACCGTATTTGGCATAGGTTTCCTGAGCGTTGCGGGATTTCAGGAACTCCAGGTATTTTCTCGCGGCCTCCTTATGCTTACTGGTGGTCAGTGAGCCGATGACATAGGACACCTCGTTGACCAGGCTGTCTTCAGGCGGCAACGTCACAGTGTCAATTGCGTGGCCTTCGGCCAAGGCATTTTTTGATTCAGTCGCCCAGACGATGCCCACGTCCACTGTGCCGGCTTTCAGGCCATCAGGAATTTCACGGTGATGTACGGAAGTGAAGTGCACGTTGGGTGTCGGATCGCAGGATTTGCATTCCTTGCCACCGGAAAGCTTGTCCCACAAGTTGTGGTTCTGTAATACCTTCTTTGCGTAGAACTTCATGATGCCCTCGGTGATCGGATTGGGCAGCATGATCTTGAGGTCGTCCCGGCCCAGGTCGTCGATGCCTTTGATCTTCTTGGGGTTACCCTTAGCCACCATGAGCTCCAGTGCGTTGTGGGTATAGATCGTGTACTTGTCCATCGTGCCCTTGCCCTTGAGGGTCTTCAGGTGACCTAAGCTAACCGAGGCGTAGATGTCTGGTTGCATCGTGTAGTTCTTGCCCTCGTAACTCCAGCCACCCTTGTTGATGGCATTGAGGATGATACCCGGGGGCAGTGTGACCACGGCGACGTTGCCGACTTCGGGATGCGCTTTCTGGAAGGCATGGATCACGTCCTCCATGGCGAAAAACTGGTTGCCGGCAAGCCACATGGTGAGTTGGGCGTCGCTGTTCATTTTCTCCAGCGCGGGAGTTCCTTTGACGATTTTTCCGTCCGCATAAAATATGCGCAGGTCATTGTCCTTATTGGGTGGGACGATTTCGTATGCCGGTGCTGTGGCAGTTGGCTGGGAAGTTTCGTCGGCGTGGACCTGGCTGCTGACTAACCCAAGCGCGATCAGTGCTGATAGTGCAAGACGTGATACGAACATGATGCTCTCCCTTAGTAGTTGGTTTGTAAGGCCGTTATAGCAGAAACACGGCGCTTCGACGGTTTCATACAGAAAAGAGGGGTGGCCGTCACCACCGAAATCGAGTATCCACCCAGGCTTGCGAAGATTCGGATTTCGCACATGAATGAGGAATACAATCTCAGGCTGACATCGCCCGCTGAACGGCCGGTCGTGCCATTAATTGATCAGCCCATTTGAACAGATGAGAGAAACCGCCGGCCTCCTCCAGGAGCTTGCGCCGTATGCGAACCGGCGGTAATAACGCGAAATCGGCAACAGAAAGCTCACCTGCCAAATAGCCGCTTTCGCTTTCCGCAAGATGTGCCTCTACCACACGTAGGAGGCCAATAAATTGGTTCGCCAAGAACAAACGCCCGTTATCACTCAAATCAGGCACATCCCGATTCATGTAAAGAATGAGAGCATTGGCAGGCCCTACATCGCTAGCCGCCACCAATAGCCACTCCATCATTTTAAGTTCTAACACTTTAGAAGATGGAATGAATTTCCCGACCTTATTGGCGAGATAAAGCATAATTGCAGCAGACTGACTCAGGCGTATCGGACGCCCCTCAGGCCCCTCGGAGTCTTCTATAACGGGGACCAAGCCGAATCGATTGATCTCCAGGAATTCGGTAGCTTTCTGATCGCCATTTATCAAGTTAAGCTTATTGGCCTTGTAAGGCAGGCCACATTCCTCTAGCAGCATCACTACACGTAAGCTATTGCCGGAATCGGCATAGTAAAGTTCAATCATTAATTTTCCCTTGGTTATTGTGTCGTAATTGTCGCCACTTCGCCGATTGGCGCCCGATAGAGCATGAATAGCGCACTAACAGCCGCATCTGCATCCAGGAAAGCGCGGAACCGGCTCTTAGGCGACGGTGCGTAATATGTGAAATATCGACTGCCCTCGGTCAAAGGTCCCAATACAGAGATATTTCTTTCTGCGATACCTCGCCTATTTCGTGGATGACCAAGCCGATCTACATCGATGCCGGCACCTTTGATGCTATTTTTGCTTGGACGAATTCGTCCATCCTCCAGCAGCTGCATCAGAAGTGGCGATTGTGATTTATCTACCGTAGGCACCCCCAGAAAGCCGATAACAATGGAGCTCACCGTCTTGCTTACAGGCTGTTGCAACGAAGTACTTGAAATAAGCCATTCTGACTCACCCGATCCACGCTGCACATCTGGTTCCGGACCAAACGGCACGTCCACTATGCCAGCTTTTATCAAAGCCAACAGTTCCATGCCGCGTTGGATGGGAGGTCCTACGACAACGCGATTGATCATCGGCGCAATGTTATCGTTGAAGTCGTCTCTCGAAGCGGACGTCAAGCCGTCGAACTCAACGGCAACACGTATCGTTTCGCGCAAAACCCTAAGTAATTCGATAGCCGCCTTCAACGGACTATGTTCTTCTCCTTTGATCGACTCCTGGATATCTCGATTGAGGAGATAACAGAATGATTGCTGGTAATCGTCCGACGTCGCGAACTTGGGCTCAGGGGAACCATACAAGAGACTTGCCGGATCAAATGGCCCCAAAACGTTTCCGATAAGGTGTGAGGCTTTCCTCTAACCTGCCCTCCCGCCAGGCTTGTGCCAGCGTCGCTGAGCGTTCATCAAGAGTGCCTCCGTCAGCGAGTTGCATGTGTCTGCAGTAGAACAGGATGCTCATCTCGGCGAACAACCGTGGCTGTATATCCATCCGGAAATCAAGCTTCCCGCTGCCTTGCGCACGGGCTTTCTTGATAGCGTCGACACTGAATACTATGGGGCGATATTCGCCGCAGGTGTCCAGACTTGAGCTTGGCCGACAAAAAAATTGCAGACCGTTACGGGAGTACAGGTGAATATGGGGTTCCAGGCCGCTCGGCTGATAGCATAGCTGGCCGGGTTGCGCTACTGGCCTGAAACGGCCTCCCCGCCCCGTCGTCAAGGCTGTGATGACATCGATTGCCACCAGTCCAGTGCCCGCCACCGCAATTTCCGAGCCTGGCGGAATGCAGGACAGCGTTTCGACAGGCGGATAGGGTTCCAGGAATCCGGCCAATGCTTGCTGCCGCGTGTTAGCAGTATGCCCGGTCGTCAAGAATACGTGATCGGCCATCACAACATCACCCTGCGCAGTTGTGATGTGTTCGGCCCCCAGATAATGTTTGATGGATAGGGCCTCAGTAGGATGGTGCAGTATCTTGACCCCCGCTATGTACGTACTGGTAAGACTTTGATATACCCATCTTAGGTAACGGCCGAACAAATTGCGTGGAAGGAAATCATCTGGCCCTATCTCACGCCCTGTACCGGAAATCTCAATTTGACCATTGTGGTCTATCGTGTAGTTCTCGCGCCGCAGCCACGCGAAGAAACTTAACATTGGAGACGGTTTCGTGCCGGAAAAATATCGGCTGCCGAACAAATCGAGTTGACCACAGGCCGTATTAAGCAACATGTAGTCAGGTAACTCAACCGGATGTACCCCAACACCAGTCTGATTTGGTTCGATCACATGGATCCTGATGACATCGCTTGCCAAGGACAACCGAATTGCATCGTCCCGTAGATGGCGCAACAAAGTTTCAAGTACGCACAGTCCGAAAGGCCCCATGCCAATAATTGCAATATTCATACGTCTATTTCGGCGAAGGTTGGGCGTGACTCGGTCGCTCCGCTAAAATTCGAAAACCGATCCGGATCGTAAAGAGTATGCATACGATGCTGGTGGCCAGATAGAGTCGCCAGAACAGCTTGGCCGACACTGGGAGACAAGGCAAAGCCGCCGGTGTTATGGCCGCCGGTGACGATCGCCTTGCCACCATTGACACTCGGCGCCACCTCAAACAAACCTAGGCCTGTAGACGTCCATGGCCGAACGCAATATCGAATCTGTGTGGCAAAGCCCTCCAGTTCTTGCGCTCTTGAGTATTGCCTAGGGAAGTATTGCTGGGCAGTCTCGTGAACGACCGGATGCAGTTCGTGTAGCTGTTCGTCGTCAAGCTTCGCTGGATCGACATTGATAAAACCGTGCCCCGAGCTAACATGAATTACCGGCTTGCTATGGGTATCCGTGCCACCAATGATGTTCGCCCCTTCTGCCGCGCCATTCGCCGCGAATCCCTTACGACAGATTTTCAAAGGCCGATCAAGCTTCATTTCAGTATTGTCCGGCATGGTCAACCACATGCCGGCAACACCCGCAATTTTGTTTTCACTGCGAAACCCTGACAGAATCCTGTTACCGTACGCCCCTGGTGAAATTACGTAGTGTGACGATTTTATTATTTCATTGTTGTTGACCTGTAAGCCGCTTATTTGCCCTTTCCGGTCTCGCAATACTTTAGTTACTTTAACCCCCCATTCGAACCGGGATCCCCGCCTTGCAATATACTTAATTAGGTTCCGGGAAAACTTGTGCACATTGAGCGAGAAACCCACAACGTCAAGTGCTCCAGCGATGTGTCCAGCTTCCAAGCCATCACGTAGTGACGGGAATTCGACCCCGAGCGTGTCAAGATCAACTTCGCGGATAATGGAGTCTATCTCTCGCTCTGTTACCAGCGCCCGATTATATTGCTCAGAGGTCGCATAGAGCCTCAATAGACCGTCCTTGAACCCAATCCCGCGAAACAGCTCTGGCGAGTCTGCCATCATCTTGCGCCAAAGCGGCGCACTTTCCTGATTGAAGGAAATGATGTCCCGATCAAAGCGCCCTGCCAGCCATAAAGGCAGTCGCTGTGACACGCCGACCCAATCACGGGTATTCGCGTCATGCTCATTGGGCGAGTGAATCAGCCAGCCGCCGTCGCGGATACGTAACTTGAATTGTGTATTAGTCGCGCTGGTGTGTTGATAGCCTTTGAATAGATGATGGCGTCCTTCATTCAAGGAGAAGACACGAGCGTCATTTCCTCCAAATGTACAGCCTTGTAGGCGCCAGTTGGCACTGACTGCTGGGTCTGATGCACCTTCGAGAACCGTCACCTTGTAACCTGCATTGACCAAATAATACGCGGTGATCATATTGACAATGCCGCCACCGACCAAAGCTACACTTCGGTCATCCCCAACGCTTTTTGGTGCATCTCGATTCAATACGCGTTCATCCCGTTCGTGCTCCAAGGATTCTGCGATCAGCATGGCCTCCACTTCCGGATGTGCGGTTTCACTTGAATCGACCAAGTGAAACGATACTCCAGCGATGCACGGTGGGGCACCGGCAACACTACCTTTATCGATGCAAATGACAGCCAGGGATTGTTCCTGTGGCATGTTTGACCGCCACCGGCGCAACACCTCCATAGCCGGGAGAGCTCGTGTCAGCAGTACATTCGAACGAGTCTCTATCAAGAAGCTGCTCAGCGAATCGTAACTGTCCAGCTTACAATCCGGATTGTACGCAACGTTAGGCCCTATGATTAGACGCTGCAATTCCAGAGACAACCGATAAATTATCGATATTTTCATATTGAACCATCCCTTAAACTTGAAACTTGTTATCGGCCCAGTTTCACGCAGTCATTCCGCGGACGAGAAAACGGCAGATAGAAGAGTTATCGCTACGCGGGTACTTATGCGCAATCAAGCCTGTCCCGAGTAACAGGTCACTCAGGGGCGGGAGATTTCAAGATGCTAGGTGTCAATGGCGGGGCTGGTTACTGTTAATACCGGGCTTGGGGCCTTTTTCGAGGTAGAAAAAAGCGGATAAAAGAGTTGCGCATACCAAGATGTGGGACCTTCCACACGTTCCTCTTTCACACCGACCCTAGGCGGATACTGGCGCGTAATAAGTGCAGTACCAAACAGCACGTCCCAAAGGAACAAGAGATTGCCGTAGTTGCCGTTGAAATTACCTATGCCGTCGTCTTCGGTTTCAGCGTGATGAGCAAAATGGGTTGCCGGAGTGGAGATGGTCCGTTCGATGATCCAAGCCAGCGGATTGAGAAACTTATGTCGATACAAGACCGCATCCCAACGTAGCTCGCTGTGAGCCGCACACAACACGGTAATTTTGATCAAGCTATACCAAACATAGACTTCTCCGAATCCCAAATAGACGAGTGCCGCCGCAAAGTACATATTCGGAAACATCAAGTGAATAAGAATGCTGTTGCGGCGAATGATCCGCGCACTCATATAGAGCGGGGAATGATGGGGAAGATGGAGTGGCCACATCCACTGGAACTTATGGGAAGCGCGATGAAACCAGTAGTTCATCATGTCTTCCAACACTAGAAATGCGAGGAACTGAGCCCACCATGGCGTACTTGACAATGCCCCATACTCATTGGGCAGCACTATGAATGTCAAAGCCGCCAGACCATACACAAGAAGATTGCCTACATTACTTGGGATTGCCAAAGTAAAAATATCAATAATGAAGTCACTGACTGATGTTTGGGGATGTTTACCAGCAACAATTTCCACAATACAGAATAAAAGAATAACCACCGATGAACTGACGATTAGAATCATTAAGTGTTGCAGCATATTCAGCATGTTGAAATTTCCCCCTAAATGAATTTTTGTACGTTTGGCCGCGCAACTCAGCACAACCCCTTGATCAATTGAACCCCTTGTTTGCACAATTCACTTCGACCCCGTACACTTAAAGGTCAGATGTCCATCTCTATTAGGACGACTGCAACGATGTACTTATTCCATTTTTTAATAACTTATTCATAGTCTTCCTGTACCAGATCAAGTATTCACGTGACACCGGCCCCGAGCCGGTGTTGTTTTATGCGGCCGCTGCCAATTTGTATTCGGGCTGTCCGACGATCTCTTCCGGGAACATCCGGATACGTCCGTCC
>JBDRCF010000002.1:0-27565 GCA_043821985.1 Pseudomonadota bacterium
GCAAGACAGGCGTGTTTCGATCAATCCTCACCATCGCTTTGGGCAATACGTGCGTCAGGCTAATGGCGATACTTGTTCAGCGTTGCCCTAAAGAAAATCCGCGGCCCGCCGATAAACCATTGAGTGCCCAAGCAGTCATAAGATCGACCCCCCGCGACCAGGAATCCCCGTGAAAATCGACAAGCGCATCACCCCGCCCACCGCCAGCAAAGTGTCGTCCGCCAAGGGCAAAGGTGCCGGCAAAGCCGCTGCCTCCACCGCTGGCGGCAGCGATTCGCTGACATTGACCGAGTCCAGCACCCGCATCCGTTCGCTCGAATCCCAACTGGCGTCGGTCGACGTCACCGATGCAGGCAAGGTTGAATCGGTCAAGGCCGCGCTGGCCAACGGGACCTTTGCGGTCGACGCCGAAGTGGTAGCCGACCGCCTGATCGACCATACCAAGGAAACCCTGCGCAAACGCCCGCGCAAGAAGTAATGTCCACCCCCTATCGCAAGCCCGCGGACGCAATCCGCGGGCTTTCGTTTTTCAGCTGGAATAAAATCGGGTTTTGGAACTTCTTTCGGGGGTCAGCATGAACGAAATCGTTTTATCCGTGACCGGCATGACCTGCGGCGGCTGCGTCAACAGCGTCACCCGGGTATTGACGGCCCTGCCGGGTGTGCAAACGGCGGATGTCACGTTGACGCCGGGCCAGGCGCGGGTGACGTACGATCCCGCTCGCGTAGCGCGCGCCGCCATGGTGCAGGCCATTGTCGACGCCGGCTTCGGGGTCACCGACTGAACTGACCGTCGCGCTTCAGGCCTGGTCGCACAGGTTTTCCAGCGGCTCGGGCTGGTGAATACCGTTGCCTTGCACGTAATCCACGCCCATCTGCCGCAATAAGGCCAGGATCTGGTCCGATTCGACGTATTCAGCCACGGTTCTCAGGTTCATCTGGTGGCCGATGCGGTGAATCGCCTCGACCATGGAGCGATCGATGGCGTTGTGGGCGATATCGCGCACGAATGCGCCATCGATCTTGAGGTAATCCACGTTCAGGTTCTTCAGGTAGGTGAAGGACGACAGGCCGCTGCCGAAATCGTCCAGTGCAAAGCTGCAGCCGAACGCACGCATGGCCTCGATAAACTCGTTGACGACGGCAAGATTGCCGATGGCGGCCGTTTCGGTGATCTCGAAGCACAGATGCGGGCCGAAAGCCGGGTTCTCGTCAAGACTTGCCAGGAGCATGCGGCGGAATGCCGGGTCCTTCAACGACGCCCCCGACAGATTGACCGCAAACAGGCAATTCCGCTCGCGTTTGCTCTCCAGATAGCGCTGGCACAGACGTAGCGTCTCCTCGATCACCCAACTGTCGATGGCCGGCATGATGGAATAGCGCTCCGCTGCCGGAATGAACGCCATCGGCAGGATTTCGCTGCCATCCTCGTCGATCATCCGCAGCAGCAATTCGACATGGCGAACGGGCTCCACGACGCCGTCGGCACGGCGAATCTCCTGCCACGACAGACGCAGGCGATGCTCTTCCAATGCCCGCTGGATACGCGTCACCCATTGCATTTCCCCACGGTGACGCACCAGGTCGGAGTCACGGCTCTCGTACAGGTGAATCTGGTTGCGTCCGCGATCCTTGGCCACATAGCACGCCGCATCGGCCGCCGACATCAGACTTGCCGCAGTACCGCTGTCGGCATTGATCGCCACCATGCCCACGCTCATGCCGACCGAGAAAATGCGATCCCCCCATTTGAAGCGGAAACGCTGCACCTCGGCACGGAAGGTGTCCGCCACTTCCAGCGCGTCCGGAATGCTGCAGTTTTCCAGCAGCAACGCAAATTCGTCGCCGCCCAGGCGGGCCAGCGTATCGCGTTCGCGCAGATTGCCTTTCAGCAACAGCGCCAGCTGACGCAGCAGTTCGTCGCCCGCTGCATGGCCGCAGGAATCGTTGATCACCTTGAACTGGTCAAGATCCATGTAGCACAGCGCATGTTCACGGCCTTGCTGCAGAGCCGACAACAGCGTGCGCTCGAGACGCTGCTCGAACTCGCGGCGGTTGATCAGCCCGGTCAGCGCATCGTGGCTGGCCTGGTAAATCAGGCGCGCCGTGGCCCGATCGATCTTCTCCTGCATCTGGTCCTGCATCGCCTGCAGGTGGGCGGCCATATGATTGACGCCGCGCTGCAACACTCCCAGCTCGACCTGTCCGCTGGTGTCGACCCGTTCATCCAGATGCCCTTCGCCGATGCGGCTGACCGTGTGGGTCAAGGACAGGATCGGCCGGGTAATCTGGCGCCCGATGCGCCAGGCCAGATACAGGCTGACGCCCAGTCCGACCAGCAGGATCGCCAGGCTGCGCAGGATGGACTCGCGCTGGCTTCGAATGGTGGCGCTGCGCGACACGTCCAGCCCCACCCAGCCCAGCAGCCGGGTCTGGGCTCCCTGCTTCGCTACAGCCTGTCCGTCAGGATTGAAATCGTCGACCGCCACTTCGGTACGCGTGATCGGCGCGTAGTAGACCAGCCGATCCTTGTATTCGATCTGGTAGATATGGTCGGCCGGCATGTGTTTTTCCAGTGGATTCTCCCACATCCCCAGACCGAACTGGGCCAGCCACTGGCCGTTTTCCGAAAACACCGCCACGCCGCGCACGTCCGGCTCGATTGCCGCCTTTTCGAGCAGCGTCTGCAACACTTCGATATTGCCCGAAGCAACGCCATACTCGGCCGCCGGCGCCAGCTGGCGCGCAATGGCTAGGGCACGGGTACGCAAGGACTGGTCGAGATCGTCGATTTTTCCCGTGATGAGCTGGAACATCAGCAGGACGCCGATGATGGCCACCGGCACAATGGCCAGCCCGATGACACGCCCCCGTATTCCCAGTGACCGTGCCATCAGTTTCTCCCCTCCAAACGCTTTTCCAGATCGGCTTCGGGCGGCAGGATGAATCCGAGCGAACGCGCCACCTGATCATTGATCGAAACACTGAAATAACTGGGATAGGCCGGCGGCGGCAAGCGCACCGTTCCTCCCTGCATGGCGTTGCTGATCCATTCGGCGGCCTGACGGCCGATTTGAGCCGGGCTGGAATGCAGAGACAGGAGCGCGCCTGCCCGCGTCAGCGAACGCGAATAGCCCAGTACCGGATCACGGTAGCGGTAGGATGTCAGGAAAAGGCTTTGTGCCGTGTTGCGGTTGAACACCAGCGGGTCCGGCAGCGCCAGCAGCAAATCGGCTTCCGTCAAGACTGCTTCCAGCGGGGTGATCAGGCGCTCATCCGGCGTCAGCGTGGCATAGACCAGACTGAGCCCCTGCGCGTGCAAAGCACTGTCCAGTTCGTTCACCACACTGCTCTGCTCGGCGCTCAGCAGCACGCCCACACGCCGCACGTCCGGCAAGGCCAGCCGGATCAGGAGCGCCTGGCGCTCGAAGGGCTGATCGAGGTAAATGGCCGACAGGGCGCGACGGCTGCTTGCCAGTCGCGCACGCCCTGTCTTGAGATACCACGCTCGCGGCACCAGAATCGCCAGCACGGGGGGGCGCTCGGGTAGCGCTGCCAGCGCCTCCGCTGCGCCCACGCCGACGGCCACGACGAGGCGCGCGTCGTTCAGCGCAGCCGGCGCCAGTCCCTCGGCATATACCCGGACAGCCTCATGCGGGGTATCGTCCAGATAGGCGCGAATGACCTGATACACCTCCTGGTAAGGCGTCGTATCGTCGCTCAGTACCACCGCCACCCGGGCTGCAACAGCCTGGGCCGACACGACGGCAAGGCAGGCGCACATCACGCCCAGTCGCACGATACGCTGGAGCGCACGCCACCGGGTCGCCCTCTCGGGTAACGTCAAATCCCCTCCTGCCCTTCAGCCCACAGGCATGCCCCTTTGCTTTCCCCAGCGATGGCTTCGAGCAGGCGTGCGTGTGCGGCCATCTCTTCGCTGCTTGCCTGCAACAGGATGGGCTTGGGGCGTGCCCGCGCGGCAGCCTGGGCAGCCCGTTCACCGCGCACTTCCAACCCGATCGACAGGCTTTCCTGGCCGCGCGTCAGCGCCAGATAAACCGCCGCCAGCAGTTCGCAGTCGAGCAAGGCGCCGTGCAACGTACGGGCGGTGTTGTCGACGCCATAGCGTTTGCACAGCGCATCCAGGTTGTTGCGCTGGCCTGGGTGCAGCGCCTTGGCCATCGCCAGGGTGTCGGTCACGCCGTCGCACCAGGTGGGCAGCGGCGGCATTTCGAGCAGGCGCAGCTCCATGTTGAGGAAGCCGACGTCGAAGGGCGCGTTGTGGATGATCAGTTCAGCGCCCTGGATGAAATCGACGAACTCCTGCGCGACATCGGCGAAACGCGGTTTGTCCTGCAGGAATTCCGGCGTGATGCCGTGCACCTGCATGGCGCCGGCGTCGATGTCGCGATCCGGATTCACATAGCGGTGCAGGTGGTTGCCGGTGAGCCGGCGATTGACCATTTCAACGGCCGCCACTTCGATGATGCGATGGCCCTGGTTGGGATCGAGGCCGGTGGTTTCAGTATCGAGAATGATTTGCCGCATGGTTTCGGTGTTTAGTGTTGTTGTGCCTGCAGCACGCCCAGATTGGCCAGCGCATCGGCGCGTTCGTTCTCGGGATGGCCCGCATGGCCGCGCACCCATTTCCATTCGATGCGATGCAGCTGGCTCAATGCGTCCAGTTGCAGCCACAGGTCCTGGTTCTTCACCGGTTTGCCATCGGCGGTACGCCAATTGCGCCGCTTCCAGCCCGGCATCCATTCGCTGATGCCTTTTTGCACGTATTGCGAATCAGTATGGACCTCGACAGTGGACGGACGCTTCAATGATTCCAGCGCCCGGATCACCGCGGTCATCTCCATGCGGTTGTTGGTGGTGTTGGGCTCGCCGCCGCTGATTTCCTTGCGGTGGCCGTTCGCCACCAGCAGCGCCCCCCAGCCCCCTATGCCGGGATTCCCCTTGCAGGCGCCATCACTGTAGATATGAATAATGTCAGCGTTCACGACGGACCCGATATTGTTTGAGATTGATCACCTTGGCCGCGGGCGACAGCAGGCGTTGCGCCACCGGCGTCGTCCACTGCGGCAGGATGATGTTCATGCCCTGCACCCGCTTCACCGCCTGCAGGAAATACACGCCGCCGCCCATCGCCCACCAGCGGTCGCCTGCCGGCTCCATGAAACGCAGGCGGCGCAACCAGTTCTCGCGATTGACCGGCGGACGGTAGCAGCACATGCTGCCCGCTGCCACCTCGAGTCCAAGCAGCACCATCCAGTCCTTCACCCGCGAAATGTTCAGGAAGCTGCCATTCCACGGATAACCGCGTTCGCCGCCCTGCAGCTTGCGCGCCAACCCCCACAGGCTGCGCGGGTTGAATCCGGCCAGCACCAGCCGGCCTTCCGGACGCAGCACCCGCTCGGCCTCGCGCAGCACCTGGTGCGGGTTGGAACTGAACTCCAGCACGTGCGGCAACAACAAAAGATCGAGCGACTGGCTCTCGAACGGCAGGAACATGGGATCGGCCTGCACCTGGGCAGGCGTCTCCACCGCGCAGGTCACGCGCAGCGGTATCCGGCTGTTGCGCAGGAAATCGATCTCCGGCAGCCCCACCTGCACCGCGTTGAAGCCGAACACATCCGACACCGCCTGGTCGAAATAGCGTTGCTCCCGAAATAGCAGATGCTGTCCGAGCGGCGTTTCAAACCATCCCGCATTCAGCTTGGATAACATAGCCGTTTCTCCTGTCTGGCTGCCCCATCATGTTGACCCTTATTCCCCTGCCTGCATTCGAGGACAATTACATCTGGGTCTGGCACGACGGCCATCATGCCGTCGCGGTGGATCCGGGCGATCCCATTCCGTTGATCGCCTACCTCGATGCCCACCACCTCACTCTGACCGCCATTCTGATCACCCACCATCATCGCGACCATACTGGCGGCAACGTCCTGTTGCGTCAACGCTACGACTGCCCCATCTATGCGCCGGACAATCCGCGCATTCCGGCGGTGACCCACGTCCTGCGCGGCGGCGATTCGGTCGATATCGCCAAACCGCTTTTACATTTCGACGTGCTGGCCACCCCGGGCCACACCCTCGACCACATCAGCTATGTCGGCCACGGCAGCCTGTTTTGCGGCGATACCGTGTTCGGATGTGGATGCGGAAAGCTGTTCGAAGGCAGCCCCGCAATCATGGCTGCCAGCCTAGACGCCATTCTAGCGCTGCCCGATACTACCCGGGTCTGCTGCGCACACGAATACACCCTGAGCAATATTGACTTTGCCAAAACCATCGACGGCGCCAATCCGGCGCTGCTCGAACGCGAACGGTCCGACCGTGCCCTGCGCGCAGAGAATCGCCCCACCCTGCCTTCGACCCTGGGGCTGGAAAAAGCCACCAATCCCTTCCTGCGCTTCCACGATCCCGACATGGCAGCCTTTGCCGGCCGTTATCTGGATCGCCCGTGCCCTACGCCCGCCGAGGTATTTGGCGCGATCCGGGCCGCCAAGGATGCATGGGACGGTTGACCAACCTCCTCCTGCCTCTTAGGATGGCGGGGTTATTGAGTACGGGAGACCGTCTTTGCCCGGAATCAAATTGGCCGAAATCAAATTAAATCTGCTCGGCCTGGCCATCCTTGCGGTGCTCTCCGTTTCGTCGGTGCATGCGGCAGATACCGCTGGCGGAATCCAGACGCTGGAATGGGATGCCAACACGGACAGCGATACGTCCGCCAGCGAATCCATGCCCGAGACCGCTGCAGACGACGTCTGGCAACGCATCCGCAGTGGATTCAAGATCGACGACGATACATCAAAAAACCCGCTCGTCGCCCTTCATGAAGCCTGGTACGCAGCGCGACCGGAGTATGTGCGCCGCATGATCGACCGCTCGCGCCGCTACCTCTTCCATATCGTCCAGGAAGTTGACCGCCGCGCGATGCCGATGGAAATCGCTTTGCTGCCGATGGTCGAAAGCGCATTCAACCCCACGGCGGAATCGCCCTCCGCGGCTTCCGGCATCTGGCAGTTCATCCCCTCCACCGGTCGGCTCTATGGACTCAGGCAGAATACTTGGTACGACGGCCGCCGCGATTTCACCGCCGCCACCGCGGCCGCGCTAGACTATCTGGGCAAGCTCT
This sequence comes from Pseudomonadota bacterium, assembly GCA_043821985.1. Lineage (GTDB taxonomy): Bacteria > Pseudomonadota > Gammaproteobacteria > Burkholderiales > Thiobacillaceae > Thiobacillus. Next base: position 7,148 of record JBDRCF010000002.1, read on the forward strand.
ATCTCGATTTTGGCGACTGGGAACTGGCTCTGGCTGCCTACAACTGCGGAGAAGGCTGCGTCGCCCGCGCGATACAGAAAAACGTCCAGCAGGGCCTGCCCACCGATTACGCCAGCCTGCCGCTGCCCAGCGAGACCCGGAACTACGTTCCCAAGCTTCTTGCCATCAGGAACCTGATCAGCAATCCCGCGCGCTATGGCATCGCCATCGACACGCTCCCCAATCAACCCTATTTCAAGCAGGTCACCGTTCCCTCCGCCAGCATGGACATCCGTTCCGCCGCGCGACTGGCGGGCATGAGCAGCGACGAATTCATCGCATTGAACGCGGCCTTTCCACGCAAGCTCATCCGCTCGGACGAACCGGTCAACCTGCTGGTGCCTGTCGCCAAGACCGACACCTTCCAGCGCAATCTGGAAACCGGAAACTGGGATTCCTGGCAGCCCTACTCCGCGCAAAAGGGCGAACGTCCCGAAACCATTGCCAGACGTTTCGGCGTCAGTCTCGCCAGCCTCGAAGAGCACAACCAGTTCCATCTGAAACGCGGCAAGCTGGTGCGCGAGCAGGTCATTCTGGTGCCGGTCAGGAAACGGGGCACGGCAGCTGCAAGCATCGATAGCCCCTTGCCTATCGCATCCAATCCGACCCAGTTCGTGGTGCAGCGCGGCGACACCCTGTACAGCATTGCCCGCCGCTACGGCCTGACGGTCGCCGAACTCGGCGACGCCAACCCCGGCCTCGATGGCCGTCTCGCGGCCGGCCAGACCCTGCGCCTGCCGTCCGCGCAGCCGGGCCAGATGACGGCGTCCCTCCAATCCGTCGCCTACCCCGCCACGCGCATCGCGAAATCTGCCATACCGAGCCGGTATATCGTGCAGCCTGGCGACACCCTGAGCGCCATCGTCCGACATTTCGACATCAGCCTGGCAGATTTCCGGCTGTGGAATCCTGCTTTCCGGAAACACAGCACGGTCCGCGCGGGTCAGACAGTAATCGTCAGGGTGCCCTGAGAACCACCGGCTCAGTCCGATGCAGGCGGTTCGTCGGACTTGTCCGACATCAGCAGCGCCACCCCGATCGCCGCCAGCACCATCCATAACACCGCGGCCCAGATGCCCAGCGCATTGGAGAGCGGTCCCATGAACATCAGGGTCAGCATCGCCACGGCCAGGACGCCGTTGCCAAGCCAGAAATTTCGACTGTGTTTGCCGCTGCTCAATTGATGCTCCGTTTCCTGAAAGCTTAACCCTGCGCTGCCACCCAGTGGCACCGTACCCAGTGTCCGCCGCCCAGATCGGTCCGCTCCGGATAGGTTTGACGGCACACTGCGCTGGCGTGCGGACACCGCGGATGAAAATGGCAGCCGACCGGGGGGTTAAGCGGCGAAGGCTGGTCGCCCGCCAGCCGGATGACAGGCTGCCCGGCATGCGGCTCGATGCGCGGCACCGCGCTGACCAGCGCCTGCGTGTAGGGATGGCGCGGCGTGCGCAATACCGCACCGGCTTGACCTTGCTCGACGATACGCCCGAGATACATCACCGCCACATCGTGCGCCAGATATTCCACCACGGCGAGATTGTGCGTGATGAAAAGATAGGCCAGACCGAGATCGGCCTGCAGGTCTTTGAGCAGATTCAGGATCTGCGCCTGTACCGACACGTCAAGCGCACTGGTCGGTTCGTCGCAGATCACCAGCCGCGGCGACACGGCAAGCGCCCGTGCGATCGCAATGCGCTGCCGCTGTCCGCCTGAGAATGCATGGGGATAGCGGCCGCCCGCATCGTCCGGCAAGCCGACCTGACTCAATAATCGAACCACGGCGCCGCGTCGTTCGCCGCGCGCGCCCACACCCAGTGCATCCATGCCTTCGAGCAGGATGTCCGCCACCCGCATGCGCGGATTGAGCGAACTGAACGGATCCTGGAATACCATCTGTGCCTGCCGCCGCAAGGCCGGCATATTCTTCGCGGGAACCACCTGGCCGCTCAGCATGATGGTGCCCGCCGTCGGCTCGATCAGACGCAGCAATGCCTTTCCCACCGTCGTCTTGCCGCAGCCCGATTCGCCCACCAGTGCCAGCGTGTGGCCAGCCTGGATCGTCAGGTCCACGTCGTCGACGGCGCGCACGTACCCCACCGTACGCTGGATCAAGCCGCGCCGGATCGGGAAATGCACTTTCAGCCCTTCCACCTGCAGAAGCGGTTGCGGGATAGGTGCCACCACGGGATGGGCGACGCGTTCGCGTACGTTGCCCGCCGGCAAGCTGCCCGCCAGATGGCAGCGCACCCGTTGCCCATCCCGTTCCTGCCAGCCGGGCGACTCCGCGCGGCAACGCGCGATGGCAAACGGGCAGCGCGGTGCAAAGCGGCATCCGCGCAGCTGCGTGTCGAGCCGGGGTACCTGGCCGGCGATCGTGGTCAACCGCCCGGCATCGCCTGTTCGCGGCAAGGCCTCGAACAGCATGCGGCTGTAGGGATGTTGCGGTGCCGCGAAGAAGGCGTCGCGTGCGCCCTCCTCCAGCAATTCGCCGGCATACATCACCCCACGCGATCGGCGTTCTCGGCCACCACGCCGAGATCGTGCGTGATCAGCAGCATGCCCATCCGGCGTGTCGCACGCAGGTTGCGCAACACGTCGAGCACCTGGGCCTGGATGGTCACGTCCAGTGCCGTCGTCGGTTCGTCGGCGATGAGCAGGCTGGGCTCACCCGCCAGAGCCATGGCGATCATCATTCGCTGGCGTAACCCGCCCGAAAGTTCGAACGGATAGCTATCGAGCCGCCGTGCCGCATCCGGCACGCCCACCGAATCGAGCAGTGCGCGCGCAGCGTCGCGCGCAGCCTGTCCGCCGAGGCCCTGATGCAAGGACAACGCCTCGCCGATCTGATCGCCCACCTTGATGACGGGATTCAGCGCCAGCATCGGCTCCTGAAACACCATCGCCATCTGCCCGCCGCGCACACGCCGCATGTCGCGTTCGGGGAGTGCCAGTACATCGGTTTCGCCCAGTTGCACGTGACCCGACAGGATGCGCCCGCCATCCGGCAACAGCCGCATCAGCGACAAGGCGGTCATTGATTTGCCGCAGCCCGATTCGCCCAGCAAAGCGTAGGTTTCACCCGCCGCGACGTCGAACGACACGCCATCGACCACGCGCGCGGCACCGATACCGGTGACTAGCCTGTCGACGCGCAGCAACGGGCTCACCGCCGTTCCTCCAGGCGCGGGTCGAATGCGTCGCGCACGCCGTCGGCAAACAGATTGGCGGCCAGCACCAAGGCGAACATGAAGACGAACGCCGCGCCCAGCTGCCACCAGACGACAGGTTCGCGCGCCAGCTCGAGACGTGCGCCGTTGATCATGTTGCCCCAGCTATACATGGCGGGGTCGACACCCACCCCGACATAGGAGAGCACGGCCTCGGCCAGCACCAGGCCCGAAAAGTCCAGTACGATCGCAATCAGCACGAGGTGGAATACGTTGGGGAAAATGTGGCGGCTGATGATGCGTGCGTGCGATACGCCGAACGCCCGTGCCGCCTCGACATAATCGAGTGTCCTGAGCTTGAGCGATTCGCCGCGCAGCAGGCGCGCCAGGCTGGTCCAGCTGGTCACGCCCATGATGATGCACAGGGCCAGCAGACGAACATCGGCGCGTGCTGCCGAGGTGTCGAACAGATCGGGATGGGCCTCGATGGCGACCTGTACGATGAGTACCGCTGCCGCGATCAGCAGCACGCCTGGAATTGAATTCAGCACGGTGTAGACATACTGGATGACGTCGTCCACCCAGCCCCGGAAATACCCTGCCGCAATCCCCAGCACGATCGCGAGCGGCAGGGTGACCAGTGTCGTGAGCGTACCGATGACCAGGCCGGTGCGGATGCTCTTGAGGCTGATGTAGAGCACATCCTGTCCGACCTTGTCGGTGCCGAAGACGTGATAGCCTGCGGCCAGGCGGGCCATCACTGCCCCCAGCATCAGCATCAGCGCCAACACGATCACGACTGTTCGCCCAGGCCAGCCGAGGTGACCCATTCCCCAGGCAGACAGCCAGCTCCCGACCCTCATCTGCCTATGGCGTGCCTGCCATGCCGCAAGCAGGCCGAACAGCAGCAGACTGCCCGCCAGCCCCTGCAACAGGCCGACGAGTACGCGCCGGACGATGTCCGGTACGTACTCGTCAGCGTGTTTCAGATGCGCACCGCCGTATTTCAGGCGCGGATAATCCCGAACGGTCGCGCCGTCCCGCTCCGTGAACTCCTTGGCATACAAGTGCATCGCCAGCGGCGCGGAATAGGTTTTTTCCTGCTGCGTACGCAATCTGCTGGCCAATGCGTCGAATACAGACAACACTTCGATCGAATATTGCGGTCTGTCGGGCGGGCTGTCGTCCAGTCGTTCGCGGTAGTGCAGCGAGTCGAGCAGGCCGATGATCACGAACACGGCCAGCACCAGCGCCGCGCCAATCGCCATGGGGCGCCTCGCCACGGCCGCCCATGGCGCGCGCAAGTGCGCGTGACGGCGGATCCACCACACTGTTGCCAGCGCTACGATCAGCAGCATGAAAATGAGCGCATCGGTCCACAACAGGACAGGGACAAAATGGAATGTGCCCAAGCTCATTGCAGCCGCACCCGAGGATCCACCCACGAATAGGAAATGTCGGTAAGGATCAGGCCGACGATATAGAGAAAGGAGCCCAGGAACACCATCGCGCGCACCACCGAGAAATCCTGTGCCTGGATCGCGTCGATCGTGTAACTGCCGAGTCCCGGAATGCCGAAGAAGGATTCGGTGATGAGGCTGCCCATGAACAAGAGCGGCAACACCACCACCGCGCCGGTCAGGATCGGGATCATGCCGTTCTTCAACACGTGACGGAACAATACCCGAATCTCGGACAAGCCTTTGGCACGTGCAGTACGCACATAATCCTTGCCGATCTCCTCGAGAAAAATCGTTCGGTACCAGCGCGATCCACTACCGATCCCCGCCACCACGCTCACCAACACGGGCAGGAGGATGAACTTGAGACCATTGATGCCGCCCGCATAGCCCGAGATCGGCAACAGGTTCCACAACTTGGCGATGAAATACTGGCCAGCGATGATGTAGAACAGCCCGGAGATCGACATCAGTACGACGCACAGCACCACCCCCCACAAGTCGAGATAGGTGGCGCGGAAGAACACCATCAGCAGGGCGAAGGTGATGTTGACCAGCAGGCCGATCACGAACACCGGCAGTGCGATCGCCAGGCTCGGCCCCATGCGGGCGCGGATTTCGTTGCCGATGTCGCGGCCGTCATCGCCCTTGCCGAATTCGAATGCGAACATCGCGGCTGAACGTTGGAAAAAGAGCGTGTCGGTAAGCTGCGCGCTGCCGGTTGCCCGGGTATTCAGCAGCAGTGGTTTGTCGTAGCCGTGTTCGACCTTCCAGCGCTCGATCGCCTCCGGCGTCACGTGTTTGGCGCCGAGCTGCAGTCGCGCCATGTCGTCCGGCGTATTGACGACGAAGAACAGCGCGAAGGTCAGCAGGTTGACGCCGACCAGGATCGGAATGGCATACAGCAGGCGGCGCAGGATGTAGGCGAACATCAGGCGGTCGTCCTCTCGCGCCGGCGCCAAGCGACCACTGCCGGCGCGATGAGTGCAACCACGCCGCCGACCAGCAGCAGGATCGGCCACAGCACGGGACGATTCCATTCTGCACGCCGGGCGGCGCGCAGACCCGCGTCGATACGCCGGTACTTGAGCGTATTGTTGGCCATCAGGTTGGGCTTGACGTTATGGACCCAGTCATGGCGCAAGCCGAAGGATTTGGGATAGTAGGCAAAAATCCAGGGGGCATCGCGGCGCACGATCTCGAGCATGGCGTTGATCACCTGCTGGCGCTCGGGACCGTTGTCCATATCCTTCATGCGCTCGAACAGGCGGTTGAATTCGGGATTGTCGTAGTTGGCTGCATTCTCGCCGCCGGTGGCCACTTTCTTGTTCGGCCCATACAGCAGGAAGAAAAAATTTTCCGGATCGGGATAATCGGCATTCCAGCCCCATTCGAACAACTGCGCGTTGCCCTTGCGCATCTTGTCCTGGAAGCGGTTGTAATCGGTGCCGCGTACGACCAGCTGCACATTGAGCTTGTCGAGCTGCTTCTTCATCCAGTCGAGCCGCGACTTGGTATCGGGGCCGCTTGCCATGGTGTCGAAATAGAGCACCAGCGGCTCGCCGGTTTTGGCGTTGCGGCCATTGGGATACCCCGCCTCGGCCAGCAGCTTTTTCGCCATCTCGATGGGATGTCTCACGATCTTGCCGCCATGCGCCTCGTACACATACGGATTCAGTCCTGCCACGCCATCGACATATCCGAACAAACCGGGCGGGATCGGTCCCTGCGCCGGAATACCGCGGCCGTTCAGGAAAATGGAAATGAATTCGTCGTAGTCGAACGCGATGGAAATTGCCTGCCTCAGCTTGCGGCGATCCTCCCCCAGACCGCCCACCACAGGATCGCGCATGTTGAACCCCACGTACCAGATCGAAGCCGCTACCGCAGTAACGAGATGGATACCCTTCTCGCGCATGCTATCGGTCAGCCGCGGATCGCCGCCTGCCGAGAACTGCACGGCCTGGTCGAAGCTGTCCGAGCTGATGCCGGAACTGTCGTAATAGCCCTGCAGAAACTTGCTCCAGTAGGGGATGGTCTCTTTTTCCAGGCTGAACACTGCCTCGTCCACAAACGGCAGCGGCTTGCCAGCGTCTGCTAGCAGGCCGGCCTTCCGGTCTTCCGCGTCGCCGTCCTCGGGATAGGTTTCGCCGTGATAGTAGGGATTCTTCGTCAGCACCATGCGGTGGTTGGGATCATTCTCGGAAAGATAATACGCGCCGGTACCAACCGGCTGCCAGTCGAGCGTGAGATTCCTGTCCGCCATACCCGGCTGCGCGTAGAAGGCGTCGGCCTCCCACGGGACGGGGGCGAAGAACGGCATCGCCAGCCAGTAGATGAACTGCGGGTATTTCCCCTTGATGCGGATCCGATACGTATAGCGATCCACCACTTCCGCACCCGCCAGCGGAAAATCATTCAAGTTCAGCTCCGTGTCGGGATGCGCCCTGGAAGCCTTTTCCAGCATGACGCCAAGCGCTTTCAGGCCGACGATATGCTCTGACATCAGCCCGAAAATTGGAGAACTCAGACGGGGATTGGCCAGCCGCTTGATTTCGTATACATAGTCGGCCGCGACGAGTTCGCGGGTGCCTGTCTGTGGAAAGTCGCTGATCTGCGTCTTGTCCCTCACCGCCGCCGCGTCCAGCGCATGATAGAGAAAGCGGCCCGTGGCATCCCGGGCAAATGCCGGGTGCGGCTGATAGCGGATGCCAGGACGGATCCGGATTTCGTACACGCTTTCGGCGATGGCTGTGGCGGGTGCATCATCGGCAAGCGGCTGGCCAACCGCATCGAAATAGCGCGGCTTGGGCACAGCTTCGGCCGTCAGCGGGATCAGCGTATACGGGCGCTTCAGGAAATGGTATTGCAGGGGAGGTTCGTAAATCGGCCCGGTAAACACCGTTTCAGGCTCGCTGTACGAACGCGCCGGATCGAGATGTTTGGGGCGTTCGGAAAACGCGCTATACAACACATTGGCGTGCGCATCGGTGTCGGGGTAGGGATTGTTCCAGCTGTCGGAGCAGCCTGCCAGCAGGCCTATCCCCAGCAAGCCCATCCTCAATAAAATTGCCCTGATACGCACCATGGCGCCAGTGTACCCAAGCGCGCCGTCAACGTCAGCCGTTATAATCCGGAGCAACTCAACTCTTCGAGACCATCATGGGATTTCTTGCAGGAAAACGTTTGCTGATCACCGGCGTGATATCCAACCGTTCCATCGCCTACGGTATCGCCTCGGCATGCAAGCGCGAAGGCGCCGAACTGGCCTTCACCTATCAAGGCGAACGCATCAAGGATCGCGTGACCGAATTTGCCAAGGAATTCGGCTCCAGCCTGGTGTTTCCGTGTGACGTCGGCAGCGACGAGCAGATCGATGCGCTGTTTGCCGAGCTCGGCAAACATTGGGACGGCTTCGACGGCCTGGTTCATTCGATCGCGTTTGCGCCAAAGGAGGCCCTTGCCGGCGACTTTCTTTCCGCTGTCACCCGGGAAAACTTCCGCATTGCCCACGACATCAGTTCCTACAGCTTTGCCGCATTGGCCAAGGCGGCCTTGCCAATGCTGGAAGGCCGCAAGGCAGCGCTGCTGACCCTGTCCTATCTGGGCGCGATCCGGTCGGTCCCCAACTACAACGTCATGGGCCTGGCCAAGGCCAGCCTGGAATCCAACGTGTACTACATGGCGCAAAGCCTGGGGCCCAAGGGTATCCGCGTCAACGCAGTATCGGCCGGCCCGATCAAGACGCTGGCGGCCAGCGGTATCGCCAACTTCGGCGAGAAGCTCGACCTCGTCGCCCAGAATGCGCCGCTCCGCCGTAACGTGACGATAGATGAGGTCGGCAATGCCGCAGCCTTCCTGCTCTCCGATCTGGCGTCGGGGATTACAGGCGAGATCACCTATGTCGACGCCGGGTTCAATTCGACCGCAGGCGCCGAATAATCCCGCCCGCCGCACCAATAAAAAACGCGCCCGGAAGGCGCGTTTTTTATTGTCATGCAAGCGCGGCATTATCTACCTTCGATCGCATTTGGCTGGATTTTCACTTTCTGGCCTGCAGTGATCAATGCCAGCATCGCCTTCATGTCCGCGCGCTGTTGCGCCTGCGTCACGCCAGAAGAGACGGATGCCAGCAACGCAGGATCCGGCGTGCCCGCCTCCACCACGCGGCTGATCCGCACGATCCGATACGAGCCGTCGGGCCGTGCGAAACCCGTATAGGCCGGCAGCTTGTCGGTATTCGCCCGGAATACCGCTTGGATGCCGGCCGCATCCAGCTCGGCAAACGGCTGACGCCCCACCACCTTGAACGACGACCAGTTCAAACCCGTTTCATCGCCTTTTTCCAGCGTCTTGATGGTCGCTTCGCCCTTCTGGGCCAACAGCTTGGCGCTCTGCTCGGCACGCAGCCTGGTCTCGATCACCGCGGATACTTCTGTCAACGGGCGCAGTCGGGCCGGTCGATGATCGACCACCCGCGCCGCCACCAGCATGCCGGGCTGCACCTCGATGGCTTCGGTGTTCTGCTTCGACTTGATCGAATCGGGACTGAACAGGGCGGCCGATAACGTGGCATCGTTGAATGGGGGCGGCGCCGTCTTGACGCTCATCCAGTCGCTCTGCCTGATGCTGAGTTTGGCTGCTGTAGCGGCAGGTTGCAGGGACTGCGCGTTTTCATAGACCAGGTTGCCGAAGTTGTCCGCCAGGTCTGCAAAGACCTTTTGCGCCTGCTGCTTGCGCAGTTCATCAACGACCTCGGCACGTACCTCGTTCAGCGGCGCCAGCTTGGCAGGCTGGATGCCATCCAGCCGGATGATGTGATAACCGAAATCGCTTTCGACCGGTCCCCGGATTTCGTGGGGCTTCATGCTGAATACCGCATCCTCGAAAGGCTTGACCATCATGCCGCGTGCAAAGCTCCCCAGGCTACCATCCTGTGCGGCCGAGCCCGGATCCTGCGACTCGGTGCGTGCCAGTTCGGCAAAGCGTTCCGGCGATTTCTGCAGGATCTGAACCAGCTCGGTCGCCTTGGCCTTGGCCTTGGCCCGTGTTGCGGCGTCGGCATTCTTATCCACCGCAATCAGGATGTGGCTTGCACTGCGTTGTTCAGGCCGCCCAAACTTCGTCGCATTGGCCGCATAGTAGTCGGCCACTTCCTTGTCGCTCACCGCGATAGCGGCCGCCACGCTGGCCTTGTCCAGCGCCAGATATTCGGCACGGATCTGTTCAGGCTCGGTAAATTCAGCTTTGTGGGCCGCGTAATCACGTTCCACGTCGGCTTGCGTGACCTTGACGTCCGAAGCCACGGTGGAGGCCGGCAGATCGGCCCAGGCGATTTCACGCTGTTGCGAGACCAGGCGCGCAATCTGCGTCAGCGACGTATTCGACGGAAAGGCCGCGAGCGTCACCGGACTAGCCACGACATCCAGCATGAATCCCTGGCGCAACTCGTTTTCAAAGGCTGCCGGCGTACGGCCATTCTGGCGCAAGACCGCTTCATAACGCTGTTGGGAGAATTTGCCGTCCTGCTGGAACGCAGGAATCTGAGCGAGCACGGAGGCAAGATACGCATCAGGCGCCAGGAATTTGTTTTTTTGCGCATCCAGCAACAAGGCCTTGCGTTCGATCAGGCTGTCGAGCACCTGTTTACGGAAATCTGCGCGCTCCGGGACAGCGGGATCGAACGCAGCGCCAAGCGCCTCGCGCATGCGATCGGTCTGCGCCTGGATTTCCCGTGTCAGTTCTTCACGCGAAATTCCCACATCGCCAACCTCGGCGACCATGCCGCCGCTTTTGTCGCCCCTCATGTAGGAGTCCACGCCAAACAGGGCGAAGGTGATTGCAATCAAGGCCAGTATGGCTTTGGCCAGCCAACCCTGTGCATGCTTGCGGATTGCTTCGAGCACGGTCTTTTACTCCGAAAAAAACGTCAGCGCGGATTTTCGCGCACTTTGCGCTTCGCGTCTCGCCCCGTTGCGATTAAATATGGTTGCCATGAAATGGAGTACGAGAAAATCCAAGACATGGAATGCAAATGAAAAAAGGCGAACTCGCGTTCGCCTTTTTGATGTTGGCGGAGTGGACGGGACTCGAACCCGCGACCCCCGGCGTGACAGGCCGGTATTCTAACCAACTGAACTACCACTCCCTTGTGCTGCTAAAAAACTGACTGCCTAGTACTCGACCGCTTATTTTTCTCTTACCCGGCTGGTGGGTGCTGAGGGGTTCGAACCCCCGACATTCGCCTTGTAAGGGCGACGCTCTACCAGCTGAGCTAAGCACCCGACAAAGACCAAAATTCTACAACATTTTTTTCGACCCTGCCAAGCACCCGCGGACTTTATTATTAATTGATGGCGTCTTTCAGGCCCTTGCCGGCACGGAACTTCGGCACTTTCGCGGCTTTGATCTTGATGCTTGCGCCGGTACGCGGATTACGGCCAGTACGTGCGGCACGCTTACCCACATAGAAGCTGCCAAAACCCACCAGCGTCACCATGTCACCCTTCTTCAACGCTTTCTTGACTGCCTCGACCGTTGCGTCCAGCGCACGACCCGCAGCAGCTTTGGAAATGTCAGCCGAGTCAGCGATGGCGTCAATCAATTCGGATTTGTTCACGTGTTATCCCCTTCACTCAAGTGGCACAGGAAAACCCTGTGGCCGCTTTTATAGCAACCCGCAAAACCTTGTGTCAAGCGGTTTCCCGGGCAGTCTCCAAAAAAATCCCGCGACTGGCGCGGGATTCGGACGAGTGGTCAGAAAATACCTAGTGTTTGAGCGCCGCGGCGGCGGTACCGTCTTCTTCCGGCACGGCAATTGCCGGCGCGTCCGCTTCAGGTTCATCCTGCAAAGGCTCGGGCGCATGTTCCAGCGCCAATTCAAGAACCTGGTCTATCCACTTGACCGGGTGAATGTCGAGCTTGTTCTTGATGTTGTCCGGAATCTCGGTCAGATCCTTGACGTTTTCCTGCGGGATCAGCACCGTCTTGATGCCGCCGCGATGTGCCGCCAGCAGCTTCTCCTTCAGGCCGCCGATCGGCAATACTTCGCCCCGCAGCGTGATCTCTCCGGTCATGGCGACATCGGCCCGCACGGGGATTCCGGTGAGGATCGACACCATCGAGGTGCAGATTGCGATGCCGGCGGACGGACCGTCTTTTGGTGTCGCACCTTCCGGCAGGTGGATGTGGATGTCGCGCTTCTGGTAGAAGTCTTCCTGTATCCCCAGTTTGCGGGCACGCGAACGCACCACGGACAGCGCAGCCTGAATCGATTCCTGCATCACTTCGCCAAGCTTGCCGGTCGTGGTCATCTTGCCGCGCCCAGGCAGCGACACCGCCTCAATGGTCAGCAGTTCGCCGCCCACCTCGGTCCAGGCCAGCCCTGTCACCTGTCCCACCTGGTTGTTCATCTCCGCAATACCGAAACTGAAACGCCGTACGCCGAGATACTTCTCCAGATTGCGCGAAGTGACCGAGATCTTGCTGCTCTGCTTCTTCAGCAGCAGGGCCTTGACGGCCTTGCGGCAGACCTTGGAGATTTCGCGCTCCAGGCTGCGCACGCCGGCTTCACGCGTGTAGTAACGCACGATGTCGCGGATGGCCGATTCGGCAATGGCGAGTTCGCCCTCCTTGATGCCGTTGACCTTCAACTGCTTGGGCACCAGGTAGCGCTCGGCAATGTTGATCTTCTCGTCCTCGGTATACCCCGACAGACGGATCACTTCCATGCGGTCGAGCAAGGGCGCAGGCAGATTGAGCGAGTTGGCCGTGGCGACGAACATCACATCCGACAAGTCGTACTCGACTTCGATGTAGTGATCCTGGAAGGTGTGGTTCTGCTCGGGGTCGAGCACTTCCAGCAGCGCCGATGACGGATCGCCGCGGAAGTCCTGTCCCATCTTGTCGACTTCATCGAGCAGGAACAGCGGATTCTTCACCCCGACCTTGGTCAGGCTTTGCAGGATCTTGCCCGGCATCGAACCGATATAGGTACGGCGGTGTCCGCGGATCTCGGACTCGTCGCGCACGCCGCCCAGCGCCATGCGCACGAACTTGCGATTGGTCGCACGCGCAATCGATTGGCCGAGCGAGGTCTTGCCGACGCCAGGCGGCCCCACCAGGCACAGGATCGGCGCTTTCACCTTGTCCACGCGCTGCTGCACGGCGAGGTATTCCAGAATACGTTCCTTGACCTTGTCGAGGCCGTAATGATCCTGGTCGAGGATTTTCTCGGCTTTCACCAGATCCTTGCTGATCTTGGTTTTCTTCTTCCAGGGCAGGCCAACCATCGCTTCGATATAGCTGCGAATGACGGTAGCTTCGGCCGACATCGGCGACATCATCTTCAGCTTCTTCAGCTCGCCCATGGCCTTGGCTTCGGCCTCCTTGGACATGCTGGCCGTCTTGATGCGCTTCTCCAGTTCTTCCAACTCGGCCCCTTCCTCGATGTCGCCGAGTTCCTTCTGGATCGCCTTGACCTGTTCGTTCAGGTAGTACTCGCGCTGGCTCTTCTCCATTTGCCGTTTGACACGGCCGCGGATGCGCTTCTCCACCTGGAGGATGTCGAGCTCGCCTTCCAGCAGACCGAGCAGATGTTCAAGGCGTTTGTTGACGCCGATCATCTCCAGCACTTCCTGCTTCTGTTCCAGTTTCAGTGGCAGGTGCGCAACGATGGTATCGGCCAGACGTCCGCCCTCGTCGATGCCCGACAGTGATGTCAGGATTTCAGGCGGAATCTTCTTGTTCAGTTTGACGTACTGGTCGAACTGCGTCAGCAAGGCGCGACGCATGGCTTCCACTTCCACCAGTTCCTCGCCTTCTGCGGGCAGGATTTCGGCACGCGCGGCCAGATGCGTCCCGGCATCGGTCACTTCCAGTACGCGGGCGCGCTGATTGCCTTCGACCAGCACCTTGACCGTGCCATCGGGCAGTTTCAGCATCTGCAGCACGGTGGCCACACTGCCGGTGTCGTAGAGGTCCTCGGGCGTGGGATCATCTTGCGCGGCAGTCTTTTGCGCGACCAGCAGGATGCTCTTGCCGGACTCCATCGAGGTTTCCAGCGCCTTGATCGATTTGGGGCGGCCGACAAACAACGGGATGACCATATGGGGGAATACCACCACATCCCTAAGCGGCAACAGCGGCAGGTCGATCTGTTCCTTGGGTATGTTGTCGCTCATCATGATTTCCTGGTAAGGGTTAAGGAAAGGATGCGCGGCACTCAACCACGCTCATCCATAATTGGGGGCATAGTTTGGAATTCAAGATGGCTGACAGGTTCCCTATCAGCCATCTCGGTTCAGGCTCCGGCAGCCAGTGGCTGCTCGTCCTGATCGGAGTAGATCAGCAAGGGTTTGCCGTCGCCGCTGATCAGGCCGTTGTCCACCACCACTTTGCTGACCCCTTTGAGGGAAGGCAGGTCATACATCGTGTCGAGCAGGGAATGCTCGATGATCGAACGCAGACCGCGCGCGCCGGTACGGCGCGCCAGTGCGCGCTTGGCAATGGCGTTCAACGCATCCTCACGGAACTCCAACTCGACGCCTTCCATCTTGAAGAGTTTGATGAATTGCTTGGTCAACGCATTCTTCGGCTCGGTCAGAATCTGGACCAGAGCAGCCTCATCCAGCTCGTCCAGAGTAGCGACGACCGGCAAACGTCCGACAAATTCGGGGATCAGGCCATATTTGATGAGATCTTCGGGCTCGACCTGGTGCAGCAATTCGACGTCGCGCTTGGTCTCGTCGACATTCTTGACCTGCGCGCCGAAGCCGATGCCGCCTTTTTCTGTGCGGCCGCGGATGACTTTCTCCAGGCCGCTGAATGCGCCGCCGCAAATGAACAGGATATTGCTGGTGTCGACCTGGACGAATTCCTGGTTCGGGTGCTTGCGACCGCCCTGCGGGGGAACTGACGCGGTCGTGCCTTCGATGAGCTTCAGCAAAGCCTGCTGCACGCCTTCCCCCGACACGTCGCGAGTGATCGAAGGGTTGTCGGCCTTGCGCGAAATCTTGTCGATTTCGTCAATGTAAACAATCCCCTGCTTGGCCTTGTCGACGTCGTAATCGCACTTTTGCAACAGCTTCTGGATGATGTTCTCGACATCCTCACCGACATAGCCGGCTTCGGTCAGCGTGGTGGCATCGGCAATCACGAACGGCACGTTCAGCAGGCGCGCCAGTGTTTGCGCGAGCAGGGTTTTGCCCGAGCCGGTCGGCCCGATCAGCAGGATGTTGCTCTTGGCCAGTTCGACCTCGCCCGTGCTCGAATTACTGCGCAGGCGCTTGTAATGGTTATAAACCGCCACCGCCAGCGCTTTTTTCGCCTGGCCCTGGCCAATCACATACTGATCCAGAATGCCACTGATCTCGTGCGGCGTGGGCAGATCGGAACCCGCACCGCCCTTTTGGTTGTCCGCCTGCTGGATTTCCTCGCGGATGATGTCGTTGCACAGCTCGACGCATTCATCGCAGATGAATACCGACGGCCCAGCAATCAGCTTGCGTACTTCATGCTGGCTTTTGCCGCAGAAGGAGCAGTAGAGAAGTTTGTCGCCCGAGCCTTTGTCCGCCATGCCAGTTCCTTGCTTAATTGCCTGATGCCTCAATGCGGCTGGTCAACACCTTGTCGACCAGCCCGTACTTCACCGAGTCTTCCGCGCTCATGAAGTTGTCGCGGTCGGTGTCGCGATCGATTTCCTCAATGCTCCGGCCGGTATGTTTGGCGAGCATGTCGTTAAGGCGCGCCTTCAGATAGAGGATTTCCTTGGCGTGGATCTCGATGTCCGACGCCTGTCCCTGGAAGCCGCCCAGCGGCTGATGAATCATTACGCGCGAATTCGGCAGACAGTAGCGCTTGCCCTTGGCGCCCGCAGTCAGCAGGAAGGCGCCCATACTGGCAGCCTGACCGATGCACAGGGTGGACACGTCCGGCTTGATGAACTGCATCGTGTCGTAGATCGCCAATCCGGCCGAGACGGAACCACCGGGCGAGTTGATGTAGAAATAGATGTCCTTGTCGGGGTTTTCCGACTCCAGGAACAGCATCTGCGCAACCACTAGGTTGGCCGTCGCGTCATTCACTGGACCTACCAGGAAAATCACCCGTTCCTTGAGCAGGCGCGAGTAGATGTCGTAAGCACGTTCGCCACGGCCGCTTTGCTCGACGACCATGGGCACCAGCCCCAAACCCTGCGGCTCGAAGGGCTGCGAATTGGAAATACCACGTTCAAAGTCAATACGCATCAGGCACGTCCCATCAATTCTTCAAAAGAGGTTGTCACGTCTTCCACTTGGGCCTGACCTGCGACCCATGCTACCACATTCTCTTCCAGCGCCAGGGACTCGATCTCCTGCATCCGTTCCGGACTCTGGTAGTACCACTGCACGACCTGCTCCGGCTCCTCGTAGCTTTGCGCCTGTTCCTGGATCAGGTTGCGAATCTGCTCGGGCTGGGCCACCAGCTTGTGCGCCTGCACGATCTCGGCCAGGATCAGGCCCAGACGCACGCGACGTTCCGCCTGTCCAGTAAACATATCGGCAGAGAGCTTCATGGTCTGAACCCCGCGCGACTGCATATCTGCCTCGGTCATTTTCATCAGGCGCTCGGTTTCCATCGCCACCAGACTCTGCGGCAGATCCAGCGTACTTTTCTGCAACAGCAACTCCATCGCCTGCTCTTTCAGTTTCGTCTGTACGCGACGCTTTGCTTCACGCTCCAGATTGGACTTCACTTCGGCCTTGAGTTTCTCCACGTCGCCGTCTTCGACCCCCAGTGCCTTGGCGAATTCCGCATCTATCGGCGGCAACGCCGGCGCCTGGACGTCCTTGACCTGCACCTCGAAATGCGCCACCTTGCCCGCGAGTTCCTTGGCAGCATACTCGGGCGGGAAGGTCACGTCGAAGCCCTTGCTGTCACCCGCCTTGAGACCGGTCAGACTCTGTTCGAAATCCTTCAGCAAACGGCCTTCGCCGATCACTGCGGCAAAATCGTCGCCCTTGCCACCTTCGAATGCCGCGCCATCGACCGTACCTTCATAATCGAACTTGAGCAGATCGCCTTCCATGGCAGCCCGATCCGCCGACTCAAACGTACGACGCTGTTTTTGCAGGACTTCCAATGTCTTGACGACATCGGCATCCACCAGATTCACCACGGGCTTGCTCATATTGCCAATACTCAAGTCGCCAATCTTCACTTCAGGATAGACCTCAAAACTGGCACTGAAGGTCATTTCCGTTGCATCGGTCTGCCCCGTCTTCGGTTCGAAATGGGGATAACCCGCAATTTTCAGCTGATGGGCCTGTACCGCTTCGCCGAAACGCGCCTGCAAGGTTTCGCCCAGTACTTCCTGACGCACGCCAGAGCCATGCTGACGCGCCACTGCGCTCAACGGTGCCTTGCCGGGGCGGAAACCGTCCATCTTGACGCTGCGTGCCAGACGCTTGAGGCGATTTTGCACCTCGGTTTCCAACTGCCCCATAGGCACGCTGATGTCCAGGCGACGGCCCAGTCCTTCGAGAACTTCAAGATTTGCTTGCATCAAAATACTTCCTGGCTGAATTGAGGTTGGGTGAAGGGCAAAAAGCTTGTGGTGCGAAAGGGGGGACTCGAACCCCCACGCCTTGCGGCGCTGGAACCTAAAGCCATTCCGAATTTTCGCTTTATCGTTATGCTACAATTAGTTACAAAATTTTAGCCCGCTTTTCCGGGAAAATCCGGGAAAAAACGGGCATCTGAGAAAGCTCTAAAAAGAAGATTCTAACGTGAATGCCAAAACCCGGAAACCTGCCCGCAAAGTCCCCGATGGCACCAAGGCCGAGAAGAATATCTATAAACGAGGGGAGTGTAGTTACCAGGTCAAGATGATGATCGGTGGCCATACCATCGTAGAAACCTTCGACACCTTGCCCGAGGCTCGGGCCTTCCGGGACAGCAAGAAAGCCGCCAGCGTTCTCGATCCGGACTTTAAGCGAGTGCTGGAAAGCCGGATCAAGAAAACAGAGGCGGCTAGTTCCAACCTGGGCTGGCTACTGGATAGATATGAGGCCGAAGTCACGCCCGAGAAGAAAAGCGCGGTCTCCGAGAAATACAGAATCGGCAAGCTGAAGCGATACCGCATCGCCTTGAGGAGTATCTACACGATCACCGCTGATGATGTGTCCGAGTTTTTGAGGGACCTCAAGGCAGACGGGGTGGCCGCGCCTGGACAAAGAAAATACTGTGCCCTTCTATCCCACGTCTTCAATACCGCCGCCAAGCGCTGGCGGCTGAAGGTGAGCAACCCGATCGCCACTATGGAGCTGCCTGCCGCAGGCAAGGCCAGGGATCGACGGCTGGAAAAGGGTGAGGCGGAAACCCTCCTCGCCGTGCTCGAAAAAGAAAACGCCCTCGCCGCCGCCTATGCCCGCCTTGCCATCGAAACCGCCATGCGTCGGGGCGAGTTGCTGGGGCTGCTGTGGGATGACGTGAATCTGAAATCGAAGGTGGCGGAATTACGCGACACAAAAAACGGTGACGCCCGGCGCGTGCCGCTCTCCTCGGCCGCCATCAAGGTCTTACGCGCCCTTCCCAAGCCGCACAAGGGGCATGTCCTTCCAATCCACCCGTCCGCGCTCCGTGGCGCGTGGGACCGCACCAAGGAAAAGACGGGAATCAAGGATCTGAGGATCCACGACCTACGCCACGAAGCCACATCACGCCTATTTGAGAAAGGCGTGTTCGATAGCATGGAGGTGGCCAGCATCACCGGTCATAAGACCTTACAGATGCTCAAGCGTTACACGCACCTGCGGGCTGAGGATCTGGCGAAGAAGCTGGGCTAGTGTATTGACATTATCAATACATCGGCCATAATTTGACCAATGGATATCGAATTCGAGCTTCGCGGCATTCGGTTTCGCTGGAATGCCGAGAAGGCCCGGCGCAACATCGAGAAACACGGCGTTTCTTTCGAGCAGGCCGCCCAAGTGTTTTTTGATCCATTCATCCGTTATGTGGATGCCTCGGCCAGCCAGGAACAGCGGGACGGAGCCGTAGGAAGCGATTTCGATTTCCGTGTGTTGTTCGTGGTTCACGTGACAATCGAGGGCGATTTTATCCGCCTGATCTCGGCCCGGAAAGCAGAACCGAAGGAGCGAGCATATTATGAAAATTGAGACCATCAAGAAGCGCTTGGCAAAGGATCGCCCCATGATCTCCGTCACCCTCCGCATGCCAGAGGATGTTGTTGAGGATTTGAAACGTGTCGCCCCTCTAAAGGGCTTCTCCGGTTATCAAGCTTTGATGCGTGCCTATGTCGGCGCCGGCCTGCGTGACGACCTAGAGCAGCTTGAAGGCTCCGCCGTGGCGCTGCTCATCGAGAAGTTGCGGGAAAGCGGCGTGCCGGAGGAAACCCTGGCCAAAGCGGCATCGGAGATTTCAAGGCTTGCCGCCTGATCCAAAAGCCCGGTCTTGAGACTTGGCGTTCGAGCGGCGTAGGCGGCGGGATGATTGATGTAACACCCACGCACTTTCTAGAGTGCAAGGAGTACGAGCCAAGCCCTGATGGGGGTGTCGCCTTCTATTTGCTCCGGGCTGTTCCAAAGGACGGCGGAGTTACAGAAACACTCCGACTCAAACCCCATGACCTCAACTCCTACAAGAGGTTTAGGGAGGCTCTACTTGGTCGCTGCATCTTCTACCTTGCTACTCGGGAAGAACACGGCAGAAACCTTGTGCAGTTGATGCGCAACCGCCTGCTGCCTCACAAGTAGGAAGCCTCAGAACCACAGGCGCTTTCCTGCGTCGGGACCATTCTGGTCATCCATCCAGTTCGGGCGGTCTTAAAAGTGCGCTGAAACGCTAACAACCCGCGTCCCGTGGGCCTTCCATGGGATCGTCGGAATGGAGAAGACCGTCGAGTCTTTAGGCGGGCCGGTGGCCCGTTCCGCCTGTCGGCGGGGTGCGGTCGTAGTCCAGGATCCAGGCGACCAGCTCGCGCAAATGGCCTTTTTCTCCGCTATCAAGGGTTTCGATGACGCGGGCGACGGCCTGCGGATAGGTCTCGCCCGCGGCGGGATCGATCTTGCGTGATCCACCTGGCCAGGTTCTCGACTGCAACAGCCGGCCGGCGGCGAGAAGCGCGGTGGCTTGCCGGTCGTTCATCAAACCGCCGCAGAAACCCCACTATGCGTCTGGCGGGGCATGTTCCAGGTCAACGCACTGGCGCGATCCGCTGCAGCAGCCAGGAGCTTTCGGGAGGCCGCAGAATAGTCGTTGTCTTCGGCCATCTCGACGGCGTGCACGAGGTCACGTAGGGCCTGCAGAACGACCGCGGGATCCTTACGGCCCTCCTTGTGCCTATCGGTTTGTTTGCTCATGCTGGCGCCATCTCCGCGAGCAATGCGCGGAGTGAGGCCCTAAACGCCGCCGGCGCATCCTGGACAGCCCGCGCAGCATCCTCCAGCGAGATGGCGGTGCCTTTCAGTCGCGTACCGTCGATCCGGTGATCAAGGCCGGCCAGCTTGGTCATGGGCTGGAAGTCCAATTCCCAGCGGAAGCCGCCTTCATTGACGCGAATCAGCGCCTCCCTCCCCCCAGGCGTCATCGCCAGATAATCCTTTTCGTCGTGCGGATACCAGACCATTCCTGCGATTTCGATGGGTGCGGGTTGGTAATCCAGCGCCATCCTCGCGGCCTCTTCTAGCGCGGCCGTCGTGCCATGGTTGCGCGCCACGATGTAAGGGGATTTCTGGTCGCTTGGCGTGAGG
>JBDRCF010000003.1:0-6506 GCA_043821985.1 Pseudomonadota bacterium
TCACGCCGTCTTCGACGTTTTGCAGCTGCTTCTCAAGCAGTTTCTGGTCTTCCAGAATGCGGGCGATATCGGCAGCGGCACTGTTGATCCGCATTTGGTACTCGTCATGAAGGCGCTGGCGCGTGGCCTGCTCGATGGCGATGTTGCCCCGGTTGCGATTGAAGATGGGCAAGCTGAACGTAATGCCGAAACCCTGGGTATAAAGGCCGGAAGTGTCCCGTGCGCGGGTCAGGCCAATGTTGAGTGCGGGGAACTGCGCCAGAACTGCCTGCCGGAACCGTTGCTCCTGGCTTTCGTAACCGGCCTGGAGGGCGAGCAGGTCGGGGCGTCGCCTACCGATTTTCTCAATGTCAGAATTTATCCTGGCTTCATCAAGAGGAGGCAACAGAGCATCGCCGACGAGGCGCAGGTGCACGTTCGGAGCGAGGCCAAGGAGTGCGTTCAGGTCGTGTAGATTGTTGTTGATCTGGCGCGAAAGATCGTTGATGCTGGTATCCAGTGTTTGCAGCATGGCAAGATCGGCATTGGCAGCGTCCAGAGTGAGGTTGCCCTGGACTAATGCCGTTTGCGTGCGTTGGTAGCGGGAAAACAGGAGAGCGCGTTCTTTTTGCAGCACAGTCAGAAGTTGTTGCTGGCCTAGACTGCGTGCGAACAGCAAGCGTGCCTGGCCAACCACCTGCCATTCCTGCCACAGCAGGTTGAGATCGGTCTGCCGCTCTGCCGCCTGCGCTGCACTGGCCACAGCTGCGTGAGTGAGCAGTGCATTCACGTCGTAGCTCAACCCAAGGTTGAAGGCGCTGGTATTGCCGGACGTTCCATTGGTGGGAAAATCACGGGTGAGGCTCAATTGGGGGTCTGGCAGCAGCCCGGCGGCAAAGGCCTGAGCGTGGGCAACACCGGACTCGTCACGAGTCACCTTGAGCTGTGGGTTGTTGGCCACCGCCAGCATCGCCACTTCGGTCATGTCCAGTCCGTCACGCGGATCAAACCGGTGGCTCGCAAGCTCCGGTAGCGGCATGCGTTCAGATCGCACGATCAGATGCGACACTTCAGTCGTGAACTGAGGCTTGGACTGAAGAGGCAGCGATTGATAAGTCGTGCATCCTGCCAAGATCGCGACACATGCGGCGGTAAGCGTACGACGGCGTTTCAAGATGCCTGCTCCCTTTTGTCACGCGGTTATTTGCAACTCTAAAAGGAAAGGTAGCCAAGAAGAATTAGCTGAGGTTTAGGACCATCAAGATTTTGGCCATACCAGGTTTTTGGTGCGTGGATGGCCGAACTGCGGAACCATCTCATCAGCGGTTGGCGCGTATCTGCAAGCGCAGTTTCACATAATTGAGCTGTATAATTCCAGAGGGGATCGTCGCAATGAATATGCCCACCAGCAAGCTGCGGCTAGGGCCGCTGCCGAAGACCGAGACGGTGAAACTCACTGTCGCACTGACGGTCACACTCAAGGCCGATTTAGAGCGCTAAGCCGCGCTGCATGCGCAGACCTACGGCGAACCGGTCGATGCCGCTACGTTGATCCCGCACATGCTCGAAGCGTTCATGGCACGGGATCGGGGATTCAGGAAGTCCAGGGGGGAGTGATTCACAGCGACACCGCACAGGCACGATTGGAATACGCCATGCACACCTGAGCAGGTTTTCGATAGACTCCGGAAAGGTCACCATTACAGTATCGCATTTACATTGGCGGTTGCGACGCAACCAGCAAACTGCCCGGCTGATGAAGAAAACATGTATAGAGCAGATCAAAGTCTTGAATCGCCCCGGCTTTCCTCCTGTGTATCGTCATGCTCCAGCAACGGGAGCGGCCATGCCGCCTCGCCCCAGCAGCTTGGCATTGATCGCCACGATGACCGTGCTGGCCGACATGAACACCGCCCCGATTGCCGGGGTCATCAGCAACCCCCAATAGGCTGCAACGCCGGCTGCAAGGGGGATTGCAAAGATGTTGTAGCCGGTGGCCCAGATCAGGTTCTGGATCATCTTGCCGTAGGTCTTGCGCGACAGCCCGAGAATCGCTGCGACATCCTCCGGATTGTTGCTCACCAGCACAATGTCGGCCGCCTCGATAGCCACATCGGTGCCTGCGCCGATGGCCACGCCGAGATCCGACTCGACCAGTGCCGGCGCATCGTTCACGCCGTCACCAACCATCGCCACCGTGAGGCCGCGAGCCTTCACTTCGCGGATTTTCAGCGCCTTCTGTTCCGGCAGCACTTCGGCGAAGAAGTCATCCAGGCCCAGCTGCTTCGAAACCGTTTGCGCCACCGCTTGCGAATCGCCGGTGAGCATCATGCATTGAATCCCCATGGCCTTGAGCTGCGCGATGGCAGCCTTCGACTCCGGGCGTACCACGTCGGCCAGTCCGAACACGGCGGCGGCAACGCCGTCCACCAGCAGGAAGATGGTGGTCTTGCCCTCGGCGGCGAGCGCTTCCAGCCTGGGATGCTGGACCTGAATGCCCTGTTCCCGCAAATAGCCTGGGCTCACCACTTTCACGTCCTGGCCTTCGACCGTGGCTTGCGCACCTCGGCCAGTCAGATTAGTGAAGTTGCTGGCCTGCGGCCACTCCACCTGACGCTCCTTTGCCGTACGCACGATGCCTGCAGCGATGGGATGTTCCGACTGGCTCTCCAGCGCAGCGGCCAGGCGCAGGCAAGCGGTCTCGTCCAGAGTGCCCAGCGGCACGATGTCGCTTACCCCGAAGCGACCTTCGGTCAGCGTGCCGGTCTTGTCGAACACCACGGCGCCCAGATTGCGGGCACGCTCGAACGCGGCGCGGTCGCGGATAAGCAAGCCGTGGGATGCGGCCATGCTGGTGCTCACCGCCACCACCAGCGGCACGGCGAGACCGAGGGCGTGGGGGCAGGCGATCACCATCACGGTGACCGCGCGTTCCATGGCAAAAGCGAAATCCCGTCCCAGCGCCAGCCATACGAACAGCGTGGCGAAGCCGCCGCCGAGGGCGATGGCGGTCAACCACACTGCCGCGCGATTGGCCAGATCCTGGGTGCGCGAGCGCGACTCCTGGGCGCGGCTCACCATGTCCATCACCTGTGCCAGATAGGTCTGCCCGCCGGTTTTCTTGACTTCCAGGGTGATTGCGCCTTCGCCGTTGACCGAACCGCCGATGGCCTCGGCGCCCTCGCCTTTTTCCACCGGTTTCGATTCCCCGGTGAGTATGGATTCGTCCAGGCTGGTCTGGCCTGAAACAATGATGCCGTCGGTCGGCACCCGTTCGCCCGGCTTCACCAAGAGCCTGTCGCCGGGGGTGATATCGTCGACTGAAACATCCTCTGTGATTCCATCCGCTTGCAGGCGGTGCGCTTCGGATGGCAGCAGCCGCACCAGGGCCTCGAGTGCACCGGATGCGCCCAGCACCGACTTCATCTCGATCCAGTGGCCGAGCAGCATGATGTCGATCAGGGTCGCAAGCTCCCAGTAGAATCCCATTCCGGGCAGGCCGAAGGTGACTGCGCTGGAGTAGAAATATGCTGCGCTAATCGCCACCGCGATCAGCGTCATCATGCCGGGCTGGCGCTTCCGGAGTTCTTCTCCGAACCCCTTCAGGAACGGCCAGCCTCCATAGAAAAACACGATGCTGGAGAAACCGAACAGAACATAGGCGTCGCCGCGAAAAGCAAGCGGCGCCGCCAAGCCGAGCATGCCCCACAGGCCCGGCGACAGGGCCAGGATCGGCAACGTGAGGGCCAGGGAAATCCAGAAGCGCTTTCTGAAATCGGCCACCATGTGGGCGTGGTGGTCCTGATGCGCGCCGTGCGCTGCCGGATTGCCGTGCATGCCGGCGGCATGTCCGCCATGCGCAGGCTGCGCATGCGCCATGTCAGGTGTGTGACGATGATCGGTTTGTCCTTCCATGAAGGCTCCTTCTCATCTACCCAACGGGATAGGCCTCTGCTTAGGCATTCTGTTCATCCCATCTTGCCTGCGTCGCGGCTGCTGCCGGATGCCGCAGGGGGGCGGTTGCAGCATGCGCCTCCTTGGGAATGGGCGTTGGCGCGGGCGTTCTCATCCAGGAATCGATACCACGCCGATTTCATCCGCCACCCAGCCCCGCGTGCGCGTGCGATGCCGGCACTGTCGAGCAAGGCCTCGATATCGCGAATACCGACGCTGGAAGTGTCATAGGAAATACGCAACCGTCCATGCCGGTCGACGCATGCATCAAGAATCGGATCGAGAGCGGTAAGCTGACGGACAGCATCCTGCAGTTTCTCCGCGGCAACTGGCGCAAGCGGGATTCTTCGGGAGACATCGAATGGCCCCTTGTCCGCCTTTCCCTTTTCCCGAGTCTCACTCATGTTGTGTTCCCGACATGCCTACTGGCATGGCACCAAACGAGGATGTCCTGGTACACAGAGAATGTGCCTGCGTTCCGGTCATCCAGAGAAGCATATTAATTTGCTCCCATCCACCCATAACCGCGCCAGACCCGTGCCATTTCCTGGCGCTGGCTATCGGTCAAAAGGCCATCGATTTTCTGCTGCATGTCGATCGCTGCATCCATTAGCTGGCGCTGCAGATCAAACAAGACTCGCGAAGCGGTGCGAATCGCGTTCCAGTCCCGCTTGTCTGCCGTATAGAGTCCATTGAGACGAGCCTGCGCTTCCCAGCCCCGCTGCATGAGGCTGCGATTGCGCGCCTCCGACTCGGCCTGCAGTTGGCCGATCTTCTGCACTTGTTCAGTCGTCAGGTCAGGAGGAGCCCAAGGCATCATGGTGTAAGCCCCAAGCCCCATACCCGAGCCCATCCATGGCATGCCACCGCCATACTGGCCCATCATCCATGACCCGTATCCGCCCCCTGTCCCTGGCTGCATTCCATACCCAGCCCCACCCATCATTCCGGGCCCCATGCCATACCAAGCTTGAGCACCATCTGCCCGATAAGCATTGCCCCATCCGCCCATGCGGCCCCAGCCATGCCATGGTCCGTAGCCTATACCACCGGGGCTATAGCCAAACGCGAAGAATCCCGTAACGACGACGAGAATCACCCACAAGGCGATCCAGAATCCATTTTTACGATTCATTCCTTTACTTTCTCCAAACACGTTTCAAAGCCGTAGCATTCATGCCACCGGGCTTCCTCGCTACTGGGTCAAGTCGCGCTTTCTCTTCTGAAACTCCTGTTCGTCGATCTCTCCACGCGCATAGCGTTCCTTGAGAAGGTCAAGTGCTTTGCTGCCACCGCCGCTCCGCCCGCCCGCCCCGAAAGATGTGGCCAACCATTTCACCAGCACGACAATGCCGACGATGATGAGTACCCACCACAGGATCATGAAAATCCCGCCAAATCCAAAACCGCCCGTCATGCCATAACCGCCCATCATTTCTTTTCTCCAGAATAAACATCTACTTGTCAGACCCTTTGCCACCATTTAATTAATAGCGGCAATCCGATTTCAGTTGCGTTTGCAATAGGGGGCCATGGTGTTACTTCGCTCGGACGTGACGGCGGGGATGAGTTGTCGTCATCACGCCAGAGTGAGATACACAGACGACATTCAGCGGACATGACGCTCCCCAGCCCCTATCAATCACTTCGTCGTGGGCGAACCGCCGTGCATCATTCCATCCATCTGCATGCGCATCTGATTCATGCGCTTTTGGGTATCGGCATTCATCATCATGCCCTGACCCATCATGCCGGACATCTCATCCATCATGGTTCCCATCGTGCGCATGCGCTCGCTCATCAGCTTTTGCTGCGCTGCACTCATGTTGCCTTTGGCCATTTCTCCGGCCATACCCATCATCTGATTCGCCATATCGTGCTGCAAACTGGACATTTGCTGGGCGCCCGGTCCAGGCGTGGTATTACCCATCATTCCCTGCCCCATTTGTTGGGCGTTGACTGGAAGCGCCAACGCGAAAATGCTGGCTGCAAACAGGGAGGACAACAACGCGGATGTAGTGAAATGCTGTTTCATGTTTTTTCCTTTCAGCTTAAGAAAAATGACCAACCCTACGCTCCCAAGGGGAGCCTTACTTCAGCGAAACCCGAAAGTTCCTTCACCCCTTCGTGGCTCCACCAACCACTTCGCCAGTGCCTGGTCGACACACTCGATACACGGCAATTCCAATTCATGGTGGAAACGGATACGTTCCCCTGCTCACATGCGCCTCTTGATTTTCACCTCGGAGCCGCAATTGCCGGCCATTGCTCCACCTGTCGTGTTCTCTATGGGACCACTGCAATCTGATGGCCCTCTTCTGCCGGGAGTTGAATCGTGCCTGCCACCGTAAACGTCTTCTGGTCGATAACCCAGATGATTGGCGCCGTGCTGCTGGAGACATATACTTTTCCGGTTCCCGGGATCTTGTCGAGGTGATAGGGCTCCGGAGAAAGCGTCAGGACGCGCTGTTCGCCGGTTTGGGTGTCGAGCGCCACCAGCTTGTCATCCGAGCGGCTGCTGATAAAAAGCGTTTTTCCGTCGTCACCGATGTCCAAACCGTGTACTCGCTTCC
>JBDRCF010000004.1:0-3056 GCA_043821985.1 Pseudomonadota bacterium
TCACGCCGTCTTCGACGTTTTGCAGCTGCTTCTCAAGCAGTTTCTGGTCTTCCAGAATGCGGGCGATATCGGCAGCGGCACTGTTGATCCGCATTTGGTACTCGTCATGAAGGCGCTGGCGCGTGGCCTGCTCGATGGCGACGTTGCCCCGGTTGCGATTGAAGATGGGCAAGCTGAGCGTAATGCCGAAACCCTGGGTATAAAGTCCGGAAGTGTCCCGTGCGCGGGTCAGGCCGATGTTGAGTGCGGGGAACTGCGCCAGAACTGACTGCCGGAACCGCTGCTCCTGGCTTTCGTAACCGGCCTGGAGGGCAAGCAGATCGGGGCGCCGCTCGCCGATTTTCTCAATGTCCGAATTTATCTTGGCTTCATCAAGAGATGGCAACTGAGCATCGCCGACGAGGCGCAGGTGCACGTTCGGAGCGAGACCAAGTAGCCCATTCAGGTCGTGTAGATTGTTGTTTATCTGGCGCGAAAGATCGTTGATGCTGGTATCAAGTGTTTGCAGCATGGCGAGATCGGCATTGGTCGCATCCAGCGTGATGTTGCCCTGTACCAATGCCGTTTGCGTGCGTTGGTAGCGGGAAAACAGGAGAGCACGTTCCTTTTGCAGAACGGTCAGCAGTTGCTGCTGGCCTAGGCTGCGTGTGAAGAGCAAGCGTGCCTGGCCAACCACCTGCCATTCCTGCCACAGCAGGTTGAGATCGGTCTGCCGCGCTGCCGCCTGCGCCGCACCGGCCACAGCTGCGTGAGTGAGCAGTGCATTCACGTCGTAGCTCAACCCAAGGTTGAAGGCGCTGGTATTGCCCGACGTTCCATTGGTGGGAAAATCACGGGTGAGGCTCAATTGCGGGTCTGGCAGCAGCCCGGCGGAAAAGGCCTGGGCGTGGGCGACGCCAGCCTCGTCACGGGCCACCTTGAGCTGTGGGTTGTTGGCTACTGCCAGCATCGCCACTTCGGTCATGTCCAGTCCGTCACGCGGATCAAACCGGTGGCTCGCAAGCTCCGGTAGTGGCATGCGTTCAGATCGCACGATCAGATGCGACACTTCAGTCGTGAACTGAGGCTTGGACTGAAGCGGCAACGATTGATAAGTCGTGCATCCTGCCAAGCTCGCGACACATGCGACGGTAAGTGTAAGACGGCGTTTCAAGATGCCTGCTCCCTTTTGTCACGCGGTTGTTTGCAACTCCAAAAAGGTAGCCAAGAAGAATTAGCTCAGGGTTAGGGCCATCAAGGTTTGAGCCACACTCGGTTTTTGATGCGAGGATCTCGTGAGGGATGCCTGCCTTGAGCTTCCAGGATCGGCCAATTTCAGGCGGTCAGGTCGATGACTATGACTATCCGGTTATCAGCCTTAAGTAGAACCTTAATGGCTGTGCCGGTGGTGAACATCCGGGAAGTGCGGGTGCGTGTGGATCAATGGTTCGTGCCGGTGCCGATGGCTATGTTTGGTGCCGGGCGTCACCGGATAGTCATGCGCGTGCAGGTGGTGTTCGTCGTGGACATGTTCGTGACTGTGCTCCATCTCCTCGTGCTTGTGTCCGTGTTCATGGCGTTCGGTTAGATGCAACCACGTGCCCAGCGCCATCAACGCACCGGCCATGAGCAGCGGTATGGTGATCGGCTCCCCCATCAGGACAGCGAGCAAGGCGCCGAAGAACGGCGCGACCGAAAAGTAGGCCCCTGTGCGTGCCGTCCCGAGGTGCCGCAGGCCCACAACGAATAGCGTCAAACTCACCCCATAGGCAAGCAAACCTACGATCATCGCCCCCGCCAAGTCGGGCAATGCCGGCATCGATGCGCCTAGCGAGAAGGCCAGACCCAGATTGACGATACCGGATACCAAGCCTTTCACCGACGCGATCCAAGTGGCATCGGTGAGGGACACCATACGGGTCAAGTTGTTGTCGACACCCCAGGCGAAGCACGTACCCAAGATGGCCAGTGACGGCCACAGTCCGGAAATTCGCACACCTGAGGGCACGCTCAGGACTACCGCACCGACCACGATGGCCAGCATGCCCAGTGCGATGCGTCGGTCGAAGTTCTCCTTGAATGCAAACCATGCCAGCAACGCTGTGAACACGCTTTCAGCGTTCAGCAGGAGAGAGGCTCCCGATGCAGGCATACCCGTCAGCCCGAACATCAACAGCACAGGGCCGATGATCCCACCCGCCACAATTGCCCCGGCAAACCACGGCACTTCATTGCGGGGGAGACGAATGGCAGGCGCTTGGCTCAACAAACGATAAAGGGTCAGTCCGACCCCAGAGCCTAAATAGAGCAGTCCGGCGAGCATCCACGGATTGACCGCATCAAGCAGCCACTTTGCGAGCGGTGTTCCCGCCCCAAACAACAAGGCAGCTCCGAGTGCGGCTGGCACGCCAGTCTGGCGGAGGCCTTCTTTCCAGTTCATCTTTTTAACTTGAGAGTGGCAACATGCCCAGAAGCGGCCATTCGCATTATTCCATCAACGTAGGTAACGTGATTTGAAACCGCGTCGCTTCGTTGGTGGAGGTTACGGAAATTGAGCCGCCATGCGCGCTAACGATGGATTTTACAATTGCAAGACCTAGGCCGGCGCCATCGCCCTTGCGTTGGCGCGAGGGGTCGACGCGGTAGAAGCGATCGAACAGTCTTGGCAGGTGCTCTTCCGGGATTTTCGTACCGGGGTTCTCGACAGATAAGGTAGATTCATCCGCGCAACTTTCTAACAACACCCGCACGGTTTGCCCGGGTGGAGTGTGCCATATGGCGTTCGATATCAGGTTGCTGAGCGCGCGTCGCAACATCAGCCGATCGCCGGAGACGGTAGCAGACCCTGTCTGAGTCAGCGAAACAGCGCGTTCTTCCGCCCAAGCCTCGAAATAGTCAAACAGCCCCTGTGTTTCATTGGCCAAGTTTACCTTTTCCACGCCCGGTTTGATAAGACGGTTGTCGGTCTGGGCAAGGTAGAGCATGTCGCCGACCATCTGGGCCATGCGTTCATATTCCTCCAGACTGGAATAAAGAATCTCCTTGTACTCGTCCTTGTTGCGTGCGCTGGAGAGTGC
>JBDRCF010000005.1:0-11005 GCA_043821985.1 Pseudomonadota bacterium
ACGTCGTGGCTGTGTAAGAGCCGCTTGCGAGATCTCGATGGCGAATTGTTGCTTCGATCGGCGTGTCAGTACGCTTGAATCGAAATCCGCAAAAACAAAACCCCGTCTTCGGAAAAAGACGGAGTTTGTCAGCAAGCTGAAACGCCGCATTCAGCGGCGTTTTTCTTTTCCGATCCCCCACGGTTGCTATTCAATCGCCATTCTCGGTGAGCAGTTCGTTGCTCTCGGCAAAGGTCTGCAAAAACCGGTAGGCGTTGGGATCGGTCGCCTTGAGTTTTTTATCCACAACAACGCAGCGGATGCCGTCCAGTGTGGTGGGCTGTACATAGGGCGAATAGTTGGTGCGGTTGTTGGGATCGATGACAGCGAAGGCGCCTGCCAGGCGATCGGCCCAGTCGCTTGGGCGAAACCGCGAACCCTTGCTGGTGAGGCCGCGAATGATGAAGGGGGCGTTGGCGGTGGCGTCATCCATGGAGTGGGTGGGCGGCGGAAGGAATTGACGGATTTTAGCATGCAGGGAGAGGCGCGCTGAGGTGGTCTCGCTTGCGCGTTTGCGGCATTTTGAAGATACTGGCGCAGGTACCTGACAAAAACCGTCAACAATTCATCAGGAGGAGAAAATCATGAAAAATCCGCTCGATTCGCTGTGGGGAACGGTCATCGCCGGTTTTGTGCTGACCGCCGTGCTGTATGTCTTTGCCAGAAACTTTCTGAGCTAAAAAGGGAGCATAGGCAATGGAGAACATCAATATCGCAGCAGTCTTGGCCCGCTGGATCCATTTCATGGCAGGCGTGATGTGGATCGGCCTGCTGTACTACTTCAATTTCGTCCAGGTGGCGGCGTTGAAAAATGCCGCCGCCGATGGCACGGCCGCCGGCATCAGCAAGCATGTTGCGCCGCGTGCCCTGCTGTTCTTCCGCTGGGCGGCTGTCGTAACCTGGCTCGCCGGCGCCGCCCTGCTGGGCCCGCTGTTTGTCGACGCCTTCCTGCTGCGTAACGGCATGGGCGGGATCGGCATCGGTGCGTGGCTGGGCACCATCATGCTGTTCAACGTCTGGGTGCTGATCTGGCCGAACCAGAAGAAAATCCTCGGCATGGTTTCGGCGACCGACGGCGAGAAGAACAAAGCGCGCCGGGTGGCCTTCCTGGCATCCCGCACCAATACCATGCTGTCGATTCCGATGCTGTTCTTCATGGCGGGCGGGTGGTCTCACCGGGCGCTTTTCGGCCTATAATCAAGGCGCTGCATGACAAGCACGGCGGCTTTGGCCGCCGTTTTCTATTTCGCTGATTTCACTCAATTACAGCAGCTATTTCGGGACAGCCTGGTTGGGGACTGCCATGACAACACATTTGATGAATACCTATAACCGCCAGCCCGTCGCCTTTGTGCGCGGCGAGGGCGCCTACCTGTGGGACGAAGCCGGCAAGCGTTATCTCGATGCGGTCGCAGGCGTGGCGGTGAACGCACTGGGCCACGCCCACCCCAAACTGGTGAAAGCCATCAGCGAACAGGCGGCATCGCTGATCCATTCGTCCAACCTGTACCGCGTGTTGCGGCAGGAGGAACTGGCCGACAAACTGTGCGCATTGTCGGGCATGGACAAGGCCTTCTTCTGCAACTCGGGCTGCGAGGCCAACGAGGCGGCGATCAAGCTGGCGCGCCTGTATGGCCACGGCAAGGGCATCGAGGTGCCGACCATCATCGTGATGGAGAAGGCCTTCCACGGCCGCACCATGGCGACCTTAACCGCGACCGGCAGCCGCAAGATCCAGGCGGGGTTCGAACCCCTGCTGTCCGGCTTCGCACGGGTGCCGTTCAACGACCTGGAAGCGATCCGCCACGTCGCTGAGCACAACAAGAGCGTGGTCGCGGTGCTGATCGAAGTGGTGCAGGGCGAAGGCGGCATCAACGTGCTGCCGTCGGAGTATCTCGCCGAGTTGCGCAAGATTTGTGACGTCCACGGCTGGCTGCTGATGCTGGACGAGGTCCAGACCGGCATCGGCCGCACCGGCACCTGGTTCGGCTTCCAGCATTCCGGCGTGATGCCGGACGTGATGGCGCTGGCCAAGGGCCTCGGCTCGGGCGTGCCGATCGGCGCCTGTCTGGCACGCGGCGCGGCGGCCGAAGTGTTCACGCCCGGCAGCCACGGCTCCACTTTTGGCGGCAACCCGCTGGCTTGCGCCGCGGCATTGGCGACGCTCCAGACCATTGAAGAGGAGAAGCTGCTCGACAACGCGCGCGTGCGCGGCGAAGCCATTCGCAGTGGCCTGCGCGCAGCGCTCGTCGGCGTGCACGGCGTGGTCGACATCCGCGGCGAAGGCATGATGATCGGTATCGAACTCGATCGTCCGTGCAGCGAACTGGTGGCGGTGGCGCGCGATGCCGGGGTGCTGATCAACGTCACGTCCGACATGGTCATCCGTCTGGTACCGCCTTTGATCTATGGCACGGCCGAAGTCGATACGCTGGTTACGGCGGTTTCCGGCATCGTCAGAAACTACCTGCAGCAGGCAGCGTGATGCTGAAGCATTTTCTGCAATTCAAGGACCTGTCGCGCGACGAACTGAACTATCTGTTCGAACGCGCGCGGCTGATCAAGTCGCGTTTCAAGCGCTACCAGCCCTATCACCCGCTGGTCGACCGGACGCTGGCGATGATCTTCGAAAAAAGCTCGACCCGCACCCGGCTTTCGTTCGAAGCCGGCATGCACCAGCTTGGCGGTTCGGCGATCTACCTCAATACGCGCGACACCCAACTGGGACGCGGCGAGCCGGTGGAGGACGCAGGCGAGGTCATCTCGCGCATGGTCGACATCGTGATGATCCGCACTTTCGAGCAGGAGATCATCGAGCGCTTCGCCGCGCATTCGCGTGTGCCGGTGATCAACGGACTGACCAACGAATATCACCCGTGCCAGATCCTCGCCGACATCTTTACCTTCATCGAGCATCGCGGTTCGATCCAGGGCAAGACGGTGGCATGGATCGGCGATTCCAACAACATGTGCAACACCTGGCTGCAGGCGGCCGAAGTGCTCGATTTCAACGTGCACGTGTCGACCCCGCCGGGCTATGAAGTCGAGCCCGAGCGCGCCAATCTGTACGGCACCGACAATTACGAAAGTTTCGCCGACCCGATGGACGCTTGCCGTGGTGCCGATCTGGTGACCACCGATGTATGGACCAGCATGGGCTGGGAAGCCGAAAACGACGAACGGCTGAAGGCGTTTGCCGATTGGCAGGTCGATGCCGACATGATGGCGGTGGCGAAATCCACGGCACTCTTCATGCATTGCCTACCTGCGCATCGCGGCGAGGAAGTCACCGCCGAGGTGATCGACGGCGCGCAGTCGGTGGTGTGGGACGAGGCGGAGAATCGCCTGCACGTGCAGAAAGCCCTGATGGAATATCTCTTACTCGGAAAAGTGGAAAGCTGAATATGAACATTGCGTACTTCAAGGACATGGATTCGCTCTATGTCGAGATCAGTCCTGAAAATCCTGCGCAGGCCTGGGAAGCGCACGAAGGCATCGTGCTCAACCTGTCGGAGGACGGCCGCGTGGTCGGCATCGAGATCGAAAAGGCGAGCTTAGCCACCAACCTCGACATCCTGAAGATCGGCGGCTTTCCAGGTCAGGTCGAGATCATCGACAAGAATCAATCCGGTTCCACCCACTGAATCCCCACACTATGAGCGACATCAAGAAAGTTGTACTGGCCTATTCCGGCGGCCTCGACACCTCGGTCATCCTGAAATGGCTGCAGGACACCTACCAGTGCGAGGTGGTGACCTTCACCGCCGACCTCGGCCAGGGCGAGGAACTCGAGCCCGCGCGTGCCAAGGCGCTGCAGTTCGGCATCAAGCCCGAGCAGATCTACATCGACGACCTGCGCGAGGAATTCGTGCGCGACTTCGTCTTCCCGATGTTCCGCGCCAACACCGTCTACGAAGGAGAATACCTGCTCGGCACCTCGATCGCCCGCCCGCTGATCGCCAAGCGCCTGATCGAAATCGTCAACGAAACCGGCGCCGACGCCATCTGTCACGGCGCCACCGGCAAGGGCAACGACCAGGTGCGCTTCGAACTCGGTGCCTATGCGCTCAAGCCCGACGTCAAGGTGATCGCACCGTGGCGCGAGTGGGACCTGCTCTCGCGCGAGAAGCTGCTCGCCTACGCCGAGACCCATGGCATTCCCATCGACATGAAACATCGCCAGGGCGGCTCGCCGTATTCGATGGACGCCAACCTGCTGCATATTTCCTACGAAGGCCGTCATCTGGAAGATCCCAATGCCGAGGCCGAAGAGGACATGTGGCGCTGGACCGTGTCGCCGGAGAAGGCGCCCGACCAGGCCGAATACATTGAGCTGACCTACGCCAAGGGCGACGTCGTGGCGATCAATGGCGTCGGCATGCGCGCGCACGAAGTGCTGGCGAAGCTGAACGAGATCGGCGGCAAGCACGGCATCGGCCGGCTGGACCTGGTGGAGAACCGCTACGTCGGCATGAAGTCGCGCGGCTGCTATGAAACTCCCGGCGGGACGATCCTGTTGAAGGCCCACCGTGCGATCGAATCGATCACGCTGGATCGTGAAGTTGCCCACCTGAAGGACGACCTGATGCCGCGCTACGCCAGCCTGATCTACAACGGCTACTGGTGGAGCCCCGAGCGCCGCGCCCTGCAGGTGCTGATCGACCACACCCAGCAGCACGTCAACGGCAGCGTGCGGCTGAAGCTCTACAAGGGCAACGTCATCGTCTCCGGCCGTGACTCGAAGACCGACTCGCTGTTCGACTCGACCATCGCCACCTTCGAGGACGACGCCGGCGCCTACGACCAGAAGGATGCAGGCGGTTTCATCAAGCTCAACGCGCTGCGCATGCGTATCGCAGCGAAACTCGACGCACGGAGAAAATAAGCATGTCCCAGTTCGACAATGTCGCCGTCCTCAAGCAGGCCAACGTCTATTTCGACGGCAAGTGCGTGTCGCACACCGTCCAGTTCGCCGACGGCACCAAAAAATCGGTCGGCGTGATTCTGCCGTCCACGCTCACTTTCAACACCGGCGCACCGGAAATCATGGAGACCGTGGCGGGTGCCTGCCGTGTCAAGCAGGCCGGCGAGAGCGAGTGGGCAAGCTACGGCGCCGGCCAGTCGTTCAAGGTGCCGGGTAATTCCAGCTTCGACATCGAGGTGGCGGGCGAGCCCTACCACTACGTCTGCCATTTCGGCTGAGACTCGGCATGACCACCGTCACTGTCGTCAGGAAGTCGGGCCGCATCGCGATTGCGGCCGACACGCTGACGAAGTGGGGCGGTGGCAAGGAATCCGCACACTACGTGGCGAACCACGAGAAGATCATCCGCGTCGGCGACAGCTTTGTCGCAATCACCGGCTCGGCCACCTTCAAGCTGATCCTCGCGGATTATTTCGCCGGGCTGGACGTGCCGCCGCAACTCGATTCGGTGGCCGACATCTTCAGCGTGTGGAACGTCCTGCACGGCGTGCTCAAGGAGCACTACTATCTGCAGACCGGCGAGGACAAGGAAGAGGATCTGGAGTCCAGCCGCATGGACGTGCTGATCGCCAACCCGCGCGGCATCTTCGGCGTGGCGGCGCATCGCACGGTGCAGGAATTCTCGAAATTCTATGCCTACGGCAGCGGCAGTCCGTATGCCTTGGGTGCGATGTATGCGGCCTACCGTGCACCTTCGCTCGATGCCGAGGCGGTGGCGCGGCTGGGCGTGATGGCGGCGGCCGAATTCCACGACGAGTCGGGTTTGCCGGTGCAGTCGTTTGTGATGGACGTTGAGGAGTAAACATGCCGAGTTTTGACATCGTGTCCGAGGTCGACAAACAGGAAGTACGCAACGCGGTCGACCAGGTCAACAAGGAAGTCTCCACCCGTTTCGACTTCAAGGGCTCGGACGCCCGCGTCGAACAGGCCGACTATGTGCTGACGGTCTACGCCGATACCGAATTCCAGCTCGACCAGGTGCAGGATATCCTCGCGCAGAAGCTCGCCAAGCGCAGCGTCGACGTGAAATGCCTGGACATCGGCAGCGTCGAAAAGGTGTCGGGCAACAAGGTCAAGCGCAGCGTGACGGTGAAGACGGGCGTCGAGACCGAACTGGCGAAGAAGATCGTCAAATGCATCAAGGACAGCAAGCTGAAGGTGCAAGCCAGCATCCAGGGCGATACCGTGCGCGTGTCGGGTGCCAAGCGCGACATCCTGCAGGACACCATCGCGCTGGTGCGGAAGAGCATCACCGACTTCCCGCTGCAATACCAGAATTTCCGCGACTGAACGTACGCGAATTTCAACTCTGGACACGAGGAGGCGCATATGGCCAAGGTTCTGGTTCCCCTGGCGGACGGCTGCGAAGAGCTCGAGGCCGTCACCATCATCGATCTGTTGCGCCGTGCCGGCATCGAAGTGGTGAGCGCCGGGCTCAAGCCCGGCGTCGTCAAGGCCAGCCGCGGCGTGCAGTTGGTGCCTGACCTGACGCTGGATAGCGCCCTGCAGGACGACTACGACATGGTGGTGCTGCCGGGCGGTATGCCCGGCGCGGCCCATCTGAAGTCGGACCCGCGTATTCTCCGGTTGCTGAAGGACATGGCGGCAGCGGGGAAATACACCGCCGCCATTTGTGCTGCGCCGATGGTGCTCGCCGAAGCGGGCGTGCTTGAGGGCAGGCAGGCCACCAGCTACCCCGGTTTTCTCGATGGCTTGCCCGGCGTGACCGTCAGCGCGGCGGCCGTGGTGCGGGACGGCAAGGTGCTGACCTCGCGCGGGCCCGGCACGGCGATGGATTTCGCGCTGGCGCTGATCGAGACGCTGGCGGGGGCCGACAAACGCCAGCAGGTCGAGGCTGCCCTGATCAGGTCATAGCCCGCCATGCGTCGTCGTTGCTATTATTGACAAACCTATACCAAATACCCAGTCGAACCGGAGACCGCCATGCAGATTCGCGAAATTCTCACCCTCAAGAGTGACACCATCTACAGCATCGCACCTACAGATTCAGTCGCAAGCGCCGTCGACAAACTGGTGGGCCTGGGAGTCGGTTCGCTGGTCGTGCTCAAGAACGGCGAGATGGTGGGGCTCGTGACCGAGCGCGACGTGGTGCAGGGGATGGTCAAGCAGGGCTGCGACCTCAAGGACGCCGAAGTCAGCACCATCATGGTGACCGAACCCGTAGTGGCCGATGCCGACGACTCGGTCGACTATGCGCGGGATGTGATGACCAAGTCGCATATCGGCCACCTGCCGATTCTCGACGGCAACAAGCTGCTCGGCATCATTTCCTTCCACGACGTGGCACGCGCCTGCCTGAAGGAAGCCAAGTTCGAGAACAGCCTGTTGAAGCGCTACATCAAGCACTGGCCGGAATAAGCGGCCGGTCCAGGGCTAGCGGATCGACTCGATGTCGATCGTCTTTTCCATGACCTTGGGCACGATCAGCGCATAGCCTTGCTGTTGCCAGTGTGCCAGCTCGGTGATGGCATTGGGCACGACCTCGATGAAGTCCTGGAAATCCTCCACCTTGTAGCCGAAGTCCGCGGCCGCCTGTCCGCACACTTTGAACTTCACCCCGAGTCTGGCGTAGTAGCGCATGCGGTCGACCGCATCCTGGTACTTCGCCTCGTTCTTTTTCGCCACCGTCACGATCTCGTTGCCGTGGATCACGACGACGAGGCTCAGGTCTTCGGGCGAATAGTTGTAAGGCGCCTCCAGCAAGGGGTTCATCAGCGAACGCACCCAATAGAGCGCACTGCCGATTTTCTGCGGGTGGTCCAGATAGAACTCGAACACGACCTTGGCGGGCGCATAGGGCGTGGCCACCCACGTTCCCGCAGCAAGCACCGAGGTGGACAGGCCCAGGAACAGGCCTGCCAACCCAATCAGAAGCGATTTCATGGTCGCTCTCCTTGCCGGGTGGAGGAGCTTGTTTTATAGGCGCTGAGCGGCGTTTTGCTGCAGGCGCCGCAGCGTCTGGAACAGCTTGAGCCGCGCTGGATCGATTTCGCCAGCCGTCGCCGCTTCCAGGAGGCGGCAACCCGGCTCGGACTCGTGCTTGCAGTCGCGGAACCTGCATAGCCCCAGGAACGGGCGGAACTCGATGAAGGCGTGCGCCAGGGCGCCGGCGTCCAGATGTTGCAGGGCAAACTCCTGCAGGCCGGGCGAATCGATCACGGCCGAGTCGGCGTCCAGACGGTGCAGACGGGTATGGGTGGTCGTGTGGCGTCCGCTGTCGAGCGCTTCGGAATACTCGGCAGTGACCGCCTCGGCATCGGGAAAGAGCGCATTGATCAGGGTCGATTTGCCCATCCCGGACTGGCCGATCAGCAGGGTGGTATGGCCCTGCAAGGCCGGCCGTAGCGGAGCGACATCGGTCAGCGCCGATAATGTGACCAGCGGGTAGCCGATGCGGGTGAGCAGCGTCAGGCGTTCGCGTGCGGCCGGCGTTTCCGGCAGGTCTGCCTTGTTGATAATCAGCAGGCTGGCGATGCCCTGGTCTTCGGCGGCCAGGATGCAGCGCTGCACCAGTTCCATCGAGAAGCTCGGGCGTGCTGCAACCACCACGGCCAGCTGCGTGACGTTGGCGGCAATGGCCTTGGACTTGAAGGCGTCGGAACGATACAGGAGGCTGGCACGCGGATGCACCGCCTCGATCACGCCTGCATCGCCATCGCGCCGGACGTCGACGCGGTCGCCGCAGACCACGCGCAGGTGGCGGCCTTTAACCTGGCAGGGCAGGTCGCCGTCCGGGGTTGCGACGATGAAGCGGCGGCTGAATGCGGCGGTGACCTGGCCGGTCAGCGTGTTCAGAATGGGAAGAGCCCGTTGCTGGCCGCCTTGGCCTGATGGGACAGGCCGATCAGCATGACCTGGGCGCCGCTGATTTTCATCCGGTTCATGATTGCGTCGATTCCCCGTTGGACAAGCTGGAAGGCTAAGCGGATGAAAGCGCGCACATCTTGATGCTCACAATTCCAGCAGGCTGTCGACCTTGGCCGCGCAGATGAAATCGTTCTCGGAAAGACCGCCGATGGCATGGGTCCAGTATTCGACCTTGACGGTGTTATAGCCGACGAGCAGGTAGGGATGGTGATCTTCACGGTGCGATACCCACATCACAGCATTGGTGAAAGCCTGGGCATGGTAGTGATTCTTGAACGTGTATTCCTTGGCGATCTTGATGCCGTCCCGCTGCCAGCCGGCGAGGCCTTTCAACAAGGGCGTAATCTGCGCGTCGGTCAGCGGCGCGACCCCGCCTTCGCAGGGCGCGCATTTCTTGCGGACAAGTTCTTCGACAATGGTGGTCATGACAGGCATCCTTACTTGAATTTGTAATATTGCTGATTGAGGTAGGCGCCGACGTGCGCCTCCTCCTCCGGGAACCAACCGGCGCCGGTGTTGGCATTGCAACCGGAAATGCGGGCGGCGAGTTGCTGCGGGGTTTTGACCTTGCGGTCGGCACGCGTGTAGATCTTGCTGCCGTCGCCGCCGTACATGCTGACATGGCAGTTGGTGCAGGCCTTGTCGTGCAAGGTCTTGCCGATCTTGGGGTCGCCCTTGGCAAAAGGCGCGGCATGGACGCCGCCGGTCAGCAGGGCGCCACAGATGAGTGCGGTCACGATTTTCATGAGAATCTCCTCTTGCTTGTCCGACCATTATCGTCACTGGCCTGCAATTGCGCCAGCGCCGAATGCATCGTGTGCGAAAATGGCAGCCTGTTTTTCGAAGGAACGTTGATATGGCCCTGAACCCCACGCATCTGCTCTGGCTCGACATGGAAATGACCGGCCTGTCGCCCGATACCGATCGCATCATCGAACTTGCCATCGTCGTGACCGATGCCGACCTCAATACCGTGGCCGAGGGCCCGGTGCTGGTCGTGCATCAACCCGACGAGGTGATGGATGCCATGGACAGCTGGAACAAGGGCACGCATGGAAAATCCGGCCTGATCGACCGCGTCAAGGCCTCGCAACTGAACGAAGCCGAGGTCGAGGCGCAGATGCTGGAATTCGTGAAGCAGCATGTGCCGGCCCGAACCTCGCCGATGTGCGGCAACTCGATCTGCCAGGACCGCCGCTTCATGGCGCGCTACATGCCGCAACTGGAAGCATTTTTCCACTACCGCAACCTGGACGTCAGCACCTTGAAGGAGCTGGCCAAGCGCTGGCGGCCAGGCCTGTCGCAAGGCTTCAAAAAATCTAACAAACATGAGGCCTTGGCTGATATTTACGAATCGATCGACGAACTGAAATACTACCGGGAGCATTTCATTCGGAGCGAATAAGGCGCGAGTATAGATGCCGACCTGATATGTGTCGGCTTTGCACTGCAACAGGGGTAGATCAGGGCTTCAGGTACGAGTAACCTTCTCCTAGGCCTTAAGCGTCCGACTTCGACTGTGTCGGAACGACCGTAACGGGCAATCTTGCGACTCACAAGGGGCACGCAGATCACCGAAGACCCGCAAGGCGCTATTACGGCGCGCTGGCCGTGTGGGAATCACGGATCAGCCTAGGCCAGGCAAGCGGTGGCCCTCAATGTCGCGATCAGATATCTGTTTGTGCGGCCATGCATGGGACCCAGTCCGAACCACATGCAATACACGGCACATCGTGGCGATCCGGAATTCATAGCAATGTTCGTTGGTGAAGCGGTACTTCACTCGGGCTCCCTGACAAAGTACCGCGCAACTTTCTTAAGGATGTCGCGCTCTTCCTCCGCGCGACGCATCTGCGTTCGCAAGAGCAATATTTAGCGCTCATCGAACAGCTCGGCTGCTGCTTCTCGGTCGTGTCCGACGTTACCGTTTTAACCCACTTGTACAAGCCATGAGCGGAAGCGTCGAACCGGGCGAATACTGTGTGTGCTGATACGGTATTTACTTGATAGTTGACCACAGAAGAGAAAATAGCACGCAGGAAGTTGAGTTTGCTGGACCTAACGCAAGAGCTGCGCAATGTCAGCCGGGCCTGC
>JBDRCF010000006.1:0-9028 GCA_043821985.1 Pseudomonadota bacterium
ACTCAGGTAGCAGGGTGATCTGGCTACGGGATTCGCCTTCGATGAATCGCTTCATGCCGCATTTCCCTCGCTGATACAACTGCGATCAGTTTAGGAAATTTGGGGGGAGTTTCCACACAGCCTCCATCTGTTACCTGACACTCAGGCGCAAACCACCGCCACAACGGTTGAAAAACTACGACATTGGTCGTAATCTACATTATGGTCAATTTTCGCCCACCTGCTGACGACCTGGAATTTGCGGTGCTCACCCTGCTCTGGGAACTCCGCACGGCGTCTGTGCGCGAGTTGCACGAACGGCTCGGAGTCCCGGCCGGCAACGTCTACACGACCACTGCGAAGGTGGTCGATCGTTTGCGGGACAAGG
Organism: Pseudomonadota bacterium; assembly: GCA_043821985.1. Lineage (GTDB taxonomy): Bacteria > Pseudomonadota > Gammaproteobacteria > Burkholderiales > Thiobacillaceae > Thiobacillus. Next base: position 368 of record JBDRCF010000006.1, read on the forward strand.
GGCTGATCGCACGTCGTCGCGAGGGCAATGCCTATGTCTACAGCCCCAAGGTGGACCGGCGTGAGGTGGAGCGCATTCGGGCACGGCAGCTGGTGAGCCGCTTTTTGGGGCCCGCCCCCCATGCTGCCGTGGCGGCGCTGGTCGATGCCGTCAGCGATATCGATCCCGAACTGCTCGAGGAACTTGAGCGCGCCATCCAGAACAAGAGGAGCCCAGGGCATGGGTCGTGAAACGCTGCTGACGGTATTGCTGCTTTTGCTCGGCGGCTTGGCCATGCAACCGCTTGCGCTGATGCCACGCCGACAGCATCCTAGTGAAGTCCCGCAGATCGCCGAGCGTCGCGCCTGGCTGCAATTGTGGCTGCCCGTCGTTCCCGCTCTGCTGGTCGCCGCCTGGCTTTGCGGCTGGGCGCTGCGGGAATCCGATCCCGTGCATGACCCTGTCGATCCCGGCATACTCGTTGCGGCCTGCCTGCCCTTCGCACTGATCGCACTGCGCGCGGCGTTCCGGGCCGCTTGGGCGATGCTGCGCCAACCGGCAGACTTGCCAATCTGCACGGCCGGCTTCTGGCGTCCCCGGATTGTATTCTCGCCATTCCTCGCCCGGACTTTGGACGAGGGGCAGATCCGCGCGGCGTGGGAACACGAGCAGGCCCATGTACGGCACCGCGATCCCCTGCGCATCTGGCTTGCTCAGATGGCGACGGACCTGCAGTGGCCCTGGGCGCGCGAACGCTTCGATGCTTGGCTCGAGATCCTGGAATGCGCCCGCGACGACGAGGCACGCAGCCGCGGGGCGTCCGGCATCGATCTCGCAGCGGCTGTCGTGGCCACCGCCCGGCTTACTTCCTCGCCCCTCCGACCGCAAGGACCGCGCTGGCTCTCGCCCATCGACGCCGCCCTGCTTGGCGATGCACGATCGCTGCAAACGCGCGTCGCCCGGCTCCTGGCCCCCTTGCCGGAGAGCGATGGAGCGCAGGCATGGCTCCGATACGGTGATACCGCCGTGGCCGCGGTGCTGGCCACCATGGCCGTGATCGCCGGCGCATTGGGCGCTGCCTACGGCGAATCGATGGTTCACCTCTTGCTGGAATGGACATGGGCCGTTTGAGCGCCCGCCGCGGCACGCTGCCGCATCGCTCCTGGTCGCCGGCTGCATGCTGGCTGCCGTCGGCCCACGGGCGATCGCCGCTGACGCGCAGTTGGGCGATGTCGTCACCGTCCACGTGCAGACCGTCGCCGGTGCTCTGAGCGCCTACGGCCAGATCGAGCCGATTGCAATCGCCCAGGTGCGGGCGGTCGACCCCGGAACATTGACGGGCCTGCAGGTCGTGCCGGGCAGCGTCGTGGCCGCGGGCGAGACGCTGGCGCGGATTGGCGGGCCGCGCATGCAGTCCCTGCTGACCGCGCGCGAGCAGACCCTGCGCAGCGCGCGGGCGCGTGAAGACGCCGCGGATCGGGCGCTGACGATCGTCAAGCGCCAGTTCGCGGCCCAGCTGGCGACACGGCAGGCCGTCGACGCCGCGCAAAGCGACCTGGCCGCCGCGCACGCGGCCGTGCAGACGGCCGATGCGCAGCTTCGGGAAGCCCGGGACGTGCAGACCGTGCGGGCCCCGGCTGCAGGCACTGTGATCGCCGTGCAGGCGGCAAATGGTGAACAGATTTCAGCCGGTCAAACCCTGTTGACCTTGCAGCCCGCTGGACATCTTTGGATCCGCGCGGCCTACTACGGCTCGAATATTGTGCTGCTGCGCGCCGGGATGACCGGCCGCTTCCAGCTGTCCGGAGAGGGCAAGGCCATTCCAGTCAAGGTCGCCGCGATCGCGCCCGGCCTGGCGGCCGACGCGGGCCTGCGGGTCGGTCTAGTCCCGACAGCGTCGGACCTCCCCGCGTGGTGGGTGAACGGGCAATGGGGCACGGTCATCCTCGAGGGACCGTCGCGCCAGATGGTCGCGGTGCCAACCACGGCGCTTATCCTGGATCGTGGCGCCTGGTGGGTACTGGTGCACACGCCGAAGGGCAACACGCCGCAGCAGGTGGTCCCGGGGCCGACCCAGGGCTGGCAGACCTGGATAGTGTCCGGGCTGGAGCCCGGGCAGCAGGTGGTGGTGCAGGACGCCTTCCTCGAGTACCACCGCGGCATCGCCCGCTCCTATCAGCCGCCCGATTAAGCCATGCTACAGGACGTCCCCATACCTCGCCTGTTGCGGCGCCGGCTGCTCTGGCTGTTGGTGTTCGTCGCCATGCTGCTGTGGGCCGTGAACGCCTTTCTGCACACCCCGGTCGAGGTGCTGCCCCAGTTCGAATACCCACAGATCAGCGTCACTGCCCACCTGCCGGGCACCACGGCGACCGAGCTTGAACACCTGGTCGTTTATCCCCTTGAAAGTCAGATCCTGACCCTTACGAATCTGCGCGATGTGCGCTCGGTCATGGGCAACGGCACGGTCGAGATCGACGTGCGCTTTCGCCAGGGCACCAGCGCCCAGGTCGATCTGCAGGCGGTCAACGGCGCGATCGACCGCGCCCGGGGGCAGCTGCCTGCGCAGGCCCATCCCGTGACCCAGATCATGGGCAACGCCATCAATGAGGTCGCCGACTACACGGCGCAGATCCCGGCCGGCGTCGCCCCGGCTCGGGTGCAGCGCGCGGTCGAGACTGACATCGCCCCGGCGCTACGGGCAATCCCCGGCGTGCAGTTCGTGCAGGTCTACGGCGCGGGCAGCGAAGCCCTGTGGATCCAGCCCGATCTCGACGCCATGCGGCGCTACGGCGTCGACGTCAGTGCGATCGTGCAGGCGGTCCGTTCCCAGACCCTGCTGGCGCCGGCCGGCTACCTGACCCTGGGCCACAACGATGTCCTGATCGAGGCCCGCAGCCTGCCGGTGCACGTCGAACAGCTCGAGCAGCTTTCGGTGGCGACGCAGGAGGGGCCGGTCCCCCTGCGGGCACTGGCACGGGTCGTGCACGCCGCCGTGCCGACCCACAACGCCGTGGCGCTCGACGGCCTTCCCAGCGTCGCCCTTACCGTGATCAAGCAGCCTGGCGTCTCGACCCTGGCCGTCACCCAGGCCGTGCGGGCCACCCTGGACCAGACCCGGGCGCAACTTCCTGCCGGCGTGCGTTGGGTGCAGACCTACGATCAGGGACACCTGGTCGGTATCGTCGGCACGGACCTCGGGCGCAACCTGCTGATCGGTGCCGTGCTGGCGGTGCTCGTGCTGTTCTGGGTGCTGGGCGCCGGACGGGGCATCGTCGTGCTCGCGCTGAGCATCCCCCTATCGCTGCTGCTGGGCATCGCCGCGCTGCACACCCTAGGCCAGGACCTGAACCTGATGACCCTTGGTGCGCTCACCGTTGCCGTGGGCTTGCTGGCCGACGATGCGATCATCGTGCTGGAGAGCATCTACCACCGCTGGGAGAGCGGCGACGCGCACTGGCAGGGCGTCTGGAACGGCGTCAAGGGCATCGTGGTTCCGGATGTCACCGGCACGCTCACCAACATCGCCATCTACGTGCCCCTGCTGTTCGTCGGCGGACTGGTCGGGCTGTTCTTCATCCCGTTCTCGCTGGCGATGATTCTGGCGCTGTTGGCCTCCCTCCTGATGTCGCTGACCCTCATTCCCCTGGGGCTCGGATTCATCAACGCGCGGCCGAGTCCGGGGACGAGCAGCGGCCAGCGCCTGCTGCACCGGCTGCGGCGCTGGAACGAACGCCTGTTCGAGTGGGTTGCACGCGCGCCGCGGACCAGCCTGGCGATCACGTTCGCCGTGCTCCTGGCCAGCCTGGCCGGACTGGTGCTGGTGCCGATCAACTTCCTGCCACTGCCCAACGAGGGCGCGCTGCTGGAGTCCTTCACGCTTCCCCCCGGTGCCTCGCTGCTCGACACCCGCGCGGCCGCGCAGCGCATCACGGCGCAGCTGCTGCGCGATCCAGCGGTGGCGCACGTCTACGCCCGGATTGGCTCCGCCTCGGAAACCACCTACACCGAGCCGGCCTACGCCGGCGAGATCCAGGTGGCGCTCAAGCCGGGCGTGAGCGTCAATGCCCTCGATGCCATCGGCGAGCGCATCCAGCGCGAATCGCAAATTCCCGGGGTCCAGCTCGCCGTGGGGACGCCGACCCTCGAACGGGTCGGCGAAAGTCTCTCAGGACTTCCGCAGCCTTTCGTCGTCCACGTGTTCGGGGCCGAGGTCTCGCGGCTGCGGCAGATCGCCGAGGACATCGCCGCGCGCCTGCGCCGCATTCCCACCCTGAGCGGCGTGTTCAACAACGACGGCTACCCGGTCACCCAGTTGCAGATCGAGCCCCGGACGCAAGCGCTCGCGATCCACGGCCTGACCCCCGCAAGGCTTTACGCGCAACTCAAGCCGCTGATCGACGGCGAGATCATCAGCCGTGTGCCCGAAGGCAATGTGCCGCTTGACCTGTACCTGCGGCTGGCCGACGCGCCGCAGCGCTCGCTCGAAGAGCTGGCAGCGCTACCGGTTCGCACCGGGGGCGGCTGGACGCCACTGGGCGAATTGGCGAGCCTGAAGCTGGTGGAGACCCCCAACCAGATCCGCCACATCGCCGGCGCCCGGGCGCTGGATATCCTGGCCACGCCGACCGGGCCGCTCGGCAGCACCGAGGCGGCGGCCCATCGCGCCCTGGCGGACCTGCACCTGCCGCCCGGCTACCGCATCGCCTTCGGGGGCTTGGCGGCCGAGCTCGAGCAGGCCGCCCTGGGGCTGCTGCTGGCGACGCTTGCCGCGTTCGCGATCATGGTCGCCATCCTGCTGCTGCAATTCGACGGCCTGTTGATTCCGGGCATCCTGCTGCTCGAGATTCCCTTGGCGCTCACCGGCGGCACCGTGGCGCTGGTCGTGAGCGGCGTGGGCCTGAACGCCACCGGCATGATCGGATTCCTGACCCTGGTCGGCATCGGCCTGCGCCACTCCATCGTCCTGCTCGATCGGGTGCGCCGCAACGAGAACGATGGCATGGCGGTGGAGCAGGCGGTGCGCGACGCGATCCAGGTGCGCTTCCGCCCGATCGTGCTCACCGCAGTCACCGCTGTATTGGGCATGCTGCCCACCGCGCTGGGACTGGGCGAGGGCGCGGCGCCGGAGCAGGGGCTGGCCGTGGTGATCCTCGGCGGGTTGATCTGGAGCGCCGTGCGCAGCACCAACCTGATCCCGGCGCTGTACCTGCACTGGCGCCACAAGCAGCTCGCGCGGCAGGAAGCCGCAGAGGAATCGGCATGAGCACCCGGACCCATGTGCTGCGCGGCCTCACGGCACTGGGCTTGTGCGGCCTGCTGGCGGCATGCGTCGGCTACGCGCCCAAGCCGCTGCCGACCAAGGTGTCCCGGACCCGCCAGGTGGATCTGCGGGTCGATGCCCGCGACATTGCGCTGCCGGCCCTGGCCGCACAACCCATCGACCTGGGCGCCCCCTTGACCATGCAGGCCGTCGCGGCCCTGGCCGTCCTCAACGATCCCCGCCTGCAGGCGGCAAGGGACCGCGCCGGCGTGGCCAGAGCCCAAGCGTTCGCAGCCGGGCTGCTCCCGGATCCGCAGTTCAGTGCCGCGCGCGAAATTCCGCAGGGGAACTTAGGCGACGCCACCACCACGGGCTACAACCTGGGCCTCAGCTTCGACCTGGGCCGCCTGATCACCCGCGGCGCAGCCGTGTCCGCGGCGCATGCCCATCTCCGCCAGGTCGATCTGCAGATCCTGTGGCAGGAGTGGCAGACGGCTGCGGCCGCCGAGGCGGATTACATCGCCTTGGTCGGCCTGCGCGAGCGCGATGCGCTGCTGGGCGCTGAGCGCGACGCGGTTCTCGAGCGCCTACGGCGCGACCGGGCCGCGGCGGCGGCCGGCATCGCGCCGCGCACTACGGCCGATGCCGACCTGGTCGAGCTGCAGGCGGTACAGCAAAAACTCGCCGACGACGCCCGGCAGCATGACGCCCGGCTCGCCGAGCTCGACACGCTGCTCGGTCTGCCGCCTGGCACGCCGCTGGGCTTGGCGGGCCTGCCGCGGTTCGACCCCGATGCGGTGCAAGGCGCCGCCGCAGTGCTGGACCGTCTGCCAATGATCCGTCCGGACCTGATGGCCTTGCAGGCCGGCTACCAAAGCCAGGAAGAAAAGCTGCGCGAGGCTGTGCTCGCACAGTTTCCGTCGGTCGGCGTCGACCTGTCGCGGGCGCGCGACACCTCGAACGTCAACACGGTCGGCTTCGGCATCACCCTCAGTTTGCCGATCCTGAACGGCAGCCGCGGGGCGATCGCGGTCCAGGAGGCCACGCGCCAGACGCTGTACGATGACTACGCGCTGCGGCTGCGTCAGTCCCGCGCGGATGTCGAACGGCTCCTGGCCGATATCGGGCTGCTGGAGCGGCAGCGGAAGGCGCTCCAGGCTGCCTTACCGGTTCTGCGCGCAGCGGCGCGCGCAACCGATACGGCCCTGCGCGAAGGCGACGCGACGCTGCCGCAGGCCCAGGCACAGCGCCGGGCGCTGCTCGACCAGCGCCTGGCATTGCAGGCCAATGCCCTGCAACTGGCTGAACAGACCGTGGCGCTGCAACTGCTCACTGGACGCGGAGTCTTTGCACTGGCGGCGCATTAGCCAAGTCTGCGATGGTCAGCGTCCGATCGAGAACTCACCGTCTCAATAGGAGGGCTCGAAGGGCGGCTTTGGCGACCATTGCGGCCGGCTGGTTCTGGGCCGACCAGGTCCGCTATGCACCGCAAATGCTGGTACTCGAACCACGTCAGCCCAATGACGACGGCATCCAATATCGTGATGAGCAGCAACGATAGTGAATGCGTAAAGCTGAATCGATACGCTTGGTACAGAATGAACAAACTGAAAACCGCGATGGCCGCCGGGTAGTACCCCAGCTTCTTCTGCCAAAGACCGATGATGAGGAAGAGTTTGATCACGCCGTGGCTGAGCAAATAGAAGGCGGTGAAGTTCTGGCTGCTCACCGACAGATTTTGCGCGGCATGGACCAGATAATTGGCAACGAAATCATGAGGATCCTCCGACAATTCCATCCGGGTGATGGCACGCACTAAGTCGAGCAGAAATTGCTTGGTAACGACGTAGGCAAAAATGCTGGCGGCGATTTCCGCCAGTGCAAACGCGCCTTTGAGCATAAGGCTGATCTCGAAGGCGACGTGTACGTGCTTTTCGTCAAACAGTTTCTTTATGCCAACCATTTTCAGCAATGCGTTGTCATCGTTCGGCTAGCGCCGAATCCACCCAGAAGCGATCGGGCTCGCCAAGACAGTGTGGTACAACTGCTCGGCTAGGTTAGTAAACGTCTCGCCAGCAATTCGCCAAACTGGCGAGATGAAAACATAGGCCGTGCCCAAGCAACAGCAATACCTGTCGTTATGACGGCGGCGCCCAGCCGGGACGCACCACCGAACAACATGGTCAGGACTTGTCCATCACCAAGCCATGGACCATGCGGGCCACAATCTTCCTTTCCGTAGCGGACAGCTTATGAAAATCCGCCAAGAAATCATGCTCGGATTTCAAGCGGGTAGAGGATGTCTTGGCGTGCCCCCTCCCGAAGGCGAGCCACTCGGGCGATTTCCCTAGAATTTTTGCCATTTGGAGCAGCATGGAATGGCGCAAAGACTTGATCTTTCCATTTTCAAGGTTGCACAGCAGGGACGGAGAAACACCACATCGCCTGGCGAGTTCGGCTTGGCTCAGTCCTGCGAGAATCCTTGCTTTTTTGATGCGATCAGCAAGTGCCATATCCCTCTGAATCGTCATGGTCTTCCTCTCGATGTAGCGTCAGCATGAATCCTGCTGCAATGATTAATTTTCCCTTGCCGCTAAACAGGATGCTTTAGTCTTGGTGGCGGGCGCGGCTAGGAAGGGGACAGGCGTTGACGGTAGACAAAAACCAATCCCGTCTTGTCCGGCCGATCTCCGAGTCTGACGGTTCCACCCAGACGTTCAGCGATATTACGCACAATTGCCAGTCCCAAGCCGCTTCCGCCATCATGGCTCCCAGGCACACGGTAAAACGCATCAAACACCCGTTCCCGTTCTTCCTTTGGAATGCCAGGGCCGGTGTCGATGACCTCCAGGATGCCTTCATCCTCATCACTACGGACGCGGACCGTGACCTCGCCGCCTTCCGGCGTGTAAAGCAAAGCATTGTCTACCGCATTGCGCAACAGCATATGGATTGCCGATACGTCAGCGTCAATCAATACTTTTCCCTGCTGTTCCAAACCCAGGTCGATACGTTTCATCTCCGCAAGGGGAAAGACTTCCTCAATCACGGTCTGGGCAATATCGACCAGATTGACCTGCTGCAGATTGCCCGTGCTCGCCTGCTGCCGTGCCAGTCCCAATAGTTGATCGAGCAGATGGCGGGATCGCTCAAGCCCCGTTTTGAGCGGAAGCAGCCGCTCCTTGCAGGCCGCAAGCGAATCTGCGCGTTCCAGATTCTGAGCCTGTAACGATAATGCGGTCAGCGGCGTGCGCAACTCGTGGGCTGCGTCAGCGATGAAGCGCCGTTGTTGCTCCATCAGGCGGTTGATCCGTTCAAGCAGTCGGTTGATCGATTGCACGAAAGGGGCAATCTCGTCCGGCACGTGGGCAGTGGGCAACGCAGCAGGCGTGTTTTCCGACTGGGCATCGGCCACTTTC
>JBDRCF010000007.1:0-86087 GCA_043821985.1 Pseudomonadota bacterium
ACGTTAGAGAACTCTATGACTCCTCAGCAAATTGTCGGCTTAGCTGTTCGGCTCTTTTCAATTTGGCTCGTTGTCTTGGCCCTTCAAATCCTGGGCTATGGCAAAGGCCTCAATAGCCAACCCGGCATTGAAGAAATTCAAGTGCATTATCTGCTTAGTGCTTTAGTCTTCCTGCTGGCCATCCTGCTGTGGTTCTTCCCAATGTTCGTCGCTCACAAACTAATCCCAAAAACACAATTCGATAACGTCCTCCACCTCCCGGTGCATGAAACCGTCGTGGTGGCCTGCATCGTCTTTGCCATGTGGCTCTTCCTTGCCAAAGTGCTCCCCACCCTTGCCTTCTACATCCCACTTTTCGTGGTCATGGTCCACGAAAAGCAGCCCATCGCCAACTCCGAAGAGTTCCACTTCATGCGGCTTGTGCCCATCGCCATTCAGCTTGCTGTCGCCTTCGTCCTCATGTTCAAGGCCAGGGCCATCTCTAAATTCTTAGTCACTGCCAAAGGGCCGTCAGGCGATGCGTAACCCGTTCTCTAACATTGCGGTCAAAGCGCTCCCTTCGGTCGCTGGGACGCGCCGCAGGCGGCGCGCCCCTTACCTAAAACGTTGGGCGTCTAGATCGCTCACAGAGGAAAAAGAATGCTCAATCGTCTTGGCCTTGCCGGCCTGATTGCAATGTCTCTTTACGCCATCGCTTCTCACGCATCCGAGTGGAGGAATATTGGCACTGACGACAAAGGAAATATCTGGGCCGTTGCCAGAGCCTCCATCGTTGCCGAAGGGAAGATCGTTCGGTCTTGGACAAGGATTGACTTCAAAGTACAGCAGCCCTATCCACCCAATGGCGAGCTTATTAAACAGGTGCTCTCGGTCAACGTCGTGAATTGCGACAAACACCAAATTGGTGTCAAAGCCAGCCGACTGTTACGCGTCGACGGTTCCGTGATCACTGCACATGAGGACATCGATTCAAACATACAGTGGCAAACGGTTGCACCAGACACGGTAGTTGAGAAAACCATGTCTTACGTTTGTGCAAATACGAAATACCGAAAATGACAAAGCCTTGGCCATCACGCCCAACAAATCATTCCAGCGGACCGTCAAAAGCTGTGCTTTTGCCGCCCGCTGAATTCAGACGTTAGAGCCGCCATGGATCACAAAGATCTGATCATCAAACTAGGTATCGTTATCGCATCAGGCTTCATTGGCTGGTTACTCGCTCAAGTCACGAGCCTCGTCAAAGACTGGGCAAGAGCTCGAAAAATTAAAGCTCTTCTTCTTGAAGAGTTGCGTGACATAGACCGCGAAACGGACAGAGTGATGACGTCCTGCGCCAGAGATCTACAGATATACGGAGCAAAAGGCGTTGGAAACTCAGCCTGCGTTGGCGTCTCAAACTACATTTTTTCAAACTACTATAAAGACGCGCTTTTATCTTTAAACCAAAACCAAAGAATTTCATATCAACTTATACATTCCCTAATTCGTGGCTTAAACGAAGGCCTTGATAGCATTCGGAGCCTAACACTAGAGATACAGAAGCACCACCAGAAAAATGGCACGACAGAAGAAACTGTACTTTTCGGCAAAGAATGGGGAGAAATGATCAAGGCTGAATACAGCAATGCCGCAGCGATTAGGTGGCACACCCGCTATCACCTCGATAACAAGTGCAACCCCGACCTATCTCCGATGACAGAAGTCCATGAGAACTATCTAAAATTTCTTGTGGAAGTCGAGAGTGAAGCAAATAAGTTGATCAAGAGTGGAGAATCAATTGATAGAAAAAAGTTTGATGAGATTTATTCTCCATCCTCCTTCGGCAATTAGCTCTAACAATTCCGTCGAGAGGGACGGCTGCTTAAGACCGGCCAGCGGACATCCGAATTGAACGCTGTGAAGGACTGCTTCTGGCCGGGAGTACGCGAACGGTATCTTGCTCTAAAGCGGCCGCTCAAAGATAAGCGCCGTCCTGCGACTGCGGATTCAATCGCCCAGAAGCGGTCACCGCTGCTCGCGCCATGTAGCGGACCTCCATGGGCTGCGAACCCAAGCAATCTTCGTAAGCAAGGCCGCAACTCCAAATTATTTCAAATGCAGTGCTATTCATGCCGTCGAGATCAAAAAAATATGTCTGGAACGGGTTGTCATATTCCTGTATCAGTTAATTGATAGCGTTGTTTTTCATTTTATTTCTTGACTAGTCAACATCATGACAATTCAAAAATTGAAGGAACTTGGCAAACGTCCTTTTTTAACGTCTGCCATGGCCATGACGTTGGTCTTGTTTGGAGCGTCAAATTCAGCTAACGCAGCTGGTTATATGTTTTTTGACTTGGGTGGTGATAACAGCGTAGCCACTGCAATCAATAATTCAGGGCAGATCGTAGGCGACTCATACGTTAATTACTTTACAGAACATGCCACTGAATGGAATGGCACCACCGCCACTGACTTAGGAACGCTTGGCGGTAACTACACTAACAGCAGAGCCTTTTCCATCAATGATATTGGACAGGTAGTAGGAAATTCGTATAACACCAATTACCCGGTAGCTCAGCATGCTGCCCTATGGAACGGCACCACCGCCACAGATTTAGGTACTCTTGGCGGATCTAATAGCGTCGCTTTCGCCATTAACCATGAGGGTCAGATTGCAGGAAATTCCGACACGACAGCCAATAATTCTCAAGCCGCCACTTTGTGGAATGGAAGCTCAGTCACGAATTTGGGCACTCTAGGAGGAAGTGGAGCTAGTGCCAACTCAATTAGCGATGCTGGTCAGGTTGTTGGAGGTTCAGCCACGACCACCCATTATTACGATAATGGGATTCTTCATATTATCAATCACGCGACTTTGTGGAACGGCACTGCTGCCACTGACTTAGGTACAGTTGGTGGAAATAACAGTTCGGCCATGGCGATCAACAACGCCGGGCAAGTCGTAGGCTGGTCAGATATCAGCGGCAATGCCACCTACCATGCCACCTTGTGGAATGGCACCTCTGCCACAGACTTAGGTACGCTAGGTACTAACAGCGTAGCCACTGCAATCAACAATCTCGGAGAGGTAGTGGGCTATTCATCTACGCTCAACAATAGTGCTGTTCACGCTTTCTTGTGGAATGGCACTTCAATGACGGATTTGAACAGTCTTCTTGATAGCGCCACTGAAAGTGCTGGTTGGGTACTAAATTCCGCAAATGATATTAACGATTACGGATGGATTGTTGGCAGCGCATATAATTCAATTACCGGTGTTAGTCATGCCTACCTGCTTTCTGTTACCGCCGTCCCCGAAGCTGACACCTACGCGTTGATGGTGGCTGGTTTTGGCTTGGTCAGTCTCGTCGCTCGTCGGCGGCAAAAACAGTTTGTTGCTTAATCCAAGCCATACAGCCAAAACCCACAAACAAATCACGTGGCATTGGCCCCTTGATTTGTTTGTGCTCACTTTGGGATGGTTTATGCCATTTCTAAAAAACGCTATCTGCCTGCATAGAGGCGATGGCTGGAGTTGCGTTGTTGGCAAAGCAGACATAGGTGAATGTCGCCTCTGGAAAACCTTGATAGCCTGCTTCGGCCGAACTCCGGCCGCCTGCGACTTCCTCTCCGACCGGCCGCTTCGGGTCGAGAGTGTGAGTTCACCTTCTTGGAAGCGGTCACTCAGATTGAAATCTAATCAACGACAGGTTTTCAGCGCATAGCAGACCTGGCTTGCCCGGAACGCCATCGGCTGCTTCGGCCGAAAAGCGGATAGCGCCTGATCCGGATTTCCCAGTTTGCCAGTATCAACCTAAGCCTGTCGGTGTCGAGCGAAACACTACTTCGCCCTCATGCACAGCAACAGCCCCCGTGTGGCCGTCTGGGTTTGCTGGGTCTGCACCGGACGATGCGCCTCGCCCAGTTGGGTGACGCAGACATCGGTGTCGGCCTCGAGGTTGCTGGCGCCGCTGCCGGCTTTCCACCACGAACTCACCTTGAAGGTATCCAGCATGTCGGGCTTGCGTGTCGAGGCGGGCCTATCGGCGTGCTGCTCGCCAGGCGCGGCGCTCGTCGCATTTTCGATCCGGATATTGCTGGGGATGACGGAGGCTTCGATGACGGGGTCGACGTCCAGGGGCTCCATCCTGCCCAGGTTCTGAACGGTCCAGCCGCTGTCGGCCATGCACTTCTCGTACGCGGCATCGTCGCCTTGTTCCCGACAGGTTTTCTTTGCGGCTTCCAGGTCGCCCGACGTGGCGCCGCGCTTGTAGGCGAACTCGCCGCAGCCGCTGAACAGCAAGGCAAGCAGCATCACGGTGCAGGCACTACGGGGGGTACGGGTTGGGGCAAAATCGATCATCAATAGTCCTTGTGTAGTGTCCGCGTCGATCATCCGACACCGCAAAAGGTAGCACCGCTATCCGCAGTCAGTCATCCGTTCCATCTACGTAGGATGACTTATCTTCTTCGCCGAAGCCCTGACGTCGAGGACATCCCGGGTGACGCATGGGTGTTGCCGTTGATGTCTGTTCTGGGCGACCAGCCCATCCGGCCCACGTTGATGACGATGTCGCCACCCAGAAAATACGGAATTCGTCAGGAAAATGCATTCGATCGCCGGATAACGTCCCCGGGTTTCAGCGCGGCCTGAGTCATTTTGTCGCGCGGAAAGTGCGGCCCTGTTTCGAGCCTTCCGCAAGCCTGCGCGGCAACCTAAGTCAGATGACGTATTCATCTCCTGCCTGGGAAATCCTACTGTTCGACCACAGCTTTTTGATTCGCGAGTTGTTCGATGTTTCCCACAATCCAGCAAGGAGTAATTGTCATGCTAAGCAAGAAATCAAGATTTTCCGCTACTGATTCTTGTGGTCGGTCCGGAAATGGCGCGGTTGTGCCATTTCGAAATCAGATTGCGCTTGCCGTAGTTGGCGCATTCATGTTTGCCGCTGCGGGGAGCGCTTTCGCAGAGGCGCCTCCTACAAGCAAGGTTAACACAACGCATCTGGCGGTTACCGACAAGGAAGTCATCGTTGGGCAGTTGCATTCGTCGACGGGAACGATGGCGATCTCGGAAACCGGCTCGATCGAGGCCGAGCGCCTGGCGATCGATCAGATCAATGCGGCGGGAGGGGTTCTCGGCAGGAAGATCAAGATCATCGAGGAGGATGGCGCTTCCGACTGGCCGACATTCGCTGAAAAGGCCAAAAAGCTCCTGGAAGAAAACCATGTGGCAGCCATCTTCGGCTGCTGGACCTCGGCTTCACGCAAGGCGGTGCTCCCCGTTCTGGAACGCGACAATGGCCTGCTGTACTACCCGACGTTCTATGAAGGTCTGGAGCAGTCCAAGAATGTCGTTTACACGGGGCAGGAAGCGACGCAGCAGGTGTTCGCCGGCCTTGACTGGGTTGCCAAGACCAAACATGCCAAGACTTTCTACCTGATCGGTTCGGACTACATCTGGCCACGCACGACCATGAAGCTGGCCCGCAAGTACATCGAGACCGTACTGCACGGGAAAGTGGTCGGCGAGGAGTATGCCGCCCTTGGCAGCACCGCATTCGGTTCGACCATCAACAAGATTCGTCTGAAGAAACCCGACGTGATCTACGCCGCAGTCGTGGGCGGTTCCAATGTGTCCTGGTTCAAGCAGTTGAAGGCGGCCGGCATAACCGGCAAGACCCACACCCTCCTGACCCTGTCGGTGACCGAGGATGAGGCGAAGGGCATCGGCGGCGAGAACCTGCTCGGCTTCTATTCGGCGATGAAATACTTCCAGTCCCTCGATACGCCCCGCAACAAGGAGTTTGTAAAACAGTTCAAGGCGAAGTTCGGTGCGGACGCGCCCATCGGCGATGTGACGCAGGCGGCCTACGAAGGTCCGTGGCTGTGGAAGGCCGCTGTCGAGAAGGCCGGCAGCTTTGACACCGACAAGGTGGTGAAGGCCGAGGAGAGCGGGAAGATCACCTTCGATGCGCCGGAAGGAATGGTTTATCTGGAGCCCAACCATCACCTGAGGACCCGCCTGCGGGTTGGCCAATGGCGCGCGGACGGTCAGGCCGACATCGTGTACACGTCGGACTACATCATGCCCAATCCCTTCCCCAAGGGCTATTAATCCAGCGTTGGCCATCCATCGTTCGACGAATGATGGGTGGCCCGTTTACTGAAGCATATGACTGACTAGCATCATTGGAGATATTGCATGGACGGTTATTCGCTAACGGATCTGTGGTCAATCCTGGTCATGCAGGGTTTCTCGGGATTGAGCCTGTTCAGTGTGCTGTTGCTGATGGCTCTTGGGTTGGCAATCATTTTCGGGCAAATGGGCGTGATCAATATGGCCCATGGCGAGTTCATGACGATCGGCGCCTACACGATCTACTTGTGTTCGAAGGTCACGGAACAGTATTTCCCGGCGCTGATGCCTTATTACTTTGTGATCGCAATTTTCGCGGCATTCGCAATAGCGTTTGCGATCGGATACCTGGTCGAGTTTTCCCTGATCAGGCACTTGTACAAGCGCCCTCTGGATACGCTGCTTGCCACTTGGGGCCTGAGCTTGATCATGCAGCAGATATTCAGGTCGGCATTCGGCGCGCGTGAGGTCAGTGCAACCCTGCCGGACTGGCTGATGGGGTCCTGGAAACCTACGCCGGACATCGACATTCCGCTCAACGGACTTTTCGTGATGGCCATATCGATCATCGTAACCATCGCAGTCGTCCTGTTCCTGTACCGCACGTCATGGGGGCTCAAGGTGCGTGCTACCACCCAGAACCGGGTCATGGCCGGGGCGGTTGGCATCAATACCAGGAAAGTTGACCGGATTACGTTCGCGGTCGGGTGCGGGATCGCGGGCATCGCGGGCGCCAGTTTCACGACGATCGCCTCCACGGGTCCGACCAGCGGCTCCCTCTATATCGTTGATACCTTCCTGGTCGTCGTGTTCGGCGGCGCGTCAAGCGTGGTCGGCACGGTTCTATCGGCGTTCTCCATTGCCCAGGCGCAATCGATTCTGACGTTTTTCATGACGGAAGCCATGGGCAAGGTGGTTACCTTGATGGCGATCATCGTCATTCTGATGCTGCGCCCGGAAGGTTTGTTCACCAGCAAGGTAAGAAGATAGATCGAGTAAGGGAAAAAGATGAACGCTTTCTACAGTAAATGGTTGGGCGGAAAACGAGGTGCCATTGAGCTTGCAGTGCTGGCTGCGTTCATATTCATCGTCATGCCGCTGTGGCTGGACATTTTTCGCCTCAACATGGTCGGCAAATACCTGACCTACGCCTTTGCCGCCGTGGGGTTGGTCATGGTGTGGGGGTATGGCGGGATATTGAGCCTGGGGCAGGGTATCTTCTTCGGGATCGGCGGCTATTGCATGGCCATGTTCCTGAAATTGGAGGCTTCCGATCCGGTGAGCACGGCCCGTCAGACCACGCCCGGCATCCCGGATTTCATGGACTGGAACCAGGTGACAAGCCTGCCCCTGATATGGGAGCCATTCCATAGCCTGACATTCACGCTGATTGCAGTCCTCGTGCTGCCATCCGTGGTTGCCTATGTGATTGGCGTGGCAATGTTCAAGCGGCGTGTCGGTGGCGTGTATTTCTCGATCATCACGCAGGCCATTGCGGCAATTCTGACGATTCTGGTCGTCGGGCAGCAAGGCATGACCGGCGGCATCAACGGCATTACCGACCTCAAGACGCTGCACGGCTGGAACATCAATACAAATTCAGCGAAATACATCCTGTACTACCTCAACGGCGCCTTGCTGATCGGCGCAATCGTGCTGTGCAAGTTTGTCCTGTCATCCAAGCTGGGCCGCCTGCTGCTTGCGATGCGCGACAAGGAGGACAGGGTCAGGTTCTCGGGCTATGACGTGGCCAATTTCAAGATCTTCACGTTCAGTCTGGGCGCGGCGATTTCCGCCATAGGCGGGGCAATGTTTACCTTGCAGGTCGGTTTCATGTCGCCCTCGATCATCGGCATTGTGCCGTCGATCGAAATGGTGATTTTCGCGGCAATCGGCGGACGCATGTCGCTGATCGGGGCGGTCTACGGAACGCTGCTGGTGAACTACGGGAAAACGGCTTTCTCGGAATCGTTCCCCTCGCTCTGGCTATTCCTGATGGGCGCGCTTTTTATCGGCGTCGTCATGGTCTTCCCCAATGGCCTGGCTGGCCTGTACGACACCTATTTGAAGGGACGGCTGGAGAAGGCTCTGGCAAAGCTCAGGGAAAGAGGCCTGCTCAGGAAGTTGAACCCAGTTAAGGCGGGAGTCCAGAAATGAGCAATGAACTCGTATTGGCTGTTGAGGATTTGACGGTTTCCTTCGATGGGTTCAAGGCGGTGGACAAACTGAACCTGTATGTGGAAAAGAACGAGTTGCGCGTGATCATCGGGCCCAATGGCGCCGGAAAAACCACGGTCCTGGATCTCATTTGCGGGAGAACAAAGGCGACCAGCGGCTCCATCAAGTTCAAGGACATCGAGCTCACGAAGTACCCGGAATACAAGATCGTGCAGGTGGGTGTCGGCCGGAAATTTCAGACGCCATCCATCTATGAAAATCTGTCGGTTCTGGAAAACCTTGAGATTTCCTTTCCCCGTGGGCGCGGCGTTTTCGGGTCATTGGTGTTTGCACGTACCCAGGACGTTGTTGACCGGATCATGGAAATCGCCGAGATGATTTTCCTGTCCGACCAACTGGACGTTCAGGCGGGGCTACTCAGCCACGGGCAGAAGCAGTGGCTGGAAATCGGGATGCTGCTGATACAGGACCCGGAGTTGCTGATGCTGGATGAGCCGGTGGCAGGAATGAGTGTTTCCGAACGCGAAAAGACCGCCGAGCTACTGAACAGAATATCGCAGGGACGATCGGTGATCGTGATTGAACACGATATGGAATTCGTCAAGCGCATCGCACACAAGGTGACGGTATTGCACCAGGGCAAGCTGCTGGCGGAAGGGAATATGGACGCGGTGCAAAGCAACCCCAAAGTCATTGAAGTCTATCTCGGGCACTGAGGAAATTCCATGTCAAACAGCATGTTTAGCGTCAACGGGGTCGACTCGGGCTATGGCCAGAGTCATGTGATACACGATTTGAACCTCGAGGTCGAAAAAAAGGAAATTGTTGCGGTGATGGGTCGCAACGGCATGGGCAAGACCACGCTTTTCAAGACGTTGATGGGAGTCATTCCAGCTACCCGCGGCAGCATTTCCGTGGACGGAAACAAACTGGACGGCCTTGAATCGCATCAGCGCGTTCAGCAAGGTCTGGCGTATGTGCCCCAGGGGCGGATGATTTTTTCCAACATGACCGTTGTCGAAAATATCCAGACCGGGCTTCCGCGTTCCGCGCAGGGCGTCGTGCCGGAAGAGTTGTACGCACTTTTCCCCGTGTTGTTCGACATGCGGGCACGCAAGGGGGGAAACCTGTCCGGCGGGCAACAGCAGCAATTGGCAATCGCGCGGGCGCTGGCCACCAATCCCAAGGTGTTGCTGCTCGACGAGCCGACCGAAGGTATCCAGCCATCCATCATCAAGGACATCGCAAAGAGCCTGAAGGAGATCCGGGACTTGCGTGATCTCACCATCGTGGTGTCCGAGCAGGTTCTCAGTTTTACGCTGGATATCGCCGACCGCTTTTTCGTCATCGACAAAGGCAAGTTCGTTTACGAGGACAAGCGCGCGAATGTCGACGAAAAAACCATTAGCCGATATCTGTCAATTTGAAGATTGATTTGACCCAAACCAGGCGCTGACCCAATTCCTAACACAAGGAGAAATTTCATGGCTGACACACTTATCAAGGTTGATCTGGAGCAGTCCCCGTATGACAACGAGAAGATCCACAACCGCTGGCATCCCGACATTCCCATGACCTGCTGGGTCAATCCGGGCGACGATTTCATCCTCGAGACCTACGACTGGACCGGTGGTTACATCAAGAACAACGACAGCGCCGACGACGTACGCGACGTCGACCTGACGACGGTGCACTTCCTGTCGGGCCCGGTCGGCGTGAAAGGTGCCGAGCCCGGCGATCTGCTGGTGGTGGAGTTGCTGGACATCGGCGCAAAGCAGGACAGCCTGTGGGGGTTCAACGGTTTCTTCAGCAAGAAAAACGGCGGCGGCTTCCTGACCGAGCACTTCCCGCTGGCGCAGAAGTCGATCTGGGACATCGAGGGCATGTTCACGCGATCGCGCCACGTGCCCGGCATCAGCTACGCCGGTCTGATCCATCCCGGGCTGATCGGCTGTCTGCCTGACGCGAAGATGCTGGCCGAGTGGAACAAGCGCGAACAGGAACTGATCGATTCCAACCCGACCGGCGGGCTGGCCAACCCGCCCTTTGCACCTACCGCGCACATGGGCAAGATGCAGGGTGACGCCAAGGCCAAGGCGGCGGCCGAGGGCGCCCGCACCGTACCCGGCCGCGAACACGGCGGCAACTGCGACATCAAGGACCTCTCGCGCGGCGCCAAGGTCTACTTTCCGGTCTACGTGGAAGGTGCTGGCCTGAGCGTGGGCGATCTGCACTTCAGCCAGGGCGACGGCGAGATCACCTTTTGCGGTGCGATCGAGATGGCCGGCTGGGTGCACATGCGCGTGTCGCTTCTGAAAGGCGGGATGGCGAAGTACGGCATCAAGAACCCGATCTTCAAGCCGAGCCCGATCACCCCGAGCTACAACGACTACCTGATTTTCGAGGGTGTGTCGGTCGACGAGCAGGGCAAGCAACATTACCTGGATGTCAACGTGGCGTACCGCCAGGCCTGCCTGAACGCGATCGAATATCTGAAGAAATTCGGCTACTCGGGCGCGCAGGCATACTCGATCCTGGGTACTGCGCCCGTGCAGGGGCACATCAGCGGCGTAGTCGATATTCCGAACGCCTGCGCCACATTGTGGCTACCGACGCAGATCTTCGACTTCGACATCAACCCGAGCGCGGCCGGTCCGGTGAAGTATCTCGATGGCTCAATCGACATGCCGCTGTCGCAGGACAAGGAATAAGACCATGCCGGTTTACGACTATCACTGCCCCGATTGCGGGACATTCGAGGTGATGCGCCGCATGGAGAACCGTGATGCCCCAGCCGTGTGTCCCCACTGTGGCTTGGCGGCGGGGCGGGTGATGCTTGCCATGCCGTCGCTTCCGACCATGGCCAGGGATACGCGGCGCGCAATGGAGACCAACGAACGCGCCCGCCACGAGCCGAAGTCGTCTTCGCAGCATCCGCGCGGCTGCAGCTGCTGCGGGCATAAATCATCCAGCCGTGCAGTGAGCGGTTCGCAGCCGCCTGCGACGAAGTCGTTCGCCAACAGGCGGCCATGGATGATCAGTCACTAACCAAGCGTTCCAGAAAGGATAGAAATGATTCACGGTGATATTTCCAGCAGCAACGACACAGTTGGCGTTGCTGTCGTCAACTACAAGATGCCGCGGCTGCATACCAAGGCCGAGGTACTGGAGAATGCCCGTGCCATCGCGCGCATGATCGAGGGCATGAAGGTCGGCCTGCCGGGCCTCGATCTGGTGATCTTCCCCGAGTACAGCACGCACGGGATCATGTACGACAGCAAAGAGATGTACGAAACCGCTTCGGCCGTACCGGGCGAGGAGACTGAGATCTTCGCCGAGGCTTGCCGCAACGCCAAGGTATGGGGCGTGTTCTCGCTGACCGGGGAGCGGCATGAGGAACATCCGAACAAGGCGCCATACAACACGCTCATCCTGATGAACGACAAGGGCGAGATCGTGCAGAAGTACCGCAAGATCATGCCGTGGGTGCCGATCGAGGGCTGGTATCCCGGCAACTGCACCTACGTCTCCGAGGGTCCCAAGGGCCTGAAGGTCAGCCTGATCATCTGCGATGACGGTAACTATCCGGAAATCTGGCGCGACTGCGCCATGAGGGGCGCGGAGCTGATCGTGCGCTGCCAGGGCTATATGTACCCAGCCAAGGAGCAGCAGATACTGATCTCCAAGGCCATGGCATTTGCCAACAACACTTATGTTGCGGTAGCCAACGCAGCCGGTTTTGACGGCGTGTACTCGTATTTCGGGCACTCGGCGGTGATCGGTTTCGACGGCCGCACGCTGGGCGAGTGCGGCGAAGAGGAAATGGGCATCCAGTATGCCGCATTGTCCAAGAGCCTGATCCGCGACTTCCGCAAGAATGCCCAGTCCGAAAACCACCTGTTCAAGCTGTTGCATCGCGGCTACACCGGGTTGATCAATTCGGGGGATGGTGACAAGGGAGTGGCAGCCTGCCCGTTTGAATTTTATGAGAAATGGACGACCGATCCCGAAGGCACGCAAAAGATGGTCGAGCAGTTTACGCGTCCGATGGTCGGGACCGAAGAATGCCCCATTCCGGGGATACCGAACCCCAATACGGTGCGTCACCGTTAGTCCAGTTGGGTGAGCTGTATAGCCGAATCCATCAATTGCACGGGCCACCCGGGTGGTGGTCCGATGCTTGCTTGTAATGAGTGGGCCAAGGCCGGCTGGCTGGCTAGTTTGGATCTGGAGTTCGGGCGCAGGGCGGATGCCACGATATTGGCGCGCAGGGTCCATCTGGGTCCGCTGCGGGTACAGAAGCCGTTTTATCCCGAGGGCGCCGAGGTGTGCCACACGCTGTTGTTGCACCCTCCGGCAGGTATCGCAGGCGGCGATGCGCTGGCGATCACCGCAACGGCAACAAGTGATGCCCATGTCCTGCTGACGACCCCGGGCGCCGGGAAGTGGTATCGGAGCGCGGCCCCCTGGGCATCCCAGCGGCTGAACTTCGAAGTGGGTGCGGGAGGCGTGCTGGAATGGCTGCCCCAGGAAACCATCGTTTTCGATGGCGCTTTGGCGAGCATGCAGACGCGAGTTTCGCTTGCTGAAAAAGCCGGCTTCATCGGATGGGAAACCCTGTGTCTTGGGCGTCGTGCATCCGGCGAAAGCTTCTCTTCCGGGGCGATACGCTTGTTGACCCGAATCGAGCGTGAAGGCAGGCCCATATGGTTGGAGCGCGGCTTGCTGGAAGGCGGGTCGAGGCTGCTGCAGTCCGCTGCCGGGTTGGCCGGATATAGCGTGAGCGCGACGCTGCTGGCGACGGGAGAAGGCCTCGACGCTGCAGTTCTGGCAGCCTGCAGACAGCAGAGACCGGCAGAAGACCGGGCGCTCTGCGGGCTGACGCTACTGCCGGACGCCGATGTTCTGGTAGCTCGCTACCTCGGGCACTCCTCCGAAGCTGCCAAGGCCTGGATGATTGCACTATGGCGGCTGTTGAGGCCAGCCATGCTTGGCCGGAAGGCGGTGGAGCCGCGAATTTGGAAGACTTGAGGGAGGAAGAATGGCACTGACGTCCCGCGAGAAAGGCAGGCTGCCCATTTTTACTGCCGCCCTGCTTGCCGAAAGGCGCAAGGAGTGTGGTACGAGCGCAACTACTTGGGGATGGTTGCGCTTATCTCGGCCGCTGTCATGGAAGGGGCGCGCGATGACAAAACAAAGCCATGTTATGGGTCGCGGCGGCAGACATTCGATAAGCGCAGGTTAGATGCATGTGAAAGACGACAGCCTAGTTGGCAAGGACAACGCCGTTCAGAACGTATTCAAAGTACGCAGGGATTACAACACCTGGGTCTCCAATGAAACCCTGGAAGATTATGCCCTGCGCTTCACTCCCCGCAGCTATCGCAAGTGGTCGGAATGGCAAGTCGCCAACACCGCTTTCAGTTCCGCCTCTTTCCTGGTGCTGGAGGCGATAGGCGCCACACTTCTGGTCGCTTGTGGTTTTGTCAACGCAGCTCTCGCCATTCTTGCCACCGGACTGATTATTTTTCTGGCAAGCCTCCCTCTGAGTCGTTACTCGGCCATATACGGCCTTGACATGGACCTCCTGACCCGTGGTTCAGGCTTCGGGTATCTGGGTTCCACGATTACCTCGCTGATTTACGCCGCGTTTACTTTTATCTTCTTCGCGCTCGAAGCGGCCATCATGGCCTCAGCGCTGAACCTTGCCTTCCATATTCCGCTTGTATGGGGCTATCTGATCTGTGCCGTTGTGGTGATTCCTCTTGTAACGCGAGGGATTACGGCAATCAGCCGGCTGCAGACACTGACTCAGCCCATCTGGCTGGGCATGCTGTTCCTGCCCTACATCTTTCTGCTGGTGGACCGGCCTCAGGATATGGCGGGGCTGTTCGGTTACAGCGGCCATGGCGGGAGCGGTTTCGATATCCGCCTGTTCAGCGCAGGCGTGACCGTGGCGATGGCAATCATTGCGCAGATGGGTGAACAGGCGGATTACCTCCGCTTCATGCCCGAACGCACCATGCAGAACCGGCGTCGCTGGCTGGTCGGCGTTCTGGTTGGGGGAACGGGATGGCTGCTGCTGAGTGTCGTGAAGATGTTGGGCGGGATCGTGCTGGCATATCTGGCGATCCGGCATGGCGTGCCGGAAGACCTCGCGGTGGATCCGAACCAGATGTATCTGGCAGCCTACAGCAGTTATGTGTTTCCCGACATGGGCTGGGCCGTGGCTGCAACCGCAACATTCGTGATCGTCTCGCAGCTGAAGATCAACGTCACCAACGCCTATGCCGGGTCGCTGGCATGGTCGAACTTCTTCTCCCGCCTGACCCATAGCCACCCGGGGCGGGTCGTCTGGGTCGTGTTCAATACGCTGATTGCACTCATGCTCATGGAGCTGGACCTCCTGCAGGTGATGGGGCGGGTGCTGGGCCTGTATTCCAACGTGGCGGTGGCCTGGATGATGTCGGTGGTGGCGGATCTGGTGATAAACAAACCGCTTGGCCTGTCTCCCCGCGGCGTCGAATTCCGCCGTGCCTATCTCTACGATGTCAATCCGGTAGGTTTCGGTGCGATGGGTATCGCGTCCGCGCTGTCGATATCGGTCTATCTGGGACTGTTCGGCCAGGAGGCGCAGCCGTTTGCCATCTTCATTTCCCTCGGCTTGCCGCTCGTCCTGTCGCCGCTTTTCGCATGGATCACCAGCGGGCGTTATTACATTGCCCGCCAGCCCGGGGCGCTTAGTACAACGCCCGGTGCCAGAGTGCATACATGCTGTATCTGCAGTACCGATTTCGAGGCTGAAGACATGTCCACGTGCCCGGCGTACAAGGGCAACATCTGCTCGTTGTGCTGCACGCTGGATGCGCGGTGTCAGGACATGTGCAAACCGCAGAAGGCGCGCCTGTCCGAACAATGGACAGGGCTGCTGGGGCAAGTCTTGCCGAGTTCCCTGAGGCCTTACCTGGCGGCCGGACTGGGCCAGTATGTGCTGTTGATGGCCGGATTCATTTCTTTCCTCGGCTTGTCGTTCGGCATGCTGTATTACCAGGAGAGTGTGTCTCTGAACGCAGGCAACGCGATGCTGTTGCCCCATTTGCGCGATGTTTTCATGCATATCGCGGCAGGACTGCTTCTGATATCGGGCGTGATCGCATGGTGGATGGTGCTTTCCAACAAGAGTCGAAAAGTTGCCCAGGAAGAGGCCAACCATCAGACCCAGCTCCTGCTGCAGGAAATCGATTCCCATCAACGTACGGACCAATTGCTGCAGAGCGCGAGGTTGGCTGCCGATCAGGCCAATCGGGCGAAAAGCCGTTATGTCATGGCTATCAGCCATGAATTACGCACGCCGCTGAACAGCATTCTCGGCTATGCCCAGATACTTGATGGGGACGTTGCCATCCCGGCCAATCGGCGTCAGGCAATCAGCGTGATCCGGAGAAGCGGTGACCACTTGTTGTCCTTGATTGAGGGCACCCTGGACATGGCTCGCATAGAGGGCGGCAAGGTGAGTCTGGCAATCAAGCCCCTGCATTTCCCGGATTTCGTGCAGCAGATCGTTGGCATGTTCGAGCTCCAGGCGCGCAACAAGGGTATCGATTTCCGCTACGAGCTGGCGGCAGAGCTCCCGGAACTGGTACGCGCGGATGCGGGCAGGTTGCGACAGATTCTGATCAACATCCTGGGCAACGCGGTGAAATTTACGGCCCAGGGCGGGGTGGTCTTTCGCCTCAAATATCAGGGCGAGATCGCGACATTCGAAATTGAGGACACCGGTCCCGGCATTACCCAGGAGGAACTGGACCGAATCTTCGAGCCGTTCGTCCGCGGTAGCGCGACACACATCGGTACAACCGGAGGTACTGGCCTGGGACTCACGATTGCCAAGATGCTGACCGATCTGATGGGCGGGGAGCTCACTGTGGAGAGTGGACTGGGTGCGGGATGTCGCTTCCGGATACGTCTGTTCCTTCCGCATACTCGCCAGCCGGCAGCCGTCGAAAGGGGGGATTCCCGTATCCAGTATGTCGGTTATGTAGGCGTGCGCCGCCGCATCCTGATCGTCGACAATGAAAAAAATGACCGGGATTTATTGGTAAACATGCTGGAGCCGCTCGGGTTCACGTTGGCACAGGCCGCATCCGGCCAGGAGTGCCTGGAGTTGATTCCCCGCTTCAACCCGCATTTGATTTTCATGGACCTGGCCATGCCTGGCATTGACGGCTGGGAGACCCTACGGCGAATGCGTCGGGATGAAGTGACGGATTGCGAGATCGCAATTATCTCAGCCAATGCCTTTGAAAAAGGAGGGGGAAATGATGTGGGCATTGTCAGCGAGAACTTTATTACCAAACCGGTGAACATCCACGATCTGCTGGAATGGATTGGCCGGCATCTGAAGCTGGAATGGATCACGCACGAAGCGTCCCCGGCCGTGGGCGAGATCTCCGTCGTGCCGGCTCAAACGCAATATCCGCACCGTGAATGTCTGCTTGATCTGGACAGGCAGATCGAGCTTGGCTATGTGCGGGGAATACATAACAAGCTGAACGAAATAGAGAAGATAGACGGTACGCATGGAGAGTTTGTCGACAAGATGCGTCAACTGGCGCAGCGGTTCCAGTTTGATGCAATGAAGGTTTTTTTGCGTAAGGGGCTTGCCGAGGATCGCTATGGAAAATCATGACAATGTAAACGGGGATGTTGTCCTGATCGTGGATGATGTTCCGGAAAATCTCTCTTTGCTCCATGATGCTTTGGACGAGGCCGGCTATACAGTCCTGGTCGCTACGAACGGCGAGAGTGCCTTGCAACTCGCACGGATTAGCCGGCCCGACGTGATTCTGCTGGACGCGCTGATGCCCGGCATGGACGGTTTTGAAGTGACCAGTCGTCTGAAGACGGAGTTCTCCACCCAACATATCCCTATTGTTTTCATGACGGGACTCACTGAGACCGAGCATGTGGTGACCGCCTTTGCCAACGGCGTTGCCGACTACGTTACCAAGCCGATCAAACCCCAGGAGGTGCTGGCGCGCATTGCTGCGCATATGCAAAACGCTCGTCAGATCAGGCAGGCTCGTACAGCCCTCGATGCTTACGGGCAGGCGACTGTCGTCGTCCGCGAGCCTGATGGCCGGCTGATCTGGCAAACCCCCGGCGCGCGCAAGCTGCTTCACGAGTATTTCGATGTGAATGGCGAGCAGGCGCACCAGTTTATGGTGCCCTGGCTAGAGAAAGCCAGGCAGGCAAATCTAGCGGGGCGAGACCCGCCGGCGGTGGCTGTTAGCGAGTCCGGGCGGTTGTTGGCTAGCCTGCAGTCCCTGGAGGAGCAGGGACATGACGGGGAATGGCTGGTCGTATTATGGGAAGAGAACCACGCCTCCGTGATCGCGGCACTGGTTGCGACCTTTCACCTCACGGTGCGCGAAGCCGAAGTGCTTTACTGGGTGATCTATGGCAAGACCAACCGCGATATCGGAGACATACTGCAGAGCAGCCACAGAACGGTGAACAAGCACCTGGAGCACGTCTTCGAGAAACTGGGTGTGGAGACCCGCACGGCCGCCGCAGCTGTAGCCATGAAGAAAGTGCGTATTCCCATGTCCGGCTAACAAGCGTAATACATGCTTCTTCATGTCTATGCATTAGAGAAAAAGTATCCGGATCGCACCTGGCTGCGTCCATTGACTGCTCAAGCGGCGAGCAATCGCTTTACATGCGGCGCAAGGTCGGCTACGGCAGGATTCTGTTGAAAAACTCTCCTCAATAACGCTGGCTCGGCAACTCTGATTCCCATCATCTGCTTGATCGCCTCGACCTTGGATGCTTCCAGGTACCGCTTACTGCTCATGACACTTCCTTCGTTGCTTCAAGTTCAAGGCTCAGCGATTCCATTTTGACCAGTCTCTGAATGGTCAAGCTGCAGTCGGCCATGCATTTCGCGAGCGCGGCGGAGTCGGGGTCCATTTCCCGGCAGAACTGTTTTGCGGCTTCGGGGCCGCGCGAGTTGGCGCCGCGCTTGTAGGAGAACTCCCCGCAGCCGCTGAACAGCACCATCACCATCAGGCCGCAGACGCTGCACTGCGTTTTGGCTTGGGTGAAATCGATCATGAATACGCCTCCTGGACGCTTCCGCGTTCATCATCCGACACCGGAAAAGGAGCACCCATTTCCCCGGTCAGTCACCCAGCCAGACTACGTAGGATGACTTATTTCATTCCCCTGACACGATCGCTAACCTCGATTCATGTTTGAAGCACGAATGGGGTTCGGGTGGCTGCCGAGCGATCGGCCACTTCGATTCGGTGACGATTTTTAATCATAGAGAGGAATTGAAATGAGCTTTGAATTCAAGAGAAGCCAACTGGTTGCCGCGGTTGCCGCTGGAATACTGCTGCAGGCGATGAACGCCCATGCAGGTGGCACGATCACATTTGGCGAAGACAAATCGGTTAGCGTTGGCTTCGGCGTGCGTGGCAGTTTCAGCAGCGTTGAAAATGCAGCGCCCGATGGCACGTCGTACTCGCAAGACTTCAGTCTGGACAGTGCCCGCATCTATCTGTCGGGATCCTTGAACAAGCACATCAAGGGCATGTTCACGACGGAAAAGGATATCGCCGGAGAAGGCTTTCAAGCTGTCGACGCCAACGTCCAATTCGTGCTCACACCCGAGCTGACCATTTGGGCGGGGCGTTTTGTGTCGCCCAGCGACCGCGCCAACATGGCAGGCCCTTACTACTCGCTGGGCGGCGGCTACTGGTCGGGCATCGCTTCGCGATATGGTTACAACGGCGGATACATCGGGCGTGATGACGGTATCGCTGCCGTGGGCAGTTTGCTGGGCGGCAAGCTCGGTTACGCCATTGGCGCGTTTGAAGGGAATACGGAATTCAAGATCGCCCCGGTTACGGTGGGGACACGCACGGGTTCGGATGGCCTGATGTATGCAGGCCGGCTTCAATACGATTTCTGGGATGCGGAGCCCGGCTACTACGGCACGGGCAACTATCTGGGCAGCAAGGATATCCTGGCAATCGGTATCGCAGGACGCACCCAGAAGAATGGTGCCTACTCGACTACCGCGACAGGCGACTACACTTCCTACAGCGTTGATTTCCTGCTGGAGAAGAAAGGCGTCGGCCCTGGCGCGCTGTCGGTCGAGGCGGCAGGCTACAACTATGATACGAGCGATGTCTTCCTCAGCGAGCAAGGCAAGGCCTATTCTGCCGGCCTTGGCTACATCTTCGACCAGAAAGTTGGCTGGGGCCAGTTTCAGCCCTTTGCCCGGTACCAGAAGTTCAGCCCCGACACCAATATTGATACCAAGAGGTACGACCTAGGCGTCAATTACGTTATCGACGGATACAACGCCCAGGTCAGTGGTTTCTATACCAACACAAAAGTGACCGGGGCGAGTGACGTGAACGCTTTCTACGTCACGGTGCAGGCGCAGTTCTGATTGGTCTGAATGTGCGCAACCCGGTGTTGCGCACATCGCCTTGATCATTGATGCATTTTGTCCCCGTAAGTGAATCTCTTTGTTTCCGATAGGGGTTCAGCATGCGAACACGTCGTGGTCTCATCGAGATGATCGAGCTCTCGGGCCAGGCAGAATTGTTGAATCGCCCCAGGCTTGATGGGTGTCATTTGGGTCAAGTGCAGGCTGGTGATCCGCCTTCTCGGCGAGTTGCCGTTAGGTGTTTGCTTCCGCCTCGACCGGAGGGGATATAGGGATTGCTGCATGTTCAGGTCAAGAAGGGCGAGGGCGCTTCAGTGTGCCCCTGCTGCCCGCCGGCCCTGACCGGACGCGAAACACCCCCCGCGCATCTGGAACACCTGAAGGAACGCATTGACATGGAACTGACCCCACGCGAGAAAGACAAGCTGCTGATCTTCACTGCCGGATTGCTGGCGGAGAGGCGCCTGGCGCGCGGCCTCAAACTCAACTACCCGGAGGCGGTGGCCTTCATCACCGCCGGCATCCTGGAAGGGGCGCGCGACGGCCGCACCGTGGCCGAACTGATGAGCCACGGCACGACGCTGCTCACGCGCGACGAGGTCATGGAAGGCGTGCCGGAAATGATCCCCGAGATACAGGTGGAAGCCACTTTCCCGGACGGCACCAAGCTGGTGACCGTCCATCAACCCATCGTCTAGGAGGCCCCCATGATCCCTGGCGAAATGCACGTCGAACCTGGCGAGATCGAGCTCAATGCCGGTCGGCAGACAGTCGTTCTGGAGGTGGCGAACACCGGCGATCGCCCCATCCAGATCGGTTCCCACTATCACTTCTACGAGACCAACGCGGCGCTGGCTTTCGACCGCGAACAGGCGCGCGGCATGCGGCTGGACATCGCTGCCGGCACAGCGGTGCGCTTCGAGCCGGGGCAGACGCGGACCGTGCAGCTGGTGGCCTACGGCGGCGATCGTACGGTCTATGGATTCCAGGCCCGCATCATGGGCAGGCTTTGATGCGGCATGACGACACCCACCCACTGATCAAGGAGTACAACATGAAACAACGCCTCTTCCTGTTTGCCGCGCTGCTGCTGCCGGCCGTGGCCCATGCGCATCCGGGCCATGCCGACGCCGGGATGGTGTCAGGCTTCCTGCATCCCTTTAGCGGGCTGGATCACGTGGTGGCCATGCTCGCCGTGGGCGTGTGGGCCGCACGCAATGCCGGCATGACGCGCTGGCTCGTGCCGGCCGCCTTCCTCACCGGCATGCTCGGCGGCGGCGTACTCGGTCTCGGCGGCTTCCTGCCGTCGTTCCTGGAGTCCGCGGTTACTGCCAGTGCGCTCGCCGCCGCGCTGCTGGTCTTGCTGGCCGGTCGCCTGCCCCTGCGGCTGCAGGCGTCCGTCGCCGCCACGTTCGCGGTCTGGCACGGCATCGCCCACGGGGCGGAACTGCCTGCCGCGACGTCGCCGCTGGGGTTTGCCGTGGGCTTCGTTGCGGCTACAGGATTGCTGCTGGTGATGGGCATGGCGCTGGGTCGGCTGTTGCAGCGTGGCCAGCGCGACCGCTGGCTCGGCGCCGGCCTGAGCGTATTGGCCGCCTCGTTGTTCTGGGCCTGATCCTTCCGACACGCGCAGCGAGGTGAACGCATGGCTCTGAAAATCTCCCGCCAGGCCTATGCCGAGATGTTCGGCCCCACGGTCGGCGACCGGGTCCGTCTCGCCGACACCGCACTGTGGATCGAGGTGGAGCAGGATTACACCCTCTACGGCGAGGAAGTGAAATTCGGCGGGGGCAAGGTGATCCGCGACGGCATGGGCCAGAGCCAGCGCGTCTCCGCCGAGGTCGCCGACACGGTGATCACCAACGCGCTCATCGTCGATGCCATGGCCGGCATCATCAAGGCCGACATCGGCCTCAAGGCCGGGCGCATAGCCGCCACCGGCAAGGCCGGCAACCCCGACGTGCAGCCGGGCGTCACGATTGCCATCGGCGCCGGCACCGAGATCATCGCCGGCGAAGGCATGATCATCACGGCCGGCGGCATCGACAGCCACATCCATTTCATCTGTCCGCAGCAGATCGAGGAGGCGCTGATGTCCGGCGTCACCACGATGCTCGGTGGCGGCACCGGCCCCGCCACCGGAACCTTCGCCACCACCTGCACGCCGGGACCGTGGCACATCCACCGCATGCTGCAGGCGGCGGATGCCTTTCCCATGAACCTGGGTTTTCTCGGCAAGGGCAACGTCAGCCAGCCAGAACCGCTGCGCGAACAGGTGCGGGCCGGGGCCATGGGTCTGAAGCTGCACGAGGACTGGGGCACCACACCGGCGGCCATCGACAATTGTTTGGCCGTGGCCGACGAGATGGACGTGCAGGTCGCCATCCACACCGACACGCTCAACGAATCGGGCTTCGTCGAAACCACCCTGGACGCCTTCAAGGGCCGCACCATCCATACCTTCCACACCGAAGGCGCCGGCGGCGGCCACGCGCCCGACATCATCAAGGCGGCGGGCATGCCCAATGTGCTGCCGAGCTCCACCAACCCGACCATGCCCTACACGGTGAACACCATCGACGAGCACCTCGACATGCTCATGGTGTGCCACCACCTCGACGCGTCCATCGCTGAGGACATCGCCTTCGCCGAGTCGCGTATCCGCCGCGAGACCATCGCGGCCGAAGACATCCTGCACGACCTCGGCGCCTTCTCGATGATGAGCTCCGACTCGCAGGCGATGGGCCGGGTCGGCGAGGTGATCATCCGCACCTGGCAGACGGCGCACAAGATGAAGCTGCAACGAGGATCGCTGCAGGAAGACACGGCGCGCAACGATAATTTTCGCGTCAAGCGCTACATCGCCAAATACACCATCAATCCGGCCATCACCCACGGCATCGGCCATGTGGTGGGCTCGATCGAGGTCGGCAAGCTGGCCGACCTGGTGTTGTGGAAGCCGGCCTTCTTCGGCGTGAAGCCGAGCCTCATCGTGAAGGGCGGCATGATCGCGGCAGCCGCCATGGGCGATCCCAACGCCTCGATTCCGACGCCGCAGCCGGTGCATTACCGGCCCATGTTCGGCAGCTTTGCCGGCGGCCTGAAAACCGCCGTGACCTTCGTCTCGCAGGCCGCGCTGGAGAACCCGGCGGTCGCGGCGCTGAATCTTGCCAAGCCCCTGGTGGCGGTGAAAAACACGCGCAAAGTCGCCAAGGCGGACATGGTGCACAACGGCGCCACGCCGGTCATCGACGTCGACCCCGAAACCTATGCCGTGCGCGCAGACGGCGAACTGCTGGTGTGCGAACCGGCGATCGTGCTGCCCATGGCGCAACGCTACTTTTTGTTCTGATCATGATCCTCATCGAACAACGCGCCTCCGCCGGCACCCCGGCCACCGAACGTCTGGTGTTGCCTTTCGAACTGCGCTGCAAGAGCCGGCTACGCACCCGCCTGCAAAGTGGCGAAGAGGCCGGCCTGTTTCTGGAACGCGGCGCGGTGATGCACGCAGGCGATCGCCTGCTCGCCAATGATGGTCGCGTCGTCGAGGTGATTGCCGCCCGCGAGGCCGTGATGGAAGTGCGCAGCGGCGATGCGCTGCTGCTGGCGCGCGCGGCGTATCACCTGGGCAACCGGCACGTGGCAGTGGAATTGCAGCCCGGCCTGGTGCGCTTTGCGCGCGATCACGTGTTGGGCGAGATGGTGCGCGGACTGGGGCTGGATGTCAGCGAGAACGAGGCGCCGTTCGCCCCCGAGCGCGGCGCCTATGGCGGTCACGGCGGCCATGCGCATCCCCACGGCCACAGTGCCGACGGCGAAGGGCGCGGCCCGCGCATCCACGACATGATGCTGATTGGACGCAGATGAGCCCCGCCCTGATCCGCCTGCTGCATCTGGTGAGTCCGACCCTTCCGGTCGGCGCCTATACGTATTCGCAAGGCCTGGAGTGGGCGGTGGAAACGGGCGCCGTGAAAAACGAAACCACCGCGCTGGCCTGGATCGGCGACTGCCTGCAATCCGGCATCGCGCGTTTCGAAGCAGTCTATCTGGCGCACATGCTGTCAGCCTGGAAAAGCGGCGACATGGCCCGATTGGCGGAACTGGATGCCGAATTCGTCGCTAGCCGGGAGAGTGCCGAACTGCGCGCCGAAACCCTGCAAATGGGATTTTCCCTGGCGCGTTTGCTGACCGACCTGGCAAGTTTTTCGGCGCCGACCAGAATGGGCTTCGGCCAGCCGAGCTTTCCGCTGGCCTGGAGTTGCGCGGCCGCCGCCTGGGCGATTCCCGCTCACGATGCCATCGGCGGCTACCTCTGGGCCTGGGCCGAGAACCAGGTCATGGCCGCGGTGAAAGCCGTCCCGCTCGGCCAGACCGCCGGCCAGCGCATGCTGCTGGCGCTGGGGCAACGCATCCCGGCGCTGGCCGAGGACGCCGCCGCCAGCCCGATCGAGGACACCCACAATTATCTGCCGGCGTTCGCCATCGCCTGCAGTCGCCACGAAACCCAATACACGAGGCTGTTCAGATCATGACCCATCGCACTCAACCCCTGCGCGTCGGCATCGGCGGCCCCGTCGGCTCCGGCAAGACCGCCCTGACCCTGGCCTTGTGCAAGGCATTGCGCGATCGCCATAACATCGCCGTCGTCACCAACGACATCTACACGGAAGAGGACGCGCAATTCCTGGTGCGCAACGAAGCGCTCGCCCCGGAGCGCATCATGGGCGTGGAAACCGGCGGCTGCCCCCACACCGCCATCCGCGAGGACGCCAGCATCAACCTCGAAGCGGTGGACCGGCTCAACAAGCGCTTTCCCGGTCTCGACGTGATCTTCGTCGAAAGCGGCGGCGACAACCTCGCCGCCACCTTCAGCCCCGAATTGTCCGACCTCACGATCTACGTCATCGACGTTGCCGCCGGGGAGAAGATCCCGCGCAAGGGCGGCCCCGGCATCACCCGTTCCGATCTGCTGGTCATCAACAAGATCGACCTCGCGCCCATGGTCGGCGCCTCGCTGGAGGTGATGGAGCAGGACACGAAACGCATGCGCGGCGAGCGGCCGTTCGTTTTTTCCAATCTCAAGACCGAACAGGGCCTGGCGGACATCATTGCCTTCATCGAGCGGGAGGGGATGCTGCAGGCGGCCTGATAAGAGTGTGTGGACGTCCGGTAGTAGGAGAGTGGAGGGCCGAATCGGCCAGGAATTGCCGGTTGGAATAACAAAAAAGAAGGCCCGTCCTACATCCCTAAGCGGTCAGCCACCGTTTGCCATAACAGGCAGACAAAAGCAGAGCGAGGCGGCGTTTTGCCGTCCCGCTCGAACGCAACCTTATGGCTGAGGCTGCTCATGTCTTGCCGATTCCCATACATGGATGGCCTGTTTCCGGGTTTCACCCCAGTGATACCCGCCAAGCCTGCCGCTTTGCTGAATGACGCGGTGGCAGGGTATCAGGAACGCGACAGGGTTCGCCCCTACCGCCAGCCCAACCGCTCTCGCGGAATTGGGATGGCCGATTGCGGCTGCCACCTGGGAATAGCTCGCCACCCTTGCCGGGGGTATCTGTAACAAGGCTTTCCACACGCTGATCTGAAAGTTCGTTCCGGAAACATGCAAAGACACGGGGCGGTCCGATTTCTTTTCTCCGTGGAACATGGCCCTGATAACCGCAAGCGTTCGGTGGCGATTTTCATGCACTGCCGCATGTGGCCAGGCTTTATGCAGGCTGGTCAGATACGCATCGATTTCCATGCCGTCCAGAAACGCAAAACTGCAGATCCCTCTGGGCGTGGTGGCAATGAATGCTTTTCCAAAAGGGGTGTCATGTACGGCATATTCAATCGTCATACCCACGCCTCCCGTCTTGTATTCACCGGGCGTAACCGCTTCCAGATGAACAAAGTGATCATACAAACGCGAACCGCTACTCAAACCCAGGGCGTCCGAAACTTCAAGCAGGGGTTTCGATTCGCTCAGCAATTGTTTGGCACGCTCCAACGTCAGCACCTGCAAGAATCTTTTTGGCGTGACGCCGGCCCAGCGGCTGAACAGGCGTTGGAAGTGGAAAGGGCTCAGGTGTAAATGCCCCGCAATTTCCTGCAAGGTGGGCTGGCTATCCACCCGGCTGACAATGAAAGAAATTGCTTCGGCTATGCGGTCATAATCTGACATTGAGATTTTCCATGGACATGGCGGCCGCGCCTATTCAGGTTCGACTGATGGAGGCGCCGCCGTCGGCAAGGAGCGCCGAGCCGGTGGTGAAGCTCGATGCATCGGATGCGAGGTAGAGGGCCGATTTCGCGATCTCGTCCGGCAAGGCCATGCGCTTCAGCGCGTGGAGGCCTTGCACGAACGCCACCGCTTCGGGTGTACTGGCGAAGGCCCGGCCCATGGGCGTATCCGTGCCACCCGGCAAAAGGGCATTCACCCGGATCCCCTGGGCGCCAAACTCAGACGCAAGCGTCTGCGTGAGGCCGATGAGCCCGGCCTTGCTTGCGGCATAGGCTGCCGTTCCCGGAAAGCCCACCGTGTAACCGACGAATGTCGACGTGAAGATCAGCGATCCGCCGCTCCGCTCGAGCATCGCGGGGATTTGATACTTCGCGCCAAGAAAGGCGCTCGTCAGATTTGTCCGGATCGCGTCCTCCCACGCCGAAAGCGGCACATCAGGCGTGGTCCCCATCTCTCCCATCGTACCAGCGTTGTTGAACGCCACGTCGAGACCGCCGAATCGAGCCTTGGCGAGGTCGACCAGGTCTTTCGCGAAGCGCTCGTCCTTGACGTCGCCCACAAGCGCAACGGCATGGCCACCCGCTTGGGTGATTTCCTCAACGAGTGCGTCAAGTTCCGCCTGGCGCCGCGCGGCGACGACGACACGGGCGCCCTCTCGTGCGAACAGCTTTGCCGTTGCATGGCCGATCCCGGAACTGGCGCCGGTGACAATGGCGACCTTATTGGATAGTGCAGTCATTTTGCGAACCCCCATAAGTTATTTTCGTACTGACAAGGACGTGCCCCAGTACGAGTGGAATATGGAGGTTTTCGCGCCCATTCGCGACCCGGATCTTGCTATGTTTCAGCCATGATGCTCGCCATAACCGTCAGCAAAAAGCAGGGCGACGAAGGCGACCGCCACCGCTCGAATGCAGGGGGGCGTTTTTCCAGCCGGACTGCATGAATGGGTTATGGGTGCACCTTCTCGTGTCGTTCCAGCATCTGTACAAACTGTGAGATTTTCTTGGCGCGCGTTTCAGCTTTTTTGGCGGTTTGAATCCTGAACAGAACAGCGTACCGATTCCGACTGTCGAGCGTTCCAAAGAAGTCTTTTGCTCGCGCATTACTGTCCAGCGCGGACTGAAAATCACTTGGTACGGTTGCCTTGCTGGCCGAGTCATACGCAGCGTCCCAGCGACCGTCAATCTTCGCGCGCGCAATCTCCTTGAGCCCGGCCGGCTTCATTTTTTTCGTTTCAATCAGAGCGAGCGCCTTGTCTCTATTGATCTTCGACCAAACGCTCTTGTCCGAGCGCCGAGTAAATTTCTGGAGCCAGAATTGCTCGCTGTGGGTTTGTTTTTGTCCATCTATCCATCCAAAGCAAAGCGCCGTTTCGATGGCTTCCCCGTATGAAACTGACGGTGTATCGGCGCCTTTTTTTGCAAGCTGCAACCACACGCCGGGTGAGGTGGCGTGATTTTCATTGAGCCAGGCAGACCAGTCCTGTTGCCGCTGAAAGTGATGAATCGGCAGCGCTTCAGAGGATTGGGGCCGAGATTTCATTCTTGATTCTCCCTGAGGTAGATGGACGCCCAACGTTTGAAATCACCGTCTCTGCGCGGCTTTATCGCGCAGCGTCCGGTGGATTGATGGGTTGGGCGTCAGTATCGTCATTCGCCTTCCCAATAGTTGAGCGATTGACCCTCTCGCCCGACGAACATGAAGCGTTGAGGTTTGCCATCGGCATTTGCTGGACGCTCGGCAAGAACACCAAACTTTCCGGAGTTGGGATACTCGACAAATTCGGGCGATAACTTTGTACTCACTGCAAGATATCGCAACTCCTCTGTGCCGGTATTGATGATTTGGTGCGCCATCTCCCTCCCACCTGCTGGGCAGGCTATTACGTCACCGACACGAATAGGGTAGGTACTTTCACCGACTCGAAGTTCCCCCGTGCCTTGCAAGACGAAAAACATCTCTTCGTTTGCGTGATGGTTGTGAGATGGAAATGCACTCTTGCCGGGTGGTACAGCAGTAATGTTGTACCCAAGTTTTTGAGCGCCAATGCGAGGTGCAATGTACCCCATCTTCGCATCAAAGCGTTCTGCAACCTCCCCTGAAGGAGCAAAGACGGGAGGCCGCGGTTCAAGTATGACATCGGCAATGTTGATGATCGGTTTAGGCAAAATATCTCCAGTCGATTCAAGCGGCGAGATGATGGACCAAGGGATAGATAGCATTGATTGGAACTGCACGTGACGCCCAACGAATGACATAACCGGCGCCGGAGCACGCAGCGCAGAGGGAATGCGCATTTGAATGTGCGGCGCAGCGTGTCAATTCAAACCTGCCTTGTCGAGCCCGAACATCTTGTCCTGCGATCCCGGCGTCGAGCGGAAGGCCACGTTCATCCGGTTCCATCCGTTGATGGACACGACGCGGAAGGTCAGCTGCGACAGTTCCTCAGGGGAGAAATGCTCGCTGGTCTCCTTGTAGACGGTGTCCGACACGCCTTCCGGGGCGATGCACGTCAGCGCCTCGGTCCAGGCCAGCGCGGCGCGCTCCGTTGGCGTGAACAGCGGCGACTCGCGCCAGATGGCAATGTGGTGCAGGCGCAGTTCGCGCTCGCCGCGAATCTTCGCTTGCTTGACATGCATGTCCAGGCAGAACGCGCAGCCGTTGAGTTGCGATGCCCGGATGTCCACCAGCTGCGCCAGCGTGTCGTTCATCCGGACGGCCGTGCTGAACTCGAAGTATTTCTTGACGAGATCGGCGGAGAAACGCGAAAGGTCGAGGCGTTGATTGAGTGTGCTCATGGTCGTGGCTCCTTGGTTCGGGGTTGGCGTGGGCAGGCATATCTGCCCACGCACCCTCTAGACGAGACAGCCTCGCGTGTCGTGACACTCAGGGCTGTGGCCGTCTCGCGACTGCGAGCAGTTTGTCCGGATTGCGCTGTACGTACATCGCCGCCACGCGGCCAGGCTCGCGCGGCGCAGGGGCAAGCGCGATCGTCTCCACCAGACGCCCCTCCGCCAGATCATCGAAAATCAGGCAGCCGGGCAATCCGTTGACCGTCGTCGGTACCAGCCGCCAGCCGAGGTGGGCGGGCATCTTCGCAAAGCCGATGAACGTGCGTGCGATCACTTCGTTGCCATGCAACGGGCGCGGCAGCGCGCTGACCTTGCCGCCGCCGTCGGCCAGCAGCACCGCGTCGGCCGACAACACCTTCACCAGCGCTGTCACGTCATGGCTGCGCACCGCGTCCATGAAGGCATTGACGAGGCTGTCGCGCTCCTCCTGCACGACCTCGCGCCGTGCATAGTCGGCTTTGATGTTCTTGCGCGCGCGGCTGCTCAGCTGGCGGCAGGCCGCCTCGCTGCGCTCGAGGTGGCGGGCGATCTCGTCGTAATCGAGATCGAACACGTCGTGCAACAGGAATGCCGCGCGCTCCAGGGGCGACAGCCGCTCCAGCGCGAGCAGGAAGGCCACCGACACGTCCTGTGCAAACTCGAGCTGCTTCTCGGGACCCGGCCGCCAATCGAAGAGTTCGTCATCCTCGAGCAGCGGCTCGGGAAGCCAGACGCCGACGTAGTGCTCGCGCCGCGCGGATGCCGAGCGCAGCTTGTCCAGGCACAGGTTGGTCACCAGCCGGGACAGGAAGGCGTTCGTGTGATCGATCGTGGATTCGTCCACTTCGGCCCAGCGTAGCCACGCCTCCTGGACGATATCTTCGGCTTCGGCGCGCGAACCGAGCATGCGATAGGCAATCGCCCGCAGCCGACGGGCGTGGTCCCGGTCGTAGCGGAGCGCGCGGGCGGCAGGTGATTGGTCAGGGTCAACTATCAAGATTATGGCATCCGAGAATGCGTGGGTTTACCCCACCAAGACGAAGCGGACCATGGGTTTGTGACATGGCGCCGCGGTAGTGCGGCGGGCCCGGATGGCGGTGCTAGCTACCTGGTGCTGAAATGGCCGCATCCGCCACGGGTAAGCATATGCAAGTTCGAGCCCGACTGAATGGCCTACATTCAACGATCGTCAATGAGTTGAGGGTTTGAACACTCTCCCCACTCTGCTGCAAACCCTCTCCAAAGAGTTTCCAACAGAATCGGTCGGTATCCGCCTTTCTCCAACCCCCCACCTATCAATTCAGCGCCCGTATCGACTGCATCGGCGGCACGCGCGTGATGTGCCGCGTGGTGAGCCAGCCGCTCATCCCGACCAGCAGGGCGCCGGCCACCGGCAGCGCGATCCATAGCCACGGATGCAGGCGCAGCGGCAGTTCGAACAGGCGCTGGGCGATCAGCGCCATGGCGATTTCGGCACAGGCGCTGGCGAGCAGGCCGGCCAGCAGGCCCAGGGCGAGGAATTCGCTCCACAGGCTTTTGGCCAGGTAGGCGCGCTGGGCGCCCAGGGTGCGCAGCAGGACGGCCTCCTGCTGGCGGGCGTCGAGGCTCGCCAGCAGCGTGGCGATGACGACGGCCATGCCGGCGGCGAGCAGGAATCCCAGCAGCAGCTGGATGGCGCCGATGATCTGGTCGAACACCGCTTCGAGGTTGGCGATGAGCCGGTCCAGTGCGAGCACGGTGATGCCGGGGAACATCTTGATGAGGCTCGGCAATACGCTGGGCGCATCGGGGGGCACGTAGAGGCTGGCGATGGAACTGGCGGGCAGGGCGTCGAGCTGGCCGGGGGCGAAGATGACGAAGAAGTTCGGCTGCATCGTGTCCCATTTCACGCTGCGGATGCTGGTGATACGCGCGGCGAGCGTCTGGTCGCCGACCTGGAAGCCGAGCTGGTCGCCGAGGGCGAGATGCAGGCGTTCGGCCATGCCCGATTCGACCGAGATTTCGGCGACGCGGCGGTCGCCGTGCCAGTGTCCGGCAAGCACGGCGTTGTTGGCGGGCAGGGTGGCGGTCCAGGTCAGGTTGAGTTCGCGCCGCAGGCTGTTGGCGTCGCGCGCGTCCGGCGGCAGGGTGGACGCGATGGGGGCGCCGTTCCGGGTGGTGAGGCGGCCGCGGACCATGGGATAGAGCGCGGAGGCCTTGAGATGGTGTTGCGACAGGTAGGCGGCGACGGATTGCTGCTGGGCGGGGGCGATGTTGATCAGGAAGTAGTTGGGCGCGTCCGGCGGCAATTGCTGGCGCCAGCCGGCAATGAGATCGCTGCGCACCAGTGCCAGCAGCGCCACGAGAAACAGGGCCAGGGTGAAGGCGCCGAGCTGCAGGGTGCTGTCGAAACGGTGGCGCAGCAACTGGGCGAGTCCGAAGCGTACCGGGCCATGGCTCATTTTCTGGACACCGCGGCCGGCTGCCAGCGCCAGGCGCGCGAGCAGGGCCAGTACGGCGATCAGTCCGGCCAGTGCGCCGACAAACACGCCGATCAGCCGGGCGTTGCCTGCATACCAGGCGATCAGCAGCAGCAGAGCCGAGCCGCTGATCGCCGCGCTGAGCCACGCGGCGACCGGCAACGGCGGCAGATCGCGCCGCAGCACCCGCAGCGGCGGCACGCGGATGAGGCGCATCAAAGCGGGCAGGCTGGCGCCCGCCAGCGCCAGCAGGCCGCTGAAGACGGCAGCGCCCACGGGCGCCAGCCCGAGCGACGGCAGGCGGGTGACGGCATCGGGCAGGACCAGCAGCGCCAGCGCCTGCTGCATCAGCGCGCCGATCGCCACGCCGATCAGGCTGCCCAGCAGGCCCAGCGTCAGCAGCTGGACGGCATACAGCGTACGCAGCTGTGCCGTGGTGGCACCGAAGCAGCGCAGCAGCGCGGCCTGGTCGTAATGCCGCAGCGCATGGCGATGGGCGGCGATGGCGATGGCGGCCACCGACAGCAGCAGGCTGATCAGTGCGGTGAGCTGGATGTAGCGGTCGGCATTGGCGAAGGCGCCGCGCAGGGTTTCGACGCCTTCGCGCGAACCGATGAGGCGCTGGGTGCTGTCGAGCCGGGGTTTCAGCGCGGCGCCGAACGCGGCGAGTTGCGCCGGGTCGCCGGCAAACTGGTACAGGTAGGTCACGCGGCTGCCGGGCTGCAGCACGCGGGTTTTCGCGACGTCGTCGGCGCGCATGAACACGCGCGGTGCGAGGCCGAACACGCCGCCGAGCTGGCCCGGTTCCTCGGCCACGATTCCAGCGATGGTGAAGCGGGATTCGCCGATCTGCACGCGGTCGCCCACTTTGGCCGACAACAGCGGCAGCAGGTCGGGAGCGACATAGATCATGCCGGGGGGCGGCTGCGCGGGGCGTGCGGTGCCGGCCGCGAAGGGGCGGTCGGCGATGCGCACGCTGCCGCGCAAGGGGTAGGACGCATCGACGGCACGCAGGGTGGCGAGCTGGAAGGCGTCGCCCTTGGCGAGCATGCTGGGGAATTCGAGCGCCTGGCTGCGTGCAAGCGGGCTGGCTGTGCGTGCGCTTTTTGTAACGGCGAGGGCGGGCCAGTCTTCGATCGGCCGCGGGCTGGTGACCAGCAGGTCGGCGCCGAGGAAGCTGGCGCCCTGCTCGCTCATGGCACGCTTCAGGCGGTCGCCGAGAAAACCGGTGGTGCTGACGCTGCCGACGCCGATGATCAGCGCCAGCAGCAGCACACGCCATTCGCCGCTCGCGCGTTCGCGCCGCAGCAGCCACAGGCCGAGCCGGGCGAAGCTCATGCAACGGCCTCTTCGCGCGCGCGACCGGCGACCAGGTGCAGCCGGCGCTGGCAGCGCGCCGCCAGCGCGTCGTCGTGGGTGACCAGGATAAGCGTGGTATGGGCAGAGGCGTTGAGTTCGAACAGCAGTTCGATGATGCGTGCGCCGGTGTCGGCGTCGAGGTTGCCGGTGGGCTCGTCGGCGAACACGATTTCCGGATCGGTGGCGAAGGCGCGTGCGATGGCGATGCGCTGTTGTTCGCCGCCGGACAGC
Source organism: Pseudomonadota bacterium (assembly GCA_043821985.1). Lineage (GTDB taxonomy): Bacteria > Pseudomonadota > Gammaproteobacteria > Burkholderiales > Thiobacillaceae > Thiobacillus. The sequence goes on from JBDRCF010000007.1 coordinate 32,879, forward strand.
TGGCGCGGCGTGTGGGTGGCGCGCGTGGCGAGGCCGACGCGGTCGAGCCAGTGGGCGGCGCGTTCGCGCGCGTCGGGACGGCCGGCCAGCTCCAGCGGCAGCAGGACGTTTTCCAGGGCGGTGAGCGCGGGCAGCAGTTGGAACGACTGGAACACGAAACCGATGCGACCCGCGCGCAGGCGGGCGCGGGCGTCTTCGTCGAGCGCGTCGAGGCGCCGGCCGAGCAGGGTGATCTCGCCCGCGGAAGGATGGTCGAGCCCGGCCAGCAGGCCCAGCAGGGTCGATTTTCCGGAGCCGGACGCGCCGGTGATGGCGAGCGTCTCGCCCGCTTTGACGGCGAGTCCGACTTCGCTGAGGATGTCGAGCATGCCGCCGGCGGTCGGCACGCGCTGGGACAGGTCGCGTGCCAGGACGACGGTATCGGGGAACTGCGCGCTGTCGGGTGGCGTCATTGGAATGGATCGGTTCAAGGTGAGTGAATGAATTATCGCGTGTGGTTGCTGTTGTTGCTGTGGATTCCGGGCTGGGCGGCGGCGAATCCCTGCTCCCTGTTGATTGTCGGCGACAGCCTGAGTTCCGGATACGGTCTGGCAAATGGCTCGAGCTGGGTGGACAGGCTCGACAGCCGTCTGAAGCAAGCGGCGCCGGACTGGCGCGTGGTCAACGCCAGCGTGAGCGGCGACACCACGCAGAACGGCCTGCAGCGTCTGCAGCCTGCGCTCGATCGGCATCATCCGCAAGGCGTGCTGATCGAACTCGGCGGCAACGATGCGCTGCGCGGCACGCCGCCCGGAACGATCCGGCAGAACCTGGTGACGATGATCCGCCAGGCGAAAGCGGCAGGCGCCTGGGTGGCCTTGCTGGAGGCGCCGGTGTTGCCGAATTACGGCAAGCCGTATGCCGATGCGGTGGCCAGGCTGTACGTCGACGTGGCGCGCGAGGAAAAAATCGTCCGCGTGCCGTGTTTTGTCTGCAAGGTTGCGGTCGTGCCGGGAATGATGCAGGCCGACGGCATTCACCCGAACGAAAAAGCCCAGGGCGCGATGCTCGACGCCGTGTGGCGGCACATCAAGCCGAAATTGCGCTGCACGGTGAACAAGCCGTGAGCGCCGCAACCTGCCCGTGCGGATCGGGACATCCGCTGGCGGACTGCTGCAGGCGGTTTCATGCCGGCGATCCGGCGCCGGACGCCGAAAGCCTGATGCGTTCGCGCTACAGCGCCTATGTGCTGGGCCTGGAAGACTATTTGCGCGCGACCTGGCATCCCGCAACCTGCCCCGTTGCGCTGGGTCTCGACACCGTGCCGCGCCCGCAATGGCTGGGTCTGACGGTGAAGGCGCACATGCCGCTGGACGAAACCCATGCGACGGTCGAATTCATCGCGCGCTACAAGCTCAACGGCCGTGCCTTCAGACTGCACGAAACGAGCCGCTTCGAGCGGGTGGACGGACGCTGGCTGTACGTCGACGGCGAGATCCGGGAATGAAACGAACAAGGCCCGCTTGCGCGGGCCTTGTTCTGCTTCTCGTTAAATGATGGGGTGGATGATGGGACTCGAACCCACGACAACAGGAATCACAATCCTGGACTCTACCAACTGAGCTACATCCACCATTGTTGTCGCCAGCAAGGCTGGCAACGAAAACCTTGGCCTGCCCGACAGGAATCGAACCTGTAACCCCCAGCTTAGAAGGCTGGTGCTCTATCCAGTTGAGCTACGGGCAGAGACTCACTTCTCGGGCACTCATCTCTTACTTGTCGGATAGGGGGTGGTCGGGGTGAGAGGATTCGAACCTCCGACATCCTGCTCCCAAAGCAGGCGCGCTACCGGGCTGCGCTACACCCCGAAATCCTATCGGCGTCCGGTGTTCCGGGCGCATTTCGGAGAGGCGAGACTATACCTTGGCGAATCGGTCGGGTCAATTTTCGCTTGAGTCGGAAGGGGGGTTTCCGGGAAAATCACCCTTTTGCTTCAGGGTTGTCTTGATGAGCGCACGTATCCTCGACGGCAAGGCCATGGCCGACACCATCCTCGCAGTGGTCCACGACAAGGTGGCCGAACGCGAGGTGCAGGGCAAACGCCGGCCCGGCCTGGCGGTGATCCTGGTCGGCGACGATGCGGCTTCGGCGGTGTACGTGCGCAACAAGAAGCGCGCCTGCGAGCGGGCCGTCGTCACCAGCGTGTCGCACGACCTGCCGAGCGCGACGACGCAGGACCAGCTGCTGGCGCTGATCGACACGCTGAACGCCGATCCGGCCATCGACGGCATCCTGGTGCAGTTGCCGCTGCCAGCGCACATCGATGCCGAGACGGTGATCGAGCGCATCCGCCCGGACAAGGACGTCGACGGCTTCCATCCCTACAACATCGGCCGCCTGGCGGTGAAGATGCCGACGCTGCGTCCCTCCACGCCGCGCGGCATCATGACGCTCTTGCGTGCGACCGGCGAGGAACTGCGCGGCAAGAATGCGGTGATGGTCGGCGCCTCCAACATCGTCGGCCGGCCGATGAGCCTGGAACTGCTGCTGGCCGGTTGCACCATCACCGTCTGCCACAGCGCGACCCGCGACCTGGAAAGCTTCGTGCGCTCGGCCGAGATACTGGTCGTGGGGGTGGGCAAGCCGCGCATGATTCCGGGCGACTGGGTGCGTGAGGGCGCGATCGTGATCGACGTCGGCATCAACCGCCTGCCCGACGGCAAGCTGGTCGGCGATGTCGATTTCGATACGGCAGTCGAACGCGCCAGCTGGATCACCCCGGTGCCCGGCGGGGTGGGGCCGATGACCGTGGCGACCCTGTTGGAAAACACGCTCGAAGCCGCGCTGATGCACAATCCCTGAGGGGTGAACGGCGAGCGGCAAGCAGTGAGCAGCTTAAAGCTGATGCAGCGCCTTTAGAAAAGCCACGTCGACGAAGGGCAGGCCAAAATCCGGGCCGGCCAGCACCCGGTTCGGCGTGCCGGGGTCGCCAAGGTCGGACAGCACGACGGCGGCACCAGTGAAATCGTGATCCCGCGTGTAGTCGTTGACCGTCACCAGCGTTTTCAGGCCGGCGCCCAGGCTCGCGCGCAGGCCGTTCTCCGAATCCTCGAATGCCAGACAGTCTGCGGCGGCGAGGCCCATTTTTTCCAGCGCGTAGTGATAAATGTCGGGCGCGGGCTTCTTTGCCGGCACGATGTCGCCCGCGGCGATGACCTCGAACCAGTCCTGAGTGCCTGCGCCCAGGCTGTGTTCCAGCAGTACGGTGACGTTTTCCGGCGTCGTGGTGGTGGCGATCGCCAGGCGCAGGCCGGCGGTGCGCGCCTCGACCAGCAGGCGCTTGACCCCGGGGCGCATGGGAATGCCGCCTTGCGCGGCCAGCGCGCTGTAAATACGGGTCTTGGCCTGGTGCAGTTCGGCCACCAGTTCGTCGAAATTGTCCGGCTTCCTATAGTCCGGCCGATAGTGGTCGATATAGTGCTTCATCCGCTCCTTGCCGCCGGTGACAGCAAGCAGTTCGCCGTAGAGGGCGGCGTCCCAGTGCCAGTCGAGACCGGCGTCGGCAAAGGCTTGGTTGAAGGCGGGACGGTGACCGTCGCGCTCAGTGTCGGCAAGCGTGCCGTCCACGTCGAAGAGTAGGGCGTGTAGTGTCATATGGGTTGCGGCGCGTAAGCGATTCTGATATTAAGTCGGGTTGGGCTTGGCCCGGATTTGACCGAAATTTTCAAAGAGAACAGAGAACGAGATGGCTGAAACTTTGATGCGCTTCGAGCCTTACAAGGCCAAAAAGGGCGAAGAATACATGAATGCCAAACAGCTCGCGCATTTTCGCAAAATGCTCGAGGCCTGGAAAGCCGAACTGTCGCAGGATATCGATACCACCCTGCATTCCATGCAGGACGAGCAGACGGTTTTCGCCGACCCCAACGACCGCGCCACGCAAGAGTCCGACATGGCACTGGAATTGCGCAACCGCGACCGGGAGCGCAAGCTGATCAAGAAAATCAACGAGACCATCGCCAAGATCGACGGCGGCGATTACGGCTACTGCGAATCCTGTGGAGTCGAAATCGGGCTGGAGCGCCTGCAGGCGCGTCCGACCGCGACGCTGTGCATCGACTGCAAGACGCTCGAGGAAATCCGCGAGCGCCAGGTCGCCAAATAACAACAACAAAGAAGTGGCGCCCGGCCGCCTGTTCAGGGCGGCCTGACGTGTAACAGAATAAACCGGCGGCGCACGTCGCCCCGACCACCAGACTCACTGCGGAGAGAGCCATGGCAGACATCGACGAATTCGACCATTATTACAACGGGCTGCTTTACAGTGTGATGCGCTGGGACCAGTTGACGTCGTTCTGGCAAAAGGTGGATACCGGGGCGGGCTGGTATCTCTATGCGGTGGGGCAGGATGTTCCTGCGGAGCCGGCTGCCGCCGACAAGGTGCAGCAGTTCATGCGAGAACTGGATGAATTGCTGCGGCGCGAGCATCACGAGGATTACTGCGCGATTGTCTATGCGGACAATCTGGATGCGCCCAACTTCATCAAGATATACGACCCCAATCATCTGGGAAGCTCGTGCGGATCGAGTGCGACCAAGTCATCGATCCTTCCGGGCTGGCTGATGAGCCGTACGCCGCCGCGCGAACTCGAGATGCGCGGGGTGGTGACCGGCCAGCGTAAACGCTGGTGGCAATCGTTTCTCGCCAGTCCGGCATAAAAAAACCGCGCCCGAGAGCGCGGTTTTTTTAACCCTTGAAAGATTACTTCGCGGGCGCGGCCGGGGCAGCAGCCTCGGCTTTTTTGGCTTTGGCCATGTGCTTCTTGGCGTGCTTCTTGGCCTTCTTGGGGGCTGCAGCAGGCTTTTCGGCAGCGGTGGCAGCGCCAGGTGCGGCGGGTGCAGCATCGGCAGCCATGGCGGACAGGCTGAACGCGCCGGCAATCGTCGCGGCGACCAGGGAAGTCATCAGTTTGCTCATCAATTTCTCCATACGATCAAGTAAAGGAACATGCGGTCACGGATTGCGACTGCATGGAAATCACTATGCGACGCCATACTTACACGAACCTTACGAACAGGGGCCGGGTATGGATTTTTCGCGCACGGTCTCAGGCAGTCGGGGTAATCACTGCTTGGCAGCGTCGGCCTTTTTCTCGTGGGCCTTGGCCGTGTGCTTCATGGCTTTCTTGACGCTCTTGTGTGCAGCGGCGGGTTTCGCTGCCGCAGCGGGAGCGGCGTCGGCAGCCAGGGCGGACAGGCTGAACGTACCGGCAATCGTGGCGGCGACCAGGGAAGACATCAGTTTGCTCATCAATTTCTCCTGTTGATCAAGTGGATTGGCATGCAATCGCAGTCGACTGCATGAAAATCACTATGCGGCGCCATGCTTACATGAACCTTACGGATTGCCGTGCGATGCGATGCCTCGATATTCGCGACTTGCGTGAGATCGAAGGGCCTGACTTTGTGTCAGACTTTGGAACATGAAAATTTTGCTCGTGGAAGATGATCCGACCCTGGGCGAGGCCGTCATGCTGGCGGTCCGGCAGGCAGGCTTCGCGGTCGACTGGAGCCGCGATGGGGTGCAGGCCGAGACCGCGCTGAAGACCTATGCCTACGACGCCATGCTGCTTGATCTGGGGCTGCCGCGACGGGAAGGCCTGGAGGTCCTGCGCAATGCGCGCAAACGCGGCGCAACCCTGCCGGTAATGGTCCTCACCGCACGCGATACGGTGGAGGATCGCGTGCGCGGTCTCGATGCGGGTGCGGACGATTATCTGCTGAAACCGTTTGCGCTGGATGAATTGCTGGCGCGGCTGCGCGCCTTGCTGCGGCGGGCGCATGGCGTGGCCGACACCCAGATCCGCATGGGGCGCTTCTGTTTCGACAGCGTGAAGCGGCAGGCCAGCGTGGACGAGACGCCGCTGGTGCTGTCCGCCCGCGAGGTGGAGGTGCTCGAAATCCTGCTCAGCCATGCCGGGCGTGTCACGGCCAAGGAGGCGATCGCGGATCGTCTGACGGGATGGGATGACGGCGTAGGCGACAACGCGGTGGAGGTCTACATCCATCGTCTGCGGCGCAAGCTCGAAGGTTCCGGCGTGGCCATCCGCACGCTGCGCGGCCTGGGCTATCTGTTGGAAGCCGAGCGTTGAACGGGGAAAGCCAGACAAGCCTGCGACGGCAGCTGATCGTCCGCATGCTGTCGATGATGCTGCCGTTGTTCATTCTGCTGTGGGTGATCGCCTATTTCTCCAGCCAGTACTTCATCAATGCGGCGTTTGACCGATCGCTGATACGGCGCACGTTCGCGCTGGCCGATCGGGTCGAGGTCATGCAGGGGCAGGTGCAGGTGGACCTGCCGGTTGCCGCGCGCGAATTGCTGGTGTTCGACCAGGAGGATTTGCTGTTCCACAGCATTACCAATCCGGCTGGGCGCGTCATCGACGGCGAACAGGACATGCCGCGGCTTCCCGGTCACCAGGGCATCCGGCCGGGCCAGTTGATCGTCTATGACGGCATCAAGGATGGCGAGAAGGTCAGGGTGGCTGCTTTTGGACTCTCGCTCAAAGGCACGAGTGCGCGTGGGACCGCCCTGGTCCAGGTGGGCGAGACGCTGTCGCACCGCTCGGCCATGGCCGAACGGGCCACCCTGGCGATCGTGATTCCGATGCTGCTGATGACCCTGACTGCGGCGATTGCCATCGCCTATGGCGTGAGGAAGGGGCTCGAGCCGCTGAGCCAGCTGCGCGACCGGCTGTCAGCGCGGCAGGCATTCGATCTGAGCCCGGTTCCCCTGGGAGAGACCCCCGCCGAGCTGCGCCCGTTTCTGGATGAAATCAATTCGCTGCTGCAGCGGCTGTCCGAAGCGGTGGAATCGCAATCGCGTTTCGTCGCGGATGCCGCACACCAGCTCCGCACGCCGATCGCGGGCATCCGTGCGCAAGCCGAGGCGGCGCTGGTTAGCGCGCGGCACGAGGATGCCCGGCATGCGTTGTCGCGTATTGCCCAGTCGACCCAGACCATGGGCGACCTGGTGCAGAAGCTGCTCATTCTGGCGCGCGTCGATGCGGCGGAAAACACCCTGCGCCTGAACCGGCTGGATGGCGTGGACGTGGTGCGGGAAGTTGCGCGGGGGTGGGTTCCGCAGGCCTTGGCCAGCGGGGTGGAGATCGGTTTCGACATGAGGGACAGCAAGGCCTGGGTGATGGGCGACGCGCAATTGCTGCGGGAAATGCTTGCCAACCTGATCGACAATGCCCTGCGGTATGGCGGCACGCGCATCACGCTGACAGTCCGGCGTTCCGAACAGGGTGTAACCTGGCAAGTGGCGGACAACGGGCCGGGCATCCCGGAGTCGCAGCGTGCTGCAGCGTTTTCGCCATTCCATCGGCTGTCGGGCAGCGTGGAGGGTGCCGGCCTCGGCCTGACCATCGTCCAGCGTATCGCCCTTTTGCATGGCGCACAGGTGAGCCTGGAAACAGGGGCTGGGGGCATGGGCCTGGTCGTGAACGTCCTGTTTCCTGCAGCGCCCGCTCAGGCATAAAAAAACCGCGCCCTAGAGCGCGGTTTTTTTTCTTGCGGCGGATAGTATGTCAGCCCGCCGTTTCCGGCGTTTCGCTGTCGGTGGCGGCCGGTGCATCCAGCAGTGCCTTCATCGACAGGCGCAGGCGGCCTTTCTCGTCGGCTTCCAGGATCTTCACCTTCACGACCTGGCCTTCCTTCAGGTAGTCGCCGATGGTGTTGACGCGCTCGTGGGCGATCTGCGAGATGTGCAGCAGGCCGTCGCGGCCCGGCAGCACGTTGACGATCGCGCCGAAGTCCAGCAGCTTGATGACCGGACCTTCGTAGACCTTGCCGACTTCGACCTCGGCGGTGATTTCCTCGATCCGCTTCTTGGCGAGCTCGCCGGCTTCCATGCTGGTGCAGGCGATCTTCACGCTGCCGTCTTCCTGGATGTCGATCTGGGTACCGGTTTCCTCGGTCAGCGCGCGGATGACGGCGCCGCCCTTGCCGATGACGTCGCGGATCTTTTCCGGGTTGATCTTCATCGCGATGATGCGCGGCGCGTAGGCCGACATTTCATGCGTCTCGGAGACCGAGGACTTCATGATGCCGAGGATGTGCATGCGGCCTTCCTTCGCCTGCGTCAGCGCGGCCTGCATGATTTCCTTGGTGATGCCGGTGATCTTGATGTCCATCTGCAGCGCGGTCACGCCTTTCTCGGTGCCGGCTACCTTGAAGTCCATGTCGCCGAGGTGATCCTCGTCGCCGAGGATGTCGGTCAGCACCGCGAAGCGGTTGCCTTCCTTGATCAGGCCCATGGCGATGCCGGCGACGTGCGCCTTCAGCGGGGCGCCGGCGTCCATCAGCGACAGGCAGCCGCCGCATACCGAGGCCATCGACGACGAGCCGTTGGATTCGGTGATCTCGGACACCACGCGCATGGTGTAGCCGAATTCTTCCTTGGTCGGCAGCACGGCCATCAGCGCGCGCTTGGCCAGGCGGCCGTGGCCGATCTCGCGGCGCTTGGGCGAACCCACGCGGCCGGTTTCGCCGGTGGCGTAGGGGGGCATGTTGTAGTGCAGCATGAAGCGGTCGGAATAGGAGCCTTCGAGCGCATCGATGGTCTGCTCGTCACGCCCGGTACCGAGCGTGGTGACCACCAGCGCCTGGGTTTCGCCGCGGGTGAACAGGGCGGAACCGTGGGTGCGCGGCAACACGCCGGTGCGGATGGTGATCGGGCGCACGGTGCGGGTGTCGCGGCCGTCGATGCGCGGCTGGCCCGACAGGATGCGGTTGCGCACCACGCCGGCTTCCAGGCGATGGAACGCGTCCTTGACGTGGTTGGCAGCGACGGTGTCCATGTCGGCGGTGATCAGCTCGGCAAAGGCCTTGCTGCGGACTTCGTCCACGGCGGTCATGCGCGCCTGTTTCTGTTTGATGTTGTACGCCTGCTGCAGGCCGTCTTCGGCCAGCGCCTTCAGGCGCTCCACCATCGCCGTGTCTTCGGCGAGCGGCTGCCAGTCCCAGGCGTCGGCGCCGGCTTCGTCGGCCAGCTCGTTGATCGCGTTGATCGCCGCCTGCATCTGGGTGTGGCCGAACACGACAGCGCCCAGCATGATGTCTTCCGGCAGTTCCATCGCCTCGGACTCGACCATCAGCACGGCGGCATCGGTGCCGGCGACGACCAGATTGAGCGCCGAATCCTTCAGCTCGGAATTGGTCGGGTTGAGCACGTATTCGCCATTGATGAAGCCGACGCGCGCCGCGCCCACCGGGCCGTCGAACGGCAGGCCGGACAGCGACAGCGCGGCGGAGGCGCCGATCAGCGCGGGGATGTCGGCGCTGACTTCGGGATTGGACGACATCACGGTGGCGATGATCTGCACTTCGTTGAAGAAGCCTTCCGGGAAGAGCGGGCGGATGGGGCGGTCGATCAGGCGCGAGATCAGCGTTTCGCCTTCGGACGGGCGGCTCTCCCGCTTGAGGAAGCCGCCGGGGATGCGGCCGGCCGCGTAAGTTTTTTCCTGGTAGTCGACGGTCAGCGGGAAGAAATCCTGGCCCGGCTTGACTTCGTTCTTGGCGACGACGGTGACCAGCACCACGGTGTCGTCAACGTTGACGATGACGGCGCCGGAGGCCTGGCGGGCGATTTCGCCGGTTTCCAGCGTGACCTGATGGCGGCCGTAAGTGAAAGTTTTCTTGATAGCGCTCACACGAGTTCCTTTCAAAGCAAAAACGCCCCGCAGATGCGGGGCGTGCGAAATTCAGGGGGCAATACGCCCCATCCACTGTGCCGGTGCAGCAGGGTGCCGGATCATCACAGTGGCTCTGTAGGGATTACTTGCGCAGACCGAGACGATCGATCAGGGTCTTGTAGCCTTCGAGGTTGGTGCGCTTCAGGTAGTCGAGCAGCTTGCGGCGGCGGCTCACCATCTTCAGCAGACCACGACGCGAGTGGTGGTCCTTGATGTTGGCCTTGAAGTGGCCGGTCAGGTCGTTGATGCGGGCCGTCAGCAGGGCAACCTGCACTTCGGGCGAGCCGGTGTCGGCGGCGGCGCGTTGGTAATTCTGGACGATCTCTGCCTTTTGGGCGACGGTAACAGCCATGGTGTACTCCTTATTAAATCGCGTGGCCTGCGGCTGTGCGGGACACGTTCGGGGAAACCCGGAATTCTACGCTAAATGAGAGACTTGACTCAAGCCTGTTGCGTGGCGATGAGACGACGCGGCACCAGCCGGCCGGCATCGGCGTTGGCCAGACCAATGAAGGTGTTCGAAGCCGTGTAGACGCGAATCAAGCCTGACTCGGTGGCGGCATGCGCGATGCTGCGTCCCTGGCGCAAGGCCTCCGCCTCGGTGTCGCCGAGCAGAACGGCAGGCAGGTGGGCCACCAGGCAGTCTGCGGGCAACAGCAGGGCATGGCGTCGAGCGGGATCGAGCGCTTCCAGTTCGGCCAGGGAATGCGCCTGTACCAGCTTGAACCCGCCGGAACCGAGGCGCGTCAGGGCCGTGAGGTGGGCGCCACAACCGAGTGCGGCGCCCATGTCCTGTGCCAGGGTGCGAATGTAGGTGCCGGCGCTGCATTGGACGTCGAGGATGACCCGGGGCGGGACACATTCGACCATCGCTAGCGAACGGATGGTGACTTTGCGCGGCGGGCGTTCAATTTCGATCCCGGCACGGGCATATTCGTAGAGCGGGCGCCCCTGATGCTTGAGTGCCGAGTGCATGGGCGGGACTTGCTCGATTTCGCCCATGAAACGTGGCAGCACGGCGTCGATGTCGGCACAGTTCACCGCCACGTCGCGGGTGCTGAGTACCTCGCCCTCGGGATCGCCCGTCGTGGTGGTGACGCCCAGTTGCAACACGGCGCGATAGCGCTTGTCCGCATCCAGCAGGTAGGCCGAGAACTTGGTGGCCTCGCCGAAGCACAAGGGCAGCAGGCCGTCGGCGAAGGGATCGAGGGTGCCGGTGTGCCCCGCCTTTTTGGCGTTGAGCAGCCACTTGGCCTTTTGCAATGCGGCGTTGGAGGTGATGCCGACCGGCTTGTTCAGCAGCAGCACGCCGTCGACCACTTGGCGGGCAGGCTTCACTCGTCCTTGGGGTGTTTGGCGTCTTCGGCGACGGCCGATTCGATCAATTGGGTGAGTTCGATGCCGCGCTCGACCGAGCGGTCGTACACAAAAGTCAGCTTGGGCACCACACGCAGCTGCATGCGGTGCGACAGTTGCGAACGCAGAAAGCCGCTGGCGCGCTGCAGACCCTGCAGGCAGGCAGCATGCTCGGCCTCACCGCCCAGGGTGGTGAAGAAGACCTTGGCAAACTCCATGTCGCGGTTGACCTCCACCTCGGTGATGGTCAGCATGCCGACGCGCGGATCCTTCACTTCCTGCCGGATCAGTTCCGGCAGTTCGCGCTGGATCTGGTCGGCGACGCGGCGAGCACGGGGGAAATCTTTGGGCATTTGTTGGGGCGAGGGGTGAGGGGTGAGGAATGGAAGTGAGTGCCTAACGCCTCACCCTTCACCCCTCACCATTGCATTACAGCGAGCGCGCCACTTCCACGACTTCAAACACTTCGAGGATGTCGCCTTCCTGGATGTCGTTGAAGTTCTTCAGCGAGAGGCCGCATTCGAAGTTGGCCTTGACCTCCTTGACGTCGTCCTTGAAGCGCTTGAGCGAATCGAGTTCGCCCTGGTGGATCACGACGTTGTTGCGCAGCACGCGCACGCCGGCGTTGCGCTTGATCATGCCATCCGTCACATAGCAGCCGGCGATGGTGCCGACCTTGGAAATGACGAATACCTGGCGGACTTCCACCGTACCGATGACGCTTTCCTTCTTCTCGGGCGCCAGCATGCCGGACAGTGCCGCTTTCACCTCATCCACGGCTTCGTAGATGATGTTGTAGTAGCGGATGTCCACGCCGCTGGATTCGGCCAGCTTGCGTGCCGTTGCATCGGCGCGCACGTTGAAGCCGATCAGCACCGCCTTGGAGGCGAGCGCGAGGTTGACGTCGGATTCGGTAATGGCGCCGACGCCGCTGTGGATGATGTTGACCTTGACCTCGTCGGTCGACAGCTTGCCCAGCGCATGCGCCAGACCTTCGTAGGAACCTTGGGTGTCGGACTTGAGAATGATGGGCAGATGCTGCACTTCGCCCTGGCCCATCTGTTCGAACATCGATTCCAGTTTGGCGGCCTGCTTTTTCGCCAGCTGTACGTCGCGGAACTTGCCTTGACGGAACAGCGCGATTTCGCGCGCCTTGCGTTCGTCCGGCAGCACCATCATGTCCTCGCCGGCTTGCGGCACATCGGACAGACCCTGGATTTCCACCGGGATCGAAGGACCGGCTTCGGTCACCGTCTTGCCCGCCTCGTCCAGCATGGCGCGCACGCGGCCGTAAACCTGACCGGCCAGCACCATGTCGCCGCGACGCAGGGTGCCGGATTGCACCAGCAGCGTGGCGACCGGGCCCTTGCCCTTGTCGAGGCGCGCTTCGATGACGAGCCCTTTGGCGGGGCCGTCGGCGGCTGCCTGCAGTTCCAGCACTTCGGCCTGCAACAGGATGGCGTCGAGCAGGCCATCGATATTGGTGTTCGCTTTCGCCGATACTTCGACGAACTGGGTGTCGCCCCCCCATTCCTCGGGGGTGACGCCCTGGGCGACGAGTTCCTGGCGGATGCGTTCCGGGTTGGCCTCGGGCTTGTCGATCTTGTTCACCGCCACCACCAGCGGCACGTTGGCGGCCTTGGCGTGGTGGATGGCTTCGATCGTCTGCGGCATGACGCCGTCGTCCGCCGCCACCACCAGCACCACGATGTCGGTCGCTTTCGCGCCGCGCGCCCGCATCGCGGTAAACGCTTCGTGGCCCGGGGTATCGAGGAAGGTGATGACGCCTTTCTCGGTTTCGACGTGATAGGCGCCGATGTGCTGGGTGATGCCGCCGGCTTCGCCGCTCGCCACCCGGGTGCGCCGGATGGTGTCGAGCAGCGAGGTCTTGCCGTGGTCGACGTGACCCATCACCGTGACGACCGGCGGGCGGGCGAGCACTTCATGCTCGCTGACTTCGCCCGTGTCGATCAGGAAGGCTTCCGGCGTATCGAGTGCAGCCGGCTTGCCGATGTGGCCCATTTCCTCGACCACGATGATCGCCGTTTCCTGGTCGAGCACCTGGTTGATCGTCACCATGCTGCCGAGCTTCATCAATGCCTTGATGACTTCAGCAGCCTTCACCGACATCTTGTGGGCAAGCTCGGCCACCGTGATCGTCTCGGGGACCAGGACTTCGCGCACGATCGGCTCGGTCGGGGCAACGAAGGTGGTTTCTTCGTGACCGGACTTGGACTTGCCCTTGCGGCCGCGCCAGCCCGCGTCAGGCGCAGCGCCGCCACGGGTCTTGAGTCCGCCCTTGCGGCGTGCGGCGTCATCCTTCCAGGTGCCGCCGGCTTTCTTGTCCGGACCCTTGGCGCCCTTGGCAGCAGAAGGTTTATCCGGTTTGTGCAGTGTTTTTTCCGTCGGGGCGGCCGGCGTGGCGGCCGGTGCAGCGGCTTTTTCTGCTTCGGCCAGCTTGGCCGCTTCGCGGGCCGCTTCGCGGGCCGCTTCGGCCTGCTTGCGCAGGGCTTCGCGTTCGGTACGGGCTCGTGCATCCGCAGCCTGACGTTCCTGCAACGCCTGATGGCGGCGCGTCTCTTCTTCGCGAGCCTTGACTTCCGCTTCGTTGAGGATCGAGGCCTTCTTGATGCGAGTGGTCTTTTTCACCACCGGCGCGGGGGCTGCTGCAGGTTCCGCAGCAACCTCGACGGCCGCAAGCGGCACGGTTTCGGCGACAGGCTCGGGAGCGGCGACAGGCTCAACCTCGACGGCCGCAGGCGGCGCGGCTTCGATGACAGGCTCGGGAACGGGCGCTTCGACCTTGTACTCGGCCACCGGCTGGGCCGGCACCTCGACCTGCGGAACAGGCGGGGTTTCGGCAGCCGGCTGGGCTTCGGCCGCCAGTGCGGCGGCATCGCGCTTGACGTAGGTGCGCGACTTGCGCGTTTCCACCGTGATGGTGCGCGATTTGCCGGTACTGTCGGTCTTGCGGATTTCACCGGTCTGCTTGCGCGTGATGGTGATCTTGGTCTTGCCGGTCTCGGTCCCGCCACCGTGCATCTTGCGCAGGTAGTCGAGCAGGTGTGCCTTGTCCGCCTCGGTGACGGAATCGACCACATCGTTTTTATTGACGCCCGCCGCTTTCAGCTGTTCAAGCAACAGCTGGGGCGGCAGTTTCAGTTCCTGGGCAAATTGTTCAACGTTCATGCAGTCCTCTTAGCCTTGGGCGAACCAGGGCGCGCGTGCGGCCATGATCAATTGTTTGGCACGTTCGGCATCCATGGCGGCCATTTCGGTCAGCTCATCGACGGCCAGTTCGGCCAGATCCTCGGTGGTGTGGACGCCCTTGCTGGCGAGCGTGCGTGCGGTTTCGGCATCCATGCCTTCGAGCGACAGCAGGTCGCCCGCGGAGGCCTCGACCTGCTCCTCGCCGACGATGGCGGCGGTCAGCAGGGCGTTGCGGGCCCGGTTGCGCAGTTCGTTGACCAGGTCTTCGTCGAAGGCCTCGATCTCGAGCATTTCGTTCAGCGGCACATAGGCGACTTCTTCCAGCGTGGAGAAACCTTCGTCGACCAGGATCTGGGCGACTTCCTCGTCCACATCGAGCTTCTCGATGAAGAGTGCAAGCGTCTTGCCGCTTTCGGCCGACTGTTTCTCTTCTGCCGTTTCGCGCGACATGATGTTGAGTTCCCAGCCGGTCAGCTCGGACGCCAGGCGCACGTTCTGGCCGCCGCGGCCGATCGCCATCGCCAGCTGCTCCTCGTCGACCACCACGTCCATGCTGTGCTTGTCTTCGTCCACCACGATGGAACTGACTTCGGCGGGGGCCAGGGCGTTGATGACGTATTGGGCCGGATCGGCCGACCAGTGGATGATGTCGACGCGTTCGCCGGCCAGTTCGTTGGTCACCGAGGTGACACGCGAGCCACGCAACCCGATGCAGGTGCCGATCGGGTCGATGCGGGGATCGTGCGACACCACGGCGATCTTGGCGCGCAGGCCGGGGTCGCGGGCGGCCGCCTTGATCTCGAGCAGGCCCTCCTCGATTTCCGGCACTTCCAGCTCGAACAGCTTCATGATGAATTCGGGCGCGGTGCGCGACAGCACCACCTGCGGGCCGCGGGCGCCGCGGTCGATGCGCAGCAGATAGGCGCGCACGCGGTCGCCGACGCGCAGGTTCTCGCGCGGGATCATCTGGTCGCGGTGGAGGAAGCCTTCGACGCGGCCGGATTCGATGATCGCGTTGCCGCGGTCGATGCGCTTGACCACGCCGTTGACGAGGTGTTCCTTGCGGGCGAGGAAGTCGCTGATGATCTGCTCGCGCTCGGCGTCGCGGATCTTCTGCAGGATGACCTGCTTGGCCGCCTGGGCGCCGATGCGGCCGAATTCGACGTTTTCCAGCGGCTCTTCGATGTAGTCGCCGATCTCGATGTCGGGAATCTTGTCCTGCGCGTCGATCAGCAGGATCTGGTAGCCCTCGGATTCCAGATCGGCCTCGGTGACGACCTGCCAGCGGCGGAAGGATTCGTAGTCGCCGGTTTCGCGGTCGATCGACACGCGCACGTCGGATTCTTCCTTGAAGCGTTTCTTGGTGGCGGAGGCGAGCGCCTGCTCCAGTGCCTCGAAGACCACTTCCTTGTCCACGTTCTTTTCGCGAGCCAGCGCATCGGCCAGCATCAACATTTCACGGCTCATATTCCCTCCAGCCTGCCTTGCCTAAACCATGGGTTTCAGGCGGGCAGCATCCACATTTCTCAAGTCGACGGACACTTCCGAGCCGTCGACGATCAATTTCACCAGTTCGCCATCCAGACTGACCAGCTGGCCGGTCAGGCGGCGCCGGTTGTCCATCGGCACCCGCAATTTCAGCGTCACCGGTTCGCCGGCGAAGCGCGCATAGTCCTGCGGCTTGACCAGCGGCCGGTCAAGGCCGGGCGAGGACACTTCCAGCCTGTCGTAGTCGATGTTCTCGACGGTGAACAGGTGGGTCAGGTGATTGCTCACCGCGACGCAGTCGTCAATCGTGATGCCGCCCGGCTTGTCGATGAAAATACGGATCAGTCCGCGCCCGGCGCGTTCCAGCATCACCAGCTCGTAACCGAGTCCGGCAAGTACAGGCTCCAGGCGGGTGGGCAGATCCATCATCGCAAATCCATTGTTGTGCCGCTATGCGGCCCGGTCAGGGCGCGCGCAGCACAAATAAAAAATGGGCGAACCGCCCATCGTGTTAATAATAAAGCGCAAAAATTATACCACTCGGGCCGGTGAACTGGAAGGTGGTGCCCGGAACCGGAATCGAACCGGTACGCCATCGCTGGCGAGGGATTTTAAGTCCCTTGTGTCTACCAATTTCACCATCCGGGCAAAGCGGACGGCTGACCCTGAATTTGGAGGCGCGAGCCGGAGTCGAACCGACCTACACGGATTTGCAATCCGGTGCATAACCGCTTTGCTATCGCGCCGTCGCGGTAAAACGCTTGAACGAAAAGGGGAAAACGTCCGGCTAAGCCTTCTGTTTTCCCCGGAATGCTGGAGCGGGAAAGGAGGTTCGAACTCCCGACCTCAACCTTGGCAAGGTTGCGCTCTACCAGCTGAGCTATTCCCGCGTTGAAGGCTGCGCATTATGGTGATTTCGGTTTTTTCTGTCAACACCTCAGGGCGAAGATTTTTGCAGGGCGCGTGCGGCCATCACGAGGTAATACGCCATCGACACCAGGGTGAGCAGGGCGGCCACCCAGATCAGCAGCGTGCCGATCTGGAGGATGGGCAGGCCAGCGAAAGGCTTGAAATACAGCAGCAGCACGATGGCGACCATCTGCGCCGCGGTTTTCAGCTTGCCGACGAACGAGACCGCGACGCTGGCCGACTTGCCGGCCTTGGCCATCCACTCGCGCAGGGCGGAGATGGTGATTTCGCGGCCGATGATGATGAGGCCGATCAGCGGCGCCACGCGATCGAGGTCGATCAGCACGATCAGCGCGGCAGCCACCATCAGCTTGTCGGCGACCGGGTCGAGGAAGGCGCCGAAGGCCGAGGTTTGCCCCAGTTTGCGCGCCAGCCAGCCGTCGAGCCAGTCGGTCAGCGCCGCCACCCCGAAAAATGCGGCCGCCAGCAGGTTGGCGTCGGACGGCGATACCCAGCCGTCGGGCAGGTAGAACACGCCCGCCATCAAGGGGATGAACAGAATGCGCAGCCAGGTGAGCAGGTTGGGGAGATTGAGCGGCATCAGTGGAGCGCGTTATAAATGGTTTCCGCCAATTCTCGGCTGATACCGTTCACGCTGGCAAGCGCGTCGACGCCGGCGTCGCGTACGCCCTGCAGCCCGCCGAAGTGTTCCAGCAACTGTTTGCGCCGTTTGGGGCCGATGCCCGCGATGTCTTCCAGCGTCGACTGCATGCGCGCTTTTCCGCGTTTGGCGCGATGGCCGGTGATGGCGAAGCGGTGCGCTTCGTCGCGCACCTGCTGGATCAGATGGAAACCGGGGTGGTCCTTGGCGAGATGGAGTTCGCGGCCGTCGGCGAAGATCAATGTTTCCAGTCCGGACTTGCGTGCCTCGCCCTTGGCCACGCCGAGCAGCGGCACGTCGTTCAGGCCCAGTTCGGCCATGGCCTCGACCGCCATCGAGATCTGCCCTTTGCCGCCGTCGATCAGCAGCAGGTCGGGCAGCACGCCATTCTCTTCCACGCTCTTGTGGAAGCGCTTGATCAGCGCGGCATGCATGGCGGCATAGTCGTCGCCCGGCGTGATGCCGCTGATGTTGTAGCGCCGGTAATCGGATTTCTTCAGATCGTTGCCCTCGTAGACGACGCAGGACGCCACGGTCGCCTCGCCCAGGGTGTGCGAGATGTCGAAGCACTCGATGCGGTTGAGCGTCGGCAGGTCGAGCGTGTCGCGCAACGCGGCGAGCCGCTGCGACTGGTTGGCGCGATCGGCGCTGCGGCGCTCGGCCGACAGGCGCGCGTTGGCCTGCGCCATACCGATCCAGACCTTGCGTTCACCGGTGACGCGATGCAGCAGCGTGACTTTTTTACCGGCCTGCTCGGTGAGCAGCGTGTCCAGTGCGCCGGTCTCGATGGCTTCGCTGACCAGGATGCGCGCCGGGATGGGGTGGTCGAGGTAGTGCTGGACGATGAAGGCCTCCAGCGCCTCGGCTGGCGTCGCGCCTTCGCCGTGCTGCGGGAAGAAGCTGCGGTCGCCGAGATGCCGTCCGCCGCGGATCATCGTCAGATTGACCGCGATCACGCCGCCGGCCTCGGCCACCGCGACCACATCCGCGTCCGCATCGCTGCCGGTGGAGTCGACGAACTGCTTCTCGCGCACGGCTGCGAGCATGCGCAGGCGGTCGCGCAGGAAGGCGGCCGTCTCGAAATCGAGCGCGGCCGCAGCGGCGTTCATCTGTTCGGTGATGTGTTCAGTCAGTGCACTGGCCTCGCCGTGCAGCAGCTGGGCTGCTGCACGGACGTCGCGCGCATAGGCGTCCGGCGTGATGTGTCCGACGCACGGTGCGGTACACCGTTTGATCTGGTACAGCAGACATGGGCGCGAGCGGTTGGCGAATACCGTGTCCTCGCAGGTGCGCAGTTGAAACACCTTCTGCAGCAACTGGATGCTTTCGCGCACCGCGTAGGCGTTGGGGTAGGGGCCGTACGCCTGGTCGCGCTTTTTGGGCGTGCCGCGGAAATAGGCTAGGCGCGGAAAGCGGTGTCCGGTCAGCAGCAGATAGGGGTAGGACTTGTCGTCGCGGAACAGGATGTTGAAGCGCGGCTTCAGCCCCTTGATCAGATTATTCTCCAGCAGCAGCGCTTCGGCCTCGGTCCGCGTGATCGTGGTGTCGATGTGGTCGACACTTTTCAGCATCAGCTTGATGCGGGGGCTCTGGTCGCTTTTCTGGAAATAGCTGGAGACGCGCTTCTTCAGGTCCTTCGCCTTGCCGACGTAGAGCACGGCGCCGGCCACGTCGATCATCCGGTAGACGCCGGGCAGCGTGGGCAGCGAGGCGAGGAATTCCTTGTCGACGGCCAAGGCTCAGTCTTCGTCGAGCAGCTTGCCGGCGATCGCCCAGTTCTCGTCCGGCAGTTCCTCGAACGCGATATAAGTATACGACGCGGGTTTGCCGGCGTGGCGTTCCAGCGTGGCGGTGATTTCCTCGGCGACTTTCTGCTTCTGCTCGCGGGTGAGGCTGCCGGCGAGCTTGATGGTGACGACAGGCATGGTCAGTCCTTCGCTTGGATTTGTTCGAACACCGCCGCGAACATCTCCGGAGTGAGGCGGCGCGTCTGGGTATTGTAGCGGGAGCAGTGGTAGCTGCTGACCAGCCTTCTGCTGTCGGGCAGGCGGTAGTCGCTGGCGTGGGCGAAGGGATAATCCTTGAGCTTGAGCCCGCGTGCGCGCAGGACCGCCTGGTGCGCGATCTGGCCCAGCGCCAGGATGCTGGCATGTGCCGGCAGGGCATCCAGTTCGGCGGCCAGGTAGTGGTTGCATTCGCGGATTTCGCCCGGTTCCGGCTTGTTGGCCGGCGGCAGGCATTTCACCGCGTTGGTGATGCGGCAGCCGGTGAGCGTCAGGCCGTCGTCCGCGGACAGCGATTGCGGGGCGCTGGCGTAGCCGAATTTATGCAGGGTTTCGTATAGCAGCACGCCGGCGTAGTCGCCGGTGAAGGGGCGGCCGCTGCGGTTGGCGCCGTGTAAGCCCGGGGCGAGGCCGACAATGAGCAGACCGGGCGCGGGATCGCCGAAGGCGGGCACCGGGCGGGCATGGTAATCGGGATGGCGGGCGCGCACCTCGTCGAGAAACGTGGCGAGGCGCGGGCAGGCGCGGCAGTCAGGGTCGAAGTGCATCGGAAGCAATAAAAAACGCCCCACGGCGGGGGCGTCCATTGTACGCGCGGGGGCGCTCAGCTTTCGATCGGCCCGGCAGCGGTCTGCATGTAGTTCTGCTCGCCCATGCGTTTGATCAGGTCGAGCTGGGTTTCGAGGTAATCAATGTGCTCTTCGGTGTCGGACTGGATGCCGACCAGGATTTCTCGGGAAACATAGTCCTTGACCGCTTCGCAGTGCGCGATGGCTTCGACGTAGAGGGCGCGGCCGACCAGCTCGAGCTTGAGATCGCATTCCAGGCATTCGACGACGTTTTCGCCGATCAGCAGTTTGTTCAGATCCTGCAGGTTGGGCAGGCCTTCCAGAAAAAGGATGCGCTCGATCAGCTTGTCGGCGTGATGCATTTCCTCGATGGACTCTTCGTATTCGTGTTTGCCCAGCGCGATCAGTCCCCAGTTCTTGTACATGCGGGCGTGGAGGAAATACTGGTTGATGGCGGTCAGTTCGACCGTGAGCGCCTTGTTCAGGTACTGGATGACTTTCTTGTCGCCTTTCATGGTTCTCTCCTGATAGTGGGCAAGCCCGTTTAAAGAGCCGTTGGCTGGGCGAATGCTGGCTAGTGGGCGAATGGGACGCCTGTCATTCTAGGGGAAAAGCCGGGCGGGACAAGTATGGATCGCGGTCCGAGCGGAGCGGACGCGGGCAGGGCGAATGGAATCAGGCGGCTGCGGCGAATGAGGCGTCCGCCGAGCATCCCTGGCATTCGGCGAGGGCTTCCTGGAGTACGTCTTTCGCGCAACGCGCGCAACGACCGCATTGGGTAGACACGCCGAGTTCGTCGCGAAGCTGGCGCATCGTGGTCACGCCACGATGATGGACCAGGCCGCGGATTTCGTGGTCGGTGACACCTTTGCAAAGACAGACGTACATGACGCACACCTTCTGGTTTGAAACACGTTAGATGAACAATATAGATAATGAGAATGGTTGTCAATAACAAGATAGGGGTGGGCCTCTGCGCAAAAAAACGGCAAGGGAAATCCCTCGCCGTCCGTGAACGTCCTGTTCGCCGCTGGGTGCGGCGAACAGGACCGGGTTACAGCGACTTCGTGCAGAAGTACCAGTCGGTGCACTCGTAGCCTTCGTTCATGCGTGCCTCCGCGGCATTCACGTCCTGCGGCGGCGGGACGATGACCTTGTCGCCGGGCTGCCAGCCTTCCGGGGTGGCGACCTTGTTGGCGTCCGAGGTCTGCAGCGCCGCGACCAGGCGGAGGAACTCGGGAATCGAGCGGCCGTTGGTCATCGGGTAGTAGACCATCGCGCGCAGCACGCCCTTGGGGTCGATGATGAAGGTGGCGCGCACCGCAGAGGTGTCGCCGGCGCCCGGGTGGATCATGCCGAAGGCCTTGGCGACGTCCATCTTCAGGTCTTCGATGATCGGGAAGGGAATCTCGACTCCGAACTTTTCCTTGATGTTGCGCACCCAGGCGACGTGCGAGTAGTAGCTGTCGATCGACAGGCCGAGCAGATCGCAGTTGAGCTTCTGGAACTCGGGGTAGTGCCGGGCGAAAGCGGTGAACTCGGTGGTGCACACCGGCGTGAAGTCGGCGGGGTGCGAGAACAGCACCAGCCACTTGCCCTCGTAGTCGGACAGCTTCTTGACGCCGTGAGTGGTGCGCGCCTCGAATTCGGGGGCGCGTTCGTTGATGCGGGGCATGGAGACGATTTCAGACATGGCTGTTTCCTTTCGTGGGTGGATGTTTATTAGCAATTGCTAATAAGGTGGTACTTTACGGACCGGGCGGTTCGATGCGAAACGGATAATTCCCATGTGTTTGATCGATGCTGTCAATCGCCCGGCGTCGTGTCCGGATGCGCGAACGGCGCGGAATGCGTGCCCCGTATCTTGTAGCCGGTGAGCATGGCGCGCGGCAGGTTGATGCGCGTCTTCCGGCTCACCCACGTCACGCCGGCCACGTGCAGCGCGACGCACGCGAGCAGAACGTCGGAGAACGTCTCGTGTACGTTTTCCAGCCATTCCTCGCCCCAGTAGGCGTCGGTTCCCATCAGCCAGCCCGTCACGCCCAGCGCGATGACGAGGCCGAGTATCGCGAACACCATCGCGGCGCAGAGCGGATTGTGTCCGCGCATGGTGACGCCGGGCCGGGCGAGGTAGGCGCGAATACGCCCCGGCGTGGGGAAAAAACCGGAAAAGCGGGCGTAGCGCGAGCCGATCGCACCCCAGACGAGGCGCGCACCCACCAGCCCCAGCGCCGCGTAACCCGCCCAGCGATGCCATGGGCCGCCGCCGTCGAACATGAACGCGTTGAACAGCACCAGGACGGCGAGGCTCCAATGGTGCAGGCGGACAAAGCGGTCCCAGACGTACGCGCGTTCCACGACGTGCCCAGGCATCAGTCGAGATAGGCCTTCACCGGTCTGCCGGTGACGGTGTCCATGTAGATTTCGACGCGCTGCCCTTTCTCGTTGTGGCCGTACATCTCGTAGCAATTGCCATCGACCTTGAATTTCTTGATCGTGTAGCCCGCGTCAACTAGCGCGGCCTTGAGGTCCGCCTCTTTCATCCACTGCTCCTTGGGATGGGCGTCGCAGTCGGCGGCGGCGTGCGCCAGAACGGGAACGAGCGCCAGGGCGGCAAGGGTGAATCGCAGACCAGTCATGATGAGAGCTCCTTTTCTAAGGTGAATGAAACAGGGGGATTCAGACCGTCGCCCACATCCGCATCAGGTTGTGGTAGCAACTGGTCAAGCGCACGGCAGTATCCGTTTCGCCGTGTTCGCCGCGCAGGGCGGCAATGCTTACATCCATTTCGTACAGCAATTCGCGCCGTTGCGGTTCGCGCACCATGCTTTCCAGCCAGGTGAAGCACGCCAGCCGCGCGCCGCGCGTCACCGGCTCGACGCGATGCACGCTGTACGAGGGATACAGGATCAGATGGCCCGCCGGCAGCTTGACTGCGCGGCCGCCCATGCCGTCCTCTATGATGAGCTCGCCGCCGTCGTAGTCCGACGGGTTGTTGAGGAAGAGCGTGAACGACAGGTCGGTTCGCACATGCTGTGCGGTGGCCGGGTGGGTGCGGATGGCGTTGTCCACGTGATTGCCGAAGGCGTTGGCTTCGTCGCCGTAGCGGTTGAACAGCGGCGGATAGATGCGCTTGGGCAGAGCGGCACTGAAGAAGGTGGGGTTCTTCGACAAGGCTTCCAGCACGATGGCGCGCAGCTGCTGCGCCACCGGGCTGGTTTCGGGCAGTTGCCGGTTGTTTTTCACCGTGGCGGCCTGCGTGCCGGCGGTGACGCGGCCGTCGGTCCAGTCGGCCTGTTTCAGCAGCGCAGTGCAGTGCGCGAGCGTGGCGGCGTCGAGAACGTTTGGAATGTGCAGCAACATGGTCGGGTCTCCTGTCAGGGATAAGGCGCTGCGCAGGCAACGCCCTATCCCTGCCAATGGTTGGCAGGGAAGGCAGGCTCAGAACTTCAGCTCGCCGGTGAGGATGAAGCGACGCTTCTGACCGGGCACGGTGAACGGACCGTTGTCGTAGATCGAGTCGTAGTACGTCTTGTTGAACAGGTTCTGCACGTTCAGGCGGACGCCCCAGGTTTTCTGGTCGTAGGACACCATGGCATCCCAGCGCACGTAAGCCGGCGCGGTATTGGGATTGAAGCCGCTGGGCTGTCCGTTGGTGGTGAACTGCGCATTGGCCGAGGTCGACGACGGGTTGTAGCCGTAGCGCTCGCCCTTGGCCTCGGCACCACCGCCGATCTTCCACCCGCCGCCCAGCTTGTAGGTGGACCACAGGTTGAAGGTGTAGGGCGGCGTGTTGCGCGGCCGCTTGCCGACATAGCGCGGATCGCCGACGTTGCCGTTGGATTGCTCGGCGACTTCGAGAATTTCGGCGTCCATCAGCGCCAGTCCGGCGAAGACCTCCCAATTCGGCGTGATGCGGCCGGACGCTTCGAATTCGATGCCGTCGGTGCGGCGCTTCTTGGTCAGGATGGACGCGGTCGATTCGAGGTCGGTGTTGCGTTCCCAGTTCTTGATCGCACGGTAGAGCGCGGTGCGGAAGGAGAGATCGCCGTCGAAGAACATCCACTTCGCGCCGACTTCGTAGACCTGGCTGGTCTCGGGCGGTTGCGGCGTGGCGGTCAGCTGGTAGAGATCGGCCGTCGGGCTGAACGAATCGCTGTAGCCGACGTAATAGTGCGCTTCCTCGGTAGGTTGGTAAGACAAGGCGGCGCGATAGCTCCACTCGCCGTATTCCAGGTGCGGCGACGTGGCGCTGGAGTAGTCGGCGTCGAGTTCGTCGCGGCGCGCGCCCAGCGTGGCTTTCCAGTCCGGGATGAACTCGACCGTGTCTTGCGCATATAGCGCGTAGGAATTCCCGGTAAAGTTGTTCCGTCCTGCACCAGTCGTCGATTCAACATAGGGATAGAAGACAGGCGGATTGACTGCACTGGTTCCACCAAGATTTTGCAGGCTTGAACGGTGGCTGTTCTCGTGCAGATACTCGACGCCGGTGAGGAATTCGTGCTTCATGCCCAGCGCCTCGAATTTCCGGCTGTAGTCGGATTGAACCGTGAGTGTTTCGTAGTCCATTGAGCGCGTCGGCCCCGCATTGGTGCTGGGCAGATTGAGGCCAGTGTCGCCTGGCGCAACCGTGGCACTCGGCGTGCGCGCCCAGTAGCTGCGTTCGTAGTCGCCGTAGCGGACCGTGGTGCGCAACTGGCTGTCATCGGTGAAGCGGTGCGTCCAGGTGCCGGTGGAGACGTTCACGTCGCTGTTGTCGAAGTTGCGGTCGATGCCCCAGAAATAATCGACCGGGAACGTGGTATTGGGGCGGTGGGTGGCGTTGTCGAACGAGAAGCCGTAGTCGGGCGTGTCGCGGTTGCGCATGGTCAGGTGCGAGAAGGTGAATTCGTCGTCGGTGTTCATGCCGAGCGCGAGGCTGACCTGCGCACCGCCGCGGTTGACGTCGGGCTCCGCGCCGCTGGCGGGGTTTTCGCGCCAGCTGCCTTCGTCGCGTTTCATCAGGTTCACGCGTACCGCGCTGTGCTCGCCCAGCTGCTTGTTGAGGTCGGCGGTGACTTCGGTGTAGTTGTCGGTTCCCACGCTGCCGGTCAGTTTGTAGGCATCGGCCAGCTTGGGCGTCTTGGAGACGAGGTTGATGACGCCCCCGGCCTGGCCGCGGCCGAACAGCATCGAGGCGGAACCGCGCAGCACGTCGACCTGCTCGAGGAAGAAGGTTTCGCGGTTGTATTGCGCGGTGTCGCGGATGCCGTCGAGGTAGACGTCGCCGAAGGTATAGAAGCCGCGCAGCATCATGTTGTCGCCGGCACGGCCGCCTTCGGCGGCGTTGAAGGTGAGCCCCGACACGTTGCGCAAGGCGTCGCGCAGCGAACCGACATGTTGCTCCTGCATCAGCTGCTGGGTCACGACGGTGATCGCCTGCGGGATGTCCTGCGGGTCCTGTTTGGTCTTGCCGACGCGGGTCTGCGTGCCCTGGTAGCCGTTATTGACCTCCATGGGGTCGGACGTGTCTTCCACCTTGACGGTCGGCAGCGTGGTTTGGGCGGTATTCGCCGGATCCGCAGTCTGCGCCAGTGCGGCGGGGGCCAGCATCATGAAGGCGAGAGAAGCGGCAGCCGGCATGGCGGCTGCGGGTTGCAGGCGCGCCATCAGCTGGCGCAGGATGCCCGAGGGCGGGCGCGGTCGTACGTGGGACATGGTTTGCTCCTGGTCTGAATGATCGACTGGCTGGCGGAGCAAACGCTTGGCTGGCTGGCGGTTGAAAAAAACGGAAGGCGGCGGGCATGGGTCATCCCCAACCCGCCGCGACGGCGAGGTGATACACGATGAAGCACGCGAGCCAGGCCAGGCCGAACAGATAGCCGGCCATGACGAGCGGCATTTTCCAGCCGCCGGTTTCGCGCTTGACGGTGGCGAGCGTGGATAGGCACTGCGGCGCGAAGACGAACCAGGTCAGCAGCGACAGCGCGGTGGCGAGACTCCAGCTGTGCGCGATCAGCGGTGTCAGGGCTTGTGCGGTGTCGTCGCCGCTGGCCGACAGTGCGTAGACGGTGCCGAGCGCGCTGACCGCGACTTCGCGCGCGGCCATGCCCGGCACCAGTGCCACACTGATCTGCCAGTTGAAGCCGATGGGCTCGAATATCGTGGCGAGGCCGCGGCCGAGCGTGCCGGCGAGGCTGTATTCGATCGCCGGGCCGGTCGCGCCGGCGGGCGGCGCGGGGAAGCTGGCGAGGAACCACATGACGACGGTGAGCGCCAGGATGATGCCGCCGACGCGCTTGAGGAAGATGGACGCGCGCTGCCACAGGCCGATGGCGACGTTGCGCGGCGTCGGCCAATGGTAGGTCGGCAGTTCCATCATCAGCGGTCGAGGCAGACCGCGGGTGGTGAGGCGCTTGGCCAGCCAGGCAATGCCCATCGCGCTGATCACGCCGGCGACGTAGAGCCCGAACAGCACCAGGCCCTGCAACTCGAACACGCCAGCCACGTCGCGTTTCGGAATGAAGGCGCCGATCAGCAGCGCATACACCGGTAATCGCGCCGAGCAGGTCATCAGCGGCGCGATCATGATGGTGACGAGGCGGTCGCGCGGGCTGGCGATGGTACGCGCGGCCATGATGCCGGGGATCGCGCAGGCGAAGCTGGACAGCAGCGGGATGAACGAGCGGCCCGACAGGCCCACGCTGCCCATCAGGCGGTCGAGCATGAAGGCGGCGCGCGGCAGGTAGCCCGACTCCTCCAGGATCAGGATGAAGAAGAACAGGATGAGGATCTGCGGCAGGAACACCAGCACCCCGCCCGCGCCCGCGATGATCCCGTCGACGAGCAGGCTGCGCAGCCAGCCGTTGGGCAGCGCAGCGGTGACGCCGTCGGCCACCCATGCGGTGGCCGATTCGATCCAGCCCATCGGTGCCTCGGCCCAGCCGAACACGGCCTGGAACATCAGGAACAGCACCACCATGAGCAGCGCCATGCCGATGACCGGATGCAGCACCACGCGGTCGATCCGGTCGGACAGCGTGTGCGGCGCGTGCACGTCGAGGCCGAGGCTGACGAGAATGCGCTGCACCGTGTCGTGGTCGGCTTCCACCGTGACGACCGGGGCGTCGGTTTCCGGTGTGGGTGTGTGCACGGCATCGCCGCGCCAGGCCTCGGCCGGCGCATCGAGCAGCGTACGCAGGGTGGTTGCGCCGTCCTTCCTGACCGCGACGGTCTTGACCACGGGCACGCCGAGCTCGAGGGACAGCTTGTCCACATCCACGTGGATGCCGCGCCGCGCCGCCAGGTCGGTCATGTTGAGCGCCACCACGCAGGGCAGGCCGAGGCGTTTCACGGCCAGGACGAGGCGGAGATTGCGCCGCAGGTTGGTGGCGTCGACCACGCAGATCACGCGGTCCGGGCGTTTCTCGCCGCGCGCGCGACCCATCAGCACGTCGACCGTCACCTGCTCATCGGGCGAACGCGGGTTGAGGCTGTAGGTGCCCGGCAAGTCGAGCACGCGCAACGCCTTGCCCGCCGTCGTGAGGTAGCGGCCTTCCTTGCGTTCGACGGTGACGCCGGCGTAGTTCGCCACCTTCTGCCGGCTGCCCGTCAGGACGTTGAACAACGCGGTCTTGCCGCAGTTGGGGTTGCCCACCAGGGCGACCAGCGGCCCGCCGCGATGCACATGAACGACGGCGGATTGGGCGTGGTCGCGGCGGACCGAATCGTGGCAGGCGCTCATGCAGCCCCCGTCGCGTTATCCAGCAGCGTGACTTCGATGCAGGCGGCCTCGGCGCAGCGCAGGGCGAAGGTGGACGAGCCGACGCGTACCACCAGCGGATCGCCGCCCGGCTGCGCGCGCGCCATCAGCATCACTTTCTCGCCGGGGATGAACCCCAGCTCCTGCAGCCAGTCGTGCCATTCCGGCGCGTGCTCGGGCGTGTGGATGCGCTCGATGCGGCAAAGCTGGAAATCGTCCGAGCGGTCAAGGGTGAACATATCTGAGAATCCAGGAACGGTTCAGTGGGCAGCGGTTTTCGGTTCGGTGACGAATCCGAGTTTGCTGAGTCCTGCGCGCGCGGCGTCGGACATGATCTGGGCGACGTTGCGATAGGCGAGGTCGCCGTCGGCGCGGATGTGGATTTCCGGCTGCGGGGTCTGGTGTGCGGCGAGGTCCATCTTCGCCTGCCAGGCAGCCGTGTCCACGGGTTCGGCGTTCCAGAAAACCGAACCGTCGGCCTTGATCGACAGGTTGACCGTCTCCGGTTTGTCCTCGTTGGGCTGGCTGGATGCCACGGGCAGGTTGACCTTGACCGCATGCGTCATCAGCGGGGCGGTGATGATGAAGATGACGAGCAGCACCAGCATCACGTCGATCAACGGAATCATGTTGATTTCCGCGTTGTCGCCGTCGCCGGCGTCGTTGAGCATTCCGCCGAAGGCCATCATGCGCTCCTGACGGCCGGGGCGACGTAGACGCGCGGTACGTCGTTGTCGACGCGGGTGTTGTTGCGCACGCCGGTGGACATGAAGGCGAACAGGTCGTGCGCGAAGCCGTCCACCTCGGACAGCATCTGGCGCTTGGCGCGGTTGAAGAAGTTGTAGGCGAGCACGGCTGGGATGGCGACCGCCAGGCCGAGCGCGGTCATGATCAGCGCCTCGCCCACCGGTCCGGCCACCTGGTCGAGGCTGCCCGAGCCGCTCATGCCGATGTTGACCAGCGCGTGGTAGATGCCCCACACCGTGCCGAACAGGCCGACGAAGGGCGCGGACGAGGCGATGGAGGCCAGCATGGTGTGACCGTATTCCAGGCGCGCGGTGTCCTGGTTGATCGCACGGCGCAGGGCACGGGTGAGGAATTCGTCTTCCGAACCCGACTCGATCAGGCGGGCGCCGGTCTTGCCGCGGAACTGCTCGGCTGCCTTGAGGCCGTGATGGGTGAGATGCGAGAACGGATCGTTGATGCCGTTCTTTTGCAGGTAGTCGCCCACGGCCGCCAGCCCGGATGCATTCCAGAAGCGTTCGAGGAAGGCCTGCGCGTGCTTTTTCATGCGCCAGTTGGCGATGCTCTTGGACACGATGAGGTACCAGGTGATCACCGACATCGCCAGCAGGATGGCGAGCAGAAAATGCGCGAGCATGTCGGCCTGGGCGATGAAGTGTGCGAACCCCAATTGAGCGGGGTGAGTGGCGGTTTCCATGGTTTAGCTCCTGAGGGTGAACTGAATCGGCACGATGACCCACGCGGCCACCGGTTTGCCGGCCTGGCGGGCCGGCTCGAATTTCCAGCTGGACTGGACGGTTTTCCGGGCCGATTCGTCGAGCCGCGCATACCCGCTGCTCTT
Organism: Pseudomonadota bacterium; assembly: GCA_043821985.1. Taxonomy (GTDB): domain Bacteria; phylum Pseudomonadota; class Gammaproteobacteria; order Burkholderiales; family Thiobacillaceae; genus Thiobacillus. Next base: position 62,138 of record JBDRCF010000007.1, read on the forward strand.
GACGATTTCCAGCCGGGCGACGCTGCCGTCCGGGTTGACCAGGATGTTCAGCCGCACGACGCCTTCCTCGCCGAGGCGCTTCGACAGCGCCGGATAGGGCGGCTTGGGATTGTCCAGATAGTCCGCGGGCCGGGGCGGTATTGGCGGCGGTGGCGGCGCGGGTTTCGGCGCTTCCGCGACGATCGGTGCGGGCGGTGGCACCACCTCGGGCACCGGCACGGGTTCAGGGTCGGGTTTGGGCGCCTCGACGACAGGTTGCGGCGCGGGAAGCGGCTTCTCGGCGATCAACACTGGAGGCTGCGGCAACGGTTTGACGCGCGGCTTCGGCGGCTGTGGCCTGGGTTCGGGTGTGGGCTGCGGGTCGGGCTTTTTCACCTCGGGTTCGATCAGGCTCATCGTAATCGGCCGCGGCGGCGTGACCGGTTCGGGTGTGCGGGCGACGAACAGCAGCGCAGCCAGCAGGCCGGCATGCGCGAGCGCCACACCGGCAAGCGACGCGCGCGACAGCCGGGCCGAATAGGGTAGCGCGGCAGCTGCGAAACGCACTGCGTTCGGCAGACCGGCTTTCGCGGCAGAGGGGGCGGTCAACGAGGCTGTCATCCCGGATAAATTCAGTTCCATTCAGGGTCTCGCCGAGCGATCGTCACAAGGGCTGCGCGGTTGCTTCGTCCCCGCGGCACGTTCAGTCGGATCAAGTTTCGGCAATGTGGTAACAATGCGAAGAATGATAATAATTCGCATTAAACAAGTCAATTGATTCGTTGCGGTTAATCTTCTCAAACCGCGAGGAAGCGATATTTGGCGGGACCCAGGTACGTACCCGGGCCTGCGTTCAGGATGCGGCGGAGCGGTTCTTGCCGTGCGTGGGGCAGGCGGCGTGCTTGCCCGTTCGAAGGGCGGGTTCCGCCCTGCCAATGTGGGTCTCGATCGGCCGCGCGAACGCGTCGCGCGCAAGGCCCATGCCGTTCAACATCCAGACGCCGATCCAGGTACGGGTGAACCGCTCGAAGCTGGTTTGGTCATCCCAGGCCAGCAGCAGCGTGAAGGCGTCGCGTCGGTCGCGCGGTTCCACGAAATCGTGGGCATGCAAGCCGACGGTATGGGTCAGTGCATCGCGCGCAGCCTGCCAGGCGTGGCGGAACGTATCGCGATGGCGCGGCAGTACGTGAAAATGGTAGGCAATGGCGAGCATCAGACCCTCTCCCTGTGGAATGACGAAAACGATCGGGAAGCGCGCTTGCGGTCGCGATTCATGCCGGCCCGCCCTTCAAGCCGTGCGCCAGGAAGAGCCTGGAACGCTGCGTTGTCCGTCGTTCAGGATTGGGCGCGGCATGCCTGTGCTGCGTCGTATTGATGGGTGCACGCACGGGAGCGGGTTCGGCGCGTTCGATGTCGAGATCGTCGGCGAGATCGCGGCAGGCTTCGCGCTCGGCAGGGCTGAGGCTGTCGTACTCGGCGGCGCGTTCGAGCAACAGGCGGGCGGTGGCCTTGTTGCGCGCGCAGGGCTGGCGCAGCACGACCAGCGCGGCGACGAGAAAGGAGGCAACGGGCGAAGGTGTCATGGCGGGCTCCTCAGGCGGCAGCGACGAAGGGCTGGCCGGGCTGCCATTCGCAGGCGGTGAGCTCGCCGCTTTGCAGGGCGTGCAGCAGGCGCAGCGTTTCCTGCGCCGAGCGGCCGACATTGAGGTCGTTGGCGGCGATACTCATGACCTGGCCTTCGGGGTTGACGATGAAGGTGGCGCGTACCGCCACGCCGCTGTCGGCAAGCACGCCGAAACCCTGCGCAAGCTTTCGCGAGACGTCGCCGAGCATGGGGAATTTCACTGCGCCAAGCCCGTGCCGCACCCAGGCGCGATGGGCGTGCGCGGAATCGACGCTGGCGCCGAGCAGGACTGCGCCGGACACGTCGAAGTCGTGGCTGAGGTCGGAATAGGCGCGTATTTCCGTCGGACAGACGAATGTGAAATCCAGCGGCCAGAAGAACAGCACCAGCCATTTACCGCGATAGTGCGCGAGTGCCAGCGGTTCGATGCGGCCGTCGGGCAGATAGGCTTCGCAGGTGACGTCGGGGATCGTGTTGCCAATCGAGATCATGTGGGTTCCTTGTCAATCAGTGCAGGATGGGGTGCGTGGGACGCATGGGCGTGGCGGTCGAGACCGCGCGCCATTCGAACGACAGTCGCCGGCAGGCATCGGCCAGGCGGGGGCTGGTCGCACGATCGTGCATCCAGGCGAGATGCTGTTCGATCATGCGCGCGAGCTTGCAACAGCCGGTTTGCTGGTAGCGGTGCATCAGCCATAACGTGGCGGCGATGACGATTTCGTGAGTGTCGTGCTGCTGCGGTGTGTTCATTGCCAGTCTCCTTGCAGGTGCGGGGCTGGCTGGCGCGGATGCGCGGGCGGGCGGGATTGGGGCGGCCTCGTGGCCGGCAGGCCGGGCCTGCGAACGGTTTACTTGGTGAGGATCAGCTTGCCGTTCTTGGTGATGCGCAGGCGATAGTGCTCGCCTTTGTGGCTGATCAGGATTTCCTGACTGCCCTGGAATAAAAAATCCGCCGGGATGATCCCGGGCGGACAAGTCCGCGTTCCAGGCTCGACCGGAAGACGGATGGAGGAGGAGGGCGCATTCGGCATGGCGTGAGGGTCCTGTGCGTCAGATTCGGGGTTCATTAGAGAAATCGCTAATCATTGTGTTACGAATAATAACGATTCTCATTTATATGTCAAGCGCTCACGGCAAGAAACCCGGCATTGAAATGAAAAAAGCCCGCGGATGCGGGCTTGATGGGTGCTGTACGACGAGCCGTTACGTCTACGGCTTGGTCAAATCCTGATCGGTAGTGGCGGGCCCGATCGGTCAATCCGGTCTGGCTGCATGAGTCAGGGGCGCGATTCTGTCATCGACTCCGGCGTGGGGTGTCCATTCGCCCCGCACCAGCGGTGCGATGTTCAACACCTCGGGCTGGAGCGTGACGTGTGCGATGCCGTGCTGCTTCGCAAGCATGTCGCGGGCTGCGGCCAGAATGTGCAGCCAGTTTGCAAGATCGCGGATGTCGAGGTGCGCGGACAGGGCGACGGTGCCCGACGACAGCGTCCACACGTGCAGGTCGTGCACGCGCTGTACGCCGGGCAGGGCGGCGAGGTCGTGCCCGACGGATTCGAGTTGGATCTGCAGGGGTACGCCTTCCATCAGCACGTGTACCACCTCGCGCAGCAGCCGCAAGGCCGAGACCAGAATCAGCATCGCCACCAGCAAGGACAGCAGCGGATCGATCGGTGTCCAGCCGGTGGTGACGATCACGATGCCGGCGCTGATTGCCGCCACCGAGCCGAGCGCGTCGCCCAGCACGTGCAGCATTGCGGCGCGGCTGTTGAGGGTGTGTTCGCCGCGGCTCAGGATCCACGCGACGAGCAGGTTGATGCCGAGACCGATGACGGCGACGCCGATGACGGTACCGCCGGCGATCGCGTGTGGGGAACTGAAACGGTTAATGGCCTCGTGCACGATATAGCCGAGCACGACCAGCATCATCAGGCTGTTGAACAGCGCAGCCAGCACCTCGGCCCGTACCAGGCCATAGGAGTGCCGGATGCTGGGCGGCCGGCGCGCCAGCCAGGCCGCCGCCGCGGCCAGGCCCAGCGCGGACGAGTCGGTGAACATGTGCGCCGCATCGGACAGCAGCGCGAGCGAACCCGACCACCAGCCGGCCAGGGCCTCGACGCCGGTGAACGCCAGCGTCAGCAGCAAGGCGAGGATCAGTTTGCCGTTCCCTCCTTCATATGACGCATGCGCATGGGCATGATGCGCGTCGTGGCCATGACCGTGTTCATGCGCGCTATGGGCGTGATTATGAGCGGCCACAGTAATCCGTCGGGTCGACCTGCAGATTGAGGGTCGCGCTGTCCAGCCCCAGCCCGGCGATGTGGTGCAGCGCATTGACATAGCGCGCCGACTCGCGCAGCTGGGTCAAGGTCTGCGGGTGCGGGTGGCCGTGCATGCGAGCGAGGCGTGCACGGGACGGGGCGGGCCAGTCGACCTTCAGGTTGGCCAGCACGTCGTCGGCCAGGTCGGGCCGGTTGCAGACCAGCGCCATGTCGCAGCCGGCTTCCAGCGCCGCCGTCACACGCTCGACCACGTCGCCGGCCACGGCGGCGCCTGCCATGCAGAGATCGTCGCTGAACACGGCGCCGTCGAATTCCAGTTGGTGCCCCAGCAGTTTCTGCAGCCAGACGCGCGAAAACCCGGCCGGCTTGTCGTCGACATTCGGGTAGATCACATGCGCCGGCATGATCGCCGCGAGCCCGGCCTCGATCATCAGGCGGAAAGGCACCAGATCGGCGACGGCGATATCGGCCAGGGTGCGGGTGTCGACCGGAATGTCGACGTGCGAATCCGCCACCACGAAGCCGTGACCGGGAAAATGCTTGCCGCAGGCGGCCATGCCGGCGTCCTTCATGCCCAGCATCACGGCTTGGCCCAACTCGAACACCGCATGCGGATCGGCATGAAAGGCGCGGTCGCCGATGACCGACGAGGCACCGTAATCGAGGTCGAGCACCGGCGCGAAGCTGAAGTCGACGCCGTGTGCGCGCAGCTCGCTCGCCAGCACGAAACCGGTTTCGCGTGCGAGGTGTTTCGCCTGCTGCGGATGGGTGTTCCAGATTTCGCCGAAGGTGCGCATCGGCGGCAGGCGGGTGAAGCTTTCGCGGAAGCGCTGCACCCGGCCCCCTTCGTGGTCGACGCCGATCAGCAGCGGCGCGGGCTTGAGCGCGTGGATCTCGGCGGTCAGTGCGGCCAGCTGGGCCGGGTCGCGGTAGTTGCGGGAAAACAGGATCACCCCCCCGACCAGCGGATGGCTCAGACGGCGGCGGTCGTCGTCGGTCAGTTCGGTGCCTGTCACGTCGAGCATCAAGGGGCCCAGCGTCATGTCCACTCCAGTAAGAACAGTGTCATGGTGTCTCCAGAATCACAAAAGCCAGGACGAGATCGCTTTCGTCGGACAAGGACACATGATGAGCGCTTATTCCGCGGGCCGCCAGCCAGGCATCCAGTTCGGGCGCGCATTGCAGGAAGGGTTTGCCCTGCGCGTCGCGCAGCACGGCGATGTTGCGTAGCGTCACCGGCGCACGCAGGCCGGTTCCCGTCGCCTTGGCGAAGGCTTCCTTGGCGGCGAAGCATTTGGCCAGAAAGCGTGCCGGATCACGGCTGGCACGATAGCCGGCCTGTTCGGCCGGCGCAAGAATGCGCTCCGCATACTGCGCGCCGAAGCGGGCCAGCCCATTGCGGATGCGCTCGGCGTCCAGGAGATCGGTGCCGATGCCGTGGATCATGGCGACACCTTGACCGGCAAGCCGGCGGCCCGGATGGCGTCCGCGAAGGTGTCGAGCCATGCGGCGGGCAGGGCGGACAGCCGGTCGGCCTGCGGCTGCATCGAGGGGCGTGCGAGGCCATAGAGCAGCACGCCCCGGACGGGAATCCGCTGCACGCGGATGCGTTCCACTGCGTTCAGGTAGGCCACCTGTTCGGCGGCGGATGGCGGCGCGCCGTCGCGTGCGAATACGCAGGTCTGCAGCCAGGTCGGACACAGGCGCGCGGTCGTGACCAGGCGTTCGAATTGCCTGTCCGGCGCGATACGCGTCTGGTTGATGGCGCGCATGCCGCTGGCGGTCGCGCTGTCGAACTTGAACCATACTTCGCCGTTCAACGCGGCCATTTTCCGCAGACCTTCCTGGACGCGCGGCCGGTCGGCCAGGCTGCCGTTGGTGATCAACACCAGTTTGATTTTTTCGATCAGGTCGAAGTCCGCCATCACCCGGCCGATGCATTCGATGACCTGCGGAAACTCCCGGGCGCTGGTCGGTTCGCCGTTGCCCGACAACGCGATGTCGTTCAGGCGCTGAGCCCCTTCGGGCACGCGCGTCTGCATGAAATCGCCGCGGAGAATGTCGGCGAGCAGCGCGCGCAACTCGTTTTCAAGTTGCGCCAGATCGATGTCCGGCGCGGTACCGCGCGTCAGATTCGGTACCTGGCAATAGACGCAGGCCCAGTTGCATGCGTTGTTGGGGTTGAGATTGATCCCGACCGACACGCCGCCGGCGCGGCGCGAGACGACGGGATAGACGTATGTCATCCCCGCGCTGTCGCGGTCGTGGTTGGTGGAGGTGAGCTGGGCAGACACGTTGCGGGGCGGGAATGGGCGAACGCCCATTCTACTTGAGCCGATGTCGAACCGGGCGTCGACCCGCTGCACGCGAAAGCCTGCAAATCAATGCGGCCGGTGGGGTTTCCACATCAGCACGGCGTAGCGTTGCTGGCCCAGCCGCCGGGTTTTCGGGTCGTATACGGAGTAGACCAGTTGCCGGGTCTGGTCGGGGGGGCCGAACAGGGTCCGGGCGGCGGCAGGGCAGGCGAGCGCGTCGGTCACGCCGAAACGCAGGGTTCCGCACACGGCAATCCGGTTTCCCGATTCCAGCGCGCGGGCGTCGATCCAGGGAGACTGGGCGAGGTCGGGTCCGGCGAGATCAAATCCATACAGGCCATGCGGATGGTCGGGCGAGTAGAAGCTCAGGACATAGGGCAGGGGAAACGTCCCGGCTGCGTACGCGACGGGTTCGGCATAGGCATCGTGGTACAGGCGCGTCGCATCTTCGGCAATGCGTTGCGGCAGCGCGTAGGCCGGTTGCGCGGGATAGGCGCGGTACTGTCTGTCCCAGATCGCGGCCGCAACAAGCGTCACCAAGAGATAGATCAGCCCGATCCGATAGATTCGTCGTGCGAGCCGTCCGTCGTCGAACCGGGCGGGTGTGAGATCGACCAGGGCCCAGCCGAGGAACAGCAGGGCTGGAATCAGCCAGGACGACACGGGACTGATCCCCTGCGCGAGCGCGGCCAGCAGGGTCAGTGCGACGCTTATGGACAGAATGTTCAAGCCCAGCCGGGGCGGTCGCGGCGCTTTAACCAGCGGAACGGTGGGGAGTCGAACGAGGCTTGCGCCCCAGGCCAGCAAGGCGATGCTGCTGAACCCCAGCACGCCCGCCAGGGCAACGCCATAGGCTCTGGCGCCATCCGCTGCGCCCAGCACTTCATGCGCTTCGTGCATGTAATGCAGGCCAGGCCAGCCGTGCCGGATGGACCAGGCAATATGCGGCGAGACCAGCAACAGTGCGGTTGCGCTGGCGATGGCCGTGCCTTTGAGCAGCGGGATCAGCGGGGGACGCAGGCTGATCAGGATGGCCAGCCCGATCGCCGCGATGAGCACGAGCGCATAGTATTTGGTGAGCAGGGCGGCGGCGGCGAACACGCCTGCCAGGACGAACCAGCGGGCGCGGCCCCGCTCGACCGCGTGCAGCAGGCTCCAGACGAAGCCGGCGACAAACGGCAGCAAGGCGGTGTTGGCGTTGTACTTGAATCCGCTGTCGGGGCCGAAATGGGTGACCAGCGTGGTGAGCACCACGGCAACCAGCACCGCATCCCAGCCGAGGCGGCGCTTCATCGCCAGAGCCAGCAGCCCCAGCGCGATGGCCAGATTGACCTGGTTGAGCAGGTAGTAGGCGTTGTCGCCGACCGGAAACAGCCTGAACCAGGCCGCCGTGATCCAGCCGAACAGCGGCGGATGCTTGTTGGTGCCCCATTGCCATTCCATGCCCCAGGCGTAGTTTTCCACCATGTCGGCGCCGTCCAGGTAATGGCGGGTCGCGGCGAAAATGCCCCACCAGACGAGACAAAAGGTCAGGATGTAGAGCAGGGTGCGACGGGCTGAGGCGTAATCGGGGCGAGCGTTCAACACAGGGACGCCGGGCGGCGCGGTCGGGAAGTCGGGCGCAGTATCCGGATCCCGGATTACGATTGGCTTACAGCATCGTCTTCGAACCGGAATTCGAACAGTGCGCCGCCCAGCGCGCTTTTTCCCGCGGTGACGACCGCGCCGTGCTTGCGCGCCACTTCCTGAACGATGGCCAGCCCCAGGCCGCTGCCTTCCGCCGTGCTGCTTTCCGGTGCCCGATGGAAACGTTTGAAGATGAGCGGCAATTCCGCTTCGGGGATGCCCGGCCCGCTGTCGGCCACGGAAAAGGTCGGCGGGAAGGCCTGGACGGCGGCGGTGACCGTCCCGCCTTCCGGGGTGAACTTGAGCGCATTCTCCAGCAGGTTCTTCATGGCCTCCTGGATCAGGACGGCGTTGCCCCACACCGGGATCGCCTGTTCCGTGCCTTCGAAACCGAGATCGATCCGCCGGCGCGTGGCTGCCGTGACAAACTCGGCCGTCACCTCGCGCGCCAGTTCGGACAGGTCGAACAGCGCATGGGTCGCGCTTTCATGCACTTCCGAGTGTGCCAACGCCAGCAGTTGGCGCACCAGATGGGTGAGCCGGGATGCGGCTTTCTGCAGGCGGTCGTAGGTGGGCTGCGCGCACGGGCAGGCCGTATCCGAACGGGCCAGTTCGATTTCCGCCATCAGCACGGCGAGCGGGGTCTTGATCTGGTGTGCCGCATCGGCCGTGAAGCGGCGTTGCTCTTCCTGTACCGCCCTGAATCTCCTCAGCAGATCGTTGAGGGCGGTGACGACGGGCAGCAGCTCCTGCGGGATGTTGTCGACCGGGATCGCATCGAGGTCCTGGGCTGATCGGTGGGTAATGCGGCGGCGCAGTACCTCGAGCGGGCGCAGTCCCCTGCTGATGCCGAACCAGATGAGCGGGAGCGAGAAGAGGAGGGCGTATGCCTGCGGTACAAGCACGCCGCGGAGCAGGTGGAGGGTCAGCCGGTCGCGCCGGTTCGTGGTTTCCGCCACCTGGATTTCGAAGTCCGGAAGTTCGTCCCGCTCGCCTTTCAATACGGCGCGCCTCAGTGTCCTGCCGTCCAGGGAAATGGTGTCGAATGCCGCGCGTTCGTCGCCGCTGCTGCCGACCGGTACGCGGACCAGTCGGCGGTCCCCTGCCAGCAGCGTTCCGCTGGCGTCGTAAATGGCGAAATAGCGCTGGTCCCGGGCATCGCGGATGAGCACGCTGAATGACAGGGAGTCCGGGTCGATCTTGCGGTCGGCTTTATAGCTGGTGGAAACGAGTTCCTCCAGATCGTCCGTGATCTCCTCCAGGACGAGGTCGCGTTCCGTTTCCGCAAGATGGGAGGCATTGCGGTAGGTGGTATAGGCACTGACCGCCAGCAGGACCACAAGCGGGATCAGCAGCCATCCCAGCAGGGCGCGGGTCAGGGTGGGGCCGGCGCGGCGCATTTCAGTCAGGGGAGCCATCGGATGACTCGATCAGGTAGCCCAGCCCGCGCGCGGTTCGGATGGTGATGCCTGCGGGTTCCAGTTTCTTGCGCAGGCGGTGGATATAGACTTCGATCGCGTTCGATCCCACGGTCGCGTCCCAGCTGGAAATGGCGGAGGTCAGCGCCTGCTTGGAGATGACCTTTCCCGCCTTGTGCAGCAGACTGGACAGGACTTCCCGCTCGCGGCTGGACAATTCGATTTCGGCGTCGTCCAGAAAAACCTGCCGGCTCACGGTGTCGTAGCGCAGTCTGCCCAGTTCCAGGCTGGCCGACGCCGCGCCGCCGTGATGGCGCCTGACGAGCGCGCGCAGGCGGGCCTGCAATTCCGCGAGGGCGAACGGCTTGGACAGGTAGTCGTCCGCGCCGCTGTCCAGCCCCGCCACCCGGTCGGCGATCGCCTCGCGCGCGGTCAGGATCATCACGGGCAGATGGCTGCCGCGTTTGCGCAGGCGCTTGAGCACGTCCAGTCCGTCCATGCGCGGAAGGCCCAGATCCAGCACCAGGGCATCGTAGGTTTCGCTGCTGAGGGCGAGGTCGGCCGCCACGCCGTCGCTGACCCAGTCGACGCTGTAGCCTTCCTGTCTGCATGCGCGCAGGAGCAGATCCGCCAGCGCAGGATCGTCTTCGGTCAGCAGGATGCGCATCGAGGCGTGTCGGGAATCGTGTAAGGAGTTTGAAAGGCAGCCAGGCGCATTCTGCATCAACCCCTACTGGATGCGAAACCGGAACCGATGCGCCCACACAAGCTTCATCCCCACGATCTTTCCGTTCTGCCCGTTGCGGAATGGAAAACCTTCCCGTCGACGGCCGAGAAGAACATGGCCGATCGACAGCACTTTTCCGTCCAGCCGCGCGACTGGATTCCGGGACTGTCGATCGTCATCCCGTGCTACAACGAAGCGGAGAATCTGAACCGCCTGCTGCCCCGTTTGCAAAGCGTGCTGCAATCGCTGGTGACGGACTGGGAAGTCATCCTGGTGGACGACGGCAGCCGCGACGCCACGCACGAAGTATTCGCCTTCTGGTCGGCCCAGCCGGGATTCCAGGTCATCCAGCTGTCGCGCAATTTCGGCAAGGAGGCGGCGCTCACGGCAGGCCTGGAGTCGTCGCGTTGCGAAACCTGCCTGATGATGGACGCCGACCTGCAGCATTCTCCGGAACTGATTCCCGCGATGCTGGCGCAATGGCAGCAGGGCTACGACGTGGTCTACGCCGTGCGCGAGCACCGCCGCGACGAAGGGATGTTCAAGCGTCTGGGCGCCCGCTGGTTCTACCGGCTGGTGAATGCCGGCGCGCGCTTCCAGGTGCCCGCCGATGCGGGTGATTTCCGTCTCATGGACCGGACGGTGGTCGATGCGCTGCTTGCCCTGCCGGAGCGCAACCGATTCATGAAGGGCCTGTATGCGTGGGTGGGTTTCAAGACATCTGAAATTGCCTACGTGCCGGACGCCCGGGGCAGCGGACGCAGCACTTTCAACCCGTTTCATCTGCTGCGGCTGTCCTTCGACGGCCTGACGGCGTTCACCACCTGGCCGTTGCGTATCGCCAGTCTGCTGGGCTTCATCCTGGCGTTGCTGGCGTTCGCCTATGGCGGCTATCTGGTCGTCGACTATTTCCTGCGGGGCATCGCCGTGCCGGGGTGGACCACGATCGTGGTGGGCCTGATGTTGTTTTCCGGGATACAGCTCATCGGGCTGGGCGTGCTGGGCGAGTATGTCAGCCGCATCTTCGAGGAGGTCAAGGGGCGCCCCCTGTACGTGGTCCGGCGTCGCGCCGGACGGGGCTTGCGGGATGCGCAGCCATGATCGCAGGATGGAACAGGAAGGAAGCAGGATGGTTCCTGCTTGCGCTGGCCTGGCTTGCGTTGACCTTGGGGGTCAGGCCGCTGGCCCTGCCTGACGAGGGGCGCTACGTCAGCGTGGCCTGGGAAATGCTGAGTTCGGGCAACTGGCTGTACCCCACCCTGAACGGCCTGCCCTTCTTCCACAAACCGCCCCTGTTTTACTGGATCACGGCGAGCAGCCTGGGGATGTTCGGTCTCCACGAGTGGGCCGCCCGCGTGGCGCCGCTGTTCGGGGCCGGAATCGCGGCCTTCACCCTGTATGGCTTCGCCCTGCGGCAAAAAGGCACGACGGTCGCGCGCGGGTCCTTGTTGATCCTGGTGACCCAGCCTTTTTTCTTCGGCGCAGCCCAGTTCGCCAATCTCGACATGCTGGTGGCCGGCCTGATCGCCGCGACCATCCTGCTGGCGGCCGAAGCGGGACTGAATGTGGAAAGGGGTCTGCCCTACAAGCGTCTGTTGGCAGGCGCGTATCTGGGCGCGGCGCTGGGCGTTCTGGCCAAAGGGCTGATCGGCGCCGTGCTGCCGGGAATGGTGTTGGTCGCCTGGCTGGCGTGGAATCGCCGCCTGGTCCTGATGCGCAAGCTGGTCTGGCTGCCCGGCCTGGCTATTTTCCTGCTGGTTGCCGTCCCCTGGTTTGCCGCCATGCAGGCGCGGTTCCCCGATTTCCTGAATTACTTCTTCGTCTACCAGCAGTTCCAGCGCTTTGCCGAAGGCGGATTCAACAATCCCATGCCGTTCTGGTTTTATCCGCCCGCCATCCTTCTCTTCATCCTGCCCTGGTCCTGGTGGTTGCCGGCCGCGTTGAAACGCACCCGGCTGGAGGCCGAGACGAAGCCGACGATCCGCTCCCTGATGTGGATTTGGCCGGCCGTGATCGTGGGCTTCTTCTCCATTCCGTCGTCCAAGCTGGTGGGCTACGTGCTGCCCGTGCTGCCGCCGCTGGCCTATCTGATAGCCGAGGGGCTGGTACGCAAATGGGGGGATGTGCCGAACCCGCGTTTCCTGAAGGGGTTCGCGCTCGTCGCCGGTGCGGTGTGCCTATCCGCGATCGTGGCCAACAACCTGTTCAATCACAAGACGGATCGGCACTTGAGCAGCCTGATCGCCGCGCAGCGGCAGGCAAGCGAACCCGTCATGTTCCTGCGGGAGCAGTATTTCGACATGCCGTTCTACCTCGGGCTGACGGAGCCGGTCGAAATATTCGACGACTGGAGTGCGGCCAATACCTCGAAAAACGACAACTGGCGCAAGGTCATGGCCGACGCGGGAAAATTCGACCCGGAAAGGGCGAACCGCTTGCTGATCGACCACACCCGGCTCGAGCATTTCGTGTGCAGCCACCCGGTTTCATGGCTGGTCGCACCGAAAGGGACGGAGGGCGAATATCCCTACCTGCAGCACATCGCACCGCTGGCGACCCACAAGTCGACCGTGGTCTGGCGGCTGACGCGCAGCGAAGTGTCGTCTAGGGGCGGATGCCGGCAAACGCCCAACGACGACTCAGCAGATAAGTCACCACCGCTACGCACAGCAGGATGATCGCCAGCAGGAGATGATAGGGAACCCGGCTGGTGTGCAGCAGAATGGCATAGGCCGATTCATTGATGGCGAATCCCGCAGCGGACAACAGCAGGAAGCGGCTGGCCGACTGCAGCACCGGTGCGTCGTGATCGGCAAACGTGAGCAGCTGGTGACCGCCGTACGAGACGGTGAAGGCACACAGCCAGCCGCCGACGTTGGCGACCAGGGGCGCGATGTGCATCTTTTCCACCAGCAGGATGACCGTGAGGAGATGGACGAGTGCGGCGGTACTGCCCACCAGGATGAAGACAACCGGGCGGTGACGAAGCAGAAACATGGGGAATTCGCCAGGGAAGATTCCCGGCATTCTACGGGATGACTACCCTGCTACAACCCGAACCGATATCCGCACGACGCGTCATCAGCGTGTGCGTGGACGACTTTGGCCAGCACGAAGGCATCAACCGGGCCGCGCTGGAACTGGCGGACCGGCGTCGCGTTTCCGCGGTCAGCTGTCTTGTCGATGGACCGGCCTGGCCTACAGGCGCAGGTGTGTTGCGGGCGCGGACGGACAGCGTGGAAGTGGGCCTGCATCTCAACTTCACCGAGGATTTCGGCCAGGGGGGATGCCATGCGTTGCCCGGGTTGATTGCCCGTGCCTATGGCCACCAGTTCGATCGCCTCCGGATCCGCACGGCGGTTGAGCGGCAGTTCGATCGTTTCGAGCAGGCCATGGGACGGTTGCCGGATTTCGTCGATGGCCATCAGCATGTGCATCAGCTGCCCGTGGTACGCGACCAGCTCATTGCAGTCATGGATCAACGGTATGGCGCGGCGGTCAGGCCCTGGGTGCGCTCGACGCTTCCGGCAGAGGGTTGCCCGTCACCCGCCGCATTCAAAGCGTGGCTGATCGGCCGGCTGGGTGCGAAATCCTTGCGCACGCTGGCCGGCCGACACGGGTATCTGCAAAGCAATCATCTCGTCGGCGTATACGGATTCGATCTTTCCGAAGCGGACTATCTGGTGAAAATGAAAGCATGGCTCGCCTGCGCACGCGACGGCGACGTACTGATGTGCCATCCGTCGCTGCCGTGGCCGGGTGGAGAGGGTTTGCAGGACGCGCGGAATCGTGAATACCGGGCGCTGGCGGGCGGGATGTTTGCCGCATTGCTGAAATCGGCCCGACTTGAAGTCGGGCCGCTCGGGGGGGCCGTGTCCCAGAGGCGGGGGGTGGTGTCTGACGGACATGCTGAATCTGGCGGAAGCGGTGAGATTCGAACTCACGGATGACTTGCGCCATCGCCGGTTTTCAAGACCGGTGCCTTAAACCGCTCGGCCACGCTTCCCTTTGCGTGGAATGCGCCCGCCGGTTTTAGTTCCGGCCGCCGCTTGCGCGGCTTAACTTGCTGCCGCAAGTTGGCCTGCACGAGCCGACTGCTGCGCAGTGCGGCCAAGACCGCTGCCTTAAGCCACTTGGCCACGCTTCCACGGCGCGCATTGTAGCGGGTTCGTCCGGCCTTGTGCGCGACACGCCCCGTCAGGAACGGGTTGACGTGGCTTCAACACGAGATGTCGGATTTTCGTTAGCGCATGCTGAGCGAATCAGGCGCGGGTCGTTCAAAGCTGAACAAAACCAAGGTGTTGACCACGGCACCGGGCGGCCGCTTGTTTGGCATAAATGGTGCTGGTCTGCAGACGTCAGAAACAAGCCGACGCCAGCCATGAGCGATTTATTTGAGATGTTGAGCACGATCACCCGCCGCAGAAAAGCCGAAGCGGGGTCGCCGTTCGCCTCCGTGAAGGCGACCGAGAAATGGCTGAAAAACCTGCATGCGGATTCGGATTACGATGCGCACCATGTGCTGGTCGAAGGCCTCGAACGGTTCAACGCGGAAAATGAACCGGCCACGCTCGGCCGGATGAAATCGCTGATGAAGCTGGAAGAGGCGGGGTTGCCCCTGCAGTCCCGCATCATCGAGCAATATGTGCGCAACCAGGCCGCCTTCCGTCTGGCACGCCAGGCGCTGTGGCGCGAGTCCTGGGTGTTCTGGTCGATGCTGGCCGAAGCCTGGCTCTGCATGTTGAAGCAGGCGTACCGCAATCCGGCCAGTGCCGAACTCAAACCGTTTGCCGCCGAGATGGCCGCCCGTGCGGTGCGCTATGCCGGGCGGGTCATGCGCTGGGACTACCATCAGGCGCGCAATCCAGCCGCATCGGCGTGGCGCCGCGTGCACAAGATCTATCGCCTGATCGAGCGTGACGGGTTTGCCACCGAGACGGTGCAGATCGATGGACAGCCCACGCACTGCGCCCGCGAATACACGCTGGTCGTGCTGATGGGGCTGGTGCATCCGCTCGGTTACCGTGCGCAGGAAATCGAATCCATCGCCCGGCTTCTCGAACGCTACGAGCCCCTGCCGTTGCCTGCTACCGTACCGCTGCGCGATGTGCATACCCACCTGGTGGATCTCTCGCTGAGCGAGGGTGCGGCCGTGCTGGAAAGCGAGTGGGTGCAGGGTCGCCGCCTGCGCTACTTTGCACTGGGCCCGCTGGTCGATTACCTGAAGTCGCTCGATGAGGCCGCGACGGAGGTCGACAGTGGACTGACCCGCCAGGTCGCAAGCCTGATCGAGCGCGGCGGCATCCGCCGCGGACGCCAGCGTACGAACCGTTTCGGGCGCGTGTGGGTGGCGGCCGGCATGGAGAAGATTCTGAGCGCGCTGTCCCATTCAGATTCGGCCAAGGGCAGTCCTGACCTCGAACCATGGATGCTGCGCGACGAGAGCACCGAGGGCATGGGATTCTCCCTGGCCGAGTCGACGGCGTTGCCGCATGGCCGGCTGGTGGCCGTGAGTTGGGACCCGTCGGAGAACGTGTGGCAATTGCTGGCGATACGCTGGGACCGTGAGGAAGGCGGCCAGCATCTGGTGGGCACCCAGCGTCTGTCGCGCCATCCCAAGCGGGTGGAAGTCTATTTCGAGACGGAGGTGCCGGGCGTGACCCGGGAGCCGACCTGGGCCGTGTTCCTGCCGATGACCCACACCGAGCAGGGCGTGAGCAATCTGCTGCTTCCGAAAACGCATTACCAGTTGGGCGCGCCGTTGATGCTGCGCGATGGCGACATCGTCTATCGGCTGCGGCTGGGCGAAGTGCAGGAGGGCCACGAAGGCTGGCTGCGCGTCGGCATGGACGTGGTCGGACGGGAGCAGTTCGTCGCCGCCGCCTGATGTGCCCGGTGCATCAGCGCGTGCGGATGTCGCCGAAATGAAAGTCGAATGAGCCGGTGCGGCGGTCGTTGAAATACTGTTCCAGCGTCGCACGCACGGTGCGGAAAGCGATGTCGTCCCAGGGGATCTCGGCTTCGCTGAAGAGCCGGGTTTCGAGCGACTCGATGCCGGGCTGAAAGTCGAGATCGAGCAGCCGGGCGCGGAACATGAAGTACACCTGGTTGATATGCGGCAGGTTGTACAAGGTATACAGGCCGCCCACTTCGATGCGCGCGCCGGCTTCTTCCCAGGTTTCGCGCGCCGCGCCTTCGAGCGTGGTTTCGCCGTTCTCCATGAAGCCGGCAGGCAGGGTCCACAGGCCGTATCTGGGTTCGATGGCACGCCGGCACAGTAGTACCTTGTCCTCCCATTCGGGGATGCAGCCGACGACCATCTTGGGGTTCTGGTAATGGACGGTGCCGCATTCGGGGCAGACATGACGCGGCAGGTGGTCGCCGCTTGGCACGCGCAGCACGACGGCGCTGCCACATTCACTGCAAAAGTTCATGCTGCTTCCAATTTTCGGTTTACGTTCCACGGTAACAAAATCCCCCCACCTCAAGCAAGGGTGAAACTGGAACCCGGCCGCCCGAGCGATTATCATTTGGCCTCACTCAGCGTTGTTGTATCTGTCCATGCGTCCCTCCCATATCGAAACCATCCTCAACCGTGAATTCGAAAGCGCCGCCGACGGCCATCACACGCCGGTGATGCTGTGGGGCCCGCCGGGCGTCGGCAAATCGCAGATCGTCGCCAAGATCGCCCAGCAGCATGGCGTGCCGCTGATCGACATCCGGCTGTCGCAGATGGAGCCGACCGACCTGCGCGGCATCCCGTTCCGCAGCGGCCAGCTGGTCGAATGGTCGATCCCCTCGGTGTTGCCGGATGCCGAACGCCACGGCCCGTCTGGGATTCTGTTCCTCGACGAGATCACCTCGGCGCCGCCGTCGGTGTCGGCTGCGGCCTACCAGCTGATCCTCGACCGCCGCCTGGGCGAGTACAAAGTGCCGGACGGCTGGGTGATCTTCGCCGCCGGCAATCGCCAGGGCGACCGCGGCGTGACCTATGCGATGCCGGCGCCGCTGGCCAATCGCTTCACCCATTACGAGGTCGAGGTGAACCTGGACGACTGGGTGGACTGGGCGCACAGCGAGGACATCGATCCGCGCGTGATCGCCTTCCTGCGCTTCCGCCCCGACCTGCTGTTCAGCTTCGACCCGGCGCACACGCCGATCGCCTTCCCCAGCCCGCGCTCGTGGGAATATGCCCACCGCGCGCTGCAGAAATTCGACAAGACCGATCTGCTGGCCGATGCGCTGATGGCCTGCGTCGGCCAGTCGGCTGGACTGGAACTCAAGACCTTCGTCGACAACATGGCGCAGATGCCGGACATCGACGCCATCATCGCCGGCGAAGCAGCCGAGGTGCCGGACGGCATCGACCTGCAATACGGCGTCGCCGCCGCGCTGGTGAGAAAGGCCTTGCAGGCCGCCGACAGCGGCAATGCCACGGCGGTGTATGGCAACATCCTCAAATACGCGCAGCGTTTCCCGCAGCACGAAATGGGCGTGATGCTGGTGAGCGACCTGCATCGCGCGGTAGGGCGTCCGCTGTTCGCCGTGCCGGCGTTTGCCGAATGGGCCAACAGCATCACCGATCTGGTTTTATACGAGCATTGATGTCCCATGGCTGAAGCCAACGACGCCGCGCTCGAACCCATCCTCACCAAGCTCGCCGCGGCGCGCACGCGGCTCATCATGGAGCGCCCGTTTCTCGGCGCGCTGGTGATGCATCTGCCGCTGAAGGTCGGCGGCGAGGGATGCACGACCACCGGCACCGACGCGCAGGCCTTCTATTTCAATCCGAAGTTCATCGACAATCTCAATCTCGCGCAGACGCAGTTCGTGCTGGCGCACGAGGCGATGCACTGCGCGATGGGCCATACCCACCGCCGCAACCATCGCGTCAAGCGGCGCTGGGATGTGGCGTGCGACCACGCGGTCAACCTCATCCTGATCGAGGAAGGTCTGAAGCCGCCGCTGCACGGCATCCTCGCCGACCAGAACTACATGACGCTGTCGGCAGAGGAAATCTATCCGCTGATTCCCGAGGACACGCCGGAAGAGTCCTTCGACCAGCACATGTTCGACAACGACAACGACTCCGGCGCCAGCCCCGACGAGAACCAGCGCCAGGACAATCCGGACGCGGGCGAATCCGGGGGGCAGGGCAAGGAAGGCCAGAGCCAGGCCGAGGAAAAGGAGGGCAGCGGCAGCCAGGCCTCGCAGAAGCCGAACGAGCTGTCGCCCAGCGAACGCGAGGAACTCGCCGAACAGTGGAAGAACCGCCTGGCCGCCGCCGCCCAGGCCGCGCGCCAGGCCGGCAAGCTGTCGCAGTCGATGATGCGCTGGGTCGACGATCTGCTCGCTCCCAGCCTGCCGTGGCGCGCGCTGCTGGCGCGTTTCTTCGCGGTCAACCAGCGCGACGACTATTCGTGGCGCCGGCCGTCCCGGCGCGAGGGCGACGCGCTGCTGCCGCGCCTGTCGAGCGAAGGCATCGACGTGGTGGCGGCGATCGACACCAGCGGCTCGATCAGCGACGAGGAATTGCGCGAGTTCGTCACCGAGCTCGACGCCTTGAAAGGCCAGGTGCGCGCGCGCGTCACCCTGCTGGCGTGCGACAACCATGTGGCGGAACAGGCGCCGTGGGAATTCGAGCCGTGGGACGCCATGCAACTGCCGACCGACCTCGAAGGGGGCGGCGGTACCGACTTTCGTCCGGTGTTCGACTGGGTCGAACACGAGAATCGCAGCCCCAACATGCTGGTGTATTTCACCGATGCCGAAGGCGATTTCCCCAAAGTCCCGCCGAATTACCCGGTGATCTGGCTGGTCAGGGGCAAGGGCGTGGTGCCCTGGGGCGAACGGGTGCAGTTGAATTGAGCGCGCCGCCCGACCGCGTCCGCAGCTTCCTCTTCGAGCAACTCGACATCCGGGGCGCCTGGGTGCAACTGGGCGGCGCCTGGCGCGAGATGACGGCGGGCCGCAATTACCCCGAGCCGGTCCTCGAACTGCTCGGCCAGCTGGCGGGGGTGACCACGCTGATCACGGCCAACCTCAAGCAGGCGGGGCGGCTGACCTTCCAGTTGCGTGGCGACGGCGACGTGTCGCTGCTGGTGATCGACTGCGACGAGCAGTTGCGCCTGCGCGGCATGGCGCATGCACCATCGGCGCTCTCTTCAGGCAGTCTGCCGGCCCTGCTGGGCGACGGTTCGCTGACGCTGATACTCGACACGGCCGACATGCGCCAGCCCTACCAGAGCCATGTGCCGCTGCAGGGTGAGACGCTCGCCGCCGTATTCGAGCATTACCTCGTGCAGTCCGAGCAGGCGCCGACCCGGTTGTGGCTGGCGGCCAATCACGAAGTGGCGGCGGGCCTGTTTTTGCAGGCACTGCCGGGCGCCGCCGCGCGCGATGCCGATGGCTGGAACCGGGTGCAGATCCTGGCCGACACCGTGCGCGCCGATGAATTGCTCGATCTCGGCGCGATCAAGCTGATCGAACGCCTGTTTCCGGAAGAGGACGTGCGCGTGTACGACCCGCGCCCGGTCAGTTATCACTGCCCGTATGATCCGGACAAGATCTATTCCATGTTGCGCAGCGTCGGGCGTGCAGAATGCGAAGCCATCCTTGCCGAGCAGGGTGAAATACGGGTGCACGACGACATCTGCAACCACGAATACGTGCTGGATGCGGCCGCGGTGACGGCCTTGTTTGAATGAAAGGATGAGCGATGCGGACAGGATGGATACTGGCAGGGCTGCTGATTTTCGCGAACGGGGCACAGGCGGAGGACGGACGCTACCAGGCTTTGCCGCTGGCCGGGGCCGAGGGCGGCAAGGGGGGCGGGCGGGCGCTCATTCTCGATACTCGTGACGGCCATGTATGGATCTGGAGCGAGAACGAACTCATTACCGCGCCGGATGGCCACCGCCGTTATGGTACGGGCTTCATCTATCAGGGCAGGCTGCGCCCCGGCAACCAGGCGGGCGAGTTCATCGATCAGCAGGCCAAGTGAACGCGCGGCTTCGCCTGGCGCCCGGTCCTGAGCGGGGCGGCGGTCGGCCTATGGCTTAAGGCGAAGCCTGTCCGGGCCGATATGTGCTCATACTTGCGCACCCATCCGAGAAAAAATGCAGACCGAGTCAGCCACCCAACCCGCTTCCCCCCAGGCCGGACGCCAGAAAATCCGCCTGGGCGACCTGCTCGTCGAGCAGAAGGTCATTTCCAGCGCCGACCTGGACATCGCATTGGCGGCGCAGAAGAAAAGCGGGCGCCGCCTGGGCCGCATCATCGTCGAAAGTGGGCTGGCGGGCGAAAACGACATTGCCCAGGCGCTGGCGCGGCAATTGAATCTTCCCTTCATCGATCTCAGGAAATTCAATTCGGATGCCTCCATTTTGCAGCTGCTGCCGGAAACGCAGGCGAGGCGTTTCCGGGCCATGCCGCTGGCACGGCGGGACAGCAGTATTTTCGTCGGCATGGCCGACCCGACCGATCTGACCGCTTACGATGAAATCGCCCGGCTGATCCCGCAAGACATCCAGCTTGCCGTGGTGGCGGAAGGCGACCTGCTGGCGGCCATCGACCGGATCTACCGGCGAACCGACGACATCCACGGCCTGACCGAGGAGCTCGCGCGCGACATGGGCGAGAGCGAGGCCAGCATCATCGGTTTGGAAGCGCTGGGCGAAGGGCAGGCCGATGCGCCGGTGGTACGCCTGCTGCAGACGCTGTTCGAGGATGCGCTGCAGGTCAACGCGTCCGACCTGCACATCGAACCGCAGGAAAAACAGCTGGCCATCCGCTTCCGCATCGACGGCGTACTGCATCCGCAGACCCAGGCCGATCTCAAGATTGCCCCGGCGCTGGCCTTGCGGCTCAAGATCGTGTCCGGACTGGATATTTCTGAAAAACGCCTGCCGCAGGACGGCCGCTTTGCGGTCAAGGTGCGCGGCCGCACCGTCGACGTGCGGCTGTCCACCATGCCGACGCAATACGGCGAGTCCGTGGTGATGCGGCTGTTGAGCCAGGGCGACAACCTGCTTGCCGTCGACAGCCTCGGCATGCCGCCCGACATGCAGGAACGTTTTCGCGCCATCCTGCACCGTCCCAACGGCCTGGTGCTGGTCACCGGCCCCACCGGCAGCGGCAAGACCACCACCCTTTATGCCGCGCTGGGGGAGCTCAACGACCCGGGCACCAAGATCATCACGGTCGAAGACCCGGTGGAATACCGGCTTGCCGGCATCAACCAGGTGCAGGCCAACGACAAGATCGACCTCAGCTTTGCCCGCGTGCTGCGTGCCATCCTGCGCCAGGATCCGGACGTGATCCTGGTCGGCGAGATGCGCGATGCGGAAACCGCGCAGGTCGCGCTCCGGGCGGCCATGACGGGCCATCTGGTGCTGTCCACCCTGCACACCAATGATGCGGCTTCCACCCCGGTTCGCCTGCTCGACATGGGCGTTCCCGCTTTCATGGTGGCGACGTCGGTACAGGGCGTGCTGGCGCAGCGCCTCCTGCGCAAGGTGTGTGGCCATTGCAAGGCGCCGCATGTGCCGACGCCGCAGGAGCGCGTCTGGCTGGGGCGGGCACAAGCCGACCAGGCCGACGACGGCTATGTCGCGGGAACGGGCTGCGACCGCTGCCATGGTACCGGCTACTCCGGACGCCGCGCCGTGCACGAGTTGCTCGAAATCAATACCGCGCTGGCGGAAAGCCTGGCGCGCAAGAATCCGGCCGAATTCGTGGCCGCCGCACGCGCGTCCATGGCCGGCCATACCCTGCGCGACCAGGCCATCGCGCTGGCCCGGGCCGGCGTGACCTCGCTGGCCGAAGCGATGCGCGCCAGCGCCCAGGACGAGACAAGCTGATGCTGCGCTTTGCCTATACCGGCCGCACCCGCAGCGGCGAGAAGGCCCAGGGCATCCTGGAAGCGGACAATGCCGCCGCATGCGCCAGTAATCTGCTGAAAAACGGTATTTCGCCCGTCACCATCCAGGAAACCGGGCAATCCGAGCGGCGCGGGGCGAAGAAGCCGAAAAGCCTCAATCTCTTCGAACCCGCCGTCCAGCCCATCGACGTGCAGCTGTTTTCGCGCCAGCTCTACACCCTGATGCGTGCCGGCGTTCCCATCCTGCGATCGCTGTCGGGTCTCCTCGAATCGACCACCAATGCGGCCTTCGCCAGGGTGATCACCTCGCTGAAGGAATCGCTCGAAGCGGGGCGCGACCTGTCGATGGCGATGCGCCAGCATCCCGCGGTCTTTTCGCCGTTTTACGTTGCGATGGTGCGGGTAGGGGAGGCAACCGGGCGCCTGGACGAAATTTTCCTGCGCATGTTCGAGCACCTCGAGTTCGAACGCGAGACCCGCGCCCGCATCCGTGAAGCGCTGCGTTACCCGATCTTCGTGCTCATCGCCATGGTGGTCGCGATCGCCGTCATCAACGTGTTCGTCATTCCCGCGTTTGCCAAGGTCTATGCCGGCCTTGGGGCGGAATTGCCGCTGATGACGCGCATCCTCATCGAGACCTCGCGCCTGACCATCGCCTATGGCTGGCTCATGCTGGCCGGGCTGGTGCTGGCCATCATGGGATTCCGCATGTGGCGCGCCACCCCTGGCGGGCGTCTGCTATGGGATCGCTTCAAGCTCAAGCTGCCGCTCACCGGCTCGATCATGCTGCGCAGCACGCTGGCCCGTTTCGCGCGCACGCTGGCGCTTTCCCTGCGGAGCGGCATTCCCGCGGCGCAGGCGCTCTCGGTGGTGGCGGAGGTCACCGACAATGCCTGGATCGCCTCGCGCGTCGAACAGATGCGCAACGGCATCGAGCGCGGCGAATCGGTCCTGCGCACCGCTCAGAACGCGGCCGTGTTCAACCCGGTGGTGCTGCAGATGATCGCCGTCGGCGAGGAAACCGGCAGCATCGACGAACTCATGCAGGAAGTCTCCGGGATGTACGAACGCGAGGTGGACTACGAGATCAAGACCCTGGCCGCCCGCATCGAACCGCTGATCATCGTCGCCCTGGGCGGCGTCGTGCTGGTGCTGGCGCTCGGCGTGTTCCTGCCGATGTGGGACCTCGCCAGCGTGGCCATCAAGTGACGTCCTGATCGTAATTTCATGTTTTTGTTCAAGTCTCGGCCGAGTGCGCCGAAATAGGTCCTGTGGCTGCCGCAGGCGGCCGGTGCTTGAGACCAACCTATTCGAATAAGCAGGAGAACACTATGCACACTCTGAAGGACATGAAAACCAGGCAGCGCGGCTTCACCATGATCGAACTCATCGTCGTCATCGTCATCCTCGGCATCCTCGCCGCGGTGGCGCTGCCGCGTTTCACCAACATCCAGCGCGATGCGCGGATTGCCAAGCTGAATGCGGCACGGGGCGCAGTGCAGGCGGCGTCGGGGATGATACATGGCGCAGCGCTGGTGCGGGGTGGCGTGCCGGATACGGTCGCCTGTCCGGTCAACGTAGGTTTTGGGGCTAACCCTGCAAACAATACGACGGCGATTTGTACGGAGAATGGCCGTGTTCAAATCACGAACCTGTATCCCGCGGCAACTGTCCTCGGAATGGTTAACGCGGCGGGTCTGACTACCACGTTTTTCCCCACGGGCACTACCGTCGCGGTGGCCAACGCGGCCTTACTGCCCGAAGGCTACAGTGTTGGCGTGGCAGCCGGGGTGCTGACGGTGAGCGTAACCGGCGGTACTGCGCCGGCGACCTGCTCCTTCACCTACACGCCCCCTGCGGTGGTGGGGGCGACCGCGACTATCAGCCCAGTGACCACTTTTGGCTGCTGATTCGTCCAACCCGATCATGTTTGATTCGAACCGCGGCTTAAGCCGCGGTTTCAGACTGCTGACAAAGCCCCCACTCGTTGGGGGCTTTGTGTTTGAATCGTGGGCATGCTCAAACCGCCCGCCCCCCACCAGCACCGTCTGGAAATGGTCACCCTCGAGGAGCTGGTTCCCGCGGACCACCTGCTTCG
>JBDRCF010000008.1:0-12837 GCA_043821985.1 Pseudomonadota bacterium
CCGGGGAAATTTGTTGGGCCGGACGGTTGCAGCCATGAAGCCCGAGGCGTAGCCGTTGCCTCGCCAGGATTCACGACAAGCCAAGGCCGCCGTTGGGTGTGATCCTCGCCGAAAGGCAGCATGGCTCCGGCATCCCTGCACGGAAGCGTCGCCGGCACGCACCCCATCGCAGGCAAGGTAAGTTCCGAATCACCAAGGATGAAAGCTCCTCGCGCATTGGCGCGGGCTTGATCGATCGCGGCGTGGTTAGGTCTCGGCATGGTGGACGGCTTATCGGTGAGCCGCCGTCGTTTATGGCAGTCTGCCCGCCAGCGTCGGGTAAGGAGC
Source organism: Pseudomonadota bacterium (assembly GCA_043821985.1). Classification (GTDB taxonomy): domain Bacteria; phylum Pseudomonadota; class Gammaproteobacteria; order Burkholderiales; family Thiobacillaceae; genus Thiobacillus. The sequence continues at coordinate 328 of JBDRCF010000008.1, forward strand.
GTGATTGCACAACCCGGCGCGCCAGGAAACCAAGAAAATTTGGGCTATCTGGGGTCGTCTCAGAAAATGGAAAATAAAGCACGCTAAGCCCTTGCCTGACATCTGCCGGGGCGACGGCGTAGCTCAGTACCAGCTAAGTTTGCCTGCGTATCGGCCATTGCGGCATGGATCGCGGGCAGACCGTCGGAGACCACCTTGTTCGTAGCGGACAAGACATGTTCACCCCCAGTCGCTGATCGACTCGGCGGCGACATTCGCCAACGGCGTGAGCTTTGCGTAGCGCGGGCGGCCGTCGTCGGTCGTCGATACCGCCGCCACGAAGGACACATTGTTCGGCCCCGAAACGCCGCGTCGGCCAGGCCGTTCGCCGCCCAGCACGGCATCGTCGAGTTCGACGCGACCGTCGAGTCGGCGGTCGTCCTCGACATCGGCCATGACCGTCATCAGCTTGTGCTTGACCAACCAAGCGGTCGGGTAGGAGACGCCAAGCTGACGCTTCAGGCTCAGCGCAGAATTCCGGCTGCGCCCGTACCGACGCTCGCCTTGTGTGTCACAAAGTGCTCAATATATAATAAGCAATGCTTACTTTTTCGGTACTTGGACATGGAGCGTGACAGTCTCGGTTTTCTTCTGGCGGACGTCTCTCGCTTGCTTCGGCAGAGCTTTCAGCGGCGCCTTGAAGGGAGTTCTCTTACCCTAGCGCAGGCTCGGGCGCTCGTTTACCTGTCTCGCCATGAAGGTCTTCGCCAAGTCGATTTGGCGGAGATGCTGGAAGTGCAACCCATCACGCTCGCCCGGTTGATCGATCAACTGGCGGATGCCGGATTGGTCGAACGTCGCGCCGATCCCGCAGATCGGCGGGCATATCAGATGTTCTTGACGCCTGCCGCCGCTTCCCACCTGGCCGCAATCAGACAGGTGACTGCGGCGATCCAGGCCGATGCCCTGCGCGATCTCAACGAACAACAAGCCGCCACGCTCTTCGTCGCACTGCGCAAGATGCGGGACAACCTTGGCTCGCGGTGACAACCCGCGAAACAACGCAATTCCTGGAGTCACCTGTTCATGAGCAATCCATTGATCGACAACGAAACAACCATCGCCGAAGCTGTGCGACCACCCAAGCGCCGCTTGAAACGGCTGATCCTGCTGGTTGTGGTTCCATTGATCGCCGCGCTTGCAGTCGGAGTTGTGTACCTCAAGGGCGGGCGCTACGTCGAAACCGACAATGCTTATATCAAGGCGGACAAGGTCCCCGTAAGTGCCGAGGTGTCCGGCACGGTCACGGAAGTGCTGGTTGATGAAAACCAATCCGTCAATGCCGGCCAACCGTTGTTCCGGCTCGATCCTGCGCCGTTTCAGGTAGCCGTAGCCAAAGCCGAAGCCAAATTGGCGCAGGTGCGCACCGATCTGGCAGCGCTCAAAGCGAGTTACCGCGAGAAACAGGCGGAAATCGCGCTGGCGCGAACCAAGTACGCCTTCTCCCAGAAAGACCAGCGACGCCAAGCCGATTTGGTGGCCAGGAATTTCATTTCCGCTTCCAAGTTCGACGATGCGAAGCAAAGCACCGACATCGCCGAGCAGCAAATCAGCGCATTGAACCAGGACCTGAAGCGCATCGCGGAAACCTTGGGCGGCAGCGTCGATTTACCAGTGGAGCGCCACCCAAGCTATCGCGTCGCGCTGGCCGAACTGGAGCAAGCCAAGCTCGATCTGGCGCGGGTCGAGGTACGCGCCCCGCTGCCCGGCATAGTGAGCAAGCCACCCAAGCCTGGGCAGTATGTCGCCGCTGGTTCCATAGCGTTGGCCTTGGTGGTCAGCGGCAACTTGTGGGTCGAAGCCAATTTCACCGAGACCGATCTCACCTACGTTCATCCGGGTCAACCGGTCACCATCCGTGTCGATACCTACCCCGATGCGGCATGCAAGGGCGTGGTGGAAAGCCTGAGTCCCGCCACAGGGGCGGAGTTCTCGGTTATCCCGGCACAGAATGCCACCGGCAACTGGGTCAAGATCGCGCAAAGGGTGCCCGTGCGGATCAGGATCGAAGCCGCTCCGACCATGCCGCAACTGCGCGCAGGGCTGAGCACCACCGTGGAAATCGACACCGGCCATCGCCGTCGCGTGCTCGGCTTCTCGCTCTGAGATCAAACAATGACTGCCGCCACGACAGCCGCAAACCCGGAAAGCGCACATCGCGGCTTGGTCACCGTGTCGGTCATGCTGGCGACCATCATGCAGGCTTTGGACACCACGATCGCCAACGTTGCGCTGCCGCACATGCAGGGGACCATGGGCGCGACCCAGGATCAGATTGCCTGGGTACTGACCTCCTACATCGTGGCGGCGGCGATCTTCATGCCCCTGACCGGTTTCCTCTCGGCGCGCTGGGGACGCAAGCGCGTTTTCATGTGGTCGGTGGTCGGCTTTACGGTGGCCTCGATGCTCTGCGGCGCAGCACAAAGCCTGAACCAGATTGTGCTGTTTCGCCTGCTGCAAGGGATATTCGGCGCGAGTCTCGTGCCATTGTCACAAGCCGTTCTCCTCGATACCTATCCGCGCGAGCGCCATGGATCGGCGATGGCGATGTGGGGCGTGGGCGTGATGGTGGGGCCGATTCTCGGCCCCTCGCTCGGCGGCTGGCTAACCGAGTATTACAACTGGCGCTGGGTGTTCTACATCAACCTGCCGTTTGGTGTGCTGGCCTGGCTCGGACTGGCGGCGTTCGTGCGTGAAACGCCAATCGACCGCACGCGAAGCTTCGACCTGCTCGGCTTCGCGCTGCTGAGCCTCGGCATTGGCGCGCTGCAGATGATGCTGGATCGCGGCGAATCGCTCGACTGGTTTACCAACCCGGAAGTGGTGATCGAGGCCATGCTCTCCGGCCTGGCGCTCTATCTCTTCATCGCTCACATGTTCACGCACGAGCATCCGTTCATCGAACCCGGACTGTTCAAGGACCGCAACTTCAGCGTCGGCTTGCTGTTCATTTTCATTGTGGGCGTCATTCTGCTCGCCACGATGGCCTTGCTGCCACCATTCATGCAAGGCTTGTTGGGCTACCCGGTGATCGATGTCGGCTATCTGCTGGCCCCGCGCGGCGTGGGCACCATGTTCGCCATGATCGCCGTGGGTAAGTTATCCGGCAAGGTGGACGTGCGCCACATGATTTTATTGGGCCTCATGCTGACCAGCCTGTCCCTGTGGGAGATGACCAATTTCAACACGGATATCGACGGCTGGGACATCGTAAGGACAGGCATTACACAGGGGTTGGGGTTGGGGTTTATCTTCGTGCCGCTATCCACCATCACCTTCGCTACCCTGGCGCCGCATTACCGCAATGAGGGCACGGCGCTGTTCAGCCTGATGCGCAATCTCGGCAGCAGTATCGGCATCTCGGTGGTGATGACCTACCTGGCGCAACGCACGCAGGCCAATCATGCCGCGTTCGCCGACTACATCAATCCCTTCAATCTGGCGCTGAGGCAGGCGGTCGAGGCGGGCGCCTACAACCTGAACACGCCCCAGGGGCTCGCGGCAATCAACGGCGAGGTGACGCGCCAGGCCGCCACGCTGGCCTATTTGCAGGACTTCCGGCTGATGATGTGGATCACTGTGGCCGCCATCCCGCTGATAATCCTGTTGCGGGCGTCGCCGAAGAAAGCTGCAGTGAACGAGGTGCACGCGGCGATGGAGTGACGGCAGCACTGCCGAATGGGCGACTGTAAACGCCTGCTAAATCGCCGACATACTTGTAACGCTATCGGAGGACAATGCGCATGTTTCAGACTATCGTTTTCGCCTATGATGGCAGCGCCGAGTGCCGGGATGCGCTCGAGGAGGGGGTCGCACTGGCAAGCCGCTTCAACGCCCGCTGCCACCTGCTCGCGGTCGTGCCGCCACTGTCCCCCTACATCCTGGCCGCCGGCCCGCTGTCTGAAGACCTGTCGGAAAAAGACCGTGCCTACTTCAGCGCCATCCTCGAGAAAGGCCTCGCACGCCTGCGCGAGGCGGGATTGGACGCCGCCGGCTCCATCAGGCTATGGGAAGATCCGGCCGAGGCCATTGGCGCCTTCGCTGGCAAGGTCGAAGCCGACCTCGTTATTGTTGGGCACCACCGCCGCTCAGCCCTTGATCGCTGGTGGCGCGGATCGGTAGGCCATTCCCTCATCGACCAACTGCCGTGCAGCCTGTTCGTTTCCATGCCGCGCGAAGCGGTAAACCACTCTTCTTGACCATTTCTCGTAGAGGGTCGTAGTCGAGCGCATCAGTCGATTTGCGGTAATCGGAACAGAGCACGATCAAGAAGACCCGCCGCGCGCGTTCCTGCAATCATCGGAGCAAACCGGGCAGCGGTAGCCTTCCGTCCGGTGCATCGCCATCACGGCCGCTTCGCATTGGTCCTCGGTTCCATAGCGCCTCTGAAACTCCGGCATCGACATTCCTGCTTGCATTTGTACTCGGTTGATTCCCACGGCGCACCTCCTCAAGAAGATGCGCCTATTTTCAAGGCCCTACTCGCTCACCACGTGAGCCAGCGGAGCTTCGTTGCTAATCAGGCAAAATTGCGTTACTCAAACAACTCGTTATGTGTGCCTGTGCGCACGAAGACAACCAAACCGGTTTTGCCGCTGTCATTGAACTTATAGGCCAACAGGAGCTTTGTGGCTACGGTTGGTGTCCAACTGAGCTCAGATTGCAAATAGCCAAAATTTGTATGGGATCTTCGGATTGTCCAACCAAAAGCATGGCGAACTCATTGGACGGATGAACAAAAACAGGGATGGTGAAAGTCATTTCGCCATCGGGCAGTCGCTTTCCGACTGTTGCCGCGCCGCCCGGACTGACAAGGCCGGGCGGCGCGGCGGCATTGCATGCCTCCGCCGTTGCGTTGCGCCGAAGTGAGGGGGCAAAGCCCCCTCGGATGTCAGCCTTTGAGCCGCTTCATCTCTTCGGCCAGTATCCACAGTGCGCGATTGACCTTGATGTTCTGGTCAATGCCCTGGATGGCGCGGGTGCGGTTCCTGCGTCCGTTGGCCGTGCGAGCGGACAGCCCACCCTGCACCAGATTTTCCTGCACGCGGTTGAACGTGCTCCACAGGTCGGGCCGGTCGTCGTCCCGGCGTCGAGGCCGCAGCAATTGTGTTTCCGTGATGGGCGCGGGCTTGACCGGGTCATCGTATTTCAGCGACAACGCGGCGCGGGCGAATACCTCCGATTCGCCGTGGTCCAGCGTGATGGCGCGCATACCTTCCTGACGTTCGCGCACCAACTCGAACCCATCCAGCACATCGTAGGCACCTTCGATCACCTGGCCGATCACGTCGCCCTTGTGCGGGATGCGCAGGTCGGCCACGGTGTCGCCGCACACCAGCCCATTGCTGCAAACGAAACGGAACATTCCCGCCAGCATCTGATAGCTGCTGGTGCCGTCGTGCGAGTTCAGCAGAATGATCTCGTTGGCCTCCGCGCCGTTGATCTGCGCTGCGTGGCGCAATCGCAGCATGTGCTTGGTGTGCTCGCGCTTGCCGGTATCGCGCACGCGCGTCTGGCAAACCATGAACGGCTGGAAGCCTTCCTTGCGCAGGGCACCCAATACTTCTCCGGTCGGGATGTAGGTGTAGCGGTCGGATCGGCTCTGGTGCTTTTCCTCCGCGAAGATGGAAGGGGCTGCGTTGCGAATCTGATCATCCGATAACGGATGGTCGGCGCGCAAGATGGGTGTAGCGTTGGCGAATCGAGAACTGAGTTGCATGGTATTTCTCCAGTGGTTACAGGTTGTGGTTTCTAAGCTGACCGGATTCCAAGATTCGGAGCCCGGTGTTGGCTTCGGTTTGTTCGGCGCAGTGACCTGGGCTGGTCGCCGTTGCCGCCGTCTTTCCTGAGTTCATCGCCCGCGAACAACCGGGCCGGCGAGGGACTGGCGGTCAAGGAGGAAAGCGCAGGGGTGGTGCGGCCCGCAGCCGCAGGCGAGGACACGGCCCTGCGCGCCTTGACGGACAGGCACCGCTGGCTACGGTCGCGGGATTGGTGATGAAGGAGAGGGAAAGACGGATGACCGGCTTACGGCCAGATGATCGACGGACCAACGCCGCGCGGCGAGCGCCGCTGCGTGCCGCAGGCACGCCTTGATTGAAGTGAACGAAGCGCGCAGCGCGAAAACAGCATTGTGCGCAGGTCGATCAGGCGCAGCCTGTTCGGCGGTTTTGCGGGGCGCCAAGCCTGCGCGGCGGGGTGGGCGTCAGCCGACCCCTGGAGGCAAGCGCAGCGCGCAGCTTTTTCTCGACGCCAAGGACGCAGCAAAAAGGGGGCAAAGCCCCCTCGGGCTACAACAGCCCACGTTCTGCAAAACTCAGGATGGCGCTGCCAGCGACGATCAGGTGATCCAGCACCCGCACGTCCACCAGCGCCAGCGCCGATTTCAGCGTCTGCGTCAGCATCTCGTCGGCCCGCGAGGGTTCCGCCACGCCCGACGGGTGGTTATGCACCAGCAGCAGCGCAGCGCTGTTTCTGGCCAGTGCCTCCTTGACCACCTCGCGCGGATACACCGATGTCTGGCTCACCGTACCGCGAAACATCTCGACGTAGTCGATGACACGGTTCTGCGCATCCAGGTGGATGACGCCGAACACCTCGTGCTCCAGCGTCCCCAGCTTGACCCGCAGGAAGTCGCGCACCACCTGCGGCGAGGTCAGCGCTTCGCAGCCGCGCATCTGCCCGGCGAGCACACGCCGCGCCGCCTGCAACACCTCGTCGGCATTGGCCGGACGGTAGTCGCCCGCGACATCGCGAACGAGAAGGGACGAATCGAGAGAAAGAGAAAGTTGCGACATGATCGTGCTCCGGTCCGAATCGGGCGGAATTGCCCGGAACCGGCGAAACACGACGCAGCGCAGCAGTCAGGGGTCGCAGACGGCCGCATGGACGCAAGCGTGCCAGGCACGCGCAGCCCTTGACGGCGAGAACGACGTGGTACGTTGAAGGGAACAGCAAGGCCACTCCTCCACACACTCCACTGCCTTAACGGCAAGCGGCGCGCGCAGGCCCAAAGGGCCAGAGGCATCAGGGATCAAAGCCGCATGGCCGCGACTCGGCACGAGGCGCGGGGCAACGCCCGCGAGCCCGACGGCGGAACGCCGGGACGCTCCGCCTGGTACGTTCAAGAACAGATACTCGGCCGGATTTGGCATATCCGTGGCGTCGGATTGATGCCGGCATTTGCTGCGCTAAATTCTGGGTTCTATAGGGGAAAGATTAGTGTGGCGGAAATAAGGGCTATGCTCAATTTGGAGCATGGAAATCAGGAGAAAGGGTCTGGGTATGAAAACACCATCGGCGACGGAGGTGAACGAGGCTGAACTCGCGCACTGGCTCTTTACTGCATTCGAGTCGTCGAGACCAATTGCAGCAGAGCTTGGTTTCATACCCGAGATGCAATTGGTTTTTATGATGGATAGGAAAGTCCTGGCACCCACCGCGCGTGGCCCTGGCGACATCGACGTGCTCGCGGCTAACGCAGCATATCCGGAGCAAGCCATTGCAGTAGAGGTCAAGCGCGTGAAGATGCCATCGGATAGTTACTCGACCTCGCTGCCGAATAAACTGCAGGAACTAGAGAAGGGCTGCACACAAGTCAGGCTCTTGCGGGAGATTGGTTTTCATCGCTCCTACCTTCTGGTCGCTGTTGTCGCAGATGGTCGTGAGCAGACCGAGGTGAATTTTGCGTTCCGGGGCCCAACACCGGCCCTAGTCAAAGTGGTGAAAGAGAAGCTACGCAGTCTGCAGTTTCATCCTGACGTGGGCGTCGTTGTCGTTGAGGTGACTCAGCCTATTGATAAGGACATTCAAGATAGTGGGGCTATTGGAATTTGGACGCAACAAGAGGCATCCATGATTCAGCAGCCTCCAAAGCTGACCGCCGAGATTGCAAGGTTCTTTCAAGCGTCCCGCTGAACAACCTTGCTTCGCCTGTTGGGGGGGCAGCGAATGACAGAAATACTGTTCGAACTCTTGTATTGGTAGTTCCATAGATACCAGGTACCTGTGTCCGAAATAGCACTACATTGTTCGGACAGATGAGGCGAGGAAAAACCCGGTGAGACTCATGGTCCGGTGCCGCCGGGTGTCAACAGACGACAGTTGACGATCGGTGCTTTTGAGTAGCCGCTCGTCAAATCGAATCCATCTCCCGTGCCAGCAGAAGCACCCAACTCATACGCAAATACCTCGGTTCTTTGTCGGTTTTTGCATACGATATGGGGATGGCAGACTGGCTCATTGATGGTAGTCGCATACACTGAAATCGCCGCAGCTCATTTAGTCAACTCAGGGGGGGGCTGCGCAGAACGCTTGCGTAGCGGTATTGCCTGCGAATGATATTTTTCGCTCAACCTGAGTTTCCACGGGAAACGGATTGCGCGAAAAATATAACAATCTGTGCCGAGTTTGCGCGATCACAACCGCAAGGTTGGCATGCGGGATTGGTTCACAAAGTACCTTAAATATTGGGCGTTATTTGAGTTTGTGCCTAATTTAATGAGCAAATTCGTGGTGCCGCTGCAAGCCACCGAGCAGGTCGCCGAATTGGCCAGCACGTCCGGCTTGCGCGAATTCGGCGCGTTGCTCTGTAAGGCACTCGACGCGTCTCGCCGCCCGACACTCGCCAGCAAGGCGCGGGGTTATCTCAGTCGTTGCGCAAGCGCTTCGGCCTGCTCAGCGAATTTCCCCGGACTCTTTCGTTCCAGTTGAGTCAGGTTGTGTAGTTTCCAGCGAATCCCCGGAAGATGTTCGAGGTGCGCGATTCCCAGCAACAGCCACTGCGGGCGACCAGCGACCAATGACAGCAAGAAGTCGCGCTCGTTCGCATCTAGACCATCTTGCAGTTCCCGTACCATCCGTTCGCGCGCAGCCAGCAAGGCGGAGAGTTCAACGGGCTCGATGGTCATGCCTATGAAGTTCCGCTCGTACTCCTGTTCGATATTGCGCAGAGTTGGGAACAGCACTTCATGCACCGGCCGGTTGTGACTGGCCAGGTAGACCACGAATGCACGCCGGATGTTGGCGGTGATACCTTCGTGCGCGAATAGCTGCATCACGTCGAACAGGTCGCGTGGATGCTGTCGATCCATGGCGGCGACGAGCTTGCCACCGTATACGTCTTCCAGCGACACCACCGGAATCTCCAGATCGGCCAGCAAGCTGTCTCGGGCGGTCGGCGTCAAAGCCGAAATGCGCACAGGGTGGACGGTGCCGCGCATCACGAAATTGACTTCGACCTTGACCTCGATGCCCCCGCGTCGCACCAGCAGCTTGGTTTCGCCGATGTCGGGCGCCGCGAGCGTGTGGGTTTGAAAACCGCGTGCTCTCAAACGCTCCGCGGATTGCAGGATGGCCTCGTTAATGCGAGCCAGCGCCTCATCACGCGGCAGGCTGTGATCGGGGAACACGAGATCCAGATCGACAGACAAGCGTGGCATGTCGCGGATGAACAGATTGATCGCCGTGCCGCCTTTGAGGGCAAACGTGTCGTCCACAAGAACGAGCGGTGCGACTTGGGTCAGCAGGCGTGCGGTGTCAAGATACGATTGGTTCATGGCTTGAGCACCAGCAGCCCGTCGGCCGAGCGGGATACCCAAGCTCGGTCGCTGCCGGTTGGCAGTTGCGTGGCATCCAGCTTAGTGGCCCAGGGCAGGGCGAGTTCGCGCCCGAGCTGCAAGCACAGGCGCACTGTCTTTACGCTGGTGCAGCGCTGCAGCAATTCACGCAGCGCATCGGCGCGCAGGCTATAGGCGCTCTCGGCGAGTTCGCGTGCCTCCTGCAGCGGCTGACGCACGCCTACCTCGCTGAGCACTTCCAGCAACGCGCGTTCTGGTGTCGAGACCCTTGGCGCGCCGCCGCGCTTCTCGAACGGCCCCGCATGAAGCGGATCGGCTGGTGGCTCGTCGAACAGGCGCTTGCGGTGGTACTCCGTCGGAAAGCGCTCGGTGAACCAGTCGGGTAGGCGGGCGGTTGTCCAGCCGTAGAGATGCAGAATGGACTTCTGCGACAGATATTGCCGCACACCGTACCAGTCGAGGGCAGACTTGCCGCCGACATGCAGACCTTCGATGGAACGCTGCATCAGGATCAGACAGGCATGGAGATCCAGCGTATCGTTGGGGCGGCGGTACACCCCGCGTGCCAAACGGGAAAGCCAGCCGGCGCGCGCGTAGTGGACGGCGAGGTCCGCGGAGACGCCCAATGCCGCCAGGTCCTCCGACGTCAAGGGGGTTCCCGGTGCCCACTGCCGGTAAAGGGAATTTAGTTTGGTTCTTTTAGTCGTAGCCATGTTACGATATCTATCATCATTTTAAGTGGTTGCCAAGCTTTGTTTGGATGCGTTAGTCATAGTTATGCTACGATATAAACTAATAATCCAAATATTCAGGCTGGCCGGTTCGCAGCGATAGTTGACGATTGATGGGCTGGAGTAGCCGCCCGTCAAACCGAGTCCATCTCCCGCGCCAGCAAAAGCGCTCATTTCTTGACGGTAAAAACGACGGTAAAGTGTGATTGTGAAGCCAAATAAATCTAGTGTTCATGCGGCTTTACAGCCATCGGAAACCATTGAGTGAAAAGTTGCGACGTCAATACCCTCAAAAGCGAGCTGGTGCATCACCGGCGGTTACACACCCGTGCTCAGGCCGTGCAGGAGATCACTGGATACATTGATCTTTTGCAACCAGGCGCGGAAATAGACACGCTCGGGCTACCTGTCAGTCCCCGCCTTCGCGCAGCGATATTATGAGCAACAGATCGCCACTAACCCATTGGCTCCACTATTGCCAACCGACGTTACCATCAGTCTGAATGGCCGACACGCAGTGCCCATAGCGGCAGTAACAATGCCGCCAGCAGGGCACAGGCCGCAGAAAAGCTAAAGGCCGCCAGTGCGCCGGCCTGCTGATAAATCAGGCCGAAAATCAGCGATGCGGGTAGCAACATGGACCCTGCAGTCAGGTTGAACCAGCCGTAGGCGGTGCCCAGCCGATCTTGCGGCGCGAGGTCCGCCACCAGGGCCTTTTCGGCGCCTTCCGTGGCTGCGAGAAATAGGCCGTAGAAGGCGAACAGCGGCCACAACAGCAGGGTGTGGAAACCATTCAGGCCCAGACCCAGGTAAAACAGGCCGTACACCGCCCAGCCTCCCAGGATCAGCCTTGTCCGCCCCAGCCGGTCGGACAGGGCCGACAGCGGCGTGGAGAAGATCATCGCCACGGCCGAGGTCAGCGCCCACAGCAGCGGCACCTGATAGTCCGGCAGCCCAAGTTCCTTCCCCCGCAACAGCAGGAACATGTTGGACGAGTTGCCCAGGGTGAATAGGGCGAGCACCACGAGATAACGCTTGAATGCGGACGGAAAGCCGGCCAGTCTCCAGGAGAAGGGCTTGCGCGTGACGTGTGTGGCGGCGGGCGGTTCCTTGATCGCGAACGCCAGCGCGACGGTCACAATGCCCGGCACGATGGACCAGAGGAACACCTCGCGCAGCGCCATGCCCCGCGCCGCCGCCAGCAGCGGGCCGATCACCGCCCCGGCGTTGTCCATTGCGCGGTGCACGCCGAAAGCCAGGCCCCAGCGGTCGTCGTCCACAGAATTGGCCAGCAGGGCGTCGCGCGGCGAGGTGCGAAGACCCTTGCCGACCCGGTCGGCAAAGCGCAGGACGAGCACTATCGGCCAGCTGCCGGCCACGTAGAACAATGGGCGGGACAGCGCGGCGAGCCAATACCCCGCCAGCATCCAGCCCTTGGCATGGCCCCGGCGATCCATGATCACGCCAGAGAAGAGCTTAAGCAGGCTGGCCGTGGCCTCGGCGATGCCTTCGATCAAACCGAGCGCCTTGGGACCTGCCATCAGCACCGAGGTCAGGTACAGCGGCACCAGTGGATAGACCAGTTCGCTGGTGCTGTCGTTGAACAGGCTGACGAGGCCCAGCAGCCAGACGGTGCGGGGCAGGGAGAAGAGCGTCCTAAGCATGCGGACGCACCACCGTCACCGCGCAGGGCGCGTAGGCGATGACTTGGCGCGCCACCGAGCCGACCAGCCAGCGCTCGAACAGACCGTGGCGCTGCCACCACGACCATGCCTTCTGTATCGGTCTCACAGAGCAGATCGAGCGCACGGGTGCGGAAATACAGGCCATAGGGTTATGGCGGTATGGGTAGGCCGATTACGAAGCGGGCCACATCCTCCAATCTCGGCGTTGTCTCGCCCAGCCGGGGCAAGGGCGCGATCGCATGTCAGGTATCTGAGGGGGACGGGCTCTCCAGGTAGGCCGTTCGATAGAACGAGAAACAGAAACCGCCGTTCGCGCATTGCCGACCGAGGAGGCATGCTGGAGTTTTTGATAACTGGCGCAAATGCGCTATTCATCACATATCACCATGTAGGGAGTTCGCATCATTTCATCAACGTCGGTAATGTGATGTGAAACCGCGTCGCTTCGTTGGTGGAGGTTACGGAAATTGAGCCGCC
>JBDRCF010000009.1:0-241294 GCA_043821985.1 Pseudomonadota bacterium
GCCAGCAGGAAGAGCAGGTCGAGCGCGCGCTGCGGCCGCGCACGCTGGCCGAATACGTCGGCCAGGCGAAGGCGCGCGAGCAGCTCGAAATCTTCATCCACGCCGCCAGGAACCGTAGCGAGGCGCTCGACCATGTGCTGCTGTTCGGCCCCCCTGGGCTGGGCAAGACCACGCTGGCGCACATCATCGCGCGCGAGATGGGCGTCAACCTGCGCCAGACCTCGGGCCCGGTGCTCGAGCGCGCGGGCGATCTCGCGGCGCTGCTGACCAATCTAGAACCGCACGACGTCCTCTTCATCGACGAAATCCACCGTCTCTCGCCGGTGGTCGAGGAAGTGCTGTATCCCGCACTGGAGGATTTCCAGATCGACATCATGATCGGCGAAGGCCCGGCGGCGCGCTCGGTCAAGCTCGATCTGCCGCCGTTCACCCTGGTCGGCGCCACCACGCGCGCAGGCATGCTGACCAACCCGCTGCGCGACCGCTTCGGCATCGTCGCCCGGCTGGAGTTCTACTCGGCGGAAGAACTCGGCTTCATCGTCCACCGCTCGGCAAGCCTGCTGCAGATGAATCTCGATGAAGCGGGTGCGCTGGAAATCGCCCGCCGTTCGCGCGGCACGCCGCGCATCGCCAACCGCCTGCTGCGCCGGGTGCGCGATTATGCCGACGTCAAGGCGGACGGGCAGGCCACCGGCGCGGTGGCCGATGCGGCGCTGGTGATGCTGGATGTCGACCGGGCCGGACTCGACGTGATGGACAGGAAACTGCTGTCGGCCGTGGTCGAGAAATTCATGGGCGGCCCGGTGGGGCTGGACAACCTCGCTGCCGCCATCGGCGAGGAGCGCGACACCATCGAGGACGTGCTCGAACCTTTCCTGATCCAGCAGGGCTATCTGCAGCGCACCCCGCGCGGCCGTATCGCCACGCCGCTGGCCTATCGCCATCTTGGGTTTGCTGCGCCCACCGAACCGAGCGCGGATTTGTTCTGATGACGTTTGTCTGGCCGGTCCGGGTGTACTGGGAAGATACCGACGCGGGCGGCGTCGTGTATTACGCCAACTATCTCAAGTTCATGGAACGCGCGCGTAGCGAATGGCTGCGCGCATTCGGCATCGAGCAGGATGTCCTGCGCGACGAGACGGGCGTCGTGTTCGTGGTGCGGCGGGTGGAAATCGATTACCTGTCGCCGGCACGCTTCAACGAGCAGCTCGAGGTGTCAGTGGTGCTGCACGAAGCCGGACGTGCCAGCCTCAGCGTGCGGCAGGAACTTATGCACGGGTCCACCCGTCTGGCAGAAGCTGTCGTGACGCTTGCATGCGTCGATGCGATACGTTTCAAACCCGTTAAAATACCTGAGCCCATTCTTCAAGCATTGGCCCCCGCAACGTGAATCCTGAACTCGGTCAAGACCTCTCGCTGTTCCATCTCGTCCTCCATGCCTCGCTGCCGGTACAGGTTGTCATGGCACTGTTGCTGGGCGCTTCGCTGATGTCGTGGTGGTACATTTTCATCAAGATGTTCGCCCTCAAGCGGGCCCTGCGCGTGACCGACAGTTTCGAGCGCGAATTCTGGGGCGGCGGCGACATCAACGCCATCTATCAGCGGGTGGCCGGCGAACGCGAAGGCGCGGGCGAAATGGAACGCATCTTCGAAGCCGGGTTTCGCGAATTCATGAAATTGCGGCACCAGACCGGCCTGTCGCTCAACGTCATCATCGACGGCACCCGACGCGCGATGCGCGCGACCTACCAGCGCGAACTCGACGGCCTCGAGTCGCATCTGGCCTTCCTCGCCACCGTTGGGTCGGTATCGCCCTACGTCGGCCTGTTCGGCACGGTATGGGGCATCATGATCGCCTTCATGGGGCTGTCGAGCGTGGCGCAGGCCACGCTGGCGCAGGTCGCGCCCGGCATTGCCGAAGCGCTGATCGCCACGGCCATGGGCCTGTTTGCGGCGATTCCCGCGGTCGTTGGCTACAACCGCTACACCCATGACATCGATCGCCTGGCCAACCGCATGGAAAGCTTCATGGAGGAATTCTCCAACATCCTGCAGCGGCAGCAGGTGACGGCCAAATCGGTATAGCCCGTGGCACGGACTCGCAAACAGGTCGCCCAGATCAACGTCGTGCCGATGATCGACGTGATGCTGGTGCTGCTGGTGATCTTCATGGTCACCGCGCCATTCATCAACCCGGCCCAGGTCGAATTGCCGAGCGTCGGCAAGACCTCGCAGACGCCGCAGAAGCCGCTCGAAATCATCATCAAGGAATCCGGCGAATACCTGCTGCGCGACCGTGCGTCCGGAGGCAGCGAACGGGTGGTGGCGAAATCGGCGCTGCCTGATGAAATTGCCGCGTTTCATCGCGCCCAGCCGGACCAGCCGGTGGTGATCGCGGCGGACAAGAAAGTTCGCTACGAGGAGGTGATGCATACGATGACGCTGCTGCAACAGGCCCGGATCACGCGTATCGGCCTGCTTGCCCGCCCGGCCCCATGAATTTCACGGCAGACGCCCCGCCTGGCTCGCGTCCCGTTCCCAACCTCCTGGCAGCCGCGCTGGCGCTGGGAGTACATGTGCTGTTCGTTCTGATGCTGGTGTTCGGCGTGTCATGGCAGACCCACCATCCTGAGGCAGTCATGGTCGATCTATGGGAAAGCTTGCCGGACACGCCCCCGCCGCCTCCGGCCAGGCCTCGCCCGCCGCCCGTGAAAGCGCCCAAACCGGAGCCTGTCGCACCCACCCCCAAACCGGTGGAAAAGGAACCGCCGCCGCCGAAGACGCCCGACATTGCTCTGGAAAAGAAAAAGGTTGAGGCCGAACGCCTGAAAAAACTGCAGGCCATACAGGCGGCCGAAGAAAAGACGCGGGCCGAAGCGGCCAAGGCCTTGCGTGAGAAACAACAGGCCGAACAGAAGCGGCAGGCATTGCTGCGGCAGATGGAAGAAGAGGACCTGAAGCAGCGCGTGGCGGCTGAGGCTGCGGCAAACGAGGCCCGTCTGGCTCGGCTGACCCAGGCGCAGGCGGCAGCCAACAAGCGTCAGGCCGAGATGGCGAGTGTCGTGGGACAGTACCGCGACCAGATCAGCGCCAAGGTGCGGGGCAACACCCGGCTACCCGACAATCTGAAGGGCAATCCCGAAGTCCGTTGCCTGGTGAAGCTGCTACCCACTGGCGAGGTCCAGAGCGTGCGGGTGACGAAATCCAGCGGGAATCCTGCGTATGACGACGCAGTGGTACGCGCCATCGAAAAGTCTTCGCCATTGCCCTTGCCGACAGACCGGGACGCGCGCGCCGCCTTTGTCCCGGAACTTTCCTTCGTCCACCGCCCCAAAGAGTAGGCCTTGACGGGCCGGTACGCGGTTCGAGCCGCGTGCAGCCTATGCTAGACTGCCCAATCAAGAAAGCGTTTGTGAGCCCGATGTCCGTATCCATGCTGCGTGCCGTTCTGTTGTTTCCCCTTTTTTGCTTGGCCTTGTTGAGCGCGCCGTTTTCCGCGCGCGCTGCGATGGAAATCCAGGTCATTGGCGGTGCGGCCAACAAGATTGCCGTGGCCATGGTGCCGTTTCAGGCCGCGCCCGGTCAGCCCAGCCCCGCACTGACCCAGATCGCCGGAGACGACCTCAACCGCAGCGGCCAGTTCAGGCTGGTGGACGTGGGCGGGGCGCAGCAGCCTGTCATGCCCGCGCAAGTCGATTATGGTGTCTGGCGCGGCAAAGGGGCCGACGCGCTGGTGGTTGGCCAGGTCGCTGCGCAGCCGGGCGGCCGTCTCGAGATCCGCTTCTATCTGCTGGACGTTCTCAAGCAGACCCAGCTCGCGGCCTACAGCTACACCATCACGGCCGGCCAGTGGCGTGCCACGGCGCACCAGATTGCAGACCGCATCTACGCGAAGCTGACGGGCATTCCCGGCGCGTTCAGCACCCGCATCGCCTACGTACAGAAGCAGGGCCGCCGCTATGAATTGCGGGTGGCCGATGCGGATGGGCAAAACCCGCGCACGGTGGTGCGCTCCAACGAATCGGTGATTTCGCCGATGTTCTCGCCTGACGGCAGCCAGATCGTGTATGTGTCGTTCGAGGACAGGAAGCCTGTCGTATATGTGCAGTCGCTCAGGGATGGCCATCGCCGCAAGCTCGCGGCATTCAAGGGCTCCAACTCGGCCCCGGCATGGACGCCGGACGGCCGGCGGCTGGCTGTCGTGCTGACGCGCGACGGCGCTTCGCAGATTTATATGATCAATGCCGATGGCGGTGGATTGACGCGTCTGACGCGGGGCAGCAATATCGACACCGAACCGGTATTCTCCCCCGACGGACAAACCCTGTATTTCACCTCGGACCGGGGAGGCAGCCCGCAAATCTATCGCATGGCGGCCAGCGGCGGCGAAGCCAAACGGGTGACCTTCAACGGCAGCTATAATGTCTCCCCCGCGATCAGCCCGGATGGAAAGTATCTGGCTTACATCAGCCGCGACGGCGGGCGGTTCAGCGTGACCTTGCAGGAACTGGCCTCGGGACAGACCCGTGTGCTGACCGATACTGCGCGCGACGAGTCGCCCAGCTTCGCGCCGAATGGCCAGGCCGTGTTGTATGCCACGGTGCAGGGTGAACAAGGAATACTCGGCACGGTGAGCCTGGACGGCAAAACGCACGCCCGCCTGTCGGAATCGGGTGTGGATGCGCGCGAGCCGGTCTGGGGCCCGTGAAAACGCACTTTTTTTGATGTTGGATGTCGGTTGGGCGGTTGCAGGGAGTAGACAAGAACCGCTCATGTCAGATTGTATTTATTCATAAGGAGAGATAAATGAACAAGATTTTATGGCCCATCCTGGTTGCGTTGACCTTATCTGCATGTGGCACGACCGGCGGCACGCAAGCGACGGTCGAAGACCGTACCGGCAGCAAGGCCGGCACGGCAAGTACCGGCCAGGGCACCGAAACCACGGGCGTGGGCGGTAGCGGCGTCGCAGGCAATGCCATGGGCGACCAGTATTCCGGCGATCCGCGCAAGAACCCGGCCAGCCCCCTGTCCAAGCGCAGTGTCTTCTTCGATTACGACAGTTTCGTGGTGAAGGACGAGTACCGTCCGATGCTCGAGGCACACGCCGGCTACCTGATGTCGAAGCGCGATGCGCATGTGATCCTGCAGGGCAATGCCGACGAGCGCGGCAGTCGCGAGTACAACCTGGCCCTGGGACAGAAGCGCGCCGAGGCCGTGCGCAAGGCGCTGGCGGTGCTGGGCGTGAGCGACGCGCAGATGGAAGCGATCAGCTTTGGCGAGGAAAAGCCGCGCAGCGAGGGGCATACGGAAGAGGCCTACGCCGAAAACCGTCGTACCGACGTGGTGTATAGCGACGAGAAATGACCTTGCTTCGACGTAATGGGCTGATCCTCGTTTCGATGCTCATGCTGGCGCAGCCGGCATGGGCGGCGCTGTTCGGCAATGACGAGGAAGTGACCCGTCAGATGCAGGCAATACAGCAGCGCGTGGATGCGCTCGATGCGCGGCTGGCCAAGCTGGAGCAGTCGATACAGCAAAACCAGTCCATGCTGGATATGCTGAAGGATGTGGAAGCGCTCAAGGCCGAGGTGGCCAGACTGCGCGGCCAGTCCGAGGTCCAGGCGAATCAGCTGGACACGCTGGGCAAACGGCAGAACGACTTGTATGCCGATCTCGATCAGCGCATCGTCGAGCTCGCCAAGGCGGCCAAGCCGGTGCCGGCCGCTGATGCGGCGCAACCGGCTGCACCCGACTCGCAGGCTGCAGCCGGAACGGTGGCC
Organism: Pseudomonadota bacterium; assembly: GCA_043821985.1. GTDB lineage: Bacteria > Pseudomonadota > Gammaproteobacteria > Burkholderiales > Thiobacillaceae > Thiobacillus. The sequence continues at coordinate 5,784 of JBDRCF010000009.1, forward strand.
AAGCCAGCAGCAGACGGATCTGCGCAAGCCGATCCGCTGGCCGAGTCCCGCAGCTACGAAGGCGCGCTCGCCTTGTTCCGCGACGCCAAGTACACCGACGCCATCGGCGGTTTCAAGAACTTCCTCAAGGCCTATCCGGGGAGCACGCTGGCAGCCAACGCGCAGTACTGGATCGGCTATTCGTATTACGCGCTGAAGGATTACAAGACCTCGCTGGCGCATCAGCAAAAGCTCGTGGCGATCTATCCCGACAGCCCCAAGGTGCCCGACGCGCTGCTCAATGTCGCTACCAACCAGATCGAACTGAATGACATGGCCGCTGCGCGCAAGACGCTCAAGGACCTGGTGGCCAAGCATCCCGGCACCCCGGCGGCCAAACTTGCCGCGCGCCGGCTGGCTGCGATCAAGTAAACGCCGTGTCCGAGTCCTTGACGCTCCAGCCGCTGGAGGGCGGCCATGACTCTCATGACGTGCAAGCGTCAACCGCCACGCTCCACCCGCAAGGGGTAGGCCGGGGTTGTCCCCGCGAGGGGGAGGCCGTGGCTGTAGAGCCGACAAGTCGGCAACAACCACGCACTAAGGATGCTGAAGCATCAACAACCACGCTCCGCTTGACCGAGATATTTCTGTCGCTGCAAGGCGAAACCAGTCGGGCCGGCCTGCCGACCGTGTTCGTCCGCCTGACGGGTTGTCCGTTGCGTTGCCGCTGGTGCGACACGACCTACAGTTTCCAGGGCGGCGAAACCGTCACGCTGACGTCGCTGTTGGCACGGGTGGCGGACTATGGCGTGCCGACCGTCTGCGTCACGGGGGGCGAACCGCTGGCACAGAAAAACTGTCTGCCGCTGCTGACCGCGCTGTGCGACGCGGGTTATTCGGTGTCGCTGGAAACCAGTGGTGCACTCGACGTCAGCAAAGTGGACCCGCGGGTGTCACGCATCGTCGACATCAAACCACCGGAGTCGGGCGAGGAGGCACGCAACCGCTGGGAGAATGTCGCCCACCTGACGTCGCGTGACGAAATCAAGTTCGTGCTGGCCAACCGTGCCGATTACGAATGGGCACGCGAGGTCATCCAGGCGCAGAAGCTTGCGCAGGTGTGCCCCATCCTGTTTTCCCCGGTGCAGGGCGAACTGCCGCCCGCCCAACTGGCGGAGTGGATTCTGGCCGACCGCCTGCCGGTGCGTATGCAAGTACAGTTGCACAAGATCCTGTGGGGCAACACGCCGGGCACATGAAACCTGCAGTCATCCTGCTCTCCGGCGGCCTGGATTCCGCCACCGTGCTGGCGATTGCCCGTGAAGCGGGCTATGCCTGCTACGCACTGAGCCTGGATTACGGCCAGCGCCATACGGCCGAGCTTGCCGCCGCCGCGCGCGTGGCCAGGAGCTTGGGCGCCGTCGAACATCGGGTGATGCGCCTCGGATTGGGCGACATCGGCGGCTCGGCGCTGACCGACGCCTCCATTGCCGTGCCCGAAAGCCCGACCGAAGGCATTCCGGTCACTTACGTGCCCGCACGCAATACCGTGATGCTGGCGCTGGCGCTCGCCTGGGCCGAAGTACTCGGTGCGCGCGACCTCTTCATCGGCGTCAATGCGTCGATTATTCCGGCTACCCCGACTGCCGCCCCGCGTTCATCGAAGCATTCGAGCGCATGGCCAACCTGGCGACCAAGTCCGGGGTCGAGGGCGCGCAATTGCGCATTCATGCACCGCTGCAAACCCTGTCGAAGGCCGACATCATCCGGCAGGGCACCGCACTCGGGGTTGATTACGCGCAGACAGTGAGCTGCTACCAGGCCGATGCAGAAGGCCTGGCCTGCGGGCGCTGTGATTCCTGCCGGCTGCGGCGCGAGGGCTTCCGCGCCGCGGGCATTCCTGATCCAACGCGCTACGCACAGGAAATACGTTAGCCGGCGAGCAGGCGCTTGCTTGTCTCCCGGCTGTCGCTTGTGGGCGGACTTGCGCGGAGGCGCTCAATGGTATTTATTATCCAGCTTCGGTTCCGCGCGTAGGCATTAAAATCCGCCTATTTATCCGGGCAAGGCGGCAATCCGCACTTTCCCTTTCCTGAGGAGGAATAGATCCATGACCTACGCAGATTTCGCAAGCGCGCAATCGATTTTTCTGTGGTCGACCTTCGCGATCGCCCTGATCATGGGTGCCGTGGTCAACAAGACCAATTTCTGCACCATGGGTGCCGTGTCCGACTGGGTCAACATGAGCGACACCGGCCGCATGCGCGCCTGGGTACTGGCCATTGCGGTCGGCGTACTGGGCGTGACCGCCCTGGAAGCTGCCGGTCTGGTGAACGTGACCGGCACCTTCCCGCCCTATCGCCAGACCAACTTCGTCTGGCTTGAAAACGTGCTGGGCGGCGCCTTGTTCGGAATCGGCATGACGCTTGCCTCCGGCTGCGGCAACAAGACGTTGATCCGTATCGGTGGCGGCAACCTCAAGTCGATCATGGTGTTGCTGGTCATCGCCTTGATCGCGTATTTCATGATCAATCCCTTCCCGGGCAGCGACAAGACGCTCTATTCCACCCTGTTCTATCCGTGGACCAACCCGACTGCCGTTGCGTTGACGACCAACCAGGACCTCGGTGCGATGCTCTTTGGCGACAAGGCCGCCACCGGCCGCATGGTGATGGGGGCCGTCATCGGCGGCCTGCTGCTGATCTGGGCCTTCAAGTCGGCCGATTTCCGCAGCAGTTTCGATAACATCCTCGGCGGCCTCGTGGTCGGCCTCGCAGTACTGGCCGCCTGGTATGTCACCAGCAACATCCGGGTGGATGCCAGCGGCGACATTCTCACACTGCAATCCTTCGTCCAGGACTGGGATCTGTATGCACCGGCCGACGCGGTCAGGCCCGCCGCAGCCGGCCCGCTCGCCGCGCAGTCCTTCACCTTCATCAACCCCATGGGGCAAACCCTCGGCTACGTGGCGAGCGGCTTCGACCATACGCTGCTCACCTTTGGCATCATGGCGCTGGCGGGCGTGATCGCCGGTTCGTTGCTGTGGTCGCTGATTTCGCGCAATTTCCGCATCGAGTGGTTCGCCTCCGTCCGCGATTTCTTCAACCACCTGGTGGGCGCGATCCTGATGGGGTTTGGCGGCGTGCTGGCGATGGGTTGCACCATCGGCCAGGGTATCACCGGCTTCTCCACCCTGGCGCTGGGTTCCATCCTCACCTTCGTCGCCATCGTGCTCGGCAGCGCCATCACGATGAAAGTGCAGTACTACAAGATGGTGTACGAGAGCGAGGCAACTTTCCTCAAGGCATTCGTCACCGCGCTGGCCGACCTCAGGCTGCTGCCTGCCGGAATGCGCAAGCTGGAAGCGGTTTAAAGCACATTTGGCTTTGACGCGAATTCAAAATCCAGTATAATTTTGCGCTTTGCCGGACACGACACTTGTCAGGTAAAAGGGTCGGTAGCTCAGCTGGTAGAGCAGCGGACTTTTAATCCGTTGGTCGCGAGTTCGAATCTCGCCCGACCCACCACATCCAAAAAGCCACGCGGAAGCGTGGCTTTTTTATCGGCATATGGCCAGATCGGAGCGCAGGATGACGAAAAGCGTCACCTCATGCCATCCAGGGTCACGTCTGCCATGTGTGTTCCCCACGAAAATGGCGTGGGAATAGGCTGCCGAAAAATCAACGCATAGCCAAAAGCCAGAACTGGCGCGGCTTTTCTGTCGCGATCCCACAAAATCAGGCGCTTTCCCCTAAAGTTGGCATGGCTGCTGCTCGTTATAGCTCCAGACACGGGAGGCTCGTGTTCGACATGCCCAACTTAAGGAGATTTGAAATGCGTAAAGTTCAACATGGTTTTACCCTGATCGAGTTGATGATCGTTGTGGCGATCATTGGTATTCTGGCCGCGATCGCGATTCCTTCATATCAGAACTACACCCGCAAGGCCAGGTTCTCGGAAGTCGTTCAAGGCGCTTCCGCTGTCAAACTGGCTGTGGAAACCTGCTTCCAGGATCAGGGCACGCTGGCGAACTGTACCGCAGGCTCAAATGGGGTTCCCGGCCTGACCACCGCTGCTGGAGCAAATGCAACTAGCGTAGATACTGGTTCTGGCGTAACTGCGGCGGCTGCCGGCTCCGTGACCATTACGATGATTGCCAAGTCCAGCGATACGGTCTTGAATGGCCTGACCTATATCCTGACTGGTACTCCGGGTGCGGCGGGAGCTAACAATGCGATTTCCTGGGCTAAAACTGGCACCTGCGTTACTGCAACAGGCGGTCCGTTCTGCTGATTCGCTAGGATGATGAAAAGGCCGCTCTCGAGCGGCTTTTTTTATTTAGGCCAGGTCAGCAAGGCAAGGTGCCGGGCCGAGGTCGTTGTCGGGCGCCCGTAAAGGACAAGGCTGTTTTCAAATCCTGGCCGACCGCACCGTTGCAGATATTTCACAGGGCCCATGGCAGTGCTTTCTCCAATGCGCTTGAAATCTCCTCCTGATCTGATTTTCTTTATCCTGATTGCTGCCACGGTTGCTTCAGGCTTCGTTTTCATAGGCGCCGCGTTGACGGGGCTGCTATTGCTTGTCTGGGCGGCCCTGGTGTTGAAGCAGACATTCATCAGCGGCCACTGTCCGGTATACCCCCTGAGCGGATGGATGCTGGCCTACCTGGTCTGGTTGGGGGTTGGGGTATGGACGAGCACCGGCCCGAATGTCAGTTGGCTGACTGCCTGGGTGTTGGCCGGGTTACCTGTTGCCTACCTGGCTTGGGGGATGACGCCTAATCCAGTCAAAACCTGGCGTGTCCTGCGGACTGCTTTATTGTTGACCGGCCCGGCGTTCGCACTTTGGGGATTGGGGCAGGTGGTGACCGGCTATGGGAGCGGGCAGCCTGTCGGGCCTCTGGTCGACAAGAACGCCTTTGCGGCGCTGATGAACCTGTTCTGGTTCATGGCAAGTATTCACTTCATTGGAACTATGCGCGATCGCGGCCTGCATTGGCGCATGATTCCTCCGGCGCTGGGTTTGCTGCTGATTGCTATGACGCTGTTTGCAGCTGAATCGCGCGGCGCAACCTTGACCTGGCTGCTATTGATGCCCATTGCCTTGTGGGCCGGTTACCGGAATACGCACAACAAGCCTGCCATTATTCTGGTTGTGGCGCTTGCGCTAACAGGCTATCTGGGTGCTTCGAACCTGCTGGGTTTGAACGTGGGCCATCGCACCCTGGATCTTGAGCAGGATGCCTCAACCAGTGCGCGCTTGCAGTTGTGGAAGTCCGCAGCCCAAATTACGCGGGACCACCCGATCACTGGTACAGGCTGGGGGACTTTTACTGCCCAGTATCCGGCGTATCGCGACCCGCTGGAAAACACCACTGCGGGGAGGTATGCCCACAACGATTACATCCAGTTCGCGGCAGAAGGGGGTATTCCGGCGCTGATCCTGCTGTTTGGGATCCTTGTGGGTTTGCTGCTGCAATTGAAGCGCAGCTTCGCATCAAAACAAAATCCCGACGCACTTGAAGCGACCGGACTGTTGCTGGCTGTGCTTGCCCTGTTCATTCATGCGGGCCTGAATTTTATTTTCTACTTCGCCTTTATGAATATTCTGGCGGGATTGTTCGCCGCACGGGCTATTCAGCTCATTCATCCGGCTGGCGTTGGGCAAATAATGATTAGTGGCCTGGTTAAAATCGGGCGTGCCACGAAGCTGATGATGGTCAGCTTCGTGGTGCTCCTATTGGCAGGCCCGCTATTGCTCCAGCTGTTGGCTCAATCCACCTTGACCGGTTCGCAACCGGGCCTTGCGTTGCTGCGAACAGTGTGGCCGGAAGTTAATGCCTACAAAGTTGCAAAACTCATTTCCTCGGTACGTCCAAGTTCGGGCATCGCCCAGGAGTTGATGCTGCAGTCCGGCGAGGCAGCCCTGAAAGATAGTGCAGGGATCAGCATGGAGGGCGGGAACTTCCAGCGCGAATTACTACAGGAAACGCTTGACCGTTACGAATTCGTACGTGCCCAAACCGCCAACAGTCCGGCGTATGGCGTGCGTGAGGCGCACACACTGATCCAATATCGTGACCTGCTTGAACCCGAGTTCGCCCTGAAGCGTGCGCGCGAGATTCTGACGCTGAATCTGCGCAAGGACCCTTTTCATGTCGACAGCATGATCGCACTGTCACGTCTTGATGTGCTTGAAGGGCGCCCGCTACAGGCACAAGCGCTGCTTGCAGCCTCCATGCAGCACGTGCTCAGTCGTCGGGACCAGCAACTACTTGCTGTTGAAAGTCTGCGTCAGCGAGCGGCACCCCGGCAGATTGCTGAACTGGATTCGATTGAAAAGGAATTGAGAAACGTGCGGTCTGATTCTGAAACCGGCAAGGCTTTGATATTGGCTGCCGGTTTCAGTGAAAATATTGATAAGCGGCTTTCGGAAATTGCGCACTCCCGAGGCATTTAAAGTGTGATGTGCTTTGGCTCATGAAGGTCAATCGATTGGGCTGGACCAAGGGGGAGCGGCAAGAGCGGGACGTTCCCACTTAATCCGGGTTTGTTAATGCTTTGCGTATCACCTCGACGGTGAATCCCCTGCTTTGCAGAAACCGCATCTGTCTGGCTGTCTCGCTAGCATTTGAGGCAGGGGCGCTGAATCTCTTACGCCATACTTCACGCGCGCGTTCGGCTTCGCTGTCACGGTTCTCGCTCAGCACGGCCTGGATGATGGTGTCGGCGATGCCCCGTTGCCGCAGATCATGGGCAAGCTTGATGCTGCCCGCGCGCACGAGGTGGTCGGCCACGTAACTCTCGGCAAACCGCCGGTCCGACAGCCACTTCTTTTCCTCGAACTCATCCAGTAGCGGCTCAATCTCGTCCTGCACAAAGCCCGCTTGCCCGAGCTTGCGGGCAAGTTCGGCGCGGCTGTGCTCGCGCCGCGCCAAGAGGCGCAGGGCACGTTCACGCAGGTCGCCAGGTTCAGGCTTCGACTTCATCCTCGTCCTCGACCATTGCGGTCGGATTGTTGACGCCGACCGCGGCGCGGATCTTGGCTTCGATTTCGTGCGCGATCTCGGGGTGTTCCTTGAGGAATTCGCGCGCGTTGTCCTTGCCCTGGCCGATCTTCTCGCCGTTGTAGGCGTACCAGGCACCGGATTTGTCGACGAACTTGTGGGCGACGCCGAGCTCGATGATTTCGCCTTCGCGTGAGATGCCCTGGCCGTAGAGGATGTCGAAGAAGGCTTCCTTGAAGGGTGGCGAGACCTTGTTCTTGACGACCTTGACCTTGGTTTCGTTGCCGACGATCTCGTCGCCTTTCTTGATCGCGCCGATGCGGCGGATGTCGAGGCGGACCGACGCGTAGAATTTGAGCGCGTTGCCGCCGGTAGTGGTTTCGGGGTTGCCGAACATGACGCCGATCTTCATGCGGATCTGGTTGATGAAAATCACCAGGGTGTTGGTGCGCTTGATGTTGGCGGTGAGTTTGCGCAGTGCCTGGCTCATCAGTCGTGCCTGCAGACCCATGTGCGAATCGCCCATCTCGCCTTCGATTTCGGCTTTCGGGGTCAACGCGGCGACTGAGTCGACCACCACCACGTCGACCGAGCCGGAACGCACCAGCATGTCGGCGATTTCCAGCGCCTGCTCGCCGGTGTCGGGCTGCGAGACCAGCAGGTTGTCGACATCGACACCGAGCTTTTGTGCATAGTTGGGGTCGAGCGCGTGTTCGGCGTCGATGAAGGCAGCGGTGCCGCCCATTTTCTGCATTTCGGCGATGACCTGCAGGGTGAGCGTGGTTTTGCCGGACGATTCCGGACCATAGATTTCGACCACGCGACCACGCGGCAGACCGCCGACGCCCAGTGCAATATCGAGCCCCAGCGAGCCGGTGGAGACGGCCTGGATGTCGCGCGCGATGTCGTGGTCGCCCAGGCGCATCACCGAGCCCTTGCCGAACTGCTTCTCGATCTGGCCGAGCGCGGCGGCGAGCGCCTTCGATTTGTCTTCTGCCAATGCGGGGGATGCCATGGTTCTCTCTCCTGATGATCGGTTTGCGTGAAAGGCAGGCGGCGTGGCGTCTGCATGGGTGCAATGTAGGCCATATATTTTATAGTGTCAATAAAAAATATCACCTACATAAAAAATACAACTTGATAGATTGTATTTGATGCGTGCCGCCCTATAATTCCGGTCAAACCGGCTCGAGCGGAGCGAGCGACATGATTACAAAGGAAAAAATGCGCCTGGACGTGAAGTGGGCGACGCGCCAGCGGCTGCAGTACATCGAGATCATGGCCTGGTATGCCGGGGTGGTGACCCGTAGCGACGTCGCCCGCGCCTTCGGCCTGTCCGACCCAGCCGCGACCAAGGACCTCAAGCTCTACGGCGACCTGGCGCCCGGCAACCTCGTCTACAACCACAGCGTGTTCGGCTTCGTACCGGGTGCGGGGTTTGCCGCGGTGTTCGCCGACCTGGCGCCCGCCGCCGTGCTGCCCATCATCGCCGCCAACCTGGCGGTGGCGAACGGGCCGTACGGGGGCGAACTGGTCTACGGCCTGCCGACCGCGTCGCTGCCCTTGCCGGCCCGCTTGCCCGGCCCGCAGCCCCTGGCGCAGATCACCCGTGCCATCTACGGTCGGCGCAAACTGCGCGTCAGCTACCGTTCCCTGTCCCGGCGCGAGAGCGGTGCGGAGCGGGTGCTCGAGCCCCACACCCTGGTCAATACCGGGCTGCGTTGGCATGTGCGGGCGTATAGCGAGGAAACCTGCGACTTTCGCGATTTCGTGCTGTCGCGCGTGATGGCGGCCGAGTGCCTGGAGGCGCCCGCCGAATCCGGCGAGCAATACGACGACGACTGGGTGGAGCAGGTGAGCCTGCGGCTTGCCCCGCACAGCGGACTCGACGCGCCCGGGCGCGAGAGTCTGCTGCTGGATTATGGCGCGAGCGGCGAAGTCATCGAAGTGAACGTGCGGCGCGCCCTGCTCGGCTATGTGCTGCAGCGGCTAGGAGTCGACACCACACCGGGCCACACGATGAATCCGAACGCCTACCAGTTGATGCTGTTGAACCGCGACGAGATCGAGCCGTTCGCGGCGTGGGCTTTCAGCGAGCGGTAAGCAGGGAGCGGGAAGCGGTAAAGTCTGTCCGCTCACCGCTCACCGCTCACCCAATCAATTCAATCAATCCGCGCAGCGCCGCGGCCACTGCACGCGAGCGGATCTCCTCGCGGTTACCGTCGAGCCGGCAGGTGGACGACATGACGGTGCCGTCCGCCAGCGCCCAGCCGTAGCAGACCAGGCCGACGGGTTTCTGCTGGGTGCCGCCGCCGGGGCCGGCGATGCCGGAAATGGCGAGGGCTGCCTGGGTGTGACTATGTTTTAGGGCGCCGGCTGCCATGGCACCGGCAGTTTGCTCGGAAACCGCGCCGTGGGTGGCGAGGGTTTCTTCGGGCACGCCCAGCATTTCGACCTTGGCGGCGTTGGCATAGGTGATGAAGCCGCGCTCGTACCATTCCGAGCTACCGGGCAACGAGGTGAGCAGTTGTCCAACCCAGCCGCCGGTGCACGACTCGGCGGTGGCCAGCATCCAGCCGCGTGCGCGCAGCCTGTCGGCGAGTTCCACCGCAAGTTGGTGCAGTTCTTCATCGCTTACACGAGCCATTGCACTCCCTTGATAACGGCGATGGCATAGCCTGCCGCCAGAAGATCGTCGAACATCACGCCGAAACCGTTTTTCAGATGCATGTCGGCAAACCGGATCGGCCAGGGTTTCAGGATATCGAACAGCCGGAAGAGTGCAAAGGCCAACGCGATCCATGGCCAGCCCGGCGGCGAAAACAGCAGCACCAGCGCGAAGGCGACGATTTCGTCCCACACCATGCCGCCGTGATCGGCGACGCCGAGTGCGCGGCCGGTGCGGCCGCAGGCCCAGATTCCCAGGAGGAATGCGGCGACCAGCAGAATGAGCCGGTTCGGCAGGTCAGGTGCGGCGGCGGCAATCAACCAGAACAGCGGCAGGCCGAGTACGGTACCGACGGTGCCCGGCGCCTTCGGCGCGAGCCCGCTGCCGAAACCGAGGGCGATCAGGTGCGCCGGATGGGCAAGCAGGAATCGGAGATCAGGTTGCAAAGTGGTCGTATCCCGTTTTGTCGACATGCAGCGGCTGACCGTTGGCATCGATGACAGTGAGGCCGGGCTCGGCATGGATGTGGCCGATGCGCGTGACGGCCACGCCTGCGGATGCGGCGGCTGCCCGCACCGCATCGCGTCGACTGGCAGGGGCTGTGAAACACAGCTCGTAGTCGTCACCGCCTGCCAGCACGCACTCGCGCGCCACGGCTTCATGCAGGTAGGCCTGCACCACCGGCAATGTCGGCAGCGCGGAAAATTCGAGTGTGGCGCCGACGCGCGAGCGTTCCAGGATATGGCCGAGGTCGCCCAGCAATCCATCTGAAATGTCGATCGCGCTGGATGCGAGACCGCGCAACGCCATGCCAAGCTCGATACGCGGTGTCGGCAGGTAAAGCGCCGGCAGCACCTTGGCGGCGTCGATCTGTTCCATGAACAGGTGTCCTTGCCTGTAGGCCAGCGCCAGCGCAGCCGAGCCGATCACGCCGGACACCCAGATGTCGTCGCCGACCTGGGCGCCGTCACGACGCAGTGCCTGTCCCGGCGGCACTTCGCCCATCACCGTGATGCTGATCGTCAGCGCGCCGCGCGTGGTGTCGCCGCCGACCAGTTCGATGCCGTGCAGGTCGGCCATGCGGAAAAACCCCCGCGCGAACGCGGTAAGCCAAGCGTCGTTCGCTTCGGGCAGCGCGATGGCCAGCGTCGCCCAGCGCGGCGCCGCCCCCATCGCGGCAAGGTCCGACAGATTCACCGCCAGCGACTTGTGGCCGAGCCCGGCGGGACTGTCCTGCGGTGAGAAATGGCGGCCTTCGAGCAGCATGTCGGTCGATACCGCCAACTGCATGCCCGGCGTGGGCGCTAGCAGCGCGCAGTCGTCGCCGACCCCTAACACCGCGCCGGGGGTGGCGCGGGTGAAGTGTTTGGCGATGAGGTCGAATTCCATGGGGGTGAGCGGGAAGGGGTGAGCGGGGAGCGGATGCCGCTCACTGCTTACTGCTCACCGCTCACGCCTTTCTTCTTCGCATGCGCGATTTCGACTGCGCGCACGTCCTGCGCCAGCTTGTCGAGCACGCCGTTGATGTACTTGTGGCCGTCGGTGCCGCCGAACTTCTTGGCGAGTTCGACGCCTTCGTTGATGGCGACGCGCCAGGGCACGTCGGGGCAATGCAGCAGTTCATATGCGCCGATGAGCAGGATGCCGCGCTCGATGGGCGAGAGTTCGGCAAGCGGACGGTCGAGCAGGGGCGTGATCCGCGAGCTCAACATGTCCTCCTCTTTGAGCACACCGTAGAGCAGCGTGCGGAAATAATCCTCGTCGGCGCGCTTGAACTGCTCGTCCTCCTTGAGATTGGCGGCGATCAGGGTGACGTCTGCACCGCCCACCAGCCAGGCGTAGACGCCTTGCAGCGTGAATTCGCGTGCGGTCTTGCGGGAACCGGCCATCTCAAAGGCGTTTCAGCAGGTTGGCCATTTCGATCGCGGCGCGCGCAGCGTCGCGGCCTTTCTCGGCCATGCGCCGGTGGCCCTGCTCTTCGGTGTCCACGGTGAGGATGGCGTTGGCGATCGGCACGCCGGTTTTCAGCTGCACATCGAGGATGCCGCGTGCGGATTCGTTCGAGACCACTTCGAAATGGTAGGTGTCGCCACGCACCACAGCGCCGAGTGCGATGAGCGCATCGTATTTCTCGGACAGCGCCAGTTCCTGCAGCGCCAGCGGATGTTCGAGCGCACCGGGCACGTTGACCAGCAGCACGTCATCACGGGCCACGCCCAGCCGCAGCAGTTCCGCTTCGCAGGCCGACAGCAGGCCCTCGCAGATGTCCCGGTTGAAGCGGCTCATGACGATGCCGAATTTCAGGCCTTTCCCCTGGTAGGCGGGGTCGAGCTCGGAGAAATAGTCCTTGTTGGTTCCCATGGTGCGTCCTTTTTTCAGTGGCTCATGCTTTTTCGGAATAGCCGGTGACTTCCAGCCCGAAGCCGTCCATCGCCGGCATCTTGCGCGGGCTCGCCAGCAGCTTCATCTTGCCGACGCCGAGATCGCGCAGGATCTGCGCACCGATGCCGTAGTCGCGCAGGTCGTACTTTCGGCTGTCGGCCGGCGGCGGGTTGATGCGGTGCAGCAGCGCCTCGGCGGTTTCCGGGCGGTGCAGCAACACGATGACGCCGGATTGCGATTCGGCGATGCGCTCCATCGCGCCCATGATCGGCCAGGAGTGGCCGCCGCCGGTGACATCGAGAAAGTCCATCACGCTTAATGGCTCGTGCACGCGCACCAGGGTTTCGCGGTCGGCGTGAATCTCGCCCTTGACCAGTGCAAGATGGGTTTCCTTGGCACACTTGTCGCGGTAGGCGACCAGGCGGAAGGCCCCGTACACCGTCTGGATCAGGCGGTCGGCGGCGCGCTCGACCAGGCTTTCGGTCTGGTTGCGGTAATGGATGAGATCGGCGATGGCGCCGATCTTCAGGCCGTGTTCCTGCGCGAACGGGATCAGGTCAGGCAGGCGCGCCATGGTGCCGTCGTCCTTGAGGATTTCGCAGATCACCGAGGCGGGTTCGAGTCCGGCGAGCCCGGCGAGGTCGCAGCCGGCTTCAGTGTGGCCGGCGCGTACCAGCACGCCGCCGGGCTGCGCGCGTAGCGGGAAGATGTGGCCGGGCTGGATGATGTCGGTCGGCTTGGCGTGCTTCTTCACCGCGGCCTGGATCGTCACCGCGCGATCGGCCGCCGAAATGCCGGTGGTCACGCCCTCGGCAGCCTCGATCGACACGGTGAATGCGGTGCCGTGCGGTGTCTGGTTGTCGTTCACCATCTGCTTCAGGCCGAGCTGGCGGCAGCGGTCGTCGGTCAAGGTGAGGCAGACCAGGCCGCGCCCGTATTTCGCCATGAAGTTGATCGCGTCGGGCGTGACGTGCTCGGCCGCCATCACCAGGTCGCCCTCGTTCTCGCGGTCTTCCTCGTCGACCAGCACGACCATGCGCCCGGCCTTGAGTTCTTCGATAATTTCCAGCGTGGAGGCGAGGCTCATCAGTCTTTGTCCGTTGTTTGGGTGAATTGCATCATGCGCTCAACATAGCGCGCGATCATGTCGACTTCCAGGTTGACGCGGCTGCCCGTTTGCAGGTGCTTGAGCATGGTCATCTCCAGCGTATGCGGGATGAGGTTCAGCGCAAAGCGCGTACCGTCCACGTGGTTGACCGTCAGCGACACGCCGTTCACCGTGATCGAACCCTTGCGGATGATGTAGCGCGCAAGTGCGGGGGGCGCATCGATTTCCAGCAAATGCGATTCGCCTGCCGGCGCGAAGCGGTGCACCGTGCCGACGCCGTCGACATGGCCGGATACCAGGTGGCCGCCCAGTCGATCGGCCAGACGTAGGGCCTTCTCCAGATTGACCTCGGCGCCTGGCACGAAACCCGCCGTGACGCGCAGGGTTTCGGCAGAAACGTCGACGGTAAAACGGTCGGACGTCAGCGCCACTGCGGTCAGGCACACGCCGTTGACCGCGATGCTGTCGCCGATGGCGACGTCGGAAAAATCCAGCCCGCCGCCGAGGATGACCATGCGCGCGTCGGCACCGTGTGCTTCGTATTCGTGGATACGGCCTATGGATTGAATGATGCCGGTGAACATGCGGGATTCCGTTTTCAAATCAACTGTGACTTTGTCGTCTTCGCCTTGCCGTGCTAGTTGCACTGTCTGCGGCTCGTCTTCGCGTCACACCTGATTTGGAAACGGAATAGAGGGCCAGCCAGTAAGACCCGGCATTGTAGGCGTTTAGGCGGGGCGGGTGAACCCCGGCGCGTCGTCGCCATGAAGGATGGGCGATATTATAAAGATAAGCAGGTCTTCAAGTTGTTATAATGGGCGCTTTGCAGGAATCGAAGGCTCGGCATGACGGCGTTTCCCTCCCTGGCCATACGGGGCCACACCCTTTTGCCCATCGTGCAGGGCGGTATGGGCGTTGGGGTCTCGGCACATCGGCTGGCCGGCGCCGTGGCGCGCGCCGGTGCGATGGGTACGATCGCGAGCATCGACCTGCGTCACCACCACGCCGACCTGATGGAAGCGGCGAAGCATTGTCGCGACAAGGACACGCTCAATCGACTGAATCAGGTCGCGCTCGACCGCGAGATCAAGGCCGCCCTGGAAATTGCATCCGGCCGTGGTCTGGTGGCGGCGAACGTGATGAAGGCGGTGGATGCGCATCCCGCCTACGTCCGCCAGGCCTGTGCCTCGGGTGCGCAGGCGATCGTGATGGGGGCCGGGCTGCCGCTCGACCTGCCGGAACTGACCGAGGGCTATCCCGATGTCGCGCTGGTCCCGATCCTGTCCGACGCGCGCGGCGTCGCCATCCTGCTGAAGAAATGGTCGCGCTTGAAGAAATTCGGGAGCGGCGGACGGTTGCCGGACGCCATCGTGATCGAGCATCCTCGATACGCAGGCGGTCACCTCGGGGCGCCGAACCCGGCTGACCTTGCCAGCGCACGCTTCGATTTTGCCGAAGTGCTGCCCGGCATCTTCAAAGTGTTCGAGGAAATGGGCATCGCGCGCGGGCAGATACCCGTCATCGTCGGCGGCGGCATCAACAGCCACGAAAAACTGCGGGCCGCGCTGACGCTGGGGGCCAGCGCCGTGCAACTCGGCACGCCGTTCGCCGTCACCGAGGAGGGCGACGCCCACCCCAACTTCAAGCGCGTGCTGCTGGATGCGAAACCCGAAGACATCGTCACCTTCATGAGTGTGGCCGGTCTGCCTGCGCGCGCCGTGAAAACGCCCTGGCTCGCCAATTACCTCAAGCGCGAACCCAGGCTGCAGGCGTGCGCCAAGGCCGATCCCGAGCGTTGCGCCATCGGCCTGCATTGCCTGACGCAGTGCGGGCTGCGCGACGGCCTCGAAAAGGCCGGGCAGTTCTGCATCGATTCGCAACTGGTCGCCGCGCTCAAGGGCGACGTCGGCAAGGGCTTGTTCTTCCGCGGTTCGGAGCCACTGCCCTTCGGCCGCGAAATCCGCACAGTGCAGCAACTGATCGACTACCTGCAGACCGGCGTGATGCCGCATCCGGTCGCGATACAGCCGGAGATGCTGGCGGCGTGAGCGTCCTTACCGACCATATCCATACCTTTGGCCGCGCCATGCTGGAGCGCTACGGCGAACGGGTACACAAGATCGCCCTCGACGCCGGCTTCACCTGCCCCAACCGCGATGGCAGCAAAGGCATCGGCGGCTGCACCTTCTGCAACAACAAGTCCTTTGCCCCGGGCGCGCGCGATCCGGCGCCGCTCGCCGCGCAGTTCGACCGGGCGCGCGGCCGTATCGCGCGTCGCACCGGCGCACGCCGTTTCATCGCCTACTTCCAGGCGTATACCAACACCTATGCGCATGTGGACGAATTGCGCGCACTCTACGATATGGCGCTGGCCGCGCCTGACGTGATGGGGCTGGCGATCGGCACGCGGCCCGACTGCGTGCCCCCGCCGGTGCTCGACTTGCTGGCGGAATATCGCGCGCTGGGTCACGAAGTGTGGCTGGAGCTCGGCCTGCAGTCGTCCTTCGACGCCACGCTGGCCCGCGTCAACCGCGGACACGGTTTTGCCGAATACGAGACGGCGACGCGGGCGGCCCGGGCGCGCGGCATCCCGGTGTGCTGCCATCTCATTGTCGGCCTCCCCGGCGAGGATGCATCGCACAGCCATGTCAGCCTCGATCGCGTGCTCGACGTCGGCGTGGACGGCCTCAAGCTGCATCCGCTGCACGTGGTGAAGCACACCCGGCTGGCCATCGAGTGGAGACGCGGCGAGTACGAACCGCTGGACGAGGCGGCCTACACGCGCATCGCCGCCGATCTGATCGAGCGCACGCCGTGGGAGGTGGTGTACCACCGCGTCACCGGCACCGCTGCGCCCGACATCCTGCTGGCGCCTGCGTGGTGCGCGAAGAAATGGGATGTACTCAACGGCATCGCCGACGAACTCGCGCGGCGCGACAGCCGCCAGGGTTCGCGCGCGGGCCATGTCTGGAGGGAGGCGCAACATGCCGCTTGACCTGATCTGCCCGGCGGGCAACCTGGTTTCACTCAAGGCCGCCATCGACCATGGCGCCGACGCGGTCTACATGGGGTTCCGCGACAACACCAACGCGCGCGCCTTTCCTGGGCTCAATTTCGACGAGGCCCAGGCGGCGGAGGGGCTGCGCTATGCGCATGACCGCGGCCGCAAAGTCCTGCTCGCGCTCAATACTTATCCGCAGCCCGATACCTGGACCCGCTGGACCGATGCGGTCGACCGTGCGGCGAAGCTGGGCATGGATGCGGTGATCCTGGCCGATGCCGGATTGATGCGTTACGCGGTCAGGCAGCATCCTCATCTGCGACTGCATCTGTCGGTGCAGGGCTCAGCCACCAGCTACGAGGCGGTGAATTTCTACCGCGAGCATTTCGGCATCCAGCGCGCCGTGCTGCCGCGCGTGCTGTCGCTGCCGCAGGTGGAAAACGTGGTGAAGCACACCGATGTCGAGATCGAACTGTTCGGCTTCGGCGGCCTGTGCGTGATGGTGGAGGGGCGCTGCCTGCTGTCGTCGTACTGCACCGGCGAATCGCCCAACTCGGCCGGCGTGTGTTCGCCGGCCAAAGCGGTGCAGTGGACGGACACGCCGGCCGGGCTGGAGTCGCGCCTGAACGGCGTGCTGCTCGACCGCTACGGCAAAGGCGAAAAGGCCGGCTATCCGACCCTGTGCAAGGGCCGCTTCGAGGTTGGCGGCGAGACCTATTACGCCATCGAGGAACCCACCAGCCTCAACACCCTCGACCTGTTGCCCGCGATGCTGAAGATCGGCATCGCAGCGATCAAGATCGAAGGCCGCCAGCGCAGCCCGGCCTACGTCGCGCAGGTGACGAAAGTGTGGCGTGCGGCCATCGACGTAGTGAAGAAAAATGCCGACGGCTTCAAACCCGCGCCCGCCTGGCAGGCCGAACTCAACAAGCTGTCGGAAGGGCAGAGTCATACGCTCGGCGCTTACCACCGGCCGTGGAAATGATCGTGAGGCGTGAGGCGTCAGGTGTGAGGACGGGGGCATTGGGCTACCCGTTCCATCGCTTCCCTCCTGCAGCACATCCCTCCTCACCCATTACGCCTCACGCCTCATCATGAATTTAAGCCTAGGTCCCCTGCTGTACTACTGGTCGCGCGACGACGTGCTCGCCTTCTATGACGAAGCGAAACACTGGCCGGTGGCGCGCGTCTATCTGGGCGAGAGCGTGTGCTCGCGTCGCCACCTGCTGCGCCTGCCTGACTGGCTGGCGCTGGCGGAGCAGCTCGCCGCCGCCGGCAAGGAAGTCGTGCTCGCCAGCCAGACGCTGGTCGAATCGGAATCCGACCTGAAGACGCTGCGCCGACTGGTTTCCGACGGCCGCTTTTTGGTCGAGGCCAACGAATGGGGCGCGGTGCGGCTACTGTCCGGAGCAGGCGCGCCGTTCGTTGCCGGATCCACGCTCAATGTCTACAACCCCGAAACGCTGGGCGTACTCGCCGAACTGGGCGCGCGGCGCTGGCTGCCGCCGGTGGAGATGTCGCGCGCCACGCTGGCATCTCTGCTCGAACAGGCGCCCGACGGGATGGAAACCGAAGTATTCGCCTATGGTCGCCTGCCGCTGGCGTATTCCGCGCGCTGCTTCACTGCGCGTCACTACAATCTGCCCAAGGACGACTGCCAGTTCCGCTGTCTCGACCACCCGGACGGGCTGGCACTGGCCACCCGCGAAGGCGAGCCCTTCCTCACGCTCAATGGCATCCAGACGCAGTCGGCCGGGGTCTACACCCTGATCGGCGAACTGCCAGCCCTGCGCGGCCTTGGCGTCGCCAGCCTGCGCCTGTCGCCGCAGTCGCGCCACATGGAACGTGTGATCGATGCCTTCCAGGCTGCGCTGGCGGGCGAGGCTCGTGCAGCGGAAAAGCTGGCGCGCGTCATGCCCGGGCCGGCGGTCGACGGATATTGGCATGGCCAGGCCGGCCTGGACCACAGCGCGGCGCGACAGACCTGATATGTTGATCACGCGCAGACTGGAGTTCGATGCCGGCCATCGCATTCCCAATCACACCAGCCAGTGCCGCCATCTGCATGGCCATCGCTACGCCATCGAGATCACGCTTGCGGGCGAGATCATTCGCACCGAAGGCGCGACGGAGCAGGGCATGGTGATGGATTTCTCCGACGTGAAGACGATTGCCCACGCGGTGCTCATCGATCATTGGGATCATGCTTTCCTGGTGTACCGGGGCGATCAAGCCGTGACCCGGTTTCTCGCGTCGCTTCCCGATCACAAGACCGTGGTGCTGCCGGTGGTGCCGACCGCTGAAAACCTGGCGACCGAAGCCTTCCGCATCCTCGACGCCGCCTATGTCGATACCTATGGCAACCAGCTCAGGCTGCAACGGGTGCGGCTGTACGAAACCCCCAACAACTGGGCCGATGCGGTGCGCACGCTTTGACGAATGGAGCAATCATGCTGACGCTTGCCGTCCCGACATTTCCGAGCCGCCTGCTTGCCAGGCTGCCGTCTGCGCCGCCCAGCCTGGTGTTTTCGCTGGCAGCCAATCATCTGCTGTGGCCTGCACTGCAGACGCTCGATTGGGAACCGCTGGTCGGCCGGCGCTATGCCATCCGAGTCAAGGATCTCGGACTCAGTCTGCGCTTCACCGTCGGCTCGCAGGGTTTTGCCCCGGACAACGGCATACCTGATCTCACCATCAGCGCGACAGCACGCGATTTCCTGTTGCTGCTCGCCCGCCGCGAAGACCCGGACACCCTGTTCTTCAGCCGCCGCCTGGTGAGCGAGGGCGATACCGAGCTTGGCTTGATCGTCAAGAATCTACTCGACGCCCTGGATCCCGATGCGGTGCTGTCCCGCCTGCCCGCACCGCTGGCGCGCGCGGCGCGGCGCCGGATGGCAGGGTAGGCGCGGCCACCGACGATCAGACAGCGCGGGATCAGGCGAGAGGCGGGAGCGCGATCTTTTGATCGACGCTGAACTGGTAGTCGTGGAAGACATGTTCCGCGCTGAGCACCTGGTAACTGCCGTCCGGTGCGCGTCGGGTGGTGTCCTTCAACCGCCAGGCGGTCTGGCCGCAGGTCCAGATGTCGAAGTTGCGCATGTGGGTGCACAGGCAGGTCTTGTCCATGACCTTCACCTTTTTGGCCGTCGGATGCAATTCCACTTCGCGGTTGTAGGCGTCGATGTAGGCGCAGCGGCCGTTAGCATCGAGCAGATAACCGTAGGCTTCGCAATTGGGACGGATGCCGTCGCCGATTCCCGGACTGCCCTTTAACATGCGCATCGGGTAGCCGGTGGGTGAAATGGTATTGACCTCGATGTCGTCCTCGCTGGCCTTGAAGTATTCCTGCTTGATCTTGTCTGGCAGGCCGCATTCCTCGGTGACGGTGAAGCGGGTCGCCACCTGTACGGCGGCGGCGCCCTGCTCGAGGAACGCCGCGGCGTCGCTGCCGGTGAAGATGCCGCCGGCCGCAATCACCGGGATATCGAGGTGCTCGGCCTTGAGGTAGGCCAGCACGTCGTCGACGAGGGTGGCGAGGTCGTACTTCGCCCAGTCCTCGATACCGAAGCCGAGGTGGCCGCCGGCGAGCGGGCCTTCCACCACGATGTAGTCAGGCAGGCGCTGCAGCCGGGCGTTCTTGCGCAGGAACATTGCCAGCGCACGCGGCGAGGAAACGATGATGCCGAGCTTGGCGTCGCGAAAGCGCGGATGGTCCTCGATCAGCGCGAACGAGCCCAGGTGCAGGCCGGCGGAAAGCGTGATGCCGTCGATGCCGGCGTCGAGCGCGGCGGTGAGGCGCATGCGCAGCGTCTCGCGCGGCGCATTCATGGTCAGCTTCTCCATGCAGTTGATGAAGATCATGCCGTCGCCGCGCTTGGCTTCCATGGCCTGGCCGACGTGATTGCGCGTCGCCTCTTCGAGCACCGCGAGGTTGAAGTGCACGCCGGTTTTGTCGCTGCTGGCGACGTTCGCCTTGTATTGCTTCAGCTTCTGGCTGACAAATTTCGTGTCGAAGCGGGTGTCGGACACGGTCTGCACCATGGCATCGGAGATGTGGCCGATGCCGCCGAGACGCGCGACTTCGAGCGCCAGTTCAGCGGTGGAGATATCCACGCCCATGCCGCCGATGACGATCGGCACCAGTTCCTGCCTGCCGAAGCGCAGGCGGAAATCATCCACACGTTTCATTCTGTTCCTTATTGAGTGCTGTTGGCAGTCGGACCGTTTCCTCGGTGAGCAGACGCTGGAACGTCTATCTGACTGAGGTGGCGCAACTATCCCTTGTCTTTCCCGGTTGGCGCAGCCCCCTGGAACAAGCGTGTCGAGGGTCGCGTTCACAGGGTCGGACATTCCCCGCAAATCGGATTGTATCCATACGCCATGCTTAAGGCACCGGTAAGTTCGTTGCATGGTTCATTTCGGCACGCGTCATTCTCGCCGTGGCCAGCGCAATGACGTCCGGGCCAGCCAACGACGATTCTGGATGACGGTCAGTCCAGGCGTGCCCAGGCGGCGCGTTCAGGATGGGTTCGGGCGGCAAGAAATCCGCCGAGCGGACCGGGGCGGACAACACGTGCAGCGGCATCGTGGCAAGCCGCCTGGATCATGCGGGATTGTCCCGACGAATGGCCCGCACGTTCACCAGCGCCGTGACGGCCTGCAGCATGAACCACAGCAGGGTGGCCGCACTCAGGAACAGACCCCATTCCCGGCCCATACCGCCTGCAATGCCGCCGAGGCAGAACAGCACGGCGCGGGCGCCGCCGTAGCGTCCCAAGCGGCTGCGCAGTGCGGCATGCCAATCGCCTTGCATGCCCGGATGCAGCCATACCGGCAACAACTGGCTGGCCGCGCCGGATACCAGGGGCGGCAGGAAGCCGGCAACGAAGGCCGACGTGGGGGTCGACGCCGGAAAAGCGACTGCGGCGGCGCCGAACAGCATGCTGGCGGCGAATCCGGCCAATGCGGCGGCGAGCAGCGGCGCGGCGCCGTGCCACGCAAAAATTTCAGCACGATAGAGCCGCAGCCAGCGGGCTCCCAGCCGCCCTAGCGGAACTGCCCATAACACCGCGCCGATCCCGGCAAGCGGAGGACCGAACCATGCCGCACCGACGGCAACCAGCACCGTGCCGGTCATGGCCCACGGCAGGTTGCGGCGCAACCACGGGCCGACCTGCGGGTCGGGCCTGCCGGCCACGGTCGGCAACAGCACCGCAAGCGTGCCCATGGCCGTCAATCCGATGAATCCGAGCGTGTTGAGATGAAGATGGAGGCGCCGTAGCCCGGCCCATTGTTGCGGCCAGAATGCGCCTGCGAGTATGGCGAGCAGGGCGCAGGCGAGACAGGCCAGGGCGGCTTCGTACCAGGCCAGGCCCGGATGGGGGCGGCCGAGCATTCCGGCCCGCCGGTACCGGCTCCAGGCGAGCAGCAGGCCGGCGGCCATCAGTGCGAGGAATGCCCCCGCGTAACGCCCCCATGCCATGCCGGGGAAGCCAAATGCAGCCACGGCCAGGACGCCACCCGCCAGGGCCAGGACCGGCAGGCCGGCGAGTCCTGCGCCGGCCGTGCGCGTCCGGGTAAGCACCGGAATGAAATGGCTCATGGCGCCGAAGATCAGCGGCATCGCGCCCACCGCCAGGATCAGGTGCAGGGTGACGATGCGTCCGGCGTGGAACGAACCCAGCAGGGCTGCGACGAAGGCAGCCAGGGCAAGGCACACCAGCGCCGGCAACACCGTTCGTTCTCAGTTGCGGATGAAGTCGATCACGATCTCGCCGGGGTTGCGCTGCAGATACTGGATGTCGACCGTTTCACCATAGCGGTTGCGGAGCTGGTCGAGCAGGGGCAAGGGGTCGTGATCGTTGACGAAGCGCATGCGTTCGCCCTCGTTCAGTGCGTCCAGTGCGCCAAAAATGGCGGCATGCCGAAAACGCTTGGCGATCCCGCGTGCATCGAAGGGATAGACCTGATCCTGGCGAAGATGGAGATGGGCATTCATGGCTGTCGTCCTTAAAGATGTAAATAGAATACATATTATAGACGCAGGAGCCGATTTCCGTGTGCAACTTTTTCCTGTGGGGGGATGCCGATTCCAGCCCTTGCGTGCTGAGGACGGACAGCTCGCGCGCCTTGTGCGGGCTACGGACCGGCGTCCAACTCGTCCGCGCCGGGCACGCGGAAAATGCCCTGCAGCCGAAGCAATTCCTCACGATGCTGTGCCACCAGGTCGTTCAGTATCGTGTGGCCTGCGCGCGTCAGATGCACCTCGACCGAGCGCCGGTCGGTGCGTCCCGTCTGGCGTTTCACCAACCCCAGCTTCTCGCACCGCGAGATCAGCGAAACCACGCCGTGATGATGCGCCTGCAGGCGTTCGGCCAGTTCGCCGACCGTGGCCCATTCGCGGCCCGGAAAGCCGCGGATGTGCAACAGCAGCTGGTACTGGAGATGGGTGATGCCGCGCAGTCGCGACGCCTCTTCGCTGAAACGCAGGAAACGCCGGAGCTGGTAGCGGAAATGGGAAAGCGCTTCGAACTCCTGTTTGCTGAGGCGGGATGACGTCATGTTCTGTGCTCATAAAGATGGGCTGGATTTTATATCATGCTGTGATATAAATAGATCGTGGCCGTATTCGCCGAGGTGGGTCTTGATGCCGCGGTCGGGAATGGCTGTCGTGGTGGCCGTCCAGAGAGGAGATTCGCATGAGTATCCTGCATATCCACAAGCTTTTCACGTCCCCCCACGGCTGGAATGCGTTGTTGCAGACCCAGCCATCCGCACTCAAGCTGTTCATCCTGCTCGTCCTGCCGTTTTCGCTGGTTCCGCCCCTGATGCTCGAGTACGCCGGCCATCATGTGGGCGCCATCCTGTTTCCGGATACGCCCGGCATGGCGTGGAGCCTGGCATCCCTCTTCTTCCTGATGGCCGAATTGCTGACGGTTCCGCTCATGGCATGGACGATCCAGTCGGTCGCGCGCAGCAAGGGAATCGAGAGCAGTGACCGGGCGGCCTTCATGCTGGCGGCGATCGCGCCGGTTCCACTCTGGCTGTCGTCGTTGGTGCTTTTCTACGACCAGATCCTGTTGATCATGGTCGGCGTCACCCTGGGACTGGTCGGGTCCGTCGTCCTGATTTTCCGCGGCGTGCAAAGCATCCTGAAGGTCGACGAAGGCCTCATTGCCATCGACATCGCCTACACCGTCACTGCGCTCGGTCTCATCGCATGGGTGGTATTGGTCATGCTCGGACTCATCCCGGCTCTGGCCTGACGCGAACGCCTACATTTTCTGGCCGCCCGGCATCTTGCGCCGGGCATTTCTGAGGAGGTTGAACGATGGATGCAACAGTAAGCTTGCCCGCCCTCGATGAAGAGGGCTATCTGGTCGAGCCCGGCGAGTGGAACGAAGCCGTGGCCGAACAGCTCGCACGCGCGGAAGACGTCAGGCTGACCGACGAACACTGGGATGTCATACGCTTCATGCGTGAATACTACGAAGAGCATCAGATCGCGCCGGATGCGCGTTATGTGATCAAGCATTTGTCGAATCGTCTGGGCGCCGACGCGCGCAACGCACTCTTCAAGCTGTTTGCCTATGGCTATGTCAAGCAGGCATGCAAGATCGCCGGGATGAAGCGGCCGCGCGCCTGGAGCACAGGCTGATCCTTTCGGGACGGGTCACGCCCGTCAGGTGAAATGTCCGCCATGCCGGAAGAACCGGCGGACTGCCGACAGCAGGTTGATCTCCAGCAACAGCGCCGACAACGCCAGCATCAGGCCGCCCGCGTGCGCCAGCGATGGCCAGAAGAGGCCCACCGCGAGCAATCCGCAGGCGGCCAGGTGAAAGCGGAATTGCCAGCGCGTGCGGCCTTCCGCAATCATGTCCTTCATCGTGGGGATGCTGCCTGCGCGCGCCTGTAGCTGCGCCTGCAGATGAAACCACGCCAGGAACGGCACGATCTTGTAGAGCATGCCGTTCACCACGCTCACCCCGAACCCGCCAATGAACAGCACGGCCAGCAATAGCGGATAGACGTCGCTGTCCGCCCAGGTCGGGCTGAACTGGGCCACGGTCCAGACGGTCACGCTGGCGA
Organism: Pseudomonadota bacterium; assembly: GCA_043821985.1. GTDB lineage: Bacteria > Pseudomonadota > Gammaproteobacteria > Burkholderiales > Thiobacillaceae > Thiobacillus. The sequence goes on from JBDRCF010000009.1 coordinate 30,016, forward strand.
TCAGGCTGGCCATGCCCAGGCGCCAGAAATCGAGTGTGACGTCAGGCAGTTTCCGACGCCGGCGCGCGTGCAGCCTCAGGGTGGCGCCGGCAAACAGCAGGATGCCGGCGGCCAGGCCGGCCTCGACGAGCACCCCGACGCGCGGCGGCAGTGCCGGCGCGGCGGCGTGAATCAGCAGCAGGATAAACAGCCCGGGCGTCAGCCAGCGGCCAAGCAGGGACGGATAAGGCGGCGTGATCTGGAACATGGGGACGACCTGGAATGCGACGCCGACGACCAGCAGCAGGACCCAGCCGAGCAGGCCGAACGCGAGGTGGACGGCGAGCATGGCCGCGCTGGCTGGCGGGATCCCTATGCCGGCGCGCATCAGTGCCAGCACCAGGCCGAGCATGAACGCCAGGCCCAGGCTCAGCACCGCCAACCGCATGCCCCAGACGGTGACGTTGCCGGTCGCGCACACGAGGCTGACGGCGGCGGCTGCGAGAAAGGCGGTGAAACCGATGCCCAGCAGGACGATAGCGATACCGAATGCGATCGGTTCGTTGGTCAGGAAGCCTGCCATCAGCGAGAGCGTTCCCAGCGCCAGCGGCACCTGGGTAAGCCAGGCCACCAAGCGGGGCGTGGGCAAGGGCGACCCGGCCACCACCGGCAGCATCTGCATCAGGGCGCCCAGCATGGCCATGGCGAGGAAACCCAGGGTGAGCGCGTGGGTGAGGGCGAGCGCCTGCGGCGTCCAGCGCGATGCGAGGGACGCCGGGTCCATGACGATCAGCAGTGCGGCAACCAGAAGAAACAGCGGAGCCGTCAGGAAAAACCGCAGCGGCAGCGAGAACGGCGGCGCCTGCTCGAAGGACAGGCCGGCTTGCGTGCTCATGGGACGGCGAGCCTGTCAGCGTGTATCCGCTGCGCCGGCCGGATGGATCAGGATGACGTAGCTGCCATCGGCTTCCATCCGCGTGGCGTGGCGGTAGCCGCGCTCGGCGAGCAGGGGATACAGCGGGAACGGCTCCCGGTGCAGCAGCAGGCGGATCGACTGGCCGGGACGCAGCAGGGCCAGCGTCTGCATGACTTTTTCCATCGGCTCAGGCGGTTCCAGTTCGCGTGCGTCGACGAGGATCTCGTCGGCCAGCATGGTCATGCGACGGCCTGCATGGAACGGATCAGGTCGTCGCGGCTGTTGCTCAACACCTGGTCCGACATGGGATAGAGCATGTTCTCCTCCTTCAGGTTGTGCTGCTGCATCAGCATGTTGAGCGTTTCGGAGAGGCCGAGGCAGGCATTCCGGTCGCCTGCCGCGACGGCGCCCGCCATATCCTGGATCAGGCCGCGCATCTGCTCGTGCTCCATGCGCATGACCTGTGTCGGCCCCTCGCTCATGCCGGTACGGGCCTCGAAGGCGGGGAACAGCACCGTTTCCTCCATCGACAGGTGGTGGGCCATGGCCGCCTGAAACTGGTCGTACAGCGTGCGCGCGCTGTCCCAGTTTTTTTGCGCGGCGGCGGCTTCGGCAGAGGCGAACAAATCGTCGCAGGCGCGGTGGTCGCTGCCCAGGAATTTCAGAATCGTGCTCATGATTAAGCCTCCATAAGATGATGAAAAAATACATGTTTAAGTATATCAGGACTTCATAACCTGAAATTCTTCTTGACTGTCACACAAGATGTCGTATGGTTCATGGACGCAATACACAAGATATTGTTTTAAAGGAGGGTGGAATGAATGTAGTGATAGCAGGAATGCCAGGCGAAGTCATCAAGCGCGACGGCCAGCGGGCGCGATTCGATGTGGCGAAGATCCGTTCGGCCCTTCTGCGGGCCGGACAAGCCAGCGGGGAATTCGGCGAGGCCGAAGCCGATTTGCTGACCGCCCAAGTGATGAAGGTGCTGATGCACAGCTTTCGCAACGCGCCGCCTGACATCGAGCGCATTCAGGATGTGGTCGAGCAAAGCCTGATCGCCGCCAATCACCTTCAAACGGCACGCGCCTACATCGCCTACCGCGACAGCCACAAGAAACTGCGCGAGGATCGCAAGACCGTGGTGGACGTGGAAGCCTCGATCAACGAATACCTGTCGCGCCAGGACTGGCGCGTCAACGCCAACGCCAACCAGGGCTACTCGCTGGGCGGCCTCATCCTCAACGTCTCCGGCAAGGTGGTGGCCAACTACTGGCTCAACCACGTCTACCCGCCCGAATTGGGCGGAGCGCATCGGGACGGCTCGCTTCACATCCACGATCTCGACATGCTGGCGGGTTATTGCGCCGGCTGGTCGTTGCGCACCCTGCTGCACGAAGGGCTCAACGGCGTGCCCGGCAAGGTCGAGGCGGGACCGCCCAAGCACATGTCCTCGGCGGTCGGCCAGATCGTCAACTTCCTCGGCACGCTGCAGAACGAATGGGCCGGCGCGCAGGCCTTCTCCTCGTTCGACACCTACATGGCGCCGTTCATTCGCAAGGATGCGATGAGCTACGACCAGGTGCGCCAGTGCATCCAGGAACTGATCTACAACCTCAACGTGCCGTCGCGCTGGGGCACGCAGACGCCGTTCACCAACCTCACCTTCGACTGGACCTGCCCGGAGGACCTGCGCGAGCAGATCCCGGTGATCGCCGGCGAGGAAATGCCTTTCAGCTACGGCGAACTGCAGGCCGAGATGGACATCATCAACCGTGCCTACATCGAGGTGATGACCACTGGCGACGCCAAGGGCCGCGTGTTCACCTTCCCCATCCCCACCTACAACATGACGCCTGATTTCCCCTGGGAATCGGAAAACGCCGAGCGCCTGTTCGCCATGACCGCGCGCTACGGCCTGCCGTACTTCCAGAACTTCATCAATTCGGAGATGAAGCCGAACCACATCCGCTCAATGTGCTGCCGGCTGCAGCTCGATCTGCGCGAACTCCTGAAGCGCGGCAACGGTCTGTTCGGCTCGGCCGAGCAGACCGGCAGCGTGGGCGTGGTGACGGTCAACTGCGCGCGTCTCGGCTACGAATACCAAGGTGACGAAGCCGCGCTGCTGCGCCGCCTCGACGCGCTGCTCGACATGGCGCGCAACGGCCTCGAGATCAAGCGCAAGGAAATCCAGCGCCTGATGGATAACGGCCTCTTTCCCTATACCAAGCGTTATCTCGGCACGCTGCGCAACCACTTCTCGACCATCGGTGTCAACGGCGTCAACGAGATGATCCGCAACTTCACCGCCGACGAGCACGACATCACGACTGAATGGGGCCACGATTTTGCGGTGCGCCTGCTCGACCACATCCGTGGCCGCATCGCCGCGTTCCAGGAAGAGACCGGTCACATGTACAACCTGGAAGCTACCCCGGCCGAGGGCACCACCTACCGCTTCGCCAAGGAGGACGCCAAGCGCTACCCGGACATCCTGCAGGCGGGCACGGTCGACGCGCCGTATTACACCAACTCGTCGCAGCTGCCGGTGGGGTTCACCGACGATGCCTTCGAGGCGCTGGAGCGGCAGGACGATCTGCAGCGCAAGTACACCGGGGGCACCGTGCTGCATCTCTACATGTCGGAGCACATCTCGTCTGCCGAGGCCTGCAAGAAACTGGTGCGTCGTTCGCTGGAACGCTTCCGCCTGCCCTACATCACCATCACGCCGACCTTTTCGATTTGTCCCAAGCATGGCTACCTCGCCGGCGAACACGAGTTCTGTCCGGCATGCGACGAGGAAGCCCTGTCCCGCAAACGTGCCGTCGCTGTTTAATCCAAGGAGACCGAGATGAATGATATGACTGTTCCAACCCAAGCCCTGAACGCCGCCGCCCTGACGGACGCGGAACGCACCCGCTGCGAAGTGTGGACCCGGGTGATGGGCTACCATCGCCCGGTGACGAGTTTCAACACGGGCAAGAAGAGCGAGCATCGCGAGCGGCGCTTCTTCGTCGAGAGCCGTTGCAGGATGGGATGACCATGCTTCGTGTCGGCGGCTTCACGCCGCTGTCCACGACCGACTGGCCCGGCATGCTGGCTGCGGTGGTGTTCTGCCAGGGCTGCCCTTGGTGTTGCCGCTATTGCCATAATCCCGACCTGATTCCTGCGCGCGGCGAACACGAAATCCCCTGGGAGGCGGTACTGGCCTTCCTGCATCGCCGCCAGGGACTGCTCGACGGCGTCGTGTTTTCCGGCGGCGAGCCGACGCTGCAGACGAGCCTGGCAGATGCGATGCGCGAAGTGCGTACGCTCGGCTTCAGGATCGGTCTGCATACCGGCGGCATGTACCCGGAAAAACTGGAGGCAGTGCTGCCGCTGGTCGACTGGGTGGGGATGGACGTGAAGGCGCCGTTTGCGGCGTATCCGCGCATCACCGGCGCGGCCGGCAGCGGGGCGCGCGCACTGTCCGGTTTGCAGCAGGTGCTGGCGTCCGGCGTCGAGCATGAAATCCGCACCACCGTGCATCCTGTCCTGCTGAGCAATTCAGACCTGGCGGACATGGCGCGCGACCTTGCCGCGCGCGGCGTGAAGCATTACGTCATCCAGGCTTTCCGCAGCCAGGGGTGCCGGGATGAAGGCCTGCGCTGGAACACGGAACGCGACCCTCCCTTGCAGGCGGTGGGCAAAGATCTGGCCGGGTTGTTCGAGGATTTTTTGGTGCGGACTTAACGCCGGCCGACGCGCAGGAAAAGCGGCCACTGCAATGTCTTCGCAGTGTCTACATCGCCCCACGCGGGCGCCAGTTCGGCCATCAGCGCCGGCAGCGGATCCAGCCCCTGAGCGTCCTGGTAACGTTTGACCGCCGACCAGGTGGAGAGATACGCAATCAGCCGGGGCAGGCTCCACGCAACTTCGATTCGAAATGCGGGCGCCTCGATTTCCGCAAACGGAAAATCCAGGCTGCGATAGCCATTGTCGATCAGCGCGCGTTCGGGTGGCCAGTAGGGGCCGACCGTTTCGGCATAAAAGCGCTGAAATGGCGCGTCCATTTCCCCCGGCAGCACCATGCGGCCGTAGCCCCACAGGGCGAGTACGCCACCGGGTTTCAGCACGCGCGCGACCTCGGCGTAGAAGCGCGGGAGGTCGAACCAGTGCGCCGCCTGCGCGACGGTGATGAGATCGACGCTGTGGTCCGCCAGGCCGCTGGCTTCGGCAGGGGCGACCCGGAAGTCGATCGCGGGATGGGGGGCGGCGTGACGGATCTGCTCGGCCGAAGCGTCGGTGGCGACGACCTGCCGGAAATGCGGCGCCAGCCCCAGCGCGGCCTGGCCGCTGCCGGTGGCGCAATCCCAGGCGGTGTCGCGTTCCGCGCAGAGGCCTGCGAGCCAGGCGAACAGCGCAGCGGGATAGTCGGGGCGATAGGCAGCGTAGCGGTCGGACGCCGACGAGAAATGATCCTTGAAGCCGCTCACGCCGGCAGCAGCGTCAGGCGCAGGTCGCCGCCGATCTGCCGCACGTCGCCCAGTTTGAAGCGGGCGGCGTCTGCCAGCGAGGTGAGCACGGGGTGGGCAAACAGCCCGCGTGCGGCATCACCCGCCGCCATCGGTGCCATGTAGGCCACCCATTCGTCGACCAGCCCGGCGGCGAGCAGTGCGCCATTGAGCGCGGCCCCGGCTTCGACGTGCAGTTCGTTGACGCCGCGTTGCGCCAACAGCGTGAGCAGCGCGGCGAGGTCGACGCGGCCGTCCGTTCCCGGCAACGCGATCACTTCCGCACCCGCCTGTTCGAGCGCGGCGCGCGCAGCAGGGTCGGCATGGTGACAGGCGATCAGTGCGGGCAGGATGGCGGCATCCGCGGGCGTGCGCAGGGTCGAATCGACAACCACCCGCAGCGGCTGGCGACCAATATCCAGATCGCGCACATTCATGCGCGGATTGTCGGCCAGCACGGTGCCGCTGCCGGTGAGGATCGCGCAGGCGCGTGCGCGCAGGCGCTGCACGTCGGCGCGCGCCGCCTCGCCGGTGATCCACTGCGACGCGCCGTTGGCGAGCGCGGTCTTCCCGTCGAGCGTCGAGGCGGTCTTGAGGCGCACCCACGGGCGCTGACGTGTCATGCGTGAAATGAAACCGGGGTTGAGCGCGCGCGCCTCGGCCTCCATCAGCCCGACTTCGGCCTGGATGCCGGCCAGCGTCAGCATCGATATGCCGCCACCGGCGACCAGCGGGTTGGGGTCGCTCATCGCCGCCACCACGCGCGTCACGCCCGCGTGGATCAGCGCTTCGGCGCAGGGCGGCGTGCGGCCGTGGTGCGAGCAGGGTTCCAGCGTGACGTACACGGTGGCACCGTGTGCCGCCTCGCCCGCGGCTTGAAGGGCATGGATTTCGGCGTGCGAGGTCCCGGCGCGTTCATGCCAGCCTTCGCCGATGACGCGCCCGTCCCTGACGATGACGCAGCCGACGCGCGGGTTGGGACTGGTGGTGTAAAGCCCGCGCGCGGCAAGTTGCAGCGCGCGGGCCATGTGCAGATGATCGGCGGCGGAATGGCGGTCGGCACGCACGGCAGACTATTCGAAGAGATCGTCCACGCCCTGCGGCGGCGTGCGTTCCAGGTCCTGCAGCATCTCGCGGAAATCGTCCGGGTCCTGGAAGCTCTTGTACACCGAGGCGAAGCGGATGTAAGCGATCTTGTCGAGCTTCTTCAGTTCGCTCATCACCAGTTCGCCGACTTCGCGCGCAGGCACTTCGCGCTCGCCCAGCGTCAGCAGGCGCTGACGAATGCGGTCGACCGCGGCGTCGACCAGCTCGGTCGACACCGGGCGCTTGTGCAGCGCGCGGCGGAAGCCCTCGCGCAGCTTGGTTTCGGAAAAGTCTTCACGTGTGCCGTTGGACTTGACGATCTGCGGCGGCCGCAGCTCGGCGGTCTCCCAGGTGGTGAAGCGCTTGTCGCACGCGGCGCAGCGGCGGCGGCGGCGAATCGCATCGCCCGCCTCATTGACGCGGGAGTCGATGACCTGGGTGTCGAGGGAACCGCAGAAGGGACACTTCATGTTGTGGTGAGCGGTAAGCAGTGAGCGGTAAGCGGTAAGTGGCGAGCGGTAAGTGGCGAGCGGTGACGGGTTTTCCGCTCACCGCTTCCTGCCCACTGCTCACCCATAAACCGGAAACTTCGCCGTCAGCTTCGCCACTTCGCCCTTCACCCGTTCGATCACCGCTTCGTCATTCGGCGCTTCCAGCACGTCGGCGATCAGGTTCGCCAGTTGCTCGGCTTCGAGTTCCTTGAAGCCGCGCGTGGTCATCGCCGGGGTACCGATGCGGATGCCGCTGGTGACGAAAGGCTTCTGCGGGTCGTTGGGGATGGAGTTCTTGTTGACCGTGATGTGGGCGCGGCCAAGCAGCGCCTCGGCTTCCTTGCCGGTGAGGTTCTTGGGTTGCAGGTCGACCAGGAAGACGTGGCTCTCGGTACGGCCGGAGATGATCCTGAGGCCGCGCTCGACCAGCACTTTGCACATCACCAGCGCATTGTCGATGACCTGCTCATGGTAGTGCTTGAATTCCTTGCTGGCGGCTTCCTTGAACGCTACGGCCTTGCCGGCGATGACGTGCATCAGCGGGCCGCCCTGCAGGCCGGGGAAGATGGCGCTGTTGATCGCCTTCTCGTGCTCGGCCTTCATCAGGATGATGCCGCCGCGCGGGCCGCGCAGGGTCTTGTGGGTGGTCGAGGTGACGACGTCGGCGTGCGGCACTGGGCTGGGGTAGACGCCGGCGGCGATCAGACCCGCGTAGTGCGCCATGTCGACCATGAAGATCGCGCCGATCTCCTTCGCAATTTTGGCGAAGCGTTCGAAGTCGATGCGCAGCGCATAAGCCGAGGCGCCGGCGATGATCAGCTTCGGTTTGTGTTCGCGCGCCAGCGCTTCCATTTTCGGATAGTCGATCTCTTCCTTTTCGTTGAGGCCGTAGGCGACGACGTTGAACCACTTGCCGGACATGTTGAGCGCCATGCCGTGGGTGAGATGGCCGCCTTCGGCCAGGCTCATGCCCATGATGGTGTCGCCCGGCTTGAGGAAGGCCATGAACACGGCCTGGTTGGCCTGCGAGCCGGAGTTGGGCTGCACGTTGGCGGCCTCGGCGCCGAACAGCGCCTTCACGCGGTCGATCGCCAGCTGCTCGACGACGTCGACGTATTCGCAGCCGCCGTAGTAGCGCTTGCCGGGGTAGCCCTCGGCGTATTTGTTGGTGAGCTGCGAGCCCTGCGCCTCCATCACCGCCGGGCTGGTGTAGTTTTCCGACGCGATCAGCTCGATATGGTCCTGCTGGCGCTGGTCTTCTTTCTGGATCGCGGCCCACAGGTCGGGATCGGTCTTGGCGAGGGTGTCTTGGCGGTTGAACATGGATGGCAGTCGGGCAGGGCTTGAAAGACCGCGATTTTAACACGCAGCGGTTTCGCGGCGGCTCGTATAATCGGCCAAAACCGGAGTGGATTCATGCAAAGACGAGACTTTCTGGCGGGTGCCGGTGTGGCCGCCGTGCTGCCGCTGTCCGCCGCACAGGCTGCGCCTGCCGAAGGGACGCAGTTGCCGCCGATTCGCTGGCGGCTGGCGTCGAGCTTCCCCAAGAGCCTGAATATTTTGTATGACACGGCGGAAACCCTGAGCAAACGCGTGGCCGCGCTTACCGGCGGCAAATTCCAGATTCGCGCGTTCGCCGGCGGCGAACTGGTGCCCGGCCTGCAGGTACTCGACGCGGTCGGCAATGGCACGGTCGAGTGCGGGCACTCAGCGGGCTATTACTACGTCGGCAAGAACATGGCGCTGGCCTTCGACTGCGCGGTGCCGTTCGGCCTCACCGCGCGTCAGCAGAATGCCTGGATGTACGCCGGCGGCGGCCTCTCGGCGATGCGCGCGCTTTACGCCAAATACAACGTGGTGCAGTTCCCCGGCGGCAACACCGGCACCCAGATGGGCGGCTGGTTCCGCAAGGAGATCAAGTCGCTGGCCGATCTCAAGGGCCTGAAAATGCGTATCCCCGGCATCGGCGGCCAGATCATGGCGCGGCTCGGCGTGGTCCCGCAAACTCTGCCCGGCAGCGACATCTATCCCGCGCTCGAACGAGGCGCGATCGACGCCGCCGAATGGGTGGGCCCCTACGACGACGAAAAGCTCGGCTTCCACCGGATCGCCAAGCACTATTACTACCCCGGCTGGTGGGAAGGGGAGGCGCAGCTCTCCTTCTACGTCAACCAGGCTGCGTGGGGCGCCTTGCCCGAGTCGTATCGCCAGGCCTTCGAAGTGGCCGCCGCCGAGGCCAACCAGCTGATGCTCGCGCGATACGATGCCCAGAACCCGCCCGCGTTGCTGCGCCTGGTGGGACAGGGCGTCAAGCTGCACGCCTATCCCAAGGACGTGATGCTTGCCGCCCGCCGCGCCAGCTTCCAGATGTATGAGGAAGAGGCGCGGACCAACCCCGACTTCGCCGCGATCTACCGTGCATGGAAGCAGTTCCGCGACACCGAGTTCCAGTGGTTCAAGGTTGCGGAAGCGGCGTATGCCAACTTCAATTACTTTGTAAAATGATTCCGGTGCTCACCCCGAGCACCGTTCGCCCTGAGCTTGTCGAAGGGCATGCTCGCCAGAGAGAAAACCGAGGCACCATGAACAAACTCGACCAGCTCATCACCACCTTCGATCTTGGCTTGCGCACCGTCTTCGCCAGCCCCCATGCCGGCCGCCCCTATCCCGGCGCCGGGCCGGAAGCCGATCTGAGCGAAGCGGAAAAAGCCCAGGCCGCCGCGCTCATGCGCGTCAACCACGTCGGCGAAGTCTGCGCCCAGGCGCTGTATGCCGGCCAGGCACTCACCGCCAGGAATGAAAAAGTACGCGCCGAACTCGAACAGGCCGCGCGCGAAGAGACCGACCACCTCGCTTGGTGCGAGACGCGCATCAACGAACTCGGCGGTCGCAAGAGCCTGTTGAATCCACTGTGGTTCGGCGGCGCGTTCGGCATGGGTGTCGTCGCCGGACTGCTGGGCGACAAATGGAACCTCGGCTTCCTCGCCGAAACCGAGCGTCAGGTCGAGGCGCATCTCGACGGCCATTTGCAGAAACTGCCGGAAGCCGACGCGAAGAGTCGCGCCGTGGTCGAACAGATGAAAGTCGACGAAGCGCAGCACGCGCAGACCGCGGTCGATCATGGCGGCGCGCCGTTGCCGTTGCCGGTCAAGCAGGCGATGCGCTTCGCTGCCAACGTGATGCGGCAGACGGCGAGTCGGGTTTAACGCAGAGTGATGGCTACAATTCTTGGTGTATTTAACGTTTAAATTGAGAGGCGCGTTTTAGTGCGTATCTGGTTGAATCATGGGTTAAGGTTTTATGACAACCGATCAGCTATCTCGTATCCACTGCGAGTTAACTTGAATATGTTTCGCTTGTAATTAGCAGCGGTTATTAGGCCATTGTTCTCTAACTCTTCGAGTGCTCCCTCCCAAATAGCACGAGAACGCTCGTTCCCATCTTCAATCAAATTCTTTCCGTTCACCTGCATCACTTGCCCACCAAGATGAGCCAAGAAAAGAATTTGTCCACCCTGACCTGAAGCAGCTTCCTTTAAAAGGAAAGTTGCTTCTTTGCTGAATGACGGTGCTTTCGATACCTCTTGAAACATTAACTCTTGGTTCATGGCTCCATCTAGCTTGAAGTATTCGTCCCGATTGATTTTGAGTTGGAGCTGTCGATAAAACTTGCTTTGGAAATCTTGGATGTCCATATAGGGTTCGTAGAGTCCGCGTGATTGGCAACTCTGACGAAACTCCTTCAATTGGCGATACTGTTCGAGATCAACGCTATCTGGCATTACGGGAGCACTTGAGAAATACAACATTGTTGGCCTGCCCGTCTTAATGTGCTCTTCGATTTCTTCAACTGTTCCGCTCGCATACGTGCCCGTCGCTGTTCCTATCCGGGTCCAGAAAACTCCGACTAGCAGGTCACAGTCGTGCAATATTTGCTTGTTTATGATTGCTTGCGGATGGTCACCCATCTCAGGCACAGAGTGTGTTTCCCATCCAACTGGCAGTAGAACCTGATTTCGTATATCTGCGTTAACTACGTTCCACTCGGAGAGTACCTCACGAACAATACTGCGCTCGGCGGAAACATCGTTGGGTGATGCAATCATGACTTTGTAAACGGTGGCGTTGTAGCTCATAGATGATCCTGTAGAAACCTAACGTTAATGTAGACATCCAATACGTACTTATTGGTATTTCAGGAAGCCTTATAAGGCTTCCGATTTCATGTGAAATCACCGTTCTGAATTCGGGTTAAGCATCACAGCATCCGCATGGAAACGCAACAGACTCATAGGCTTGCTTAAGCAGGCTACCTTTCCCGTACATAGGCACGACATCAGTAGAACTTGCCGCGTGGTATGCCCGACTAGCGGAAAAAATCCCCGTGTTAGCATGAAAAAAGAACTTCTGTCGCTAGGCGGCGGCAACATCCTTGTGTCGCAGAAGAGCAGGATCAATTAGCGCTTCTTGGAATCACGGTCAGCACACCGTGAGTGCCGCCTGATTGAAACAAGGGTCGGCTCACGGCTCACAACCGGAGGTGAACATGCAATACGTGCTCGCGCTCGACCAGGGCACCACGAGTTCCCGCGCGATCGTGTTCGATCACGCAGGCCAGATCCAGTCCATCGCGCAAAAGGAATTCCGGCAGATCTTCCCGCAGCCGGGCTGGGTCGAACACGATCCCAACGAGATCTGGTCGACGCAGCTTGGCGTCGCCGCCGAGGCCGTCACGCAGGCCGGCTTGTCGGGGCGTGATATCGCCGCGATCGGCATCACCAACCAGCGCGAGACCACGGTGGTGTGGGACCGGCGTACCGGACAGCCGGTGTACCACGCCATCGTGTGGCAGGATCGGCGCACCGCGGGCCTGTGCGACGAACTGCGCGCGGCGGGCCACGAAGCGCTGTTCCAGCGCAAGACGGGGCTGGTGCTCGACGCTTACCTCGCGGGCACCAAGCTGCGCTGGATACTCGACAACGTGCCCGATGCGCGGCGCCGCGCCGAGGCGGGCGAACTGGCATTCGGCACCATCGACAGCTGGCTGTTGTGGAAGCTCAGCGGCGGGACGCTGCATGTCACCGACGCGACCAATGCCTCGCGCACATTGCTATTCGACATCGCGCAGCAGGCATGGGACAACGAGCTGCTGGAATGCATGCGGGTGCCGCGCGCCATGCTGCCCGAGGTGCGCGACTCCAGCGACGTGTACGGCGACACCGATCTGCTGGGCGCGGGGAGCATCCTCATCTCGGGAATGGCGGGCGACCAGCACGCCGCATTGCTCGGCCAGGCCTGCACGCAGCGCGGCATGGTGAAGAATACCTACGGCACCGGTTGCTTCATGCTGATGAACACCGGCGACACGCCGATTCCCTCGCACAACCGCTTGATCACCACCACGGCGTGGCGCATCGCGGGCCGCCCGAGCTATGCGCTCGAGGGCAGCATCTTCATCGCCGGCGCGGTGGTGCAATGGCTGCGCGACGGGCTCGGCATCATCCGCCACGCATCCGAGGTGGAAGCGCTGGCGGCGAGCGTGCCGGACAACGGCGGGGTCTATCTGGTACCGGCGTTCGTCGGCCTCGGCGCGCCGCACTGGGACCCATACGCGCGCGGATCCATCCATGGCATCACGCGCGGCACCACGGCCGGCCATCTGGCGCGTGCCGCGCTGGAATCAATCGCCTATCAGGTGAGCGACCTGATCGCCGCGATGCAGGCTGATTCCGGTCTATCACTCGGCGAGCTGCGGGTAGACGGCGGCGCTACCGCCAACAATGCGCTCATGCAGTTCCAGGCCGACCTGCTGGGGGTGCCGGTGCTGCGTCCGAAGGTCACCGAAACGACGGCGCTGGGGGCGGCCTACCTGGCCGGCCTGGCGGTGGGCTACTGGAGCGGGCTGGACGAGATCGCCGCGCAATGGCAGGTCGAACGCGTGTTCGAGCCCGCGATGCAACGCGACCGGGTCGCCGAGCTGCGCGGAAACTGGGCGCGCGCGGTGGAGCGTTCCAAGGGCTGGGCCGAGCCATGAATCGGGATGAAGCGAGCGAGCGTCTCGCGGCGCGGCGCACGCCCTGGGACATGATCGTGATCGGCGGCGGCGCCACCGGCCTCGGCATCGCGCTCGACGCCGCCACGCGCGGCTACGACACGCTGCTGCTGGAACGCGACGACTTCGCCCAGGCTACCTCCAGCCGCAGTACCAAGCTGCTGCACGGCGGCGTGCGCTACCTGCGCCAGGGCAACATCAAGCTGGTCATGGGCGCGCTACGCGAACGCACCCGTGTGCTGGCCAACGCCCCGCATCTGTCCAGCGAGCAGCCCTTCATCATCCCGACTTACAAGCGCGGCGAAAGCCTGTACTACGGCTTCGGCCTGGGGCTCTACGAACGCCTGGCCGGGCGTGCCAGCCTGGGGCGCTCGCAGCGGCTCAGCGCAACCGAAATCCGCCGTGAACTGCCGACGCTACGCGCCAGCGGCTTGCGCGGCGGCGTGCTGTATCACGACGGCCAGTTCGACGACGCCCGCCTCGCGGTCTGTCTTGCCGCCAGCGCCTGGGATCATGGCGCGACGCTGATCAACTACTGCCAGGTGACCGGCTTGCTGCGCGCGGGTGGGGCGGGTACGCCGGTGAGTGGGGTGGTGGCGCGCGACCGCGAAACCGGCGCGGAGCACGAAATTCCGGCACGCGTGGTGGTCAACGCCACCGGGGTGTTCTGCGATTCGATCCGCCGCATGGCCGAATCCGGGGCCGCCACGTGGGTGGCGCCCAGCCAGGGGGCGCACATCGTGCTCGACCGGCGCTTCCTGCCGGGCCGCAATGCGCTCATGGTGCCGCGCACCGACGACGGCCGCGTGCTCTTCATCATTCCCTGGCAGGACCGCCTGCTGGTCGGTACCACCGACGTGCCGGTCGACGATGCAACGGCCGAGCCGCGCGCGCGGCCGGCAGAGATCGATTTCCTGCTCGAACACGCCGGCCGCTACCTGCAGGACGTGCCGCAGAGAAAGGACGTGCTGAGCGTGTACGCCGGGTTGCGTCCGCTGGTGCGCGCCGGCGGCGGACGCAACACTGCGGCGCTGGCGCGCGACCACCTGCTGCGCGAGGAGTCCGGTCTGGTCAGCATCACCGGCGGCAAGTGGACGACTTATCGCGAGATGGCCGAGCAGGCCGTCGACCTTGCCGCGCGTGTCGCGCAGTTGCCTGACCGTCCCGGCCGGACGGCGGACCTGGCCCTGCACGGCGCCACCTCCGATTCCGCGCCGGCCCCGTTGCGCGCCTATGGTTCGGATGCGGCTGCGATACAGGCGCTGGCGCAGACACGACCGGAGTGGGAGGCTCGTTTGCATCCGCGGCTGCCCTATATCAGTGCCGAAGTGGAATGGGCGGCCCGTCACGAAATGGCGCGCAGCGTGCAGGATGTGCTGGCACGGCGTACCCGCGCATTGCTGCTCGACGCGCGCGCCAGCATCGAGGCTGCGCCCACTGTGGCGGCCTTGCTGGCCGATGCACTGAGGCGCGACACTGCTTGGCAGGCGCGCGAAGTGGCGGCGTATACAGGCTTCGCCCAGACTTATCTGGCAGGCGAGTCCGGGGGGGCAAGATAACGCTAGGTTTTCCTGCGCAAGCGCCTATGATCGGTCTGTGCTGTGTTGCCGTTGAGGCGGCACGGTTTTCTGAAGACGTTGCAAGGAGCATCATCATGGCAAAAGGCCAGTTACGCGGAAACAAGGAAGCCAAGAAACCCAAGAAGCCGAAACAGGTTGTGGTTCCGGTCGGATCGTTCATCACTGCCCCCCCCAAAACAGGCAAGCCCATCAAGGTCCCGCACTGATCGTTGATGGAACCGAAAAACGCCACCGCCAAGGTGGCGTTTTTGCATTGGGAGTTCGGCCGGGCTGGGAGAGCGGGTTTTACGGGCCGCCGCAAAAGGTGAAAATAGTGGCCTATGGTGACCGCCACCTTCCGCTTCCATGAGGAACTGAACGACTTCCTGGCGCCGGCGCGGCGCAGGCAGGCGTTCACCGTGCCGTGCGCGGAGGCGGCCACGACCAAGCATATGATCGAGGCGCTGGGCGTGCCGCACACCGAAGTGGAGCTGATCCTGGTGAATGGTGAATCGGTCGACTTCGGCCGATTGCTGCAGGACGGCGACCGGGTGGCAGTGTATCCGCGCTTCGAGGCGACGGACGTGGCACCGCGTGTGCGGGTGCGCGAGTATCCTTTGCGTACTCCCCGTTTCGTCGCCGATGCGCATCTCGGCGGACTGGCCCGCATGCTGCGCATGCTGGGATTCGACACCTTGTACGACAACCGCATCCACGACGACGCCATCGTGGCGATATGCGAACAGGACGGCCGCATCGTGCTGACGCGCGATCGCGAGTTGTTGAAGCGCCGCACGGTGACGCACGGCTGCTACGTGCATGCGCTGAAACCTGCGGCGCAGTTGCAGGAAATCGTCGAACGGCTCGACTTGGCGCGCAGCGCGCGGCCATTCGCCCTGTGCCTGCATTGCAACGTGCCGCTGCGTCCGGTCGACAAGGCCAGCGTGGTGGACCGGCTGCCGCCCAGGGTGCAGATGCATTACGACCGTTTCAGCATCTGCGACAGGTGCGGCCGCGTGTACTGGGAAGGGTCGCACTGGCTTCATATGCGGCAGATGCTGGATGGCGTGCTGTCGCCATGAAACTTGAGCGGTGCCGTTCGGTCCATCATGCGACTGGAGGAGGATCGATGAGAAATTTGAAGCTGCAAATCCTGGCATCCCTGCTGGCCGGGCTGGCGCTGACCGGCTGCGACGATGCCCCCTCCGGTTCGTCCGGCGCGGCGGATGCGGAGGCCGCGCCGCTCGATCGCAAGCTGGATGCCCCCCAGGTGGCGCGCGGCAAGGCGGTCTATGAAAAGCACTGCATGGAATGTCACGGTGTCGGGGGCAAGGGACAGCCGGGCGACTGGCGCGTGCGCGATGCCGACGGCATGTTCCCGCCGCCGCCGCTGGACGACAGCGCGCATGCCTGGCACCACCCCACCGCAGCGCTGCTGGACGTGATCCGCGACGGCAGCCCGCAGGGACAGGGCAAGATGCCGGCCTGGAAAGGCAGGCTCTCGGAGCAGGACATGCAGGACGTGGTCGCCTACATCAAGTCGCTGTGGTCCGATCCGGTGTACCGCTTATGGTGGAAGATGGAACAGCAATCGATGGAGCCATGAAACTTGTTGGCGTTTCTGCCGTCAGCGAAGGACGGCAGGTAAAATACCAGCCATTGAAACCCTACCCATCTGGAGCAGCCCCATGAGCGAATACGGATTCGAAACCACCATCAGCGGTCCTTTCAACGCAGCCGTCGACAAGGTCACCGCCGCCCTCAAGACCGAAGGCTTCGGCGTGCTCACCGACATCGACGTGCAGGCCACCATGAAGGCCAAGCTCAACGTCGACGGCCGTCCCTACCGCATCCTCGGCGCCTGCAATCCGCCGCTGGCGCACCAGGCCATCACCGCAGAACCCGACGTCGGCATGCTGCTGCCCTGCAACGTCGTGGTGCGCGAGGAAGAAGACGGCAAGGTGACCGTGTCCTTCCTCGACCCCGGCATCATGGTCAAGCTGGTGAGCAACACCGCCGTGCACAATGTCGCGACCGAAGCGCGTGCGCGCCTGATGCGGGTGAAGGACAGCCTGGCTGCTTGAACAGTTTCAATCCCAGGACAAAGCCCGCATTCGCGGGCTTTTTTGTTTTGATGCGCCATTTGCTACCTGTTGCACAAATCTTTATTTATCAATAGGTTGACAAATGGCGCGCTGTTCTCGGCTACGAAAAAAATTGACCAGATACAGGCTGGGGCAAAGTGTCACTTCCGAGGGTTAAAAGTTCTCGGAAAGAAGGTCGGGGTCTTGGGCTCCTTGAGCCGATAAAGCTGCGCAGGTCGGCTGGAGCCCGTTTTCACACCATCGGCTTCTTCAACCAGGCCCGCAGACAGCACCCGGGTGCGAAACCCACTTTTGTCCACCGGACGGCCCAGCACTACCGAGAACATATGCTGCAACTCACTGAGCGTGAACGTTTCCGGCAGCAGATAAGCCGGCAAGGAAGTGTATTCCGCCTTTCCACGTAGCCTGGCGATGGCAGTTGCCAGAATGGTGTTGTGGTCGAAGGCCAACTTGTGGCCCATTCCCTCACCCTTGACCGGAAACCAGCCGATGTCGGTTTGATAGCCGTCTAGTTTGACAGCCTCGTGCGGCAACATCGCGAAGTAGACATGGGTCGCCGTCCAACCTCGCGGATCACGGGTTGCACTCCCCCAGCTTCCCAGCTGTTCCAGATAGGGGCTGGCCACACCGGTTTTCTCCTTCAGCTTGTGCAGCGCACAGGCCTCCAGATCCTTGTCGCGCTCGACATCGACATAGCCTCCAGGCAATGCCCACCTACCGGGATAGGGTTCGGCGTCGCTGGTCGGTCGCCTTACCAGCAGCACATGCAATTGATCCTCGATGACCGTGAAGATCACCACGTCCACCGTGGTGTAGGGGCGTGGAAACGCTTTCGGTGAGGGTTTGATTTTCGGCATGGCAGTTTTTCCGGTTGTTGGTTGACATTCTAACAGCTTAGTTCTACTGTACAACTTACTAAGTTGTTATGTACAACTTGCTTGAGGAGAAGACCATGTTAGGGATCGCATTCATCAAAGCTCAACCGACAACCTACTTGCTCCAATACCGCGGCGGCAAGGTCGTGCGTGAAGGCGCCGGGCTGTCTTTCTTCTACTATGGGCCCACCAGCACGGTTTCGGCTGTCCCCGTCGGCAGCCGGGACGAGCCATTCATCTTCGAACTGGTGACGCACGACTTCCAGTCGGTAACAGTGCAAGGACAGGTCGCCTACCGGGTGTCCGATCCGCGCAAGGCGGCCTCGATGCTCGATTTTTCCTTGCGGGCCGACGGCCGTACCTATGTGTCCGACGACTACCAGAAGCTGCCGGAGCGGGTGTCGGCAATTGCAGAGGTGCTGATACAGCAGGCGGTGAAGAATATGGCGATCAAGGATGCCTTGCGCGCTTCGGAAGTCATCGCCACCCAGGTGGCCAGCCAGCTGGGCACCCACCCCGAAGTCGTGGCGCTCGGCCTCGAGGTCCTGGGGGTTTCCGTGCTGGCCATCAAGCCCACGCCGGAAACGGCACGGGCGCTTGAGGCCGAGGCGCGCGAGACCATCCTCCGAACCGCCGACGAGGCAATCTTCTCACGGCGTAACGCGGCGGTGGAGCAGGAACGTGCCATACGTGAAAGCGAACTCGATACCGAGGTGGCGGTGGAACTGAAGAAACGCCTGATCCGCGAGACGCAGATGGAAGCGGAGGCCTCAGTCAAGCAGAAGAAACACGAACTGGAGCGTGCCGACATGGAATCGAATATCACGCTGGAAGAGCGCCGTAAGGACTTGGTGGAGGGGCAGTCCCAGAACAGCCGGACCCTTGCCGAGGCCGAGGCATATCGCGTCGGCGCCGTCATGAAGGCACTCGAGACTGCTGATCCCCGGACCGTGCAGGCGCTGGCCGCAGTCGGCATGCAACCGGGCCAGCTCATCGCCCAGGCCTTCGGCGGCATTGCCGAACGAGCGGAACGCATCGGCAGTCTCAACATGTCGCCCGAGTTGCTCCAGTCGCTGCTCGGGTCGCAGCCAGTCGCCGAGGTGGATCGTGGACGCCGCAACTGAGCGCAAGGTGGTCCTGGTGACGCGCCGCACCCGGCTCGAGGAGCTGGTGGCGCGTTACCACACCATCGCGCAGGCCCGGTTCTACATCGAGCACCTGGGGGCGGACTTCTCCGATTACGTCCGGGAGCACGAGGTGTATCTGGAGGCCAGGCGCACCACCTTGGCCGCACTGGAAAACCGCGGCCGCCACCAGGTAATCGAGCGCGCCTTCCTACCCAATTTCGTGTTTGGCGACAACGACATCGTCGTCGCGCTGGGGCAGGATGGACTGGTGGCCAATACGATGAAATATCTGGATGGCCAGCCGCTCGTCGGGGTCAACCCGGAACCTGCCCGCTTCGATGGTGTTCTGCTGCCGTTTCAGCCCATGGATCTGCCCCGGATACTTCCCGAAGTGGAGAAAGACCGGCGTCATGCCCAGTCCGTCACCATGGCCGAAGTCGTGCTGAGCGATGGTCAACGGTTGCTGGGTGTGAACGATCTCTTCATCGGGCCGCGGACCCACACCTCGGCCCGCTACGAAATCGAGCTCGGAGACCAGAAGGAAAGCCAGTCGTCCAGCGGGATCATCGTCTCGACCGGGCTTGGCTCGTCGGCCTGGATGCGCAGCATCGTCACCGGCTCGCTGGCGATCGCTGGCGCCTATGGCTCGAAGGTGGGTGACGCTTATCATGCCTGGGCATGGGACGAACGCTTCCTGCAATTCGCTGTACGCGAGCCCTTCCCCAGCCGCACTTCGCAAACCAGCATGGTGTTTGGCCGGGTGGGCGAAAACGAGAAGCTTACGTTACGCTCGCTGATGCCGGAAAACGGAGTGATATTCAGCGACGGGATCGAGGTGGATTGCCTCGGATTCTCTTCCGGGATGGCGGCGAGTATCGGGGTGGCAGACAGGGCTGGCAGGCTAGTGGTGTGATGGAGTTGATGTTTGCAGGACGCGAACGATGGCGAAGCTGTTATCACGGCTAGTGACAAAGCGTAACGGTTCCATATGGCCTCAACGGGCTTCGCCCCGCACCTCACTTCGATTGATTTTTCGGGTTATTTTATAATCTTAAATGGTAATAAATAGGTAATTAAAAATTAAACATGCAACAATTCTTGGATCAATATTTGGTTATAATAAAACCAATTATTGCCTTTTTTGTTTTCCAATTGTTGGCGGCGGTTTGCTGTAGAGCAGGCCAGATCTATCACTAATCGTTCTAGCCATGCCATCTTCAATCATCATCGCGAAAACCAAGATCACGAAAAATGGCCGCATATCGCTGAACCGATTCGCAATGGCCAATCTTGGCTTGAAGGAGGGCGATTCCTTGGGCGTGTATGTCGAGGAAGAAGAGGATAATAGGAAGGTGCTGGTGCTGGTGAAGCTGGCGTCTGAAGCCGACGACGAGATTCCGGCGACGTCGGGAAGAAGAGCCGCCAAGGCGAAGACAAAAGGGAAAAGATAATGGCGCGTGAAGAAGCCAGGAATGAGCGGTTCTCGGGCCACGAATCGTTTTCCTGTCGCTATGGCTGGTTGCCGAAGATTTACGAGGCGGTGACGACCTCTCCGGACCAACTGGCGAATGACGACCTGGCGACCCAGTCGCTCGGTATTGGCCGAAACATGGTTCGCTCGATCTGGTTCTGGGGCGAGGCCACGGAAGTGATCAGCATCGACGGGCAGACCAAGGCGGCCGGCCGCCTGGGCAAGCGTCTGCTGGACCCGAAGGTCGGCTGGGACAAATACCTCGAACGGCTAGAGTCGAGCTGGATGCTCCATTGGTCCCTGGTGTTCGGCGCGAATCTTGCCGCCTGGAACAGTGTTTTCGGCACTCGGCGCCTCGGCTACTTCACGCGCGGCACCCTCAAGGAGGAAATCCGGCGCCGGGCCCAGGCAGCAGGGAGGACGCTGGTCGACTCCACCATCGACCAGCACATCTCTGTCTTCCTGTCGTCCTATGTAGGCCAGGCCGACGACGGTTCCGACGACAGCGTCTGGAGTCCCTTCCAGGAACTCAACCTCATCCAGCAGCGCGGCTCCGACGGCGGTGAGACCATCTACAGTGCCGAGGATGCCAATCCGCTGGGGTTGACGGCACGTGCTTACCTCTATTGTGTTCGCGACTTTTGGTTGCAGCAGTTCCCCGATCAAAAGCTAGTGTCCCTGACATCGCTCACCACTATGGATGGGAGCCCGGGGTGTGTCTTCCGGCTATCGGACGAGGACTCACGGCAACTGCTGTACCGTGCTAACGAATTGACCAACGGCGCCGTCGTGTTGCACGACACAATGGATACCCAGAACGTGAAAGCGGACTGGAGCAATGAGGAAGTCATCGGACTATTAGGGCATAGCCATGAACAATAAATCCTTGATGCTGTCCGACGTCGTACGAGCCTCGGGCCGTTATACGCGCTCGGTCTCGCTCGTTCGGGATTACCAGGATCCCACCGCTCTGGACGGCTATATCGTCACGCCAACTGTGCTGGAGGTGCTGACCCGTGTGGGCGCCGCGATTCGCGGCAATGCCGCTCAACGCGCCTGGAAAATCATCGGCCCCTATGGTTCGGGCAAGTCGGCCCTGGGCCTGTTTTTGTCGCATCTGGTTGGCCATGGACAGGGCGAGTCCGCGCAAGCGCATGAGCTTCTCAATAAGGCCGATGCAACTATTGCAGGTCATTTCGAGCCGTCACTGAATTTGCTACCGGTGTTTGTTTTGGGCACGCGTGGCCTCTTCGCACACGAAGCCGCCAAGGCCCTTTCCAGCGCCCCGAAGCGCTTTCCCTGCCTCAAGAAGCTGGACCTCTCAGCCAGCGAGTATGACGGCAAGCCGCTGGAGGTGGAGTTCCCAACCTTGCTGGTAGATTACGTCACGGATGCGCGCAAGGCCGGCTACGGCGGCTTGCTCTTCATCATCGACGAAATGGGCAAGTTCATCGAGCATGCAGCGCTGAACCCAGAATCCGGAGACCTATACTCCTTCCAGCAACTGGCCGAGATGGCCTGCGGCAGGGAGAATCCAGGCATCTCAGTGGTCGCCATGCAGCACCAGCAATTCGAGGACTACGCCAATGCTGTAGGACGTATGCTCTCGGATGAGTGGGGCAAGGTCTCGTCCCGTTTCGAGGAAATCATATTTGAGGAGCCCCTGGAGCAATGCGCCACGCTGATGGCCGAGACTCTGGTGCAGGATGTTGCTGCCCTCAAAAAGCTGGCGATCCCACAGGCGGCCGAAGCACTCTACAAGGATTACTTCAAGCGCCAGCGTGTCGGTGGCGTTGCCAATGACGCCGCGGAGAAGTTCGGACCTCGTCTATACCCCTTGCATCCTGCAACACTAATCGCGCTCGCTCACATCTCCAAACGCCTGGGTCAGAGCGAGCGTTCGATCTTCGCTTTCCTGAACAGTGCCGAGCCGAATGGTTTCGGCGACTTCACGCGCCGCATTCAGGCAGACAAAGCCAACTGGTTCCGCCTGGCGAACCTCTTCGACTACTTGGTCGGTGGCGGTACATTGCGTTTCCGTAATCTGGAAGCGAGCCGCCGCTGGGAATTCGCGCTGGCCCGCGTGCATGCCTCCGTGTCGCTCACCGGGCGGCAGATCGGCATTGTGAAGACGGTGGCGGTAGAGGAGTGCTTCGGGCCATTCTCCCATGGCGGGCTGACTACGGCAGGACTACTCCTCACCGCCGGGGGCACCGGCGTCAAGGAGATGGGCGAGGAACTCCATGCACTGGTGGAAGCGGGAGTCCTGCTGAAGCGCCAATCGACCGGGGAATTCGTTCTGCAGACCGATCGCGAACTCAACATCGAAGCCCTGTACCAGGAAGCGATCAAGAACGTCGATCACCATGCAACCGCCATCCGAGGTCTGCGCGACATCATCGCCAGCACCCGAGTCATTGCCCACCGTCATTACCAGGAAACCGGCACGTTGCGTACCGCCGGCATGACGATCTGTCGTGCCGGCGACGTTAACACCTTGCCGGTGGCGCCCGATGTTGGCGAATCAGACGGTGAAATTGTCCTCGTGCTTTGTTCGCCTAAGGAGTTCCGCGCCGGCCAGCAAAAGCTGCTCCAGCAGGAAGCGTTGGCCAACAGATTCCGCG
Organism: Pseudomonadota bacterium; assembly: GCA_043821985.1. Classification (GTDB taxonomy): domain Bacteria; phylum Pseudomonadota; class Gammaproteobacteria; order Burkholderiales; family Thiobacillaceae; genus Thiobacillus. The sequence goes on from JBDRCF010000009.1 coordinate 52,793, forward strand.
TCGTGCGCTTCGTCAATACGGACGAACATATCTTGGAGCAACTTTTCCAGTTCGCCTGCTGGAACATGGTGTATCAGGGCCTCGCGCGCCGCAACGTCGATCCGTGGGGCCTGCGATTCATCGAACGCCAGCTTGCCGCCACGCGTCGCTACATCGAGGTGTCTCTGGTCTCGCAACTGGAAATGGGCGAGTCCGCGATCTGCTCTCCCTGGTACTACGAGAGCAAGAAAATCAAAGGCGCGTCGGAACTGAACGCCAGCCAGGTCTGCTCGGCGATCTTCGACCGGCTCTACAGCGCCGCGCCGCGCATGCAGAACGAACTTATCAATCGACGTAAGCCTTCTTCCGCTATTGTGCTTGCCCGTCAGCGCCTGATCGAGATGGCCATGGCCAACCCGAAGACACCCCTGTTCGGGATTGAAGGATTCCCGCCCGAGCGCCTGATTTACATGTCGATTGCAGCCGCGTCCGGCCTACACGCGGGTGAGCAAGGCTTTAAGGAACCGGACAAGATCAAGAAGGAATGGAAGCCCGTCTTCGATCTGATCGCCAGTCGTCTGCAGGGCTTGAACCGGGTGAGTGTCGAGGAATTGCTCAAATGTCTAGCGGCGCCGCCCATCGGCCTTCGCAGTGGCGTTGCCTTGACCGTAATCGCACTCTACATTGTCGCCTACCAGCGCTTCATCGCCTTATTCGAGCGGAATTCCTTCATCCCGGCGATCACCATCGAGCACTTCACCCGCATGTTCCGGAATCCGAAGCTGTTCGAATTCCGCCAATTCACTACGGACCGAAAGACTACCGAAGTGCTGAAGGCCTATATCGCCATGCTGAACTCGGTCGGCGTCCATACGGCAGATGACACTGGAACGGCAGAAGTCGCACGTGAGGTCATTCGCTGGTACGTGCGTTTGCCTCAGTTTGCCAAAGTCACGACGTCGGTATCTGCCCTGGCCCGGGAAATTCGCGATGTCGCCAAGAAGGCGACCGATCCGTCGGAGATGCTATTCACTGCCTTGCCTACCGTCGCCAAAAACCACGCTCCGGCAGGTATTACCGATCCCATGCAAGCGATTCGCCAGGCCATGGTCGAGCTCTCCACTGCAGAGCGTCAACTGCGCAATCGCATTGTGGGCGTCTTGGGCGGAGTGTTCGCGATTTCTGGTGACCTGGCCACGGTCCGGCAGCAGCTGATGCAGGAGTGTTCCAGCCGGACCAGCGAACTGATCGACTTCAAGCTGAAGGCCTTCGTCCTTCGCTGTGCCGACGCTGGCCTCACCGATGAGCGCTGGCTGGAGTCAGTCGCCAGCCTGCTCACCCAAAGACCGCTCGAGTCCTGGGATGACAACACACCAACCCTGTTCGAAGAAGAGTCTAAGGCCATGGCCATTCGCTTCCGCAAGTGGGTCGGCCTGATGCTGCACAGAGGCAAGCAGAACGCGGCGCCGTTCTCTCGATTCCTGAGCGTTAGCGTGCTGGATAGCTCAGGCCATGATCGGACAGAAATCGTGCCGACGACGCCAGAGCTGATTGAAGAGAGCGGAGCCTTGGCTCAATCCATCTTGCAGCAGGTCAAAGGAGACCTGGAACGGGCGGCTGCGCTGCTGGCAACGGCGCTCTCAGAGCTGACCAAGGGAAAAGACAAGGAACCGGACCAAGGGAAGATCAAGCATGCCTGATCCCGACATCACCGAAAAGCCAGCGCGCCATATCCTGAGCCTGTCCGGCGGCAAGGACAGCGCGGCACTGGCTATCTTCCTGCGCAATCGTGTCGAGAACATGGAATACATGTTCAGCGACACGAACAAGGAGCTGCCGGAAACCTACGAATACCTGGACCGGATCGAAGCCTATCTCGGCAAGCCAATCGTGCGGCTGAATGCCCTGGTGGGGTTTGATCATTGGTACGACATGTACGGAGGCATGATTCCATCCAATCATCGCCGCTGGTGTACCCGTGCTTTGAAACTCAAGCCCTTCGAGGATTTCGTGGGCAACGACCCCGTGTTCAACTATGTCGGATTGCGTGCCGACGAGGATCGCCAGGGCTACATCAGCCACAAGCCCAACATCACCACGGTGTATCCCTTCCGGGAGCATGGCCTGAAGCTAAAGGACATTGAAGAAATTCTGCGCGACTCGGGGATAGGCATGCCGCCCTACACCAGGTGGGGCCGCACGCGGTCGGGCTGCTATTTCTGTTTCTACCAGCAGAAGATCGAATGGGTGCGCCTAAAGGAAACCTACCCGGAGCTGTACGACAAGGCGAAGGCATATGAAAAGCCCTACGAGAAGACCGGAAACTTCTTCACTTGGAGCAACGGAGAGAGTCTCGCTGAGTTGGAGCGTCCGGAGCGGATGGAGCAAATCAAGCGGGAGCATGTGATTCGCATCGAGCGAAACCTGCAACGCAGGGAGAATGCAACACTATTGGAAATCTTTTCTGAACACGACTCCGTTGAAGCTCCCGCAGACGATGAGGATCAGGGTTGTCTAGTTTGCCAACTATAAGCCCGAACAAGTTAACCAATGTCCATTACGTTCAAAGCACGTGTTCTACTTGAGCTAGGGGCTGAACTTATCAGTTCGGATCCGGTAGCACTTTATGAGTTGATCAAGAATGGTGTGGATGCCGGTTCAAAGAAAATAGGCATCCATATAAACATCGTAATGCAGCCCTCGTCCTTCCGCGAACTGGTTGCGATGTATGGAGGCATGCCTGAAGGACAGTGGAGCACACAGAAGTTCTTGCGCGATGTTTCAGATCGAATAGAAGACGACGCCGAAGATGAAGCGAAAGCCAAATTTATCGAACTTGTTGGAGAGCCGAGAAAATTCTCCACGGCAATGGAGCGGCTAAAGGAAGCTGTTTTCGCATTCAACTATATTTGCATCGAAGACTGGGGTTCCCTGTTTCCACCAGCCAAGTCTGAGCACAGAATTCTTCCAGGAGATTGTTTAACCTCTCCTTCAGGACAGACGCAATCTCCAACTCGCATACCAGGAACGCTTCCCTGAAGAGCCCGCCGATCAACGCGAGCAAATCGAGGTCTACTGGCGTTTGCTTTATCAAATTGTCTAGGGTAGCGGCATAAACAAGATGATCGGGCATCTCAGCTGGCACCAGCAGCCTGCCGTTTACGGGAAGGCATCTCTGGACAAAATGTAGCCCGTTGGATAGGCGATACACGTTGGATGTAGCCAGGCATTTCGCGACAAAAGCATGTGCTTCTGGAAGTGTCATTGTTCTGCCCTTGAGCAGATCCCAGAACGGCGAGTGGAAGTATTTGGCTGTTCCCGAGAATTCAGGATGGGCATCCACATTCCCAACCAGATCGAATGAACGCCTGGCATGTGTCCCTTGTGTTGGGACTGAGCCAGTTCGGCGCACTTCCTCAAATGCCCGTCTCCGGTCAACTCCACAGCGCCTTTCCTCGCCCTCCTCACGAGCAAACTCAACATCCAGCCTGTAGTCACTCCAATTACCCCGTGCCTTGACGGCCGAGTACCAGACTTTTGCCCTGAGTTGGTCAGCCTCATCCAAAGGCGGGCGACCTCTCCTGGATTCGGGACCACTTGGACGTGGTTTCTTTGTCATGTGGTGCGATGAAATTCACAAATTTATGTGGCTTACGCATCCTACGTTGATCCGGTATCAATGGATACAACAAACGTGAGTAGCCGTGAACTGGCGTCAATTTTCATGCAGACCGAAAACTTCGAAGAGATCCTGATGAAGGAGTACGGCCCCTTGATGGGAGGGGAGGACCTCAGGCGTGCCCTGGGTTACCGGACTTGGTCTGCGTTCGCTAGAGCAGTACGGCTGGGGGGATTAGGAGTGGCCGTATTCGAAATAGCTGGCCGCCGGGGAAAGTTTGCCTTTACCCGGGATGTGGCGAAGTGGCTGCAAAGCGTTGGTGCAAGCCAGCCCGACAAACAGACAGGCGAGGAGGACAAATCATGAGTCCATGAACAGAATTTTTCTGGGCGTAGAAAAGCACAGGGCTTGGAAACCTTTGGAGAGGTGACCAAGCCCTTGGAGTGTGCACAAGCGGGAAGCCTGTGCATGCACTATGTGTGAGCAGCAATGGATTGTCAAGTGAGTGGTGCTTGAGGCACGAACTCGCCCTTTGATTCCCATTCTGCGTTGCGCCCATTGCCGGGAAGCCGGCGATGTGGGCACGTCGCCACGTGGCGACTGCCTGTGACTTCAACCTCATTTGGAGGTGGAGTGCCAATGGCGCAACCATTCAGCCAGTCCAAGGCATATAGAGATCTCACTTACACCGCGATTTCAGATCTCGCCGAGCATCAAGCACGAGAAAAATTCACGTTATTACGCTGGGGTAGCCTGACAACAATGCCTTGCCCGGAATGTGGGACGGTTGATACGCATTATGCGCGTCGCCAACGTCATCAATGGCGCTGCAAGCACTGCGACAGGGTATTTAGTGCGACAACAGGCACTCCGTTCGCCAACCGCAAACTGCCGTTCAAAAAGCTACTGCTCCTGGTGTATGAGTTCATCAGTTCGCCCAAGGGCTGTTCTGCCAATGCGCTTTGCGCAAGGCTCGGAATCACCTATCGGACCGCCTATCAAAATCTGTCCAAACTACGAGAGGTGTTATTTGTGCAGGCAGATTTAACACCGCTATCCGGGATCGTTCATGTCGATGGCGGGCACTTCTGTGGTAAGCCGCGCCGGCCAAGGAAGCGCGCCAAAGCCACATCATCGATCGTGAATAGCAAGCTTCGCAATCGCAAGGCGGGCATGGTGCCGAACGGGTCCACGCACCTGGAGTCCTGGAACCAGAAGAAACTTAAGAACCGCAGAATTGTTCTTGTCATGCGGCAGGTATCGCCTGTACGTGGGGAAGGGGCGGAAAGAACAATCGTCAGGATAGTGATGGCGGAAAACGCCAAGCATGTGTTGCCCGTGATCAGGAAATACGTCACTCCCGGGACGCTCATCCAATCCGATGAAGGAAATGCCTATACAAACCTCATGGCGTGGTATGACCATCAAACGGTACGCCATTCGGAAGAATACGCCACTGCTACCGGCGTCAACAACAATCAGGCGGAGTCGTGCATTGGACGAATGCGGCGGGCCGAGTATGGAACCTACCACGGCATGCGCCCGCAATATCTGGCCCCCGATTGAGCACGTCATCGTGATCATGGGTGAGAACCATACGTTCGACAACGTATACGGTGGTTACCGTCCGCCCCGTGGCCAGTCGGTCAGAAACCTGCTTTCGCAGGGCATCATCAATGCCGATGGCAGCCCGGGACCCAACTTTTCCAAGGCTGCGCAGCAACAGGCCAGCAACCCGAACCTCTACATGCTGGACCCCTCGCAGACCGGCCCCTATGCCACCTTGCCGCAGCCGAACACGACCTATGCCACCGGCCAGACACCGGGCGTGCCCGACCCGCGCTTCCCGGCGGACCTTCCGAATGGCCCCTTCCAGATCACGAAATACGTGAGCTATGACGCACACGTGGGAGATCCCGTACACCGCTTTTTCCAGATGTGGCAACAGCACGACAAGGGCAGGAATGACCTGTTTCCCTGGGTCGCCGAAACGGTCGGCGTCGGCCCCCAGAACAATCCGCCTATGACGCCTGCCAACACCTATCAGGGCGGCGTCGCCATGGGTTTCTATAACATGAGCACCGGTGATGCCCCCTACTTCAAGGCGCTCGCGGAAGACTATGCCATGAGCGACAACTACCATCAGTCGGTCATGGGGGGAACGGGCGCGAACTTCATTGCGATCGTCACGGGTGACGTGGCCTACCATAACGCAAATGGCGTCGCGGACGTGCCGCCTGCGAACCAGATCGAGAACCCGAACCCGCAAGCCGGAACCAACAATTTCTACCAGCAGGATGGCTACGGTGGCGGTTCCTACGTGAACTGCGCCGATGCGAACCAGCCCGGTGTGAGCGCCATCATGGATTACATCAATGGCTTGCCGGGCGAAGCGTTCCGCGGTGGCAATTGTGCGGCAGGCCACTATTACCTGCTCAACAACTATGGTCTCGGCTATACGGCAACCGGCCAGGTCAAGCCGCTGGGGGCGAACCTCTTCACGCTGCCTCCGCAGACCATCCCCACCATCGCGGACGCGCTTTCCGACAAGGGTATTTCCTGGAAGTGGTACAGCGGCGGCCGCAACAACGGCAATCCGACCGGCGAGTATTGTTCGATCTGCGATCCGTTGACCGGCTTTACGTCAGTCATGACCACCTCGCTCAAGGACAATCTCCAGGACGTGACGCAGTTCTACCAGGACGTGCGCGACGAGAAGAGCATGCCGGCAGTGGCCTTCATCCGTCCCTTCGAAAGCATGGCCGGCCACCCGGCGAACTCGACGATGGACGGCTACGAAAAATTCGTGAAGGACATCATCAGCCGGGTGAAGAGCAACAAGAAGCTCTGGGCGAAGACGGCGATTCTCATCACGATGGATGAAGGCGGTGGCTATTACGACACGGGTTATATCCAGCCCGTCGACTTCTTCGGGGATGGCACGCGCATTCCGATGGTTGTCGTCTCGCCGTTCGCGAAGAAGGGCCATGTGGACCACAGCTACAGCGACCACGCCTCGATCCTGAAATTCATCGAGAAGAACTGGCGCTTGCAGCCGTTGTCCGAACGTAGCCGCGACAACCTGCCCAACCCTGTCGCCAGCAAACGGGATCCCTATGTGCCGCTCAACCGGCCGGCTGTCGGGGATCTGATGGGCATGTTCTCGTTCGAGCATGCCGCCGAAAAATCCCGCGACCAGATCGGGCACGGCGACGACAACTAACGGCAATTCGCACTGAGGTAGCAGGACAGCCGGGGTAAGAACTCCGGCTGTTTTTTTGGCTTTCACGAAATCGGTCTGGGGAGGCGGCTCGGAAGTCAGAGCCGAATTCGACGGGACAATCCGAATGTTCATCCGGAGAATCGGGCCAAAGCGCTCAAAACCGGATTCCTGGCCATTTCATCCGGGCTCGGGTTTCTTGACGGTCTCTAGCCCACAATAACGTCTGTGTCATCGGGGTTTGCTGCTTGAGACTTGGGCGCGTTCACATCCTCTTCCCGTCTCCCGTGTCCGCCAGAAAAGGCGATATCTCCACTTCACCACTCCAGCGCAGGGGCAGCGCGGCGACAACGTGCCTGACGTGCCGTAGCTTGAATCGCAGCAGGCGTTCCGCTCCCGCAAAAGCCTCCATCTCGGGGCTGTCGAAAACAATCTGGGCGTCAGCCGCAAGGTAGAGCAGGTCGCCGGTTTCGAAATCGATGAAGAGCAGGCCCGCGCGCGGGTTCAGCATGATGTTGCCGAGCGTGTTGAAGAAGCGGTTGCCGGCGAAATCGGGAAGGGTCAAGGTGTCGTCGCCATCCGCGCGCACAAAACCGGGCTTGCCGCCACGGTGCGAGATGTCCACCCCGTGCGATCGCGCGGTTCCATGATGGGCGCCCGGGTGGGCGGTGGCAATAAACAGGGTGTCTGCGCGCGCGATGATTTTCCTGGCCGGTTCATTCAGCACCGTGGCGAAATGAACCGTGCCGGTGCTTTCCTTAGCCCGATATTCGACCTGCCGCGCCTGGATGTATTTTGGGCAGTTCCCAAAGCTTTGTTGTACGCCGACCAGAAGGCCGGCATCGTCCATGCGCTCGACGATGCCGTTCATGCGGTTGCGGCGACGCGTAGACTGCTCGATTCCCAGCAGGGCAATGGGAGCGTCGGTGGCAAGCGTCTCGTGCAGGGGGTCGGCGACGGCAGGTCGGGCACGAATCAGAAGATGGCGCGCATCGGGGCTGCTTATGAATCCCGGAGGATTGGCCAGTATGGACGCCCAGGGTTGTCCCTCGGCATCCGTACTGCCCGCCATGACGAACGGCAGTTGGGCAAAAAATGTCCGGTGCTGTTCAGGCATGGATGTGCGTATCGCGTGCGCCCCGATTGCAGCCATGCGATCGCGCACCCCCGCACGCACCTGCATCCGGCATTCGCCTTGGTGAAACACCTGCAGGTCGTCGGACGATTCCATCTCAGGCGGCCAGTCCCACCTTGGAACTCGCCATGGGGACGAATCCCGGCAATGCCTCGATCCGTTTCAACCAGTTGCGCAGATTGGGATAGGGCTCGAGCGAGACATTGCCTTCGGGTGCGTGGGCAATGTAGGTGTAGTTGGCGATGTCCGCGATGGTCGGTGTGTTGCCCGCCAGGAAGAGCGACGTATTCAATTCGGCTTCCATCACGACAAACAGGGCATGGGTTTGTGCAATGGCTTCTTCGGCATTGACGGACGCTTTGAACAGCGTCGCCCGTCGAGCCTTTGCCGGGCCGGATGCGATCTGCCCGGCCGCCACAGACAGCCAGCGCTGCACGGCGGCGGCGGCGACCGGGTCACGCGGGAGCCATTGGCCCGCGTCATACTTGCTCGCCAGATACACCAGGATCGCATTGGAGTCGGCCAGGGTGATCTCGCCATCCTGGATCACCGGAACCTGGCCAAACGCGTTCATGGCCAGAAACGCGGGCTGCTTGTGTGCGTTGGCTGCGAGGTCTACGTCCACCAACTCATAGGGAAGCCTGAGCAGCGACAGAAACAGCTCGACACGATGACTATGGCCGGAGAGGAAGAAGCGGTGGAGCTTGATGGGGTGCACGGGAAAAGCGGCAGCAGTATTCACTGTTAACTCCTTTTAGCCATGGGGAAGTGACCGAGTGTATTGTGATCACCATCATCTGGTGAATAAATGGCACGCTCCACACAGGAGTGATCCATTAAGTGGAATAATTTGCGCATGGACAAACTCAAGGCTATGCAAACCGTTGTCAGCATTGCCGATGAAGGTAGCCTGACGGCTGCCGCCGTGGCGCTGGATTCTTCGCCTCCCGCCGTCGTGCGCACGCTGGCGGCACTGGAAGCCCATCTGGGCATTCGCCTGTTCAACCGCACCACGCGGCGCATCTCGCTTACCGAAGAAGGCCGTCACTACATCGAAAGCTGCCGGCAGTTGCTGGCGGCCGTCAAGGATGCCGAATCGGCCTTGACCACCGACGCAGTCGAGCCCAGCGGCCCACTCACCATCACTGCGCCCGTGCTGTTCGGGCAGATCTATGTCGCGCCTGCCGTGACGCGCTTTGTGCAGAAATATGGCAAGGTGCGCGTCAATCTCATGCTGCTGGATCGCGTGGTCAACCTGCTGGAAGAGAATATCGACGTGGGCATACGCATCGGCACGCTGGAGGATTCGTCCCTGGTTGCGCAACCCTTGGGCAGCGTTCGCCGCATGGTCGTCGCCAGCCCGGACTATCTCAGCCGCCTTGGCGTACCCGACCACCCAAGGGACCTGCTCAAAGCCAATTGCGTGAAGTTCTCAGGTGGCATCGGCCCGGGCTGGACATTTTACGAAGGCGTCAAGCCGTTTTCTGTGCCTGTGACCGGCAACCTTGAGTTCAATCATGTCGCCCCTGCAGCCGATGCCTGTCTGGCCGGACTGGGGTTCGGCATGTTCATCTCGTATCAGGTCGCGCATCACATCGAAAAGAAGCGTCTGCAAATCGTGCTCGAATCATTCGAGCCGCCCCCGCAGCCCATTCATGTGATCTATCCGCATGCACGGCTGCTGCCGGCGCGTACCAAAGTCTTTATCGAGTGGATAAGGCAGGCGTTAAAGGACTGCACCCCTGATCTGGGGAGTGAGCAACAGGGGGCGGCAGGCTGAGCCAACCCTGGCTCCGGGACTCGATGGCCGTCACCGCTATCACGCTGACCGGCCATTCCTGCCTGTTTACTCCGAATCCAGTTCCTTCAGTACTTCCTGAACCAGCACCCACGGCGCCACCACCACCGCCCAGAACATCGGCTGGCGCGCATGCCAGTCCTCGGCGTCGCTGAGCTCGGCGCGGGCGATGCGACCTTCGGCGAGCCACGCCTGCACGGTCGCGGCGTTGTTCTCGGCGACGTGCAGGGCGGTATCGACCAGATCAGTGCCGGGCGCGACCTTGATGACGTCGCCGCGCGCGAAGTGGCGTTCGAGTTCGGGCCAGGCGAGCTGGGCGGTTTCGAGGTTGAGCTTGGCGCGGAGGATGTCGCTGGGAGTCATGGCGAGATGCGAGTTACAAGGTGCAAGTTACAAGGGGAAACGCTAGCGGGATTTGCCGCCGCCACGGCGCTGGCTGAGGGGGTGCTTGGGCACTTGTGGCGGACGGCCGCGACTGGCGGGGGCGGGCTTGCCCGATGTCGGTTTGGTGGCGCCGGATTTATCCGCGCCCGCTTTGGCTGGCGCGGGTTTGCCGGCGGCAGGTTTGGCCGGGCCGGGTTTTCCTGGCGCTGCTTTGGCGCGGCTGCCCTCGGCGCGCGGGGTGCGCGTGCCTTCCGGCTGCTTGCCAGTGCCGGCGGGCTGATACAGCGGGATGAGGTGCTTCTTGCTGTTGCCGATGAGGTCTTCGCGGCCCATTTCCTTCAAGGCCTCGCGCAGCAGCGGCCAGTTGTCCGCGTCGTGGTAGCGGAGGAAGGCCTTGTGCAGGCGCCGCGTGCGGCCCTGCTTGACGACGGACACCGTCTCCGCTTTGCCGCCGAGCACTTTCTTCAGCGGGTTCTTTTTGGTGTGGTACATGGCCGTCGCCAGCGCCATCGGGGTCGGCAGGAAGGTCTGCACCTGATCGAGGCGGAAGTCGTGCTTCTTCAGCCATAAGGCCAGATTGAGCATGTCCTCGTCGGTGGTGCCGGGATGCGCCGCGATGAAGTAGGGAATCAGGTACTGCTTCTTGCCGACCGCCTTGGACGCCGCTTCGAACATGTCCTTGAAGCGGTCGTAGGCGCCCATGCCGGGCTTCATCATCTTCGACAGCGGGCCGGCCTCGGTGTGCTCGGGCGCGATCTTCAGGTAACCGCCGACGTGGTGCTGCACCAGTTCCTTCACGTATTCCGGCGAGCGCACCGCGAGGTCGTAGCGCAGGCCCGAGCTGATGAGGATCTTCTTGATGCCGGGCAGCGCGCGGGCGCGGCGGTACATGTGGATCAGCGGCGTGTGGTCGGTGTTGAGGTTGTCGCAGATGTCGGGGAATACGCAGGAGAGACGCCGGCAGGCCTTCTCGATTTTTTCCGACTTGCACGCCATGCGGTACATGTTGGCGGTCGGCCCGCCCAGGTCGGAAATGACGCCGGTGAAGCCGGGCGTCTTGTCGCGGATCGCCTCGATTTCCTTGATCACCGAATCTTCGCTGCGGCTCTGGATGATGCGGCCCTCGTGCTCGGTGATCGAGCAGAAGGTGCAGCCGCCGAAGCAGCCGCGCATGATGTTGACCGAGAAGCGGATCATCTCCCACGCCGGAATCTTGGCGTCGCCGTAGCTCGGGTGTGGCGCGCGCGCGTAGGGCAGGTCGTACACCGCGTCCATCTCCGGCGTGGTGAGCGGGATCGGCGGCGGGTTGAGCCAAACGTCGCGCTCGCCGTGCGCCTGCCGCATGGCGCGGGCGTTGCCGGGGTTGGACTCGAGGTGGAACACGCGCGACGCATGCGCGTACAGCACCGGGTTGCTCTTCACCTGGTCGTAATCGGGCAGGCGGATCACGGTGCGTGCGCGTACTTCCTGCCTCGCCGCGAGCCGCTCGGCCTTGGGCACGATGCGGACGGGCGCGGTGCCTTCGGGCGTCTGCGCGGTTGGGCCGTCCGGCGTCATCGCGTAGGGGTCGACATGGGCGTCGATGGCACCGGGGGTGTCGAGCTCGGTCGAGAGAACCTCGATCCAGTTTGAGCCGCTTTCGATTCCCGCCTCCGGCGTGGGCGGCTTCCAGTCGTGCGCCACCATGAAGCCGGTGCCGCGCACGTCGCGGATGTCGCCGATCTTTTCACTCTTGGCGAGGCGATGGGTGACGTCGAGCAGCGCGCGCTCGGCGTTGCCGAAGATCAAAAGATCCGCTTTTGAGTCCGGCAGCACCGAGCGCCGCACGGTGTCCGACCAGTAGTCGTAGTGCGCGATGCGGCGAAGGCTGGCCTCGATCGAGCCGATGATGACCGGGGTGCCGGGATACGCCTCACGGCAACGCTGCGCATACACGGTCACGGCGCGGTCGGGCCGCTTGTTGGGCTCGGCGTTGGCCGTGTAGGCGTCGTCGGAGCGGATCTTGCGGTCGGACGTGTAGCGGTTGACCATCGAGTCCATGTTGCCCGCGGTGACGCCGAAATACAGCGTCGGCTGGCCGAGCGCGCGGAAGGCGTCGGCCGAGTGCCAGTCGGGCTGGCTGATGATGCCGACGCGGTAGCCCTGTGCTTCCAGCAGCCGCCCGACCAGCGCCATGCCGAAGCTGGGATGGTCGATGTAGGCGTCGCCCGTCACCAGGATGACGTCGCACGCGTCCCAGCCGAGCGCGGCCATCTCGGCGCGCGACATCGGCAGGAAGGGGGCGGTGCCGAAGCGGGCCGCCCAGTGCTTGCGGTGGGAGAACAGGGCGTGGGTCATGGCGTGTTTATCCGCGAAATAGGCGGATAAGAAAGATTCAGTTGACGCCCAGCAGTTCCACTTCGAACACCAGGGTGGCGTTCGGCGGGATCACGCCGCCGGCGCCGCGCGACCCGTAGCCCAGTTCCGGCGGAATGGTGAGCTTGCGCTTGCCGCCGACCTGCATGCCGGCGACGCCCTGGTCCCAGCCGGGGATGACCTGGCCCATGCCGAGCTTGAATTCGAACGGGTCGTTGCGGTCGACGCTGGAGTCGAATTTCTGCCCGTTGGTGAGCCAGCCGGTGTAGTGCACCGACACGTACTGGCCGGCGCTGGCGGTGTCGCCGCTGCCGGCGACGAGGTCTTCGATGATGAGTTCGCTCATGATTCAGTCCTGGAATGTGAGGTTGCGGGGGGCGCACAGGCGACAGCGCTGCACGAAGCCGCTCATTTTCTCACGTTTCCGGGTCAACGCCACTCGGCCGGCAGATAGCCCGTATCGGGATCGACGTCGAGCGGGATGTCGGTGACGCTGCTGGCGTCCGGTGGCGCATCGCGTAATACGACCTGCGGAAAGCCCAGTACCACGGCAACCATGATCAGCTGGATGACGAGGAAGGGAATCGCACCCCGATAGATGTCGCCGGTCCGGATGGATTTGGGGGCGACGCTCTTCAGGTAGAACAGGGCGAAGCCGAAGGGCGGGTGCATGAAGGCAGTCTGCATGTTGACCGCGAGCATCACGCCGAACCAGATCGGGTCGATGCCAAGCTTGTAGGCGATGGGGCCGACCAGTGGCACCACGATGAAGGCGATCTCGAAGAAGTCGAGGAAGAAAGCCAGCACGAACACCAGCAGGTTGACCGCGACGAGGAAGCCGAACACGCCGCCGGGCAACTGGTTGAACAGGTGCTCCACCCAGACGTCGCCGTCGAGCCCGCGGAACACCAGCGTAAAAATCGTCGAACCGATGAGGATGAAGATGACGAAAGTGGTCAGCCGCGTGGTGCTGTCCATCGCCTGCGTCAGCTGCAGACGGGAGAGCCGCCCGCGTGCCAGCGCCAGCAGCAGGGCGCCGGCCGCGCCCATCGCACCGCCTTCGGTCGGGGTGGCGACGCCAATGAAGATGGTGCCGAGCACGAGGAAGATCAGCACCAGCGGCGGCGGCAGCGTGGTCAGCACGCGCAGCAGCAAGGCACTACCGTGCAGGGTGCGTGCCGAGGCCGGCAAGGCGGGCGCGGCCAGCGGCCTGAACAGCGTCACGGCGAATACGTAGGTCAGATATAAACCGACGAGCAGCGCGCCGGGCAGCAGCGCGCCTTTGTACATGTCGCCGACCGAGGTGCCGAGTTGATCCGCCAGCACGATCAGGACCAGCGAAGGCGGCACGATCTGCGCCAGCGTGCCTGAGGCAGCAATGACGCCGGCCGCCAGCCGTTTGTCATAGCCGTAGCGCAGCATCACCGGCATCGAGATCAGCCCCATGGCGATGACGGTCGCCGCGACCACGCCGGTGGTCGCGGCCAGCAGGCCGCCGACCAGGATCACTGCGTAGGCCAGGCCGCCGCGCACCGACCCGAACAACTGGCCGATGGTGTCGAGCAGGTCCTCGGCCATGCCCGAGCGCTCGAGGATCAGGCCCATGAAGGCGAAGAAGGGGATGGCCAGTAGCGTGGGGTTGGCGACGATGCCGTAGACGCGCTCGGGCAGCGCCTGCAGCAGCGAGAGGTCGAAATGCCCGGCAGCGATGCCGATTCCGGCGAACAGCAGGCCGTTGGCCGCGAGCGCGAACGCCACCGGGTAACCCAACAGTAGGAAGGCCACCAGACCGAGGAACATCAGCGGCGCCATGTCGCCCATGATCGCGCCGTCCATCAGACTTCTTCCTCCGGCGCCTCGTGGGGCAGCACGAGGTGGCCCGAGAGCACGCCGATGCGCTTGATGATCTCGGCGATTCCCTGCAGCGCGAGCAGGGAAAAACCGACGGGCAGCAACAGTTTCACCGGCCAGCGCACCAGGCCGCCGGCGTCGGGCGACATTTCATGACTCACCCAGGCTTCATGGGCCATCGGCCAGGCGAGCCAGGCCAGCAGCACGGTCATCGGCAGCAGGAACAGCAGTCCGCCGACGAGATCGATCCAGGCCTGTCCGCGCGGTCCCAGGCGATTGTAGAAAATATCGATGCGCACATGGCCGTTATGCTTCAGCGTGTAGCCCGCGGCCAGCAGGAAGATCGCACCGAACAGATACCACTGGATTTCCAGCCAGGCGTTCGAGCTTTCGCCAAGCAGATAACGGGCGAGTGCGTTGCCCGCCGAAATCAGCGTGGCGACGAGCACCAGCCAGATGACGAGGCGACCGACCCGTTCGGTCAATGCGTCGAGCAGGCGGGCCAGGGTGAGTAGGGGCTTCACAGCGCGCCGGCTTCCTTGAGGAATTCATCCAGCCGTTCGGCGACCACGCGGTAGCCAGCAGCGTTGGCGTGGATGGGGTCGGACTTGAGGCGGTTGTCTTTCAGCACGTCGTTGAACGCTTCCTCTTCCAGCGGCAGCTTCATGTCCTTGGCGACGCGGGCGTAGAAGTCCGGCGCGCCGCCGAACAGCTTCGGCTCGGGCACGCCGATCAGCACGACCTCGGCGCCGCTGGCGCGGATGGTCTGCACCAGCAGGCGCAGGTTGTTCTCGGTGGTGGCGGCAGGCTGCTGGCGCAGCATGTCGTTGCCGCCCAGGCACAGCAGCACCAGGCGCGGCTTGTATTCGGCCAGCACGGCGGGCAGGCGTTGCAGCCCGGTGGTCGTGGTGTCGCCGGGCACGCCAGCGTTGATCACGGTGTGGCCGGTGAGCGATGCCAGCACCGCGGGGTAGGCCGTCGCTTCGCTGGCGCCGGTGCCGTGGGTGAGGCTGTCTCCGAAGGCGAGGATGACGTCGTGCGGGCTGAGCCGGGGCAGTGTGGGCGCGCGGCCGCAGGCGGCGAGAAGGAGAACGGCAACGAGCGCCAGGACATAGCGCTGGGTTGCCAACATTTAGTTGCCGGCCACCGTCATGTGGTCGATCAGGATGGAGCCGACCTGCTTGGAACTGCGCCGCTCGATGTCCTTGCCGATGGCGACGATGCCCTTGAACATCGCGGCCAGGTTGCCGGCGATGGTGATTTCCTCGACCGGGTACTGGATCTCACCGTTTTCCACCCAGAAGCCGGCGGCGCCGCGCGAGTAGTCGCCGGTCACCATGTTGGCGCCGTGGCCGAGCAGTTCGGTGACCATCAGCCCCGTGCCCATCTGCTTGAGCAGGCCGTCGAGGTCGTGCTCGCCGGGCGTGACGATCAGGTTGTGGCTGCCGCCGGCGTTGCCGGTGGTCTTCATGCCGAGTTTCTTCGCCGAGTAGGTCGACAGGAAATAGCCCTGCAGCACGCCGTCCCTGACGATGTCGCGGTCGAGACAGGCGACGCCTTCGCTGTCGAAGGGTGCGCTGCCGAGGCCGGACGACAGGAAAGGCGCCTCGCGGATGGTGACCAGCGGCGCAAATACCTGCTGCCCCAGGCTGTCGAGCAGGAACGACGACTTGCGGTAGAGGCTGCCGCCGGAGACCGCGGCGACGAAGTTGCCGACCAGGCCGGTGGCGATCGGCGCCTCGAACAACACGGGGCAGGTGCGGGTGTCGAGCTTGCGTCCATTCAGGCGTCGCACCGTGCGGGTGCCGGCGATGCGGCCGACGGTTTCGGCGGAGTCCAGATCGTTTGCATTGCGTGCGCTGGTGTACCAGTAATCGCGCTGCATGCCGCCCTTGTCCTCGCCGATGACGGCGACCGACATGCCGTGGCGCGAGCCTGCGTAGCCGTTGCAGAAGCCGAGGCTGTTGGCGTAGATGAACTGCGAAGTGTGGAGGCTGACGCCGGCACCTTCCGAGTTGGTCAGCCGCTTGTCCACCGCCAGCGCCGCCGCTTCGCAGGCCTTGGCGCGCTCGGCCGCCTCTTCGACGGTGAGCGCCCACGGGTGGTAGAGATCGAGGTCGGGCACGTCCTTCGCCAGGCGGTCGGCGTCGGGCAGGCCCGCGGCCTCGTCCTCGGCGGTGTAGCGTGCGATGGTCAGCGCCTTCTCCACCGCGCTTTTCAGCGCCGCTTCCGACAGGTCCGAGGTCGAGGCGTGGCCGCGCCGCTGGCCGATATAGACGGTGACGCCCGCCCCCTTGTCCTTGTTGTATTCGATGGTCTCGATTTCGCCCTGGCGTACGCTGACGCTCTGTCCGACGCCTTCGGAGATTTCAGTGTCGGCGGCGGTGGCGCCCTGCCGGGCTGCATGCTCGATGACGATCCGGGAGAGGGCCATGAGCTGGTCGCGGGTATAGCTGAATTGGGAGCGGGACATGTCGGGTTATCGAAGGAAAAGGGAGCGCAATGGGTTTTGATTCGGCACGTTTGAGCGACAGAAACTACAATGGCGATAATAACAGTAACCGAAAGTCCCACCGTGCGCCTGATCGACCCTGATGCCGAACTGGAATTCGACCCCGACGAGGTCTACGACGGCCCCAGCAAAAGCCACAAGAAACGCGAAGTCGAGGCCCTGCAGGCCTTGGGTGAAATCCTGGTCAAGCTGCCGGATGCCCAGTTCAAGCGCATCGAGCTGCCGGAAGACCTGCGCGCCGCCGTGGCCGACTGCCGCAAGATCACCCAGAATGGCGCACTGCGCCGGCAGAAGCAATATATCGGCAAACTGATGCGCTCGGTCGATCCGGCGCCGATCCAGGCGCAGATCGATATCTTCAACGGCGTGTCTGCGGCGGAAAACGCCAAGCTGCACCAAGCCGAGAAGTGGCGCGAGAAGCTCATTGCCGACAACGAGGCGCTGACGCTGTTTCTCAACAACTATCCGGATACCGATGCCACGCATCTGCGGCAACTGATCCGCAATGCGCGCGACGAGGCTGCGCACAACAAGCCGCCCAAGGCCTTCCGGGAAATCTTCCGGGTGATCCGCGAGGCCATGCAAACGAAATAAGCCAAGGGAGGCAGCATGTGGGGACGCATCGTCAAAATCGCCTTGAGCCTGCCGTTCCTGGTCGCGGCGGGGCTGTTCGGGCTGTATCTGGTCTTCGGGTTTTTCCTCGTCGACCCGCTGGCGCAGAAGCTGTTGCCCTGGATCGGCGAGAACAAGCTCGCCAGCCAACTGAGCGTACGCCACGTCAAGTTCAATCCTCTCACGCTGGAAGCCACGGTGGACGGCCTCAAGCTGGCCGAGCAAAACGGCGCGCCGCTGGCGAGCTTCGAGCGGCTCTACCTCAATCTCGATACCGTCGGCCTGTTCCGCTGGGCCTGGCGCATCCGCGACATCGAGCTCGACCAGCCGCACGCGACCGTTGAAATCCGCCGAGGCGGCAAGCTCAACTGGGCGGCGCTGATCGCCAAGCTCAACGAGGACAAGAAACCGCCGTCCGACACGATCGCGCGGGTACTGATCGACCACATCCGGATCGGCGACGGCCGCATCGTCTATACCGACGCGAACCGCGCAGGCACGCCGTTCAACGCCGTGCTGGAACCGCTCGGCATCGAACTCGATGGCCTGTCGACCCTGCCCGAGGATCGCGGCGATTATCAAATCGCGGCCAAACTGCCGGCGCAGGGCGGCACGCTCAAATGGAAAGGCGACGTGGGCTTGAATCCCGTCGCGTCGAGCGGCGAACTGGGCCTGGAAGGCGTGGAGCTGGCCAAGCTGTTGCGGGTGATCAAGGGTCCGCGCAATTTCGAACTGCCGTCCGGTACCTTGGCCGCTGGCCTGCGCTACCGCTTTGCCCTGGTGCGCGACAAGGCGGGCGAGGACGTGCCCTGGATGCGAATCAACGGCGCCAACCTGATCGTGCAGAACCTGGCGCTGGCGCCGCGCGACGGCGGATCACCCGTGCTGGAACTGACCGAGGCGCGCGTCGGCAACGCGAATTTCGATCTGGCCACGCGTACGGTCGATGTTGCGAGCGTGCATCTCACCGGCGCCAAACTGGCTGCGACGCGCGACGTCAAAGGGATACTGGACTGGCAAACCCTGTTTGCCGCAGAAGGAGGGGCGACCCCGTCCCAACCCGCCTCTCCCAAGACAGCCGAACCGATGGCGCCCTGGAAAATCGGCGTGCGTGAAATCAAGCTGGCCGACTGGACATCGCGTTTCACCGATCAGGGTTTTGCCACGCCGCTGGTCGTGACGGCCGAGGGCTTCGGCCTGACCGCGGCGCTGACCGGCGAAGTGGGTACCAGGACCGCCATCGACGTCGGTCCGGTGAACGCCGCGCTGGGTCCGGTCCGGGTGCAGTCGGGGTCGCAGCAGGTGGCGGAGTTGCGGCACGCGGCGCTGGTCAATGCGGGCATGAAACTGGCGGAAAATCGCATCGACATCGAGGCGCTGGAGCTGAATGGTGCCAGGACCACCGTCACGCTGGACAAGAAAAAAAACCTCAACTGGGCCGATATTCTTAGAAAGGCGCCCGGTGCACCTCCCGCGGCCCCGGCCAGGACAGACACTGCAAACGTTTCACCCATGGACGTGCAACTCGCGCGCCTCAGCCTTCACGACCTCGAAGTCGACATCGTCGACCTGTCGCCTCCTGCGCCAGTCAGGCTCGATGTCGCCAAGGGTTTCGTCACCCTGAAAAATCTCAGCCTGGACCTCGACAAAGCGGTGCCGCTGGAAGCGGGTTTTGCGCTCAGGCAGGGCGGCCGTTTCGATGCCAGCGGCACGCTCATCCCGGGCAAGGCCTCGGGCCAACTGAACGTCAAGCTCACGGGGCTGTCGCTGAAACCCTTCGCGCCCTACGTCAACCAGTTCGCCAAACTCAACCTGCGTTCGGGCGCCGCGTCGACGCGCGGCAAACTGTCGTTTGCACAGGCGAAGTCGGGCATGAAACTGGATTTCCGCGGCGGCTTCGCCGTCGACGATCTGGCCATCACGGAAGAAGACACCGGGGAGGCCTTCCTCGGCTGGAAGAAACTGTCGTCTGGCAGCCTCGATTTCAGGCTCGGCCCCAATCGACTGCACATGAACGAACTGGTGGCGCTGAATCCGTTCGGTAAGGTGATCATTTTCGAAGACAAGTCGATCAACCTGAAGCGCATCCTGCGCACGTCGGAATCGGACAAGCCGGTCGTCGCAGCCGCAGGCAAGCCCAAACCGGATGGTCAGGCTGACGCATTTCCGTTGTCCATCGAACGCCTGCGCATCGTCGGCGCGGATGCCGAGTTCGCCGATCTCTCGCTCACGCCGCAGTTCGGCACCCGCATGCACGACCTCGGCGGCGTCGTCACCGGCCTCTCGACCGACCCCGCGACCACCGCGCAGGTCGAACTCGACGGCAAGGTGGACGAGTTCGGATCGGCGCGTATACGCGGCTCGATCCAGCCATTTCGGGCGACCGACTTCACCGATCTGAAGCTCACTTTCCGCAACCTGGAAATGACGCGGCTGACCCCGTATTCGGGCAAGTTCGCCGGACGCAAGATCGATTCCGGCAAGCTTTCGGTCGATCTCGAATACAAGATCAAGGATCGCCAACTGGCCGGCGAGAACAAGTTCGTCGTCAACAAGCTCAAGCTCGGCGAACGCGTCGACAGCCCCGATGCGCTGCATCTGCCGCTCGATCTCGCCATCGCCCTGCTGGAAGACAGCAACGGCGTCATCGATCTCGATCTGCCGGTGTCGGGCAGCCTCGACGATCCGCAGTTCAGCTACGGCAAGATCGTCTGGAAGGCTATCGTCAATGTGCTGACCAAGCTTGTCACGGCTCCTTTCCGTGCACTCGGCAAGCTCATGGGGATCAGTGCCGAGAAGATGGAGGCCGTCAACTTCGACCCCGGCAGCAGCGCGCTCATGCCGCCCGAGCAGGAGAAGCTCAAGACGTTGGCCGAAGCCCTGGCCAAGCGCCCCGCACTGACGCTCAGCCTGGCGCCCGGCTACGACCCCGAGGCCGACCGGCGCGCCTTGCAGGAACAGGCGATGCGCACGGAAGCCGTTGCTGTCGCGGGCATCAAGCTCGCCCCGGGCGAGGCGCCCGGCCCGGTGGACGTCAACAACTACAAGATCCAGACCTGGCTGGAAGACCGTTACGCGGCGAGCGCCGGCAAGGCCGACTACCAGAAACTGCGTGCCAGTTTCCAGGACAAGAACGCGGGTGCCGCCACGCGCGTGCTGGAAAGCGAAATGGTTGAGCGCCTTGCGCGCCGCTTCAAGACCCGCGACACCGGCCCCATCTCCGCTTTCCATGCCGAACTGCTGGAGCGGCTGACCCGACAGACGAAGATCGCCGACGAGGCCCTGCTCAAACTTGCGCAGGCGCGCGGTCAGGTCATGCGCGATGCGCTGGTCAAGCTGGGGCTCGACGCCAGCCGCGTGAGCGTGTCCGAACCTATCAAGCAAACCGCCAAGGAGAAACTGGTGGGGAGCAAGCTGAATCTGGGCGCCGACGCAAAGCCCAAGGCCGAAGTCGCGCCTGTCGCCACGCCCGCTGCCGCCTCGCCTTGATTCCGATTCAAGCGGATCGGCGTTTCGTCGTTAAGGGTAGGCCTTCCTGCCTGTTGACCGTGCCATGACGTTTCGCCGAATTCGCATTCTCATCCTGCTGGGTATTCTTGCTGCCGCAGTCGGCCTGACCTGGCTGGAGCAGACCATGGTGCGCGCATGGGGCGGGCCGTTGGACGTGGCCGTCGTCCCGATCAATGGCGACGGCTCGACGCAGGCGGAGGACATGATCCGTGCGCTCAAGGCGAGCGATTTCGACGACATCGGCACTTTTCTGGAACGCGAGACCGCGCGCTATGGTGTGAAACAGTCGCCGGCCGTGCAGATCAGCCTGCTGCCGGAACTGCATGAGCAACCACCGGCGCCGCCGCACGACCACAATGCGCTGAAAACGGTGTGGTGGAGCCTGAAACTGCGGTGGTGGGTGTATCGGCAATCGGGCGAATGGTTGCCGCAACTGGGCCGGATCAAGCTGTTCGTGCTGTATCACGCGCCGCAGGATGGCGTCGCGCTGGCGCATTCGCTGGGATTGCAGAAAGGCCTGATCGGCGTGGTGCATGCCTTCGCCGATCCCCGACAGACGCAGCAGAACAACATCGTCATTGCGCACGAGCTGTTGCATACGCTGGGGGCGACCGACAAGTACGACGCCGAGGGCCAGCCGATTTACCCGCAGGGCTATGCCGAACCGGAGCGGCCGCCGCAGATGCTGCGCCACGAGGCGGAGATCATGGCGGGTCGGCTGGTGAATGCCGCGGGCCGGCTGGTGATGCCGCCCAGTCTCGACCAATGCGTGATCGGCGCCATGACGGCACATGAAATCAATCTCGACGAAGGCTTCAAACGGCGCTTCGCGTCACCCTAGGACTGGCGCTGCTGCGTCAGCCGTGCCAGACCGTAATGGATGAAGGCCAGCGCGGCGAAGACCGGCCCCAGCAGGTTCAGCAAGGGAACGAACTGCACCAGCCCGGTCAGTACCCCCAATCCCCACCAGCCGCCGCGCGCGTTCTTGAACAGTACCGCCATTTCGGCTGCGCTCGCATGCTCGGCGATCGCGTCGTAGCGGAACAGGCGCTGGTTCAGATAGGCCGCGGCCGCGAAGGGTACGAGCACGCCGACGCCGACGAGCCACAGCGGCAGCGTCACGATCCACAGGACGACGAATACGATCATCGCGATCAGCGCATTCCACAGGCTGCCGACGAAGCTGCCGCCGTTTTCGCGCTTGAGTTCCGGGTAATGGCGTTCGGCCACGATGCGGATCAGCGCGGTCATGCCGAACAAGGCGGTGATGACGAGGGCGGTGAGATAGACCAGGGGGACGTAGAACAGCACATGCAGCAGGGCCTGGATGCCGTTGGCGATCCAGACCGGCTCGAGGCCGGTCAGCCAGGTCTGGATGCCGAGCTTGTCGAGCCCCAGCGCGATCCAGCCGGAAAAGGTGGTCCAGAACGTCACGGCCAGCACCAGCCAAAGCAGGCCGGCCGCCAGCATCGGCCAGATCACCACCCACAGCACCCGCGGCTGAAACAGGTCGCGCAGGGCGCGCACCAGCGAATCGAGTACGGTTGTCATACCGATGGCCTCAGGGCCGACTTGGGGCGAAATACGTCGACCGTCCCCGCCCGGGTTTCGAGATACGGCCCGCCGATGAGATCGATGCAATAGGGCACGGCGGCGAAGATGCCGTCGAGCGTTTCCTTGATCGCCTTGGGTTGCCCCGGCAGGTTGAGGATCAGGCTGCCGCCGCGCGTGACGCCGACCTGGCGCGACAGGATCGCGGTGGGGACGTACTTCAGCGACACCGCGCGCATCGCCTCGCCGAAGCCGGGCAGCACCTTGTGCGCCACGGCGAGCGTGGCTTCGGGCGTGACGTCGCGCGGCGCCGGGCCGGTGCCGCCGGTGGTGAGGATGAGCGAACATTTTTCGACATCGGCCAGTTCGATCAGCGTCGCCTCGATCAGCGCCTGCTCGTCGGGAATCAGCCGGGTGACGAAGTCGACGGGATTGAGCAGCACGTCGCCGAACCAGGCTTCCAGTGCGGGCAGGCCCTTGTCTTCGTAGACGCCGCTGCTGGCGCGGTCGCTGATGGAAACCAGGCCGATGCGGACGGGATCGTGGGTCATGTGGTCATAAAAGAGGGTTGCGCAAGCCCCCGAATTTATCAGAATGCAGGGAATGAAGATAAAGGAGACCGGGATGAAGCTGAGCAGGATGGTGTTGGCGGCAGGCTGTTTATGGGCGACTGCGGTACTGGCCGACCCGCCCCCGGGTTACCCGTTCGTCGGCTTCGATACCGGCCTGAAGGCGGCGCACACGAGCGGCAAGCCGATATTCCTCTATTTCGGGCGCTATGGCTGCGCCTGGTGCGAACACACCAACAAGACGACCTTTTCCGACGCGGCGCTGAAAAAGCTCTACAGCGACAACTACGAGCTGGTGTATGTCGACGCCGAATCGGGCAAGCGGCTGACGCTGCCCTCCGGCGAGCGCATCACCGAGGCCGAACTGGGCGCGCGCCTGCAGGCGTTCGCCACGCCGCTGTTCGTCTACATGACGCCGCAAGGCGACAAGATCATGCAGGTCCCGGGTTTCAAGACCGTGCAGGATTTCCGCGATTTCGACCGCTACGTGCGCGGCGGCTATTACAAGCAGAAGACCCTGCTGCAGTTCCTGGACGGCAAGTCGTGAGGTCGGCGCTCCTGCTGCTGGCCGTCCTGGCGAGCAGCGCGCATGCAGCCTGGCAGTGGAACGAGCCGCTGACCGTCAACTCGGTGCGCGGCGCGAAGATCTACCCCCATATGGAATCGGCCAACCGCCACAACGTGGCGGTATCGGGCACGACCGTCGGCGTGGTGTGGGAAGACAACCGCAGTGGCAAGCCGCAATGCTATCTGGCGATGAAACCGGCGACTGCAGCAGGTTTCCAGCCGGAAATCCGACTGAGCCAGACCGAGTGCTACGAGCCGGTCGTGGTCGCATTGGACGGCGGGCGCTTCGTGGCGGCCTGGGAAGAGGCGGGCAAGGTCCATGCACGGCTGCTGCCCGGCGACGCGACATTGAATTTGTCGGCCGCCGAAGCGGGCCAGGTCACGCTGGCAGCGGGAGCTGGCAGGCTGTACGCAGCCTGGGCAGAACAGGCCGGGCGGTTCCGGCGCATCGTCGTGTCCCGGCTGGACGTGACGGCCGGCACGCTGCGGGCGGAACCTGCGCAGCCGGTCGAGGCAGCCATGCCGACCGACGAGCAGGGCTGGCCCGCGCTGGCCGTGGCGGGCGACGGCAGCGTGACCGTGGCGTGGGAGGACCGCCGCGATCACCACACCGTGCCGCTGACCAGCCACAGCAGCGATGGCCACAGCTTTTCGCCGCCGGTTCGCCTGAGCGATCTGCCGAAGGGCGGTGGGCTGGGCCGCTCACTGGGACTGGGCGCGGGCACGGGCGCGATGCGGCCGACGTTGACGGCCTGGGGGGCGCAGGGCATCGTCGCGGTCTGGCTCGACAAGCGCGACTTCCTGTCCGGCTACGACGTCTATGCGGCATTCGACCCGGGCACGCGCCAATTCGGCCCCAACGTCAAGGTGCAGGACAGCTTCGGCGACAACATGGCGCAATGGCACGCGCAGATCGTCGGCAGCGCCGATGGGCGATTGCTGGCGTTGTGGGACGATGCGCGCGATGGCACCCCGGACGTATGGCTGGCCGACTGGGACGGTACGGCATTCGGCGACAACGTGGCAGTCCCGGGTGCCGCCGGACCTGGCGTGCAGTCCGATCCGGCCGCCGCGCTGGATGCCGCAGGCGGGCTGCACGTGGTCTGGCTGGAACAGGATGAACAGGCCGGCACGCGCGTTCGTTATGCACATGCCGAGTGGAAGTAAGACGCCGGTGGGGTGCCCTAGATCCAGCCGCGCTGCTTGAGCCGTCGATACAGCACGAGGACGGCCGCACCGGTCAGCGCCAGCAGGGCCGGATAGGCCCATGGCCATTTCAATTCGGGCATGTTGACGAAGTTCATGCCGTAGAGACTGAACACCACCGTGGGCAAGGCGAGCAGCGCGCCCCAGCCAGCCAGTTTCTGCACCGACTCGTTCTGCTTCACCGACAGCGAGGCGAGGTGGAACTGCATGGCGTCCGACGTCGAGGCGCGCAGGCGATCGATGGCGGCCGACACCCGCACCGCGTGGTCATGGATGTCGCGGTAATACGCCTTGAGTTCCTTGGTGGACAACTCCGGATGCAGGCGAACGAGGTTCTGCGAGATTTCCTGCATCGGCTCGGTGGCGTCGCGCAGCGCAGTGAGGTCGCGTTTCATCTCGTACAGCTGTTCCAGCATGTCGCGCCCCGACTCGACGCCGCCCATCAACTGGCTTTCCAGCGAATGGAAGCGTTCCTGCATGCCTTCGATGACCGGCCTGAACTGGTCGACGATGAGATCGAGCACCAGATACAGCGCGTAAGGCGTGGCCGCCTTGAGCCCGTTGGGAAGGCGCTGCAGCCGGTCGCTTACGCGCTGGTAGCCGCCGCCGCTGTCGTGGCGGATGGCGACGACGTAATTCCTGCCCACGAACAAATGCGTTTCGCCGAGTTCCAGACGCGCTTCCCAGAGCTGGGCCGTGCGCACCGCGATGAAAATATGCCCGTCGTACTCTTCCAGCTTGGGGCGCTGGTGCGTGGAAATCGCGTCCTCCAGCGCCAGCGCATGCAGGCCGAGTTCCTGGCCTAGGCGGGTGATGGTCTGGCTGTCCGGCGATTTCAGTTCGATCCAGATGAATCGATCCGGCTGTCCGACATGGTCGCTGATGTCGTCGAATGCGATGGGCTGGGCTTTGGAATCGGCGAAGAGCAGGCAGTTGATGGTGAACTCCAGCAGCGGGGGACAGTCGTGATTCTAGGGCGTGTCCATGTGGATGGCACGCGGATTCAAGATCGGCAGGCTTTGTCCGTCATTGTGGGGGGCCATGCATCTCGCCCCCCGTTTTGTTATTGCCCGGCTCGAAGCTGCGCTCGCCACACAATAACAATTACCGTTCGAATAATAAATCATGGGAGACAACATGAGGAGAACAGGGATGTGCCTGGCCTTGCTGCTGGGCACGGCATGCCAGGCTGCGCCGCCTGCACCGTATGCGTTCGGCGTGCTCAACCACCGGAGCCTGCAGGCGACCGCAGCGTACTGGAACCCCATCCTGGCGTACGTCTCGACGCGTTCGAGCGTGCCGCTGGAATTGCATATCGGGCGCACCGCGAATGAAACCACCGACCGCGTGGTCGCGGGGAAGCTGGATTTTGCCTACACCAACCATCTGTTTACGCCGAAGCGAAGCAAGATTGGCTGGCGTGTGCTGGCCCGGCAGGACACGCAGGGAATCCGTGGGCAGGTGGTGGTGCTCGACCACTCGCCGATCGCAACGCTGCACGAACTGATCGGCAAGCCGGTGGCGTTCGCGAACCCCTATGGCCTCACCGGCTACTATCTGCCGATGGACGCGCTGCTGCGTGCGGAGATCCATGTCACGCCGCTGTTTTCCGGCAATCAGGAAGCGGCGATGGGACAGCTGGAATCGGGCCAGGTTGCCGCCGCCGGTGTCAGCGATCAGGTCATGGCCGATTTCGCCCGGCGTCGCCAGTTGAAATACCGGGTGCTGGCCGAATCGAAACCCTATTTCGACCTTGCCGTGATGGCGTCGCCGCGGATCAGCACGGCGGACGGCGAAAAGGTCAGGCAGGCTTTCATCAACATGGCTGGCGACCCGGCGGGGCTGCGCGTGTTGCAACAGTCGGCCCGGTCGCTCGGGCTGTCCCAGGTGCGGGGGTTTGTCGCGGCGGACGATCGTGATTATGCCGATTACCGTGCGTTCTTCCAGCATACGCGGGTACCGTTGAATGAGTGATCCGCAGTCGGTGCATAACACGCATTACAGTCTGCATGCGCGCATCCTGAGCACGGTGTTCGTGTTGGTGCTCGTCATGTATCTGGTGGCGTTGGTCGTGCTGGGCCAGCCGCTTATCGAGCGTGCCCAGCAGCATCTCGATGCGGGCGCGGAGCGCGAACTGGGTGCGATCATGACGGCGATTGAGGATCAGGCGCTGTTGCGCGATTACCCTGCGATCGAGCAGGCGATCCATGCGCGCGTGGATCATTTCCATACCCTGAATGTGCGCTTCGCCACCCGCCAGGTCGCGTTCGAGGCGGGCACGTCGTCCGGGCTGCATCCTTATCCGGCCTGGTTCGCCACGCTGGTGGACATCCGTGCGCCGCGCGCGCAATCCGATCTCGTCGTCGGCGGCGCATCCTACGGTACGGTTTCGGTTGCACTGGATGACGCGCCGACCATCCAGGGCTTGTGGGTCCTGGCAGTGCGCTTCACCGTGCTGGCGGCTGGCAGCCTGATCGGCGTCATGCTGTTGCTGCGCTGGCTGCTGCAGGTCAATCTGCGCGGTCTGTACGCCCTGCGCACGGCGGCGCGGGCGATCGAGAATGGCGATTTCAACGCGCGTGCCAGTTTGGTATATGGTTCGCCGCCCGAGGTGCGCGATACCCAGCTGATGTTCAATCGCATGGCCGATCATGTCAGCCGTCTGATCGCTGCGCTGGGACACGAGCATGACGACCTGCTGGTCGAGAAGGAACGCCTGCGGGTGACGATCGAATCCATTGCGGATGCCGTGGTCGTCACCGATGCGGAAGGGCGGATCGAGTTCCTCAATCCCAGGGCGGAAGCGCTGACCGGTTTCAGCAGCACCGATGCGCGGGGGCGGCAGATATCCGAGGTGCTGCCGCTGGCCAATGAACAGAGTGGGGCGCTGGTGGCGAATCCGCTCGAACAGGCGCTGCGGCACAATACGGTGGTCGAGTTGGGCAACCATACGGTCATTCGCCGCCAGGATGGCGCAAGGATTGCGATCAGCGATACCGCCGCGCCGATCCGTTCCAGCGACGGCAAGGTGCAGGGCGGCGTGCTGGTGTTCCAGGACGAGAGCGAACGTCGCAGTCTGATGCAACGGCTGGCCTGGCAGGCCGAGCGCGATCCGCTCACCGGTCTGTGGAATCGCCGCATGATGGAGGACAAGCTGACTGAGGCCTGGCAGAGCGTGCAGCAGGAGGCACGGCATTGCATTTTCTGCTACATCGACCTGGATCGATTCAAGCTGGTCAACGATACCTGCGGCCATCGTGCGGGCGACGCCTTGCTGCAACGCCTGACGGCCATCATGGCGCAGCGTGCGGAAGGCAGGAATCATTACCTGGCACGGCTGGGAGGCGATGAATTCGGCCTGCTGTTCGTCGATACCGCGTTGCCTGCAGCGATGGATCACATACAGGGGTTGCGCGACGAAATCGGCCGCTTCCGTTTCGAATGGGACGACAAAGTGTTTCGCCTCGGGGTGAGCTTCGGCGTGACCGAATTGCATGGCGGCATGGTCGACATCGGCGAGATCCTGGCGCAGGCCGACACGGCCTGCTACCACGCCAAGTCGCTGGGCGGCAACGCCATCCAGGTCTATGAAAAAACCCACCCGGCCTTGCAGAAGATCAACGACGAGATGCAGTGGGTGGGTGCCATCACCAAGGCATTCGAGGCGCACCGGTTCGTCCTCTATCGCCAGCAGAAGGTCGCCCTGTCGCCGGACGTCGCGACGCAGCATTATGAAATCCTGCTGCGCCTGCGCGGCGAGGACGGTGCGATCATCTCGCCGGGCGAATTCCTGCCGGCGGCCGAACGTTACGGACTGGCGCCCAGCTTCGATCGCTGGGTGATCCGCAATTTCTTCGCCTACCTCGACACGCATCCCGAAGACGAGGCCAGTTATGCGATCAACCTGTCAGGACGCAGTCTCAGCGATCCGGGTACGGCCGAATTCATACTCGACGAAATCGGCCAGTATCACTTCGACCCTGCGCGGATCAGTTTCGAGGTGACCGAAACCGCCGCCATCGACAGCCTCGATTCGTGCGAGAAGCTGATCCTGGCATTGAAGTCGCGCGGCATCCAGTTCGCGCTGGACGACTTCGGCAAAGGGCAGTCGTCGTTCGGCTACCTGAAGCGATTGCCGGTGGCCTATCTCAAGATCGATGGGGATTTCGTGCGCGGCATGGACCACGACCGCGAAAAGCTTGCCATCGTCAAGGCCATGCACACGCTGGGGCATGAGCTGGGCAAGCAGACCATTGCCGAGCAGGTCGAGACCGAAGCCGAGCTGGCCTGTTTGAAAAAAATGGGCGTGGATTTCGTGCAGGGCTACCTGCTGCACCGGCCGGCACCGCTTCCGGTCGACTGATCCGCCAGGCCTGCATAGAGCGCGGTGTAGTCCGACAGGATCGCCGCTTCGGAATAATGGCGCGTCACTTCGGCATGCCCCGCCTCGATCAGCCGGGCCTTGTGGCCGGCATCGAGCGCCAGTGCGGTGCGCAATACGTCGGCCAGCCCTGCCGCATTGGCCAGCGGGGCCAGCAAGCCGTTGACGTCATCCTGCATCAGTTCCAGCGGGCCTTGCGCGCGCGTGGCGACGATCAGGGCACGGTTCGCCCAGGCCTCCAGGATGACGTTGCCGAGCGGTTCGTGCACCGACGCGCAGATGAACACATCGGCAAGCTGGTAATACGGCGCCGGGTCGTTCTTCCAGCCGATCCAGCGGACGCGCGCAGCGATCCCGAGCTGCCCCGACAAGGCTTCCAGTTCATTGCGCAGCGGTCCGTCGCCCACCATCAGCAGATGCAGCGGCATGCCGTCGTCGGCCTCGGCCGGCAGCCTGGCGAAGGCATGCAGCAGATCGCTCCAGCCCTTGTTGGGATGCAGCCGGCCGAGGCCGAGCAGGATGCGGCAGCCATCGAGCCCGAGCTGGTGACGCAGCGCAGCGGTCGACAGGCGTTCCGGTGTGTCGACGAAATTGCCGATGCAATGCACGCGGTCGGCAGGCAGGCCATGCGCGGTCAGGTAGTCGTGAATGCCGTGCGTGTTGCCGACCCAGGCATGGGCATGGCGATAGCCCTTGAGGTTGTAGAAGCCGCCCAGCCTGGCCAGGTGCACCGGCAGCCGGTTGGCAGGCAGCTGCACGATGCGCGTGGCGCGTCCCATATAGGTCTGCACCACGTCGGGCTGGAAGTCCGCGATGACGCGATTGATCTTCCAGCGCGAGTACACGTCCCACACGCCCAGCATCGGCGCGTGATAGTGGCGTACCGCAGGGTCGATGGCGCGGGCGATTTCGCCACCGGCCACGGTGACGGCGGCAACGGGCTGGCCATGGCGCGCCAGCGCGTTCACCAGCCGGATGAAGAAACGTTCCGCGCCGCCCAGGTGCTTGCCGCCGATGACATGCAGGCTGCGCGGCGGTTCGCCTGAACGGGTCAAGGCCGGGCGCTCAAAACGGCAGTGCGAGGGTGGGCGCGGATTGATGGATCACGCGGCGGAAGTCAGCCTGTATCCGTTCCAGCGCAGCGGCATTGTCGGCTTCGAAGCGCAACACGATCACCGGCGTGGTGTTGGACGGGCGGGCGAGGCCGAAACCGTCGGCGTATTCAACGCGCAGGCCGTCGAGCGTGATGATTTCCTGGGCGTCGGGGAAGCGCGCGGTTTTCTGCAGCGTATCCATCAGCGTGTAATGCTCGCCTTCGGCCATCTTGATGTTGAGTTCGGGCGTGTTCACCGTGTCGGGCAGGCTGTGCAGGGTGGCATTGATGTCGGGCTGCTTGCTCAAATATTCGAGCAGGCGCGCACCGGCGTAGAGCCCGTCGTCGAAGCCGAACCAGCGCTCCTTGAAGAACACGTGGCCGGACATTTCGCCGGCCAGCAGCGCGCCGGTTTCCTTCATCTTCGCCTTGATGAAGCTGTGGCCGGTCTTCCACAGGAGCGGGCGGCCACCGCGTTCGCGGATCCAGCCGAACAGCTTGCGGGTGGATTTCACGTCGAAAATGATCTCGGCACCCGGGTTGCGGCTGAGCACGTCGTCGGCGAACAGCATCAGCTGACGGTCGGGGAAGATGATGCTGCCGTCCTTGGTGACGACGCCGAGGCGGTCGCCGTCGCCGTCGAAGGCCAGCCCGATCTCGGCGTCGCTGGTTTTCAGCGCGGCGATCAGGTCCTGCAGGTTCTTCGGCTGCGAAGGATCGGGGTGGTGGTTGGGGAAGTTGCCGTCGACCTCGCAGAACAGTTCCTCCACTTGGCAGCCCATGTCGCGATAGAGCTTGGGCGCAAAGGCGCCGGGCACGCCATTGCCGCAGTCGATGATGATCTTCATCGGGCGTGCGAGTTTCACATCCGACACGATGCGTGTGAGATATTCGCCGGCGATGTCGTGCTGGCGGTAGCCGCCGTCGCCGTGTGCGAGCTCGTTGTTCACCAGCCGCTCGCGCAGCTTCTGGATGGCCTCGCCCGACAGCGTCTCGCCCCCGAGCACCATTTTCAGGCCGTTGTAGTCGGGCGGATTGTGGCTGCCGGTGACCATCACTGCACTGTTCGTTCCCAGTTGATAGGCGGCGAAATAGGTCATCGGCGTGGCGACCATGCCGAGGTCGACGACGCCGATGCCGGCCTTGCGAATGCCGCGTGACAAGGCTGCGGCGAGATCGGGGCCGGACAGGCGGCCGTCGCGGCCGATGCAGATTTCGGTCTGGCTGCGTGCGACCGCTTCGGAACCGATGGCGTGGCCGATGGCCTCGACGATTTCCGGCGTGAAGGTCGTGCCGACGATGCCGCGGATGTCATAGGCCTTGAAGATTTCCTTGGGGTATTCCACAACACGCTCCCTGTTTTCAGATGGATCGATTCTACCCGGGCTGTGTGTCGAAATGCTGCATCAATCGGCGCGGAAGCCAATCGAGGTTGCCCGGGAACGGACCGGAAGGGAAGGCGACGTGGCCACCGGTGGCAGGTTGTTCGAGCGTGACGGCAGGCGAGACTTCGTCAGGCGACGGTAAGGCCCAGGCAGGCAGGAACGGATCGTTTCGCGCGTTGATGACGAGCGTGGGGATGGCGATGGCGTGCAGCAGGGGTTTGGAAGACACCTTCAGCCAGTAGTCGTCGGCATCGCGAAAGCCATGCAGGCGGGCCGTGACCAGCGTGTCGAATTCGCGGAAGGTGGTGGCGGCCGCAATCGCTTTCGCATCCAGGGTGTCGGGAAAGCACGCGGCCTTGCGCAAGGCCTTCTGCTTCAGGGTGACGAGAAAACGAGCGGTGTAGATACGGCGATTGAAGCCGCGATCAAGCGTGTGGCCGGCTGCTGTGAGATCGAGCGGCGCGGAAACGCCGGCGGCACGTTCGACCAGCGTACGTGCCGCTTCGCTCTGTTCGCCCAGCCATTTCAGCAGCGCGTTGCCGCCGAGCGAAACACCGACGGCGTAAACCGGGGCATGGGCGTGCAAGGATTTGACGTGACGCAGCATGCGTTCGATGTCCCCGCTGTCGCCGGCAAAATAGGCGCGCGGCAACCGGTTGTCCTCGCCCGAGCAGCCGCGGAAATGCGCCACCACACCATGCCAGCCGCGCATCCGGGCATGGGCCATGAGGTCGCGCGCATAGTGGCTGTCCGCACTGCCTTCCAGGCCATGGAACAGCACGACCACCGGCGCACCGGTCTGGCCGTCCACCCAGTCGAAATCGAGAAAATCGCCGTCCGGCAGTTCCAGTCGCTCGCGCCGGTAGGTCATCGGCGGAACGTGGATGAACAGGCTGCTGTAGATGGTTTGCAGGTGGCCGCCGGGCAGCCAGACAGGGGCGCGATAAGCCATGCTTTCCGGAAAGGACATGGCGCGGGGGTTAGCCAAATCGCTGCCGCCCCTTCTTAATGCAGGACCACGGGCGGCGTGCGTGAGGGCGGTGTGCCGCCCACCTGAAGCGGCGAGGCGTGGTGGAGCACCATGCGCCAGCCGCCGTCGGCTTCCTTGCGGTAGACATTGGTCGCGAGTATGGGCGGACGCGGTTCGGTCTCCTGGCCGATCACGAGGTATTCGCGCACGATGCGGACGACCTGCGAGGGTTCGCGTATTTGGTGGGCGACTTCCACCCGTACACTGAACTGACCTGCGGCCTCGAACATGCTGCGCCAGCCGGCCGCCACGGCGGCACGCCCATTCAGCGGCGCGGCCATGGGATGGATGCATGCGATGCTGTCGTCGCTGGCCCAGACTGCCATCATGGCGTCGAGCGAGCGGGTCTCGAAAGCCGCGTAGAACGCGGCCTCGGCGGCTTCGGGAGTGGGAAACGTGGATTCGGACATGGTTCTCGAATCAGGATCTGCCGCCCCGGGCCGGGGACGACAGCGCTAGTGATGACTGCCGCTTGGCTTGCCTTTCAGGCGATAGAGCGTGCCGCAATAGGGACACAGCGCATCGCCACGCGCTTCGATGGGCAGGTAGACGCGCGGGTGGGCACTCCAGTCGCTCTGCTGCGACATGGGGCAATGCAGTGGCAGGTCGCTTTCGGTGATTTCGATGACGCGCTGGGTATTGTCGTGCCGCTCGCTCATATCGTGCCTGCTCAGACCGGGCTAAGCCAGTCGGCATGGGCGTCGGCACGGCCATGCACGCAGTCGAAATACATCGCCTGCAGACGTGCGGTGATGGGGCCGCGCGTTCCTTCGCCGATGGTGCGGTTGTCGAGTTCGCGGATCGGCGTGACTTCGGCGGCGGTGCCGGTGAAGAAGGCCTCGTCGGCGCAGTAGACCTCGTCGCGCGTGATGCGCTTCTCGATCACCTGCAGGCCGATCTCGCCGGCCAGTTGCACGATGGTGTCGCGCGTGATGCCTTCCAGGGCGGCCGTCAGATCGGGCGTGTAGAGCTTGCCGTTGCGGACCATGAAGAAGTTCTCGCCCGAGCCTTCGGCGACGAAGCCGTCGACATCGAGCAGCAGCGCCTCGTCGTAGCCGTCGGTTTCGGCTTCCTTGTGCGCAAGGATGGAGTTCATGTAGTTGCCGTTGGCCTTGGCCTTGCACATGGTGATGTTGACGTGGTGGCGGGAGAACGAACTGGTCTTCACGCGGATGCCGCGTTCCAGCGCCTCCTGGCCCAGATACGCGCCCCACGGCCAGGCGGCGACGATGACGTGTACCGACAGGTTCTTGGCCGAGATGCCCATGGCCTCCGAGCCGAAAAACGCCATCGGGCGCAGATAGCCGGATTCGAGCTTGTTCTCGCGCACGACGGTGCGCTGTGCCTCGGAAATCGTGGCCTTGTCGAACGGCAGCTTCATGCCGAGGATGTGGGCGGAGCGGAACAGACGGTCGGTGTGCTCCTGCAGGCGGAAGATCGCGGTGCCCTGCTCGGCCTTGTAGGCGCGCACGCCCTCGAAGACGCCCATGCCGTAGTGCAGGGTGTGGGTCAGGACGTGGGTGGTGGCGTCGCGCCAGGGAACGAGCTTGCCGTCGTACCAGATGACGCCATCGCGGTCGGCCATGGACATGGTGGAAATTCTCTAACGAATGGAAAACGCCAATCTTACCGGATTCCGGGCGCGGAGAAGCACCCGGCGCGCAGCGGATGTTGCCGGACAGACCGCCCGGCCGGGCGGGTTCAAAGATAGGTTTTGGCTTCCTCGCCCGGGTTGGGAAGCCCCGCCAGGCGCCAGGCCTCGCGCGGGTTGGGGAACAGGTGTTGCATGCAGTCGGCCTCTTGCCCGACGAGGTGGCAGACATGGCTGAGCGCGGTGACGTTGTTGAACTTGGAAAACTCGCTCCGCAAGGCCTGCAGCAGGTCAAACTGCGCCTTGCTGAGGGGGCCGATCCCGTCGGTTTGGGCGATACGGTCGGCCAGTTTTTCGTTCCACATGGCGGGGTCGATCAGAAAATCATCGAGATCGAAGACGGCGGTGCTGGACGAATCGAGCCGGGTATTCATGACAGTCTCCTGTGCGGTCACATGGGAATGTTAGGTATAGCACCCTCTCCGCAATCAGTCAGGCTTGAGCGGAAGCACCGATTCGGCCGGCTGCGGCCGGCCGAAGTGGTAGCCCTGGGCATAATCCACGCCCAGTTCCGTCACCCACCGAAGAATGGCCTCGGTTTCGACGTATTCCGCAATCGCCAGTTTGCCGTAGCCGTGTATGGCCTCGACCAGGGCTTTTACGAACAGGCGGTCGTCCTCGCTGTGATCCAGCGTGCGAATGAACGAGCCGTCGATTTTGACAAAATCCACCGGCAGATGTTTCAGGTACTGGAAGGTGGAAAAACCAACGCCGAAATCGTCCAGCGCCAGCTTGCAGCCGAGCGCGCGAATGCCGGTGAGCAGGATTTCGGCATGCGTCATCTGGTTGAGGGTCGCCGTTTCGGTGATTTCCAGGATCAGCTGATGCGGCTGGACGCCTTGTTGTTCCAGCATGGCCTGCAGTTGGGCGGGCAATTCGGGGTTGTCGAGGCTGCGGGCGGACAGGTTGACCGCGAGATGCAGACCGGGCTGGCTTGCGATCAGGGAGATGGCATGCTGCAGCACCCACTGGTCGATCTCCCGGATCAGCCCCGAGGCTTCTGCCGCAGCGATCAGCGGAGCGGGCGGCAGAATCTGCCCATCCGGCGTCCGGACCCGCAGCAGCGCCTCATAGTGCACGGCCCGTCCGGCCTGGATCGACATAATGGGCTGGAGGAACAACGCCAGCCGGTTGTCGTGCAGCGCGTCGGTGATCAACGCAAGCTGCGACGTGCGGTCCAGCAGGCTTTCGCGGGTGCCGTCTCCCGGGTTGTAGAGATGCCAGTTGGAACGGCCTTTGGCACGCGCCTGGGATAGCGCCAGATTGGCATGGCCCAGCAGGCTTTCCGTGGTGCAGTCGGGCTGGACTACGGCGATGCCGACGCAGGCGGTGGCGATGTGCTGGTCGCGGTCGCCCTTGCACAGAAAACGCGCAGTCTGCAGCAACTGGGCGTCCGGCAGGGGTTCGAAGTAGAGGGCAAATTCGTCGCCGCCCAGCCGTGCGGCCAGCTTGGGTGCCGGCTGGAGTTCGCGCAGGCGTTCGGCCATGTTCTGGATCACGGCATCGCCGGCGCTGTGGCCGGCCAGGTCGTTGATCGCCTTGAAATCATCCAGGTCGATCAGCAGGAGGGCGCCGCTCTTCAGTTCGGTCAGGGCATGGGCCAGCCGTCGCTGGAAGCCCTGGCGATTGTAGAGTCCGGTCAGCGTGTCATCGTCGGACAGATAGCTGGCACGCGCCTGCGCGCTCTTGAGTTCGGTCAGGTCCAGTCCTACCGACAGGATCAGGGGTTCGCTGTCGCCTTTCTGGCCGATCAGCGAATGCACCCAGGTGATATTACGCAGGCCGTCGGGGGTGGCGAGCAGCGCCTCGAATCGCAGCGGCGCGGGGTCGTTGAGGAAATGGACGAGGAGTCGCGAACGCCAGTCGCGGCTTTCCTGCGGCGCGATCATCTGCTTGAAGTAATCCTGTCCGATCAGCTGCTGCTCGGTGAGGCCGGTCAGGGTTTCCACGTAATGGTTGGCCATGCGGATCACGCCCTGGCGATCCTGGGTCAGGATCAGCGCCTGCGCCGTGTCCAGCAGGCCGGAGATGAAGTCGCGTTCGTGCGACAGGGTATCGACCAGCTTGGCAAGATCGTTCTGCTGGTTGCGTGCGGCGGCGTCGAGCGATTCGAGTTGGCTGGCGAGCGTGAGAGCAGCTTTCTCCAGGGTGGAGAGTTCGTCGCCCGGTGTGATGTCGCGGAACTGTAGATGCTGGCGGGCGTCGCGCCAGCGGCCATCGCCCAGCAATGGCAGGCCGGTGCTGACCCGGTTCATCCGCCGCATCAGCCAGGCGAGCGAAACCAGCAGCACGCCTTCGGCAAGGATGAAAACAGTCAGCCCTGTGACCAGATTGGTCAGGAAGGATTGCCGGATGGCGCGCTCGGCATCGGTTACGTCCTTGCGCGCGATGAAATACGGGGTGTCGGGCGTGCTCGCAAGCGGCTTCAGCTTTTGCCACACATAGGCCTTGC
Source organism: Pseudomonadota bacterium (assembly GCA_043821985.1). Classification (GTDB taxonomy): domain Bacteria; phylum Pseudomonadota; class Gammaproteobacteria; order Burkholderiales; family Thiobacillaceae; genus Thiobacillus. Next base: position 89,653 of record JBDRCF010000009.1, read on the forward strand.
CTTTGCTGTGGGTCAGCGCCGATTCGAGCTGCGGCCGTTGTGGATAGGGAACGAAATCCGCCTTGTCCACCATCGTCCGGATGTCCGGGGTGGTGGCGGCGATCAGCGTGGTTTTCTGCTGGCGATCGACAGCGACCGCCAGATCGTGCCCGCTGCTCTGGCCAAACGTGCTCAGCAGGCTGGAGAGATCCATCGATATCACCACCACGCCGGCGGTACGGCCCTGGCGCAGCACCGGCGCCATGCCGTAAAACAGGCAGCTTTCGGCACAGTACAGGCCGCTGGCCGGATGTTCGTTCGAGAGTACTTCCCTGAGCCTGGATGCGATCAGCGCGTCGGGCGCCGGCGTGCTGCCGAAACCGGTCAGCAGCCGTTGACCGGCATCGTACAGGCGCAGACTTTCGAACCCCTGATTGAGGCTGAGCTGGTCCCAGTAAGGCTGCAGGGCGAAGCCGGCATCCAGATCGGGCGGGCCGCCATGGCTGGCCACCAGAAAATCGGCCAGTGCCGATCCGGCATCCACCAGCTGGCGTTCGTTCTGTTGGATCAGGAAGCGCAGCAGCGCCTCGTTGCGGGTTGCGCTGTCGAGGCGCGTCTGCTGGACTTCGCGGCGCAGGTTGGCGTCGTTGATCCAGGTGAGCGCCATCGTGCCGATCGCCATGGCCAGCGTGAGCGGCAGCAGCAGCTTCCATTTCAGGCTCAGAAAGGCGGGCGATCGCATGTAGCCTAGAACCGGTAGGCAGCCTGCAGGAGCCACATGTTCCAGCGTTGTTCGCGGCCGAGAAAGATGGGGTTGTCCGGGCCCGGCAGCCAGCCGGTACCATCGACATGGTGGAATTCCGCACGCAGCATCAGGTTGGGCGTGGTGTCCCAGCGCAGCCCCAGCGTCGTGTCGCGGGCAAACATGCTGTGGGCCGGCAGACCGGTGGCGGCGGCAAACAGATGACCGTCCTTGTCGTGCTTGTCCCGGTAGAAGATGTCATGGCGCAGCATCAGTTCCCAGGCCGGCAGGAAACGCCATTCACCCTGGAGATAGCCCGACTGGATGACGCGGTGGCTGTTGGGCAGGAACGGGCCGAAGCCTGCGGTATCGAAGCGGGGTTCGCCGTACTCGGCCGTCAATGTGACGGTATCGAGGCGTTGCTGGACTGTGAAGAGGATATTGCGGAACTGCACCTTGCCTGCTGCCAGTGTGTCGCTGCTGCCGGGCGCATACTCGGCCCGGGCATTGGCATACGTCAGCATCAACGTGGTATCGGTTGGCAGATCCCAGCGCAGACGGGCGCCGAGTGCGCCCTTGCCTTCCAGCTTGCCCGGCCGCGTGTTGCCGAGAAAACTGTAATCGACTGAGGGGCTGTCGAAATTGGGGCGCACCCAACCCAGCAGGAAGTCGAATGCGCCGTATTCCTGCACGCTGGCACCGTGCAGGAAGGCTCCGGGCGCGGCGAGCAGCAAGTCGCGGCTGTTGTCGACATAGACCGATTGGGGCAACAGGATGCCGGAACGCGTGAACGGTACGTCGCGCGTTTCGTTATACAGGCCGTAGGGGAGCTTGACCTTGCCGAACTTGAGTCCGAGCTGGCTGACTTCGGTCTGGTAAAACTGCCAGTCCGCCTGGACATAATCCACGCGCAGACCATCCTGATCGCTTTCGCCCGCACGCCGATACAGTATCTGGCCGGACAGCCGCACCGCGTCGAGCGCCTGCCAGGTCCCATGGAGGCCGGCTTCGGTGAATTCGGTACTGACACCATTCCGGCTGTCGCCGAAGAAACGGTTGTTGGTACTGCCGATCAGGCCCTGGGCGGCGAACCCCTGGATCTGGTAGCGGGGACCGGCCAGTTCGTCGGCCCAACAGACGGGCGACACGGCCAGCAGGCTGCCCAACAGCAGGCTATTCCAGCCTAAGCGTCTTGATGCCGTCATAAACCATGTCCTTACTTGTATAACCGATTGCGCCCGGTGTGGCCCGAACGCGTGCCCGCATTTCGTTCTCGTCTTTTACCTGAATCGGCGCACCGGCCATTCCGCTGAAGCTCATCCGGTCCCAGGTTTGGCGCAGACGATAGGGATAAAGGCCGAGTTTTTCCTTGGCAAAGGCCACATGCGTTGGATGGTCATCCGGCAGGACGAAAACCACGATGGGTTGGTGGTTGGGCCACAGCGTCTGGCGCAGGGTGTAAATGTTGCGCAGGGAGGTGATGCTGATGCTGTGGCCTTCAACGTCGGGATTGACGATGATTCCAGCCGATGCGGCAAACGGGCTGAACAGACATGTCAGCAACATCAGCCGCCAGAAAAAGAAATACGCTTGAGCCACTGGGCGTCAGAAAGTTGTTATTTGGGTTGCCGCTTTATAGCATGGCAAATGCCACACGGGCAGCAATCAGAGGTTCATTGGCGGTCGAGTTGCCTGACCAGCGTGCGTACGGGGGCGGGCAGCGCGGCATCCAGGGCATCAGCCAGAGGGAGCCAGATCTGGCCGGGCGGCGTGTCGTGGCGCGGCGCCAGTTGGAGCCGAACCGGCTGGATGTGCAGCTTGAAGTGAGTGAAGCTGTGCGTGAACTGCGGGAGCGCCTGCCAGGCCAGCGCGGTGAAACCGAAGCGCTCGCGGCAGTGGCCGGCGGCGTCGACGTCGGGGGGCAGCTCGGGCAGGCTCCACAAGCCGCCCCAAATACCCTGCGAGGGACGCTTTTCAAGCATGAGTTCGCCGCGGTCGAGCAGCAGCAGCATCTGCACCTGCTTTTCGGGCAGCGTTTTTTTGGGGCGTGGTGCCGGCAATTCGTGGGCACGGCCTTGCGTATGGGCGATGCAGTCGGCATTGACCGGACAGGCTGCACAGTCCGGCTGGCTGCGGGTACAGACGAGTGCACCGAGATCCATCATGCCCTGGGTGTAGGCCTCGATGGCTCTGTCCGGCAGCAGCGACTCGGCCAGCGTCCACAACGCCGACTCGACTTTCTTGTCGCCGGGCCAGCCTGCGATGCCGCCATGGCGTGCCAGTACGCGCTTGACGTTGCCATCGAGAATGGCGCAGCGCTGGCGGAATGCCAGGGCTGCAATGGCGGCGGCGGTCGAGCGTCCCACCCCCGGCAGTTGCGCGATGGCGTCGGGCCGGGCCGGAAATGTCCCGTCATGCCGGGTCACGACGGCGCGTGCCGCGGCGTGCAGATTGCGCGCGCGGCTGTAGTAGCCAAGCCCGCTCCACAACGCGAGCACGTCGTCTTCCGGGGCGGCGGCCAGGGCCGGCAGATCGGGGAAACGGGCGATAAAGCGCTCGAAATAGGGGATGACCGTGGCAACCTGGGTCTGCTGCAGCATGATTTCCGACAGCCAGATACGGTAGGGATCGCGTGTGCCCTGCCACGGCAAGGTATGGCGGCCATGGTGCAGTTGCCAGTGGATGATGCGGGACGCGAATGATTTTTTCACCCCGGCAGGGTAGCACCCTTTAGGGTACAAGCCGTGGCGAAGGGACGGCGCATGGGGGGCATGTGCGAAGCCCACGTGGGCCGCGCCTCGCGGCCCACGTGTCAGTTGCCTGCTCAGGCGTGGCCGAGTTTCTGGCGGAACAGGTTCATCAGCTTGCCGAACGCCGATTCGGTGATCGACTTGCGTTCGACCAGCACGGCCTCACCGCGGCGCAGCTTGTCGGCCAGGCGATGCAGGCCGATGGAAAAGCTGTTCATGCCGTCCTGATCCGAGAACAGGTAGGTGTTCTTGATGCTGCTGACCCATCCCAGCCGCGCCCAGCGGAACGTGCCATCGTCGTAGTGGAATTCCACCCAGTCGCCCTTGTTCAGGCCGCGGGCACGCTGGGTGAATTCGTCTTCCACTTCAGGCGTGGCAGGCTCGGCTTCGGCCGCCACCACTGGGGCGGCTTCAGGGACGTCAGGTGCAGGGGCCAGTGCCTCGATTTCTTCGGGTGTGATTTCGGGCAGCGGAACCGGTTGGGAATTGGGCCGCACCGCGTTGGCGTGCAGGATGACCAGGGTGGCAAAGAAGCGATCGGAAAGCTTCTGCGGCAGATCGATTTCCGCCGTGCCTTCACGCAGGCGCTTCAGCAACCCGGGCAGAATGCGCACCAGCATCAGGCGTGCATCCATGTCCGCCTTGGGCTGCACGCTCCAGACCAGTTCGCGCATGGTTTCGACATGGCTGTTGAAATGCGCGCCCTGCTCGCCCTCGCTGATGTAATCCTGGGTAAGCAACTGCGCCCAGTCGCGGCGCAGGAATTCGCGTACCGCGTCGCCTGCCTGTTGGTCCTTGAGTGCACGATTGATGAAATCATGCACGATGACCGGCGCGAGTTCGGCGCGTTCGCTTTGCTTGATCTGGGCGATATCCGGTTGCAGGCTGACGTCCACCGTCTCCTCGAGCGTTTCCTCCAGGGTGGAGGCCATGGCTTCCAGCTCTACAGCAGCGGATTCGAATACGGCAATGTCCTGCTCGAAACTGTCGAGCACCCGGCTGACCACTTTCGAAATGGCATCGAGACGGGCATTGCCCGTCTCGTTGTCGGGCAGGTGCACGGAAAGCGTGGCGATCGCATCCAGCATGCGACGCACCGGATGATTCGACTGCGAGAAGAAATTGCGGTCGAGCATCGCCGCCTTCAGCACCGGAATCTGCAGGCGCGCGATTTGCGCCTTGAGGCGATCGGGGATCGAGGCCTCGTCGAAGACCACGTCGAACAGCATGGCCACGGCGTCCACCAGCACCGCATCGAGCGGACTGGCTGCCTGCATGACCGGGCTTTGCTGCAAGCTGCGCAGCACGTTGCTGACGTTGGCGGCTTCCAGTAGGGGTAGTTTGAAGCGCCCGCCCCCGGGCAGCATGAGAGCGCCGGATTGTAGCTGGCTGAGCGAATCGAGCAGACTGAAACCGGCAAGCTCGGCCGGGCTACCGCCACCACTGGTGCCGATACCGCCGGCATATCCGCCCGTTGCCGGGCCGCCACCGTGCGCGAGCTGCTCGAACAGTCTGAACATGTCGCCGCCGGTTTGACCCTGCATGGCAGGGCCCGTGCCGGCAGAGGGCGTGCCATGCTGGGCGGGGCCCGAGCCTTGTGCCCGGTTCTTCGCGCCGACCTTCAGGTCGGGCAGGATGCCGCGGTCGATCAGATGGCGGTTGATGGTCTGGTAGATGTGGGCGAGTTCGGTGGTGAGCACCAGGTCGAACTGGTTCAGCAGAACGATCCGCACATCCTGTTCCAGTTGCATGCGGGTGATGCCGTCGAGCATCGCTTCGCACAGCACACGCGGGCCGAGCGGATTGTCGTTCTCGGCCAGATCGCTGCGGCCCAGCAGATGGGCAATACGGGCATCCAGGGCAACCAGTTCCTCGGCGCAGTTGTAGCGCAGTCGCGAGGTGGCTTTATCGACCGCCAGCGTGATTTCGAAATCCTGGTCGTCTACCAGGGACAGTTCGAGCAATTCGCTGCTGGTCGTTTTCTCGCGGTTGAGCGCAAAATCGCTGAAGTTCTGGCAGTAGGCGTCCTTGCAGGCGCTCAGTAATTCGTTGGCCTGCTTGTTGAGGATGCCCTGGGCACCGTAGTACGTGTTGCGCGTGTCCAGCAAAGGCGAGCGGTCGGCCATTGCCAGCAGGGTGTTTTCCATGGCCTCGCTCTGCCGGGTCAGCACACGGGTCGCACCTTCGATCAGCAAGTCGCGGCAGCCGTGCAGGACGGACAAGGTCTCGGCGGAGACCTGCGCCCGACGCGATCGCTCGAATTGATTGAGGTTAACTACGACTGATTTGTCTGGCATCTCGCGCTCCATGGGGATCACCTCGCGGTATCGGCGGCTGGCCGGCCTGAACGGAGGGTATACGCGTGACAGGAGTACTGCCGGCGGCCCCGCTATCTCGTCCGCCGGATATGGCTGGCGAGACCGGTAACTTTGCGTCCCTGCCTCGCGGCGGGTTTGCCCTGTTCGGTGGTCGGCGATTGTGCCGAAAAATCGACACACAACCGCATAACTGACCTATCGGCTAAGCTGAACGAAACTTGAGTGTAGTCGAAGCCGAAATATTAGGAGGGGCCGGTCGCCAAACTATCCTTAAGGCGCAGCATGGCATTTCGGGTTAGTGACTGCTCCGGAATGCGTGCCCGGCCAGCACGGATTTCAATTGCGAGCCCCTCGCAATCCAGCGAAAAGCGCTGTTCGCCTTCGCTGTCGCAAAACAGCAGATAGCCGCGTACGCCGACCCAGGCCACGCGGGCGGTCGCAAGACCCTCGTAGGGCGGGTCGAAATCCACCCAGTCGCCCTCGATCAATTGCTGCGCCTGCTGCAGGACGGGATCGTTTTCCTGCGGTTCCGCCGCCTGGTTGGCAAATGATTCGATTTGCGCCTGCGAAATGCGCTGCGGGGTAAACGTGCTGACCCGCGCTTCGCGGTGTCCCAACTCAGGTCGGATCCAGCATTCCTGGGTGGCCGTGATGGCGCTGAAAAAGTCTTTCAATTGCGCCGGTTCGGCCCCCTGGGCCAGGAGGCCCTGCCGCAATGCAGCGTTGATGGCCGGGATCGATTGCAGTCGGGCTTCCCGTGTGACGTCGCTGTCGGGGGGTTGCAGGCTGAGGAAGAGGTTCAGCAGGGTTTGACAGGCTGCCCGCCAGTCGGGGCCTTCGCCGGATTCGGCCACATACAGAGAGGTCATATGCGGAACCCAGGCGGTTTCCAGCCGCCGCAGGACGGATTCCGGGGCAGGATAACGCTCGGTCAGGTCATTCAGGTTTTCCAGCGCCAGCAGGGTGCCCAGTTCCTGCCGCTCGATCTGCTCCAGATGCACTACTTCAGCATTCAGCACGGCTTCCGTGCGTACATTTTCGTCCGCCAGCCAGGCGGCGAGTGCGCTGTGTGCCCGGGCAAAGGTCTCGTTCGGGTGATCGGCGTCGTCGAGAACGGTGGCACAGGCGGTATGGATTTGCTCGAGCGCGCTGTGGTGCGTTGCGTCGCCTTCGGGAAAGCGCCGGGAAAACTGGCCCATCAGGTCGATCAGCTGGCGTGCCGGATGCTGGTCGTCGCTGAAAAATTCGGGCGAGAGGAGCGCCACCCTGAGGGCCGGGATCTGTAGGTGCGCGATTTCGGCCTTGTAGCGCGGCGAGACGGCGGGATCGTCGAGGATGAACTCGAACAGGCCGGCCAAGGCATCCAGTATGGCGAGATCGAACGCGCCGGTGCCGGCCTGGCGTGCATTCTGCTGCAGTTGTCGCAGGACCAGGGCTGGTGTCTCGGCGTTGGCACTTACGAGGCCGGGAGGAAAGGCGCGCCAGTCGGCCAGACTGTCGACCAAGCTGCGCGGCGGGGCTGCCTGGAACAGACCGGCCGGCAGCCCTCCGCTTGCCGGGCCTGTTCCTCCGGCGGCGGCGGACCGGATATGCGCCAGCACATCGTGTCCTACGTCGGGATCGCTTCGTCGGGGCGGTGGCGGGCGGGGGGCGTCCGGCACCGGAAGGTCGGGAAGATCGGCCACGCTCAGGAATTGGTTGAGCGCCGTGTAGGTGTGTTTCAGCGTATCGAGCAGCGGCGTGCGTACGCATCCGAGCAAAAAGGTGCCGCAAGCCGGGCTCATGCCCTGCGAGTCGAGTGCGCGCGAGAGGGCGCGAACGACCGGAAGCGGGCCGTAGGCATCGGGATGGTTCAGGTTCGTGTTGTTTTCCAGCTTGGCCCGTCGCACAGCCTGGATGCGGCGGAACAGCGGCAGCATGTCGGCGCGCAGCGTTTCTGTTATGTCGGCTGCAAGCTTCTCTTCAGCCAGTTGGCGCTTGAGCGTGTCGTCGTCCACCAGTTGCAGTTCGGGTGCAGGATCACCGTGGTGACTGGGAAACGTCTCGGGCCGGGCGAGATGACGGCGGAACTGATCGGCAAACGCGGCGGACAAGGCTTCCGGACTGGCGTTGAGCAGGTCGAGACAGGTTTGTCCGGTGGCGATGTGCGGGGTGTCCATCCGTTCGGCCAACACCCGGAAGAGGGTGTCCTGAATCGCGATGCGGCTGCGCTGGAAGAAATTGTTCAGCGCCTGCGTCATGCGCGCATCGACCTCGTGCAGCAAGGCGTCGGGGGAGGACGGGGCGGGCTTGGTATTCACGGCCTTAACACTATCAGGAGTGACCCAATCAATCGGCGGCAAGCCATATCTGGAGCGGGCGAAGGGAATCGAACCCTCCTCATGAGCTTGGGAAGCTCAGGTAATGCCACTATACGACGCCCGCGCGGTATCGGTACCCTTCAGGGTAGAATTCGGCATGATACTGAAACTTGCATGCCTCCGATAGAAGAAGCGATTTGTGATTGAACTGCTCATCAACGGCGAATCCCGCAGCTTTCCCGCCCCGCTTTCACTTGCCCGGCTCGTCGAGACCCTCGACCTGGCTGGCAAGCGCATCGCGATCGAACGCAACGGCGAGATCGTGCCAAAGAGCCGGCACGCGAATACGCAGCTTGTATCTGGCGACCGGCTCGAAATCGTGGTCGCGGTCGGCGGCGGTTGAGCGCAGCCGGCACGGCACCGTTCACCACTCACCACTCACCACTCACCACTCACCACTCACCGCTTACCCACCATGGAACCTCTCGTCATTGCCGGACAATCCTATGCCTCCCGCCTGCTGGTCGGCACCGGAAAATACAAGGATTTCGAACAGACGCGTCTCGCGGTCGAGGCCTCGGGCGCGCAGATCGTCACCGTCGCGATCCGCCGCACCAACATCGGCCAGGATGCCAGCCAGCCCAGCCTGCTGGACGCACTGCCGCCGTCGAAATATACCTACCTGCCCAACACCGCCGGCTGCTACACGGCGGACGACGCGATCCGCACGCTGCGCCTGGCGCGTGAACTGCTGGACGGCCACAGTCTGGTCAAGCTCGAAGTGCTGGGCGACGCCGAATCGCTCTATCCCAACGTGTCCGAAACAGTGAAGGCCGCCGAGGTGCTGGTGAAGGACGGCTTCCAGGTGATGGTCTACACTTCGGACGACCCGATCGCCGCCAGGCAGCTGGAAGACATCGGCTGCGTCGCGGTGATGCCGCTCGCCAGCCTGATCGGCTCCGGCATGGGCATCCTCAATCCGTGGAACCTGCAGATCATCATCGACCGGCTGTCGGTGCCGGTGATCGTCGATGCCGGTGTCGGCACCGCCAGCGACGCCACCATCGCGATGGAACTCGGCTGCGACGCCGTGCTGATGAACACCGCCATCGCTGGTGCGGGCAATCCGGTGCTGATGGCCTCGGCGATGAAGAAGGCCGTGGAAGCCGGGCGCGAGGCCTTCCTCGCCGGGCGCATGCCGAAGAAGGTCTACCAGGCCAGCCCGAGTTCGCCGACCAGCGGTCTCATTACCGGAAATAAAAGCGCGGGCAGCAAATAAGCATGACGGTCGATACCGGCGCGCATCCGCGCATTCGTTCCTATGTGCTGCGCGCCGGCCGTGTCGGTTCCGGCCAGGCGCGCGCGCTGGCCGAGATCGGGCCACGGTTCATGCTGCCTTACCAGCCTGGCGTGCTCGATCTCGACGACGTGTTCGGCCGGTCGGTTCCCCGCATTCTGGAAATCGGTTTCGGCATGGGCGAGGGACTGGCCGAGATTGCCGCCGCCCATCCCGAAAACGATTACCTCGGCGTGGAAGTCCACACGCCGGGCGTCGGTGCACTGCTGAAGCAGGTCGGCGAACGCGGCCTCGCCAACGTGCGCGTCATCCAGCACGATGCCGTCGAGGTGCTGACCCACATGCTGGCGCCCGACAGCCTTGCCGGCATCCACATCTTTTTCCCCGACCCCTGGCACAAGAAGCGCCACCACAAGCGGCGCCTGATCCAGCCGCCATTGGTACGACTGCTTGCCAGCCGCCTCTGCCCCGGGGGCTATATTCACCTGGCGACCGACTGGCAGGATTACGCCGAACAGATGCTCGCGGTGCTTTCGGCCGAGCCGCTGCTTGCCAACACCGTGGCAGGCTACGCGCCGCGTCCCGATACCCGTCCGCTGACCAAATTCGAACAGCGTGGCATTCGCCTGGGGCATGGAGTGTGGGACCTGGTATTCCGCCGCTCTTAGAAATCCGCCATGGCATGCGGCTATGATGCAGGCCATGGACATCCTCGAACTCGCCAAGGCCGCACTTGCGCTGTTTGCCATCGTCGATCCGGTCGGCGTGATCCCGATGTTTCTTCTGGCCACCCAGGGCTACACGCTTGCGCAGAGCCACGCAGCGGCGCGGATCGCCGCATTGACCGTGCTGGGGGTGCTGACGCTGTTCGCATTTTTGGGCGAGCCGTTGCTTATGTTTTTTGGCATTCGTCTTGCTGCGTTCGCCGTGGCGGGTGGTTTGCTGCTGCTGTTGCTGGCCCTGTCGATGGTGCAGGCGCGCGTCAGTCCGCAGCGGCAAACCCAGGATGAAGCGGTCGAGGCCGAGGAGCGGGATGCAGTGGGCGTGGTGCCGCTGGGCATTCCCCTGCTGGCCGGACCGGGTGCGATCACCCACGTGATCGTGGCGGCTTCCGCTGCCAAGGGCGAAGTGCTGCATCAGACAGCCCTGCTGATCCCGATCGGAGTGGTTGCGCTGTCGGTCTGGCTGTCATTTCGTGCCGCACCCGTGATTTCACGGCGGCTGGGGAAAACCGGAATCCATGTCGTCACCCGCTTGATGGGGCTGATCATCGCGGCGATTTCAGTCGAGATGATCGCGGATGGACTCGGCAAACTGTTCCCCGGCCTGCTGACCTGATTGGGTGCATCGTGCACCGGCAAGGCGCGCAGTTCGGCAACTTGTTCTTCATTCAGGCGTCCTATCATGCGATTGCGCTGGCGCGATTGATGCGCCATGCAAGCCACCCACTCTAATGAATGAGGAGTCAAGTATGGAATTCGGAATCGTCGGACTCGGCCGCATGGGCGGCAACATGGCGCGGCGCCTGGCCCGCAAAGGGATCAAGATAGCCGTCACCAATCGCAGCCATGACGTGAGCGAATCCATCGCAACCGAAACCGGGCATCTCGCCTGCGTTTCCCTCCAGGACATGGTGTCCGCCTTGCAGGCGCCACGCATCGTCTGGCTGATGCTGCCGGCGGGCGAGGCCACCGAGACGGCGCTGGATACCCTCGTCCCCTTGCTGTCGCCAGGCGATCTCGTGGTCGACGGGGCCAATGCCTATTACAAGGACGATCTGCGCCACGCGGAGCGGTTGGCGAAGCAGGCGATCGAATTCGCCGACGCCGGCGTGTCCGGCGGCGTGTGGGGTCTGGACAACGGCTACTGCATCATGTTTGGCGGCAGCGACGCCGCTGCTGCGCGCCTCAAGCCTTATATGGAAGCGCTCGCGCCCGCTCCGACGGAAGGCTGGCTGCACACCGGCCCGGTCGGTTCCGGCCACTTCGTCAAGATGGTTCACAACGGCATCGAGTACGGCATGATGCAGGCCTTCGCCGAAGGCTTCGCGCTGATGAAGAACAAGCCGGGCTTCGATCTCGACGTCGGTGAAATCGCCGAACTGTGGCGGCACGGTAGCGTGGTGCGCTCCTGGCTGCTCGACCTGTCGGCGGATTTCCTGGCGAAAGATCAGACGCTGGAATCGATCGAGCCCTTTGTCGCCGATTCGGGCGAGGGCCGCTGGACCGCGCTGGAATCGGTGGAACAAGGCATCCCCACACCGGTGATGACGCTGTCCCTGATGATGCGCTTCGCCAGCCAGGGCAAGAACGATTACGCCGCGAAAATGCTGGCGAAAATGCGCCAGGGCTTCGGCGGTCATGCAGTGAAGGAAGGCTGAGATGAACCTCGCCCATAACGCGAGCCTGGACAACCTGCCGTGTTCGTTCGTCATCTTCGGCGCGACCGGCAACCTCGCATCGAACAAGCTGCTGCCCGCGCTGTATCACCTCGAGGCAGCGGCGCGGCTGGCCGAGTCGCTCACCATCATCGCCTTTTCGCGGCGCGACTGGACGACGGAAAACTGGCGCGAATACATGCGTGAAGTCCTCAAGGACAAGATCAAGGGCTCGCTCGATACGCCGGTATTCGAACGCTTTCTTGCGCGCTTCGCCTATCACAAGGGCGATCTCAACGATGTCGAGTCCTTCCGTGCGCTGGCGGATCGTCTGCCGCCGGAGTCGGCCTGTTCGAGCACGGTGTTCTATCTGGCGATCAAGCCGGCCGAATTCAGCGCGGTGATCCAGAACCTTGAAGCCGTCGGGCTCAACAAGCCGCGGGGAATGAACCGGGTGGTGATCGAAAAACCCTTCGGCGAGGATCTTGAATCGGCACAGATGCTGAACCGCCTGTTGCACCAGCATTTCGACGAAGAGCAGGTCTATCGTATCGACCATTTCCTCGGCAAGGAAACGGTGCAGAACCTGCTGGTTTTCCGCTTCGCCAACACGCTGATCGAGCCGCTGTGGAACCGCAATTTCATCGACCACGTGCAGATCACGGTGGCCGAGTCGATCGGCATCGAACAACGCGCCGACTACTACGACCGTGCGGGTGCGCTGCGCGACATGCTGCAGAACCACCTGATGCAGCTGCTCACCGTCGTTGCGATGGAGCCGCCGCCCGCGCTCGAAGCCGATGCGCTACGCGACGAGAAGGTCAAGGTGCTGCGTTCGATCCGGCCGATCGCCAAGCGCGCGGTCCATGCCCACGCGGTGCGGGCGCAATATGCGCGTGGCAACATCGACGGCCAGCCGGCCATGGGCTATCAGCAGGAAGCGGGTGTCGAGTCTAACTCGATTACCGAAACCTACGTCGCGGCCAAGTTCTACATCGACAACTGGCGCTGGCGCGGCGTGCCGTTTTATCTGCGCACCGGAAAAAGACTGGCGAAACAGACCTCGATGATCGCGATCCGCTTCCGTCACCCACCGCAGCAGCTGTTCCGGGAGACGCCGCTCGAGTCGGTTGCGCCAAACTGGGTGCTGTTGTCGATCCAGCCCGAGGAGTCGATGCGCATGGAGATCCACGTCAAGCAGCCGGGCCTCGACATGGACACGCGCGTGATGCAGATGAACGCAAGTTTCCTCAAGACCGACGAACAGACGCTCGATGCCTACGAGACCCTGCTGCTCGACGTGATCGAGGGCGACCGCTCGCTGTTCATTCGTTTCGACGAAGTCGAGTGGGCGTGGCGGGTGGTCGACCCCATCCTCCAGAACTGGACGGTCGAACGCGAATTCATCCCGACCTATCCCGCCGGTTCCTGGGGGCCGGCCGAGGCGAACCGGCTGTTCGACAGCGACGACCAGACCTGGCGCAACGAGCTATGACGCTGCCCGAATGGCGGGTATTCGATGATGTCGACGGCCTGGTGGTCGCGCTGGCCGACGCGCTATGTGCCGAAGCCGAGACGGCCATTGCCGCGCGCGGGGTCTTTCACCTGGTGCTGGCGGGCGGCAGCACGCCGCTTGCCCTGTATCGTGCGCTGGCGGATCGGCACGTGGGCGATGCGCAATGGCAGGTGTGGTATGGGGACGAGCGCTGCCAACCCTTGGATCACCTCGAGCGGAACAGCGTGACGGCTGAAATGGCCTGGCTTGCCGCGTCGCGCATTCCGCCGTCAAACCGCCGTCCGATTCCGTCCGAGTGTGGCGCTCCCGAGGCCGCTTCCCTCTATGCCGACTGGCTGAAGGGCGTGGGCGATTTCGATGTGGTGCTGCTCGGCATGGGAGAAGACGGCCACACTGCCAGCCTGTTCCCCGGCCATGACTGGGGAACGGCGTCAGAAAGCGCGGATGTGCTGGCGGTGCATGATGCGCCGAAACCGCCGCCCGATCGGGTGAGCCTCTCTGTGGCACGGTTGAATCGCAGTCGGCGCGTGTGGTTCGTGATTACAGGGGCAGGCAAACGGCATGCACTGAGGCGGTGGGCGGCAGGCGAAGCGCTGCCGGTGGCCGCCGTGCATGGCCGGCAGCAGACCGTTTGCTGGGTCGATGCATTGGCCTGGCCGGCGGACGATTGATTACGCAGCGGTATCGGGGATGGAGTCTGCGGCTTTCCGGGGTTTGGCCGCCGCCAGCATCGCCTGGCGTGACGCCGGCGTCTCCAGGCTGATGCGGCCGAGCGTGCCGCTGCGGTAATCGGTCAGCAGGATCATCGCGGCTTTTTCCAGATCGAGTTCGCCACTGCGCCCTTTCAGAAGGCAGCCGCGTTTTTTCGCCACGGCCTCCAGCACCCCCGTCGCGTCGAGCCCCTCCAGCGCGAAGCCGTAGCGTGCCTTCAACAGGGCCGGATAGCGTTCGAGCAGAATCCCCGCCAGAAACACCGCCACTTCCTCGTCGATCACCGCATTGCGGCCGATCGCATGGCTGGCCGCCAGCATGAAGCCGTCGGCATCGTGCTCGATCTTCGGCCAGGTCATGCCCGGCGTGTCGACCAGGATCAGTCGCGGCGAGAGATTGATGCGCTGCTGCGACTTGGTCACCGCTGGCTCGTCGCCGACTGCCGCCACCTTGCGCTTGACCCATGTGTTCATTAGCGTCGACTTGCCGACGTTGGGGATGCCCATGATCATCAGCCGCAAAGGCTTGAAGGTATCGTCGCGGTGCGGCGCGAGCTTCTGGGCCAGCCCGGCGAGCTTCGCGACATCGCTGGCTTTCTTGGCTGAGATCGCTACCGCGAGCACGTTCGGCTGTCTGTTGAAATACTCCAGCCAGGCACGTGTCGCCTCCGGGTCGGCCAGATCAGCCTTGTTCAACAGCTTGAGGCAGGCCCGCTGGCGATGCGCACGCAACTCGTGAATCATCGGATTGCTGCCGGCCTCCGGCAGGCGGGCGTCGAGCACCTCGACCACCACGTCGATCTGCGCCATCGTCTCCGCGGCTTTCTTGCGCGCGGTGGTCATGTGACCGGGGAACCACTGGATCGCCATGGGGTAGGGGTGTCAGGTAAAGGGGCGTGATTATCGCATCAGTGCGGCATCAGCCGCCGCCACCGCCGCTGCCCACGCCGTGCGCGGCTTCGAGTACCAATGCGTCGAAATCGGGCGCACTCATCAACCCGCGCTCGGCGACGATGTCGCGCACCGGGCGGCCGGATTTCTCCGATTCCTTGGCGACTTCGGCAGCCTGGTTGTAGCCGATCCGGGTGTTGAGCAGGGTGGCGAGCGCGACGCTCTGGTGGATGAAGAAGGCGCAACGCTCGCGGTTGACGACGATGCCCTTGAGGTTCCTCTCGGTGGCAGCGTTCATGGCATTGGTCAGCCAGTCCATGGCGTCGAACAGCGCGCTGCCCAGGGCCGGCATCATCACGTTGAGTTCCATCTGCCCGGCCTGCACCATGTAGGATACCGCGGCGTCCTGCCCCAGCACCTGGAAGCACACCTGGTTGAGCATTTCGAACATCACCGGGTTGACCTTGCCGGGCATGATGCTGGAGCCCGGCTGCACCGGCGGCAGCTGGATTTCGCCGAGGCCGGTGCGCGGCCCGGAGGCGAGCAGGCGCAGGTCGTTGGAGATGCGGGTGAGTTCGAGCGCCAGGTTGCGGATCTCGCCCGACAGGCGCGCGAGGTCGTTCATCGACTGCATTTGCGCGACCAGCTGGCCGACGCGGATCGGCTCGCCGGTGTGTTTCGCCAGTTCGGCGGCGACGCGCGCCGGGTAATCGGGCGAAGTGTTGAGACCGGTGCCGGCGGCGGAGCCGCCCAGACCGATCTCGCACAGTGCCGGGCGCACGGCGTCGAGCGCTGTGGCGCAACGGCTGAGCGTCCATGCGTAGCCCGCGAATTCCAGGCCCAGTGTAGTCGGCACCGCGTCCTGCAAGTGGGTACGCCCCGACTTTACGGTGTCTTTCTCGCGTTCGGCCAGGCGGTTGAATTCCGCCGCCATCGCGTGCACCGCCGCAGTCAGACGCGGCAGCTTGGCCAGCACGGCCAGACGGATCGCGGTCGGGATGGTGTCGTTGGTCGATTGCCCCATATTGACGTCGTCGTTGGGATTGACCGGTTTGTAGGCGCCTTTCTCGCCGCCCAGGGCCACATTCGCGAGATTGGCGATGACCTCGTTGCTGTTCATGTTGTGGCTGGTGCCGGCGCCGGCCTGGAAACGGTCGACCACGAACTGGTCGTCGAATTCGCCCGCGAGGATTTTCTCGCAGGCGGCGGCGATGGCGTCGCGCTTTTGCTCGGGCAACCAGCCCGGCTGGCAGTTGGCGTGGGCGGCGGCGAGCTTGATTCGCACATGGGCTAGTACGAAATCCTTATCCGGCCGGCGTCCGGAAATGGGAAAATTGGCGACGGCACGCGCTGTTTGTGCGCCGTACCAGGCATCCACGGGAACCTGGACTTCGCCTAGCGAGTCTTTCTCAGTACGAAATTTGTTCGTGGCGAATTCATTCATGATGGTAAAACCAATGCAGATATTACAAGGTGGTCGATTTTATCCGATATGGCTGGCCGGGCTGTTGCTGGCGCTGTTCGCCTCCTGGGCCCAGGCGGGCGGATTCAAGCTGACCGATACCGACGGCAAGACCCATACGCTGGACAGCTACAAGGGCAAGTGGGTGCTGGTGAACTTCTGGGCAACCTGGTGTCCGCCCTGCCAGGAGGAAATTCCGGACCTGATCGCGCTGCACGGCGAGAAGAAGAACAACCTCGTCGTCATCGGTATCGCCATGGATTATCGCAATGCCAAGCAGGTGACCGATTTCGCGGACGGACTGCTGGTCGATTACCCGATCGTGCTGGGCAATGCCCAAGTGGCCAGCCAGATCGGGCCGGTGCAGGGTTTGCCGACTACCTATCTGTACAACCCGGACGGTAAAATGGTTGCCCAGCAAGTAGGCGCGATCACCCGTGAATCGGTGGAAAGCTTCATCGCCAAAAAAGGCGTGCGCGCCAAAAAATAAGCCGGTCTGACGACCGAGGAGACATCATGCGTCAACTGTTCATCGCGTTCTTCATGTTATTCGCCGCAACCGCACAGGCCGAGACGCGCGATCCGCTCAGCTATTTCTTTCAGCCCAAGTTCGGCGATTTCAAGGCCGAACTCCAGACCGCCAGGGAGCAGGGCAAGAAAGGCGTTTTCCTGTTCTTCGAGATGGACGACTGTCCGTTCTGCGCCCGCATGAAAAGCACCATCCTCAACCAGTCCGAGGTTCAGGACGCCTACCGCGCGCAGTTCCTGCTGTACCCGATCGACGTCAACGGCGATACGCAGATGACCGACTTCCAGGGCAAGCAAACCACCGAAAAGGCCTTTGCGCTCGCCAACCGCGTGCGCGCCACGCCCACGATGCTGTTCTTCGACCTCGACGGCAAACTGGTGACGCGCTATATCGGCCCCACCAAGGACAAGGCCGAGTTCCTGCTGCTCGGCAAGTATGTGGCTGAAGGCAGCTACGCGAGCGAACCCTTCACCAAATACAAGCAAGGCAAATGAGGCGCGCGACGTGGGTCGCGTTGCTGGCGTGCGCGCTGTCCGCCCCAGCGTCTGCCGAGCCGCTGACGCTGGAGGAGGCGCTGGCGAGCGTGGCCGCGCCGCATCCCGATCGACGGGTCGCGGAAAGCGAACTGGCGCTGGCGCGTGCCGACCGCAAAGAAGCGGCCAGCCGTCAGGATTTCAGCCTGTTTCTGGACGGCAGCCTGCGCACGGGACGTCAGCCGGGCGGCGACTGGAAACCCGACAACATCGGCCGCATCGTGGCGCGCAAGCCGCTGTTCGATTTCGGCCGCAGCAGCCAGGCCATCGCCGCGGCGGATGATGAGGTCGCTGCGCGGCAGGAGGCGCTCTACACCGTGGAAAGCCTGCGCCGCATCGACATCATGGCGCGTTACTTCGAGGTGCTGATGGCCGATCGGCAGTACGCTGCCGACAACGAATTCATGGCGGTCGCCTATGTCGCGTGGGACAACGCGAAGGACCGTTTCAAGGTGGGCCAGATCAGCCAGCCCGATCTGCTGAAACTGGAAACCGAGTACCAGGATATCCGCGAGCGCCGGAACGCCAGCGAACAGCGCCTGCGCAGCACGCGGCAGCGGTTGGCCCAGGCGATCTACCGCCCCGACACGCTGCCTGAAGAACTGGTCGAGCCTAAACTCCAGGACAATGCCCGCCCGGTGCCGGATTACGAGACCCTGCTGCCCTGGGTCATGGCGCAAAACCCTCGCATCCTTGCCCTGCGTGCCCAGTTGTCGGCATCGGAAGCGCGGCTGGCGGCGATACGTGCGGAGCGCAATCCGACACTTGATGCCGAAGTCATCGGCGGCGGCTACAGCCGGGAGTCGGTCACGCGCGATGAGGCCAGCGCCGGCCTGGTGTTCACGATCCCGCTGTATCAGGGGGGACGCGTGGATGCCCGGATTGCGCGTGAGCTGGCGCAAAAGGAACGGACAGCCGCCGAACTGGAAAAACTCAAGTTCGATCTGTCCGACACCCTGCTCGCCACCTTGCAGGAAATCGAATGGCTGCGCGGCAGCAGTCGCGTGGCGGCCGACAAGCAGATCGAGTATCGCGACTGGGCGCTGGAACGTGCGCGTGCGGAATACGAACTGGAACTGAAAACCAATCTGGGCACCAGCATGGCGGAAACCCAGATGGCGCAGATACGCCGCAAGCAAGTGGAATATCGGCTGGCGCTGGCGCTGGCGCGGCTGCAGGCATTGTCCGGCGGCAATCTGCCGCCTGTTGAGGGAGCACGAAAATGAATCAGCGCATGGCGGCCATTGCACTGGCCGGATTGAGCCTGCTGGGTACAAACCCGCTATGGGCCGCGGACAAGGTTGAACTCACCACCCGCGTGTCCGGCGTGGTGGAATCGGTGCTGGTCAAGCCCGGCCAGCGCGTGAAGAAAGGCGCCGTCCTGCTGCGTCTGGACAGAACCATCCTGCAGGCGCGCCTTGAGGAAGCTACGGCGGACCATGCGCGCGCGCAGGCCGATGAGGCCGATGCCAAGCGCGAGCAGGGACGGGCGCAGGAACTGTATGACCGAACGGTGTCGTCGACCAGCGAACTGGAAGCCGCCGAATTGCGCTACGCGCGTGCCCAGGCCGCGCTGTCGGCTGCCCAGGCGCGCCGGGTGATCGCGCAGAAAAATCTGGCGGATGCCGAACTGAAAGCGCCGTTCGATGGCGTGGTGAGCGCGATACCGGGCGGCTCCGGTACCGTCGTGGTCGCGGATTGCCAGCCGAAGCCGCTGATCGTCCTGTCGCGCTAAGCATCGAACCCAGTCGACCCGGCTTGGCGCATCCGCGGCTGATCGGCCGTGTCAGGCCATGCGCCGGGCGATTTCGGCTTCCATTTCAGCCGCCTGGTGCGGCGACGCCACCGCAGCGATCACCTTGTAGCACATCGGCAGGACGGCGTTGAAACCGGCCAGATCCTGTACTTCGCTCATTTTCCGATAGGCCGGGGACTTGGTTCCCACCAGGGCGGACAGGAATTCCAGCGCATAGGTGCGGGTGCTTTCCAGATGGGCTGTGGATTGCGCAGGGGCAGCCGCTGCAGGGGCCGGGCTGCGGGAGGCGGCAGACGCAGGCTGCGAAGGCGATGCCATGTTGCGCAAGGCCTGGATGAACCCGCTTTTCAGCAAGTCGTTCACCATCGCTTCCAGCTCGGCGCAGTGGGGCATCTTCTTGCAGAGTTCGCCAAACGAAATGCCATTTCCCACACTGAACAGGATTTGTCGGTGTCGGGGCCGCAAGGTATGGCCGAGATTGAAGATTTCTTCCTGTCCCTTAACCGTACGGGACAATTGCATTGTCATGTCCATGGTCGCCTCCGTTGTTGTGATGGCAGGCATGTAGCCTGTGGCGGACATCCTGCATGGCTTGTGCCAGGCGAAGAAAAACCCCCAACGCCTTGTTTGACAAGGCATGCGGCGCAGGGGCTGGGTGAGGAGGCGGCTGAAATATGTCGATGGCGTGACGACCGGTTGAAATTTCGTCAGCGCACAGGACAGGCGGGGCAAGGCGTGCCTGAAACGGGTATTTCAGGCTAGGTGTTTTTGGCGTGCGGCATGCCCCGGCAAGGGGGCAGGGGCGTCAGCTGCGCGAGTCGGAATCGGCACGATTGTCGGCCGATTGGGTGCGAGGGGTGTAATCCCAGTTGTGTTTCCAGGCGTTGACGACAAGTGTCGGATACTCCGGCTGCCCCAGGCTGCCGTTGTAGCGGCCCAGCGCGCGGAAGAGGTCGCCATGTTCGATGTCGATGTAGTAACGCAGGATCAGCGCGCCGTATCTCAAATTGGTGCGGAGCTGGAACAGGTTGTGGTTGGGGTTGCCGATGGTCTTGACCCAGAAGGGCATGACCTGCGTGTAGCCGCGCGCACCGACCGGCGACACGGCATATTTGCGGAAACCGCTTTCCACCTGGATCAGCCCCAGCATCAATTGCGGGTCGACGCCGGCGCGGGAAGCCTCCCAGTGCAGCGTGGTCAGGAATTCGAGCCGCTCGTCCTCGTCGGGCATGCGCTTGGCCAGCCGGCGCGACATTTCCTTCAGCCAGGCGGCACCGTCGGCCGGATTGCGGAATGCCGTGCGGGTGACCGGCGTGTCCGCCAGGGCGCGCTGCAGCGACGAGCGCACATTGGCCGACATCGCTTCTTCGAGCTGTCCTCCCGCATGCGCGGGCTGGGCAAGCAGCAAAGCGGCGATCAGCAGGCCGATGTGCGTCTGTTTGTTCATGTCAGCGTTCCAGCAATCCCGTCAAAAATTCCCTTGCATCGGCGAGCGCGATTCTTTGCGCTTCGCCACTCTGCCCCGGCTCGGCGCGACGCGCCTGGTATTCGATCACGCCATCCTTCAGTCCGCGTTCGCCCACCGTGATGCGATGGGGGATGCCGATCAGTTCGGCGTCGGCAAACATCACCCCGGGGCGTTCGTCGCGGTCGTCCAACAGCACGTCGAACCCGGCGACCGTCAACTCAGCATACAACGACTCGGCGGCGGTTTTCACCATTTCGCTCTTGCCATAGCCGATCGCCACAATCACCAGCAAGAACGGTGCCATCGCCTTCGGCCAGATGATGCCGCGCTCGTCGTGGTTCTGCTCGATGGCCGAGGCCACGATGCGCGACACGCCGATGCCATAGCAGCCCATTTCCATGACCTGTGCCTTGCCGCCCTCGTCGAGGTAGGTCGCATTCATCGCCTGTGAATACTTGCTGCCGAGCTGGAACACATGGCCGACCTCGATGCCGCGGCATAGTTGCAGACTGCCTTGGCCGTCCGGGCTGGGGTCGCCGGAGACGACATTCCTTATATCGGCCACAACATCCGGTTCCTGCAGGTCGCGGCCGAAATTGACGCCGGCCAAGTGGAATTTCGGCTTGTTGGCGCCGCACACGAAATCGCTCATTGCCGCGACCGTGCGGTCCGCGATGACCTGAATCCGGGCGCGGTCGACGCCGACCGGACCGAGGAAGCCTGGCGGGCAGTCGAAGGCCGCGCGGATCTCGGCTTCGTTCGCCAGGCGGAAATCGGCCATGCCTTCAAGTTTCCCCAATTTGACTTCGTTCAGCATGTGGTCGCCGCGTAGCAGCACCACGACCATCCGTTCGCCGGCCATGACGGCGATGAGTTTCACGGTACGGGCGAGCGGAATGTCGAGCAGCGCGGCGACGTCCTCGCAGGTGGTCTGCTTTGGTGTCTCCACCTCGCGCAGCGCTTCCTGCGGCGCGGCGCGCGGTGTCGCGGGGGCAAGCGCCTCGGCCAGCTCGACGTTGGCCGCGTAGCCGGAGTCCGGGCAGTAGGCGATCAAGTCCTCGCCGGAATCGGCCAGCACGTGGAATTCATGCGAAGCCGAGCCGCCGATGGCGCCGGTGTCGGCCGCCACCGGGCGGAAGGTCAGCCCCAGCCGGCTGAAAACCCGGGTGTAGGCGTCGTACATGGTCTGGTAGGTGGCAGCCAGACTGTCCTTGCTGGCGTGGAAGGAATAGGCGTCCTTCATCAGGAATTCGCGCGCGCGCATGACGCCGAAACGCGGGCGGATCTCGTCGCGGAACTTCATCTGGATCTGGTAGAAGTTGACCGGCAATTGCCGGTAGCTCTTGATCTCGCGGCGCGCGACGTCGGTGATGACTTCCTCGTGGGTGGGGCCGAAACAGAAATCGCGCTGGTGGCGGTCCTTGATCTTCAGCATCTGCGGGCCGAACACCGCCCAGCGTCCGGTTTCCTCCCACAGTTCGGCGGGCTGCACCGCCGGCATCAGCAGTTCGATCGCGCCGGCACGGTTCATTTCCTCGCGCACCACGGCTTCCACCCGGCGCAGCACGCGCAGGCCCAGCGGCATCCAGGTATACAGCCCTGATCCCAGGCGCTTGATGAGGCCGGCGCGCAGCATCAGCTTGTGGCTGACGAGTTCGGCCTCGGACGGGGCTTCCTTGGTGGTGGAAATGAAGAACTGGGTGGCGCGCATGGTGGAATAATCGGGACGAAAACGCGCATTTTAGCGTGCAGACGGGTAGTCATTCCAGAAACCGCAGTTGACCGCTTAACCTCCTCGACGATTTTTTCACATGAGTATCATCTGTTCTTCGGCTGAAATCATCCGCTGACTGAAGTCCGCTATGCACCTGCTGCTACGCCTGGACAAGCGCCTGCCTTTGTCGCTCGTCATTGCAGGCAATAAGCCTGCGGCCTCCTTGCTTCGCGGCAGTCACATGCCCAGACGCACCATCAGATGCATCCAACTGCGATTTCTAGGATGATTCGCCCTCGATTTTGGATGGGATGGCCATGCGCTTGAAGTTTGGTAAACGCCGGGCAGGCGACGAGGGACTGGAAGTGACCGAGGAACGCGGCATGCGCGTGCTGCACCTGGGCAGTCGTGCCATTCAGAGCGCGATGCGGGTGAACCGGCCGTGGGACCTGGAACTGGCGTACACGCGTGCAATGATGGGGTTTCTGATGTTCAACCCGATGCCGCAGGATGTGCTGATGATCGGCCTGGGCGGCGGTTCGCTTGCCAAGTTCATCCGCAAGCAGCGGCCGCAGACACATGTCACTGCGGTGGAAATCGATCCGCGGGTGGTCGCTGCCGCGCGTACGCACTTCGAATTGCCGCCTGACGATGCCAACCTCAGCGTGGTGGAAGCCGATGGCGCCTTGTATGTGCGTCAGCACCCCGGCAGCGCGGACGTCATCCTGCTCGACGGTTTCGATGCCGGCAATCAGGTCGAGGCGCTGGCGACACAGACGTTTTATGCCGCCTGCCGCCGCGTGCTGAAGCCGGGCGGCATACTGGTGGTGAACCTGTGGGGGCGCGACAGCGAGTTCGCCGAGTATTTCGCGCGGCTGACGCGGGCATTCGACGGCGAGGTCGGCTGGATTTCGGTACAGAACAAGACCAACGTCATCGTGTTTGCCTTTGCCGAGCCGGGCGCTGCGGCCCGGCTCGAAACGATGCGCCCGCAGCTGGCTGATCTCTCCAAACGCTACGGCCTCGATCTGCGCGGTTTTGCGCGTGATTTTCAGTGGGCCGAGGGGATTGCGCCGTTGCTTGAATAGGCGGGGCGATTGAAGCGATACAGCCGGACGCTTTCGTCGTCCGAGCCGGAAGCCAGGGTCTGTCCGTCGGGGCTGAAGCGGATGACGGCGCCGCACAATTCATGGGCCTGGTAGCGCCGCACGACCCTGAAATCCGTGGTGTCGACGATGCGGATGGCGGAGTCGGTATGGCGCCCCAGGGTGGCCAGATAGCGGCCATCGGGGCTGAAGGCGATCGAGGTCAGCAAACCATTGTGCTCGGTCGGGATACTGTGCATTTCGCCGCTGGCGACGTTCCATTCGAGCAGGCGGAACCAGGTGCCTGCCGCCAGGATGCGGCCATCCGGACTGAATTGCAGATCGTGCGGGGTATGCGGGGTGCGGATCGTCCGTCGTATTTTGTAATCCGCATCGAGGAGCAGGATGGCGTGATCGAGGCCGACGGCCAGCTGAGTTCCATGTGTCGTCAGCGCGACGACATCGTCGGATAACTGAATTTCCCGCACAGGCTGGAGCGTGTCCGCAGACCAGACACGCAAGTGGCCATCGCGCTGACCGCTCACCACTTGGCCTTGGAATAAGGCCAGCGCAGTCACCTTCGCCCCCTCGACACGCCGCTTGATGTGTCTGTCATGCCACAGGATCAGGCGGCCATCGTCCCCCCCGCTGACAAAGTCGCCCGAGGCCAGCGGCAGAATCGCACGCACCGCCCGCCGATGTCCGTGGTACTCGCCGAGTGGGCGCAGGGTGGCCGCATCCCACGCCCGCAACTCGCCACGGAAGCCACCACTGATGAATTGCCGGCCATCCGGTGTATAGGCGAGTGCCGTGGTGCCGAATTCATGGATTCCCGCCAACACCCGGTCGGGCGGGGCGGCTGACATCAAATTGGAACATCCGCTCAAAATTCCAATTAAAACAATGCTTAACAGCAGACTTCGAATCATGGAAGGTTTGCAATTTTCGGCGGGTATGAAAGAATGCAGCTAATCGAACTTTATTGATGGTGGCGGCCATGATCGACCGAGAAGGGTACCGCCCGAACGTAGGCATTATATTGTGCAACGCGAGCAACCAGGTCTTCTGGGGCAAGCGCGTCAATCAGCACGCCTGGCAGTTTCCCCAGGGCGGTATCAACGCAGGGGAAACGCCGGAACAGGCCATGTTCCGGGAACTGGAAGAGGAAGTGGGCTTGCTGCCCGCGCATGTACGCATCCTGGGCCGCACGCGCGAATGGTTGCGCTACGACGTGCCCCCTCACTGGACGCGGCGCGACAGCCGTGGCCTGTATCGCGGACAGAAGCAGATCTGGTTTTTGCTGCGACTGACCGGACGCGACTGCGATGTTTCGCTGCGCGCCAGCAGCCACCCGGAATTCGACGCCTGGCGCTGGAACGAATACTGGGTGCCGATGGAAGCGGTGGTCGACTTCAAGCGCGAGGTCTACCGTCTGGCGCTCGAGGAACTCGAACGTTATCTGCACCGGGATGCGCGTCATGTGCGGCAACGCGCGCCCCGTCTGTGCAGTCGGCGGGACGCGGCAGCGGACTTCCTGCTGAAGCCCTGATCCGGAATGACGGAGGCGTGATGAAGATACGAATCCATGCTTCAACCACGCTGACGACATGTGCCGGACCCGGGCCGGGTCAGCCTTTGTGGCAGATCGCGCCCACGCGCGATCTTGCCGGCAAGCGACTGACCGATTTCATGATGTTGATTCCGCGTTTGCGCAGCCGCCCGCGCGTCGAGATCGAACGGGCGTCGCGCGAAATTCAGGCGGTGCTGTCGCTGCATCAGGATGTGGTGTTCGCTGATCTCAACCTGAAACTCAACCTGTTGTGGGTGTCCCTGCGCCCGCGCCCGGGGGCGATCAGCGAGCTGGTCGCAGCGATTCGTCTGCGGGTGCCCGAAGCCGTGCTGGTGGCGCATTACGCCGAGCCTCGCTAGGCTGATTCCAAGGAACGGCTAGAGGTCGCGGACTGCAATGTCGCAAGGCCTCCTGATGGCGTCGGATAGCTGGCAATAGCCCTGCGAATGGCAGGGAATCCCGCGCCCTTTCTGCGTTTCCGTTCACCCAAAGCGACAGAATTCGTTAAAATGAGCGATTGCTAATTTAACCTGCTGGAGCACACATGGCCGTTTCTGAACTTCAGGTGCAGACCGCACTGAAAGAGTTGGTCGACCCCAACACCCACAAGGATTACGTCTCGACCAAATCCGCCCGCAACATCAAGATCGACGGCGGGGCCGTGTCGGTCGACATCCTGCTGAGCTACCCGGCGCAGAGCCAGTTGCCGGTCATCAAGCAGCAGGTCGAAGACAAGCTTAAATCCATCGAGGGCGTCACCGCCGCCGCCGCCAACGTCAGTTTCAAGATCGTGTCGCACAGCGTGCAGCGTGGCGTCAAGCTGATTCCCAACGTCAAGAACATCATCGCCGTGGCTTCCGGCAAGGGCGGCGTCGGCAAATCCACCACCGCCGTCAACCTGGCGCTGGCGCTGTCCGCCGAAGGCGCGCGCGTCGGCATGCTGGACGCCGACATCTACGGCCCGTCGCAGCCGACCATGCTGGGCATCACCGACAAGCCCGAGTCCAACGACGGCAAGAACCTCGAACCGCTGATCGGTCACGGCATCCAGGCGATGTCCATCGGCTTCCTGATCGACGTCGAAACGCCCATGGTCTGGCGCGGCCCGATGGTGACGCAGGCGCTGGAACAGTTGCTCAACAACACCAACTGGAGCGAGCTTGACTATCTGGTGGTCGATCTGCCGCCGGGCACCGGCGACATCCAGTTGACGCTCGCGCAGCGCGTGCCGGTGACCGGCGCGGTGATCGTCACCACGCCGCAGGACATCGCGCTGATCGACGCGCGCAAGGGGCTGAAGATGTTCGAGAAGGTCGGCATCCCCATCATCGGCGTGGTCGAGAACATGAGCCTGCACATCTGCTCGAACTGCGGCCACGAAGAGCGCATCTTCGGCGAAGGCGGCGGCGAGCGCATGTGCAAGGACTACAGCGTAGAATTCCTCGGCGCGTTGCCGCTCGACGGCGCGATCCGTGCCGACACCGACTCCGGCAAGCCGTCGGTGGTGTCCGATCCGAACGGCCGCGTGACCGAGATCTACAAACAGATCGCGCGCCGCGTTGCTGTTAAGATTGGCGAAACTGCGGTGGATCATTCCGCCAAATTCCCCAATATCGTCATTTCCAACACCTGATGAGCATCAAGTCCGACCGATGGATCCGCCGCATGGCGGCTGAGCATGGCATGATCGAACCGTTCGAGCCGGGACAGATCAAACAGGCCGGAGGCCGATCCATCGTGTCGTACGGTACGTCGAGTTATGGCTACGACGTGCGATGCGCCAGCGAATTCAAGCTGTTCACCGACATCAAC
This sequence comes from Pseudomonadota bacterium, assembly GCA_043821985.1. Classification (GTDB taxonomy): domain Bacteria; phylum Pseudomonadota; class Gammaproteobacteria; order Burkholderiales; family Thiobacillaceae; genus Thiobacillus. The sequence continues at coordinate 116,462 of JBDRCF010000009.1, forward strand.
ACAACGATTGTCGACCCGAAGGCGTTCGATCCGAACTCGTTCGTGGAGGTCAAGGGCGATTCGTGCATCATCCCCCCGAATTCGTTCGCGCTGGCGCGCACGGTGGAGTACTTCCGCATCCCGCGCAGCGTGCTGACGATCTGTTTGGGCAAAAGCACCTACGCGCGCTGCGGCATCATCGTCAACGTGACGCCGCTGGAACCCGAATGGGAAGGCCATGTGACGCTGGAGTTTTCCAATACCACGCCGCTGCCCGCGCGAATCTACGCCAACGAAGGCGTGGCCCAGATGCTGTTCCTCGAGTCCGACGAGGTGTGCGAAACCTCGTACAAGGACCGCGGCGGCAAATACCAGGGCCAGGTCGGGGTCACGCTCCCCAAGATCTGACCGGCGCCGCGATTTCAGCCCGCGCGCAAAAATTCATCCTGCTGCCGCGCACGCGACGTACAATCCGCGTTTTTCTCCCGCCCCTCCCTGAGGAGTCGCCATGCGTTTTCGCTTTCCCATTGTCATCATCGACGAAGATTTCCGTTCCGAAAACGCATCCGGGTTGGGGATCCGCACCCTGGCCGAAGCGATCGAAAAAGAGGGCATGGAAGTACTCGGCGTCACCAACTATGGGGATCTGACATCGTTTGCCCAGCAGCAGGCCCGCGCGTCGGCCTTTGTACTGTCGATCGATGACGAGGAACTTGCCGGTAGCGACGAGGATACGAGCAAGGCACTGCAAAAGCTCCGCGGATTCGTCGAGGAAGTGCGCTTCCGCAATGCCGAGATCCCGATTTTCCTGCACGGCGAAACCCGCACCGCACGCCATATCCCGAACGACATCCTGCGCGAGCTCAACGGCTTCATCCACATGCTGGAAGACACGCCGGAATTCCTCGCCCGCTATATCGGCCGCGAGGCGCGCGCCTACCTCGATTCCCTGGTGCCGCCGTTTTTCCGCGCGCTGACCCATTACGCGGCGGATGGCTCGTATTCCTGGCACTGCCCGGGGCACTCGGGTGGCGTGGCTTTCCTGAAATCGCCGATCGGCCAGATGTTCCACCAGTTCTTCGGCGAGAACCTGCTGCGGGCCGACGTCTGCAATGCCGTGGACGAACTCGGGCAGCTGCTCGATCACACCGGACCGGTCGGGGCATCGGAGCGCAACGCGGCGCGCATCTTTAACTGCGACCACCTGTTCTTCGTCACCAACGGCACCTCCTCGTCGAACAAGATGGTGTGGCATGCCACCGTGGCGCCGGGCGACATCGTCGTGGTCGACCGCAACTGCCACAAGTCCATTCTGCACGCCATCATGATGTGCGGCGCGATCCCGATTTTCCTGACGCCGACGCGCAACCACTACGGCATCATCGGACCGATCCCGCTGGACGAGTTTCGCCCGGAGAACATCGAGAAGAAGATCGCCGCGCATCCGTTTGCCAAGGATGTGAAGCGCAAGCCGCGCATTCTCACGATCACCCAGTCGACCTACGATGGCATCCTCTACAACGTCGACATGATCAAGGAACTGCTCGGCGACTATATCGACACCCTGCATTTCGACGAAGCCTGGCTGCCGCACGCGACCTTCCACGACTTTTATCGCGGCATGCACGCCATCGGCAAGAACCGGCCGCGGGCGAAGGATGCGCTGGTGTTCGCCACCCAGTCCACCCACAAGCTGTTGGCGGGCCTCTCCCAGGCTTCGCAGATCCTGGTGCAGGACTCGGAGACGCGCAAGCTCGACTTCCATCGTTTCAACGAGGCCTATCTGATGCACACCTCGACGTCGCCGCAGTACGCCATCATCGCCTCGTGCGACGTGGCGGCGGCGATGATGGAGCCGCCCGGCGGTCCCGCGCTGGTCGAGGAGTCGATCAAGGAAGCACTCGATTTCCGCCGTGCCATGCGCAAGGTCGACGAGGAATTCGGCGACTCCTGGTGGTTCAAGGTATGGGGGCCGCAGAAGCTGGCCGAAGAGGACGTGGGCGATCGCGAAGACTGGATGCTCGAAACCGGCGCCCGCTGGCACGAGTTCGGCAAGATCGCCCCCGGTTTCAACATGCTTGATCCGATCAAGGCCACCGTCATCACGCCTGGCCTGGATGTGGACGGCGCATTTGCCGACTGGGGCATCCCGGCGGCGATCGTCACCAAATACCTGGCCGAGCACGGCGTCATCGTGGAAAAGACCGGGCTGTATTCCTTCTTCATCATGTTCACCATCGGCATCACCAAGGGCCGGTGGAATACCCTGGTGACCGCGCTGCAGCAGTTCAAGGCCGACTACGACGAAAACCAGCCGTTGTGGCGCGTGCTGCCGGAATTCATCGAGAAGCACCCGCGCTACGAGAAAACCGGGCTCAAGGACCTGTGCGATCAGATCCACACCATCTACAAGGCCAAGGACGTGGCGCGCCTGACGACCGAGATGTATCTGTCCGAAATGGCGCCGGCGATGAAGCCGGCCGACGCCTTTGCCAAGATGGCGCACCGCGAGATCGAGCGCGTCGAGATCGACAAGCTCGAGGGCCGCATCACCGCCATGCTGGTGACGCCTTATCCGCCGGGCATTCCCTTGCTGATCCCGGGCGAGCGCTTCAATGCCACCATCGTGCGTTATCTGCAGTTCACCCGCGAATTCAATGACAAATTCCCCGGCTTCGAGACCGATGTGCACGGTCTGGTCGAGGACGTGGTCGACGGCAAGCCCCGCTATTACGTCGATTGCGTGATCTGACCCGGTCGCAGCTTGATTTGCCAGGCAAAAAGCGTATGATTTGCAGTCCCCGGTTTGCCGGGGATTGTTTTTTGACTTTACCACCTTGCTCCACCGCACCGCAGCGGGGGGCTGAACCGAAAGGAACAAGATGCGGCATTATGAAATCGTATTTATCGTCCATCCCGATCAGAGCGAGCAGGTGCCCGCCATGATTGAACGCTACAAGGCCAATATCACCACGCGCGGCGGCAGCGTTCATCGCCTGGAAGACTGGGGCCGCCGCCAGATGGCCTACCCGATCCAGAAGGTCCACAAGGCCCACTACGTGCTGATGAACATCGAGTGCGACCAGGAAACCCTGGAAGAACTCGAACATGGCTTCAAGTTCAACGATGCCGTGCTGCGCCATCTGACCATCAAGCGCGACGATGCCGTGACCACGGCTTCACCGATGATGAAGGAAGAAAAGTCGCGCGACATGCTGGACAGCGCCAAGGCTGAAGGCGCCAAGCCGGAAGCTGCAGCCGAGCAGCCCGCCGCAGCCTGAGTGAGTGCCGGGTTGAATGAGTGAACAGGCTGCTCATCAGCGGAGCCCTCATCCAGGTTGATCCTGTGCGTTACAGCCCGGCTGGCGTGCCCATTGCGGAAGCGGTGATTCTGCACCGCAGCAGTCAGACGGTGGCAGCCCAGGCCCGGCAGGTGGAATGCGAGTTGACGGTGCAAGCGAGTGGATTGCTTGCAAGCCAACTGGCACAACTGGCCACCGGGACGCAGGTGAAACTGGAAGGCGCGTTGAACCGACGCAGCGTGAACAGCCGACAACTGATCTTGATATTGAATCGAATCGAAAAGGAATAAATCATGGCACGTCCCATGGGTGGAAAATCCGGCGGCAAGTTCGCCAACAAGCGCCGCGACAGCGGCAATCGCGGTCTCTTCAAGCGTCGCAAGTTCTGCCGCTTCACCGCTGAAAAAGTGGTCGAAGTCGATTACAAGGACATCGAAGTGCTGAAGGAATTCATCGCCGAGAACGGCCGCATCATCCCGGCCCGCATCACCGGCACCAAGGCGCACTACCAGCGCCAGCTGGGCACCGCGATCAAGCGTGCGCGCTTCCTGGCGCTCATGCCTTACACCGATCTGCATTGAGGAGACGACCATGCAAGTGATTCTGATGGACAAAGTCGTCAACCTGGGCAATCTGGGTGACGTGGTCAAGGTGAAAGACGGCTATGCCCGCAACTTTCTGATCCCTACCGGCCGTGCACGTCGTGCCACGCAGGCCAACATGGATGCATTTGCCGCCCAGAAGGCCGAGCTGGAACGCGTCGCTGCCGAGAAGCTGGCGGAAGCCCAGAGCCGCGCTGCGAAGCTGGAAGGTTTCAGCGTCACGGTCAGTCAGAAGGCCGGTGTCGACGGCCGCCTGTTCGGCTCCATTACCAATGCCGACATCGCTGATGCGCTGAAAGCGCAGGGCCATGACGTGGTCAAGGCGGAAATCCGCCTGCCCGAAGGCCCGTTCAAGGCCATTGGCGAATACCCGGTGGTGCTGGGTCTGCACCATGATGTCACCGCGAACATCACGGTGGTGGTGGTCGGCGAGCAGTAATCCGCCGGCCTTGCCTGGAAAGGGAGCCATCGGCTCCCTTTTTTTATTTGTCCTCAAGGCATACCCGGCTGTCCACGGCTTATCCACAGTTTTTCCCTTGGTGGGCCCGAGGCTGAAGACTAGAATCCTGCCATGGCCGCCATCCACTCCCTGACTGCAAATTCCGATCCCCAACTGGCGCAGATGCGTCTGCCGCCGCACTCGCTCGAAGCCGAGCAGGCAGTGTTGGGCGGTCTGCTGCTCGACAACAGTGCATGGGACCGCATCGGGGATGTGGTATCGGAAAGCGATTTCTACCGCCAGGATCATCGCCAGATCCTGCGCGCGATCGTGCGGCAGATCGCCGAGAATCGGCCAGCCGATGCCGTGACGGTGTCCGAGGCGCTGCAGTCCATGGGGCAACTCGAAAACGTCGGTGGACTCGCCTACATCGTTGCGCTGGCAAGTAACACGCCGTCGGCTGCCAACATCCGCCGCTATGCCGAAATCGTGCGCGAGCGCTCGGTGATGCGGCGGCTCGCCGAGGTGGCGACCGGAATCGCCGACACCGCCTATTCGCCTGCCGGGCGCAGCGCCTCGCAGCTGCTCGACGAGGCCGAGGCCAAGGTGTTCGAGATCGCCGAATCCGGCAGCCGCGGGCAGGCGGGATTCACCGAAATCAAACCCTTACTGAAGGAAGTGGTCGAGCGTATCGACGAGCTCTATCACCGCGACAACGATTCCGGTGTCACGGGCGTGCCGACCGGTTTTCACGACCTCGACCAGAAGACCTCCGGCCTGCAGCCGGGCGACCTCGTCATCGTCGCCGGGCGCCCATCCATGGGCAAGACCGCCTTCTCGATCAACATCGCGGAGAACGTCGCGCTCGACACCGGCCTGCCGGTGGCGGTGTTCTCGATGGAAATGGGCGGCGCCCAGCTGGTGATGCGGATGATCGGCTCGGTCGGCAAGCTCGACCAGCACCGGCTGCGTACCGGCAAGCTGGGCGAGGACGACTGGCAGCGCCTCACCTACGCGCTCGGCAAGCTCAACGAGGCACCGGTGTTCATCGACGAGTCGCCAGGACTCAACGTGCTCGAACTGCGCGCACGCGCACGCCGGCTGATGCGTCAGTGCGGCAAGCTCGGCCTCATCGTGATCGACTATTTGCAACTGATGGCGGGCAGCGGTACCGGCGAAAACCGCGCCACCGAAATATCCGAAATCTCGCGCGCGCTGAAGGGGCTGGCGAAGGAGTTGCATGTGCCGGTGATCGCGCTGTCGCAGTTGAACCGGAGCCTGGAGCAACGTCCCAACAAGCGCCCGGTGATGTCCGATCTGCGCGAATCGGGCGCCATCGAACAGGATGCCGACGTCATCCTGTTCATCTACCGCGACGAGGTCTACAACCCCGATACCCAGGACAAGGGCACGGCGGAAATCATCATCAGCAAGCAGCGTAACGGCCCCATCGGCACGGTGCGACTGGCCTTCCTCGGCGAATACACGCGCTTCGAAACGCTGGCGCAGCCGGGCTCTTACTAAACCGATGCGGCCAATCCAGGCGCGAATCTCCATCGGCGCGATGGCGCACAACCTGCGTGTGGCACGCAGTCACGCAGGTGCAGCGCGCGTGTTTGCAGTGGTCAAGGCCAATGCCTACGGTCATGGGCTGTCGCGTGCACGGCGCGCATTGGCGGCTGCCGACGGCTTTGCCGTGCTGACGCTGGAAGAGGCCGCCAACCTGAGATTGATGGGGGTCGACCAGCCCATCCTGCTGCTGGAAGGGTTCTTCGGGGCGGACGAAATCGCCACCTGCGCCGAACTGGACCTGTGGCCGGTGTTGCATCATCCCGCCCATCTCGACTGGCTGCAGCAGCAACCGCCCGCGCGGCCCCTTCAGGTCTTCCTCAAATTCGACAGCGGCATGCACCGGTTGGGCTTTCCCCTGGCCGATCATGCCGCCATCGTCGCACGGACGAGAAGCCTGAGCGCAGTGGCCGGCATTACCCTGATGACGCACTTTGCCCAAGCGGATGAAACGGTCGGTGTGGACTGGCAGCTGCACCCTTTCCTGGGCGAACTGTCGGCCTACGGCCTGCCGTGGAGCAGCGCCAATTCGGCTGCGCTGTTGCGTTATCCGCAAACCCTCGGCGCCTGGGCGCGGCCGGGACTGATGCTCTATGGTGCGTCGCCGTTTGCCGACGTGTCGGCCGAGCAATTAGGCTTGAGGCCGGCCATGACCCTGCAGTCGGAAATCATCAGCGTGCAGACCCTGCAAGCGGGCGAGGGCGTGGGATATGGGCAGTTGTTTCGTGCCGACCGTCCCATGCGGGTGGGTGTGGTCGCCTGTGGCTATGCGGATGGGTATCCGCGTCATGCACTGACCGGTACGCCGGCTCTTGTCGATGGACGCCTCAGCCGGACTCTGGGCCGGGTGTCGATGGACATGCTGTGCGTCGATCTGGGCGAATGCCCCGAAGCCGGCGTGGGGAGCCCGGTCGTGCTGTGGGGCGAAGGTTTGCCCGTGGATACGGTAGCCGCAGCCGCAGGCACCAGCAGTTATGAACTGCTGTGCGCGCTGGCTGCGCGGGTTCCCGTGGAAGAAACCGACTAGGGCTTAGTGCGTCGTGCCAAATGAGGGATCGCGGGTGCCAGGCGGCATCGGCAGGCCGGCATAGTGACTGGCCTGGGCAATCGGCCCCAGCGGAAACAGGTTGTACAGGAACTTGTGTCCGCCCTGGCCTGCAAATTCCTCTTCCAGCGAATGCACCAGCATGCGCGCATTGACGGTGCCGCCATGATCGGCGTAACAGTCGCGCAGATAACGAATGATGGCCAAATGGTCGTCGGTCAACTCCAGCCCATCCCGGTGTGCCCGCTCAATCGCCTGTTCTTCCGTCCAGGGTTCCAGGTCGATGAGATGGCCGCGGACCGTCGGGCCCGAATGTTCCTGTTCCACCATTTTGTTGATGTCCAGCATGATGACCTCCTTGTGGTATGCGTGCCTTGTTTATAGAACGTGAACGGCGGAAACCAAGGCGTTTTGTACGCATCTGGATGACGCTTGAAATGGATATAATCGTTTTAAATCAATCAAGGGAGACAACAATGACAGCCATGGCACGCGCACTCGTTACCGGCTTATTTCTGACGCAGGCGATCAATCCGGTCTATGCTGGCCTGTTCGACTTCAAACTGGGGAGCGGCGATAAGAAAGAGGCCGGTCAACCGTCCGGGTCTGCGGGGCCGGACGGGGCACAAGGGGAGGCCAAGGAACTTGAAAAATGCGATAAGCCCTACGGCACGTTGGCCGTGGTCGAGCCGCAGGATGCCGTGATTTCCCATCTGCTCCAATACGGCCTGCAATCGCCGACCGGCCTGATTCGCATGATGGTGCAGCAATCCAACTGCTTTGTTCTGGTGGAGCGGGGTCGCGCCATGCAGAACCTGATGCAGGAGCGTCAACTGGCCGAGTCCGGCGAACTGCGCAAGGGCTCCAACATGGGCAAGGGCCAGATGGTCACGGCCGACTACGTGCTGACCCCTGACGCGGTATTCTCCAGCAAGGATTCGGGCGGCGTGGGCGGCGCACTGGGTGGCCTGGGCGTGTTTGGCGCCGTGGCGGGCCTGGTCGCGGCCGGCCTCAAGTTCAAGTCGGCGCAAACCACCATGATCCTCTCGGATTCGCGTACTTCGCTGCAGCTTGCTTCGGCCACCGGCAATGCCGAGAAAACGGACTGGAGCGTGGGCGGGCTGCTGGTCGGCGGCGGCGCGGCCGGCGGGCTCGGCGCCTACACCAATACGCCGGAAGGGAAGGTCATCGCGGCCAGCTACCTGGACAACTGGAACAACATCGTGCGCTCCATCCGCAACAATCCGGAGATGGCCCGGCAGGAGATCAACCTCAAGGGCAAATCCGGCCAGCCGACCAAGGCTGGCATCGTGTTCGAGGAAGGCGACGCGGTGACAGGAAAGATCGCCGGGCTGAGAGTCTACGCCCAGCCCAAGAAAACCTCCAAAGTGGTCTCGACCCTTGCGCGTGGTGAGGAAGTCATTTATACCGGCCATGACCAGAGCGGATTTATTTCCGTCCAGGGCCAGGATGGCGAAGGCTGGGTGGAAAAGGTGATGGTGAAGAAGTAGGCGTTTGTTTCGCCTATTGTCAGAAAAGCGGGGCTTGCCCGGCTTTTCTATGAGGCCGGATCGGACGCCGAGAAGCACTCCAGGTGGCGTTCGCCCACTGTGTGCCCGGCACAATCCAGGTCAAGCACGGCCCGGTCCAGCGCGGCGGAAAACGCCGCAAAATCCGCAATGCCTTCGTAGATCTCCATCCACGTCGACGGATCGTCGCAGCGTCTCAACCGACGTGGCGGCTGGCTGCAATACCGGGCCAGCGCGTCCAGCAGTGCATCGATCCGGCGCGCGGCCAAGCCGGCCTGGACAGGATCGATTCGGTAGTAGACATAGGCGTGCTTCACCTATTCGGGTAGCGCGTAGGGCAAGGGTTTCAGCGTCAGGGGGGCGCCGTCGCCCGCTTTGAGGTGCAGGGTTTGGGTCGCTGCGCTTTCGACCTGGGCCACGGCCAGCACATCGAAGCCGCCAGCCGGTGCCGGTGCTGCATTGACCACCGTGCCGGTGGCCTGACCCTCGATGTCGGCGCTGTACAGGTTGTCGCCGGGTGCGGCTTCGGCATCCACGTGGGCAAGGAACATGCGGCGCTTGAGTTTGCCCAGGTATTGGCTGCGGGCGACGATTTCCTGGCCGGGGTAGCAGCCTTTCTGGAAGCTGACGCCGCCGATGACCTCGAAATTGATCATTTGCGGGACGAACTGCTCCTGGGTGGCGGCAACGATCATCGGAATGCCGGCGTTGAGCCGCAGCCAGTCCCATACCGGAGCGCCGACCGGGGTGGCCGCTTCGCGCAATCCCTGCCAGACCATGGCGGCGCGTTCGGGGAGGATCGACAGGACGAATTTGTCGTCGCCGACGCGGATGACCTGGCCAGCTTCTCCGCTGACGGTATGCATGGTGGTATTCGGAAGGACGCCCATCGTGGCGCTCACCATGGCCGCCGCCCGCTTGCCGGCGGCGACCAGCCGGACGTTTTCATCGCTGGCGTCACGCCCTTGCACCTTGGCGCGCATGATGAACATGGATAGCCGCTTCAATACGCTGGGCAGGATGTCGCCCGATAGTTGCAGGCAGTAATCCTCGCCCTGCCGCCATACCAGAAAATTTCCGAGCAGGCGTCCCTTGGGGCTGCAATAGCCGTTCCACTGGGCGGCGTCGGCCTGCAGGCCGCGAACGTCGTTGGTGAGTTGGCTTTGCAGGAAGCTGGCGGCTTCGTCGCCGCGGAAAGCGATGACGCCGAGTTGCGACAAATCCGCGACAATGGTGCCGCCAGCGGCGGCGGCGCGTTCGGCCGCCGGGTCGCCATAATGCAGGACCGTGCTGTCTGCGATTCGCGCGCCTTGGGATTGCAGAAAGTTTTTCCAGGAATCGATCACGATGCGTTCCAGTCAAAGAGGGATGTCATGAAGGCCAAAAGTGTACACGCTGATGCACGAGATTGAACTCAAACCCTCGCGCCGACTGGGGCTGTTGCTGCTGGGCATGGCCGCGCTGGCAGGGCTTGCCCTGCTTCTGGCGGACGTCCCCGCAGGCGTTGCGTTTGCGCTGGGGGGCGCCGCGACTGGCCTGAGCGTATGGGGTTGGCGGCGAGCCTCGCCGATGACGAGTCTGCGTATTGCGGCAGACGGCCGTCTGCAATGCCTGGATGGTCGGGCCGAGTGGAGTGACGTCGAGGTGCTGGACGACAGTTTTGTCTCGAGCGGGTTGATCGTGTTGAACTACCGTACCGCCGACCGTCGCGTGCATGCCCTGACGCTGCTGTCCGACAGCGCGGACGCCGACAGCTTGCGCCGTCTCAGGATGTCGCTTCGCTGGGCACGCCGCACACGCTCGGACACAGGGTTCCCGGACGCGGGTTGAGCACGGTGTTGCCCGCGATCGGCAGGATTTCCGGATAGTCGCGGCTGAAGTGCAGGCCGCGGCTTTCCTGCCGCAGTTGGGCCGAACGGATGATGAGGTCGGCGCTCTGCACCAGATTGCGCAGTTCGATCAGATCGTTGGAGACCCGGAAGTTCCGGTAAAACTCGTCGATTTCGGCACGCAGCAGGCGGATCCGGTGCGACGCGCGCGCCAGCCGCTTGTTGGTGCGCACGATGCCCACGTAGTCCCACATGAAGCGCCGCAGTTCGTCCCAGTTGTGCGAGATCACGACCTCCTCGTCGGGGTCGGTGACGCGCGAGGCGTCCCACGGCGGCAGGCTGAGCGAAGGGGCGGGCGGCGTGGCCAGGATGTCGGCGGCGGCCGCGTGGCCGAACACCAGGCACTCCAGCAGCGAATTGGACGCCAGGCGATTGGCGCCGTGCAGTCCGGTGAAGGTGACTTCACCGACGGCATGCAGGTTGCACAGGTCGGTGCGCGCATTCATGTCGGTGATGACGCCGCCGCAGGTGTAGTGCGCGGCCGGCACCACAGGGATCGGCTGGCGCGTGATGTCGATGCCAAGTTCCAGGCAGCGGCCGTAGATCGTCGGAAAATGCTCGCGCACGAAGTCGGCCGGCTTGTGACTGATGTCGAGGTAGACGCAGTCGATGCCGCGTTTTTTCATCTCGAAGTCGATCGCGCGGGCGACCACGTCGCGCGGTGCGAGTTCGGCGCGCTCGTCGTGGAATTGCATGAAGCGACTGCCGTCGGGCAGCAGCAGGCGGCCGCCTTCGCCGCGCACGGCCTCGGAAATGAGAAAGGACTTGGCGTGCGGGTGGTACAGGCAGGTCGGGTGGAACTGCACGAATTCGAGGTTGGCGACCCGGCAGCCGGCGCGCCACGCCATGGCGATGCCGTCGCCAGTCGAGGTGTCGGGGTTGGTCGTGTAGAGGTAGACCTTGCCGGCACCGCCGGTGGCGAGTACGGTGTGGCCGGCGGCGAAGGTCTCGACCTCGCCGGTGCCCTTGTTCAAGGCATAGGCGCCGTGGATCTGCCGTTCCTGGCCGCCGGCGCGCTTGCCGGTGATGAGGTCGATGGCGACGTGCTGCTCGAAGGTCTCGATATTGGGGTGAGCACGCACACGGTCGAGCAGGCTGGTCTGTACCGCATGCCCGGTGGCGTCCGCCGCGTGTACGACCCGGCGTTTGGAATGTCCGCCCTCGCGGGCGAGGTGCAGGCCGCCCGGCGCTTGCGGGTCGGGGGTGAAGGCGACACCGTTGGCGGTCAGCCAGGCGATCATCTCGCGCGCCTGGCTGGCAACCAGCCGGGTGACCGCCTCGTCGCACAGGCCGGCCCCGGCGACCAGGGTGTCATGGACATGGGCTTCGACCGAATCGCCGCTGTCGACCGCCGCGGCAATGCCGCCCTGCGCCCAGTCGCTGGCCCCGTCGGTCATCTGGCGCTTGGTCACAATGGCGACGCGGCGCTGGTCGGCAAGCTTGAGCGCGGTGGTCAGCGCGGCGAGGCCGCTGCCGAGGATGAGGACGTCGTGTCTGTGCATGGTGGTCGGCGGATGATAGCAGGCTTGGCCCGTGTCCGAATAACCCTGTTTGGGGTGAACTTTTTTGCCCTGAACCGCTCACACGTTCCGGAAGGTGCGGTCACGTATACTTTCAACACTAACAAGAAGTAGCAGGGAGATATGTCGGACCGCGAATTGGATCAGGTGTTGGTCGAACGCGCCCAGCAGGGCGACAAGCACGCTTTCGAGCTGTTGGTGAGCAAGTATCACCGCAAGCTCGGGCGGCTGTTGTCGCGCATGGTGCGGGATGCGGCGGAGGTGGAAGATATTACGCAGGAAGCTTTTATCAAAGCCTATCGCGCGCTGCCGGGATTCCGTGGCGAGAGTGCCTTCTACACCTGGCTGTACCGCATTGCCGTGAATACCGCCAAGAATTACCTGGTCGCGCACAAGCGCATGCCGGTATCGAGTGACGTGCAGGCGGAAGATGCGGAGAATTACGAGGATGGCGACCTGTTGCGCGATATTGCGACGCCGGATGCGGAACTCCAGACCAAACAGATCGCCAAAGCGGTCAATGAGGCAGTCGATGCGCTGCCCGAGGAATTGAGGACGGCCATCACGTTGCGCGAAATCGAAGGCATGAGCTACGAGGAAATCGCGCAGATGATGGATTGCCCGATCGGTACCGTTCGCTCGCGGATCTTCCGCGCACGCGAGGCCATAGCCGAAAAGATCCGCCCGATGCTGGGCACCAGTCAGGACAAAAGGTGGTAACCATGTCAGCACTTCTTAAAACCCATGCCCATCCCCAGAATGAATCGGCCGACGACGACTGGCGTCTGTTGCTTTCTGCCGCCCTTGATGGCGAGACGGAGCGTACCGAAACGGAGGCTTGCCTCACGGCCCTGAAACGCGACGGCGAGTTGCGGCAAAGCTGGTCGGATTACCACCTGATCGGCGATCTGATGCGAGGCGAAGCCCCGGCGCAGGAAGGCTTCATGGCACGTTTCTCGGCGCAATTGTCCACCGAGCCGACCGTACTTGCGCCGCGCCGAAGCGTGTGGCCGCAGCGGGTTGCCGTGACTTCGTTTGCCTCGCTCGCGGTATGGGGCGCGATTTCACTCACCCGGATGATGTCGGAAGAGCCGGCCACGCTACCCATGGCAACAGCCCCGGGATTTCAGCAAGCCTCGCTGTCGTCGGAGTCGGCAAGCGAAGATGCCCGGTTTGCGCCTTATCTGGTGGCGCATCAGGAATTCGCCCCGATGACGGTGGTTTCCCCTTACCAGCCGGCGGTGGCCGTAGCGGTGGAGCCGCGCTGATGCGGTCGCTGGCCGGATGGCGGCAGGGCTGGCTGGTTGCAGGGTTCACAGGACTGGTTTTGCTGTCCGGCGGGGCGCGGGCCGATGCTGCGGCCGATTGGCTCAATCGGGCGGCCATAGCCGCCAAACAGCAGAATTACAGCGGTATCTATGTCTATCATCACGGCGAGCACGTCGAGGTTTTGCGTGTACAGCATCGTGCCGATGCGAATGGCGAGCAGGAAAAAGTCGAAGTCATGGATGGCACCTCGCGCCAGTTCATGCGCATCAATAATGATCTGTACTGCCATTTGCCGGATGGCAAGCACGTTCGGCTGGAGCGCAATGCACTGCGCCGTTTCTTCCCGGCCTTGCTGCCTGCGCAGCCGGCCAGCCTGCTCGATTTCTACGAGGCGAAGCTGGGCGGGATCGAGCGCGTAGCCGGGCGCACCTGCCAGGTGGTGACGCTGGTGCCGCGCGACGGATACCGATATACCTACAACTTCTGGCTGGACACCCGGACAGGCTTGCCGCTCAAGGCGCGCATCGTCAACGATAGCGGCAACGTGATCTCGATCCTCGTGTTCTCGGAAATCCAGATTGGCAAGGCCCCGGACATCCGCAATGACATGGCAGGAAAGATCATCCAGAAAACACCGCCGGGCAAACCTGTCTTGAACGACTGGAACGTGACCCCGCCACCCGGATACGAACAGGTACAGGAAGCGGTACGTGTGCTGCCCGGCAAGCGGGCGCCGGTCACGCATCTGGTTTTTTCGGACGGATTGAGCGTGTTGTCGATGTTTGTCGAGCCGGCGGATCCCCAGGTGCAAAGCCTGCATGGTCTGTCGGCTGAAGGCGCGATCGGCATCTATGCCCGCGAGGTGGATGGCTACATCGTGACGACGCTGGGCGAGGTGCCGAACATGGCACTCATCGAAACCGGCAATTCGGCAACCCGGAAGTAAGGCCGGTCATGCTGGAGCAAACAGCCGAAGTCACCCACACCGCATCCGACGGCGTCTGGGTGCAGGCCGTTGAACCGTCGGGGTGCGGTACCTGCGGCGGACAGGGGTGTTCGTCGCGCCGCATCGCCGAGTTGTTCCAGCGCAAGCCCCGGAATTTCCTGGTCGATTGCGATCTGGCCCTGGCACCCGGAGACCGCGTGGTGATCGGGATTGCCCATGGCAGCGTACTCAAGAGCGCAATGCGCGCCTATGGCCTGCCGTTGGGGCTGATGCTGGCGGGCGCGCTGCTGGCGCAGGCCATCCAGCCCGGCGACGGCGCGGCGCTTGCCGGCATGCTGATCGGCGGGGCGGTAGGCTGGCTACTGGCGCGTGGCGGCCGGACGGCCCGTCCGGTGGTGCTCAGACGCGAAGACAGAATTCCGTTTCAAGTAATGAAAGGACAGTCATGATGAAAAATGCTTTGGCGGCAATCGCGCTGGTGTTTGCCGTGTCGGTACCTGCATTGGCGAAGGACGTGATGGATGTGGCCGATCTGGTCGAGAAAGAGGGGCCGGCCGTGGTCAATATCAGCACCACCAAGATGGTGAAGCGCGGCCAGGAGTTTGACGACGAAGGCATGCAGGAATTCTTCCGCCGCTTCTTCCCGGGCATGCCGGGCATGCCCGGAGGGCAGGGAGGCGGACAAGGCCCCGGCCCCATGCAGGAAATTCCGGCGCGCGGCGAAGGCTCGGGTTTCATCGTCAGCAACGATGGCTATATCCTGACCAATGCGCATGTGGTCAAAGGCGCGGATGAAGTGGTGGTCAAGCTCATCGACAAACGAACTTTCACGGCCAAGGTGGTGGGGGCGGACGCGCGTACCGATGTGGCTGTCATCAAGATCACCGCCAACAATCTGCCGGTCGTCAAACTGGGCGATCCCACCAAACTGCGGGTGGGCGAGGCGGTTGCTGCCATTGGTTCGCCCTTCGGTTTCGAGAACTCGGTTACCGCAGGCATCGTTTCCGCCAAGGGGCGCTCGCTGCCGTCGGAGACCTACGTCCCGTTCATCCAGACCGATGTACCGATCAATCCCGGTAATTCAGGCGGGCCCCTGTTCAATATGAAAGGGGAAGTGGTCGGCATCAATTCGCAGATTTACAGCCGCAGCGGCGGCTACATGGGGGTATCGTTCGCGATCCCGATCGATGTGGCGATGGAGGCGGCGGCTCAGCTGAAAAGCGGCGGCAAGGTGTCGCGCGGCTGGCTGGGCGTGGTGATCCAGGAAGTGACCGCCGATCTGGCCGACTCCTTCGGCCTGGATCGTCCGCGCGGGGCGCTGGTGTCGCAGGTTCAGGAAGACAGTCCGGCGCAGAAAGCGGGACTCCAGGCGGCCGATGTCATCCTGGAGTTCAATGGCAAGGCCGTGGAGAATTCCAGCGACCTGCCGCGCATCGTCGGCATGGCCAAGCCGGGCACCAAGATCCCGCTGCAAGTCTGGCGCAAGGGTAAGGTCCAGCAATTGAACGTGGTGCTGGGCGAATTGCCCACTGAAAGCCAGCAGGCCAGCAATGACGGCAAGGCTATTTTGCGCGGCGGGCTCGCCCTGACCGAACTGGGTGCGGACCAGCGGCGGGCGCTCGACCTCGACTATGGCGTGCTGGTTGCGGATGCAACGGGCGATGCGGCACGTGCCGGCATTCGGACGGGCGACGTCATTCTGGCGGTCAACAACACCAAGATCACCAGCGTGGCGGTTTATCGCAAGGCCATTGCCACGATCCCCGTTGGCAAAAGCGCGGCGATCCTGGTGCGGCGCGGCGACGGTTCGCTCTACATCCCGTTGAAGATTTCGGGTGGGTAAAACGCTCACGCTCTATACGCGGAAAGGCTGCTCGCTCTGCGAGGAACTGGCGACCGAGGTCCATGCCCTGCTCGCAGAAACGGGGCACGCCCTGGCCCCCGTGGATGTGGATGCCGATCCGGCACTCAAGGCAGAATACGGCTGGGAGGTTCCGCTGTTGTTTGACGGCGACACCGAGATTTGCCGCCATCAACTCAATCTGCCCGCGTTTCAGGAATGGCTGCGCTTCAATCCTTGAAATCCGTTAAAATCCGGGGTCTTATCGAATCCCTGATCGGGCACGGAAGCGTGCCCGTTTTGTTGTGTCCCAGAATCTGATCCGCAATTTTTCCATCATCGCCCACATCGACCACGGCAAGTCCACGCTGGCCGATCGTCTGATCCAGTTTTGCGGCGGCCTGTCCGAGCGCGAGATGGAGGCGCAGGTGCTCGATTCCATGGATCTGGAAAAGGAACGCGGTATCACCATTAAGGCGCAGACCGCTGCACTGACCTACAAGGCGCAGGATGGCCAGGTCTACCGCCTGAACCTGATCGATACCCCGGGCCACGTCGATTTTTCCTACGAAGTCAGCCGCTCGCTGTCCGCCTGCGAGGGGGCGCTGCTGGTGGTTGACGCTTCGCAAGGTGTGGAAGCGCAGACAGTGGCCAACTGCTATACCGCGATCGATCTCGGCGTCGAGGTCATTCCGGTGCTGAACAAGATCGACCTGCCGGCGGCCGATCCCGGCCGGGTGGCAGAAGAGATCGAGGATATCGTCGGCCTCGACGCCACCGACGCGGTGCGCGCCTCGGCCAAGACCGGCATCGGCATTCCCGAAATCCTCGAGGTGGTGGTGAAGCAGGTGCCGCCGCCGCGTGGTGACGAGTCCGCGCCGCTGAAGGCGCTGATCATCGATTCGTGGTTCGACAACTACGTCGGCGTGGTGATGCTGGTGCGCGTGGTCGACGGCGTGTTGAAACCCAAGGACAAGATCCGCTTCATGGCGAGCGGTGCGCAACATCTGACCGAGCACGTCGGCGTGTTCACGCCCAAGTCGGTCGACAAGCCCCAGCTTTCGGCGGGCGAAGTCGGTTTCGTGATCGCCGGCATCAAGGAACTCAAGTCCGCCCAGGTGGGCGACACCATCACCCTGCTCGACCGTCCCGCCAGCGAACCGCTGCCGGGCTTCAAGAAAGTGCAGTCTCAGGTGTTCGCCGGCCTGTATCCGGTCGAATCCCACGATTTCGAGGCGCTGCGCGACGCATTGACCAAGCTGCAGCTGAACGATGCCGCGCTGCAGTTCGAGCCCGAAGTCTCGCAGGCACTGGGCTTCGGCTTCCGTTGCGGCTTCCTCGGCCTGCTGCACATGGACATCGTGCAGGAACGGCTGGAACGCGAGTACGACATGGATCTCATCACCACCGCGCCGACGGTGGTGTACGAAGTGCTGATGAAGGATGGCACCTTGATCAACGTCGAGAACCCGTTCAAGCTGCCAGAGCTGTCGAAGATCGAGGAGATCCGCGAGCCCATCATCACGGCGACGATCTTCGTGCCGGAAGAGTTCGTCGGCAATGTCATCACCCTGTGCAACCAGAAACGCGGCATGCAGATCGACATGCAGTACCACGGCAGGCAGGTGATGCTGCGCTACGATCTGCCGATGAACGAAGTGGTAATGGATTTCTTTGACAAGCTCAAATCCACCAGCCGCGGCTATGCCTCGCTCGACTACGAATTCAAGGAATACCGTGCGGGCGACCTGGTCAAGCTCGACATCCTCGTCAACAACGAGAAGGTCGATGCGTTGTCCTTGATCGTGCACCGCGCCAGCAGCGTCTATCGCGGTCGCGAACTCGCTTCCAAGATGCGCGAGCTGATTCCGCGCCAGATGTTCGACGTGGCGGTGCAGGCGGCGATCGGCGCCAACATCATCGCGCGCGAGAACGTCAAGGCGCTGCGCAAGAACGTGCTGGCCAAATGCTATGGCGGCGACATCACGCGCAAGAAGAAGCTGCTGGAAAAGCAGAAGGCCGGCAAGCGCCGCATGAAACAGGTCGGCAACGTCGAAATCCCGCAGGAAGCCTTTCTTGCGATCCTCCAGGTCTCCGATAAATAAGCAATGGACTCCTCAACATGAACTTTGCTCTCATTCTTTTCGTTGCGCTCGTCGTCACCGGCGGCATCTGGCTGCTCGACCTGCTACTGCTCAAACGCGGCCGCGACCGGGACGCAAAGGAACCGCTATTGGTGGAATACGCCAAGAGCTTCTTCCCGGTCATCCTTGTCGTGTTCGCGTTGCGCTCGTTCCTGGTCGAGCCGTTCAAGATTCCGTCCGGCTCGATGATGCCAACGCTGCTGGTCGGCGACTTCATCCTGGTCAACAAATTCACCTACGGCATCCGCCTGCCGGTCATCAATACGAAGGTGGTTGAGCTGAACAACCCCAAACGGGGCGACGTCATGGTGTTCCGCTATCCGGGCGACCCCAGTCTCGACTACATCAAACGCGTGATCGGCGTGCCGGGCGACGTGGTCGAATACCGCGACAAGAAGCTCACCATCAACGGCAAGCCTGTTCCCGCCACCAATACCGGTACCTACAACTATGTGGGCAATGGCCTGAATTACATTACCGCAATGGTGTACAAGGAGCGTCTCAACGGCGCCGACCATATCATGATGACGGAGCCGGACAAGCCCTCGGTCTATCCGACCCAGGTGGTGGACTTCCCTTACCGCGAGAACTGCTCCTACAATGCCGAGGGCGAAGGTTTCGTCTGCAAGGTGCCGCAGGGGCAGTACTTCATGATGGGCGACAACCGCGACGCCAGCAACGACAGCCGCTACTGGGGATTCGTCCCGGACAGGAACATCGTCGGCAAGGCCTTCTTCATCTGGATGAATTTCGACGAATTCGGCCGCATCGGCACTACCATTCGATAAGGAGACAGCATGTATCGCACGCGCGCCATGAAATCCAAACAACGCGGACTGACCATGTTCGGCTTCCTGTTCGTTGCCGTCGTGCTGGTCATGCTGGCCATGCTGGCGATGAAACTGGTACCGGCCTATATCGAGTATTTCTCGGTGAAGAAGATCCTTGCCACGATGGGTCAGGAATCCGACCTCAAATCCAAGAGCAATGCCGATATCCGCAGTGACTTCGCACGGCGCGCCGATGTCGGGTATGTGACCGTGGTCAAGCCCGAAGACATCATCGTCGACCGTCACGGCGCCGTTCCGGTCATTTCCACGGACTACACCTTCCGTACCAAGCTTGTCGGCAATGTCAGCCTGGTGGTCGATTTCAGTGCCAGTTCCGACCCCAACGCGGCCCCGGTCGAGGTTGAATAACGCCTTGCTGAACCAGCGTCTGCAACAGGCGCTGGGTTATACCTTTGCCCGCTCCGATCTTCTGACCCAGGCGCTGACGCACCGCAGCTACGGCGCGCTCAATAACGAACGGCTCGAATTCCTCGGCGACTCGGTATTGAACTGCACGGTCGCCCGGGCCTTGTACGATGCGTTTCCCGAGTTGCCGGAAGGCAGCCTGTCGCGCCTGCGTGCCAACCTGGTGCGGCAGGAAACGCTGGCCGAGATTGCCGTCACCCTGAAACTGGGCGACAGCCTGCGCCTGGGCGAAGGCGAACTCAAGAGCGGCGGCTTTCGCCGTCCCTCGATCCTGGCCGACGCGCTGGAATCGCTGTTCGGCGCCATTTTCCTCGATGCCGGATTCGAGGCTGCGCAACGCGTGGTGCGTGGATTGTTCGATCCGCTGGTGGCAAAAATCGATCCGCGGGCCTCGGGCAAGGATCCCAAGACCGAGCTGCAGGAAATGCTTCAGTCACGACGGCTTCCGCTGCCGGATTACCGCCTGGTCGGTACCCAGGGCGAAGCACATGACCAGAGTTTCATCGTCGAGTGCGTGCTGGCCAAGCCCGTGCTCAGCACACGCGGCATCGGCAAGAGCCGCCGCGCCGCCGAACAGGAAGCCGCCCGCCAGGCGTGCACCGCATTACAGAAATGAAAAGGCTGCAGACATGAGTGAATTCAAGTGCGGCCTCATCGCCATTGTCGGGCGTCCCAACGTCGGCAAATCGACGTTGCTCAACCGTATCGTCGGCCAGAAGATCAGCATCACCTCGCGCAAGGCGCAGACCACGCGCCACCGCGTGATGGGCATCCACACCACCGACGAGGCGCAGTTCGTGTTCGTCGACACCCCGGGGTTCCAGACCCGCCATGCCAGCACCATGAATCGCGCGATGAACAAGCGGGTGCGCGAAACGCTGTCGGATACCGACGTGGTGATGATGCTGGTGGAAGCGGGACGGCTGAAGAAAGAAGATCGCCAGGTGATGGACCTGCTGCCCAAGGATCGCCCGCTGATCCTGGTGGTGAACAAGATCGATCACGTCAAGGACCGAGCCGAGCTGATGGCGTCTCTGCAGGAAGCGGCCGCCGCCCATGCGTTCACCGAGATCGTGCCGGTGTCGGCCAAACAGGGCAGCAACCTCGACGAACTCCTGAAGACCCTGCAAGCCCATCTGCCGGAGAATCCGCCGCTGTTCGACGAGGACGACGTCACCGACCAGACCGAACGCCAACTGGCGGCGGAATTGATCCGCGAGAAGGTATTCCGCCTGTGCGGCGATGAAATCCCCTATGCCGTGGCGGTGACCATCGACAAGTTCGAGGAGGAAGGCAACCTGCGCCGCATTTTCGCCACCATTCTGGTCGACCGCGACAGCCACAAGGCCATCGTCATCGGCAAGGGCGGCGAAAAGCTCAAGACCATCTCCACCCAGGCGCGCCTCGACATGGAGCGTGCCTTCGACAGCAAGGTGTATCTGGAGGTCTGGGTCAAGGTCAAGGGCGGCTGGGCCGACGATGTGCGGATGCTGAAATCGCTCGGACTGGATTGAGTGGGCGATGTCCGCAGACGCGCGCGTCAACAACGAACCCGGTTTCGTCCTCCACACGTATCCTTTCAAGGAAACCAGCGTAGTGGCGGAGGTGTTCACGCGCGACCATGGACGCGTGGCACTGATTGCGCGCGGCGCACGGCGCCCGACTTCGACCCTGCGCGGGCTGATGCAGCCCTTCACCCCGCTGCTGCTGTCGTGGTTCGGCAAGTCCGAACTGAAAACCCTGCACGCCGCTGAATGGCAGGGCGGTTTGAAGGCCCCCGAGGGGCGGGCGCTGATGTGCGGGTTTTATCTCAATGAATTGCTGCTGCGTCTGCTGGCGCGCGGCGATGCGCACGAGACGCTGTATGACCGTTATCTCGCGACTCTCGAGCAGCTGGCTGGCGAGCATGACTGCTCCTCCGATTACGAACATACCGTTTGCTTTGAGCGGATCCTGCGGCGCTTCGAGAAGAATCTGCTGGGTGAGATCGGCTATGGCGCCACCTTCGATGTCGAGGCGGACAGCGGCGCGACAATCCAGGCGCAGGCCCGTTATGTGTTCCAGCCAGAGCGTGGCGCACTGCGCACCCTGGATGGCCCGGAAGCGGGGCAACCGGGTTGTCCGGTGTCCGGCCAGACGCTGATCGACCTGGCCGGCGACCACTTCGAGCGGCCGACGACGCTGGTCGAAGCCAAGGCACTGATGCGCACCCTCATCAACCACACGCTGGGCGCCAAGCCGCTTTATACTCGCCAGCTGTTACGCGACCTCACCGAACTGACACAATGAGCATCTTCCTCGGCGTCAATATCGACCATATCGCCACCCTGCGCCAGGCGCGCAAGACCCGCTACCCCAGCCCGGTCGAGGCGGCGCTCGCGGCCGAAACCGCCGGCGCCGATTCGATCACGCTGCACCTGCGCGAAGACCGTCGCCACATCCAGGATGCCGACGTGGCGATCCTGCGCCAGGTGCTGAAAACCAAGATGAATCTGGAGATGGCGGTGACCGATGAGATGCTCGCGATCGCCGTCGCTACCCGGCCGCAGGACGTCTGCCTGGTGCCGGAAAAGCGCGCGGAACTCACGACCGAAGGCGGGCTCGACGTCAAGGGCCAGATGCAGAAAATGACCGCTGCCTGCAAACGGCTTGCCGGTGCCGGTATCCGTGTCTCACTGTTCATCGATGCCGATTTCGCGCAGCTTGACGCGGCCCACGAGGCCGGCGCGCCGGTGGTCGAAATCCATACCTGACATTATGCCGACGCGGAGACGGACGAAGTGCGCATCGCCGAATTCGAGCGCATTCGCATGGCCGTTGCCTATGGCCGCAGCATCGGGCTGACGGTGAATGCCGGCCACGGTCTCACCTATCACAATGTCCAGCCTGTCGCCGCACTGCCCGGCATCCACGAACTCAACATCGGCCACGCGATCGTGGCGCAGGCGCTGCTCGTCGGCTGGAAGGAGGCGGTGGCCGAGATGAAGCGATTGATGGTGGAGGCCGCAGGCTGATGGCTTCGTCGACCCCGCATGCTCGTGGGCGCAGAGGGTGACAGGCGAACAGGCTACAGGATCGTTTGACCGATGAGCGAACTGGAACAACGCATAGGCATCGAACAGGTAAGAGTGGGGCTGTACATCCGGCTGGACTCCTGGACGGATCATCCTTTTCTGTTCAGCAGCTTCAAGATTCGCAGCGAAAAACAAGTGCAGCAGTTGCGTTCCCTCGGGATTTCGCATGTGTTCTACGACAGCAGCAAGAGTGATTCGGCCCCCTTGCCGCCACCCAAAGCGAGCGCGTCTCCACCGCCACCAGCGCCGCCTGATCCTGAAATGGAAGCGATGTGGGCAGAAAAAAGGAAACGGCGGGAACAGCTTTCGCGCCAACGCGAGGCACTGGGGCGCTGCGAACGACAGTTCGCTGCCGGAGCCTCAACCGTCAAGTCGTTGTTGCGCAACCTCTTTTCCCGTCCGGAGGAATCGGTCCAGCAAGCGCAGACACTGGTATCGGACATGGTGGACTCGATGCTGGCCGACAAGGACGTTGCGCTGCACCTGGTGAATACCAAGGCGGGGGACGAAAACGCGTACTACCATGCCCTCAATGTCACGATGCTGTCGCTGGTGCTGGCAAAGGAAGCACAACTGGGCGCCGGGGAAATGCGCGCGCTGGGACTCGGCACGCTGTTGCACGATATGGGCAGGGAAAAGATCCCCAGCCAGATTCTTCTGAATAAAGCTCCCTGGACGAAAGCCGAACTCAGTTTCTACCAGCAGCATGTTGCGTATGGCGTCGACATGGCGCAACGCCTGCCTGGAATGCCTGCCGCCGCACTGGACGTCGTTGCCATGCACCATGAACTGCTCGACGGGAGCGGCTATCCGGGCAGGCTCGCAGGCGAGCAGATCGGGCGGTTGGCCCGTATTGCCTGCATTGCCAATGCCTTCGACCATTACTGCAACCGCATCAACCCGGCGGAATCCATGACGCCTGCCGAGGCCATTGCCTTCATGTTCAAGAAGGAACCGGACAAATACGATCCGGTCTTGCTGCAGCTATTCGTTCGCTGCATGGGGATCTATCCGCCCGGTAGCGTCGTGCAGTTGAACAATGGCCAGATTGGTCTGATCATGAGCGTCAACCCGGGCCGGCTCTTGCATCCTTCGCTATTGATCTACGATCCGGATGTACCCAAGGAAGAGGCTTTGTGGCTGGACATGCGCGAAGCGCCCGAACTCTCCGTGGTCAAAACCCTGCGGCCTGCGGAACTGGATGTGGCGGTGATCGCCTACCTCGACCCGCGCACCCGCATCAGCTATTTCACCGAAAACAGCCTGTCGAGCAATCGCCCGGCTTGAGGCGAACCCTCTCCGGGCTGCCGCCTCGCGCTGCCTTTTTCAGTCGATGGACTTCCCCCTCAGCGCAGCAGTTTTTTCTTCAGCTTGAGGCGCATGTACAGCAGCACGATGACCGCGACGGCGCCCAGCAGGATGAGGGTGATGATATGGAGATTGCCGCGGATCGCCTGTTCGTTGTGCCCCAGCGTATACCCCAGCACGGCCAGGATGGTGACCCAGATTCCGGCACCGAGGCTGGTGTAGAAACTGAACACGGCGAGATTCATGCGCGCCAGCCCCGCCGGCAGGGAGATGTACTGGCGCACGGCGGGAATCAGCCGGCCGGTGAAGGTGGAAATATGGCCGTGCCGGGCAAAGAAGTCTTCCATGCGCTGCAAGGTGTGTTCCTTGATCAGCACGTATTTCCCGTAGCGTTGCAGAAAAGGCCGTCCCAGTTTCAACGCGAGCCAGTAGTTGAAGAGCGCGCCAGTCAGACTCCCGGCAATGCCGACCACGATGGCCAGCGCGAGGTTCATCTCGCCCTTGTAGGCGAGGTAGCCGGCGGGAATCATCACCACTTCGCTGGGGAATGGAAAGAAACTCGATTCCAGCGCCATCATGAGGAAGATGCCGGGATAGCCCCAGGCCCCGACGGTGTTGACGATGGTCTGAATGATTTCGTTGAGCATGGGGTGAGCGGGTGAGTGGTGAACAGGAAGCAGTGAGTGGTGAGTGGTGAGCGGTTTACCGTCTCACTGCTTCCTGCTCACTGCTTACACAACCGCTTCTTCCTTCTTCTCCACCGGTTTGATGAAGTGCTCGCGCTTGACGCCGAACATCAGCAGCAGAGGCGAGGCGACCAGCACGGAAGAATAGATGCCGAACATGATGCCGATGGTGAGCGCGAGCGCGAAGTTGTGCAGTGCCTCGCCACCGAAGAACAGCATCGACAGCACCATGATCTGCGTCGAGCCGTGGGTGATGATGGTGCGGCTCATGGTACGGGTGATGGCGTCGTCGATGATGTCGGGGATGGTCGCGCCGCGCATCTTGCGGATGTTTTCGCGGATCCGGTCGAACACCACCACCGACTCGTTGACCGAGTAGCCCAGGATCGCCAGCACGCCGGCCAGCACGGTGAGGGTGAATTCCCACTGGAAGAACGCGAATACGCCGAGGATGATGACGATGTCGTGCATGTTGGCGAGCATCCCTGCCACCGCAAAACGCCATTCGAAGCGGATCGCCAGGTAGGCCATGATGCCGAAGGCGACCACCAGCAGCGCCAGTGCACCGTTGTCGTAGAGTTCCTTGCCCACCTGCGGGCCGACGAAGTCGACGCGCTTCAATTCGAGCCCGGGGTTGGTGGCCGTCAGTGCGGTCATCACGCGGTTGCTGGTCTCTGCGGCGCTGCCGGCGCCCTTGTTGGGCAGGCGGATCAGGACGTCATGGCTGGTGCCGAAGGTCTGCACCGACACTTCCGTCAGGCCGGCTTTTTCCAGCACCGTCCGGATGGCCGGCAAATCGGCGGGCTGGCTGGTGCGCACTTCCATGACGGTACCGCCCGTGAAGTCGACGCCCAGATTCAGGCCCTTGTCCCACAGCGCCCAGATCGCAAAGAGAAAGGTGAGCAGCGAAATCGCCGTCGTCACCTTCCCCCAGCTCATGAAGGGGATGTTCTTCTTGAAAGGGAAAAATTCCAGCATGGCGTTGCCCTTAGATGGAGACTTTGGCCAGCCGCGCCTGGCGGCCATAGGTGAGATTGACCATGGCGCGCGACACGGTGACGGCGCTGAACATGGAGGTGAGAATGCCCAGACACAGGACGACCGCAAAGCCGCGCACCGGGCCGGAACCCAGCCAGAACAGGGCGACGCCGGCGATCAGCGTGGTGAGGTTGGAGTCGAGAATGGTGCCCCAGGCGCGATCGTAGCCGGCGTGGATCGCTGCTTGCGGCGTGGCGCCGTTGCGCAGTTCCTCGCGGATGCGCTCGTTGATCAGTACGTTGGCGTCGATCGCCATGCCGAGCGTAAGCGCGATACCGGCCAGGCCGGGCAGGGTCAGCGTGGCCTGCAGCATCGACAGCAGCGCGACCAGGAAAAAGCCGTTGACCGCGAGCGCGACCGAGGAGAACAACCCGAAGATACGGTAGTAGAGCACCATGAACACCGTGACGGCGAGGAAGCCCCACAGGTTGGAGTGGAAGCCCTTGCTGATGTTCTCCGCGCCCATGCTCGGGCCGACGGTGCGTTCTTCCACGATCTGCATGGGTGCGGCCAGTGCGCCGGCGCGCAGCAGCAGGGCGACGTCGGAGGCTTCCTGGGCGGATTCCATGCCGGTGATCTGCACGCGGCCGCCGCCGATTTCCTCGCGGATGACCGGCGACGTGATGGCCTCGGCCACGCCTTTCTCGATCAGCAGGATGGCCATGCGCTTGCCGACGTTCTCGCGCGTCACATCCTTGAAGATGCGTGCGCCCTTGCCGTCCAGGTTGATGTGGACGGCCGCCTGGCCGCTGGTGCTTTCAAAGCCGGGCGAAGCGTCGGTGATCGAGTCGCCGGTCAGCACCACGTCCTTCTTCACGGCGATCTTCCCGCCGTCGCGGCTGGATACGATGTCGTCGCCAAACGGGGCCTGCCCCTGCTGGATGGCGGTCGGATCGGCCTGCTCGTCGACCATGCGGATTTCCAGCGTGGCCGTGCGACCCAGAATGTCTTTTGCCTTGGCGGTGTCCTGCACGCCAGGGAGCTGCACCACGACGCGGCTGGCGCCCTGCTGCTGGATGACGGGCTCGGCCACGCCGAGTTCGTTGACGCGGTTTCTGAGCGTGGTGATGTTCTGCTGCAGGGCAAATTCCTGCACCTGGGTTTCGGCCTGCGGTTTCAGGCGCGCGGTCAGCGTGAAGCCCTCGGCCTGGTCATCGGTGGCGAAGGCGAGGTCGGTGAACGTGGTTCCCAGCTTGTTGAGGGCCGCATCGCGCTGGTCGCGGGTGGCGAAGTGTACGGTCACGGCGTTGCCTTCGCGGCTGATGCGACCGTAGCGGATTTTGTCGCCGCGCAGTTCGGTGCGGAAATCGTTCTGGTAACGGATGGCCGCTTTTTCCAGTGCGGCTTTCATGTCGACCTCGAGCAGGAAATGCACGCCGCCGCGCAAATCCAGGCCCAGATACATCGGCAGCGCGTGTATCGACGACAGCCAAGCAGGCGAGGCCGACACCAGGTTGAGCGCGACGGTATAGCGTTCCCCCAGACTGTTCTGCAGCACGTCCTTGGCCTTGATCTGCTGGTCGGTGCTGGCCAGACGGACCTTGATGCTATTTCCCGCCAGCTCCACTCCCTGATAGCCCAGATTGGCGGCTTTCAGCGAGGATTCCACCTGGCCCAGCAGTGCCGTGTCGACCTTTTCGGTCGTGCGGACGGGGGAAATCTGCACCGCAGGCACTTCGCCAAAGAAATTGGGCAGGGTGTAGAGGAAGGCGATCACCAGCGTGATGCCGATGAGTACATATTTCCAGAGCGGGAAGCGGTTCATTTTGCTTACAGGTTAGGCGTTAGGGGAGAGGGGGAGGTGGGGAGCGACGGTGGGCAACAAGGTGCCTGGCGCCTCACCCCTTTCGCTTCACAAGCCTTTGATCGTGCCCTTGGGCAACAGCGTCTGCACCGACTGCTTCTGTACGTGAGTGACGACACCGTCGGCGATTTCGAGGGATACATATTGATCGCCGAGTTTGACGATCTTGCCGACCTGGCCGCTGGCGGTGACGACTTCGTCGCCCTTGGTCAGTTCCGTCAGCATTTTCTTCTGTTCCTTGGCGCGCTTCATCTGCGGGCGGATCAGCATGAACCAGAACAGGATGAAGATGATGATGAGCGGGAGGAATTGCTCAAACCCCGGGTTGGCTGCAGCGGCGGCTTGTGCATGGGCAAGGGAAATCATGGATAAACGCTCCGAATCAAGGCAGTTCAGTTAAAACCACGGGATTCTACCACCCACGCGTTTGCATCTCGTGAAACCGGGCCGTGAAGTCGGCAAAGCGATGCGCTTCGATCGCGGCGCGCATCCCGGCCATCAGCCGGTGGTAGTAGTGCAGGTTGTGGATCGTCGCCAGCCGTGCACCGAGGATTTCGCCGGCACGGATCAGGTGGTGCACATAGGCGCGGCTGAAATGCGTGCAGGTATGGCAGTCGCATTCGTCGTCGATCGGCGCAGTGTCGGTCTTCCAGCGGGCGTTGCGGATGCGCATCTCGCCGCGCCGGGTGAACAGGATGCCGTGGCGCGCGTTGCGCGTCGGCAGCACGCAGTCGAACTGGTCGATGCCCTGGGCTACGGCCGCGACCAGGTCGGATGGCGTGCCGACGCCCATCAGATAGCGCGGCTTGTGGGCCGGCAATTGCGGCGCGGTATGGGCGAGGATGCGTGTCATGTCGTCCTTGGGCTCGCCCACCGAGAGACCGCCGATGGCGTAGCCGTCGAAGTCCATGGCGATCAGCTCGCGCGCCGATTCGTCGCGCAGGCCTTCGTACATGCCGCCCTGCACGATGCCATAGAGCGCATTGGGATTGCCGGCATGTGCCGCCTTGGAACGTGCCGCCCAGCGCAACGAGAGCCGCATCGACTCCGCCGCTTCGCGCTCGGTGGCAGGGTAGGGCGTGCACTCGTCGAAGATCATCACGATGTCGGAAGTCAGCGTGTGCTGGATCTGCATCGAGATTTCCGGCGTCAGGAACAGCTTGTCGCCGTTGATCGGCGAGGCGAACTTCACGCCCTCTTCGGTGATCTTGCGCAGCTTGCCGAGGCTGAACACCTGGAAGCCGCCCGAGTCGGTGAGGATGGGTTTATCCCAGCCCATGAAGCGGTGCAGCCCGTCGAATTTTTCGATCACGTCCAGCCCCGGCCGCAACCACAGGTGGAAGGTGTTGGAGAGCACCATCTCGAAGCCGATGTCGGTGAGTTCGGCCGGCGACATCGCCTTCACCGTGCCATAGGTCCCCACCGGCATGAACACGGGGGTCTGCACGGTGCCGTGCGCGAGCTGGAGCTGACCGCGGCGCGCGCCGCCGTCAGTGGTGAGGAGATCGAATTTCATGCGGGAGCGGACTTCTCTAGGCTATTTTTTGCTAACAGCATCGCGTCACCATAGCTGAAGAAGCGGTAGCGCTCGGCGATGGCGTGGGCATAGGCGGCACGGATGGTGTGCAGGCCGGCAAACGCGGAGACCAGCATCAGCAGCGTGGACTTGGGCAGATGGAAGTTGGTGATGAGGGCGTCGACCACCTTGAAGCGATAGCCCGGCGTGATGAAGATGTCGGTTTCGCTGGAACCGGCGTGCAATTCGCCCGACTGGGCGGCCGCTTCCAGCGCGCGCAGGCTGGTGGTCCCCACCGCCACCACGCGGCCGCCGCGCGCGCGCGTTTCGCGGATCGCATCGACGGTCGCCTGCGGAATCGTATAGCGCTCGCTGTGCATTTTATGCTCGGCCACGTCGTCCACACGCACCGGCTGGAAGGTGCCGGCGCCGACGTGCAGCGTCACCCGTGCCGTACGGATACCCTTTTCTTTTAGCGCATCCAGCATCGCGTCGTCGAAATGCAGGCCGGCCGTCGGAGCCGCCACCGCGCCGGGTTCGTCGGCATATACGGTCTGGTAGCGCGCTTCGTCGTCCACCGTCGGCGTATGTTCGATGTAGGGCGGCAGCGGCAAGCGGCCGAATCGGTCCAGCACCTCCAGCACCGGGCGCGGAAAGCGCAACTGCGTCAGATCGTCCTGCCGCGCCAGCACATCAAGGCGGGTGTCTTCGGAAAGATGAATGCGCGAACCCAGCTTCGGCGCGTGGCTGGCGCGGATGAAGGCCAGTGCCTCGAATTCGCCCGTGACCCGCTCCACCAGCAGCTCGACCTTGCCGCCGGAGTCCTTCTGCCCGAACAGGCGCGCCTTGATCACACGCGTGTCGTTCATCACCAGCAGATCGTCCGGCCGCAGCAGCGTCGGCAGGTCGCGAAACTCGCGATCATGCAGCGAGCCTGTCGCCTCGACGTGCAGCAGCCGGCTGCCGCCGCGCACCGCGGGCGGAAACTGGGCGATCAGGTCGGCAGGGAGGTCGAAGTCGAAATCGGCAACACGCATGGGGCGCGATTATAGCTGCCGCCTTGCGGCAGGCCGCCCGCTTCGGCGATAATGCTCGGCTTCTGTCGCCGGACATGTTCATGTCCGGCCCCCTTGCCGGGATGGCGGAATCGGTAGACGCAGCGGATTCAAAATCCGCCGGTGGTAACACTGTGGGGGTTCGAGTCCCCCTCCCGGCACCAACCACATATATCCACATGTAGCCAGAAGTAGCCGAAACCCGCTTCCAGGCGTGACTCTTGGTTTCTTTCTTGACGCCAGCACTAGCCGGGCGTAGCCTCGGAATACCCACAAAGCGAGGGTACGGATGCGGGTACATGCGATACCTGAAAGCCAGATACCCTCAGAAATGGTGCCGAGATGCCCCTGACTGATACCGCGATCAAGAAAGCTAAGCCGACTGAGAAGCCGTACAAACTAGCCGACGGGGGCGGGCTGTGCCTGCTGCTCAGCCCAACGGGCAAGTACTGGCGCTACAACTACCGCTTCGGCGGAAAGTTCAAGACGCTGGCCCTTGGCACCTATCCCGACGTGAGCCTGGCGCGTGCCCGCGAAAAGCATGCCGAAGCCCGCCGGCAGCTGGCGGATGGGATCGACCCCGGCGCACTCAGGAAAGCCGTCAAGGCACGCGACGCCGAGTGCGCAGCGAACAGCTTCGAGGCGGTTGCGCGCTCATGGTTTGGCAAGGCCTACGCCGACAAGGCGCAGACCACGCGCGACAAGACCATGACCAGGCTGGAACAGGACGTTTTCCCATGGATCGGGGCGCGGCCGGTTTCGGAGATCGCGGCAGCCGACGTGCTCGACGTGATCAGGCGCATCGAACGCCGCGGCGCACTCGACATCGCGCGGCGGGTGTTCAACTACATCGGCCGCACCCTGCGCTATGCGGACAGTCACGGCATGGTCGACCGGGACGTGACGGCGAGCATCGATCTCAGCCTGGTGATCACCCAGAGGGAAACCCGCCACCATGCCGCCATCACCAACCCGCAGGCCGTGGGCGGACTGATGCGGGCAATCGATGGATTCACGGGCGGCTTCGTCACCCTCTGTGCGCTGAAACTGTCCGCGCTGACCTTCGTGCGGCCCGGCGAGCTCCGGCATGCCGAGTGGGAGGAAGTCGATCTGGACGGCGCGACCTGGAGCATTCCTGGCAGCAAGATGAAGATGGACATCGCCCACGTCGTGCCGCTGTCCGCTCAGGCCGTGGCTATCCTGCGCGAGCTGCACAACCTCACCGGCCGCGGTCGCTACGTCTTCCCCTCAGAACGCGGCGGCTCGCGCCCGATGAGCGAGAACACCGTCAACGGAGCTCTGCGCCGGCTGGGGTTCACCAAGGACGAAATGACTGCCCATGGATTCAGAGCTGTGGCGCGCACCCTGCTCGACGAAGAGCTCGGCTTCCGTCCCGACTTCATCGAACACCAGCTCGCGCATGCCGTGAAGGACCCGAACGGTCGCGCCTACAACCGCACCGCGCATCTGGTCGAACGCCGCAAGATGATGCAGGCGTGGGCGGACTACCTGGACAAGCTGAAAGCGGGGGCCGATGTCATCCCGCTGCATGGAAAAACCGCCGCGTGACGGCCTCACGTAAAGCGGGCCGGAAGGGGGTAGCAGCCCCCGACCAGCCCTGACCACACCGCAACTGCAAAGGAGAAGCGACATGGCTGCAACGAATTTTAAACCAACCGAAGCACCCAGCATCAATGATATGGGAGATGCGCAGAAACCCTGCCTCGCGCCGGTTACGCTGCTGCACAACAAGGTTTCGGACGATACGATCGGGGCGCTGGAATTCTTGCTGCACGAAGCGCGGCGCGGAGAGGTGATCGGATTGGTCTTTAGCGCGATCACAAAAAATCGATCTTGCCTTAACGACTTGGTGGGAGAGGCGGTTGATAACCCGGTCTTTGCACTGGGAGCCGTGCATGTCCTCGCGGCAGTAGCTGCCGCTAGGGCATTGGAGTGAGTCCGGCCATGAGGAAAACGACATGACCGGCGATCCTGACCGTAACGTGAATAGGAGTCACACCATGGCTGCCGTGACTATTACCCGAGGGCAGTATCGAACCTTCGCCGATATATCGAAGGCGAACGGCTGCGTGTTGACCTTAAGCACCGTCGAGGAAATGAAATGCTTCGGGGAGTTCTCCTTCATGGCCATCGGCGTTGTCCGGGATGCCGCTGACGGCCATTCAGGACTGTTCGAGAAGGCGGCCATCACGCTTGCCCGCTCGATCGATGCTGATCAATTCAGGTCGGCGGGCCGCCCCGAACTCGATTGGGGGCACCTGGAAGACCACGAAATCTTCCCCTTCCTGTTCTGGCATGAGATCGGCCACCGGGTGGACAACTTCGATGCGTTCTCGGTGGTTGCCCTGAAAGACCCGGAGGCGCGCGCTGCCTGTCTCCGGCACGTCAACACGGTGAACGAGGTTCTGGCTGATCGCTACGCCTGGAACAAGATCAGACCAGGCGAGCCGATTCCGATGTGCGATGCCGGGAAACGCCTGCAGGATGGAATTGCGGCCGGGCTGGAGCACCTGAGAAAGCATGCCGTGCATACCAGCACATTCATCCGGCAGCCCCTTCC
Source organism: Pseudomonadota bacterium (assembly GCA_043821985.1). Lineage (GTDB taxonomy): Bacteria > Pseudomonadota > Gammaproteobacteria > Burkholderiales > Thiobacillaceae > Thiobacillus. The sequence continues at coordinate 148,853 of JBDRCF010000009.1, forward strand.
GTCCGGGCAGTATCGCTCCACCCCCAAGGAAATGCTGATCGAGCCCTGGAAGGCGCAGTACGTCGGCGCCAAGGTTGCGGATACCTGGAGGGTGGCGAGGCTGTGAGCGACCACCCGGAGCACGACCCGGCGGCGGCCTTGGAGCTGATCAAGGCCGCGCAGCGCAAACCACAAACACACAATGCGGTTCTCGATTTCCTCGATAAGCCGCCCGCGTTACTGAATGGGGACGAACACCCGAAGGGCAACCGCGGGCCGGCGTCCACTCTCACCTATCACCAGATTCGCGGGAAGCGCATCAACACTGCGTTATATCTGCTCATGGCGCTGCCAGGAATGGGCGCAGCGGTACGCAGGGAGGCCTGGACGCCGCTTCGTCGCGTGGCGGACGAAGTTGCGCGAACGATTCCAGCCGAGACACCGGAACACGACCTGACCCGATTGGTTTCCGATGGGTTGGAACGCAAGGGCCTGAACTACAGCGTCAAGGCTGTCCGAGAGGCGCTAAGGTGGCTTGGGCGCATTGAGAAAAAACCCCCGGAGATTGATACGCCCACAATCTAGGGTCTGACCGTCCGATAGTCCATGCCACACCTAGCCCCGACGTGCTAGGCGATACAGGAGAAAGGCATGGACGAAAAGACAGTATGCGCCCCGGTAGACCTGGACGCGCTCCCTGATGGTTGCTACATCACCACTGCACAACTTGCGGCAACGCTCGGTGTGCATCCGCTGACCCCATACAAATGGGTGAAAACAGGTCGGCTTCCTCACCCCTATAAGTTCGGCACTTCAACCCGCTGGAAAGTCGGGGAGGTACGCCTGGCCATCGCGCAGAAGGCGGCCTGACATGCGCGCCGCGACTCCACTCAAGGACGCCTACGAATTCGCACGGCGCAATCACGGCGACAAGCTGGAAAACCCGCATCTCTTGCGGTCGACACTGCTCAGTGCCGTCATCGTCCGCCCATCACCCTCACCTGAGGAAATCGCGGAAGCGAAGCGCGAGTGCAAGCGGGAGCTTCTCGCCTTCCTGGACGGGGAGGCTGCCGCGTGAGCATCCGTGTCATGTCAAAGGTCTGGGAAAGCTACCCCGGCGGAGGCTCCGAATTGCTCGCCCTGCTCGCGCTTGCGGACTGGTCTGACGACAACGGCCGGTGCTATCCGTCCATGGCTTCCATATCAAAAAAAGTCCGCCTCAAGCCACGGCAGGCACAGCGCGTCGTGCACCAGCTGATCGAGGCGGGGTTCGTTTCCGTGATTGGGAATGAGTTCGGCGGCAAGCCTGGTGCAACCCGGCAATATCGGATCAACCTTCACAGCCTGACGGGTGTCGCCCATGACACGGGTGTCGTAGAAGACACGGGTGTCGTGGAAGACGTGGACGGGTGTCATGGAAGACGCGAGACGGGTGTCGCCCATGACACCCTAACCGTCATAGAACCACCAAGAACCGTCAGTAAGAGCAACTCTGTCGAGTTGCTTGTCGGCAACGATGCCGACGCGAAGAAGAGCAAGGGTCAGGGTAAGGACAAAATCCTCGCTTGCCCGCATCAGGAAATCATCGATGCCTATCACGAAACCTTGCCAGCTTCCCCACTAATCCGCGACTGGACGAAAGCCCGCGCTGCGCACCTGCAGGCCAGATGGAGGGAAGACCCCAAGCGCCAGAACGTCGATTGGTGGCGCCGGCTGTTCGCGTACGTCGCGCAATCCGACTTCCTGACGGGCAAGGTGGCGACTGACGGCCGTAAGCCGTTCACCGCCTCACTGGAGTGGCTGCTGAAGCCCGAGAACTTCGCCAAGGTGCGCGAAGGCCGTTACCACGATGGGGGTGAGGCATGAACGCCCGCACCCAACCAAACATCGGGATTCCGATGGTTGCGAATCAGCCCCCGCATTCCGTCGAATCTGAGCAGGGTGTGCTGGGTGGCCTGCTGATCGACAACGGCGCCTGGGATCGCATCGCCGACATGCTGACTGAGGCGGATTTCTACCTCGCCGACCATCGCATCCTGTTCCAGACCATGCGCCAGATGTTCGGGCGTGGCGAACCAGTGGATGTGATCACCCTTGCGACCGCGATAGAGGCCCGTGGCGAAGCTGAAAGGATCGGATTGGAGTACGTGGTCGCCTTGGCGACCGAAACACCCTCAGCGGCCAATATCGCGCGTTACGCCGCAACCGTGATCGATAACTCGGTGAAGCGACGCTTGGTCGGGGTGGGCACCAGCATCACCGGCAGCGCATATGCGCCGGCCGGCAAGAGCGCCCAGCAGCTGATCGACGAAGCCCAGGCGCTGATCATGGCGCTGGGCGAGGGGCGCGGCGCCGGCAGCGAGCCGCAGGCGGTCGACGATCTGCTGCCGGCGGTGCTGCGCGGGATCGATGAACGCTTCCACAAGGCCGGCGAGTTTTCCGGCATCGCCTCGGGCTACGCCGATCTCGACCGACTGACCTGCGGCCTGCAGCCGGGTGATCTGATCATCGTGGCGGGGCGGCCGTCGATGGGGAAAACCGCGTTTTCGACAAACATCGGCGAGAACGTCGCGCTCGATGGCGGCGTGGCGCTGGTGTTCTCCATGGAAATGAACGCCGGCCAGCTGGTCGAGCGGTCTGTCTCCCGCTTCGGTGGGATCTCGACAACGGCGGTGCGCAATGGCGACATGCAGCAGGAAGACTTCGATCGCCTGGCGGTGGCGCTGTATCGGCTGCATGGCAAACACCTGGTGATCGATGACGCACCCGTGAACACGCCGGCGCGGATGCGTGCCAAGGCGCGCAAGGTCAAACACCGCTATGGCCGGCTCGACTTGGTGGTGATCGACTACCTGCAGCTGATGGCCGGCGATGGCAACACCCGAAGCGAACAGCTCGGCGGCCTGACGCGGGCGCTCAAGTTGATGGCGCGCGAGCTGGGCGTCCCGGTGATCCTGCTGTCGCAGCTGAATCGCGGCCTAGAAAACCGCACGGACAAGCGCCCGGTGCTCTCCGATCTGCGGGAGTCGGGCGCGATCGAGCAAGATGCCGACGTGGTGCTGATGGTGCACCGGCCCGACTACTACGACGCCGACAGCCCGCTTAATGGATTCGCGAGGTACTGATCCGCAAACAGCGCATGGGGCCGCTCGGCACCGTGATGCTGCGCTTCGAAGGCGAGTTCTCGCGATTCAGTGACGCCGATCCGTACGAACTGCACCAGGCAAACGCCACGGCCGCCACGGCGAGGGCAGCGCACGCCGCTCGGCCAGCCCGTCACTCCAGGGGCTTCGACTATGACTAAACGCGTCCAAGCCATCTTCCCCGGCCGCATCGAAGACATCCCGCCCTGGTGCTACTGGCGCCCCGGCATGAGTCCCGAGGCGGCCACCCTCGCGGCAGTGAAAGCCATCGGAATGACGCACCCACTCGACTTGTTGAACCTGCTGTGGGCGCTCCGGCGGCACGCCAGGGCACACGACAGCCTTTCGGCAGCTGCGATGCCGGAAATTCAACCCACCACCCAAAGGAGAAACGCATGACACCCATGGAGCAAGCCATCGCCGACTACCGGCAAGCGAGTACGGAGGCGCGCGAGACGCACACCAAAAGTCTGGAGGCCGAACGCGAGCGCGACCGACTCAAAGACGCACTGGCCGCGCTGGAATCCAACGTCACCTCTGCCGAGCAGGCGCACGCCGACGCCGACGCAGCGCAGCAGCTCGGCGAAGCCAGCGATCTGGAAGCTACTCAGGCCGCGCTTGATGCGGCCCGCAAGGCTCTGGCAGACGCCGCGCCCGACCTTCGGCACAAGATCCGCGTGAGCGAGCTGCTGGTCGAGAAGTTCTACACCTTGGCGCGGGAGGCGGCCGCCAAGCAACAGGAGATGCTGGCAGCGCTCAATGCGCAGCTGAACGAAAATCTTCTCGCGCAGGTGCATGAGGAGGTCGCCGAGGCAAACCGCCTGGCCGATGCGTTGGTGGCCGCGCAGGACAAGGCCATCGCGAGCCGTGAGCTTTTCGAAGAGCGCCGGCTGCAGGCGGGGATTGTGGCCGGCTGGAAAGAGGAAGAGCAAAAGGCCGTGTACTACAAGAACCTGCCCCACCCCGATCCGGAAGCCCGGCGGGCCCATAAACAAGCGCTGCAGGCCGATCTGGCAGCAGCGGCCCGAGTCTGAACTGAAAGGAGAACGAAATGGCCCTCTATCGCGCAACCCCCAAACTCATCAACCGCATCATGACTGGACGCGTTCCAGCGCGTGCCTTTGTCGTCGGCATAGGCGACAACGGCACCCCTATCGACGGTGCAATCCCCGGGAGCCCTGGCGTAACTGGTCACATCGCCGGCCTGGAATTCAAAGACCTGATCGACCCGTCGACGGGCTCTTTCTCGATGCCTGCGGCATTGGCCCCTGTCAGCGAATCCCTTCCGCACCCACACACTGGAGTGCAGCCCACGGTCAGGTGTGATATTCAGGCCGACAAGATCGGCGCACCCGGCTCATGCCCATTGACTGGGCAAATCTTCATGAATCGCTACTTCGAAGCGGACTTCCCGTCTGGCACGGCTGCCGGGTGGATAAACCACCTGGTGCAAAACGGGTGGTTTGCTGCTGCAGGCGATTTGACCAATGCGAGCGTACCGGCGGCCCACAACGTCAAACTTCCGGCGCTGACCAGACTCACGGGAAGCCGCGCTGGAGTGTACTGATGCCGATGAAACCCGAATCCACCAAAGTGAAGAAACCGGGCCCCATCAAAGTGAAAGGCATCCCGTTCCCGTTCAGCGATTGCACGCTGGTTATCCCGCCGCTGTCGCTGGGCGCGATGGAGCAGCTGCAGGAACGGCTCACCGGGATGAGCGACGACATGTTCGACCCGGAAAACATCAGCACCGTCATCGACACTTTGCACGCCGCGCTGGGGCGCAACTACCCCGACATGACGCGCGATGAAGTCGCCAACCTGGTTGACCTGGAAAACATGCAGGAAGCCATGACGTGCGCGATGGACGTGGCCGGTCTGAAACGGAAGGCGCTCGAAGCCGAGAAAGGGGGCGGCGATGTTTAGGGGCTCTGCCAAAGGCGCAAAAAAGACCGCCAAGAACCTCAGGGACTCGGGAAAGCGGATGCACGGGTCGGTCCGCAAATCGCTCAGTAGCCTCGTGCTCGAGCTGATGGTGAAGGTGAAGCGGGACAAGCTTTCCGGTCCTGGCACCGGTCAGGCGCTGAACGTGAGAACGGGACGCCTGCGCCGATCCATCACGCAGCGCATCACCGACAGCGGGCGCGAGATCAGCGGCATCGTTGGAACCAATGTCGAGTACGCGAAGTTCCATGAGTTCGGGCAGTCGATCAAGACCGATCTGAAGAAGCAGCGGGAGGGGTTCAAGGCCGGTCTCAAAGCCGACAAGCCGGCATTGAACGCCGACAGCCTGCCGCCCCGCTCGTTTCTGCGCACTGCGCTGAAGGAAATGGAGCCGCGCATCCGCGAGGAATTCGCGCACGCCGTGAAACAGAGTTCATCCACCTGGAGATTGCTATGAACAACGGGAGTGACATCGAAGTACAGGTAACAGCCAACGTCGACAGCCTGGATCGCGGCATGGACCAGGCCGCCAAGTCAGTCGAGGACGGCGCGCAGCGGATGGATGGAAGCCTCAAGACGGCTGGCGACAGCATATCCGGGGTGTCGACCACTGTCCGGTCTGCCTTCGCCAGCGTGGCGGCAGTTGCAGCGGCGGCGTTCTCTTTCGTCGCCATCAAAAACGCTGCCGATGAAACCGTCAAATACACCGAGGCCGCGATGGACTTGGGCCGTGCCATGGGCGTTTCGGCAACCGATGCCAGCGTGTGGATCTCGGTGCTGGATGACATCGGGGCGACTCAAGGCGAGCTGTCAGCCGCCAGCCGCGGGCTGACGATGAATCTGACGAAGAACGAAGACAGCCTCAACGCCATGGGCCTCGCCACGCGCGATGCCAACGGCAAGCTGCGCCCCATGAACGATCTCATGCTCGACGCGATCGCGGTGGTTAATTCCTACAAGGAAGGCACCGACCGTAACGCGGCAGCGCAGGAAGTTTTCGGGCGCTCGGTCAATGGCAGCTCGAAACTCCTGCTGGCCAGCCGTGAGGCTGCCGAGGAAACCGAGAGGAAGATGCGCGACCTCGGCATGGTTGTTGGCCAGGACAACGTTCAGGCATGGAAGGACTATGACCAGGCCAGCGACGATGCGCATCTGACCGGGAAGGCATTGCAGATCACCATCGGGCAGGCGCTCATTCCTGTGATGACGGCTTTCAAGTCGTCGCTCGTGTCTATTGGCCCTGAGCTGGTGAAGGTCGCCCGGGTTGCGATGGAAACCTTCCTGGGGGTGATCGACCTTGCGCGGATGGTGAAGCAGGCCTTCGTTTCCGTGGGGTCTGACATCGGGGCGGTTGCAGCTGCTGCAGCGATGGCCCTACGCGGGGACTTTGCGGGCGCCATGAATGTATTCAAAGAACGCGCGGCCGATGCAATCAAGGAGACGCAGAAACTGAAAGACCTGTGGAACGGTACCGGCGACTCTTTCCTCGGGAAGTACCGCCAGAAGTTCACGGCTTCGGACGCGCCGGCTGAAGGTGGCAATGACTTTCAGGCACCGCCGGGCGCATCTGGCAGCAAGGGCAAAAGCAAGAAGGCGGACGGGCCTATCGATGCACTGGGCAGCGGCTCTTACATCACCAGCGACAAGGGCGTGGCTGAGATGATCCGCGAGCAGCAGGAAGACATCAACCGCATGAACGGTGAAATGGCAGCAGATGCCGAGCGCGCCGCCAAGGCCGCAACGGACGCCTACAAGCGCGCGACAGAGCAGAAGATTCAGGTCGACCTGATCTGGATGCGCAATGCGGTCGACGCCCGGCTGGCAGTGGTCGACGCCGATGAGGATGCCGCCCACCATGCGGTCGAAATGGGCGTCATGACCCATGAGGAGCTGCTGCAACAGCAAATCGGGTTCGAGCAGCGGCGGAACGAGATCATCCTGCAGGCCATGAACGAGCGCCTGGCCATGATCGATCCCACGCAAGACCCTGTTACATATGCGCAGGTGAAGGCCGAGATCGAGGCGGCAGAACGGCAACACCAGGCCGTCATGACGGAGATCAAGAACGGGGCCGAGCTTGAGCGAAACCAGTACGCCTTGCAGGCGACAAACGCCGTCCAGAACAGCATCGCCAATAGCCTGCAGAAGGTGATGATGGGCCAGATGACGCTGGCCCAAGGACTGAAATCAATGTGGCAAGGCATCACCACATCAATCGCGCAGATGTTCGCGCAGATGGCGGCGAAAAACATCGCCACCATGCTTATGCAGGCCGCTCAGGGCAAGGCGATTCGCGCCAAAGAGATTGTCGCTGATGCCTATGCAGCGGCAGCTGGTGCCTACAAGGCCGTGGTTGGCATACCGTACGTTGGCCCGTTTCTCGCGCCGGTTGCTGCGGCAGCGGCCTTTGGCGGTGTCATGGCGTTCAGCTCCGCCGCCGGCGGCTACGACATCCCGGCTGGGGTCAATCCGATGACGCAGCTGCACGAGCGCGAAATGGTTCTCCCGGCCAAACATGCCGACGTGATCCGCGGACTGGCTGAAGGCGGGGCGGGTGGCACTGGGCCTATGGAGGTCCACATTCACCAGAACATCAAGGCATGGGATAGTGTGGACGCACGCCGGGCGATGATGGATAACCAGTCCGCCTTGGTGGAAGCCCTCAAAAACGCACACAGAAACGGATTCAGATAATGAGCGCCGATAACGTTGTCCAACTGCCGGATTCCAAGCATCGCCAGTGGCGGGATCTCGAGCCTGAGTATTACGCTGGCCTGCTGGCCACAGGGTACACAGAAGCCGAAACCGCTGCCTGCGTCGCCAGGCTCAAGGAAGTGTTCCTGAAATATGACATGGCGAAGCGGGTGACCCTCAATCCCGACGACATTGCGGGATCTGAAGCCGAGATTGAAGGCTGGTTAAAACCCCTGGTGACCGGGCTGATGTACGAGATCCTCATGCGCGAGATTGAGCTGTATCGGCTGCGCGGGGAAGTGAGACGGTAAGGGCATGGACGGGGCAGATAACACGCCTGAGGATGGCGATTTTGAGACAGGTCGGCTGCCTGTAACGATTGATGGCGCTACAGGGAAGCTCGTGCCTACCCCCCCTGCGAAAAAGCGCCCACGCCATATCCGGCTTCGCACCATTGACGACGTTAGAGCTGAAGCCGAGCGGGTCTACCGTGACGCGCGCAACGGCAATATTTCCGTGTCTGACTCGACGAAGTATTCCTACAACTTGGCGCAGATCGCCAGCCTGATCGAGTTGAGCGAACACGAACGCCGCCTGGAGGCACTTGAGAAAATTGCGAAGGGACTCACCCATGAAAAAACTTGAACACCGCTTGGCAGCACTGGAATCGGCATTGGCTGGGCGCTGCCGCGAGGATCCCCAAGAGGCCGCGATGGGCCGGCTACTGGCTGCCTTGCGCGAGGCGCTGCCCGACGATGAATCGGAATACATCACGACCGGGTTTGCGAGGCGAGTGGTTTACTCATCGACGCATCAATGGCACATGGACAAGGTCCGCGCCTTGGTTGACCGGATCGAGGCGGGCGAGGTCAGCGAGGAAGATCGCAGCGTGTTGGATGGGCTGCCGCACGATGCGCTTGAATGCGTGGACATGACGGCCCCCGAGCTGGTGGCCATGATCGCGGGAATCGAATTCTTTTACTGAATACCAAAGGCGCATCTCCTGGGGGAATACCCCCCCAGCCTATCCCGGCCACGTGCCGGGATTTTTTTCGCCTTGTGCCCAATGCGTTCGCGTTCTAGTCGGTGGGGTCTGGGTGGCCGATGGTGTTGTAAAGCAGACACGCCCCATCTCTGTGGGTATATCTGCGGGTATCGACCAAAGGCACAGGCCATGGAGCCAAGTAAATACGCGGCTCACGGCGTTTTATGCGAGTCCCCCTCCCCACCAAGAAACCCGTGAATGCATAGAACAATCAACGTGTTGCGCGTTTTATTCGGCGTGCGGTGTGGTACTTTCGTGGTACTCGCTATGCGCCTTCTAGTTGGCACGCATCTGCTGATAAAAATTAAGTACGTCTTCCCGCGCGGCGACACCTACTGCTGGCAGCGCAGGGTGGCTTCAATCTGAAACAGTGCACAAAACGACAAGGGGGAAAGATGAAAATCTTATTGGCGGTGGTGCTGCTGGCGCTTGGCCTTTTCGGGGCGGGATGCTCTAAACAGAAACAAGAGGCTGCCACCCCAAGCCGGCCAAAAACAGAAGCGCAGCTTGCGGCAGAGGCTTGTTACAAAGCCGCGTTTGCTGAGCATCTTCAAGCCTCACAAGTGCTTCTCAAGGAATCAATGGCAGTCTTGTCGGGGGGAGGAGACGCCAGTCCGTACACGCTCCTCCTTCGACATGAGAAGGAAGTGTATTGCATGCGTAGGGTGGACTGCTTCGGTATTCCATCCGTGGCTCGTTCTGCCTTCTTGGAGAGTTGTTTGGAGGAAGAGGTGTAGTGGCCAGCCGCAGGATTTTTGTCAGGAGACCGCTGCGTGCCGCTACGTAGGACAAGGTCTGACGAATTTTTGCTGTAGATTTTGGGGGGGCAGCAAGCTGCACAATTATCACTTGATGGGGGAAAGGGAGCACGTGCAAACAGAGAAAGCCGAAAAGCGGTCCGATGATTTTTGGTTATCGCGAAACCTTGGCTGGGTATTGCTGGCAATCGTGGTTGTGGCAGCTGTAATTGCCGTAGTCGCTACTTTTATCTTTCGTGCCCATGTGGGGGGTGAGATTGTCACAGCCGATACTACAAAGTGGGGCCAAGTTGGGGATTTTTTCGGCGGCCTTCTGAACCCGGTCTTCGGTTTTCTCACTATTGTGGCTTTGGTCTTGACTCTCTTACTTCAAAACAGGGAGTTGAAGGTGTCTCGTGAGGAGTTGGAGTTATCGCGTGATGAGCTGGCGAAATCTGCTGAGGCATTAAGGGCCCAGAATAAAGCCATTGAACAGCAAAGCTTCGAACAGACATTTTTCGCTTGGCTGTCTACCTACAGGGAGATACTTGGCGATGTAAAAGACGAGAAGGGGCTGAGCGGTCGCAATGCACTGAAAAACTTTTGGCACCCCAAGTTATCAGCGAAGGGTGTTGACGCGTTATTGGCTATGGGTGCCAAATCGGACCGGTACCCTCTTGCGCAGGCCTGCGCGAGCATAGACATTGGCTCTGTTTTCTAATGACGGACGACGGCTATCCGGTTATATCAAGAGGCGCGCTACGTGAGTGGGAGCTTTTGTATGAGAAGGAGGAAAACCAACTCGATAGTCTATTTCGCGTCCTCTATCGGCTGTTGCGTTGGATTGACTTGCAGCCGCAGGAACGCCTGGGCCCTGAACAGAAGTGGCTCTATATAAGCATCGTGCGGAGTCAGCTATCTTGGATAGAGATGGTCTATCTTTTTTACAACGGTCAAACGAATCGGGGGGAGAAATTCAAACCCTTAATTGAAAAGTATGCGCTGTTTGATAACCTGAACTTTACGTCAGACAGAGTACTAGCAATTCTTAAAGAATGCCCGCCAGACACGAAAGGATACGCCGCCACTGCCTATTCTTCGGATGCAGCTCGGGCAGCATTCGACGTAAAAACATAGCCTGGATTAGGGGCCATCTTCGCTGACGGCGGCCAAGGCCTCTATGTCAAACTGGTGGGGGCAGGCAGGCGCTTGCCGCCGTGTCGGTGGCACCTTGTGGTGCTTCCCTCAACAGACCACCCTGAACACCTAGGGTTTGTGCGGGTCTAGCGGGTGTGGGTTCGGTTCCTCTTTTCCCCCCGCGGCACCAGTAATTACGCGGGTTTTGTGATTGTTTCCCGCTCCAGGGCTACTACAGTTTTCCTGTCTGTTGAACCGCCTCTCAGGGGCGAACCCGGGAGAACATTGCATCTGAAAATCTAGCGCACCTTACCTTCGCGCGCACCCGGGGACTGGCTCTGATATCGGGGTGCCTCGGCTTGCTTCATCACATCGGCGGTTGGGGCTTGCCGGCTCGTATCGCCATCCCAGGTCGCGTTCAATGGCAATGTGTTTTCGACCCGTGGCGCTGCAGCCAGATACTGCACCAGTGTGAGATTGGCGGTTGAAATGGGCACGGCAACGGCCCGTGGTTTTTTCGTGATTTCCGCTACCAGCGCCTCATTGACGACAACGTTCGCGCGCGCGTCGCGTCCGTCCTGCGTCGATTGCTTGCGCACGAGTTTGATCAGTTGGTCTGGGTGGTGTTTGCGTTTGTCGTCTTCAAGCACCGGGTAGGTCTGCATCACCAGCGTGTCACCCCGCCAGCCAACCAGAAACGGTTGATTGACGACGGTGACCGGCGTGCCCGCCGGCACAGCGTCGTAAATGCCGACGATATCCTCCGGGTACAGCCGCAGGCAGCCATGCGTGCCGCGCAGGCCGATGCTCGGCGGCTTGTCAGTGCCGTGAATCGCGTACTCCGGCCAGCCCAGCCTGAGCGCATTCGTGCCCATCGGATTGTCAGGGCCCGGCGGCACCACTTTGGGCAGCGGATCGCCATCGGCCGCATGCTCCTTGCGGATCGCCGGCGTCGGCGTCCAGGTCGGAGCCGCTGTCTTGGAAACAATCTTGGTGCTGCCTTCCGGCGTTCTCCAGCCGATGCGGCCAATGCCGATGGGGTGCGTGATCACCTTCTGCGGCTCGCCGGGTTTCATTTTCGGAAAATAGAATAGGCGCATCGCCGCCAGATTGATCACGATGCCCTGTCGCTTCGCGTCCGGCAGCACAAACTCGGTGGGGATGACGACTTCGGTGCCCGCCCCGGGCACCCACGGATCAACGCCGGGATTGGCGCTGACAAGTTCCTCGTACCCGACATTGAAACGGCGCGCGATATCCGACAGCGTGTCCTCATCGCGCGCCCTGACGACCTGCACGCTGCCGACCACATCGTCCATGGGGTTGAGGGTGAATTCGTGCATCGCGACCGGAGTCGGCAAAGCCGGCGCCGCTTGGGTTGCCAAAGCCGGCACTGCATTCGCTTCCGGTCGGCTGAGCGACTGGCAACCCGCGAGCAAGGCTAGGCCCGCCAGCGTGGTGTAACGGATGAGTGACGAAGTTCTGGGCGGCATGGACGTGCCTCTTTCCAACGGGTGCTGATTAACAGGAGACGCAACCGGATGTTATATGGTTCCGGACTGTTGATGAACCACGCCGGTTCTGCAGACGCTCCCAGCCAAAAATGGGTGCTTCCGTTTCGGCCTATGCCCCGACCTTCATGCTGCGTACGCTAAACGCTTGCTCGTCGGCCGAAACGGGCTTAGGCCCGGGCAAGTGCATCCGTATCCTCTGAGCGGTCGTTTGGGAATCAGTAACGCCGCATGAGGTGACCCATATGCCCTACGGCTTATCCTCCGCGCTACGCGGCCATCAACTCGTCTATCAGCGCACGGATCGCCGGGTGGTCAAATTCCCGCCCGCCTACGGCCCGATAGGCGATCTGCCCGGTCTTGTCGATGAGGAAGGTGGTGGGTAGGCCGGGGACGCCGTATGCCTTGGATACGGCGCTCTTGCTGTCCAGGAGCACGGGAAAGGTAGGCGCCGGGTCCAGCTGGCCGGTGAAAGCGAACACGGTATCGCCATCTTCCTGCTGGTCGCAGGCCAGAACTTGAAATGGCTTGCCCTTCAGATCCAGATGCAGCCTTTCCATGGAAGGCAATTCACGCCTGCAGGGCGGGCACCAGGTCGCCCAGAAGTTGAGCAGCACCACCTTGCCGGAATAGTCGGAGCGCGTGTGGACCTTGCCATCCATGTCCGGCAGGCTGAAATCCGGTGCCGGTCTGGGCGGTTTGACCGGGGCCATCATGTGGGTGAGCGGCGGCTCCGGCAGGTCGGCACGCGCCGTGCCCGCAGCCAGCAGGCCAAGGCCGAGCCCGCCCAGGCTGATCAGGGCATTACGCCGTTCAGGGCTTGCGGGGTGGGACAGGGAGTTGTTCGGGGGCGCACTGGAGCCCTTCGAGAATGGCGTGGAATGTCTTGCCATGTTGCCTCCAGGAATAATCGAGATCGAAACGCGTGCCATGGGGCAGCTTGACCGTGGTGAAGCCCTGGCCCCAATCACCGACTTCGAGCGTCTGGGCCGCGGGCAGGATGGACCAGCCGAAATCCACGCCCTGGCCCTGCCATATCTTCAGCCACTCGGTCTTCGTCCGCAGCGGGTGCCGAACGCCATCGGCGGTGATCGCGCGCCAGTCGGCCACGTCGTAGCTGATGGGTTCGTCGGCCAGGTTGCGGATGACGGAGCCGAACATGCAGTAGCCCGCCATTTCCTCCACCAGCGCAGGCGGGAAGCCCTTGTTGGAATACACGGCACGCACGTTGTCCGGCATGAGCTGCAAAAGCTGAAGGCCGAACCGCGTATCCTCGGACTGCCAGTTGGGCAAGCCGTTGCTCGGGTTGGTGGTTTGCACGGTGCCCGCCAGCGCCGTTACGGCAGCAACCAGGAGGACCGGCAGTGAGCAGAGGGCGGATATCTTCATTTCATGTATGTTAGCAGTTCCGGTTACTGGGAGCCGCTATGGCGAACCGACACCCCACCTGCAGCCGTCATGGGGGCATTCTGCACCGACATATCGGAAACCGCGTCAGGACGCGTTGGGCGCGTCCCGGTTGCACGCAACCCTGAGTTTTATTCAGCGTCTACCCGCTGCCGCGCTGCGCAGCATCCGTCGGATGCTGAAATACGCGGGTTTCGCACGCTCGTTCGCATCGAACAGCAGGGCCGCGCCCTGGCCGGGAAAGAATTCCGGTATCCAGGAGTAACGATCGGTCGCGCCCCAGGTGGAAAAGCTGCGGCACTGCGGCACTGCCAGGCAGGCTTGCAGCATGGCGCCATACAGCACAGCCTGTTTCCTGAGAGCCGCGCGGCTTGCCGGCAGGGACAGCATCACGTCCATTTCGGTAATGTCGGTCTGCAATCCTAGCGCGGCCAAGCGCTTCATGTTGATGCGCACGTCCTCGGGACGCGGCGCGTCGTTGAGATCGACGTGCATCTGCAGGCCCACGGCGTCGATCGGGATGCGGTGCGTGCGCAGGTCGGCCACCAGCGTGTAGATGCCGTCCGACTTGGCGCCTGCGCCCTCGCCGCCGTAGTCGTTGTAGCGCAGGCGGGCCTGCGGGTCGGCCTCGTGTGCCCAGCGGAACGCCAGGGCCAGATAGTCCGCGCCGATGCCGCGCGACCAGAAGGTCTCGCGCGGCTTGCCGTCTTCGCCGACCGCTTCGGCCGCCACGTCCCATGAGGCCACGCGTCCACGATAGCGGGCGACGACGGTCTGAATGTGCTCGCGCAGGATGGCTTTCAGTTCGTCGGAACTGAAATGGCCCTGCGTCAGCCAGTCCGGCAGTTGCTGATCCCACACCAGTACGTGGCCGTTCACCTGCATGGCGTGCGCTTCGGCGAATGCGACGAGGGCATCCGCCTGCGTGAAGTCGTAGCGTCCGCGTTCGGGCTGGATGACGGAGAATTTCATCGCGTTCTCCGGCGTGACGAGATCGAACTCGCGCGCCAGCAGCTTGGAATAGGCAGCGTCCGTGCCCAGGGCCTCGACGTTCACGGCGGTGCCGAAGCGGATCCCGGCCGTGTGCGCCAGGCTGCGTACGCCGCCGGCAAGGGCGAAGGTGGCCGTGGTGCACGCGACGGCGGACGCGATCGCCATGAGGGGGATGCGCCAGGACATGTCAGTAGCCGCGCAACGCGGCGGCCCCGGCCCACTGGGTGACAAACCCTGGGACGGGTGGTGGCAGCGGCGGCCGCAGGCCGGCCTGGCGGGCCCAGCCCTCGAGCCAGGATTCGCCTTCCGCGCCGCTGGCCCCCAGGGGCGAGGCGTAGGCGGGATCCCGGAGCGCGTCGTCCAGCGTGACGAAACGGTAGCCGCGTTGCCTGAGCATGGAGGCGAGCGCGTCGAAATGATCCGCATTGAGCGCGTTGGCGTGCAGCACCAGCACGTGGGCGATGGGGCGGCCGAACAGGTCGAGCGCCAGTTGCTCGGTCTGCGCAAACACCGTCTGCATATAGGGCACGTAGGCGGCGCCGATGCGGTGTGCCGCGTCCTCGTCGCCTTGCGCCTGCGCCCGGGCATACGCGGCGGCGAACACCCATTCCGGGCTGTTCACGGTCACGGGGGCCACGACATAGCCGTGCGCCGTCAGGAAATCCCGGAAGGCCGCGCGTACTTCGGGGGTCGTCCCCTGGTGCAGGAATGGATGGCGGAACCAGCGCAGGGTTTTGCCTTCACGCTGTATGAGGGGCCGGGTCGCGGTTTCGCCCTGCAGCAGATCGGCCTCGAACACGTCGAGCGGTACTTGGTTGAGCGAGAGGTGCGAAAAAGTGTGGTTGCCGAGTTCGAAGCCGGCCCGGAGCCATGCGCGCAGCAGGCCGATCCGCACCGCATCGGGAACGCCATCGCGGGTCAGTTTCGCCTCGTTGACAAACCCGACGGCGGGTACGTGCTCGGCCTGCAGGCTGTGCAGCAGGCGGGCGGTCATGTCCTCGAGATAGCCGTCGTCCTCGGTCGGAACCGAGGCAAAGGGCAAGTCGTCGAAGGTGACCGCCACCGTGCGTTCCGGCGGCGGCGCGGCCGATGCGGCGAAGGGGAACAGGCAGAGAAGGAAAAACAGCCAGCGTGTCATGTTGCCCAGGAACGACGCATGCCGGAGAGGGTCGCCTTGCCGGACGGGACTTAGAAACGGCGTGTCAGGCCGAGTTCGAACGTGCGCGAGCGGTAACCCGCCGTGGGGCCGCCGCCATAGCTGGAAAAGCCGGCCTTCACGTCGAGGAACCAGTCCCGGTACAGGCCGAAGAAGCCTTCCGCCACGATGTCGCCGCCGCTGCGAAAGCCGGATTGGGTGTTGTCCTTGTAAGGGCCGTAGCTGAAGGCCACGCTCACGCCGTCGTCGTCGCTGATCTTCCAGTAGGTGAAGGCGGTCAGTGCGTAGCGTTGATAGAGGGAGGGGGCGTAGTAGCCGTTGCCCGGGTCCTGGTCGAAGCCGAACCAGCGGCCACTCACGCCGAGGTCCAGGTTCAGGCGCTGTGTGCGCAGGATGGCGCGGCGCGGCGCAAGCTCGGCCTCCCAGCGATCGTTGCCGTCGGAGAAGGTGTCGTAGGCGAGGCGACTGGCGACGGTGTAGCGCAGATCGGGGGTCCAGGTCGCGTCGAGGGTGTTGGCACGGCGTTCGATGCCGAGCGCCGCGGCGCGCGGCGACACGGCAAACAAGTCCTGGCGGCGCGACAGCCGCAGGGCAAGCTCGTCCCTCGGTTGCAGGTCGGCGCCGAGTTCGTAGAGGAAGCGGCTGTCGCCCGTGGCAGTGCCGCCGCCGATCTGCGCGTCGAGCGACAGCCTGGGCGAAATGCGGTGCTGGACGCCCAGCCAGGCGCGGTTGTAGCCGACGGTGGTGCCGCCGTCCGGCCTGGCGTAGGGGCTGCCGGCTTTCGTATTGATCGATTGGCGGTCGGCTCCGCCGAACAGGCGGGTTTCGGGGTTGATCACGTATTCGCCCGCCAGTCCGGCATGGCGGAGCGTGATGTTGTCGGAGGCCGACTCGTAGCCCAGATTGAGCGTGGCGTTGGACCGCTGCGGCGTGTAGATGAAGCGGGTCAGGTCGGCGGTTTCCTTGCTGTCCAGGCGCAGACGCGCGACGTCGGCAAGGCTCGCCAGCGCTTCGCGCGAGCGATGGGCGTAATGCAGGGCGATCGTGCGGGTGTAGCCCAGTTCGTAGTCGTCGCGCAGTTCCGGTTCGAGTGCGGCGATGAGGCCGAGGGCGGGCGTCGGCCGTTCCGCCCAGGCCAGTACGCGTGCCTTCTGTTTGCGGTAGGCAAGGTTGTCGCCGAAGCGTGTCTTGTAGGCTTCCAGCAGCTCCATCGCACGCGCGTAGTCGCCCAGCTCGGTGACGACGACGATGTATTCCATCGATGCGGCTGCCACGCCGGGCTGCCTGGCCAGGTAGTCGCGATAGGCGCGTGCCGAATCGTCCAGCTGGCTGCGCCAGTAATACACACGGGCAATCCCCAGGCGTGCCCCGGGGTCGTCCGGCGCGATCGCGAGGATGCGCCGGTAGCTGTCCAGCGCCGTGGCGTAGTCGCTGCGCCAGGCGGCGATGTCGGCGCGGCTGCGCAGGTACTCAAGGTTTGTCGGGTCGAGCGCCACCGCGTGCTCGATGGCGTCCGCTGCGTCGCCGGCTTCCTTGTCGGTGGAGTAGCTCTGCGCCAGGCGGTAGAACAGGGCATGATCCTGCGGGGCGAGGCGGCTCGCTTCCTTGAGTGCGGCCGACGCGGCCGCGGGATGGTTGCCCAACGCATAGAGATCGGCCATGCGCAGCCAGTATTCCTTGCTCGTGCCGAAGCGCTGGCGGTACAACGCGTCGTATTCTTGGACAGCCTGGGTGTCGCCGCGCTCGGCTTCCAGTTCCATGTACTCCAGCATCACGTCCTTGTCCTGCGGGCGCTGCGCCAGGTAGGTGCGGTAGCGCGGCACGGCGGCGTCCTTCTTGCCGCTGCGCGCGCTGGCCCGGGCGAGACCGAGCAGGGCATCGGCATCCTGGGGCGTCGCGGCAAGGATGCGTTCGAAGCTGTCGGTCGCCACGGCGTAATAGCCGGTCCACAGGGCGATTTCGCCGCGCGCGCGCAAGTAGGTCGGATTGCCCGGGTCGAGTTCGACGGCTTGCGCGATGGCGGCCAGCGCACTCGGACCTTTCTGGATGATGGCATAGGCCTGCGAAAGCTTGTAGTGCAGGCGGGCATCCATGGGCGCGTATTGCGTTGCCTCACGCAGGGCTTCGGCGGCCCCGGCGGGATCTTTGAGCTGGGTGGCGCGAATGTCGGCGATGCGTTCCCACAAATTCGCCTGCGCCGGGTTGGCTGCCAGCGCGCGCTGATAGATGCCCACTGCGTCGGCCCACTGGCCCTGCATCTCGGCACGCAGGCCGGTGTCGGGGACAGGCTGCGCAGCCGCCGGCAGCGATGCCGCCGCGAGACAGGCCAGAGCGAGGATCGGAAGCAATTTCATTTGCGCCACCGCCGGTTACGGAAGATCCACAGATCGGCGGCGAAGCGGCCGATCGTGATGAGATCGAACAGTAACACGGCATAACGCAACGGCATCACCAGCAGGCTCTTGAAGAAATATTCCAGCCGATGTCCCTTGGCCACCGTGACCAGGATGCTGGTGCCAACGGCGGTTTCCGCAATGAGCGTGATCGCCAGCGGTTCCCACAACTGCAGCAGGATCATGATCAGCAGCGCGGTCGGAAAGGCCACTTTCTCGAACGCCGACATGAACAGCACCCAGCCGATCGGGCGGCCGTATTTGCGCGTGTAGTCGGCGCCAAAGGGCTGGCGATACTGTTCGAAATACACGCGTTTGTCTGCGTGGTTTTCTGTCACTTTGGCGGCTTCCTTCTTCTTGCGGCGGTAGCGCTTGAAGGCCTTGAACGGGCTGCGCATCAGGTCGTCGAAATAGTAGCAGCTCTGCAGGAAGGACGAGGACCACAGATAGATCTGTCCCGGCACCCGGCCGACTTCAGGCTCCTGCGAGCGGGCGTAGACGTCGGTCACCTGGATGTTGCGGTAGCCGTTGTCGTTCATGGCGAAGCCGATGAAGATGTCTTCCGAATTGGTGAGGTCGTCGCCCAGGATCGGCTCGTAGCGGTCGAACACGATGGTTTTCAGTACGCTGCGGCGGTAGGCCACGGCGCATCCCACCGGATTGAGAATGCTGCCGAAGAAGGTCACCTGCCCCAGGTACACGAATTTCTGCAGGAAGTAATACAGCACGTCGCGGTACATGTTGGTGATGCCGCGCTGCAGGTGGTGGAACCAGCCTACCTTGGGATAGATGGAGGCTTCGGGATGGGATTTGAGAAAGGTTTGCAGCGCCTCGGTCTTCAGCATGGCGTGGCGGTCGCGGTCGCGCAACGGCAACACGGTGCCGCAGGCGCTGGCGATGCCGGCGCCCTTGTAGAGCTCCTCGACCACGCGGTCGATGTAATTGTCCGATTCCAGCACGGTGTCGCCGTCGAGAATGAACTCGACGTCGGAATCGAATTCGCGCGACTGGCGCTTCAGGGTCGGCGTCTTGCCGATCGAATGCGCGCGCCGGATCGTGATCAGGTCCATGCCGTTGAGGGTACAGAAGGTCTGGGCATATTCGACCGTGCGATCACGGCTGCCATCGTCGATCAGGATGATGCGCGTGGGCTTGCGGGTCTGGCGCGCCAGCGCGGCCAGGCACAGGGGGATGTTGCTTTCCTCGTTGAAGGCGGGGATCACGACATCGACCGTGGCCTCGCGCCAATCCTCGGCCGGATTGGGCAGGGTCTTGTCCGGTCCGTGGGCCAGGCCGATGAGGCTCAGCACTGTGTTCGGGCTGAGGATGAAATAAGGTGTCGTGGCCATGGGCGTCTATTCTAGGCGACGCGCCGGATCTTCGCGGATTCGCGCGCGATCAGGTCGTCAAGTGTGTCGTTCAGCTTCCATTCCGGTTCGAATCCGGTGAGGGCCCGCAGTTTGTTGAGCACCGGGCGCCGGTGCGTGACGTCCTCGAATTCCTCGCCGTAGGCATCCTTGTAGGAAATGTAGTGCAGCGGCGAGCTGCTGTGCGCGCGTTGCACGATCAGCGAGGCCAGATCGTGGATGGAGATCTCCTGGTCGTTGCCGACGTTCACCACTTCGCCCCAGGCCGCCGGGCAGCCGGCAAGGCGATCCAGCGCCACCACGGTGTCGCGTACGTCGCAGAACGAGCGTGTCTGGTTGCCTTCGCCGTAGACGGTGAGCGGCTCGTTGTTGACCGCCTGCCTGACGAAACAGGGCACCACCATGCCGTAATGCCCGACCTGGTTGGGACCGATGGTATTGAACAGCCGGGCGACCACGATGTTCAGCCCGTATTTGCGGGCGTAGGAGAAGGCGAGGAACTCGTCCGCCAGCTTGGTCACGGCGTAGGCCCAGCGCAGGCGGCCGGCGGAGGGCAGCACGATGTAGTCGATCTCGGAGAAACTGCTGCTGGTGTTGAAGCCGTACACCTCCGAGGTCGAGGCGATGATGACCTGCGGGTTCCAGCCGCCGTGCTGAATGGCGCGCAGGATCCGTTCGGTGCCGGTCATGTTGGTCGCCATCACGGCCACCGGATCTTCCAGTACCTTTTTCACGCCGACGACCGCGGCCATGTGGTAGATGCGGTCGGCCCAGGCGACAGCCTTGTCGAGGCTGTTCCAGTGCAGGATGTCGGCCTCGGCAAAGCGGAAGGCGGAGTTGCCGCGGAAAGGGTCGATGTTCGCAAGCGAGCCGGTGCTCAAATTGTCCACGACATAGACCTGGTCGCCCCGCGCCAAATGGTGCTCCGCCAGATGCGATCCGATGAATCCTGCGCCGCCCGTGATCAAAACATGCATATCCCACCTCTCCGAGTTTTCGCCAGCTACTGCCGAACGATGAACAGGCTGGCCGTGCGGTCCAAAATCGAGGCCCAGTAAAAACAATGAGTTGTCGGATTTTGTTGGGAGGCCGGACTGCCAGCATCGTACTTATCCAGGGTGCAGCAAGGAGCGTACCAATCTGTGCGCATGTAGATAGATCGCTTCATGGGCACCTTTTGGGTGCATGCTCGTCCCTATCTTATGGCGGTATCGAGGATTCGGGGCGCATTTTTGGGGCGGCGTTTTGGCCTGTCATGTGCCCATCACCAATTTTTCCTATGGTTAATCAAGTGATGACGTTTTTCTTGTCGTCAGTGGCATAGCCGTTGCTTGATGACGATCGGGCGGCATCGAATGTCATCGCCAAATGGCGTGGCACATTCCGGTAGGAGAAACACTGCATGACATCATCCGTATTTGTGCAAGAGAAAAGGAATGAGGTGGCGGGCCCGTTGCATCGCCCGGTCTGTCTTCAGTTGAAAGCGCACCAGGCCGCAATCGCAGCGGTCCATATGCGCGACATGTTCGCAACCGATCCGGCGCGCTTCGAACGGTTCTCGCTGCAGGTCGGCGAACTATTGCTGGATTATTCGAAGAACCGCATCACCGACGAGACCATGAGCCTGCTGGTGCGGCTGGCCGAGGAGGCGGACGTGGCCGGCTGGCGCGAACGCATGTTCAGCGGCGACAAGATCAACAACACCGAGAACCGCGCCGTGCTGCATGTGGCCCTGCGCAATCGCAGCAACCATCCGGTGCGGGTCGACGGCGAGGACGTCATGCCCAAGGTGAACGCGGTGATCGAGCGCATGGGCGCGTTCGCCGAGCGGGTGCGGAGCGGCGAGTGGCGCGGCTACACCGGCGAGCGCATCACCGATGTCGTCAACATCGGCATCGGCGGCTCCGATCTCGGCCCGCAGATGGTCTACCAGGCGCTGAAACCGTACCGCCATCCGCGCCTGAAGGTGCATTTCATTTCCAACATCGATGGCGCGCATGTGAAGGAGGCACTGGAGGCGTTGAATCCGGAAACGACGCTGTTCATCGTGTCGTCCAAGACCTTCACCACGCAGGAGACGATGACCAACGCGCACTATGCGCGCGCCTGGTTCCTGGCGCAGTCGCAGGCGGAGAAGCACATTGCAAGGCATTTCGTGGCGGTCTCGACCAATCGCGACGCAGTCGCCGCATTCGGCATCGACCCCGCCAACATGTTCGAATTCTGGGACTGGGTGGGCGGGCGCTATTCGCTGTGGTCGGCCATCGGGCTGTCGATCGTGCTGGCGGTGGGCGCAGAGCGTTTCGTCGAGCTGCTGGAAGGCGCCCACGCCATGGACGAGCATTTCCGCCATGCGCCGCTGGCTGCCAACATGCCGGTCATCCTGGCGCTGCTGGGCATCTGGTACAACAACTTCTTCGGCGCCGAGTCGCACGCGATCCTGCCGTATGACCATTACCTGCGCAGCCTGCCGGCCTACCTGGAGCAGGCCGACATGGAAAGCAACGGGAAATCGGTCGACCGCGACGGCAACATCGTCGACTATCCCACCGGCGCGATCGTCTGGGGCGCCACCGGCATCAACGGCCAGCATGCGTTCTACCAGCTGCTGCATCAGGGTACCAAGATCATCCCGGCCGATTTCATCGTGTCGATCGAATCGCACACCGAATTGCAGGAACACCACGACATCCTGATCGCCAACTTCCTCGCGCAGACCGAGGCGTTGATGCGTGGCCGCACGCGCGAGGAGACGCAGCGTGAAATGGGTACGGCGCAGACCGGCCAGTTCGTGTCGCACAAGGTGTTCGACGGCAACCACCCCAGCAACGCGATCCTGCTGCAGAAGCTGACGCCGCATGCGCTCGGCATGCTGATCGCACTGTACGAGCACAAGATCTTCGTGGAGGGCGTGATCTGGAACCTCAATTCCTACGACCAGTGGGGCGTGGAACTCGGCAAGCAGCTGGCCAGCCGCATCCTGCCCGAGTTGCATGCCGACGCACCGGTGGCAGGGCATGACGCCTCGACCAACGCGCTGATCAATTACTATCGCCGCATGAGTCACCCACGCACTGGCCTATAGTTTGAAGATGGAGTTGATTGCAGGCGATATTGGCGGAACCAAAAGCTGGCTGGCCTGGACGACAGGGGAGGCGGACGCTGCGATGCGTCTGCGCTTCGAACGGGTGTATGCCAGTGCCGATTTTGCATCTGCGGAAGCCTTGCTGCGGCAGTTCATCGCCGATGCGCAGGATGCGCCCCGGCCGGACAGGCTGGTCCTGGCGCTGCCGGGCCCGCTGCATGCGCAGCGGGTGTGCCTGACCAATCTCGACTGGACGGTCGATGCGGGCTCGCTGCAGACCGTGCTGGGCATCGCAGAGGTCCATTTCATCAATGATTTTCAAGCCGCCGCCGCCGGGGTGGCCGCCTTGTCGACGGCCGATCTGGTCGCGCTCAATCCCCAACCGGCCGAGCCCGGCGGCGTGCGCGTCATCACGGGCGCAGGGACGGGGCTCGGGCTCGCCTTCATGCTGGCGGACGACCACGGGCACTACCGGACGTTTGCCACCGAGGGCGGGCATATCGATTTTGCGCCGGCCAGCCCGGTCCAGGCGCGCCTGCTGGAACGTTTGCGTGGAGAATACGGTCATGTGTCCTGGGAACGCGTGGCCTCGGGTTCGGCCATGAACGATCTATACCGCTTTTGCTGCATTGAGCATGAACGGCCGTTGCCCAATAGCGCGGTGGACGGTGCCGAGCTTGCTGCGCGTGCTGAATCGGGCGATGCCGCCGCCGAAGCCGCACTGGATCTTTTTGTCGACCTGTACGGTGCGTGGGTGGGCAACGTGGCGCTGCTGTATCGGCCGCATGGCGGCCTGTATATTGCGGGCGGGGTGAGTGCGCATATGCGCATACGGATGCAGTCCGCCCGCTTCATGGAAGCCGCCGTTGCAAAGGGCCGCATGCGTAGCGTGGTCGAGCGCACACCGATTTTCCTGGTTATCAGCAGCAGGCTGGGCGTGGCGGGGGCGCTTGCAGTGGGGCAGGCCATGTCCCGTGGGCAGCATCCCGTTCCGTCCTTCAATCAATAACGAGACAGACGAGGAGCAGTTCATGACTCTTTCCAAGGCCGAACAGGAACGCCTTTACCGCTATTACACCGAACCGAAAATGGTGACCGATCTCACCCGCAAGACGCTGGCGCTCGTGCTGGCGGGCGGGGAAGGTTCGCGGCTGAAGGACCTGACCGCCTGGCGCGCCAAGCCGGCCGTCCCGATCGGCGGCAAATACCGCATCATCGACTTTCCGCTGTCCAACTGCGTCAACTCCGGGATTCTCCGCATCGGCGTGCTCACGCAATACAAGTCGCACTCGCTGATCCGGCATTTGCAGCGCGCCTGGGGTTTCATGCGTGCCGAGATCGGGGAATTCGTCGAGATCCTGCCCGCGCAGCAACGTACCTACAAGAAGGAGTGGTACCAGGGGACGGCCGATGCGCTGTTCCAGAACATCGACATCATGCAGCGCCACCACCCCGAATACGTGCTGGTGCTTGGCGGCGATCATGTCTACACCATGGATTATTCCGAGATGCTGCTGTACCACGTGCAGACCGGCGCGGATTTCACCGTCGGCAGCATCGAGGTGCCGGCTGCCGAAGCGAGCGGATTCGGCGTGATGTCGGTCGACGAGGAAATGCGCATCACCCGCTTTACCGAAAAACCCAAAGATCCCGACTGCATTCCCGGCAAACCCGGGACAGCCCTGGTATCGATGGGCATCTATATTTTTTCCAAGGACTTCCTCTACAAGACGCTGATCGAGGATGCGGGCAAAACCAGTTCCAGCCACGATTTCGGCAAGGACATCATTCCCGCCAACATCGGCGAGGCTCGCGCCATGGCCTTTCCCTTTCGTGACAGGAAGGGCGATCCCGCCTACTGGCGCGATGTGGGGACGCTGTTTTCCTACTGGCAGACCAACATGGAGTTGTGCTCGATCGAACCGGAGCTCAACCTGTACAACCGCGACTGGCCGATTTGGACCTACCAGCCGCAATATCCGCCCGCAAAATTCATTTTCGACGATGAAGGGCGGCGCGGCGAGGCGATCGATTCGCTGATCGCAGGCGGCTGCATCCTGTCGGGCGCGCGGGTCAAGCGTTCGGTGCTGTTTTTCGCCACCACGGTGGAAAGCTACAGTCTCATCAAGGACAGCGTGATCCTGCCCAAGGTCTCGATCGGCAGCAATTGCCGCATCACCCGCGCCATCATCGACAAGGGGACGGTCATCCCCGACGGCATGGTCATCGGCGAGGACCTGGCGGAAGACGCCAAGCGTTTCCACGTCACGCCCGAGGGCATCGTGCTGGTGACGCCTGCGATGCTCGGCCAGAACCTTTACGCGAGATTGCAGAATGACTACGACGGCTAAATCCCTCAACGTGGTGTTGTGCTGGCACATGCACCAGCCGTATTACCGGGAGGGTCTCAAGGGCGCCTACCATCTGCCCTGGGTGTACCTGCACGGCATCAAGGATTACAGCGACATGGCCGCGCATCTGGAGCGCTATCCGGCGATGCGTACGGTGGTCAACTTTGCGCCGGTGCTCCTGGAGCAGCTGGACGATTATGCCCAGCAACTCGACGTGTTGCTGAAGCATGGCAAACCCACCCAGGACCACATGCTGAACCTGCTGTCCGGCGTCGAGCGCATTCCGTCGGATGCCGCCAGCCGCCTGCGCATCGTGCGGGATTGCCAGCGTTGCAACGCGGTGCGCATGATCCATCCGTATCCGGCCTTCCATCGTCTGCTGAGCATGATCGGCGTGACCGATGAGACGAGCGGCGACAGCGCGGGTCTTCCCTGGCTGATGGGTTATCTGTCCGAGCAGTATTTCCTCGATCTGCTGACCTGGTATCACCTCGTCTGGCTGGGGCATTCGCTCAGGCAACTGCCGCTGGTACGGCGTTTGATGACACAGGAAAAAAATTATTCGGCAGCGGACCGCCATGAGTTGCTGCACCTGATTCAGAACTGCATCGCCGGACTGATTCCGCGCTATCGCGCGCTTGCCCAACGCGGCCAGATCGAGTTGTCGATGACTCCTTACGGCCATCCCATCGTGCCCCTGCTGAACGATTTCTCCAACCTGCGCGATGCAATGCCCGACGCTCCCGTTCCCGATGCGCCCGGCTATCCGGGCGGGGCGGAGCGTTCGCGCTGGCATTTGGCGCATGGTGTCGAGGTGTTCGAGCGCTATTTCGGCATGAAGCCGGCCGGTGTGTGGCTGTCGGAAGGCGGGGTCAGCGAGGATGCGCTGGCCCAGCTCGACAAAATGAATTTTTCCTGGACGGCGTCGGGCGAAGGCGTGTGGCGCAACAGCTGCGACAAGTCGGGATACCCGCCCGAGCAGACGCAAACCAAGCGTGCGCTGTTCTCGCCCGCCCAGGTCGACGGCTTCAAGACGCGGGTCTTCTTTCGCGACGACGGCCTGTCGGATCTGATTGGCTTCAAGTACAGCGACTGGCACGCCGACGACGCGGTGGGCGACTTCGTCCAGCATCTGGAAAACATCGCCACCTTTTTCGGCAAGGAGGCGAACCGGCATGTCGTCTCGGTCATTCTCGATGGCGAGAACGCCTGGGAGTATTACCCCGACAACGGCCATCATTTCCTGAATTCCCTGTATGCGGCGCTGTCCAACCATCCCACGCTCAAGATCGGGACCTTTGCCGAACAGGTCGCGCACATCCCGTCGAAGCCGATGAAGCGGCTGGCGGCGGGCAGCTGGGTGTACGGCAGCTTTTCGACCTGGATCGGTTCGAACGACAAGAATCGCGGCTGGGATTATCTGGTTGCCGCCAAGCTGGCCTACGACAGCGTGGTGGCGACCGGGAAACTGAATGCTGATCAATTGGCGATGGCCACCCGCCAGCTCGCCGTTTGCGAGGGCTCGGACTGGTTCTGGTGGTTCGGCGATTACAACCCGGCAAGCAGCGTCAGCGACTTCGAGCAGCTGTATCGAACCCAGTTGCGCGAACTGTATCGACTGCTGGGCGTCGCCCCGCCGGCCCTGCTGGATGTGCCGCTGTCGAGCGGCGGCGGCTGGGCGGAAAACGCCGGCACCATGCGCAGGAATGCCGGATGAATTTCAACACGCGCCGCGCCGGCATTTTGTTGCACCCGACGTCGCTGCCATCCTGCACGCTGGCAGACGTCGAGCGCTGGCTGGATTTCCTGCAGGCCGCCGGTATCACGGTATGGCAGATGCTGCCGCTCGGCATTCCGCTGTCCGGACTGTCTCCCTACCAATGCGCCTCGGCGTTTGCGATCAATCCGGCGCTGTTTCCAGGAGCGCGCGCCGACATGCGTGGTTTCTCCAGTTGGCGCAAAAAACAGCACCACTGGCTGGACGATTACGCGCGCTTCATGGTGATCAAGCAGGAGCAGGGTGGCGCTCCCTGGACCGATTGGCCGCGTGAACTGCGCGACCGCGATGCGCAGACGCTGTCCGCGTTCGACGACAGCCATGCCGATGCGCTGAAAGCCGTCATGGCCGAGCAGTATCGGTCCGCCGTGCGGGGACAGACCATCCGCGCGGCGGCAGCGGAACGCGGCATCCGGATGTTCGGGGACATGCCGATCTTCGTTGCGCACGACAGTGCCGACGTGTGGGCCCAGCGGCACCTGTTCCTGCTGGATGAAACGGGACATCCCACCGTGGTGACCGGAGTCCCGCCGGATTACTTTTCCGAGACTGGACAGCGCTGGGGCAACCCGCATTACAACTGGGACAGGATGCAGGCCGACGGCTTCGCCTGGTGGCGGGCCCGGCTGCGTGCCCATTTCGAGTGGTTCGATCTGGTGCGTATCGACCATTTCCGCGGGCTGTCCGCAGCCTGGACGATTCCGGCCAGCGAGCCGACCGCCATCCATGGCGAATGGCGCGCGACTCCCGGCGTGGCGCTGCTGCAGGCGATCAGCGCCGAAATACGGGACTTGCCGCTGGTGGCCGAGGATCTCGGCATCATCACGCCAGACGTGACCGCGTTGAGGCACCAGTTCGGGTTGCCCGGCATGTCCGTGTTGCAGTTCGCATTCGACGCCCATGCCGACAACCCGCACAAACCCGAGAATGTGCATCCCGATACGGTGTATTACACCGGTACGCACGACAACGACACCACGCTGGGCTGGTGGCGCACGCTGCCCGATCATGTCCGGTCCGAGGTCATGCAGCGGCTGGGCGTCTCGGATCCCGACGCAGTCCTGGACGCGATGATTGCCACGGTGCTGGAAAGTCGTGCCGCCCTGGCGATGTTGCCGCTCCAGGATGTGATGCGCCTCGGCAGCGAGGCGCGCATGAATACGCCTGGTACGGACAGCGGCAACTGGGCCTGGCGGTTCGAATGGGATGCGCTGGCGCCCGACCTGGCGCCCCGTTTACGACAACAATTACA
The DNA here is from genome assembly GCA_043821985.1 of Pseudomonadota bacterium. Taxonomy (GTDB): domain Bacteria; phylum Pseudomonadota; class Gammaproteobacteria; order Burkholderiales; family Thiobacillaceae; genus Thiobacillus. The sequence continues at coordinate 176,824 of JBDRCF010000009.1, forward strand.
GAAAGCCAATCGATGCGAGACTCTGCCCACGCCATGAATGTGCCGCTTCAGCCCTTGTCCGGCGCGTCCCTGCCCATCGTCAGTGCGCCCATCATGCGGGTGCAGGCCGGCACGCACCACGACCCGTTCGAAGTGCTGGGACTGCATCTGCAGCCCGACGGGCGTGTCCTGATCCGAGTCTTCCTGCCCGCCGCCGAGGCCGTCGAACTGGCGGTGACCGGCGCACGCATGACGCGCGTGGCGGGTACGGACTGCTTCGAACTGCGCCTGCCGCACGACAGCGCAGTCGGGATGCATCCGCTGCTGCGCTGGCAGGACAAGGGGCTGGGCGACTGGCATACCACGCAATGCCCGTATACCTTCGACGCGCAGCTGGGCGAAGTGGATCTGCATCTGTTTGGCGAAGGGCGGCACCTGGAAATCTGGAAGGTGCTGGGTGCGCGGCTGAAGACCATCGACGGCGTCGACGGGTGCCTGTTTGCGGTCTGGGCGCCGGCCGTGCAACGCGTCAGCGTGGTGGGCGATTTCAACGCGTGGGACGGCCGCCGCCATCCGATGCGCTGCCGCGGCGTGTCCGGCGTATGGGAGCTGTTCATCCCCGGCCTGGATGCCGGCCACGCCTACAAGTTCGAAATTCTCGGCAGCCACGGCCAGTTGGTGACCAAGACCGATCCCTACGCGCGGCACATGTTCCTGCGTCCCGAGACCACCAGCCGCGTACCCGACGACACGCCGTATGCATGGGGCGATGGCGGCTGGATGGAGGCCCGGGCCCGATTCGACTGGCAGCACAGCCCGGTCAGTATCTACGAACTGCACCCCGGTTCCTGGCGGCGGCATGCCGACGGCAGCTTTTATACCTGGGGCGAGCTCGTGGCCGAACTGATCCCCTACGTACTGGACCTTGGCTACACGCACATCGAGCTTCTGCCGGTGGCCGAGCATCCGCTCGATGCCTCGTGGGGCTACCAGGTATCCGGTTATTACGCGCCGACTGCGCGTTTTGGCTCGCCCGACGATTTCCGCGTATTCGTCGATGCCTGTCACCAGGCCGGCATCGGCGTGCTGCTCGACTGGGTGCCGGCGCATTTTCCGAAGGACGATTTTGCGCTGGCGCGTTTCACCGGTGAGCCGGTCTACGAACACGCCGATCCGCGCCGCGGCGAACACCAGGAGTGGGGCACGCTGGTGTTCGACTTCGGCCGCAACGAAGTGCGCAATTTCCTGGTGGCCAATGCGCTCTACTGGCTGGACGAGTTCCACATCGACGGCCTGCGCGTCGATGCGGTCGCCTCGATGCTGTATCTGGACTATTCGCGGCAACTGGGCGAATGGGTGCCGAACCAGTATGGCGGGCGCGAGAACATCGAGGCGGTTCACTTCCTGCGCGAAATGAATACCGAAGTCCATGGCCGTTTTCCCGGCGTGCTGACCATCGCCGAGGAATCGACCGCGTGGCCGGCGGTATCGCGCCCGGTCGAGCTTGGCGGACTGGGCTTCTCGATGAAATGGAATATGGGCTGGATGAACGACAGCCTCGACTACATCGAAAAGGAGCCGGTCTATCGAAAGTACCAGCACAATCAGCTGACCTTCAGCCAGATGTATGCGTGGACCGAGAACTTCGTCCTGCCGCTGTCGCACGACGAAGTGGTGCACATGAAGAAAAGCATGCTCGACAAGATGCCGGGCGACGTCTGGCAGCGCTTTGCCAACCTGCGGCTGTTCTACGCCTGGCATTACGCACACCCGGGCAAGAAGCTGCTGTTCATGGGCAGTGAGTTCGGCCAGTGGAACGAATGGAAGGAAGCCGACCAGCTCGACTGGGTGCTGCTCGAGTTCCCCGCACACGACAGCATCCGCGCACTGCTGCGCGACCTGAACCGGCTTTATCGCAGCGAGGCGGCATTGCATGAGTTCGACTTCGATCCGCGTGGATTCCGCTGGATCGATTGCCATGATGCCGACCAGTCAGTGTTGAGCCTCGTGCGGCAGGGGCAGGATGCGTCCGCGCAGATGGTGGTGCTGCTCAATTTCACGCCGGTACCGCGTCGCGGCTATCGCATCGGCGTGCCGTCTGGTGCCGCATGGTGCGAGGTGCTGAACACCGATTCGATGTATTACGGCGGCAGCAACCTCGGCAACGGCCAGCCGCTGCATCCGCAGAATCTGCCCTGGATGGGGTTCGGCCATTCCGTTGAAGTGACGCTGCCGCCACTGGGGGCGATCTTTCTCAAACCTTGCAGTTGATTCGATCCAATAAAAATTAGGGACAGAAACCAATAATGAAACGCGGAGCAATGAAAATCCTGTTTGTCGCCAGCGAGGCCTACCCGCTGGTGAAAACCGGCGGGCTGGGCGATGTGGTCTACAGCCTGCCGCATGCCTTGCAGGCACGCGGTGCCGATATCCGCCTGGTGCTGCCGGGCTACCGGGCGCTGTTGCGCCAGCTCGACCAGGTGCGCATCCTCGGCTGGCTCGACGTGCGCGGTGCCGAAGGCATCGTCAGTGCGCGCATCCTGGAAACGCGCCACCCCGATTTTGCCTTCCCGCTCTGGGTGATCGACTGTCCGCCCTTGTTCGACCGCCCGGGCAATCCCTATGTCAACGCCAACGGCCAGGACTGGCCGGACAACGCCGAGCGCTTCGCGGTGTTCGCCCGGGTGGCTGCGCTGCTGGCGCAGGATGCGCTCGATATCGGGTGGCAGCCTGCGGTGGTGCACGCGCACGACTGGCAGACCGGGCTGGTGGCGGCGTTCCTGGCCGATCAGCCCGGGCGCCCGAAAACCGTGTTCACCATCCACAATCTGGCCTACGGCGGCTATTTTTCGCATGGCGATTTTGTTCGCCTGCAACTTCCCGGCTCGTGGTGGTCGTCAGAGGGCGCGGAATTCCACGGCGGCCTGTCCATGCTGAAGGCGGGCATCGTCTATGCCGATGCCGTCACCACCGTGAGCCCCACCTATGCCGCCGAAATCTGCACGCCGGCATTCGGCTACGGACTCGACGGGTTGCTGCTTTCCCGGCAATACAAGCTGCACGGCATTCTCAACGGAATCGATCCCCGGATATGGAACCCGTCCACCGATCCGCACCTGCCCGCGCACTATTCGATGAGCCGCATTCTACCCGGCAAGCGGCGCAACAAGCAGGCACTGATCGAACGCTTCCTGTCGCGCGCCGACGACGACGCGATGCAGGCGCCGCTGCTGGGACTGGTGGGGCGGCTGGTCGAGCAGAAGGGGATCGACTGGGTGCTGGCGGCGATCCCGGTGCTGCTGGCCGAGACCGATGCGCGCTTCGTGCTGCTCGGCAGTGGCCAGGCTGCATACGAGCATAAGCTTACGCGTCTGGCCAAGCAGCATCCTGAGCGCGTATTCGTCGAGATCGGCTACGACGAGGCACTGGCCCATCACATCGAAGCGGGCGCCGACCTGTTCATGATGCCCTCCCGCTTCGAGCCATGCGGGCTCAACCAGATGTACAGCCTGCGATATGGCACGCCGCCCATCGTCTTCAAGACCGGCGGCCTGGCCGACACGGTGGTCGACGCCGACGCGGAGAATCTGGCAGCCGGCAGCGCCACCGGCTTCGTGTTCGACATGCCGGAACTGGCGGCTTTTCTGCAGGCCATTCGGCGCGCGCTCGACCTGTACCGCCAGCCCACGCAATGGCGACGCCTGCAGCAGAATGGCATGCGCCAGTCGTTCGACTGGGCGGATAGCGCCGGCCATTACCTTGCACTCTATTCCACATGAACTCAGCGGGAACCACCATGCCAGACGAGAAACCTGCCTCCCCCAGCCGCGTCGCCCTCAAGCAATTGCCCGATAGCAGCGAGGCGCTGACCGAGGATTTCCAGCGTTACCAGTTTTACCATCTGGGGCGTTTCCATGGCTGCCCCGCCGTCTATACCTACCATGCGCTGGCCTGGACGCTGCGCGACCGTCTCATGTCGGACTGGATGAACACCTATGCCGAGCGCGACCAGCCCGGCAAGCGCCGCGCGTATTACCTTTCGCTGGAATTCCTGATCGGCCGCGCGCTGTCCAACCACGTGCTCAACCTGGGCCTGGACGCGGCCTCGCGCGAGGCGCTGCAAAGCTTCGGTCAGACGCTTGAGGCCGTGGCAGAGGAGGAGACCGACGCAGGGCTGGGAAATGGCGGCCTGGGCCGGCTGGCGGCCTGTTTTATGGACAGCTGCGCCACCCTGAACCTGCCGGTGATGGGCTATGGCATCCATTACGAATACGGCATGTTCCGCCAGGATATCGAAAACGGCTATCAGGTCGAGGAACCCGACCACTGGCTGCGCGACGGCAATCCGTGGGAGGTCGAACGCTCCGAATTCACCTGCCGCGTGCCGTTCGGCGGACACACCGAGCATTTCCACGACAAGGCAGGGATTCCCCGCACGCGCTGGGCGGACACCAGCGACGTGCTGGCGATTCCCTACGACATGCCGATCTCGGGCTACCGCAATCATGCGGTGAATACGCTACGTTTGTGGAAATCCGCCGCCACCGACGTGTTCGACCTCAACGAATTCAACGCCGGCAGCTACTCCGAGGCGGTGCAGGCGAAGAATCACGCCGAGCACATCTCGATGGTGCTGTATCCGAACGACAGCAGTGAGAACGGCAAGGAATTGCGCCTGCGCCAGCAGTATTTCCTGGCATCGGCCAGCCTGCAGGATGCGCTGCGCCAGTGGCGCGCGGCCGGCAACAACGATCTGATGAAATTCGCCGAGCACAATGTCTTCCAGATGAACGACACGCACCCCACCATCGCGGTGGCCGAACTCATGCGTCTGCTGCTCGACGACGAACGGCTGCGTTGGGACGAAGCCTGGGCGATCACCTCGCGGTGCATGGCCTATACCAACCACACGCTGCTGCCCGAAGCGCTGGAACGCTGGCCGGTGGCATTGTTCGAGCGCCTGCTGCCGCGCCCGCTGGAAATCATTTACGAAATCAACGCCCGCTTCCTGCGCCAGGTGGCGATCAAATGGCCGGGCGACATCGACCGCCAGCGCCGCATGTCGATCATCGAGGAGGAGCCGGTACGCCAGATACGCATGGCGTGGCTGGCCATCGTCGGCAGCTTCTCGATCAACGGCGTGGCGGCGCTGCATTCGCGCCTGTTGAAGGAAGGGCTGTTTCGCGATTTCGTCGAGCTTTGGCCGCACAAGTTCAACAACAAGACCAATGGCGTCACACCGCGCCGCTGGGTAGCGCATGCGAACCCCGGCATGACGGCGCTGATCAGTTCGAAAATCGGCGAAGACTGGATTGCCGACCTGTCGCATCTGGCCAGGCTGAAATCTCTGGCGGCGAGCGGAAACGAAGCGTTCCATGCCGAATGGCGTGCCGCGAAACATGCCAACAAGGTGCGGCTTGCGGCGCTGGTCGAGGCCGAATGCGGCGTGACGTTCGATCCATCCGCCCTGTTCGACGTACAGGTCAAGCGCATCCATGAATACAAGCGCCAACTGCTCAACGTCTTGCATGTGATTCATCTCTACAACCGCATCAAGCACGGGCACCTGGGGGGATCGGTCAACCGTTGCGTCCTGATCGGCGGCAAGGCCGCACCGGGTTATGTGATGGCCAAGCGCATCATCAAGCTGATCAACAGCGTGGCTGACGTGGTCAACAACGATCCCGACGTCAATGGCCGGCTCAAGGTGGCCTTTCTGCCCAATTACCGGGTGAGCAGCATGGAAATCATCGCGCCGGCCACCGACCTCTCGGAGCAGATTTCCACCGCGGGCAAGGAAGCCTCCGGTACCGGCAACATGAAATTCATGATGAACGGCGCCGTCACCATCGGCACCTACGACGGGGCGAATATCGAGATTCTCGATGCCGTGGGCGAGGATAATTTCTTCCTGTTCGGCCTGCGCGCCGACGAAGTCGAGGCGCTGCGAGGTCACTACCAGCCGCTGTCCTATATGGAGCGCGACCCGGCCTTGCGCCAGGTGATCGACCTGCTCATCTCCGGCCATTTCAACCCCTGCGAACCGGGCATCTTCGACATGATCATCGGGGCCATGATGAGCACGAACGATCCCTGGATGGTGCTGGCGGATTTCCGGACGTATGTCGACGCGCAGGAACGGGTGGACCAGGCCTGGCAGGACGAGGCGCGCTGGACGCGCATGAGCATCCTCAACACGGCGTCGAGCGGCTTTTTCTCGACCGACCGCACCATGCAGGAATACAACGCGGATATCTGGAAGCTGACGTAGGACCGGCAGTCGCGCAATGGGCGGGGCGGGACTGTACGGCCGGGATGGTTGGTGTGTGCTGAGTGACGTCTACCGACCCAAAGCGGAAGGAGCGATCGCCAGAAAGAACGCCGCAAAGCCGACGTTCTTTCTGGACTGCGGTTAGCTCCGCGCCGTATGAAAAGTGATCGGGTAGCCATCGGGATCGCCAGCGACGAAGAAGCGACCGAAGGGGCCTTCGGCGAGCGGGCTGAGGATTGCGCCGCCCCGCTTGACAATCAGGTCGTGCAGGGCATCGGCGTCTGTGCACGCGATCCAGAGTGCCATGCCCACACCGAGTGGCCCCGCTTCGGGAAGCGCACGCAGAGGCTCTCGCAGCGCGAACGGAATCGGCTCGGTCTTGAAAATGACCGCTCCGGGAGGACAGTGCGCCGAGGCTTCGAAACCGAAGATATCGACGTAGAACTTGCGGGATGCGGCGAGGTTGCGCACTTGCAAGGCAATAAAGTCGGGGCCAATTGGGGTTGTCATGATAGCTCCTATTGAGTAATATAAGGACCCTGATAATACTGTAAGGTCCCTGATATGTCAACGGCGAAAAGAGGGCTTCGGAGCGGAGTCGACTGGATCGGTTACAACCTGAAGATCACGCAACATCGATTGAGGCAACGCCTGGATGCCGAACTCGCGCGGCTCGGCATCACGGCACCGCAGAACGCCGTCCTGCTTGCAGTCGCTGGCAATCCGCGCATCTCGAATGCCGAGTTGGCGCGCGCGGCGTTCGTGACGCCGCAAACCATGCAAGGAATCCTCGTCAATCTCGAACGCGGTGGCCTGATTGCGCGGAGCCCGCACCCGGAGCACGGCCGGGTCATCATGACCGAGCTGACGAAGGCGGGCCAAAAGGCCGTCGCCGAGGGCGCGAAAGCTGCCGATGTGGTGGAACGCCAGATGCTATCCATGCTTTCAATTGAAGAGGCCCTGCTTCTTTGCGAGCTGCTCAAGCGCTGTGCCGCCGCACTGGGCGACGAGCCGTCTGGCAGCTAGCGGAATGTGTACGGCTAGGCAAGGGATCGCGACACGTTGATGTGCCGCAGGCAGCCCAGCAGAAAGCGGCCATCCGCCACCGGCCGGTTGTGGCCGGTTGCTGACATCAGGTCAGCAGTCCTCGAAACCCCGGAAACAAATCAGTCGCGATGCCATAGAAAAAGGCCGGGTCTCCCTGGCCTTTTTATTCGCCTCGGCTTGCCTTACGCCGCTTGCACCGGAATTGACTGGCGCGTGTCCATGATGCGGTTGTCCGCGTCCACGTACACCAGTTCCGGCGCGTAGCGCGCCAGTTCCAGTTCGTTGTAGACCGCGTACGTGGCGATGATGACGAGGTCGCCCGGGTTCGCCTTGTGCGCGGCGGCGCCGTTCACCGAAATGATGCCGGAATCGCGCGCGGCACGGATGGCGTACGTCGTGAAGCGCTCGCCATTGGTGATGTTGTAGATCTGGATCTGCTCGTATTCGTGGATGTCGGCCGCGTCCAGCAGGGTTTCATCGATCGCGCAGGAGCCTTCGTAATGCAGCTCGGAATGCGTGACGGTCGCCCGGTGCAGCTTGGACTTGAGCATCGTTCTTTGCATGACGGTGCCCTCAATAAGAAAGGGCTCATATTATACAGCGGTGAGCAGTGAGTGGTGAATGGTTGCAACCGCTCACCGCTCACCGCTCACCGCTTCCCACTCAATATTGTCGATCAGCCGGGTCGAGCCCAGCCAGGCCGCGCCCAGCACTACCAGCCGGGTACTGTCGGGCATGGGCGATTGCAGGGTCGCAGCGTCGCGCAGTGCGACGTAGTCGACTCGCCAGCCTGCCATTTTCAGGTGGCGGCCGGCGGTGGCGCACAGGGCTTCGAAATCCCGTTCGCCTGCTCGGACGGCGGCCACGACGGCAGCGAGTTCACGCTGCAGCTGGGGCGCCTGGATGCGTTCCGCCGTGCCGAGATAGGCATTGCGCGAACTCATCGCCAGTCCGTCGGATTCGCGCAGCGTATCGCCCGCCACGATGTCGATCGGCAGATTGAACTGCCGGACCAGTTCCTGGATGACCCGCAACTGCTGGAAATCCTTTTTTCCGAACACGGCCACGCGCGGCTGCACCAGGTTGAACAGCTTCAGCACGACCGTTGCGACGCCGGCGAAATGGCCGGGACGGAAGGCGCCGCACAAGTCCTGTGTCAGCGCTTCGGACGGCTGCACGGTGAAATCCTGCGGGACCGGATAGAGGGTGTCGACGTCGGGCGCGAACACCAGGTCGCAGCCGGCGGCGGCGAGTTTCTTGCAGTCGGCTGCGAGGGTGCGCGGGTAGCGCTCGAAATCCTCGCCGGCACCGAACTGCAGCGGGTTGACGAAGATGCTCGCGACAACCGGATGGCCGTGCCGCTTTGCCAGTTCGATCAGCGATACATGGCCGGCGTGCAGGTTGCCCATGGTGGGTACGAATGCGGTGCCGGTCTGTCCGGCGAGCGCGGTGCGCAGTTCGGCGACGGTATGCAGGACCTGCATCAGAAGGCGTGGTCGGGACCGGGGAAACTGCCGTCCTTCACCGCGGCGACATAGGCGCGCGCGGCGGCTTCGATGCCGTCGGCGCCGGCAAGAAAGTTCTTCGAGAATTTCGGCGCGCGCGGATACAGGCCCAGCATGTCGTACAGCACCAGTACCTGGCCGGAACAGCCGGCTCCGGCACCGATGCCGATGGCCGGAATCGTGAGCGCCTCGGTGATGGCCTGGCCCAGCGCGGCGGGCACCATTTCCAGCACGATCAGTCCGGCGCCGGCGGCTTCCAGTGCGCGGGCGTCGGCGATCAACTGCGCGGCAGCCGCGTCCTCGCGTCCCTGTACCCGGTAGCCGCCGAGCTGGTTGACCGACTGCGGCAGCAGGCCGAGATGCGCGCACACCGGGATGCCGCGTTGCGTCAGGAAGGCGACGGTGTCGACCATGACCGCGCCGCCTTCCAGCTTGACCATATGTGCCCCCGCAGCCATCAGCCGTGCGGCGGCGGAAAACGCACGCTCCGGCGAAGGCTGGTAGCTGCCGAAAGGCAGGTCGGCGACGATGAAGGCACGTTCGGTTCCGGTGGCGACGCAGCGCGTGTGATACGTCATCTCGGCGAGCTTCACCGGCAGGGTCGAGGCGTGGCCCTGCACCACCATGCCGAGCGAATCGCCGACCAGCAACACGTCGACGCCGGCGGCATCGAGCACGCGGGCAAAGCTGGCATCGTAGCAGGTAAGCACGGCGATCTTCTCGCCGCGTTCGCGCATAGCCTTGAAGGTGGACAGGGTGACGGCCATGGTGTGATTTAAGGGTAGCTCAGGCCGCCCGGCTGAAAAATTCGCGCGGACCGCGCATTTTGCTCATGCGCTCCAGCAGCAGCTCGAAGTCGGCGTCGTTCTCTGCGAAGTTGAGGTTGCTGGTGTTGACGATGAGCAGGGGCGCGGCCTCGTAGCGATGGAAGAACTCGCTGTAGCTGTTGGCCAGGCGCTGCAGATAGCCCGCATCCATGCCGCGCTCGAATTCCACGCCGCGGCGCCTGACGCGCTCCTGCAGCACTTCGACCGGCGCCTGCAGGTAGATCACAAGATCGGGTGTCGGCGCCTGCAGCGCGAGGTCGGCGTATACCTTCTGGTAGAGCTCGAACTCGTCGTCGTCGAGATTGAGGCGCGCAAACAGCATGTCCTTGTCGATCAGGAAATCCGACACGGTGCCGGCGCGGAACAGATCGCCCTGGGCGAGATCGCGCAACTGGCGTGAACGGTCGAACAGGAAATGCAACTGAGTCGGCAGCGCATAGCGCCTGGGTTCCTGGTAGAAGCGCGGCAGGAAGGGGTTGTCGCTGGCGTTTTCCAGCAGCGTGTCGGCATCCATGCGCTCGGCCAGCTTGTAGGTGAGGCTGGTCTTGCCGGCGCCGATCGGGCCTTCGACAACGATGTAACGGTAACGGGAGAGACTCATGCGTTGACGGCAGCGGCGGGAGGGTTGGGAGGCACGCTCTCCCCGTAAAGGGGAGGCCGTGGTTGTAGAGTTGCTGAAGCGACAACAACCACGCTCTGGTCGGCACAGCCGGCGAGCCAGTCGGCGGCACGCCCGTGGCCGGGGATCATGGCATCGGGAGCGATCTCCAGCAGCGGCAGCAGCACGAAGCCGCGTTCCTGCATGCGCGGATGCGGCAGGGTCAGGCCGTCTTCGTGGAAATGCGCGTTGCCGTAGAGCAGCAGGTCGAGATCGAGCGTGCGCGGCGCGTTGCGAAAGCTGCGCTCGCGGCCGTGGCGGTGTTCAATATCCAGCAGGGCGGCGAGCAGCACGCGCGGCGCCAATTCGGTTTCCACCTGCGCCACCGCGTTGATGAAGTCGGGCTGGTCGACATGGCCGACCGGCGCCGAGGCGTACAGCGAGGAACGCGCCAGCAGCCGGGTGCCGGGCAGGCGATCGAGCTCGGCGAGCGCGTATTCCACCTGCGCCGCCGGGTCGTTGAGGTTGGCGCCGAGGCCGATGGTCGCGATGACGTTCATGCCGGTTGCGTCTCGCCGGCGGCTTCGCCCGGCTTCTTGCGTTTGCGCTTGCGGCGTGGCTTGGGCGCGTTGTCGGCCAGCAGCATGCTGGCGCGCTCGTCTTCGCCGACTTCCTGGAAACGCGTCCACCATTCGCCGAGTTCGGCGGCGACCTCGCCCGACTCGGCGCGCAACAACAGGAAATCGTAGGCGGCACGGAAGCGCGGATGTTCCAGCAGGCGATACGGGCGTTGTCCGCCACGCTGCTCGAAGCGCGGTTGCAGCGCCCAGATCTCCTTCATCATGCCGTCGTAGCGGCGCGGAATGGCGAGCTGGCTGCGCTGCGCATCGAGCACCTCGTCCATCGCCAGGAATAGGGCGGGCTGCGGCTTTTCACCGGCGGCTTCGAGCGCGCGCCAGCGCTGCAGCACCTGCGGCCACAGCAGCGTGCCGAACAGGAAGGCGGGCGACGAAGGGCGGTCCGACTGAATGCGCTCGTCGGTGCTCTTCAGCGCGGCGTTGATGAAACGCTCACCGGTGGAATCGTCGAGGATCGTGTCCAGCAGCGGCAGCATGCCGTGGTGCAGGCCTTCGGCGCGCAGCTGGTGGACGCCGCGCAGGGCGTGGCCGGACAGCAGCAGCTTGAGCGCCTCGTCGAAGATGCGCGCGCGCGGAATGTTGGCGAGCAGCGGCGCCAGCGCCGCCACCGGCTTGCGCGTGTCGGGGTCGATGTGGAAGTCGAGCTTGGCGGCAAAGCGCGCGGCGCGCAGCATGCGCACCGGATCTTCGCGATAGCGTGTGTCGGGATCGCCGATCATGCGCAGTACGCGCTTCTTGCAATCGGCCACGCCGCCGAAATAGTCGTGCACTTCCTCGCGCGCCGGGTCGTAATACAGCGCGTTGATGGTGAAGTCGCGGCGAGCGGCGTCGTCCGCCATGCTGCCGAACACGTTGTCGGACAGCAGGCGGCCGTGCTCGTCAGTCGGTCTTTCATCGTCCTCTTCCGCTTCCTTCTGGCCGTTGGAACGGAAGGTCGTGACCTCGATGGTCACGCGGCCGCACATCACGTGCACGATCTGGAAGCGCCGCCCGATGATGCGTGAACGGCGGAACAGGCGCCGCACTTCTTCCGGGGTGGCGTCGGTGGCGACGTCGAAATCCTTGGGCGTCTTGCCCAGCAGCAGGTCGCGTACCGCGCCGCCGACGAGATAGCCCTTGTATCCGGCCTGAGCCAGGGTTTCGCAGGTTTTCAGCGCGCAGTCGTCGAGCTGGTCGCGGCGGATGCCGTGCACGGCAAACGGCAGGATTTGCGCCCGGGTGCCGTCGACACGCGGTTTGCGGCCGAATACTTTGTTGATGATGCGACGAATCATGAGGTGCGCGAGGGCGGTGGAATGCTGACCAAGTGGCGATTATACAGGCTGGGCCCGATCATTCTTCCGCCAGAGCGCCGCCGTGCCGGGGCCGTACAGCGCTTCGAGCGACGCCGGGGTGAGCAGCGCGGCCGGCGTGCCCAGTTGCCAGCGTCCGTCGCCGTACAGGAACAGCAGGCGGTCGCAGTGGCCGGCAGCCCAGTTGGGATCGTGCAGGGTCAGCACCACGCTGTGTCCTGCATCGGCCTCATTACGTGCCCAGGCTAGCAGCCGGGCCTGATGCGCCGGATCGAGATGGGTCAGCGGCTCGTCGAGCAGGGCGATACGCGGCTGTTGCACGGCCAGCTGCGCCAGCCGCGCGCGCGGGCGCTCGCCGCCTGACAGCGTATCGAGCGGGCGGTGGGCGAGATCGGCGAGCTCCCAGGCGGCGAACAGGGGCGTCAGGTCGAGGGCGGCCACACCGAACGGGTAATGGCCCAATGCGACGAAGTCGGCCACGCTGCCGAAGAATCCGCCTTCGTCGCCCTGCGGCAGCACGCCAATGTGCTGCGCACGGGTGAGCGGCGGCAGCGCGGCGAGGGGCTGGTTGTCGAGCATGATCTGCCCGCACGCGGGCACGGCGAGCCCGGCCAGCATCGAGATCAGCGTCGACTTGCCGGCGCCGTTGGGGCCGAGGATGCCGAGCACCTCGCCGGGTTCGAGTGCGAGGTCGAGCGTGTCCACCAGCGTGCGGGGGCCGGCCTGCAGGACCACTCGGTGGGCGACGAGGCTCATGGTTTGCGCAACAGCCAGAGCATCATCGGCACGCCGAGCAGCGCAGTCAGCACGCCGACCGGCAATTCCCGCGGCGCGATCACGGTGCGCGCCAGTGCGTCGGCCAGTACCAGCAGGCTGCCGCCTGCCAGGACGCAGGCCGGCAGCAGGACACGATGGCTGGCGAAGCCCGTTTTCCTGAGGGCATGCGGCACCATCAGGCCGACGAAACCGATGCTGCCGGCCTGCGCCACCACCAAGGCGGTGCAGGCGCCGGCCAGCGTAAACAGCATCCAGCGCGTGGGCGCGACCGCGACGCCGAGCGAAGCGGCTTTCAGCGGCGACAACTGCAGCACGTCGAGGCGCCTCGACAGGCCGAGTGTGGTCCCTGTGGCCAGCAGCAGCGCCGCCCACAGCATGAACGGGTTGCTGGTCCATGCGAGGTCGCCCATCAGGAAGAACAGCATGCCGGGCAGGCGCTCGATCGGCGCCACGCTCAACACCAGCGCGATCAGGGCGCCGAAGCCGGCGGCCAGCATCACCCCGGCAAGCAGCAGCGGCGTATGGTCGCGCGCCAGCAGACGGCCGCCGAGCGCGGCGGCAAGCGCCAGCGCCAGCAGACTGCCGGCGAAGGCCAGCACCGACACCCACGGCCACGCCAGGCCGGCGGCCATGCCCAATAGCGCCAGCAGGCCGGCGCCGCCGGACACGCCGAGCAGATAGGGTTCGGCCAGGGGATTGCGGAACAGCGTCTGCATCAGTGCACCGGCCAGCGCCAGCAGGCCGCCGCAGGCGAACGCCGCGGCCACGCGCGGGCCGCGCAATTCGGTGAGGATCTGCATGGCGAGTTCATGATCGGCGGGCAGGGCGCCGGCCATCAGGCCCAGCGTCAGCGCCAGCAGGGCGGTCAGCCCAAGCAGCAGCAGTTTGGCGGCGGAGGACAGAACAGGCCTATTGCTTCGGCTTGTTGTCGGTGCCGGGCGGGACGGCAGCGGCCGCTTCCGGCAGCAGGGTGACGCGCTTCATCACGACCGGCTCGATGGGGACATCCTGGTAGGGGCCGCGGTCGCCGCGCGGCATCGCGACGATGGCATCGACCACCGTCATGCCGTCGACCACCTGGCCGAACACGGCATAGCCCCAGGTGTCGTAGCTTGTGCCGCGGTGATCGAGGAAGGCGTTGTCCGCCACGTTGATGAAGAACTGCGAAGAGGCCGAATCGGGGTCGGCCATGCGCGCCATCGCCAGGGTCCCGCGCAGGTTCTTGAGGCCATTGTCGGCCTCGTTCTTGATCGGTGCGTTCTTGGGCTTTTCCGTCATGTCCGGCGTCATGCCGCCGCCCTGGATCATGAAGCCGGGAATCACGCGATGGAAGATCAGCCCGTCATAAAAGCCGGTCTTCACGTAGTTGATGAAATTTCCCACCGACTGCGGCGCGTTCCTGGTGAAAAGCTCGACCGTGATGTTGCCCTTGCTGGTTTCGATCAGGACGCGCGGATTGGGCGGCTGGCCATCTGCCGGGGCGGTGGAGACAGTCTGCTTGCCGGGCTCGCTGGCGCCGCAGCCCGACATGCCGAGCAGGATCGCGCCGAGAAACAGCGTGGTGGACAACAGGGGAAAACGGGCCATCGGAACGCGCTCCAGAAAGAGAAAGTGAGATTCTAGCGGCGGGAGGCACGGTTACGCATCCGCTCGCAGGCAACGGTCGATTTCCGTGCGCACGGTGTCCAGCGGCAGGCAGCCGCTGCAGACCGGATACAGTTGCGTGTCCCGCTGCACGATCAGGGTGGGGAAGCCGCGCACGCCGGCCTGACGCGCCTGCCTGAAATGCGCTTGGGTGCGAGCACGTGCCGTGTCGCTGCCGAAATCGCGCAGGAAAGTTTCGCCATCCACGCCGAGGCCCTCCGCCAGGTCGGCCAGCACACCGGCTTGCGTCACGTCGCGCCCCTCGGCATAAAACGCGGTCTGAATCGTCTTGAACATCGCGAATATCTGCATGGAATCGATTCCGCCAACCGTCACCACCGCACGGCAGGCGGGTTCGGTGTCGTACACGAAGCCTTCCGTCAGCGCGCCGTCGAAGCGGAAGGGCTGGCCGGTACGGGCCTGCACCGCATGCCAGTGATGCAGGATGTCCTCGCGTCCCGTTGCGGTCATCGGCGCGGTTTCACCCGGCCGCAGGCCGCCAAGTACCAGTGCGATTTTCATGCGTTCGCGGTATTCGTCGCGCAGCGTCTCGATCACCGGGGAAAACCCCCAGCACCAGGAGCACATTGGATCGGCGAAATACCAGAGGATGGGCGGGTTCATGTGCAGTGGCCGTCGAAACAGGATAGCTCACAGCATAGGCGATCCACGCCCTAGTTCTTCTTCGGCGTGTCGTCGGACTTGGGCGGGGTGTCGTCGTCCATGATCACGCTGTGCGCCGGGCCTTCGAGGTCGTCGAACTGGCCGCTTTTGGCCGCCCACAGCATGAACCAGGCAATGGCGCCGACGAGCACGAGGCTGAGCGGAATGAGCAGGAGGAGGATGTCCATGTGCAGGGTCGGTCAGGTGACGGGTCTGGGCAGGGGGAGGTCTGCCACAGCGGGCGCGGTTCTGGATTTGAAGTCGGTGAGCCGCAGCGCATTCAGCACGACCAGCAGTGAACTGGCCGACATGCCGATGCCGGCGATCCAGGGCGTGACGTGGCCCAGCGCGGCAGCGGGGATGGCGACGAGATTGTAGGCCAGCGCCCAGCCCAGGTTCTCGCGGATGATGCGTTGCGTCTTGCGGGCGAGCGCGACGCCGTCGGCCAGGGTGCCGAGCCGGCTGCCGAGCATGATCATGTCGGCCGCGGCCTGCGCCACGTCGGCGCCTTCACCCATGGCGATGGAGACCTGCGCGCCGGCGAGCACCGGCGCATCGTTGATGCCGTCGCCCACCATGGCGACGATGCGGCCCTGCTGCTGCAGGGCCGTCACATAGGCGAGCTTGTCTTCCGGCAGCGCGCCGGCATGCCAGTCGGCGATGCCGAGCTGTTGCGCGCTGCGCCTGACCGCGGCCTCGGCATCGCCGGACAGCAGGTGCAGGCGCAGCCCTTGTTTTTGCAGGGCGGCGAGGGCAGCCGGCGCGTCCGCCCGCGGCGTATCGGCCAGTGCAAACCAGGCGATCAGTCCGGATTCGTCGGCCAGTGCCACCCAACTGGCGCTATCGTCCGATTCCGGCGGCGCGGGTGGCGTTTCGCTGGCGGCAGCGAAACGCGGCGAGCCCAGTCGATAGATGTGGCCATCGATATGGCCTTCGACGCCGCGGCCGGGCGTGTTTCGGATCAAGCTGGCGGTCGCGGTGGATAGGGCCGACTCGCGCAGCGCTTTGGCGATGGGGTGTTCCGAGCCGGCTTCGAGTGCCGCGGCGATCGCGCCGACTTCGGCTTCGCTGCGGCCGCCCAGCGGGACCACCTGGCGTACGGAGAGGCGGCCGTGGGTGAGCGTGCCGGTCTTGTCGAACACCAGGTCGGTGGCGTGCGCCAGCGTTTCCAGGGCATGGCCGCGCGTGGTCAGGAGGCCCAGGCGCGTGAGCCGGCCGGTGGCGGTGGTGAGGGCGGCTGGGGTGGCGAGGCCGAGCGCGCAGGGGCAGGTCACGACCAGGACCGACACCACGATCCACAACGCTTTCGACGGGTCGATCACATACCAGGCGAGGCCGACCGCAAGCGTGATCAGCAGCAGCAGGCCGACGAACCAGGCGGCGGCGCGGTCGGCCAGCTGGCCGATGCGCGGCTTCTCGCTCTGCGCGCGGTCGAGCAGGCGCACGATCGACGCCAGCCGCGTATCGGCGCCGAGCCTGTCGACGCGCACCACCAGCGGGCTTGCCTGGTTGAGGCTGCCGCCGACCACATGGGCACGCACGCCTTTCGATACCGGCAGCGATTCGCCGGTGAGCATGGCTTCGCTCACCGCGCTGTCGCCCTCGACCACCACGCCGTCGGCGGGCAGGGTTTCGCCGGGGCGCACCAGTACATGGTCGCCTACCGCCAGCCGCGCCACTGGTACCTGTTCCTCGTCGCGCGCCGGCCAGTTCGGCAGCCGCGTGGTGGCGGCGGGAATGAGCTTCACCAGTTCCTCCACTGCGGCGCCGGCACGGCGGCGTGCGTTCATCTCGAGGAAACGCCCGGTCAGCAGCAGGAAGATGAACATGGTGACCGAGTCGTAATACACCTCGCCGTGCCCGGAGAACGTGCTGTAGACGCTGGCGACGAAAGCCGTGCCGACGCCGAGCGCCACCGGGACGTCCATGCCCAGCGTGCGGCGCCTGAAATCGCGCCAGGCGCCGATGAAGAAGGGCCACGCCGAGTACACCACCACCGGTATGGTCAGGATCAGGCTCGCCCAGCTCATCAGCAGCCGGATATCGGCGCTCATGTCGGTGGCGGTGTACGACGGCAGTGCATACATCATGACTTGCATCATGCCGAGGCCGGCGATGGCGAGCCGCTTGATCGCCGTGTTGCGTTCGCGCTTGTAGATATCGTCGGAGCGGCCGGGATCGAAGGGGTGGGCAATGTAGCCGATGTCAGTGACCGCCTTCAGGATCGCCGACAGTTGGATGCGGCTGTTGTCCCAGCGCACCCGCGCGCGGCGGGTGGCGTAGTTGATCTCGACCGACAGCACGCCCGGCAGCCCAGCGATGTGGCGCTCGTTCAGCCAGATGCACGCGGCGCAGACGATGTTTTCCAGGATCAGCGCGGCTTCGCGGATGTTCTCCGTTTCCGTCCGCACGAAGCTTTCCTGGATTTCCGGCAGATCGTACAGGCCCAGTTGCGCGAGCTCGGCCTCCGCCTGCTGGGGCGTGGCGGGCAGCACGGTGCGGTGGGTGTAATAGGCGCCCTGGCCGCTGTCGATGATGGTCTGTGCCACGGCCTGGCAGCCGCGGCAGCATGCCTGGCGGGTATCGCCTTCGAACTGGATGGGGTAGTGGGCGCCGTCCGGCACCGGCAGGCCGCAGTGAAAGCAGCTCGAAAAAGATGGGGCGTCCGTGAGCGCAGGAGAATCGCTCACGAAGCGCCCCACAGGAGAACGCCTGGGGGCAAGCCCGGGAGAGAGGCCGGGCCGGCAGGCGTCAGAGGGTACTTCTTGTCAGAAACGGAACCCGTAGCCGATACCCCACACCACCGGATTGATTTCCAGGTTGGTGAGCTTGACGCCGCCTGATTTGACGTCGGTGTCGATCCAGATTTTCTTAACGTCGAGGTTGATATAGCCATTCTTGGTTACCGCGATGTCCACGCCCGCCTGCAGGGCGCCGCCGAAGCTGTTCTTCCCGACGCTCAGGCCGGGGGCAAGATCGACATTATAGAAGCGGGTGTAGTTCACGCCTGCACCGACGTAGGGCTTGATCGTCGGCGTGGGGTTGAAGTGGTACTGCACCGTCAGCGTGGGCGGCAGGTGATTCAGTTTTCCGAGGCTGGCGCCGTTCAGCGTCACTTCGTGGCGCGCCGTGCCGAGAATGAGTTCCATGCCGATGTTGGGCGTCACGAAATAGGTGAAGTCGACCTCCGGCACCACTTCGTCGGACACGTCGAGTCCGGCCAGTCCGGAGGATTTGACGTCAGGAACGATGTCGATCGCGCGAACGCGCATCATCCAGTTTTCAGCCAGGGCGGAGGTGGGCAGGGCGGCAACCAGGGCCAGGACAAGCAGGGATTTTTTCATGTTCGCGACTCCTCTTAAAAAGACAAAGATATAAATAAGACATGCATATCGTAATTAAGAAAAAATGCGGACGCAAGTCAAAAATGAATCCGCTACCATGGCAGCATGAGCGAACGTCTCCAAAACGCCACAAACTTCCCGCCGGTCGAGACTGCGCTGCGCGAGCCCAATGGCCTGCTGGCGATGGGCGGCGATCTGTCGCTGGAACGCCTGCTGGATGCCTATCGCCACGGCATCTTCCCCTGGTTCAACCCCGGCGAGCCGATCCTGTGGTGGAGTCCCGACCCGCGCATGGTGCTGGTGCCGGGCGAGATCCGTGTGACCCGCTCCCTCGCCAAACGCATCCGCAATGGCGGCTTCGAGGTACGCGTCGACACCGTGTTTGCGGACGTGATGCGGGCGTGCGCCGAACCCCGTGAAGGGGCCGGCGGCACCTGGATCTCGCCGGCGATGATCGCGGCTTATACCCGCCTGTTCGATGCCGGCTACGCGCATTCGGTGGAAACCTGGCGCGACGACCGCCTGGTCGGCGGCCTCTATGGCGTGGCGATCGGCCGCATGTTCTACGGCGAGTCGATGTTCAGCCGCGAACCCGATGCCTCCAAGGTCGCGCTGATCCGCCTTGCGCGCCAGTTGCAGCAATGGGATTTCGGCCTGATCGACTGCCAGATGGAAACCGCGCATCTCGCCAGCCTCGGTGCGCGCACGGTGCCGCGCACGGCGTTCACGGCAAGGCTGGCGGAATTGGTAAACTTGCCGCATCGGCCTGGCCCCTGGACGTTTAATGCACCCGACTGAACCGCCTTTCCAGCGCATCCAGTTCTACCTGACTGCGCAATACGACTGCAGCTACCTGCCGGATCGGCGCGCGCGTTCGCAGGTGGCCACGCCCACCCACCTGATCGATCACCAGGCCTACAGCGCGCTGATCCGTGCCGGCTTTCGCCGTAGCGGCCAGTTCACTTACCGCCCGCACTGTGAGCAGTGCCATGCCTGCGTGCCGGTGCGCGTCGACGTGGCCGGCTTCGTGCCCAACCGCACCCAGCGCCGCTGCCTCAAGCGCAACCGGCACCTGGCCGCGCGCTTCCTGCCGCTCGACTTCAAGGAAGAACACTACGCGCTCTACCGCAGCTATCTCGGCAGCCGCCATGCCGGCGGCGGCATGGATCGCGACGGCCCCGACCAGTACACGCAGTTCCTGCTGTCGTCCAACGTCGATACCGTGATGGTCGAATTCCGCGATGGCGACGAACTGGTGATGATCTCGGTGATCGACCAGATCGACGACGGTATTTCCGCCGTCTACACTTTCTTCGATCCCGCGCGCGAGCAGCAAAGCCTCGGCGTCTACGGCGTACTGTGGCAGATCGAACTGGCCAAACGACTGGAACTGCCTTACCTCTATCTGGGCTACTGGATCGACGAGAGCCGCAAGATGGCCTACAAGAAACAGTACCCGCCGCTGGAGGGGCTGGTCGACGGCCGCTGGCAGGTTCTCGACGCATGAAATGGCTCCTGGTCGCCCTGTTGCTGGCGACCATGCAGGGCTGTGCGCTCACCGTGAGCAATTCGCGCGCCCTGCAGCCGATCGACGGCTTTGTTCAACTGGCAAGCGACGCGCGCGTCTGGGTCGAGTCGGGCTACGAAGCCTACGGCGAACGCGTCTCGGCGGCGCTGCCGGCCGCCATTGCCAAGGTCGAAGCGGCGCACTATCTGCCGTTCCTCCGTCCGCCGCGCGTGTATGTCTGCGGCAGCGAAGACTGCTTCAACCGCTGTGTGTATACCCCCCGGCTGTCCGCCGCGGTCATTCCAGACAATCGCCTGATCCTGTCGCCGAACCTGAACGGCCGCGAAAGCGCCCGCCTGCCTGGGCTGCTGACGCACGAACTGACGCACCTTCACCTGGGCCAGCGCATCGGCCACTACAACAGCACCCTGCCGGTGTGGTTCCACGAGGGCTGGGCCTCGCTGACGGCGGAGGGCGGCGGCGCCGAATATGCGAGCGACGCGCAGGCGTATGCCGCGATCCGCGCCGGACGCCGGGTCGATCTCGTCGCGCGCGATACCCCCGATCTGCGCCACCGCGCAGGCGCGTTCGGTCTCAACATTTACGAGTTCTATCGCGAGTCCATGCTGCTGGTCGGCTGGCTCAAAGCGCAGGACGAGACGCGTTTCCGCCAGCTGGCCCTGGCGGTACAGGCCAATGCCGATTTCGAGATCGCCTTCTGGGACATCTACGGCCAGTCGCCCGCCACGCGGCTGGCCGGCTTTTACGAGGGCGTTCAGGGCAACACCGTATTCAACGATAATGGGCAGATCCAGGCCGCACCCGCACAACCCTAAATCCACTTCACGATGAAACCCTATCTCGACCTGATGCGCCACGTGCTCGAGCACGGCACCCGCAAAGACGACCGCACCGGTACCGGCACCCTGTCGGTGTTCGGCTGGCAGATGCGCTACGACCTCGCCGCAGGCTTCCCGCTTGTCACCACCAAGAAATGCCACCTGCGCTCCATCATCCACGAACTGCTGTGGTTCCTGCAGGGCGACACCAACATCCGCTACCTGAAGGAAAACGGCGTGTCGATCTGGGACGAATGGGCCGACGAAAACGGCAACCTCGGCCCGGTCTATGGTCACCAGTGGCGCAGCTGGCCCAAACCTGACGGCGGGACGATCGATCAAATCAGTGAAGTGGTGGAGACGCTCAAGACCAACCCTGACTCGCGCCGCATCATCGTCTCGGCCTGGAACGTGGCCGACCTCGACAGGATGGCGCTGGCGCCGTGCCACGCCTTCTTCCAGTTTTACGTCGCCCCTTCGACAGGCTCAGGGCAGGCTGCCAAGTTGAGCTGCCAGCTCTATCAGCGCAGCGCCGACATCTTCCTTGGCGTGCCATTCAACATCGCCAGCTATGCGCTGCTGACCATGATGATGGCGCAGGTAACGGGACTGGGACTCGGCGACTTCGTCCACACGCTTGGCGACGCGCATCTCTACCTCAATCATCTCGACCAGGCGCGCGAACAGTTGAGTCGCGAACCGCGCCCGCTGCCGACCATGACGCTGAATCCGGAGGTGCGCGACATCTTCGCGTTCCGCTTCGAGGACTTCACCTTGAGCGGTTATGACCCGCACCCGGCGATCAAGGCGCCGGTGGCGGTCTGAGTGAGCGGCAAATAGTGAGCAGCGAGCGGTTTCCGAGCCGCACACGACTTAACCACCGTTCGCCCTGAGCTCGTCGAAGGGCAGAGTCCATTCATGACCCAACACAAACCCCGTATCAGCGTCATCGCCGCCCTTGCCAGAAACCGCGTCATCGGCATCGAGAACCGCCTGCCCTGGCGGCTGCCGGAGGACCTTGCGCACTTCAAGGCGCTCACGCTCAACCACCCCATCCTCATGGGCCGCAAGACCTTCGAGTCGCTCGGCCGCCCGCTGCCCGGGCGCACCAACATCGTCATCACCCGCAACCCCGATTACTGCAAGGACGGCTGCCTGGTCGCCGCCTCCATCCCCGACGCCATTGCCCTGTGCCAGGACGCTGACGAAGTCTTCTTCATCGGCGGCGCCGAACTCTATGCCCAGATCATCCCGCTCGCCGACCGTTTGTACCTGACCGAAGTGGACATCGAAGCCGAGGGCGACGCCTGGTTTCCCGACTACGACCGCAGCGCGTTCAGGGAGGTCTCGCGCGAGTCGCATACCGGCGTGAAGGGCGATACGCTGCAGTTTGATTTTGTGGTGTACGAGCGGGGGTAAATGGAAGTATCTTCACCCTGCTCAGGCCGTCCCGTGTCATGCGGTGAACGTTGCATCAATGGAAAGGGAGCAAGCCATGTCAGATCTGAGTCCGCTTGAAGAACAGTTTCCTCGCCTGGTCCCCGAGATCGTGGCGTTCTGGGGATCGCCCACCTGTTTCGATCAGCTGCAAGCCTTGCTGGTGGACAGCCGGGGCGGTCGCCAGGGATTCCCGGCGGACGTGTATTCCGATCTCTCCTTGCTGCTGACGCTGGTTCCCCGGCCGAAAGGGCCTTACGACATCTGGAACGACGCGCTGGATACGGATAAAACGGCGTGAAATGCCGGCCAATTGAAATTTCAAGGAAAACCGAATGGATGTAATTGACAGCAATGCAACTTCGCAAGGGCGTATAGCATGAGTGGTTTGCCCAAGTGTCCCCAGTGCGGCTCCGAATTTACGTACGAGGACGGCACCCAGTACGTGTGCCCGGAATGTGCGCATGAATGGAGCAAGGATGCGTCAGCAGCAGCCGACGAGGCAAAGGTCGTGCGCGACGCCAACGGCAATGTGCTGGCGGACGGCGACACGGTGACGGTGATCAAGGACCTGAAGGTGAAAGGCTCGTCGCTGGTCGTCAAGGTAGGGACCAAGGTGAAGAACATCCGTCTGGTCGAAGGCGATCACGACATCGACTGCAAGATCGATGGCATCGGCGCGATGCAGCTGAAGTCGGAGTTCGTGAAGAAGGTGTAGGGCATCCGTCGGGCTTCAACGAGAAAAACGGAACCGCGGCCCCGTTTTTCTATGGGGCGGCCGCACGCGACACCTCGGCCCGAATGGCTTTCGACTCGATTCAGCGTGGATGAATGCCTAGTGCTCCATACGCTCGACCAGCCTTTCCAGCTGCTTGGCCAGATTGTCCCAGACGATCATGGGCCCCTTGCGTTCGAATTCCGTTTCGGTCCACTGTTCGGGGGGAAGTTGCTTGTATGCCTCGACCTGACTGGAGAGCTTGTCGCGCGCCGCCTTCGCCCGCGTCAACTCCTCCGCCGTGTCGCCGCCGCCCGTTTTTGCCATGCCATGCTGGGCGCGTTCGAGCAGGGTGTCCACATGCTTCAGACGCATTTCGTGCTCGAGGATATGTTGCTGGATCAGATGATTCATTTTGGGCGTTTCAGTCATTTCCGATTCTCCTGCAATGAAAAAATGCTGTTGTCTGGATGGTTTAAAGGTAGTCATCAATCCATTCGACGACAACCATCGCCTTTGATTCCTGAACGCGGATACATCCGGCTACGTGCTGAAGGCGGCAGGTGCGCAATAAAAAACGGGGCCGCGGCCCCGTTCGTATTCATGCGTGTCGAACAGTTCGTGTCTAGCTGCGCGCGCCCATGGCCAGCGCGCGGTTCTTGCTGGCCTGGCGCGCCTGCTCGTCGGCATCGCGGTCCCAGGTGTCAGCGACCCAGCCGCCCAGGTTCTCCAGTGCGATATGGCCGAGCGCATCGATCCATTGCGGATGTTCGTTGAGCGCGGGGATGTAGTGGAATGCCTTGCCGCCCGCCGCGAGGAAGGTGGCGCGGCCTTCCATCGCCAGTTCTTCGAGGGTTTCCAGGCAGTCGGCGGTGAAGCCTGGCGCGACCACGTCGACCCGACCGGTACCGGCGCGCCCGAGTTCGTCCAGCGTCCTGTCGGTGTAGGGCTTGATCCATTCGGCGCGGCCGAAGCGCGACTGGAAGGTGAGGCGAACCTGCTTCGGGTCGAGTCCGAGCGCTTCGGTCAGCAGGCGGCCGGTCTTCTGGCATTCGCAGTGATAGGGGTCGCCCTTCTCCAGCGTGTAGCGCGGCACGCCGTGAAAGCTCAGCAGCAGTAGGTCGGGACGGCCGTGCATCTGCCAGTAGTCGCGGATGTTGGTGGCCAGCGCGTGGATGTAGGCGGGGTGGTCGTGATAGTGCTTGAGCGTGCGCAGGGCCGGCTGGGTGCGGACTTTCTGCAGCCAGGTGAACGCGGCGTCGAATGCGGTGGCGGTGCTGGAGGCGGCGTATTGCGGGTAGGCAGGCAGGATGAGGATGCGGTCGCAGCCGGCGGCTTTCATCCGCGCCAGCGTGTCGGGAATCGAAGGATTGCCGTAGCGCATTGCATAGTCGACCATGAACGGGGTGGCGATCCGTTCGCCCAGCCAGCCTTTGAGCAGCTTGGCCTGTTTCTCGGTGTGCACCTTCAGCGGCGAGCCGTCCGGGGTCCAGATCGCAGCATATTTCGCAGCGGATTTTTTCGGCCGGGTGTTGAGGATGATGCCGTTGAGGATCAGCCACCATACGGGGCGCGGAATCTCCACTACGCGCGGGTCGGACAGGAATTCCTTGAGGTAGGTGCGCAGCGCCTTGGGTGTCGGTGCTTCGGGGGTGCCGAGGTTGACCAGCAGGATACCGGTTTTGGACGGCTGGCCGTGGGGAGACTCGGGCTCTTTGAGATAGGACATCAGTGATGGGATAGCGCGCTGGACAGCAGTTTGGCGGTGACGTCGACGATCGGCACTACGCGCTCGTAGGCCATGCGGGTGGGTCCGACGACGCCGAGCGTGCCGACCACCTGGCCGTCGACCGAATAGGGCGCGGTGACCAGGCTGCATTCGTCGAGCGGCAGCAGTTCGGATTCGCCGCCGATGAAAATCTGCACGCCGGCGGCGGTGCGCGACTGGTCGAGCAGTTGCAGCAGGCCGGTCTTCTTCTCGAAGGCGTCGAACAGGCGGCGCAGGCTGCCCATGTTGCTGGAGAGGTCCTGCACGTCGAGCAGCTTGCGGCTGCCGGACACCACCACGTTGTCCTGGCTGGCGTCGTGCGCCTGGCTGCCGGCGTCCACCGCCGCCGCCATCAGGCGGGTGATGTCGTCGCGCATGCGGCCGAGTTCGTCGCGCAGTTTGCTGCGCACCTGGTCGAAA
Source organism: Pseudomonadota bacterium (assembly GCA_043821985.1). Taxonomy (GTDB): domain Bacteria; phylum Pseudomonadota; class Gammaproteobacteria; order Burkholderiales; family Thiobacillaceae; genus Thiobacillus. The sequence goes on from JBDRCF010000009.1 coordinate 202,095, forward strand.
CTGTGGCCGGCGAAATTCTGGTTGAAGTAGTTGGCCGCCTCGGTGAGCGCCGAGGCGCTGTAAGGCTGCTCGGTGACGATGACGCGGTTCTCGACCTCGCCTTCCATCGTGACGATGATGAGCAGGATGCGCTTGTCCGACAGGCTGAGAAACTCGATCTGACGGAAGGCCGGGCTGCGGCGCGGCGTCATCACCAGTCCGGCAAACCGGCTGAGATCGGACAGCAGGGTGGAGGCCGCGGTCATCAGCCGCTGCGGGTCGGACGAGGCCAGGCTGTGTTCGAGCTGGTTGACCTCGACTTGCGCCAGGGGGCGCACGGTCAACAGAGTGTCGACGAAGAAGCGGTAGCCGCGCGGCGTCGGGATGCGTCCGGCCGAGGTGTGTGGGCTGGTGACGAAGCCCATCTCCTCGAGGTCGGCCATGATGTTGCGGATGCTGGCGGGCGACAGGTCCAGCCCGGCGTGCTTCGACAGGGTGCGCGAGCCGACGGGTTCCCCTTCGCTGATGTAGCGTTCCACCAGGGTTTTCAGCAGGATGCGGGCGCGGTCGTTGAGCATGGGGTGATTATATAGGGGGGAGCGGGAAGCGGTGAGCGGTGAGCGGTGAGCGGTGAGCGGTGAACGGAATTCCCGCTTCCCGCTCACCGCTTCCCGCTCACCCCTTATAATCGCCCCTCATGCAGATCCCTTTCCACACTGTCGGCCTGGTCGGCAAATACGACAACCAGGGCATGGAAGCCTCGGTTCGGGCGTTGGCGGAATTCCTTCAGGCGCGTGGGCACGAGGCCCTGCTGGCCTGCCAGACGGCAGAGCATTTCGGGATCACGGACTTCCCCACGCGCAATCTGCACGACCTGGCGACCGAAAGCGACGTCGTGGTGGTGCTGGGCGGCGACGGCACCATGCTGTCGATCGCGCGCGAACTGGCACCGAACGGCGCGCCGCTGATCGGCATCAACCAGGGGCGGCTGGGTTTTCTCACCGACATCACGGTCGACGACATGTTCGATGCCGTTGCCGAGATTCTCAGCGGCCAGTACGTGGCGGAGGAGCGTATCCTGCTGAACGGGCAGGTTCGCCGGGGGGGCGATCTTGTGTTCGAATCCACCGCGTTCAACGACGTGGTGGTGGGCAAGGGCGGCTCGGGCCGCCTGATCGACCTGGAAATCGCCATCAACAGCGAGTTCGTCTACAGCCAGCGCGCCGACGGCCTGGTGGTCACCAGCCCGACCGGTACCACCGCCTACGCGCTGTCGGCCGGCGGCCCCATCGTGCATCCGACGCTCGAAGCCGTGGCCTTGGTACCGATCTGTCCGCATACCCTGTCGGCGCGCCCGATCGTGGTCAGCAGCCATTCGCGCATCGAGATCCATCTCACCTATGCCGACGATGCGCGCGTGCACTTCGACGGCCAGCATTATTTCGACCTCCTCAGCGGCGACCACGTGTGGATCACCCGCGCCAGCCGCCCGGTCACGCTGCTGCACCCCCACTCCTACAGCTACTACGATACCCTGCGGCAGAAGCTGCACTGGGGCAAGAAACTCTAGCGCCCGGACCGCGCATTCCATGCTCGTCCATCTCTCCATCCGCAACTACCTGCTGGTCGAATCGGTCGAGCTCGATTTTGCGCCGGGGCTGACCGTGCTGACCGGCGAGACCGGCGCCGGCAAGTCCATCCTGGTCGATGCGCTGGCGCTGGCGCTGGGCGATCGCGCCGAAGGTGGCGTGGTGCGTAGCGGGACGCCGCGCGCCGAAATTGCCGTTGAATTCGCGATCGAGGGATTGCCGGCTTTGACCGCCTGGCTCGACGAAGCCGGCTTCGCGTCGGACGACGGCACGCTGATCCTGCGCCGCGTCATCGAGGCCGGCGGCCGTTCGCGCGCGTTCATCAACGGCAGCGCTGCGCCGTTGTCGCAGTTGAAGGACGCGGCCGAATATCTGCTCGACATCCACGGCCAGCATGCGCACCACGCCCTGCTGCGCCCTCAGGCCCAGCGCGAGGTGCTCGACGCCTATGCCGGGGCGCAGGCGCTGGCGGCCGCCGTGAGTGCGGCCTGGCACGCCTGGCAGGCCGCGCGGCAACGTCGCCAGGATGCCGAAACCCACAGCCAGGCGCGGCAGATCGAGCGCGAAGGTTTGCACCTTGCCGTGGAGGAACTGCGTGCGCTGGGTGACGACCTGGCGCGCTGGGACGAGATCCAGGCCGAGCATGCGCGGCTGGCCCACGTCACCACGCTGATCGAGGGCGGGCACGCGCTGATCCAGGGCCTGGACGAAGGCGAGGCGGCGCTGTCGGGTCGGCTCGGCGAAATGTGCGCGCGGCTCGATGCGATGCAGGCGGTGGATGGCAGCCTGGGCGAGGTCGCCACGCTGCTGAATTCGGCCAGCGCCAACCTGGCCGAGGCCGTGCATGCACTGCGCCGCTATGCCGACCACCTGAATCTCGATCCCGAACGCCTCGCCGACCTCGACCGCGTACTCGGCGACATGCACCGCCTGGCGCGCAAGCATCGCGTGCAGCCGGACGCACTGGCCAGTCTGCTCGATCGGTTCCAGGCACGACTGGACGAACTGGCCGCCAGCGATGATCTCGACGCGCTTCAGGCCGCCGAGGATACCGCCTGGACGCATTACGAAAGCGAAGCGAAACGCCTCGGCGCGCAGCGCCGCAAGGCGGCCACTGCATTGTCCAGGCAGGTGACGGCGGCGATGCACGAACTCGCGCTCGCCGGCGGGCATCTCGACATCGTGCTGCAACCTGTGAGCGAACCGCGTGCGCACGGACTGGAAGACGTGAGTTTTCTGGTCGCCAGCCATCCCGGCCTGCCGCCGGGGCCACTCGCCAAAGTGGCCTCGGGTGGCGAATTGTCGCGCATCAGCCTGGCGATCCAGACGGCGTTGTCAGGCGTGGCAGGCGTGCCGACGCTGATCTTCGACGAGGTCGACGTCGGCATCGGCGGCAGCGTGGCCGAAGCCGTGGGCCGCCGGCTGGCCAAGCTGGGCGAGACCCGCCAGGTGCTGGTCATCACCCACTTGCCGCAGGTGGCGGCGCGCGGCACGCAGCATCTGCGGGTGGCCAAGCAGGCGAACGGCCGCTTCGTCTCGTCCAATATCGCCGCCCTCGATGCGGACGCACGGGTGGAAGAGATCGCACGCATGCTGGGCGGGCTCAAGATCACCGCCACCACCCGGCAGCATGCCGCGGAGATGCTCGCCGGGTGAGACGCGGTTTGGTGCTGTCCCTGCTGTGTCTGGCCTGGGCGGCTGCCCCGCCTGCGCACGCCGAGACGATGCGCGGCGTCGTCATCGTGGTCGTCGACGGCGATACCGTCCTGTTCAAACCTGATCATGCCCATACGTCCGGACGCGCCTTCCTGAAAGTCCGTCTCGCTGGCATCGATGCGCCGGAAACGGATCAGCCCTACGGGGACGCGGCCACGCGCGAACTGGCGGCGCGCGTGCTGAATCGGCGGGTGGCGGTGACCTCGGTCGCGACCGACGTCTATGGCCGCACGATCGCACACATTCACGTGGCGGGACACGAGGTCGGAACGGAACTGGTGCAATCCGGTTTCGCCTGGGCCGCCACGCGTTCCCGGCGCGCTGCTGAACTGACGAAGGCGCAGCGCCAGGCGCGCCTGGACCAGCGCGGACTCTGGCAGGGCGCGGCGCCGGTGCCGCCGTGGGAGTGGCGGCGAACGCATCTAAAAGCGGAACACAACCGCTTCTAGGTAGACGTGGTGCGCCATGCCGGCTGCCGCTGAGGCAGTCGGCGAATTTCCACGTGGATTGCGCTCGGCGTCGACCATACGGTTTAGAAGCATATTAGCGAATAACGTTATAACTACCTGTCATAAAAGGATTTTTTAGGACCCGAACCGTCATCAGGCCACCTGTCCGGTTTTATAATCGGGCGCAGCCCTGCGTCAGACGGGGACCACAACGACAACTCAACCAGAGAGAGCGAGGAAGATGAAACTCATCACGAAGACGCTGTTCGCGTCCGTGCTGCTGGTGCTGGCCGTGCCGGTTCAGGCAGCGGGCGACCCCAAGGCCGGGCAACTCAAGACCTCAATGTGTGCCGGTTGTCATGGCATTCCCGGCTGGCGTACCGCCTATCCCTATGTGTACAGCGTCCCCATGCTCGGCGGGCAGCACGCGGAGTACATCGTGGCGGCGCTCAAGGCCTACAAGGATGGCGAGCGCAACCATCCTGGCATGAAGAGCATCGCCAGCAGCCTGTCCGAACAGGACATGGAAGATCTCGCGGCCTATTACGAGTCGTCGTACACCGGCCCGGCCAACTGAGGAGAGACACATGAAAACAACGCTGCTCATCCTCGCGACTGCCGCACTGGCCGCCTCGCTTCCGGCGCACGCCGCCGGCGACTACGAGGCCGGCAAGGCCAAATCCACCACCTGCGCTGCCTGCCATGGCCCGGACGGCAACAGCACCGTGACGAGCTTCCCCAAACTGGCCGGCCAGCACCGCGATTATCTCCTCCAGGCCCTGCACGAATACAAGATCGGCGTGCGCAAGAACCCCATCATGGGCGGCCAGGTGCAAGCCCTGTCCGATACCGACATGCAGGATCTGGCCACGTACTTTTCCCAACAGAAGGGGCTGACCCTGAAGTATTGATTCGACGGTACGGACAGGAAAAAGGCGCTGCCATAGGCCTAGCCGTTACGGACGGCCAGCTTCGAGAGAAGGCAACTGAGAGACCCACAAGCCTTGCTGCTGTGGGTTTTCTTTTGAGCGCAAAGGTCGCCTCCTACACCTATTTTATTTGAGGACCTTTGATCGTGGTTAACGTTGCCCTTGCCCTTGCCTTCCTGTCCGCGATGTTGTTTTCTCCGGGCGGACGAGTCCTTCGTGCTACGTTGGGCCAACCCCTGCTACAGGGGCTTCCGCCTTATCAGGCCCACCTTTTATTGGCCTTCGCCAACTACCTAATTCCTGCGGTTGTCTTTTACGGGTTGCTACGGTTACTACATGCCGAGACTTGGCTTCGCCACCGTACCTGGACCAGCCGTCTTCTTGGAACAGCAAATGTTCTCTTTGTGCTTTATGTTGCTGCGCACACCTTTGCTTCCACGATTGAAGGTGGTGGCGCAAGTTTTGCGGTTAAGGCCTACGGTGTCTTGCTGGTTTGGCCTGCGCTGCTGATGCTCATTGTTGGCTTAGGTACGCTGGCCTACAGCTCGATTCGGCAACGGGCCGATCCTCCAGAAGTCGCGTCACGTCCTTTCGGAATTGGGGAAGGACTAATACTGATCGCAGCGGTAGCCGTGCCCGGCTCGGTAGCAGTCTCTACTTTGTTCTTGGCAGAAGACGCTCCGATCAGGCTAGTTCGTGAAGCTGACGCTGTATTCCAGAGTCTGTGCCAGTCCGCCGGCGAGAAGATTGCAGTTACCCCCCAAAGGGTCGAGGGCGTCTACTTGGAGCCAAACAGCGAGAGGTATTTCGACAAGATCGTTAAAGGAACCTATGCTGGTCACGGTAGTGGTCAAGTCGGTAATCCTCTGGTTTTTACAGGCTTCCTAAGATATTTTGAGGAGATCGACGACCGCCAGTCAGTACCCGGTGCGGCGAGATATCTCAAGCACGGCCTTAGCGACTGGAAAGGGGTGCCTGAGGATGCATTAACCAGCAACTACGGAGTATTCCAGGAAAAAATCGACATAGGCAACCATGGGCGCTCTGTGAAGGCACTGGGTATCGAGGGGACACAAGTCGTGGTGAAAGAACTGAGAACAGGGCAGATAACCGCAACACTTACCTATTTCACTAACGCACGCCTCCGGAAGATTTGTGGGCACTCAGACGCTGACAGCTTTTCGGTGAGAGATTTTATTAAGAGATCCCTAAACCTCACTCCTCGGTTTCCCAACGGAGCTACCCAGGCCCCAACTGAAGCTGCTAAAGGATAACCAATATCTCATCGCTAGCGTCTCTGCTGAATCGCCCTGGGCTCGGCAAGGATTCCAGTTTAGTCGCTAGTCCGGTCGCTTTTATGAAGAAGACTTCTTCTTGGACAAAATGCGCCCCACATCGCAGATATGGAGCGCATCTCAGGCTCGTCCGAGGACGAAAATCAACAGTTTAACGTAACGGCTAGGCCATAGGCAGCGCCTTTTTCATTTCTGATGGACATCCGGAATTCGCCGCTGGCTGGCCCGGCCTCGCGGGTACCCGAAACGGTACTCGGCCGGTGTTTGAATGCCATACACAGGACCAGGCGGCCTGCCTCCGACAAATCCTGATTCCCACAGCAGTGGCATGCCCATCTGCTATATATCGTTTATCCGCATAAACAGCGTAGCCACTGCCTGATGCCGCCATGACCATGGCGGTTCGTCCTCTTGTGCGGATAAGCCACGCTCCCGGGCTCCTGTGGAGGCGTGTGCATCATTCGATAAACGGAATACCCGACGTGCATACCAAGGAGGAACATCATGGATACCCAATGGAAAGTGGCAGGCACGTACTTTGAAGCCTGCAATTGCGAGGCCGCCTGCCCGTGCGTGTTCACGAGCCCGCCGACCGATGGTGATTGCAAGGCCCTGATCGGCTGGCACATCGATCAGGGCATGTTCGCTGGGACCGCCCTCGACGGGCTCAACGCCGCACTGTTTGCCTACGCGCCGGGACACATGCTGGAAACCAAATGGAAAGTCGCCCTGTATGTCGATGAACGGGCCGATGCGCAGCAGACGGACGCCCTCACCAAAATATTCTCCGGGGCGGCCGGCGGTCACCTGTCGGCGCTGACGCCATTGATCGGCGAAGTCCTCGGGGTCAGGAGCGCCGCCATCGATTATCGTCTCGAAGGCAAGCAACGCAGCCTGACCATTCCGCAGGTGGCACAAATGGAAATCGAGGCCATGGCCGGCCAGGGCGGAGAGGATGTCACGCTTTCCGGTATCCCATTCACGCCGGTGCCGGGTTACCCCACGGTGGCGTGCCGATCGAAGCGCCTGAGCTTCCACGATCATGGCTTCGATCTGGAAATTTCCAGGAAAAATGGGTTTTACTCCCCCTTCAGCTACCGGGCCTGATGGGCGATACGGGACCCGCGCCGCAAGCGTCGTAGCCGTCGCCAGCGTCGTCGGGATCACGGCGCTGGCGTGGGGGTATCTCGCCTATCAGGCCTGGGCCATGGACCACATGGACGTGGTGGACATGGCGATGCCCAATGCCCGGGAATGGGGACCGTTTGACCTCGCGTTGGTGTTCACGATGTGGGTCGTCATGATGATCGGCATGATGGCGCCATCTGCCAGCCCGGTGCTCCTGCTGTTTGCGCGCATCCGGCATGAACGCCGTTCCCGGGTCTCATCGGGGATGGCGAGCGGCCTGTTCCTGCTCGGTTACCTCCTCGCATGGACGGCCTTCAGCGTGGCCGCGACGCTGATTCAGTGGGGGTTGCACAGTGCCATGCTGATCTCGCCTGCGATGGTCGGCACCAGCCCCCTGCTGGGCGGCGCGGTGCTGGTCGCCGCCGGCATCTACCAGTGGACACCGGCGAAGCACGCCTGCCTCAACCATTGCCGCTCTCCGCTCGGGTTTCTCCTGAACGAATGGCGCGACGGTGCACGGGGCGCTCTGGTCATGGGATGGCGGCATGGCCTCTATTGCACCGGCTGTTGCGGGCTGCTGATGCTGGTCCTGTTTGTCGTGGGGGTCATGAATTTGCTGTGGATCGCCCTGCTCGCCGCTTTCGTGCTGCTGGAAAAAAATCTGCCGCAGGGGCGTTGGGTCAGCCACGCCACGGGTCTGGCCCTGGTCGCGTGGGGAAGCGGGATGGCGCTCGGGATCCCGCGCTGAGCGGGCGGAACAGCCCGGCTTCAATATGCGCCTGTTTTATTTCGCCCGGCTCGCCCTGAGTTCGGCCATCGCATCCTGCTGCAATTTCTGAAGTTTCGGGAACGTCGTTGTCATGTGTGCCTGCATGGCCTGCATGGTGTTCTGCATCACGATGGGCATCTTTGCAATGACCGCCTGTCCCGGTTCAGACTTGTAGAAATCAAGCATTCCATCGACCTCCTTCTGCGTGAAGGACTGCTTGTAGATGTCAACGAACATCGGCTCCAGCGTCTCCCATTTCATGTCCTCCCTGATCAGGGCGATCATCTGCGTGCGCATCCTGTCCATGATCGTCTGCTGATCGGCTGTAAGCGTCGACTGGCCTGCGAGTGCCTGCTTCATGGAACGCTGCATCATGGCATCGACTTGCCCCATGGTGCTGTCAACCAGCTTGCGGGACTGGGTGATGGCGAGCAGTTCCCTGACGGACGCTTCGCTGGCAGGCGGTTCCGCCGCGATGGCGGGGCTCACGACGACATAGGCAAGCAGGATGAGATGGCGCAGTTTGATCATGTTTTTCCTCATGGGTGGGTTCGGCTGGCTGGCGACATGCCCGGTTGGCCGCACGGGAAACCGGGCAGGATATCCGGGTAATGATACTTAACGTTCGAGCGTGACAACGTGTGCCTGGATCTTGCTGTCGACAGGACCTGGCCCGAACCGCTCGGCGATCGCTGCGGCTGCAAGTTCGGTTGCCTCGCCCAGCCGGGTCTTGTCGCGTGTCTCGATTTCGTTGCGCAGGGGGCTGCCCTGGCAGTAGGCGAGCGCGGGGATGCGCGGGGACGCCGCCGCACTGCGCTGTGCGACGGTATGGACGTGGGGTGAGGTGACAACGCCGCTGCTCCGGAGGTCGCGCTCGATGCGTGCGAGGTCATGGTAGCCATGCGGCGTGCGCGCCATGAAGCGTGGGGGATCATCGGGAAAGAGGGATTCCAGGGCGGTCTCCACCGTATGGGCAAACTCGTTCTCCTCGATCCGGTCCCAGACGCTGAACAGCAGCACGCCACCCGGTCTGAGCACGCGGAACGCCTCGGAGAACGCCTTCGGCTTGTCGGGAAAGAACATGACCCCGAACTGGCATACCACCGCATCGAACTGCGCTTCTCCGAATGGCAGCTGCATGGCGTCTGCCTGGTGCCACTCCACCGGGCGGCTCGTGCCGATCTTGGCGGCCATGTCCAGCATGGGACGGTTCAGATCCGTGGCGACAATCGTGACGTCTTCCGACAGTGCGGATGTCAGTCGACGGGTCAGGACGCCCGTGCCGGCGGCAATTTCGAGTACGCGGGAGAGGGGGCGTGAGGCCAGGCGGCTGGCAAGGTCATCGGCGTATGGCTGGAAGATCAGCGGGACGAGATATTCCTCATAGAGCCGGGGAATGGAGCCGGCGAAAATCGTGTCGGATTCAGGGCTGCTCATCGCCGTCTCCTGTGCATCGCGTTGTGTGAAGTGACGTGAAACAAGGCGGTATTCCGATGGCGCCGGGCCAGGCCGCCAGACAATGCCACTTCTGCCGCCTTCCAGTCAATGACTGGTTCCACTCTGAACCCCGCCTTGTCTGGCCAGGCATGCGAGGAACGTGGAATGCGGCCTACAGTTCCGCCAGCGTTTTGATGTGTGCCGCCACGCTGCGTCCGAGGGAACTGAGGTCGTAGCCGCCTTCGAGCACCGAGACGATGCGCCGCCCGGCATGGCGTGCGGCCACGCCCATGACCTGCTCGGTGATCCAGACGTAATCAGCTTCCACCAGGCCGAACTGCGCCATGTCGTCTTCGCGGTGGCCGTCGAAGCCGGCGGAGAAAAACAGCATCTGCGGTCGGAAGGCCTCCAGCCGCGGCAGGATCAGGGTGGTGAAGGCTTCGCGGTAAGTTGTGCCCGTGGTGCCGGCAGGCAAGGGCACGTTGACGATGTGCTCGCTCGCGGTGTCCGCGCCGCGGAAAGGATAGAAGGGATGCTGGAAGGTGGAGCAGAGCATCACGCGCGGGTCGTCGCAGAAGATGTCCTCGGTGCCGTTGCCGTGGTGGACGTCGAAATCGACGATGGCGACGCGCTCCAGGCCATGCTGTTCGAGTGCGTGCGCGGCGGCCACGGCGACGTTGTTGAAGATGCAGAATCCCATGGCCTGGTTGCGGGTGGCATGGTGGCCGGGCGGGCGGGTGGCGACGAAGGCGTTGGCTTCCGCGCCCTGGATCACCCGGTCGACTGCCATCACGGCGCCACCGGCCGCATGGCGCGCGGCCTCCAGGCTGTGCGGATTCATGCCGGTGTCGGGATCGAGCATGTGCACGCCTTCGCTGGGCACGGCGGCGTCGACGGCATCGAGATAGGCGGCGTCATGCACCCGCAGCAGCTGGCTGCGGTGAACGCACGGGGCTTCGTGGTGGGCCAGGAAGTCGAACAGGTGGGCGGCATGCAGCCGGTCGTCGATGGCCCGCAGGCGTGCGGGGCTCTCCGGATGCCAGTCGCCCATGTTGTGCAGAAGGCATGACGGATGGGTGATGTAGGCGGTGTGCATGGCGCAGGCAAGGGAAGAAATAAATCAACTATACGCCCGGCATGATGGCGCGGCAGCAGGGGATGGCCTAGCATAGGCTGATTCCCGTTCCGCTCGATCGACCGCGGCAATCCAGGCTGCCCCAACCATGCCCCGACACTATCTGCACCCCCTGTTCAACGCCCGCTCGGTCGCGGTCTTTGGTGCCAGTGAACGCGAGGATTCGGTCGCCGGCACCCTGTTCCGCAACCTGCGCCAAGCCGGCTACAAGGGCGAGGTCTATCCGGTCAACCCGAAGTATGCAACGGTGTTCGGCGAGCGCTGCTACGCGTCGGCCGGCGAATTGCCGGCGGTACCGGAACTGGCCCTGATCGCTACGCCCGCGTCGACCGTGGGGTCGATCATGCAGGCATGCGGGCAACATGGGATCCGCCATGCCATCGTGCTGTCCGCCGGATTCCGCGAAGTGGGCGAGCAGGGGATGGCGCTGGAGGACGCCCTGGTGGCGATCGCCCGGCAATACGGCATCCGTTTCATCGGTCCCAACTGCCTGGGCATCCAGCGGCCGTCCATCGGCCTGAATGCCACCTTCAGCCAGGGCGTCACCCAGGCCGGCGACCTTGCACTGGTGTCGCAATCCGGCGCGCTGTGCACGGCCATGCTGGACTGGGCGGAAGCCAATGGCATCGGGTTTTCCAGCGTGATCTCCACCGGCGCGTCGGCCGACCTGGATTTCGGCGAGATTCTCGACTACCTCGCCGTCGACACCCAGACCAAGGGCATCCTGCTCTATATCGAAGGCATCCGCGACGCGCGCCGCTTCATGAGTGCGCTGCGCGCAACCGCCCGCTTCAAGCCCATCGTCATGGTCAAGGTGGGGCGCCATGCGACGGGCGCCAAGGCGGTGATGTCGCATACCGGCGCGCTGGTCGGCTCGGATGCGGTGTTCGATGCGCTGGTGCGTCGTGCGGGCGTCGTGCGGGTCAATACCATCCTGCAGCTGTTCGCCTCGGCGCGGGCGTTGTCCACGCACATCCGGCCCACCGGCAACCGGCTTGCCATCGTCACCAACGGCGGCGGGCCCGGCGTCATGGCGACCGATCTTGCGGTGGACATGGGCGTGCGCATGGCCGAGCTGTCGCCGGCGACGATCACGGCGCTCAATGCGGTGCTGCCGTCCAACTGGTCGCAGGCCAACCCGCTCGACATCATCGGCGATGCCACCGCAGCGCGCTATCGCGCCGCGGTGGACGCCTGCCTGCGCGACGACAACGTCGACGGCGTGCTGGCGATGCTGACGCCGCAGGCGATGACGCGGCCGACCGAGGCGGCCCAGGCGGTGGTGGACGTGGCGAAGACCTCGAGCAAGCCGGTGCTGACCTGCTGGATGGGCGAGGCGCAGGTGATCGAAGGCCGGCGGCTGTTCAAGCAGGCGGGGATTCCCTATTTCACCACGCCGGAGCCCGCGGTCGAGGTGTTCTCCTTCCTCTCGGCTTTCTACGAGAACCAGCGGCTATTGATGCAGACGCCGGGGCCGCTGTCGCATCAGGCCGAGCCGGACGTGGAGGGCGCGCGCCTGATCATCGAGAGCGCGCTGGCGCATGGCCGCCATCTGCTGAACGAAGTGGAATCGAAGGCGCTGCTGTCGGCGTTCCACATCCCGATCGCGCAGACCCTGATTGCGCGCGATCCCATGGAAGCGATGCTGCTGGCGCAGCAGTTGGGCTTCCCGGTGGCGATGAAGATCAACTCGCCGGACATCACCCACAAGTCCGACGTCAACGGCGTACGGCTGGGCCTGTCCAGCGGCCAGGCGGTGCGCGCCGCCTTCGGTGAGATGCTGGCCGACGTCAAGCGCCTGCGCCCCGACGCGACGCTCGACGGCATCGTCATCGAGCCGATGGCGGCGCGTCCGCATGCGCGCGAAGTCCTGCTGGGCATGACCTCGGACCCGGTGCTGGGACCGGTGATCGTGTTCGGCGCCGGCGGCGTCGACGTCGAGGCCTTGCAGGATCGTGCAGTGACCCTGCCGCCGCTCAACCACTATCTGGCGCGCGACCTGATCCGGCGGACTCGCGTCGCGACCTTGCTGGGCCCGTTCCGCAATCGGCCGCCGGTCGACATGGATGCACTGGAGAACGTCCTGCTGCGCCTGTCGGAAATGGTCTGCGAACTGCCCTGGCTCGCGGAAATCGACATCAATCCCCTGCTGGTGGACGAACATGGCGCGCTGGCGCTGGATGCGCGCATCGTCATCGCGCCGCGCGTGCCGACCGCCGACCGCTACGGCCACATGGCGATCCATCCTTACCCGGCGCATCTGGTAACGCACTGGCAATTGCCTACTGGCAACGATGTGCTGATCCGCCCGATTCGCCCGGAAGACGCCGAGTTGACCCAGGGCTTCGTGAAGAGCCTGTCCGAAGAGTCGAAATATTTCCGTTTCATGGATGCGGTGAGCGAACTTTCACCGGTCGCGCTGGCGCGCCTGACGCAGATCGACTACACACGCGAAATGGCGCTGCTGGCGCTGACCGAGATCGACGGCAGGGAGGTCGAACTGGGCGTGGCGCGCTATGCCATCAATCCGGATGCCGAGTCCTGCGAGTTCGCCCTGGTGGTCGACGACCGCTGGCAGAAACAGGGGATCGGCCACAAGCTCATGGATGTACTGATGGACGTGGCGCGCAGCAAGGGCCTGAAGGTGATGGAAGGCGAAGTGCTGAAGACCAACCGCCCCATGCTGAAGCTGGTGGAAGCGCTGGGTTTCCACGTCGAGGCACACCCCGAGGACGATACCGTTCGCAAGGTTTCACGCGCGCTTTAGCGGGCAGAATGGAGTTGAGACAGGTGCCTGTCCGCAGGTGCGGACAGGGTCAATGGAATACGCTGTGCTGCCGGGTGCAGACTTTGTTGCGTCCCGCTTCCTTGGCGGCATAGAGCGCCTGGTCGGCGATGCTGACCAGCGCGTCGATGTCGCCGGTGACGGATTCGCGTGTGGCTACCCCGATGCTGACAGTGAGCGTTTTTTCCGTGTTTCCGATGGTGATCCGCTTGGCGCTCAGGTTTGCACGCAGTCGTTCGGCCGACTGTATCGCGGCGTTGAGATCGGTGTTGGGGCAAATGACCAGGAATTCCTCGCCGCCGATACGGCAGACACTGTCCTCGCGACGCGCCGAGGCCCGCAGGATGGCGGCGGCTTCGCGCAATACCCGGTCCCCGGCGGCATGGCCATAGGTGTCGTTGATATGCTTGAAATGATCGATATCGACCACCATCACGGCAATCGGCTGGCCTGAGCGAGAAGCGGCACTCCAGGCCTGTTCGAGCTGGTCCATGGCAGAGCGGCGGTTCGGCAGCCCGGTCAGCAGGTCGGTGAGCGCTGCGTTGGCTAGCCGGCGGTTGGCCACCGCCAGTTCGGCTGCGATCTGGCGCAGTTGCGCACGATCCTTTTCCCAGGCGGTTTGCAGATGGATCATGCGTTGTGCGGCACGCAGGCGGGTATGCAGGCCCTTGGAACTGAGGTTGCTGGGCAGATAGCCGTCGGCATCGGCTTCATAGGCGCGGTTCAGCTGTTCTTCGCCGTGGTCGTCGGACGTCATCAGAATGTGCATGCGTCGACCTTCATCGGTGGCCCGCAGGGCCTGGCACAATTCCAGGCCATCGAGCAGGGGCAGCTCGTAATGCGCGATGATGACATGGGGCAGTACTTCCATTGCCAGAGCCAGCGCGGCGTTCCCGTTCTCGGCCGGATAGACCGTATGCTCGCTGTTCTCGACCAGCAAGGCCATGATGTGGCGACGGCGGGTGGCATCGCTGTCCGCCACCACGATGCGCAAGGGCATTTCGGTATCCGCCATGTCGCCGTCATGGGCCTGGCCTTCGGCTTCGTGATGGCCGTGGCAGATCTCGGCAAACGATGGAAGTGCGACAGCCGGGATCTTCAGCAGCTCGCTCCATTCCCGCCAGTGATGGATGACGTCGTCGACAAAGCTGCCGGCCGTTTCCGGGGAAATGTCGAGCGCAACGGCCTTCGCCATCCAGTCCTTCAGCAGGTCGGGCCGTGCGCCGGCATCGATCTGTCCAAGGTCGGCCAGTTGGTGCGACAGGCGCAGCATCAGTACCAGACTGTTGGCGCGCGAATCATGGGGGAAGCCTGGATGGTCCGGCTCTTCGTAATGGGTCAGCGGCTCGGTGAAGGTTCTGGGCATGCCCCAGTCGGCCATCATGACGGTGCCCATTTCGACATGGTCGGTTTCCAGGCGGGACCGTTCCAGGGTGATGAGCGCTTGCGCGGGGTCGGTCTGTCGAGCCAGCAGGACTGCGTTGTATTCGTCTGGATAGGCCGTCGCCAGCGCCAGCTTTCCCACCTGAGCCAGCAGGCCGCAGACGAACAGTTCGTCCGCGGCGGCCACGTGTACCCGCGTCCCGAGGGCCTGCATGCACAGCGCCATCAGCAGGGAATGCGACCAGTATCCCTTGTAGTCGAATGCTTCGCAGGCGCCGTCGCGGTACTGGTCGACCAGCGAAAAACCCAATGCCAGATGGCGCACCGTCGCCATGCCCTGGCGGACGACGGCTTCCTGAATCGAGACCACCGGTCGTGCGACGTGCGAAGCGGTATTGGCCAGTTTGATCAGTCGCCCGGACAAAGCGGGATCGGTCTGCACGACGCGTGCAATTTCACCCAGTGTCGCATTCTCGCGCCTGGATAACTCAAGTATCGCCAGTGCGACCCCGCGAGGCGAGGGCAGTTGGCCGCTGAGTTTCAGTTGTTCAGCCTGTGTCATCGTTTATTAGTGGCGAAGCAAACGTTAGTGGCGGCCCGTCGCAGGGCGGCCCCGAATCAAAACGGTCGAGTCAGAACCGACGCAAGCGGTGAGCTTTTTCCCGGCGGTGTCAGACTGTCAACAGTGATAACGACAGGATTTCGACAAAATGAAGGCCGCTTTCGCGGATTTGATATCGGTGGCCGGGGCCCGCTACGCGTCGCCGAGCTTGCGATCCAGGCAGTTCAAATAGGCTGCCGAATCGAACGCCGTCTGATGGCGCTGCACCTGCCAGATCATTTCCCCCAGGCAGTCCATGACCTCATGCTGCGCGTCCATGGCGTTGCCATACCGCTGGAGCAGCCGCTGGTAGCGTTCGCGGATGCCGGGTGGCTGGTCGACCGATACCTGTTCGGCGATCGCCAGGTGCATGGAAAGGTGCAGGAAAGGGTTGGTCTCGCCGGATTCCGGCAGGTAGTCCCGCTCCCGGTAACGATCGGGCTGGTCGAGCAGGGCGTGGTATTCGGGATGCACCAGCACGGCATCGAGCGCCGGCTGTTCTGCCCCCGCCAGCGGCTGGCCGGCCCGGTACTTCGCCCATACATCGAAGAAGAACTGGCGGACCTGATCGCGGCTGGGATTGAACATCAGCCGCGGCGTGCCCGGAGCGGAGCCGGCGCAACCAGCTTGCCTTTGAATTCGCACAGATCCGCGATGATGCACTCACCGCATTTCGGCTTGCGTGCCTGGCACACGTAGCGCCCGTGCAGGATCAGCCAGTGGTGGGCATCGATGCGGAATTCCGTGGGGATGGTCTTAAGCAGCTTCTTTTCCACTTCCAGCACCGTCTTGCCGGGCGCCAGCCCGGTACGGTTGGCGACGCGGAAGATGTGGGTGTCGACCGCCATCGTCGGCTGGCCGAACGCGGTGTTGAGGATCACGTTGGCAGTCTTGCGTCCCACGCCGGGCAGCGCCTCGAGCGCGGCGCGTTCGGCCGGCACCTGGCTGCCGTGCAGCTCGACCAGCATTCGGCAGGCGGCGATGAGGTGCCTGGCCTTGCTCTTGTAGAGTCCGATGGTCTTGATGTAGTCAGCGAGGCCGGCCTCGCCCAGTGCGACAATCGCCTCGGGGGTATGGGCCACCGGAAACAGCCTGCGCGTCGCCAGGTTCACCCCTTTGTCGGTCGCCTGGGCCGACAGGACTACGGCCACCAGCAATTCGAACGGCGTGGTGTATTCGAGTTCGGTGGTGGGATGGGGGTTGGCCGCGCGCAGGCGGCTGAAAATTTCGTGGCGTTTGGCGGCGTTCATCGGGGTTGGATCACTGGTCTTCCAGGCGTTTTCTCAGGGCCTGTTTTTCGGCTTGCCGCCGGGCGCGAGGCGTTTTGTCGTGCTTGCCGGCCTTGCGGGCAATGGCCAGCGCAACAAAGGGGTTGCGCGGTTTAGGGACGCGCCTTTTCAGCGGCGGCTTCATGCCGCCATCGGCACGGCGGCACGGACGCGCTGGACGGCACGTGCCTTGTTCCAGTTGTTGGCTGCGATCAGCAGTCCCAGAGCGATGAAGGCGCCGGGGGGCAGGATCGCAAGCAGAAAACCCTGATAGTGGGGCAGGATATGCAGCACCCATCCCTTGGCAGCCTGACCGAACACCATATCGATGCCGGAGAGCAGCGTACCCTTGCCGGCGAGCTCGCGAATCGCACCCAGCACGATCAGCACCAGCGTGAGGCCCAGGCCCATGGAAATGGCGTCGACCACGCTGTGCAGCGGGTGATTCTTGGCGGCAAACGCGTCAGCACGTGCCAGCACAATGCAGTTGGTGGTGATGAGCGGAATGAAAATCCCCAGCACCAGATAAAGCGGATGCACGAAGGCGTTCATCGCCAGGTCGATCACCGTGACCAGTGCCGCGATGATGAGGACGAACACTGGGATGCGGATTTCATTCGGTACGAAATGGCGCACGCTCGACACCGCACCGCTGGATGCCGCCATTACCATCGTCGTAGCCAGTCCCAGCGACAGTGCATTGACCACGTTGTTGCTGATCGCCAGCAGCGGGCACAGCCCGAGCAGTTGCACGAGCCCGGTGTTCTGCTTGATAAGCCCGTTGTGGAACAGGCTGCGGAATTCGCTCATCGTCATCATGCCTTCTTCTCCTTCGCGGCGGGTGGAGCGGCAAAAGCCGCACGGTGCCGCGCAAAATAATCGAGTGCGCTCTTGACGGCCTTGACCACGGCGCGCGGGGTGATGGTGGCGCCGGCGCGGGCATCAAATGTCCCCCCGTCCTTGGCGACTTTCCAGCGCTTGGACTCGGGATCGGTCAGCGACTTGCCTGAAAACTGGTCGATCCAGGCGCTTTTGGCGCGGTCGATGTAGTCGCCGAGACCGGGCGTCTCATGGTGAGCCGTGACGCGCACTCCGATCACCTTGCCGTCGATGTCGATGCCGATCAGCAGGGCGATATCGCCAGCATAGCCGTCCGGCGCGACAGCTTCCAGCACCACTGCAGTGACCTGTCCGCCACGGCGGGCGATCCATAGGGCGGAAGGCTGGCGCGTGCCAAGGAGATCGTCCGGCGGCAGGTCCTGCCGGCTGGCCAGCAGGTCATTGTCGTAGGACGAAGCGGGCAGCACCTGGTTGATGAGTGCGAGTTTCTCGGCCTGCTGGCTGCGGGTGATGACGGGTTCGGTCCGGTCGTGGGTGAATGCCAGCATTGCCGTACCGACGAGCGCAAACAGCAACAGGACGGTTCCTGCGCGGAACGCGTTGCGGGTGGCAGCCGTCATGCTCACGCGCGCGGTTCCTTGTCGGCGCCGCCATAGATGCGCGGCTGGGTGTATTGGTCGATCAGCGGCACGCACAGGTTCATCAGTAGGATGGCGAAGGCCACGCCGTCCGGGAAGCCGCCCCAGGTGCGGATGGCCATGGTGAGAAACCCGGCGCCCAGGCCGAAGACCAGCTTGCCGCGCGGCGTGGTCGCGCCCGACACCGGGTCGGTGGCGATGAAGAAGGCACCCAGCATGACCGACGGCGCGAACAGGTGAAACCAGGGCGGGCCGAACCGGCCGGCGTCGAAGAAGTTCAGGAAGCCGGCCGTGAGCCAGATGCCGGCTAGAAAGGCCAACGGCACCTGCCAGCTGATGATGCGCAAGGCCCACAACAGCAGGCCGCCCAGCAGGAACGCGCCCGCCAGCCACTCGAAGCCGACGCCGCCGTAATGGCCGAAAATCGGGTGCGTCATCACTTCGTCGACCGTCAGTTGCTGCAGCAGACCGGTTCGCAACGCATCCAGCGGGGTGGCCATGGTGACGGCATCTAGCGTGGCCCGGGGCACGTCGCCGCCGAAAATGACCGTTGCGCTTTGTGCCAGCGTGAGGTGCACCGAAGTCAGCTCGTTCGGGCCGGCCCAATGCGTCATCTGTACCGGGAAGGACACGATCAGCACGGCGTAGCCGACCATGGCCGGGTTGAAGATGTTCTGGCCCAACCCGCCGTAGAGATGCTTGGCCACCACGATGGCGAACAGCGTGCCGGTGACGATCAGCCACCACGGCGCCAGCGAAGGCAGCGACAGCGCCAGCAGCCAGGCGGTGACGATGGCACTCAAATCGGTGAGGAAGGGTTTGACCGGGTAGCCGCGCGCCTTCAGCATCGCTGCTTCGGCAGCCAGCGCCGTGACGGTGGCGAGCGACAGCGTGACGAGGATGCCCGGCCCGAACAGCCAGACGTAGGTTGCGATGCCGGGCAGCAAGGCTGCCAGCACCCAGGCCATGACCTGGGTGACGCTGCTGCGGTCAAGAATGAATGGAGAGGGCATCAGGGGTTCTTCTCTTCGGATTCCAGCGGTTTGCGCGCCAGTTCGCGGATTTTAGTCCGACGGGCCTCGATCTCCTCGATCTGATGCAGCTGCATGGGGGTCAGTTGATCGACGTTCTTGGGCGCGGCGTCGGATTTTTTCGCCTGCGCGCGTGCCAGCGCGGCGGCGATCAACGCTTTCTTGGCGTCGGCATCGCTGACCGCAGTGCCTTCGGCAGCCGGGGCGGCCGCGAGTTCGGCGCGCTGTGCCTGATCCAGCGCGGCTTGCGCGCGCGCGGCCTGGGCCTTGGCGGCGAGCTTCTCGGCCTTTTCCTTCTTTTCGCGTTCCTGCCGGAACTGGCGGAATTCGTGGCGCTCGCGTGCCAGGTCGGCGGCGCGCTTGTCCTTCTCGCGCGCCCAGATCTCGCCCTTGGCATAGCGGTAGAAATCGACCAGCGGGATATGGCTGGGGCAGACGTAGCTGCAACAGCCGCATTCGATGCAGTCGAACAGGTGGTATTCCTGCGCACGGCCGAAGTCGCCCGCCTTGGCGAAACGAAACAGTTCCTGCGGCTGCAGCTCGGCCGGGCAGGCGTCGGCGCAGCGGGTGCAGCGGATGCACGGCAGGGCTTTGGGCAGGGGCGGGAACAGTTCCTTTGATTTCACCAGGATGCAGTTGGTGGCCTTGACCACCGGCACGTCGAGATCAGGCATCGGTACGCCCATCATCGGTCCGCCCATCAGCACCCCGGTGGTGCCGTCGCGGTCGCCCGCCAGGGTGATCAGCGTGTGCATCGGGGTGCCGATCAGCACCTCGAAGTTCTGCGGGCGCAGCACGTGGCCGGTGACGGTGACCAGGCGCGAGATCAGCGGTTCGCCATGGTGTATGGCGCGTGCCAGCGCATAGCTGGTGCCGACGTTGAAGACCTGGATGCCGATGTCGGTAGAGAGTTTGCCGGACGGGACCTGCTTGCCGGTCAGCGTCTCGATCATCTGCTTGGCGCCGCCGCCCGGGTAGCGCGCCGGCACCGCGACCACCTCCACCGCGAAATCCAGCTTCGCGGCAGCGGAGCGCATTGAATCCAGCGCCTCGGGCTTGTTGTCCTCGATGCCGACGAGGATTTCGGTGCTGCCCAGCAGATGGCGCATGATCGCCACGCCCTGCAGGATTTCGTCGGCGTGGTGGCGCATCAGCATGTCGTCGCAGGTGATCCACGGCTCGCATTCGCCGCCGTTGATGATGAGCGTGGAACAGGCGCGGGAGGCGCCGGGATCGAGCTTGACCGCGCTGGGAAAGACCGCGCCGCCGAGACCGGCCAATCCCAGGTCGCGCAGTTGCATGCGCAGTTGCGAGGGTTCCATCGCCTGGTAGTCGAGCGGAGCATGCGCCACCCATTCGTCGCGACCGTCGGTTTCGATCGTGATGCATAGATCGGGCAGGCCGGAGATATGCGGGACCGGTTGCAGGTCGATGGCCATGACCGTGCCCGAACTGGAGGCATGGACGGCCGTTGAGATATAGCCGTCGGCGGCTGCGATCATCTGGCCCTTCAGGACTTGCTCGCCGATCTCGACCACCGGCTTGGCGGGGTTGCCGATGTGCTGGCGCAAGGGGATGACCAGTTTCTTCGGCAGCGGTGCGGCATGAATCGGGCGCGAGGTGGATTCTGCCTTGTGCTCGGGGGGATGCACGCCGCCCTTGAACTTGAACAGTTCGCGGCTCATGCGACCGCCCCCTCTGTCAGACGGGTAGGTGGGCAGAGGACGTCGCGTCGGGGGCTGCGCGCATTCGCGGCCGCTCGCACGTTCCGAGGCTCGCTGCTCATGCGACCGCCCCCCTCTGTCAGACGGGTGGGTGGGTAGAGGATGTCGCGTCGGGGGCTGCGCGCATTCGCGGTCGCTCGCACGTTCCGAGGCTCGCTGCTCATGCGACGCGCTTCATCATTACTACCGGATGCTTCCATTTCCAGTGGGGCAGGTCTTCGGCGATCGGCACCATCGAGATGCAGTCGACCGGGCAGGGCGGCAGGCACAGTTCGCAGCCGGTGCATTCGGCGGCGATGATGGTGTGCATCTGCTTGGCCGCGCCGGAAATGGCGTCGACCGGGCAGGCCTGGATGCACAGGGTGCAGCCGATGCAGGTTTGTTCGTCGATGAAGGCGACCGACTTCGGTTTGGGCGTGCCGTGGGCCTCGTCGAGCGGCTTGGGTTCCACGCCCAGCAGTTCGGCAAGCTTCTTCACGCCTTCCTCGCCGCCCGGCGGGCACTGGTTGATGTCGGCCTCGCCCTTGGCGATTGCCTCGGCATAGGGACGGCAACCGGGAAAGCCACACTGGCCGCATTGCGTCTGCGGCAGGATGGCGTCGATCTTTTCCGCCAGCGGGTTGCCTTCCACCTTGAAGCGGATGGCCGACCAGCCGAGCACCAGGCCGATCGCCACGGCCAGGAGGACCATCACCCCGATTGCGGCCAGCATTATTTGACCAGGCCCGAGAAACCCATGAAGGCAAGCGACATCAGCCCCGCGGTGATCATCGCGATACTGGTGCCCTTGAACGGGGAGGGAACGTCGCAGGTCTCGAGCCGTTCGCGGATGCCGGCAAACAGGATCAGCACCAGGGTGAAGCCGATCGCGCCGCCGGCGCCGAAGAACAGCGATTCGACGAAATTGTGCTGCGCCTGCACGTTGAGCAGGGGAATGCCCAGCACCGCGCAGTTGGTGGTGATCAGCGGCAGGTAGATGCCCAGCACCTGGTACAGCACCGGGCTGGTCTTGTGGATGAACATCTCGGTGAACTGCACGATGCCGGCAATCACCACGATGAACGACAGGGTGCGCAGGTAGAACAGATCGGGGCCGAGCAGGTATTGGTTGACGAGGTAGCTCGCACCGGAGGCCAGCGTCAGCACGAAGGTCGTCGCCAGCCCCATGCCGATTGCCGTTTCCAGTTTCTTCGAGACGCCCATGAAGGGGCACAGGCCGAGAATCTTGGCCATCACGATGTTGTTCACGAACACCGTGGAAATGAGAATGAGGATGTAGGTTTCCAAAGCAGGCAGCCCGACGCAATGCCGCATTATCCGCCGCGGATGGCGGGGGATTCAAGCCTGGGATGGCAGATTGTGAGGAAGAGGCTACAAACCGTCGGCCGCCGATGCAACGCAGTCGCCAGACGCGGCCCGACCCGTCCGGGCGTTTCGTGCCCCGGACGGGTCGGGCCGCGCCTGCCGCTGGCAGGCTTTCGCATCGGCTTGGTCAGGGTTTGGACGCCTGTGCCACGCCGGCGATACGCGAGGCAGGCTGGACGCGCTTGCCGCCTCTCAGCAACTGCACCGCAAACAGGGCCAGGAAGAGCACGCCGACCGAGAATACGACGTCGCCCGGTACGCGCAGCCAGACGAAGGCTTCCATCAACGTCGAATGCACCACTTCAGGGGAGCGGGCAAACCAGACGCCGCGGCTGACGCTGGCCCATGCCTGGTAGAGGCCGGCCGGCACCAGCGACATGAAGACCATCATGGCGAGGCCGATGTTGAGCGACCAGAACATGGGTTTCAGCAGCCTGTCAGACCAGGCATGGCGATCGCTCAGGCCGCGCAGGCAGAACAGCAGCAGGCCGATCCCCAGCATGCCGTACACGCCGAACAGGGCGGCATGGCCGTGGGCGGCCGTCATGTTCATGCCTTGCATGTAGTACAGCGCGATGGGCGTGTTGATGGAAAAGCCCAGCAGGCCGGCGCCGACCACATTCCAGAAGCCCACCGCAATGAAGCTCAGGATCGCCCATTTGTACGACTGGACCCAGGGTGCGGATTGCGAACGCTTGTAGTTGCGGTAGGCCTCGGTCCCGATCATGGCGAGCGGGACCACTTCCAGTGCCGAGAACATGGCGCCGATGGCGATCACGTGGGTCGGCGTGCCGGTGAAATACAAGTGGTGCAGCGTGCCCAGGATGCCGCCGAACAGGAACACGATGGTCTCCAGCACGATCGCGCTGTTGGCGGTCGCGGCGCGGATCAGGCCCAGACGCGTGAACAGCAGGGCGATGACGGCGGTGGCGAAGACCTCGAAGAAGCCCTCGACCCACAAGTGGACCAGCCACCAGCGCCAGTACTCGATCATCGAATAATGGGTGTGCGGGCCCCAGGTCAGCGAGGTGGCATAGAAACCGCCGATGCACAGCGCAGCCAGGAACACCATCGCGATCAGGCCGCGGCTTTCGGACGGTTTCCTCAGCGCCGGCCAGAGGCCGCGGCCGAGTAGGGCGGCCCAGAACAGCAGGCCGATGAACAGCAGGATTTGCCACACCCGGCCCATGCTGGTGAATTCGAGGCCCTGGTTGCCGATCCAGAAGCTGAATGTGGTTCCGAGGTGTTGCAGTGTGCCCAGCCAGCCGGTGACGGTGGAACCGACCACGATGAACAGGAGGGCATAGAAGAGCACGTCTACGCCCAGTTTCTGGAACCGTGGTTCATGCCCGGAGATGGCGGGCGCGATATACAGGCCGGTGGCCAGCCAGGCGGTGGCGATCCACAGGACCGCAAACTGGGTATGAATGGTGCGGCTGACCGTGAAGGGCAGGATCTCGCCCAGCGGGATGCCGAAGAAGCTGTTGCCTTCCACCGCGTAGTGCGCGGTGAGGATGCCCATGCCCACCTGCGCCAGGATCAGGCCGATCACCACGAAGAAATACTTCTTGGTGGCTTTCATCGAGGGCGTGGGCTTGAGATCGAACAACGGGTCGGACTTGGGCGGGACCGGGTCGTCTTCTTCCTTGTGGCGGCCATGGAAGAAAATCATGCCGGCGATTGCCGCAAGCATGAGAATCACGCTGGCGATCGACCAGATGCCGATGGTCGCGGTGGGCGTATTGCCGACCAGCGGCTCGTGCGGCCAGTTGCTGGTATAGCTCAGGTCGGTTTCGCCGGGTCGGTCGGTGGTGGCGGCCCAGGCGGTCCAGAAGAAGAAGGCAGTCAATGCCTGGCGGTCGGCCGGGTCGGGTAACGAATCGGTCGCCATGGCGTACTGGTTGCGCAGGGTGTCGAGCGTGCTCTCATGGCCGAACAGGCCGCGGTAGTGCGATGCCACCTGGCGTATCGCTGCAGCCCGGTCGTCGGATACCGTGAGCGTGGCGTTGGCATTGCTGTATGCATTGTGCCGCATTTCAACTTTCAGCAGGCTGTTCACCTGTCCCTGCTGGCCCACGTTCAATTGCGCGAAGGGCATCCCGTAATCCCGCTGTGCCCATATTTCGCGCAGCGCCAGCGCTTCGCGATGCAGCCAGTCGGCCGACCAGTCGGGGGCGAGGTAACTGCCGTGGCCCCAGACGGTGCCCATCTGCTGGCCTCCGGCCGACAGCCACGCCTGCTGGCCTTGCTGAATCTGGTCGGCGGTGAAGATCGGGTCACCGCTGGCACTGACGACTTTTTGCGGGATGGGCGGAGCCTTGAGGTAGATTTCCGTGCCGACCCAGCCGAGAGCGGCGAAGGACAGGACACAGATGACGGCCAGCCAGGTCCAGAGCTTGCGTGTGGCGTTCATGGCGAATTTCCTTTCTTGACGAAGGGGACTACAAAAAAACAAATTATTAAAGATGCATATTACATACATGATTAAAGTATGCAAATAAAAATATCTTCAGATCGGTTTGTTATGATGCATTCATACAACACCGGGCGATTTTCTGGTCGCCATGTCATGAACATGTATGATTGGTACATGTTTTATCGCGGACGAGCCGGTCAATAGCGGGTTGATTTATTACAGGATGCTGCTGCCATGAGACTGACTGCCTACACCGACTATGCGCTGCGCACACTGATGTATCTCGCCAGCCACCGCGACCGGCTGGTGACGATTTCCGAAATTGCCGACGTACACGGGATTTCGAAGAACCATCTGATGAAGGTGGTGTATCAGCTCGGGCTGACCGGCATGGTTGAGACGGTGCGCGGACGCAATGGGGGCTTGTGCCTGAATCGCGAACCGGCCGATATCAACATCGGGGAGGTGGTGCGCAATACCGAAACCGATTTCAACATGGCCGAGTGCTTCGACCCATCCGGCAACCAATGCCTGTATTCACCCGCGTGCGCGCTCAAGGACGTACTGCAATCGGCGACGGCCGCCTATCTGGACAAGCTGGACAAGGTGACGCTGGCGTCATTGACCAAGCGTCGCCCCGACAAGAAAACGCAGGCTACGATACAGGTGCATCCCCGTGCCAGGAAAGTCCGGGCGACGGGCTAAGGGCTGGGCTCAGTTGGAGGTGTTGGCGATTCCGGGCGTGCTGCTGGCCCAGAAATCGTAGCCTTTGCTCAGGAACTCGCCCCACGGCAGGTAATGCGAGCCGTCGCACGAGAAGGTGAGGCCGACCATGCCGTTGAAGATGTTGAGCGAACCGGCACGCAGGTAGAAGGTTTCGTCCATGAAACGCAGCGCGCGCAGGGTGTCCAGAACCGGGCGTATCCTGTCCTTGGGTACCACCGCGTCGTCTGGATAAGGGCGGCGCGGATAGCTGAGGCAGGTGTCGGGGTCGGTCAGCGCATCGATATCCAGCAGACGGTAGCGATAGGGGTCGTCGACCAGCCAGACTGTGGCGCGGCTGCTGGAGAAATGCAGCTTGCCGTGGAACACGCCGCGGTCGGTCATCAGTTCTTCCATCACGCCCAGCACGGTATCGAGGTTCAGGTCCAGTTGGCTGTCGCTGCGGGTCTGATGGAATACCGCGCCGCGGATTGCCGGGTCGCCCTTGATCTGCCGCCAGGCGGTGGGTTCGGTGTAGAGCTTGGCGGTGATCGGCAGGTCGCGCAGGTCGAAATCGGCGCCGACGAAACCGAGTACCTGGCCGTCGTCGTCGCGCACGATCTGGATCGCGGTCAGCGACGGTCGCCTGGCCCGCAGGCTGATGTAGGCCTGCGACAGCAGGAAACCCTGGTTCGGCACGGCTTCGTTCATGTAGGGGCGATCGGAGCGGTCGCGCCCGTAGTCCGTCTCGATCAGGCCGGCATGGCTGATGTTGTCGCTGAGCTGCAGGGCGTGGGTGTCCAGCGCATACATGTACTTGCAGGCAGGCAGCCCGTTCAGGGCGTGCGTCAACGCGGCATTGAGGCCGGCCCGGCTGGGCCAGGCCCGGCTGCATGCCTGTGCCGCCAGCGCCAGCGGTTCGCGCAGAAGGTTGGCGAGGGCGTTGCGCTGCTGGGCGACGCTTTCGGCAAGCGTGGACGGCGTGGACAGGGGGGATCGGTCCGGGATGACGATGTGCATTGCGTGTGTAGCCTATGGGTGCGGGTGTCCTTGCGGGGACGGGGAGCGCAGCGAGATCACCGGCCAGTTCCTGGCTTCGGCGTGCGCGCGCAGCGTGGGGTCGGGGTCGACGGCAACGGGATGCCAGACTTTTTCCAGCAGCGGCAGGTCGTTATGCGAGTCGCTGTAGAACCAGCTGGTGCTGAGGCAGTCCAGCCGCGTGCCGCGGGCTTCGAGGAATTGCTCGAGACGGGCGACCTTGCCTTCGCGGAAACACGGCGTGCCGGCGACTTCGCCGGTGAAATGGCCGTCGATTTCCTCGGGGTCGGTGGCGATCAGGTGCGGGATGCCGAACTCCTTCGCGATCGGCCCGGTAACGAAGCTGTTGGTGGCGGTAATGACGGCGACCAGGTCCGCGCTATCCAGATGCCTGTTGACCAGGTCGCGTGCGGCCTGGGTGATCATCGGCCTGATGCGCGTCTCCATGTATTCGGCGTGCCAGGCGTCGAGTTGCGCGCGCGTATGGGTGGCAAGCGGCCGCAGGGCGAAGGCGAGGAAGGCATAGATGTCGAGCCGGCCGGCCTTGTAGTCTTCGTAGAAGGCGCGGTTTTTGGCTTCGTAGTGCGCACCGTCGACCACGCCCTTGGCGATGAGGAACTGCCCCCATTCGTAGTCGGAGTCGCCGGCGAGCAGGGTGTTGTCGAGATCGAACAGGACGAGATTCATCGGATATACGTTAGCAGGTTCAAATGACAGGAATTCAGGCGCGCGGGGTTTGACCGCGATCGAGCCAGAATTCGCGCAGTTCGTAGGCGCCCCAGATGGCCAGGGCGACATGGTCTTCGCGGCGGATGGCCCGCTCTTCCGGGCTGAGTTCGTCGAGCGGTGCGGCCAGCACGTAGAACGGGTCGAGCACCTCGTCGACGAAGGCTTCGTCTTTGCTGTCCACCGGTAAGTTCCAGTCGGCTTCCCAGTGTTCCACGACCAGCAGAAAACCGGCGGCCCACAACTGGGCATAGGGGGGGATGCCGGCCGCCTTCAAGCGTTCGGCTTCAGCGGGTGGCAACTCGGCCAGCAGCCCGTTCCAGTCCATGATCAGCGGCGACAGCGCCCTGGGGTCGGTGAGGTCCTCGATCGGCGCGGCCAGCGCACGGGCAATCTCGTTGCGGCGTCGCTCGAATAGCGCCAGGAACCGCGCCATGTCGGCCTCGTCCTCGAATATCGCATCGAGGCCGTCGTCGCGGTCGAACAGCACCGGAAAATATTCTTCGGGCGGAATGGCGCGCGGGCTGCAGGCCAGCGCGGTGACGAAGCCATCCAGGCCTTCGAGCGAGATCGGGACGTCGGTGCGCTCGTCGATGAGGTCGACGAGATCGGCCAGGGCATCGATCTCGTCGTCGCTCAGCCGGGCGTGGGGGGATGGGGGTGCGGACATGGTCTGGGCTCGAAGTAAGGGTTCGGATCCGCGCATCGCGTAAAATCCGCCCATGAATTTTAACGCGCTGGGTCAGTCCGCATCACTGTTGCCCGAATCCTTTTATCTGGTCGGCTGGCTGGGTTTGGCTTTTCTGGCCTGGCGCTGGGTGATGTCGGGCGACTGGCGCAGGCTGGCCGAGCCGCCGAGACTGAATCTGTTCCTCGGCGCCACGGTGGCCGTGCTGGCCTTGTGGCAGATCCGCACAGGCGTCAAACCCGGGCTGGCATTCCATCTGTACGGACTGGCGGCGTTGACGCTGATGTTCGGCTTCTGGCGCGCCACGTTCTCCGGTGTGCTGGTCCTGCTGGCGAACGCGGCATTCGGGCATGGCAGTTGGGAAGCCTTGGGTGCGGATGTGCTGCTGATGGCGGCGCTGCCAGCGGCCGTGAGTTGGAACGTCTATCGTTTCGTCGAGCGCCGTTTGCCGAATCACTTTTTCATCTACGTGCTGGGCAATGGTTTTTTCGGCGCCGCGCTTTCGGCAGCGATGATCGGCGTGACGACCACGGCGCTGATGGCGCTGGCCGGGGTGTATCCGCTCGATTATCTGCTTGCCCAGTACACGCCGTATGCCACGGTATTGATCAGCTGGGCGGAGGCCTTTTCGACCGGCATGGCGGTGACGATGATGGCGGTCTATCGCCCTGCCTGGCTGGAAACCTTCGATGACGCCAAATATATCCAGAATAAGTAGTCCCTTGCTTATCAGCTATCCCGACCTGCCGGTCAGCCAACGCCGCGACGACATACTCGCGGCGCTGCAGAAAAACCGCGTGCTGATCCTGTGCGGCGAGACCGGCTCGGGCAAGACCACGCAGATACCCAAGATGTGCCTGGAAGCCCGGCTTGGATTAGAGGCGGCGAGACCGGGCAAGCTGATCGGCTGCACCCAGCCGCGCCGCATCGCCGCGCGCTCGGTGGCGGCGCGTATCGCGCAGGAACTCGGCATTGAGCTTGGCGGCCGGGTCGGCTACAAGGTGCGCTTCACCGATACCGTGCGCCACGACACCGCGATCAAGGTGATGACCGACGGCATCCTGCTGGCCGAAAGCCAGGGCGACCCGCTCTTGAGCCGTTACGACACCATCATCATCGACGAGGCGCACGAGCGCAGCCTCAACATCGATTTCCTGCTCGGCTACCTGAAGACGCTGGTGGAGAAGCGCAGCGACCTGCGCGTGGTGATCACCTCGGCCACCATCGACGCCGAACGCTTCTCCAAGCACTTCAACGACGCGCCAGTGATCGAGGTATCGGGGCGCACCTATCCGGTGGAAATCCGCTGGCGGCCGATCGAACGCGAGGAGCCGGTGGCGCCGGCCAAGGCCGAACGCGAAAAGAAAGACAAGGACGCACCCGACCAGATCGCCGCGATTCTTGATGCCACCGACGAACTGGCGCGCGTGGGCCCCGGCGATATCCTGGTGTTCCTGCCGGGCGAGCGCGAAATCCGCGACACCGCCGAGGCGTTGCGCAAGCACCATCCGCCCGGCACCGAAATCCTGCCGCTGTTTTCGCGCCTGTCGGTGGCCGAGCAGGACGCGATCTTCAAGCCGACCAGTGCGCTGCGCCGCATCGTGCTGGCGACCAACGTCGCCGAAACCTCGCTCACCGTGCCCGGCATCCGCTATGTGATCGATCCCGGCACCGCGCGGGTGAAACGCTATTCGGCGCGCAACAAGGTCGAGCAGCTGCTGATCGAGAAGGTCTCGCAGGCCTCGGCCAACCAGCGTGCGGGGCGTTGCGGCCGGGTGGCCGACGGCGTCTGCATCCGGCTGTACGACGAGACCGACTTCGGCAACCGTCCAAGATTCACCGACCCCGAACTGCTGCGCTCGTCACTGGCCGGCGTCATCCTGCGCATGAAGTCACTGGGGCTGGGCGACGTCGTGGGCTTTCCCTTCATCGACCCGCCGAGTTCGCGGCTCGTGACCGACGGCTACCAGCTGCTGGCCGAACTGCATGCGCTCGACGAGCAGGGGCAGCTGACCAAGATCGGCACCCAACTCGCCAGGCTGCCGCTCGATCCGCGTATCGCACGCATGCTGCTGGCGGCCGAGCAGCAGCGCTGCGTGCGCGAAGTGCTCATCATCGCTAGCGCGCTGTCGGTGCAGGACCCGCGCGACCGTCCGATGGAACGTGCACAGGCAGCGGACGAGAAGCACAAGTTGTTCGCCGACGAGCGTTCCGACTTCATGGGCTGGCTCAAACTGTGGCGCTGGTACGAGGAGCAGGTGCAGCACAAGAAGACCAACCGCCAGTTGCAGAGCCTGTTGCAGGACCATTTCCTGTCGCCCCGGCGGATGCGCGAATGGCGCGACATCCACGGCCAGCTGCACGCCCAGGTGAGCGAGTTGGGTTTAAAGGAGAACGAAAAGGACGCGGGCTACGACACGATCCACCAGGCGCTCCTGACCGGCCTCCTCGGCAACATCGGCTTCAAATCGGACGACGCCAAGGCGCGCGCCAAGCCCGGCGAGGGAAACTACCAGGGCGCGCGTGGCATCAAGCTGTCGATCCATCCTGGCTCGGCTCTGGCGAAGAAGGTGCCGAAGTGGATCATGGCCGCCGAACTCACCGACACGGGACGCCTGCTCGCACGCACTGTCGCCGAAGTGCGTCCCGAGTGGATCGAAGCCGCAGGCCGTCATCTGTTGACGCGCATGACCATCGAACCGCACTGGGAGAAAGACGGCGCCCGCGTGGTGGCGTTCGAGCGCGTGAGCCTGTACGGCATTACCCTGGTGCCGCGGCGCAAGATTCACTACGGCCCGATCGACCCCGAACTGTCGCGCGAATTGTTCATCCGCGGCGCGCTGGGGGCGGGCGACTACGATACGAAGGCGCCGTGGTTCGTCCACAACCGCGCGCTGATCAAAGAGATCGAGGACCTCGAGCACAAGGCACGGAAGTCGGGCGTGTGGCTGGACGAGGAGCGCATCTTCCGCGTGTTCGACGCGCGCGTGCCGCAAGACATCCATAACGGCGCGGCGTTCGAGACCTGGCGTGCGGAAGCCGAAGCCGCCAACCCGGAAATCCTGTTCCTGCAGCGCGAGGACATCCTCGGCGAGGGACTCGGCGCGGATCACACGCTGTTCCCCGAAACGATGCAGGTCGACGGCGTGGCGTGCCCGCTGAAATACCGTTTCGAGCCCGGCCACGCGCTCGACGGCGTGACACTGCGCCTGCCGCTGTACCTGCTCAACCGCATCGAGGTCGCGCAGGTCGACTGGCTGGTGCCCGGCCTGATCCGGGAAAAACTGACTGCCTTGCTGAAATGCCTGCCCAAGGACAAGCGCCGGCCGCTGATCCCGCTGCCCGACACGGTGACCGCGTTTCTGGGCGTGGCGAAGCCGGGCGAGCAGACGCTGACCGAGGCGCTGACCGGATTCATTCGCAAGAGGACCGGTGCCGACTTCCATCCCGACGAGTGGAAGGGCGATCTGCCCACGCATCTGAAAATGAACGTGAGCGTGATCGACGACAGCGGTCAGGAGCTCGCGAGTGGGCGCGATCTGGCTGTGCTGCGCCAGCAGCTGGGCGGCGCGGCACGCATCACCTACGGCGGCGGTGCCGAGAACAGCGAATTCGAACGTACCGGGCTGACCGAGTGGAATTTCGGCGACCTGCCCGCGCAGGTGAAATTCAAGCGCGGCGGGCGCGAATTGATCGGCTATCCGGCACTGGTCGACAACGGCGAGAGCGTCGACCTGCGACTGCTCGATGCCGCCGACGTGGCTGAAAGTGAAACGCGACGTGGCGTGGTGCGGCTGCTGCGCATCGCGCTGGCGGCGCAGTTCAAGCAGCTCGACAAGGACCTGGCGCGAGAAACCGCGCTCGCACTGAAATTCCGCAGTTTCGGCAGTCCTGAGCAACTGCGCGCTGCGCTCATCGATGCGATCGCCACCCGCGCGCTGCTGGGTGACGACGACACGCCGCGCAGCCAGAAGGAATTCGACAAGCAGAAGGAACGCGCCAAACCTAAAATATCGGTGGTGAAGCAGGCGCTGCTGCGCGACGCGGCGGAAATCCTCGACCTGCATGCGCAGGTGGCGGCGCGGCTCAATGCCAAGCCGCAGTTCACTGCGGCGATGCGCGACGAGCACGCGCACCTGGCCGCGCTGGTGACCGCCGACTTCATCACGGCCACGCCCTGGGCGCACCTGAAGGACCTGCCGCGTTACCTGCGCGGCATCCTCAAGCGGCTGGAGAAACTTCCCGCCGCCGAGCAGCGCGACGCGCGCGGCATGGCCGGCGTGCTGACGCTGCAGAATAAATACCTGGCGCGGCGAGGCCAGGTGGTGGGCACGGCATCCGCCGCGCTGGACGATTTCCGCTGGCAACTGGAGGAATTGCGGATATCGCTCTTCGCCCAGGAACTGAAAACCCCGTATCCGGTATCGGCGAAGCGGCTCGACAAACTGTGGAACGAACTTGCCAGACAGCCCTTGAATTGAGTACGGTTAGCGCATGAGCGAACGCGTATTCAATCTGCCGAACGTCATCACTCTGCTGCGCCTGGCCGCCGTTCCGGGCGTGGCATGGCTGATCCTGCAGCAGCGCTGGGACGCCGCGTGCTGGCTGTTCCTCGCGGCCGCGGTATCGGATGGCATCGACGGCCTGCTGGCACGCTGGCTCAATCAGTTGACCCAGCTGGGCGCTGCGCTCGATACCGTCGCCGACAAGGCACTGGGCGTGGTGACGCTGGTCATGCTGACCCAGGTGGGTGCGATCCCGCTGTGGGTGACGCTGGCGATCCTGTTGCGCGACAGCATCATCGTGCTGGGCGCGTTGAGCTATCGCGGCCTGGCGGGGCACCTGGATATCCACCCGACCTGGTTGGGCAAGACGCACATGTTTGCGGAACTGTCGTTGCTGTCGCTGGTGTTGGGCGGACTGGCCGGGCTGCTGTCGCTGGGCGACTGGCTGCATGCGCTGTTCGTCGCCGTCTTCGTCATCGCCGTGGCTTCCGGCGTGCAGTATGTGTGGATATGGGGCGCCAAGGCGCGGCGTGAACGCGAGGCGATCCATCTGAAGCCCCGCTGATTCGCTTTACTGAAACGGCAGACGGCTCTGGCGCTCGGACTCGCTGCCGGATTTGACCTGATACATGGCCGCGTCGGCCGCCCGGATCAAGGCGTCTTCGTCGTTGCCGTCGTCGGGATAGAGTGCCTGGCCGATGCTGGCGTCGATCTCCAGATGCAAGTCGTCGAAGCGGGTGGTATGCGCCAGACTCTGTTCGATCTTGAGTGCGGCGGCAATGCAGTCCTGGCGTCCCTGAACGCCTTCCAGCAATATCACGAACTCGTCTCCGCCCAGGCGCGCCACCGAATCGGATTCGCGTACGCAATCCTTCAGTCTTTGCGCCACTTCCATCAATACGGCATCGCCGACGTGATGGCCGTGCCGGTCGTTGATGTCCTTGAAACGGTCCATGTCCAGATACAGGATGCCCACTTTGCCACCATAGCGCAGGGCATGGCGGATCGCCTGCTGCAGCCGGTCGTAGAACAGCCGCCGGTTGGCCAGGCCGGTCAGGGGGTCGTGGGTGGCCTCTTCGCGAAGGGCGGCACGCGACTGTTCCAGTTCTTCCATCTGGTCGTGAATTCGTTGCGACTTCAGTCTGATCTTGCGTGTCGTCTGCCAGGCGATCAGCAGCGCCAGCGTGATGGCCGCGAGACCGAAGGCCAGTGTGAGATAAAGCGCGTGCCGGTAGGTCTGCTGTGCCTGTTTCTGGGCGGCCAGGTTGGCCCTCTGGTAGGCCGTGCGCATCGTGGCCAGTTGCTGGTTGAACTGTTCCTGAAGGGGAATGGCTTCGTGTATCAACACCTGGCGTGCCATAAGATACTGATTGGCATGAAGCAGGTCGATCAGGTGTTCCTGTACTGCCCGGATCCGCATGATCAGCTGCGTCTGGGCATCGAAGTTGCGCTGCTCGGTGGGGGTGAGTCCAAGCTCATGTAGCGCGTTGCGCCCTTGCATGACAAGAAAGCCTGCATGGTTGAATTGCAGGAAGTGGGCGTCGCGTTCGAAGGGGTCGTCGGCCAGCACCATGCGGAACAGGCTGTCAGTGCGGATATGCGCCGCCACCTGGGTTTGCGTGATGAGGTCGATCTTGCGATTGTGAAGCTCGACCACGATGTTCAATTGCCTGCCCAGCGCCTTGAGCTGGAACAGGCTGTTGAACAAAAGGCCGCAGATCAATGCGATCAGGGCAATAAAGGCAGTTCCGATAAGGGGAGAAAACCCCCTTTGTATAGGGCTGGGATTCGTGGGCGGGGGAGGGTTAGCCACGGCCCGCCGCCGCGAAAATGTGGGGCGCACCGGAACCTTGCAAACTTCGCAGGGCATCCCTGACTTCTTCGGCATGTCGCGCGGGGTCTACGTGATCGAATCGGGCTGCGATGCGTCCATCCGGGGCAATGATGAACGTGTGGCGGCGAGCGAACCGGATGATTCCGAGGTTGAGCAGGCTGTCATAGGCGCTGGCGGTACGCCCGTCGGGGTCGGACAGCAGTGGAAACGGCAGGCCGTACTTGCGGGAAAAGTCGGCATGCGAACGCGTGCTGTCGACGCTGACACCGACTACGGCCGCATCGAGTTTTCCCAGGGTGCCGATGTCGTCGCGGAAACGGCAGGCTTCGCGGGTGCAGACCGGCGTGTCGTCGCGCGGATAGAAATACAGGACCAGCCAGCGTCCGGCGTAGTCGCCCAGACGGTGTATCCGGCCGTTCTGGTCCTTCAGGGCGAAGTCCGGCGCGGCACTGCCCTCCGTCCGTTGCGTACCGGGTCTCAGCATCCAGAACGCCACGCTCGCAGCCAGCAGCAGCACCGCCAGTCCGCCCATTATCATTTTGAACATAGGTTCTCCTGAAATGCATCATAGACTGCCCGTGGCAGATACGGAGTGTATACGCGACAGTTCGTGTATACACACGGTATTCGGTAGAATGCGCGCCACGCCCCGGTAGCTCAGTGGATAGAGCGACCCCCTCCTAAGGGGTAGGTCGGACGTTCGATTCGTCTTCGGGGCGCCACGTTGGGTTCGCCCGATGTGCGTCGCACACAGAGAAGCCAGCCGTCATCTCCTAGGCTGTATTCGGTTCAGTTTGATTTTTGCCAACCCGGGAAGGGCTGGATCTTGATCACCTTACGGATGTAAGGTGGCGTCCCCACGGGCGATCGACAGCGTTATAACCGGCCTGACGATCCCGCTGGAGGCCTCTATCCGCGCGGCCTAGCGGGTTTCTCTTGCTGCTCCCGCCAGCGCTTTGCCTTCGCCGCCTTCTTCTCAGCTCGAAGGTCAGCCGCTTCCCGCAGCGCGAGGGGCTTCTTAGCTGCGCCGTCCGGATGTCCGCTCGTGGTCTCGCCGTGAAAGGTCCGGTCTGCCACCCTTCAGGTGCGCAATGTTGCGCTGACTTAAGGAGATTGAGATGACATGGACGTTTGAGCAGATCGCCGCGATCGCCGAGATCGAGGCATTTGAGATCAAGACGCACGGTGAGGGTTTACTTGGTCGGGAGGAATTCTGGCCGTTGGTCAAGGGCATTATGGCTGAGGCTGTGGTCCTCGGCGCCATCGACGCCGAGGACGTGCCCGAAGACAACTCGGAAAGTCATGCTAAGCATATCGGGTTCGACTGGGTCGCTGTTTGGGATCTCGATGGTTGGGACCTCGGTGGGGTGACAGAATCTTCCGGAGGATCGTTTGCGAACCTCGGCCCTTGGAGGTTCCACCATTGCCCGCCCGAGGTCACTTATCTCTTCACCATCACCGTTGAGGTTGAGAAGACGGAGGAAGCGATGCCGGAGATCCTTCCGACGCAGCCCTGATCGCCCCGACCACCGCCGCCTCCGGGCGGTTTTTTACTTTCCGGGGTAGGTTTCCCCGGCCTTGGTCATCACAGGCCCGCTGAGGCCATCCTCTGGGGCCTCAGACCCGTCTTTCGGCCTGCCGGTGACGGGGAACAGCTTAGTCTTCTTGGCGAGCCGAGCGGCATTTGCTTTGGCTAGCGCGGCGTTGCTCTGGGCGATGTCGATGTCACCCAAGATCACCCGGTGAGCCGCCACCGAGCTGACGCGGGCGATCAGCAGCCGTCCGTGCTTGACGATCCACGAGAGACTGCCTGACTCCAACTGGCGGCGAACCGTCCGATCCGTGCAGTGGAGTTCCTTAGCCAGGCTCTTCTGCGAACCCACGAAGAAGTCGGCCGGGTTGACCGTCGTCTCCCCCGGTTCGTCGGCGAGCGCCGCGAAGCTGTTTTGCGGCGTATAGCCCTCCCCGTCGTGCGCGTCTTTCGGTAGGTTGCCTGTGCCGAGCCCCGTCTTCTCGCACAGGTCAATCAAGGTTGGCTGGGTGGTCTTTCTCATCTTCCGGATGTCCTCTCGTCTGATGTCAAGCGCGGTTCGGTCGCCGTATAAATCTTATACCGAGTACCGATTACAGGACACAGGTATGAAAACGAGCGACTTTGCCCGCCGGTTCGGCGTCACGACCATGGCCATCCGCAAGTACGAACGCCTCGGAATGATCCATCCCCGGCGGACACCCGGCGGCCACCGCGAATACACCGAGGCGGACGCGAAGAGGCTGGCGGCGGTGCTGCAGGAGCGGCGGGGCCACCGTCATGAAGGCAGCAAGTAAAGCGCCCGCTGCCGCCGCCGAGCCCGTGCCGGAGAGCGTCAAGCCGTTCCTCCGCGAGTTGGGGAAGCTGCTGGCCGAGGCTTATCTACGTGACACCCAGCAGGAGAAACACGATGAACCTGAGACGCAGCAAGGCCGCTGAGAGATCGCTCCCCAAGTGGCTCCGCAAAAGCGGCGACAAGATCCGCTGCTTCGAGATCGCCGGCACGAGCGAGATCGTCGTGGTCGTCGGCGCGGCGCATCGCACCGAGGCCGAGCTGGTGCGCCTGGCCCGCGAAGCCTGGATCGCAAACCGGCTCACCGGCACAACCGAAGGAGTGATGCAATGAAAAAAGAAGTCACACAGGCCCGATTCCGCCGCGATGCCGGCAAGCTGTATGTGTCCGCCAGGGAACTCAAGGCCGCCCTCGAGAGGAAAGCCTTTGACCAGAGCCTGAACGGCTCCAGCAATCAATGCCTGATCTGCGGTCAGAACACCGACTACCCCGATGACACTGGGCATGACGAAACGTGCGCTCTATACACTCTCGACAATCTTCTGACGGTTCTCGATGAGGCGCTGTTTACTGAGCTGAAGACAACGACGGTCGCCGAGGATTACCTGTGAGTAAAGCTGCTTCGCTCCTCACCGACGCGGCGCTAACCGATCTGGCGCGCTCGGGTCTAGATCGCAAGGACGCCGAGCGTCTCGGCATGGAGAGCGTGAACAAGGCGCAGGCTAGGGCACTCGTAGACATCGCCCGCGCCGGCATCAAGTTTCCGTACCACGACGCGCGAGGTGAGACCACCGACTATTGCCGCGTCCGCTTCCTGAATCATGGGTTTGCCGCCCAGACCGTCAAGCCGCTCCGGTACGCACAGCCTAAGGGGTCGGTTCCCCACCTGTACCTGCCGAAGGGCGAGCCGTGGGCCGGGTATGCCGCCGATGCCAACCTGATGCTGGTGATCACGGAAGGCGAGAAGAAGGCGGCGAAGGCTTGCAAGGAGGGCATCCCGTGTATAGGCATTGGAGGTACCTCGGCCTTCCAAGCCAAGAAGCACGGCATCTTCCTGCTGCCCGACTTCGACGACTTCGTTCAACCGGGCCGCCGCTTCGTCATCGTGCCGGATTATCCAGATTTCAATACCAACCTTAACGTTCGCCGGGATGTGTACACGCTCGCGGCGCAGCTCATCAAGCGCGGGGTCGAGCCCTTCATTCTCGAACTGCAGGCGCGTGGTGACGTCA
Source organism: Pseudomonadota bacterium (assembly GCA_043821985.1). Classification (GTDB taxonomy): domain Bacteria; phylum Pseudomonadota; class Gammaproteobacteria; order Burkholderiales; family Thiobacillaceae; genus Thiobacillus. The sequence goes on from JBDRCF010000009.1 coordinate 239,621, forward strand.
AGGTTGGGCTGGATGATTTTCTCGTCGAGCAGGGGCGGGCAGAGCTTGCCAAACGCATGAACAAGATAACTCCGGTCAGTCAGCTGGACTGCCTCCGTGAAATCCGGTTCCCATCCACCGACAGTGGAAACGCTGAGTTCTTCGCCTTTCTACATGGCGGCGAAGTGGCCTACGATCACGCCCGCCTCGACTGGCTGGAGTTCAACGGGGAGTGGTGGGAGCGCGATACCACGAGCCGCATCATCATCAAGGCCCGAGACGCGGCAAGGCTGCGCCGTCAGGTAGCAGCGAGCATCCCCGACCGAGAAGAGAGCGAACGCGCCACCGCATTTGCGTACCAGAGCGAAAACGCCGACCGCCTGACCAAGGCGCTCAAGCTGGCACAGGCTCACGAACCACTGGCCGATGATGGTAAGACCTGGGACACCAACCCGATGCTGATGGGTGTGAAAAACGGGGTCATCGACCTTCGTACCGGCACGCTGCGACCCGGCCAGCCAAACGACAGGATCACCATGCACACCCCTATCCGCTTCGACCCTAAAGCCACCTGCCCTCGGTGGGAACAGTTCTTAAGCGAGGTACTGGTCGTTACCGACACCAGCAAGCCGGATAGGGAGCTGATCGACTTCGTGTGGCGGGCGGTGGGCTACTCGATCACCGGCGACACGTCGGAGGAATGCTTGTTTCTCAGCCTCGGCACCGGGGCCAACGGGAAGTCGAAGTTTCTCGATGTGCTGCGTGACATAGGCGGTGAGTACGCGTGGAACACGGGATTCTCGACGTTTGAAAAAAGCTCAAGCACAGGCCCTCGGCCTTCACCCGAACTAGTCAACCTGAAGGGGCGGCGCATCGTGACTGCGAGCGAAACCGAGAGCGGTAGCAGCTTCAACGAAGGGGTCCTCAAGGCCGTGACCGGGCGCGATCCGGTAACGGCACGACCCTTGTACTCGAATCATGAAGTGACCTTCGTCCCGACTGCCAAGTTCTGGCTGGGCGTGAATCATCGGCCTCGTGTCAAAGATGACTCGTGGGGTTTCTGGCGACGCGTCCGGTTAATCCCGTTCCGCGCTCGCTTCGAAGGCAAGACCGATGACAAGCGCATCATCGACAAGCTACGCGCGGAACTGCCCGGCATCCTGGCGTGGGCGGTGCGCGGTTGCCTGGAGTGGCAGAAGCGGAAGCTCGAACCGCCCAAGGCGGTGGTCGAGGCGACGGCTGACTACCGAGAAGCGGAAGACCCGCTGACTGACTTCATCGCGGCTCGGTGCGAGGTGAAACCAGGGGCGAAGGTGGAGGCGGGGGTGCTGTGGCTGGCATATGCCACCTTCGAGGAAGCGCGGGGAACCAAGAGGCTGATCACGAAGCGCTCGTTCTTTGAGCGGATGGAAACGCGGGTTTCGGTGATAAAGCCGAAGAACGTGATCACCTATCAGGGGATCGGGCTGCGTGAAGGCGGCCAGGGCAAGGGGATGAAGACCGTTCCGAGCGGTCGGTGGGGAGAAAAAAAATGGTGAAGAGGCGCGCATTTCGGACGGCAAAATGGCTGGAACCCTTTAAAGACGGGGCTTTCGGGGTGGGTTTTACACGTTTTTTTTATATAGCCAATTAGATAAAACCCCATTGTATATAACATAGAATAGAAGGTTTACGAAAATAACCAAGCAAAAAAAA
>JBDRCF010000010.1:0-9747 GCA_043821985.1 Pseudomonadota bacterium
CGCCCGCGACGAGGCCGATTCGGGATACAGCCCGCGAAGCAGGCCGCGCCGCAGTGTCGTTCACTGCAAGCGGTACGCGACAAAGGGATGCACTCGAATCGGCCCGTCCCTTCGGGTTGCTGCGAGAAAGCGCGTCTGCTGGGTTTCGCCGCTTGGCAAGGGATGGCCCTTGCCAGCGCGACACGCCTTGCATCCATCGCTTTCTCGCAGCAACGCGGGCGCGAAATCCGTGTTACCACGCCCTAACCAAGCGAACTCAACATGCCTTGCGCATCGGACTTCTGTCTTTCGCTGCCTTCGGCCAGCACTTCGTTGAGGATCTCGCGTGCGCCTTCCTTGTCGCCCATTTCCACATAGGCACGGGCAAGATCGAGCTTAGTGCCGACTTCGTCGAGTTCGAGGTCGTTGTCGCCCGACTCGCCCAGGTCGAGATCGAGGCCGCTGAAATCGAACTTGCTGTCCGGACCATTATCGTCTTCCAGGCCGAGATCCAGCTTCAACGAGTCGTCCTCCTCCGCAGGCAGATCGATATCCGGCAGGTCGAAGTTCAGGCTCTGGGTATCCGCCTCGACATAGCCTGCTGCAGGGGATTCAGCCGCCGGCTCGGACGGCATGTCGAAATTGAGGACATGCCCCGCGGATTCGAATTCCAGCGGCGCGTTGTCGGCTACCGGCTCTGGCTCGATTTCAGGTTCGGCAGCGGGTGCCGGTTCGATGGCGGATTCGGCCTGCGCCGGCTCGCCTGCGAAGGCCACGGCCCCACCGGCGATCGCTGCTGTCGCCGCCACCGTTTCCGCCGCGGCGGAGGGTGCACTCGACTGCACGCCGCCATACAGCGGGTTGGTCGGATCGATGCTGCGACCCATTTCGCAGGCTTTGTCCCACAAGGGGCTCGACTTGCTGCCAAGCGCAGCATAGAGCTCGCCGGCAACCGATTCGAATGCCGAGGTATTGCGGCGCGCAGCGTAGATTTCCAGCAGTTTGACGCGGATTTCGTGACGGTCCGGATTTTTGCTGATGGCTTCCTTGAGGATCTCCTCGGCCTGGGCATCACGGCCGTACGCCATGTACACCTCGGCTTCGGCGATGGGATCCACGTCGTGGGTATCGATGGTACCCAGACCCGCCTGGCTGAAATCGGTCAGGAAAGAGGTGTCGCCGGTATTGACGCTGCCGCCGGATGCAGCACCGATGACCGTGTTCGGGCGCACGTCGCCGCCGCTCATGATGCTGTCTTCAAGGGCGGCGCTGCCGGTTTTGCGGCGGCGCCCGCCACCCGCCATCATCCACCACAGGATGCCGCCCAAGCCCAGCGCCGCTACGCCGCCGCCCCAATACAACGGGTCGGCGAGCAGGGGGTCGTACCAGTTCTGAGCCGGTTCGGGGCTGGCCGGCGGCGCCTTGACGACAGGCGCAACCGGCGCCGGAGCGGGCGCGGGCTTGGCCGCCTGCGGAGCGGCCGGGGCCGGAGCAGGAACGGAGGCTGCGGCTTCTTTTTGCGCCTTCTCCTTCATCTCGACCAGCTTCTGCATATCCTGGATCTGTTTTTCCAGCGTAGCCACGCGCTGCCCCGACTCCTGCAGCGCTTTTTCGCGTGCGGTCGCATCCTCTTCCTGGGCGCGCAGTTTTTCCTGCAGCGCCCGGGTTTCATCGGCCTTGCCCGCGGTCGTGGCAGGCGGCGCGGCCTTGGACAGCTTCAGGACGTCCTTCGGCGCTTCGGCTGCCGGCTTGGCGTGATCTTCCACCTTGGGCGTGACCTTGCCGCTGCTGGCCTGGCCTTGTGCAGCCTTGGCCGCGGGGGCGGCGCTCACGGTCCCGGCCAGTTTCTGCCGATAGGCACGCCAGTCATCCGCCTGCAGCCTGAGTTCGCGCACGGCATCCCGTTGCGGAATGGCAGCCACTTTGTCGGCGGACGGAACGTCGAGCGTCTTGCCTGCCCTCAGACGGTTCATGTTGCCGTCGAAAGCCTGGGTATTCTCCCGATAGAGGCCAACCAGGGTTTGCTCCAGGCTCACGCCTTCGGGGCGCACGCGGCTGGCAATGCCGATGAGAGTGTCGCCACGTTTGACTTTGACATGGTCCGCCGCCGCGGCCTTGGGCGCGGCCTTGCCCGCAACGGGAGTCGTCGTTTTGGGCGCTGCCACGGCCGGGGCTGGAGCTGGGGCGGGTTTGGCTGCGGAGCCGTTCGACGGCGCCACGGCCGTCACGGGTGCCACCGTCTGTTTTGCCGCGAGACCCGGAGGATCGAGCAGCATGGTGTATTCACGCACCAGTCGTCCCGAACCCCAGTTCAGCTCGACCAGCATATCGATGAAGGGGTCGTTCACCGGGCGGCTGGAGCTGACTTTCAGGACAGCCTTGCCGTTCGGCTTTTTCTCGACCGTGAAGCGCAGGGACGACAACACCGGGGCAAACTCGACGCGCGCATCGCGAAACGCCTGATCGGAAGCCAGGCTGGCCGACAGGCTGTCGAGTTCGGCCTTGTCTGCCGCGAACAGCTCGATTTCGGCCGCAAGCGGCTGGCCGAGCGCCGAGGTGACCGACAGTTTGCCCAACCCGGCTGCATCCGCCATCAGCGGCACGGCAATCAGACCGGCAGCCACCAGTTGGGTGGTGAAGCGCTTCAATTTCATCCCGTCTCTCCCTTTCGCCCCGCTGGCGGGGCTGTTGAATCCTTGACGCCACTATTGACGGCTCGTCAGGCGCAATCTTTAGTGCAACAATCGCACCAGCCCTGAACCGGCCGCCCTCAACCCCATTCGGTCAGGCTTCCAGCAGGATGCGCAGCATGCGGCGCAGCGGTTCGGCTGCCCCCCAGAGCAGTTGGTCGCCAACGGTAAACGCGGTCAGGTATTCCGGCCCCATGTTGAGCTTGCGCATACGGCCGATCGGTACGGTCAGCGTACCAGTCACCGCGGCCGGAGTCAGTTCGCGCATACTGAGTTCACGGTCGTTCGGCACCACCTTCACCCACTGGTTGTGTGCGGCGATCAGGCCGTGGATGTCGGCCAGCGGGACATCCTTCGTCATCTTGATGGTGAGCGCCTGCGAGTGGCAGCGCATCGCGCCGACGCGCACGCACAGGCCGTCGATCGGAATCGGCTTGTCGCTGCGGCGCATGATCTTGTTGGCCTCGACCTGCGCCTTCCATTCTTCCTTGGACTGGCCGGACTCGAGCGCGACGTCGATCCACGGGATCAGGTTGCCGGCCAGCGGCACCGGCCAGGCGTCGACCGGGTAGCGGTCGGAACGGATGAAATCCGCCACCTTGCGGTCGATTTCGAGGATGGCGGAAGCCGGGTCGGCGATCAGGTCCTTCACCTCGGCATGCACGGCGCCCATCTGGGCGATCAGTTCGCGCATGTTGCGCGCACCGGCGCCGGAGGCGGCCTGATAGGTCATCGGCGACACCCATTCGACCAAGCCGGCATCAAACAGCCCGCCCATTGCCATCAGCATCAGCGACACCGTGCAATTACCACCGACATAGGTCTTGACGCCGTTGGCGATGCCGTCCTGGATGACCTTCTTGTTGACCGGATCGAGGATGATGATGGCTTCGTCCTTCATCCTGAGTGTCGAGGCGGCGTCGATCCAGTAGCCGTTCCAGCCCGCCGCACGCAGCTGCGGATAGACTTCCTTGGTGTAGTCGCCGCCCTGGCAGGTGATGATGGTGTCGCAGGCCTTCAGTTCGTCGATGCTGCCAGCATCCTTCAGCGGCGGCACGTCACGGCCGATGTCGGGTCCTTTGCCGCCAACGTTCGAGGTGGTGAAGAACACCGGCTCGATGTGATCGAAGTCGCGCTCCTCCTTCATGCGCCCCATCAGCACGGAACCTACCATGCCGCGCCAGCCGACCAGTCCTACTTTCATCATGTTCGTCTCTCCATTTGTCAGGGGCTAGGATCTAGGATCTAGGGGCTAAAAGCCCGTCACCCTGCACCCTAGCCCCTAATTCCTAAATCCTAGAGCGCAGCGACTACCGCGTCGCCCATCTCGGTGCACGACACCTTCTGCGACCCCTCGGTCCAGATGTCGCCGGTGCGCAGACCGTGCGCGATCACCTTCTTGACCGCGTTCTCGATGCGGTCGGCGGTCGCCAGGTCGGCGAAGGTGTAGCGATACATCATCGCCACCGATAGGATGGTCGCCAGCGGATTCGCCAGGTTCTTGCCGGCGATGTCGGGCGCGGAGCCGTGGATCGGCTCGTACATACCCTTGTTGTGCTCGTCGAGCGAGGCCGACGGCAGCATGCCGATCGAACCCGACAGCATCGAGGCGGCGTCGGACAGGATGTCGCCGAAGATGTTGCCGGTGACGATCGTGTCGAACTGCTTGGGCGCGCGGATCAGCTGCATCGCGGCGTTGTCGACGTACATGTGGGAGAGCGCGACCTCGGGGTAGTCCTTCGACACCTCGATCATCACTTCCTTCCACAACTCGGAGCATTCCAGCACGTTGGCCTTTTCCACCGAGCACAGTTTTTTGCCGCGCTTCATCGCGATGCCGAAGGCGACGTGCGCCACACGGCGTACCTCGGATTCCGAATACAGCATGGTATTGAAGCCGACGCGCTCGCCATTCCGCACCTCGATACCGCGCGGCTGACCGAAGTACACGTCGCCGGTCAACTCGCGCACGATCATGATGTCGAGCCCCGAGACGACCTCTGGCTTCAGCGAGGATGCGCCCGCCAGTTCGGGATACAACAACGCCGGCCGCAGGTTGGCGAACAGGTTGAGTTCCTTGCGGATGCGCAAGAGGCCGCGCTCAGGGCGCAGCGGGCGATCCAGCGTGTCGTACTGCGGTCCGCCGACCGCGCCGAGCAGCACCGCATCGGCCTCGCGCGCGAGTTTCAGCGTCGCCTCAGGCAGCGGATCGCCGGCCGCGTCGTAGCCCGCGCCGCCGATGGGCGCGGTCTCCATTTCGATTTTCGCGCCATCGGCACGCAGGGCTTCCAGCACCTTCACCGCCTGCGCGACGATTTCCGGACCGATGCCGTCACCCGGCAGGACTGCAATCTTCATTGTTGTGATCCACTAAATAACCAGGGCGCTTCCTGCTTGCGCCGTTCTTCATATGCCTTGATCTTGTCGGCCTGCAACAGAGTGAGGCCGATGTCGTCGAGCCCGTTCAACAGACGGTGCTTACGCCCCGCATCCACATCGAACCGGATGCTTTCACCCGTTGGCGTGGCCACCGTCTGCTTGTCCAGATCCACTGTCAGGGCGTATCCCTCATTCGCCTCGCATTCGCGGAACAGGCGGTCTACCACCGCAGCGTCAAGCACGATCGGCAAGATGCCGTTCTTGAAGCAATTGTTGTAGAAGATGTCGGCGAAGCTCGGCGCGATGATGGCGTGGACGCCGTAGTCCTCCAGCGCCCATGGCGCGTGCTCCCGGCTCGAACCGCAGCCGAAATTGTCGCGTGCCAGCAGCACCGATGCGCCCTGATAGCGCGGCTGATTCAGCACAAAATCCGGATTCAGCGGACGGTCGTGATTCGACTTGCCCGGCTCGCCGTGATCGAGATAGCGCCATTCGTCGAACAGGTTCGGACCGAAGCCGGCGCGCTTGATCGATTTCAGGAACTGCTTGGGGATAATCGCATCGGTGTCGACGTTGGCGCGATCCAGGGGCACGACCAATCCATCCAGCACTGAGAACTTACGCATCACTTGCTCACCTTCTCCAGTTTTTCGCCGCCTTTTTGCATCTTCTCGCCGACCCACTGGCCCGCCTTCTTGACGCCGCGCTCTGTCGCTTCAGCGCCTTTCTTGATGCCACGTTCCGTTGCTTCCGCACCTTTCTTGATGCCGCGCTCCGTCGCTTCCGCGCCCTTCTTCACGGCGTCGCCCGTCTTCTGGACAACGCTTTTCTCTTCAGCCCATGCGCCTTGCGCCATCGCCAGCAGCGCCAATAACCCGAAGATTTTCTTCATCATTCACTCCTTGCGGACATCGACGAAATGTCCGGCACACGCGGCAGCGGCCGCCATCGCCGGACTGACCAGGTGCGTCCTGCCACCCTGCCCCTGTCGCCCTTCGAAATTGCGGTTGGAGGTCGACGCGCAACGCTCGCCCGGCTCCAGGCGGTCGGCGTTCATCGCCAGACACATCGAACAGCCGGGTTCGCGCCATTCGAAGCCCGCTTCGATAAATATCTTGTCGAGGCCTTCGGCCTCGGCCTGCTGTTTGACCAAGCCGGAACCCGGCACCACCATCGCCAGCTTGACGTTGGGCGCGACCTTGCGACCCTTCGCCACGCTGGCGGCCTCGCGCAGGTCCTCGATGCGGGAATTGGTGCAGGAACCGATGAAAACCTTGTCGACCGGGATCTCGGCGATCGGCGTGCCGGCCTGCAGGCCCATGTATTCCAGGGCGCGCGTCCAGTCGTGGCGCTTGACCTCGCTCGGCGCGTCAGCCGGATTCGGCACTCGGCCGCCAATGGTCGTCACCATCTCGGGCGAAGTGCCCCAGGTGACCTGCGGTTCGATCTTCGCGGCGTCAAGTTCGATCACGCGGTCGAACGCGGCGTCGACGTCCGAGTGCAGCGTGTTCCACCACGCCACCGCCTTGTCCCATGCCGCCCCCTTGGGCGCGTAGGGGCGGCCTTTGACGTAGTCGATCGTGGTCTGGTCGACCGCCACCATGCCGGCGCGCGCGCCGGCCTCGATCGCCATGTTGCACAGGGTCATGCGGCCTTCCATCGTCAGCGCACGGATCGCCGAGCCGCCGAATTCCAGCGCATAGCCAGTGCCGCCGGCGGTGCCGATCTCGCCGATGATCGCGAGCGCGATGTCCTTGGCGGTGACGCCCTTGCCCAGCGTGCCTTCGACCTTGACCAGCAGGGTCTTCGACGGTTTCTGCCACAAGCACTGCGTCGCCAGCACATGCTCGACCTCGGACGTGCCGATGCCGAAGGCCAGCGCGCCGAAAGCGCCATGGGTTGAGGTGTGCGAGTCGCCGCAGACCACGGTCATTCCGGGCAGGGTCAGTCCCTCCTCGGGGCCGATGACGTGGACGATGCCTTGGCGGATGTCGTCCATCTTGAATTCGGTGATGCCGAATTCGGCACAGTTGGCGTCGAGCGTTTCGACCTGCAGGCGCGAGACGGGATCGGCGATGCCCTGCGATCGGTCGGTCGTCGGCACGTTGTGATCCGGCACCGCAATCGCCGCATCCGCGCGGCGGGGCGTGCGGTGGGCGAGCTTCAGCCCTTCGAAGGCCTGCGGGCTGGTGACTTCATGCACCAGATGACGATCGATATACAGCAGGGTGGTGCCATCGGGTTCGACATGAACCACGTGGGCGTCCCACAGTTTCTTGAACAAGGTTTGACCGGGCATGCGGAATAAGGCGATACGTCGCGTAAAACGTCGATTATTTCATAGCTTAGGGGCCGCTGGCACGGGTTTTGTTCCGCCCCAGGCCGCATAGACCACCCAGGCCAGCGCCGCGCTGGCGGCAGCGAGGGTAAAGGTCCAGGCCGATCCCAGCGATTCCCAGGTCAGGCCGCTGGCCAGGCCGCCGATCGTGCCGCCGATGCCATAGGACAGGCTGGTGTAGAGTGCCTGGCCGCGCGCCTGGTGACGGCCACGGAAATGCTGGTGAACCAGCGCCACGGCGGAGGCATGGAAGGTGCCGAAGGTGAAGGCATGCAGCGTCTGCGCGCCCCACACCAGCCAGGCCGATTCCACGCCCCAGGCGATCAGTAGGAAGCGCAGCACCGCCAGTGCGAAGCTCGCCAGGATCAGTCGACGCGGCGTCACCCGCGCAAAAATGCGCGGAATGACCAAAAAGATGCCGATCTCGCACAGCACGCCCAGCGCCCACAACCAGCCCACGGTGGACTTGTCGTAGCCATGGTCGACCAGATAGATCGAATAGAAGGTGTAGTAAGGGCCGTGCGTCACCGCCATCAGCATGCAGGCCACCAGCAGCGACGCCACGTCGGGCCGTTTGACGACATCCCACACCGAGTGATGGTCGGTGGCGTGCGGCAGGATATCGGCCTCGGGGATCACCCGCGCAAACGCCAGGATGCCCAGCATCACCGCCAGTACCGCCCACGGCAGCCAGCTGATCGCGACATGGTCGAAGGCGTAGCCCAACCCCACCACCATCAGGATGAAGCCGACCGACCCCCACAGGCGGATACGTCCGTAGGTATCGGTGCGCTCGCCCAGATGCGACAGGGTCATCGCCTCGACCAGCGGCAGCGACGCGCTCCAGAAGAAGCTCAGCGCCGCCATCACCGCGAACATCCACCAGAAACTGCTGCCGAAAAACACGCCGCCGAACACCAGCACGCTACCGAGCGCCGCGATCTGCACGATCGTCGTCCGGCGCCCGGTACGGTCGGCGATATGCCCCCAGATGTTGGGCGCAAAGATCCGCATCACCTGCAGCAGCGACATCAGCACGCCGATCTCGAAGGCATTGAACGCAAGCGAGCGCAGATAGAGCCCCCAGAACGGCGACATGGCGCCGACGAAGGCGAAATAAAAGAAGTAGAAACCGGACAGGCGCCAGTAAGGGAGATTGGGCATGAACTCTAACTGCCGCGGACGCGGCCAAAATGCAGCGCGCATTATGCGGCTACGGCCAGGCGGTCGGAAGCTTCAAGCACACGCTTTCAATATATACCTTGTATTGAAAGCGTGATCGGGCACGGTGCGACGATCCGGTACTCGCCCCGTGCCGGAAAACTTATTTCAGGATGAAAGTCAGCTTCATCCTGACGCCGTAAGCGACGATCTTGCCTTTCTTCACTTTCACGCTTTGGTCCATGATCCAGGCGCCGGTGATGTTTTCCAGCGATTCGGCCGCCTTGGCTACCCCCTGCTTGATCGCGTCTTCGAACCCTTTCTCGGAACTCGCCGAGATTTCGATGGTTTTTGCAATGCTCATGACCGTCCCCTTCCGCTTCGACAGGCTGAATGTGACTTCAGCCTATCAACTTGCCGCAGGATTCCAACTGCAAAATCGGCCTATTTCATCGCCGAACGCAGCTTGATCGTCTCGCCGGCTATCGCAAACACCCCGTTGCCCCGATGGTGCAAGGTCTGCGGGTTCTTGACTGCGGTGTCGACCCAGGCCCGCACCACTTCGAGAACGAAGAAGTTGTAACGATTCACCAGCCGCGTGTCGGCCACCCGGCATTCGAGGCTGGCATAGCATTCGGCGATCAACGGTGCCTTCACCTCGGAAGCCTCGACCGCAGTCAGGCCGAATCGGGCGAACTTGTCGACTGTCTCGCCGGAGCAGTTGCCGACGCCCACCACCTGTTTCGCCAGATCCCGTGTCGGAATGTTGATCGCACATTCCTTTGTCGCCCGAAGCGCATCGAACGAGGCATTACGCCCGCTGATCACGCAGCCGATCAACGGCGGCTCGAATTCCATCATGGTGTGCCACGACATCGTCATGATGTTGGGTTTCCCTTTGCGGCGGGTCGTCACCAGCACCACCGGCCCCGGTTCCAGCAGGCCGTAGACCTTGGATAACGGATAGGATCGTTTTGACATGATGGAACGCCTCATGGGAACCGGATCTTTTCAGCTTAGCCCGTCCGGCCCGCCTGTCACAAACTGCCACGTTCTGGAACGGCCGGAGGCTGTGTGGAAACTCCCCTCAAATTTCCTAAACTGATCGCAGTTGTATCAGCGAGGGAAATGCGGCATGAAGCGATTCATCGAAGGCGAATCCCGTAGCCAGATCACCCTGCTACCTGAGTCTCTCGACGA
>JBDRCF010000011.1:0-5682 GCA_043821985.1 Pseudomonadota bacterium
GACGTCGTGGCTGTGTAAGAGCCGCTTGCGAGATCTCGATGGCGAATTGTTGCTTCGATCGGCGTGTCAGTACGCTTGAATCGAAATCCGCAAAAACAAAACCCCGTCTTCGGAAAAAGACGGAGTTTGTCAGCAAGCTGAGGCCTGCATTGCAGGCCTTTTGTTTTGATGGTTCGGGTTAAGGTCGGGCCGGTTTCCGTGTGTGGCTCCGGTCGCTTCGCTTGCGTTGGCCTGCGCCGCAAGCGGGTCCGGCGCCTTACGCCTGACCCCGTTTGTCGCGTTCGATCACGGCATAGGCGCTGTGGTTGTGGATCGACTCGAAGTTTTCGGCTTCCACGACGTACGCATCGATCAGTGGCTCGGCGTTCATCGCGGCGGCGACGTCGCGCACGATGTCCTCGACGAATTTCGGGTTGTCGTAGGCACGTTCGGTGACGTATTTTTCATCCGGCCGCTTCAGCAGCCCGAACAACTCGCACGAGGCCTGATCCTCGACCTTGCGCACCAGATCCTCGATCCACAGGAAGCCGTTGGTCTTCGCGGTGACGGTAACGTGCGAGCGCTGGTTGTGCGCGCCATACTCGGAAATCTTCTTTGAACACGGACACAGGCTGGTCACCGGCACCAGTACCTTGGTGGTGTGGGTGTACTGGCCATTCTCGATCGCGCCGATGAAGGTGACCTCGTAGTCGAGCAGGCTCTGCACGCCCGAGACGGGAGCGGCCTTGTTGACGAAGTAGGGGAAGCTCATTTCGATGTAGCCCGATTCGGCTTCCAGGCGCTCGACCATCTGGCGCAGCATGCCTTCGAAGTTTTCCACCGAAATCTCGCGCTCGCGCGTGTTGAGGATTTCGATGAAGCGCGACATGTGCGTGCCCTTGAAGTTGTGCGGCAGGAACACGTACATGTTGAAGGTGGCGATGGTGTGCTGGACGCCGCCGCTCTTGTCTGCCACGCGAACCGGGTGACGGATGCTCTTGATGCCGACCTTGTTGATGGCGATTTGCCGCGTATCGGCCGAACTTTGTACATCCGGCATACAAACGGCGGTATCGCAAATCTGGTTCATGGCAGGCTCCTTGGTATCGATGCAGTTTAGACTAAGTATAAACTGCCGGAATAGTTGAGTAAACTACTCGGGTAATAGGGTTATCCGTTGACGGACGGCATGCTCGATGCCCGCGGCATCGAGTCCGCAGTCGGCCAGCATTCTGGCGGGGTCGCCATGTTCGATGAAAGTGTCGGGCAGGCCCAGATGCAGGATCGGCATGATGACACCGAGTTCGGCCAGCGCCTCGGCCACGCCGGCGCCGGCGCCGCCCGCCACCGCATTTTCCTCCAGCGTGACGAGCAGGCGATGGCCGTGCGCCAGCTCGCGCAGCAGGTCCAGATCCAGCGGCTTCACGAAGCGCATGTCGGCCACGCTGGCGTCGAGCGGCCCGGCCGCTTGAAGGGCGGGTGCGACCAGACTGCCGAAGGCGATCAGCGCCACGTCATGGCCGCGTCGCCGCAGCATGCCCTTGCCGATCTCGACGGCGTCGAGCCCGGCGTTTATCGTGGCGCCGACCCCGCTGCCGCGTGGATAGCGCACCGCCGAAGGACCTTCGTGCAGGAAGGCGGTGGTCAAAAGTGCCCGGCATTCGTTCTCGTCCGACGGCGCGGCGATCAGCATGTTGGGGATACAGCGCAGGAAGGAGAGATCGAAGCTGCCGGCATGGGTGGGGCCGTCTGCGCCGACCAGACCGGCACGGTCGATCGCCAGCATCACCGGCAGATTCTGCAGGGCGACGTCGTGGATCAACTGGTCGTAGGCGCGCTGCAGGAAGGTTGAGTAGATTGCCACCACCGGCTTGATGCCTTCGCAGGCGAGGCCGGCGGCAAAGGTCAGCGCATGCTGTTCGGCGATGCCGACATCGAAATAGCGCTTGGGATAATCCTGCGAGAAGCGCACCAGGCCGGAGCCCTCGCGCATCGCGGGTGTGATGCCGACCAGTCGCGTGTCGGCGGCGGCCATGTCGCACAGCCAGTCGCCGAACACTTGCGTGTAGGTGGGCTTGCCACCGGTTTTTTCCGCGACGCCCGCAGCGGGGTCGAAACGCGATACGCCGTGATACAGGCAGGGATTGGCTTCAGCGGGCGCGTAGCCCTTGCCTTTGCGGGTGACCACATGCAGGAATTGCGGGCCATTGAGCTGCTTGATGTTGGAGAGCGTGTCCAGCAGTACGTCGAGGTCGTGGCCGTCGATCGGGCCGATGTAGTTGAAACCGAATTCCTCGAACAATGTGCCTGGCGTCACCATGCCCTTCATGTGTTCCTCGGCGCGCTTGGCGAGTTCGCGGATCGGCGGTGCGACGGACAACACTTTCTCGCCGGCGCGGCGTGCCGCAGCATAGAACTTGCCCGACATCAGCCGCGCCAGATAATTGTTGAGCGCGCCGACGTTGGGCGAGATCGACATGTCGTTGTCGTTCAGCACCACCAGCAGGGGAAGGTCGGTTGCCCCGGCGTTGTTGAGCGCTTCGAACGCCATGCCGGCGGTCATCGCGCCATCGCCGATGATGGCCACGGCGCGCTGGCCGCTACCCAGTTGATGAAAGGCTTCGGCCATGCCGAGTGCCGCCGAGATCGACGTGCTGGAGTGGCCGGCGCCGAAGGCGTCGAACATGCTCTCGGCGCGGCGCGGGAATCCGGCGATGCCGCCCGGCTGGCGCAGGCCGGCCATCCCGGCACGACGACCGGTCAGAATCTTGTGGGCGTAGGTCTGGTGGCCGACGTCCCATACGATGCGGTCGCGCGGGGTATCGAATACATAGTGCAGGGCGATCGTGAGTTCCACCGTGCCGAGATTGGAAGCGAGGTGGCCGCCGGTCTGGCCGACTGAATTGACCAGGAACTCGCGCAGTTCGTTGGCGAGTTTTGGCAGGTCGGCAGGCGAAAGCGCGCGCAGTTCGTCCGGCGAATTGACGGTGTCGAGCAGGGACGTCGGCATGTCAGAACGTCCGCTCGATGACGAAGTCGGCCAGCTGGCGCAAGCGTGCCGCGGAAGGCCCAAGCTCGGCCAGCGCGGCGTGGGCATCGGTGCGCAGCTCCTGCGCGAGTTCGCGTGCGCGTGCTGCGCCGAGCAGGCTGACGTAGGTCGGTTTGTTGTTGGCCGCGTCCTTGCCCGCGGTCTTGCCCAGCGTAGCAGTGGGGGTCTTGGCATCGAGCACGTCGTCGACCACCTGGAAGGCGAGGCCGATGCACTTGGCGTAATGGTCGAGCGCGGCGGCGGTCGTGTCGGACAGCGTGCCGCACTGCGCACCCAACAGCACCGAGGCGCGGATCAGCGCGCCGGTTTTGTGGATGTGCATGAATTCGAGTTCGGTGAGGTCGAGCGGTTTGCCCACGCTGGCCAGATCGATCGCCTGGCCGCCGGCCATGCCGCGCGAGCCGGCTGCCTGTGCCAGTAGCTGCACCATCTTCAACTGCGTCGCCGCATCGTCGGCGAGCGCCTGCGATGCGAGAATGTCGAACGCCAGGCTCTGCAGGGCGTCGCCCACCAGCAGTGCGGTGGCTTCGTCGAACTCGACGTGCACCGTGGGTTTGCCGCGTCGCAGCGCGTCGTCATCCATCGCCGGCATGTCGTCGTGCACCAGCGAGTAGGCATGGATCAGTTCGACTGCCGCCGCGGCGTGCTGCACGCGTTCAGGGGCGGCGCCCGTGACGTCGGCGGCGGCGAATGCCAGCAGCGGGCGCACGCGCTTGCCGCCGCCCAGGACGGCATAGCGCATGGCCTCGTGCAGGCGTTGCGGGGCAATGCTGGATGGCGGGAGCCACTCGGCCAGCACGCTTTCCATGCGCGTCTGGCATGCCTGAGTCCAGGCGGAAAAATCAGTCATCGGTGTCTTCGGTCTTGAAAGGCTGCAAGGCCCCATTTTCCAGAATCTTCACCTGCTGCTCGGCATCGGCGAGTTGCAGGCGACAGTATTGCAATAGCTCGGCGCCGCGCTTGTAGGCCGTCAGCGAGGCTTCCAATGGCAACTGGCCGGATTCCATTTCGGCCACGATGGCTTCCAGTTCGGCCAGTGCGGACTCGTAATCTTTGGGGGGCGTGGCGGCGCGGGACTTGGCCATGAATATCGAACCCGGCGGAGAAAGGACGATACTTTAACAAATTCAGCGTTGAGGCGCCTCCCCGGACATGCGGCTATGCTAGAATTTCGCGCTTTCCCTGCCTGGCGATGCCTTTGTCTGACAGGGAGTCATCCGTACCCGCACCCCTCAAGGGGCGGGGTAGGCCGTGATTGTCAAGACGCCAAAGCGTCAGCAACCACGCTCTAAATCCGGTGGGTCATTTACTTGCCGCTCCAGTGTCATTACTGGAGGGGGCTTGGTTTTGAGTAGGGTACGCCATGAGCGATCTCGCCGAATCCAGCGCCTTGTCGCTAACTTCGCCTCAGCTGCCAGTTTCCTGGTACTTCGATCCAGCCATCTATGCGCTGGAGCTCGAGCATTTGTTCAAGCAGGGTCCCGGTTATGCGGGCCATCGGTTGATGGTGCCCGAACCGGGCGACTATCACGCGCTGGAAATGTTCGACGGCGCGAAAATGCTGGTCAACGGCGGAACGAATATCGAGTTGTTGTCCAACGTGTGCCGCCATCGCCAGGCGCTGATGCTGACCGGGCGCGGCAAGCTGCCGTCCCACAACATCGTCTGCCCGATCCATCGCTGGACCTACGACAGCCAGGGCCAGTTGATGGGGGCGCCGGAGTTTCCCGGCAATCCCTGCCTGAACCTGAACCGTACCGGCCTGCAGAACTGGCAGGGCCTGCTGTTTGCCGGCAGGCGCGATGTGCAGGCCGATCTGGCCGGCATGCAGGCGGCGCGCGAACTGGATTTTTCGGGCTTCATGCTCGATCGCGTGCAGGTCACGCATTACGCCTGCAACTGGAAGACCTTCATCGAAGTGTACCTGGAGGACTACCACGTCGCGCCGTATCACCCGGGTCTCGGCCATTTCGTCACCTGTGACGACCTCAATTGGGAATACGGCGACTGGTGGTCGGTGCAGACCGTGGGCGTGAACCGCGGGCTCTCCAAGGCGGGCTCGCCGGTCTACCAGAAATGGCATGAGCAGGTTCTGGCGTATGACCGGGGCACGGTGCCGGCGCACGGGTCGATCTGGCTGACCTATTATCCCGGCCTGATGGTGGAGTGGTATCCGCATGTGCTGGTGGTGTCGTCGATCGTGCCGACCGGCGTCGAGTCGTGCACCAACGTCGTCGAGTTCTACTATCCCGAGGACATCGCCTTGTTCGAGCGCGCCTTCATCGAGGCCGAGCAGGCGGCGTACCACGAGACCGCGGTGGAAGACGAGGATATCTGCGAGCGCATGCACAAGGGGCGGCGCGCGCTGTACCAGCAGGGCATTTCCGAGACCGGGCCGTACCAGTCGCCGCTGGAAGACGGCATGATGCATTTCCATTCTTTCCTGCGGCGCGAGATCGAGCCGCATCTCAAATGAGAGGATTGAGCATTCCGAGCGGGCGGCCGATGCCGCCCCAGCTTGCTGACAAACTCCGTCTTTTTCCGAAGACGGGGTTTTGTTTTTGCGGATTTCGATTCAAGCGTACTGACACGCCGATCGAAGCAACAATTCGCCATCGAGATCTCGCAAGCGGCTCTTACACAGCCACGACGTC
>JBDRCF010000012.1:0-116608 GCA_043821985.1 Pseudomonadota bacterium
TCGTGGCGCCTACAACAAGATGGCGAAGCTGACGCAGGCCCAGCTTGCGCGCGGCGTGGTGGCGGCTTCGGCCGGCAATCACGCGCAGGGGGTGGCGCTGGCCGCGCAGAAGCTCGGGGTGACGGCGATCATCGTGATGCCGGCGACGACCCCAAAAATCAAGGTTGACGCGGTGGTCGCGCGCGGGGCGCAGGTGATCCTGCACGGCGACAATTACGATGAAGCCTGCGCCCACGCCACCACGCTGGCCAGGGAAGCGAAAGCGACCTTCGTCCACCCGTACGACGACCCCGACGTGATCGCCGGGCAGGGCACGGTGGCGATGGAGTTGCTGCGCCAGCACCCCGGCCCGATCCACTCGGTCTACATCCCGGTCGGTGGCGGCGGCCTGATCGCCGGCATGGCGGCCTACATCAAGCGGCTTCGGCCGGACATCAAGATCGTCGGCGTCGAGCCCGAGGATGCCGACGCGATGGCACGCTCGTTGTGCAAGGGTGAACGCATCACCTTGCCGCGCGTGGGCATATTCGCCGACGGCGTGGCGGTGAAGAAGGTCGGCAAGGAAACCTTCCGGCTGGCGCAGCTGTATGTGGACGAGATCATCCGTGTCAACAACGATGCCATCTGTGCGGCGATCAAGGACGTGTTCGAGGACACGCGCTCGATCCTGGAGCCGGCCGGTGCGCTGTCGATTGCCGGGATGAAGGCCGCGATCGCAGCCGACAGGCTCAAAGGGAAGACGCTGGTCGCGGTGGCCAGTGGGGCCAACATGAACTTCGACCGCCTGCGTTATATCGCCGAGCGCGCCGAACTCGGCGAGAAGCGCGAGGCCGTGCTGGCCGTGACCATCCCCGAGACGCCGGGCAGCTTCAAGACTTTTTGCGGTCTGCTGGGCGCGCGCAACATCACCGAGTTCAACTACCGCTATTCCGACCCCAAGATCGCGCGAGTGTTCGTCGGGCTGTCGGTGCCGGGGGCGGGCGAAAGCGCGCGCGTGGTCGATCTCTTGCAGCGTCATGGGCTGGAAGCGCTCGACCTGACCGACAACGAAATGGCCAAGCTGCACATCCGTCATCTGGTCGGCGGGCGGGCGCCCGAAGCGGTGAACGAAGTGCTGTACCGTTTCGAATTCCCGGAACGCCCCGGCGCATTGATGCAATTCCTGCAGAGCATGAGCCGCGGCTGGAACATCAGCCTGTTCCATTACCGCAACCATGGCGCCGACTATGGCCGCGTGCTGGTCGGCATTCAGGTCCCGGAAAAGGAGAAATCCCGATTCCAGAAGTTCCTGGACGAACTGGGCTACCGCTACTGGGACGAATCCCGCAATCCGGCCTACACGCTGTTCCTGGCCTGACGCAGCGCTCATGCTCCTCGGCACCCGGGGCGGGTCGCATCGTGCATGTTACCCTCGCACGATGCTTCGGATAATCGTGTTCTTGCTGCTGGGGTCCTTCATCGTGACGACCGCCTGGGCCGCCCCGGGCGACGCTGCCGTGAAACAGGCGCAGAAGGCGTACGCTGCGCGCAAGCTTGTGGATCTGGAGCGTGCCGCGCGCAAGATACCCTCCGGCCATGTATTGGCGCCCTATGTCGAGTACTGGCGCCTGACGCTGGACAGCCGCACCGAGGATGCCCGTATCGCTGATTTCCTGGCGCGTTACCCAGGCAGCCGGCTGGCCGAGGTCTTGCGCGCCGACTGGCTGAAATCGCTCGGTGCGCGCGAAGCCTGGCCGACGTTCCTGGCCGAATATACGCGGCTCGTCAAACCCGATGCGGCGCTTCAGTGCTATGCCTACCGTGCGGAATGGGCCCAGGGCAATCGCAGCCACGAACGGGAGGCGGTTTCCCTGTGGTTTACCGGGCGCGACATGCCATCGGCCTGTAGCCCCCTGTTCTCGCAGTTGATCGAGGCCGGATTGATCGGCGAGGAAGATATCTGGCGGCGTTTCCGTCTGGCGCTGGAAGCGGGTAACCCCAATGTGGCCAAAGTGGTAGCTAACGCCCTGGTCGAAGCGCAACGCCCGTCTGGCAGCTTGCTGGATCAGGCAACCCGCGATCCGGCCCGCTTGTTGAATGCAGGCACCCTCGATCTGGCCCGGCGCAGCGACCGTGAAATTGCGCTCTATGTGCTCGACCAACTGGCCCGGCGCGACTCCGCCCAGGCGGAACAGGCGTTGCGTAAATGGGCGCCGCAATTCAATCCGGTGGAATTGCGCACGGCCTGGGCACGTCTCGCCACCTGGGCCGCACGCCGCCACGAATTGCTCGCGCTGGACTGGTTCCAGCAGGCCGGGAGCGTGGCGGTGAACGACGCTCAGCGTGAATGGTGGGCACGCGCAGCGCTTCGCGTGGCTGACTGGAAAACCGTTCAGCAGGCGATCGACAGTATGGGGGAGGCTGCCCGCGCGCAGCCCGTGTGGCGCTACTGGCGCGCGCGCGCACTGCAGGCAAGCGGCCAGCACGTTGCCGCCAACGCCATTTTCCTGGCCTTGTCGCATGACCACGATTACTACAGCCAACTTGCCCAGGAAGAACTCGGGCCAGTCATGCAGGCGGCGCCCGCCATCAACATCAAGACGGGCGGCAGCGACGTGGCCGAGATCGCCCGTCAGCCGGGGATTGCCCGTGCCGTGGCTCTCTACGAACTCGGCCTGCGCGCCGATGCCACCCAGGAATGGAACTGGGCGGTCCGGGGTTTTTCCGATACGCAGTTGCTGGCGGCGGCCGAGCTCGCCCGACGCATGGAATGGTATGACAGCGCCATCAACACGGCTGAGCGCACCCGAGAACTGCACGATTTCGAGCTGCGCTTTCTGGCGCCCTACCGCGAGCAGGCGCATCAAGCCGCACGCGAAAACGACATCGACGAGGCGTGGGTATATGGCCTCATACGGCAGGAAAGCCGTTTCGTCAATGTCGCGCGCTCGAGCGCCGGCGCCGCCGGCCTGATGCAGATCATGCCGGCCACGGCGCGCTGGATCGCGAAGCGCCTCGGCATCCGGCGCTTCCAGGTGGACGAGATGCGCGATCCTGCCAGGAACATCCAGTTTGGCGCGTATTACCTGAAACACGTGCTGTCCACGCTGGACGGTTCGCCGGTATTGGCCACCGCCGCCTACAATGCAGGCCCGGGGCGCGCGCAGCGCTGGCGCAGCACGCAACCGATGGAAGCCGCGATCTACATCGAGTCGATCCCGTTTGCCGAAACGCGCGACTATGTAAAGAAAGTGATGAGCAACGCCATGTATTATGCGGTGCGTTTCGGCCAGCCCTCGGTGCTGCTGAAAGAGCGGCTGGGTCTGGTTCCGCCGCGCGAGATGCCGGTCGCCGCGACACCCGATCCGGACACGTCGCTGGAAGTCGAACGGCCGGACGACTAATCCGGACGTTTCATGAAGCCTGCGGGATCATCGCGGGAATTTATGAAACTTCCGAGCTAAAATCAGCGTCGCCTTATAGACATAAACGAGCAACAATATGAAGATTCAACGCATCTGCATCCTCGGCGGCTCCGGTTTTGTCGGTACCCAGCTCGTCAGCCAGCTCGCCGCGCGCGGCCTCCAGGTTCGCGTGCTTTCCCATCGTCGCGAAATGGCCAAGGAACTGATCCTGCTGCCCACGGTGGACGTGATCGAGGCCGACGTGCATGACCAGCAGGAACTCATCCAGCATTTCCGCGGCATGGATGCCGTCATCAATCTGGTCGGCATCCTGCACGAAGACAAGGTCGGTCGCGTCGACCTGCCCAGTGCGCGCCGTGGCGATTTCCAGAAGGTCCATGTCGAACTGCCGCGCAAGGTCATTCATGCCTGCGGCGAATCTGGCGTGCATCGCCTGCTGCACATGAGCGCACTCGGCGCCGATCCCAACTCGCGCTCGGCCTACCAGCGCTCCAAGGGCATTGCCGAGGCGCTGGTGCGGGAAGCCGCCATGGGCCACAGCGAGCATGAGAACTGGTACCTCAACGGACCCAAATTCATCCATGGCTACGGCCTCAACGTCACCATCTTCCGTCCGTCGGTGATATTCGGCCGCGGCGATTCCTTCCTGTCGATGTTCGCCCGGCTGCTCAAAAGTTTCCCGATCCTGCCGCTCGCCGCGTCCGGCAGCCGCTTTGCACCGGTGCATGTCGACGATGTCGCCCGCGCCTTTGCCGACAGCCTCGACAACACCGCCACCTACGGCCAGACCTATGATCTGTGCGGGCCCAATGTGTATACCCTGCAGGAGCTGGTGAGCTACGTGGGTGACGTCATCGGGAAAAAGCGCAGCATCGTTCAGCTGGGAAAATGGATGTCATATTTCCAGGCCTGGGCGCTGGAATTCAAGCCTGGCAAGAAGCTGATGACGCGCGACAACTACTATGCCCTGTGCACGGACAACGTATGTCGCGGCGGCTGGCCGTCGGTATTCGATTTCCAGCCGGCGTCGCTCGAAGCCATCGCCCCCGAATACCTGCGTGCCGATACGCCGCGCGCACGGTACGAGGATTACCGGGAAAACGCCCACCGCTAGGAACCGCCGCGCCGCCATGAAAACCTACATCGTTGGCGGCGCAGTGCGTGACCGGTTGCTGGGCCTGCCGGTGGCAGACCGCGATCATGTCGTCGTCGGCGCGACACCCGACGACATGATGGCGCTGGGCTACCAGCCGGTCGGCAAGGATTTCCCCGTTTTCCTGCACCCGCAAACCCACGAGGAATATGCGCTCGCGCGCACCGAGCGCAAATCCGGACACGGTTACAAGGGCTTTACCGTCTATGCCGCACCGGAAGTCACGCTGGAAGAGGATCTGCGCCGGCGCGACCTCACCATCAACGCGATGGCCGAGGACGAGAGCGGGGCGCTGATCGATCCCTACGGTGGGCTGGCCGATCTGGCCGCAAAAGTCTTCCGGCATGTCAGCGAGGCCTTTGCCGAAGACCCGGTGCGCATTCTGCGGGTGGCCCGTTTCGCCGCCCGTTTCACCGATTTTGCCGTGGTGCCGGAAACCAACGCGCTGATGCGGCAGATGGTGGACAACGGCGAAATCGATGCGCTGGTGCCCGAGCGCGTGTGGCAGGAAATCGCACGCGGCCTGATGGAAGCGCAGCCCTCGCGCATGTTCCAGGTGCTGCGCGATTGCGGTGCGCTGGCGCGACTGTTTCCCGAAATCGATCGACTGTTCGGCGTGCCGCAGCCGCCTCAGCACCATCCGGAAATCGATACCGGCGTTCACGTGATGCTGGTCGTCAACTGGGCGGCGCAACAGGGGATGAGCCTGCCGGTGCGTTTCGCGGCCTTGACGCACGATCTCGGCAAGGGCGTCACCCCGCCCGAACTGTGGCCCAGGCATCACGGCCACGAAGGCAAAAGCGTTGAGCTGGTGCGTGCGCTCTGCGAACGCACCCGGGTGCCGGTCGATTGCCGCGACCTCGCCGTTGCGGTGGCGCGCGACCACGGCAACGCCCATCGCGCGCTGGAATTGCGCCCCGGAACGGTGGTCGAACTGCTGGAACGGGTCGATGCCTTCCGCCGTCCCGAACGCTTCGAGGCCTTCCTGCAGGCCTGCGAATGCGATTTCCGCGGCCGGCCCGGCTACGAGGACAAGCCTTTTCCCGAACTCGATTACCTGCGGCAGGCGCTGCGCGCGGCGCAGGCGATTGACGCAGGGGCCGTGGCGCGCAGCGTCGAGCCGGCGCGCATCCGCGAGGCGATCTTCCAGGCGCGGGCCCAGGCGGTGGCGGCGTCGCGCAGCCAGGGCGGCGCGCACTGGGAACATTTTCCGCATCAGGCGGACATCGGCGTGCGCGGCATCGGGCCGACCGTGGCGGCCGCGTTCGAGCAGGCTGCGCGGGCGATGACCGCCGTGGTGACCGACCCATCCGGGGTGGCGGCGAACGAGGCGGTGGACATCCGCTGCAAGGCGCCGGACGACGAACTGTTGCTGGTCGACTGGCTGAATGCGCTGATCCTGGAGATGGCCGTGCGCCACCTGCTGTTCGGCCGCTTCGAGGTCAGCCTGGACAGCCATCGGCTGCACGCCACCGCATGGGGCGAGCCGGTCGACCCGGACAAACACCAGCCGGCCGTCGAGATCAAGGGCGCCACCTATACTGAACTGAAAGTCGGGAGGAACGAAGCCGGGCAGTGGTTTGCCCAGTGCGTGGTGGACGTCTGAATTCCACAGACCCCTTGACGGTCAACTGAGGTTTCCAGGATGAATCTAGCCCAGTTCAAGCAGGTGTCGGAGGTCGAATGGCAGATCGCGCCGTTCGGGAAGATGCGCGTGCCGGCGGTGATCTTTGCCGACCAGGCGCTGATCCGCGACATGGACGACAAGGTCTTCGAGCAGCTCACCAACGTTGCCACCCTGCCGGGCATCGTCCAGGCGGCCTACGCCATGCCCGACGCGCACTGGGGCTATGGCTTTCCGATCGGCGGGGTGGCGGCGTTCGATGCCGACGCCGGCGGCGTGGTGTCCGCCGGCGGGGTGGGCTTCGACATTTCCTGCGGCGTACCCTCCACACCGGGCTCAGGGCAGACGTGATTGCGCCGCTCAAGCAGCGGCTGGCCGACCGTCTGTTCGCACACATCCCGGCCGGGGTGGGCAGCACCGGCCAGGTGCGGCTGAATGCGAACGAGATGGATGCGATGTTGCGCGGTGGCGCGCGCTGGGCGGTCGAGCACGGCTACGGCAGCGCGGCCGATCTGGATCGTATCGAGGAGCAGGGCTACATGGCCGGCGCCGAACCCGACAAGGTGTCGGACCAGGCCAAGCGTCGCCAGCGTGACGAGATCGGCACGCTGGGTTCCGGCAATCATTACCTCGAACTGCAGGAAATCGTCGAGATCTTCGATACGAAAGCGGCCGACCGCTTTCGCCTGCGCGTGGGCGAGGTGGTGGTCAGCATCCACTGCGGCTCGCGCGGGCTGGGGCACCAGATCGGCACCGAATTCCTCAAGCAGATGGTGATCGCCGCGCCGGGCCACGGCATCGAGCTGCCCGACCGCGAGCTCGCCTGCGCGCCCATCAACGCTCCGCTGGGTCAGGCGTATCTCGGCGCCATGCGTGCCGCGATCAACTGCGCGCTGGCCAACCGTCAGGTCATCACCCATCTCACCCGCCAGGTGTTTGCCGACCTGTTGCCGGGGACGCATCTCACCCTGATCTACGACGTGTCGCACAACACCTGCAAGCTGGAACCGCACACGGTCGACGGCCAGTCGCGCCGCCTCTACGTGCACCGCAAGGGCGCGACGCGCGCCTTCGGCCCAGGCCATCCGGCGCTGCCCGGGGATTTGCGCGATATCGGCCAGCCGGTGCTGATCGGCGGCAGCATGGGCACCGCGTCCTATATCCTGGTCGGCACCGAGACGGGCATGACGCGCGCCTTCAGCTCCGCCTGCCACGGGGCCGGGCGGGCCATGAGTCGCCACCAGGCCACCCGCCAGTGGCACGGTCGCGCCCTGGTGGACGAACTCGCCAGCCAGGGCATTCTGATCCGCAGTCCTTCGCTGCGCGGCGTCGCGGAAGAAGCACCGGGCGCCTACAAGGACGTCAGCGCCGTGGTGGAGGCGGCCGACCGCGCCGGGCTGGCGCGCAAGGTGGCGAAGCTGAAACCGCTGGCCTGCATCAAAGGCTGAATGTGCTGCCTGTGTCCCCGCATTATTGGAACTACGCAGCTCCCGATACATCAAATCAAATTATCTTTATACTTTGCGCCCAGCCATGGGGACAGGCTGGGCAGGTTGCCATCAACAACGGAGTGAAGCATGCCTTACAGTGAACAAACAGTGCAGTCGGTGCGTCCGTGGTCGGACAAGACGTTCAGTTTTACCCTGAGCCGTCCGCAGGATTTTTCGTTCGAGAACGGCGAGTTCGTCACCATCGGCCTGAAGCGCGAAGGCAAGCTGGTGGCGCGCGCGTATTCCATCGTTTCCACTGCCGATCACGACCATCTGGAGTTCCTCAGCATCCACGTGCCGGATGGCCCCCTGACCAGTCAACTGGTCCACATCCGTCCCGGCGACAGCGTGTGGGTCAACAGCAAGGCTACCGGTTCGCTCACGCTGAACCATGTATTGCCCGGTCGCGTGCTGTACATGCTCGCCACCGGCACCGGGCTGGCGCCGTTCATGAGTCTGATCCGCGATCCCGAACTCTATGCACGCTATGAGAACGTGGTGCTGGTGCACTCGGTGCGCACCGAGGCCGAACTGGCCTACCGTGCCGAAATCGAGGCCATGGACAACCCGCAGTTGTACTACGTGCCAACGGTGACGCGCGAGCCGTTTCCCACCCCCGAACGCGGCGGCGACCTGTTCCGCTCGGGTGCGTTGTCGCAGCGCCTCGGTCTGCCGGTGCCCGACCCGGAACACGACCGCGTGATGATCTGCGGCAATCCGGCGATGACGCGCGAACTCACGCATCATTTGAAGGACACTGGCTGGACGTTGACCAACCATCGAGGTATCGGCAATTTCACCACTGAAGTTGCGTTTGTCGTGCATCACGAATAATCTGCCGGCTTCGCCCCGTCCCGGCACCGCCGCTTCATGGAAGCACACGCTCACAGCCGCGCAGCGCTGACGCTTGCCGCGCTCGGCGTTGTCTATGGCGACATCGGCACCAGCCCGCTCTATGCCCTGAAGGAAACCCTGAGTCCGGCCCATGGCATCCCCGCCGGACCCGAGACCGTGCTAGGCGCCGCATCGGCGATTTTCTGGGCGTTGATGCTGGTGGTGTCCCTGAAATACGTATTGCTGGTGCTGCGTGCCGACAACCACGGCGAAGGCGGCATCATGGCCTTGCTTGCGTTGGCACGGCAGGCCGTAGCGCAGCGGCCGCACGCATTGCGTATGGTGGCGCTGGCCGGCATGGCGGGTGCAGCCCTGTTCTATGGCGATGCCGTGCTGACCCCTGCGATTTCGGTACTGTCGGCGGTCGAGGGCCTGTCGGTTGGTACCCACGTGTTCGAACCCTATGTGATGCCGCTGGCGATCGCCGTGCTCACCGGACTGTTTTTCATGCAGCAGCATGGCACGGCCAGCGTCGGCGCCTGGTTCGGCCCGGTCGCGGTGCTTTGGTTTGTCGCGCTGGCAGTCGGCGGCGTGTACCAGATCGTCCAGCATCCACACGTCCTCGCCGCGCTCTCTCCGCATCATGCATGGTGGTTCGTCACCCAGCACGGCTTTGCGTCGTTCGTGGTGCTGGGGGCTGTGCTGCTGGCCTTTACCGGCGCCGAGGCGCTGTATGCCGACATGGGCCATTTCGGCCGCGCGCCGATCCGGCTGGCCTGGTACGGCCTGGTGTTCCCCGCACTGATACTGAATTATCTGGGCCAAGGCGCGCTGTTGTCGCGCGCGCCCACGGCCTTGAGCAATCCATTTTTCCTGCTGTACCCCAAATGGGCGCTCTATCCCATGGTGCTGCTGGCTACCGCCGCCACCGTGATCGCCGCCCAGGCCACGCTCACCGGCGCATTCTCGCTCACGCGCCAGGCCATCCAACTGGGCTACCTGCCGCGCATGCAGGTGGTGCAGACGTCGTCCAAGGCATTCGGGCAAATCTACATTCCGGTCGTCAACTGGTTGCTGTTCGTCCTCGTCGTGGCGGTAGTCGCCGGCTTTGGCGGGTCGAGCCACCTCGCTGCCGCGTACGGGCTGGCTGTAACCGGTACCATGCTGGTGACGACGCTGCTCACCTTCTTCGTCATTCATTACGGATGGGGGTATGGACTGTCCGGCAGCCTCGCGGCGACCGGCGTGTTCCTGCTGATCGATGTCGCATTTTTTTCATCCAGCCTGCTGAAAATCACCGAGGGTGGCTGGTTTCCGCTGATCCTGGGGAGTCTGGTGTTCATCGTCATGCGAACCTGGGTGCGCGGAAGGCGCTGTCTATTGACCCGGGTCGGCGCAGCGGATATTGCCCTGACCGATTTCCTCGCCGGTCTCATGGCGCATCCGCCGACGCGCGTCCCGGGAACCGCGGTATTCCTCAATGCCAGTGCCCACACCGTGCCGCATGCGCTGCTGCATAACCTCAACCACAACCGGGTGCTACACGAACGGCTGGTGTTTCTCACTGTCAAGATCAAGACCGAACCGTGGGTAGCGTTTGAAGACCGCATGCAGGTCGAACCCTTGGGCAACGAAGCCTATGCCGTGATCCTCACCTTCGGTTTCAAGAACCGTCCCGACGTGCCCGCTGCGCTCGAAGGCCTGGGGCCGCAATTCGGCCTGGCATTCGAGCCCATGCAGACCTCGTATTTCCTGAGCCGCGAAACCATCGTACCCAGCCAGGAGGTCGACAGCGGGATGTCCCACTGGCGCGAACAGCTGTTTCGGTGGTTGTCGCGCAATGCCGGAAGTGCGGTGGAGTATTTCAACCTGCCGGCAAACCGGGTGATCGAACTGGGATCACGGGTGGAAATCTGATCCAGGCTCTCCGCACCCGGGTCTGGTGCGCTTGCAGGCCATCGTTCCGGGCCGGTTCAGTCGTAGTCATGACGGCGGTGCTCGCGGCGATGTTCCCGGCGTTCCTCGCGCCAGCCATCCCGACCACCGTGGCGGTGGTTCCAGCCGCGATCATCCCATGACCTGTTGTAGTCACGGTAATAGACACGCTCGACCCGATAGGGTGGGGGCAACACGATGGTGGAGCCGGGATAGTATGACGTTCGGGTCCAGTAGCGGCTGCCGCCCGACTCGTACAGAACCCGGAAGCCATCGGGCCGATAGGTCCCGAACGAAATGACGAAGTTCGGCTCGACCGATACCACGCGGCCATAACCGTAGCGGCTGCCATGGGCGAAACTGGCGCTGGAGGCGGTGAGCAGGGCGGCTGCAATCAGCAGGGTGCGTAACATGGTTGTTCTCCTTTACAGATTGGGACGGGTCTACGGATGCGCGTCAATCGTTCCAGTCGCCGCGGCCGCCGTTCCAGCGCGCATCGCGCGGATCATCGGCCACCGAAAAATTCCCGTTCAGCGTCAGCCACTTGCCGGGGTCGTACGGCAGGCGGGTGTTGAATTCGCGTCCCTGGAAGCGGTAGCGCACGTCATAGCCGCTGACTACCTGGCGATAGTTATCCTGGATACGACAACGCTCGACCTGACGTGGGCGCGTTTCTTCGTAGCGTGTGCCGCCGCCATTCCAGCGGTCGCCTACCACGGCGCCCGTGGCTGCGCCCACGGCAGCTGCGGCCACCCGGCCGTCGCCCTTGCCGACGGTGGAACCGAGCAGGCCACCGGCGATGGCGCCGAGAATCGCACCGCCACCGCCGTTCCCTTCCCGGTAGCTGCGGGTTTCGTGGCCGACGGTTTCAGTCCAGCATTCGCGGCGCGGTTCGTTGACCGTGTCGTAGATCGGCGTGCTCGAAAGCACGCGGGCGCGGGTGACGAAGCCATCCGCGTCATAACGGCCGGGGCCGGCGTACGCACCGCCGCTGGCGACAAGCAGGGCGGCGACCAGGGTCGTGTTCAAAAGGCGTGTTTTCATGCTTACTCTCCTTGCTACAGTGAATTCAGTGCTTGCGCTCTGAGGTCAGCGACGGTCGCGGGGGCGACCCTCGTCCTCGAATTTGCGTTGCTGGCGACGTTCATAGCCGTAGCCGTAACCTTGAGGCTCGTCGCCGCGGTCGTGCCTGGCATCGCGCCGCGTGTCGCGTCGCTCGTCCCGGCGGGCATCGCGCGCATCCTGCCGAGCCTCGTCGGCGCGGTCGCGCTTGGCCACGATGATCACGCCATCCATGAAATTCGGTGCTGCCTGAACCGGGACGGCAATCACCAGTCCCAATCCGGCCAGCCCAACAATCCAGTTTCGTCGTGTGTTCATCGTGGTCTCCATTTCTGTGGTTGCCTGTTTCGCTTCCACGCTTCGCAGTTTGGTTGAGGAAAGTAAGCGCACTGTTTCACGCAGGGGTGATTTTGTAACAGTGTGTAACCGGCGGATAGCCTGCCGTCCCTGCTGATATATTTGCCACATGGAAAAAGACAGCATTTATGTGACCGACGACGATCCGGGCATCCGCGAACTGGTAGCGGAATACCTGACGAACCAGGGCTATAGCGTCCAGACGGCGGAAGACGCGGTCTCGCTCGATCGACTGCTGGCCGTCCGTTTGCCGGATCTTCTGGTGCTCGACTGGATGATGCCGGGCGAGGACGGCTTGTCGATCGCGCGGCGCTTGCGCGCGCAGCCGGGCTTTCCCCCTATCATCATGCTGTCGGCCAAAGGCGAAGACATCGACCGCATCATCGGCCTCGAGGTCGGCGCCGACGATTACCTGCCCAAGCCGTTCAATCCGCGTGAACTGCTGGCCCGTATCCGCGCGGTGCTGCGGCGGCAGATGGGCACCGCCGCACCAGCCGCGGCCGAAACCGCCCGACTGGTAGGTTTCGGCCCGTTCAGCGTCAACCTCGACGCCCGGACGCTCAGTCGCGACGATGCCGAGATCCCGCTGACCAGCGGCGAATACGAATTGCTGGAAATCTTCGTCACCCATGCCAATCGGGCGTTGTCGCGCGACTGGCTGATGGATCAACTGCGCGGTTTCGAGCGCGACCCGTTCGACCGCAGTATCGACGTGCGGGTGAATCGCCTGCGCAAGAAGATCGAGGACGATCCGGCTAACCCAGCCTATATTCGTACCCAGCGCGGGCAGGGCTACCTGTTCGTGCCGCAGGGCAAGGGGTGATTCCATTTCCAAGCCGGATATCCCTTTGTCGGCCGTGCCTCGCCGTACTGTTTGTCCTGTCTGCGGCTTGCCTTCGCGATCTTTCCGGTTTGGAAATGGAATAGATCGGCCATGAAATCCATGACCCGCTCGTTGTTCGCCCGCACCGCGCTGACGCTGGCGCTGGCCTTTGTCGTGTTTCAGGCGGCCGCATTCTGGGTGGTGTACCGCACCCTGATCGTGCCGGTGGCGGAACGCTCGGCCGACGATCTGGCCGGTCTGATCGTGCTGTCCGCGCAGACCTGGGTGGAGCTGCCGCCGCAGACGCGCGCGGCGTTCGAGCGCGAGCTGGCGCGTCGCCATGGGCTGCGCCTGACCACAATGAACATCGGCGCGACGGCGGACGCGCCGCATTTCGCCTTCCGCACCCAGATCGAGGCTGCGCTGAGCCGGCGCGTAGGCGACGACGTGGTCTTGCGCGGCGTACCCGGAACCGAAGCGGCCTGGCTGGATATTCCAGTGGGTGGCCATGATCTGCATGCCGGCTTCTTTCCGCGCCGTTACGCCGTCAAGCCGCCGCTGGCGGCCATCGCGGTCGTCGCCCTGGGCACGTTTCTCAGTCTGCTGACCGCCTTGTTCCTGGTGCGTCGCATTACCGTGCCGCTGGCGCGGGCAGCGCGGGCGGCCAGCCAGGTCGGGGCGGGGGAGTTGCCCGAGCCCTTGCCTGAAACCGGGCCTGCCGAACTCGCCGAACTCGCTCGTCGTTTCAACACCATGGCAGGCGAGGTGCGTGCCCTGCTGGATAACCGCACCACCCTGCTGGCAGGCATTTCGCATGATCTGCGCACGCCCATGACACGGCTGCAGCTCAACCTGGAAATGTTGCGCGATACCCCCAGCCCGGCGCGCATCGACCGTGCGGTGGCCGATCTGGCCGACATGAACAGGCTGATTGCGGGGTATCTGGAACTGGCGCGCACCACCCAGGCGGAAAACCGGGTGCGCTTCGACCTCGCCGGCCTGCTGGAAGAGGCCGCGGCCGATGCGAACCTGGCGTGGCCGGGCGCGGCACCGTGCATGATCGAGGCCAGCCGTCTGGCCGTGCGGCAAATCGTGTCGAATCTGATCCAGAACGCGCAGCGTTACGGCGCCACGCCGGTCGAACTGGTGCTGGAATGCACCGGGAATCTGGCGCGCGTGGTCGTGCGCGATGCCGGCACCGGCATTCCGGACGATCAGCTGGAGAAAGTGTTCAGGCCGTTCTATCGGCTGGAGACGTCGCGTTCGCAGGCAACCGGAGGAACGGGCCTCGGGCTGGCGATCGTACGGCAGCTGGCGGAAACGAACGGTTTGAAGGTGGTGTTGCGCAATCGCCCGCAAGGCGGGCTGGAAGCGATACTGGAAATCCGCCGTTAGGCGGTTACGCGCACTGCGCGGTCGTGCGCCGCAGCACCCGGAATTCGACGAACAGCAATGTCAGGCTGAACATCGACATGCGACAGGTGCTGCCGCTGAAGAATCCCAACGGCGAGCGGGACAGATTGATGCTCACGCTGGTGGCTCGACCTACTTGCATCAGACGGCAGGCTGACGGGCAAACAGGGAGAACTGCACGAACAGCAGCGACAGGCTGGTGAGGCTCATGCGTTCGGTCTGGCCGTGGAACCACGCAAAGGGCGAGGCGCTGAGTTCGAGGACCAGTTGGTTTTTGCCGAATTGCAGTTTCATGATGTGCTCCTTGGTTGGCTTGCTTGCCTGAATACTTGCAATGCCTGTGCCACCTGAACGGCAGAGCTCATGACGAAAAAAATATAAATAAAACAAGTGGATGTGCGATCTCTGTTTGGAGCGCAGGTTCAAGCCATGGCGTGAATTGACGGAAAACCGTCATCCCGTGTCGAAGCGTTAAACAGTCGACACGCCGGCCGGGCGAATCGGGGCGGCAAGGTAGAATCCGGCTTTCGGTTTGGGCGGGGCGTTTCGGCGCACCGCATCGTCTGCATGATCATCCTCAAGAATCTCAGCCTTAGGCGTAGTGCCAAGGTCCTGCTCGACAACGCGTCGGTGTCGATCAACCCCGGCGAAAAGGTCGGCTTGGTCGGCCGCAACGGTGCCGGCAAGTCCAGCCTGTTCGCGCTCCTGAACGGCACCCTGCACGAAGACAAGGGCGACTTTTCCATGCCGTCGCAGTGGCGCATGGCGCAGGTGGCGCAGGACATGCCGGAAACCGCCGAATCCGCCACCGACTTCGTCATCGCCGGCGATACCACCCTGGCGGCGGCGCAGGCCGAGGTGGCTGCCGCCGAAGCGAGCGACGACGGTGAGCGCATGGCGCACGCCTACATGGCGCTGCACGACGCCGGCGCGCACGACGCGCAGTCGCGCGCGCAGGCGCTGATCCTCGGCCTCGGCTTCCAAGTGCGCGAACTGAATCAGCCGGTCAACAGCTTTTCCGGCGGCTGGCGGATGCGATTGCAACTGGCGCGCGCGCTGATGTGTCCGTCCGACCTGCTGCTGCTCGACGAACCGACCAACCACCTCGATCTGGATGCCTTGGTCTGGCTGGAAGCCTGGTTGAAGAAGTATCCCGGCACCATGCTGGTGATCAGCCATGACCGCGAGTTTCTCGATGCCGTGACCAACGTCACCATCCATATCGAAAACGGCCAACTCACACGCTACGGCGGCAACTACAGCACCTTCGAGGATATGCGCGCCGAGCAGATGGCGCTGCAGCAGGCGGCGTTCGCCCGCCAGCAGGACAAGATCGCCCACCTGCAGGCCTTCATCAACCGCTTCAAGGCCAAGGCCAGCAAGGCCAAGCAGGCGCAAAGCCGGGTCAAGGCGCTGGACCGCATGGAAAAGCTGGCACCCCTGTTGGCCACCGCGGATTTCACCTTCGAATTCAAGGAGCCGCTCAATCTGCCCAATCCCATGCTGACGATCGACGACGCCAGCTTTGGCTACCCGCCGCCGGCCGACGCGCCGCCCGGCACGCCGCCGACAGTGATCGTGCAGCATGTGAGCAAATCGGTCTTCGCCGGACAGCGCATCGGCATCCTCGGTGCCAACGGCCAGGGCAAGTCGACGCTGGTGAAGACCGTCGCGCGCACGCTGCCGGTGGTCGCCGGTGCCATCACGGAGGGCAAGGGCCTCAACATCGGCTACTTCGCGCAGCAGGAACTGGACGTGCTGCGTCCCGCCGATACGCCCCTGGAACACATGATCCGTCTCGCCCGCGACACCATCGCCAACGGCGGCGCCGGCCAGTTCAGCAGCCGCGAGCAGGACCTGCGCAATTTCCTCGGTACCTTCAACTTCAGCGGCGACATGGTCAAGCAGGCGGTCGGCACCATGAGCGGCGGCGAAAAGGCGCGGCTGGTGCTGTGCATGATCGTGTGGCAGCGGCCCAACCTGCTGCTGCTGGACGAGCCGACCAACCATCTCGATCTGGCCACGCGCGAAGCGCTGGCGATGGCCTTGAACGAATTCGAAGGCACGGTGATGCTGGTCAGCCACGACCGCGCGTTGCTGCGCGCGGTGTGCGACGAATTCTGGCTGGTGACGCGCGGTGACGTGGAGCCATTCGACGGCGATCTGGACGATTACCAGCGCTATCTGCTGGATGAGGGCAAGCGGCTGCGTGAAAGCTTGAAAGAGGCAGGCAAGGCCGCCGAGCCGCCCAAGATCGAGGTGCCGCCTGTCGTTGCGAAACGCGCTACGCCTTCTGGGAAACTCAAACCGTTGAAGCAGGCATTGGACAAGCTCGACAAGAGCATGGCTGCGCTGCAGGCCGAGAAAGCCGCGCTTGAAGCGCGGCTGGCCGGAACCCTGTCGGTCGAGGACATCACGGAAACGGGCCGGCAGCTTCAGCACGTCAACGACGAGCTGGAGCGCGAGGAAGAAAAATGGTTCGACCTGTCCGGGCAGATCGAGGCACTGGAGGCGGAAAACATCTGACCGGGGCTGATCCCTGGCCTGGGCTTGGGTTTTATGCGCTTCTCGCCTATGTTGAATTTTGCCCGCGTACCCGGCTGAGGGGTCCAGAATGCCGCCACACGATACCGCTGCAGGTGTTCAGACCGTTTGGTACCGGCGGCACGCCTGGCCGGTTCGCCTCATGCACTGGGTCAACGTGCTCGCCTTTGTCGTGCTGCTGATGAGCGGGCTGCAGATATTCAACGCGCACCCGGCGCTGAACTGGGGGAAGTCTTCCTATAACGGTCGTCCGCCGATTCTGCACATGTATGCACGCATGGATGCGCAGGGCAATCCGAAGGGCGTCACGCGTATCCTCGGCCATGAATTCGACACGACCGGCGTGCTGGGATTGTCGGCCGGCATGGACGGCCTGCCGGTCCAGCGTGGTTTTCCCGCGTGGATCACGCTTCCGGGCGGGCAATGGCTGGCGATGGCGCGGCGCTGGCATTTCTTTTTTGCCTGGGTGCTGGTCATCAACGGCCTGGCCTACCTGGCCTATACACTGGCCAGCCGTCACCTGATGCGCGACCTCACGCCAACCCGAACCGACTGGCGTTCGATCGGGCGGTCCATCAAGGATCACCTGTTGCTGCGGCATGCGCGAGGTGAGGCCGCCCGACGCTACAACATCCTGCAGAAGCTCGCGTACCTCGGCGTGATATTCGTGCTGTTTCCCCTGTTGATCCTGATGGGGTGGGCCATGTCGCCGGGCCTGGATTCGCTTGTTCCAGGCTGGATCGACGTATTTGGCGGTCGGCAGTCGGCACGCACGCTCCATTTCTTGGTGGCTTGGGCGCTGGTGGCATTCGTGTTCATCCATGTGTTCGAGGTGGTCGTCAGCGGTTTCTGGAACAATCTGCGCTCGATGCTGACCGGCCGCTACCGGATTGCGTCCGACGAGGACAAACATGCCTGATCAGAAGAATGGCCGTCGGCGCTTCTTGCAGCGTGCGCTGGCCGCCGGCGGCGCGCTGCTGTTGTCAGGATGCGATCAGTTGTCGCGCAGCAACTGGTTCACACGCATGCTGGACAGCGCAGAGAAACTGACGTTTGGCGCACAACGCCTGTTGCTGCCGCGCAAGGCCATGGCACAGGAATTCACCGCGGCCGACCTGTCCCCGGATTTCCGCAGCAATGGCACCAGCAACCCGGCCAACCCGCTTTACCAGGCCCTGGCAGCCAACCGGTTTGCCGATTACCGGCTGCAGGTCGGCGGCCTGGTGGCGCAGCCGCGCACCTATTCGCTCGACGATTTGAAAGCCTTGCCCAGCCGGACCCAGATCACCCGCCACGATTGCGTGGAAGGCTGGAGCGCAATCGGAAAATGGAAAGGCGTGCCGTTGAGCCGGGTGTTGGAACAGGTCCAGCCGCAGCCGTCGGCACGCTACGTGGTGTTCTATTGCGCGGACCCGATGGACGACCTGGGAACGCGCTACTACGAGAGCATCGACATGGAGGACGCCTGGCATGCGCAGACCCTGCTCGCCTACGAACTTAACGACCAGCCGTTGCCCATCAAGAATGGCGCGCCGATCCGCGTGCGCGTCGAGCGCCAGCTGGGCTACAAAATGGCCAAATACGTCATGCAGATCGAACTCGTCGAGCGGCTGGATGATATCGCGGGCGGCAAGGGCGGCTATTGGGAGGATCAGGGCTACGAGTGGTATGCCGGCATCTGATCCGCCTGGCATGCAATAAGCTCCGATTTTCAGCGTTTCACCTGGAAACGCCAGCCAAGCACGGTAAAATGCCGCTTTCCCGAAAAGCCGTTTATTCGCCGTGAAACCCACCTTTCAGGACATCATCCTCACCCTGCAACGCTATTGGGGCGAGCGCGGCTGCGCGCTGCTGCAGCCCTACGACATGGAAGTCGGTGCCGGCACCTCGCATACCGCGACCTTTCTGCGCGCGCTCGGCCCCGAGCCGTGGAAGGCGGCCTACGTGCAGCCGAGCCGCCGCCCCAAGGACGGCCGCTACGGCGACAACCCCAACCGTCTGCAGCATTACTACCAGTTCCAGGTGGTGTTGAAGCCGGCGCCGGCCGACATCCTGGAACTGTATCTCGGCTCGCTGGAAGCGCTCGGCTTCGATCTGAAGAAGAACGACGTGCGCTTCGTCGAGGACGACTGGGAAAACCCCACCCTCGGCGCCTGGGGCCTGGGTTGGGAAGTGTGGCTTAACGGCATGGAAGTCACCCAGTTCACCTACTTCCAGCAGGTCGGCGGCATCGACGTGAAGCCGATCACCGGCGAAATCACCTATGGCCTGGAACGTCTCGCCATGTACCTGCAGGGCGTCGAGAGCGTGTACGACCTCGTCTGGACCGAGGGCCTGACCTACCGCGACGTCTATCACCAGAACGAGGTCGAGCAGTCGACCTACAACTTCGAGCACAGTGATGTCGACTTCCTGCTTACCGCCTTTTCCGCGTACGAGAGGAAGGCGCAGGAACTGATGGCCGCGCAACTCGCGCTGCCGGCCTACGAACAGGTGCTGAAAGCCGCGCACACCTTCAACCTGCTCGACGCACGCGGCGCGATCTCGGTGACCGAGCGTGCCGCCTACATCGGCCGCATCCGCAACCTCGCGCGTGCGGTGGCGAAGAGCTATCTCGACAGCCGCGCGCGGCTCGGCTTTCCGATGGCACCACGGGACTGGGCGCATGAAGTCACCGCACAACTCGAAAAGAAGGCGGCAGCATGAGCGTACAGAATTTGCTGGTTGAACTGTTCGTCGAAGAACTGCCGCCCAAGGCACTTGAGTTGCTGGCGATGAATTTTGCTGGAAGTATTGAGTACAGTCTGAAGAAGCGTGGATTTCTTCAAGATGCCAGTATGAAGACCGAGTTTTCTACGCCTCGTAGGCTCGCTGTGCTCATAACAAATGTGGCCGGAAAAGCTAAAGACCAAAAATTTAAGCAGAAACTGATGCCCGTTTCCATAGGTTTGGACAATGAGGGAAAGCCAACGCAAGCTCTGCTAAAAAAGTTAGCTTCAATTTATCCAGAGGCAGATCTCAAAAACCTTGGGCGTGAACATGATGGCAAACATGAAATCCTGTTTTATGAGGGGACGCAGCCTGGGCAAAAACTTGTCGAAGCTCTACAAAATGCGATTAACGCAGCCATTGATAATTTACCAATCCCCAAGGTAATGACCTATCCCAATCCGTCCGGTGATGGCTGGGAAACGGTTAATTTCGTGCGTCCCGCGCACGGCTTGGTCGCACTACATGGCGCTGACGTTGTGCCCGTTTCGGTGCTCGGCCTTGTAGCCGGCCGCATGACGCAGGGGCATCGCTTCGAGGCGCGAGTGAGCCCGGTCATGCTCACCAATGCCGACTGCTATGCCCTGCAGATGGCGGACGAGGGCGCAGTGATCGCCAGCTTCGCCGAACGCCGCGCCGAGATCGTCCGCCAGTTGCAGGCGGCTGCTGCGCCGCTGGGCCTGAAGCCGGTCGGGGGCGACGCCCTGCTGGACGAAGTCACGGCGCTGGTCGAGCGTCCCAACGTGCTGGTCGGCCGGTTCGAAGAGGCCTTCCTCGAAGTGCCGCAGGAATGCCTGATCCTCACCATGAAGGCGAACCAGAAATACTTCCCGCTGCTCGACGCGGCCGGCAAGCTGACAAACCAGTTCCTCATCGTCTCCAACATCTCGCCCTCCGATGCATCCGCTGTGATCCAGGGCAACGAGCGTGTGGTGCGCCCGCGGCTGGCTGACGCCAAGTTCTTCTTTGACCAGGATCGCAAGAAAATGCTGGCGGATCGCGTTCTGGGGTTGGCCAAAGTGGTGTACCACAACAAGCTCGGCACCCAGGGCGAGCGCGTGACGCGGGTGCAGGCGATTGCCCGAGCCATCGGCCAGCAGATCGGCGGTGAAGCGCTGGCGCTGAAGGCGGAGCAGGCTGCGCTCCTGGCCAAGGCCGATCTATTGACCGATATGGTCGGTGAATTCCCTGAACTGCAGGGCATCATGGGGCGTTATTACGCGCAGCACGATGGCCTGTCCGACGACATCGCCTTTGCCATCGAAGATCATTACAAGCCGCGTTTCGCCGGTGACGAACTGCCGCGCAGCGACGTTGGTGTATGCGTGGCGCTGGCCGACAAGTTGGAAACCCTGGCGGGCCTGTTCGGCATCGGCGAAAAGCCCACTGGCGACAAGGATCCGTTCGCGCTGCGTCGCCATGCACTAGGGGTGGTTCGTTTGTTGATCGAGAAGAACTTGCCGTTAGACCTGAATGATTTGTTGTACAAATCATTTAAGGCATTCCCATTCGAAATATCCATGTACCCAGCCGAGAATATCAAGACTCTTCGGTTGTTCATCTACGACCGTCTCTCAAACAATCTGAAAGAGCAAGGCTATAGCGCGCAAGAAGTTGATGCCGTGTTGGGGTTGAGTCCATCGGAGTTATGGCTAATTCCTAGGCAACTGGAAGCTGTGCGCGCCTTCGCGGCTCTGCCCGAGTCCGCGAGCTTGGCTGCCGCCAACAAGCGCGTCGCTAACATTCTCAAAAAGGTCGAGGGTGATGTACCGACTGAGATTGATCCTGATCAATTTTTAGAGCCAGCGGAGGAAGCTTTGTTTATTGCGCTCTCTGAGGTTGGGCATGAGGCGGATACCTTGTTTGATTTAGGTGACTACACGACATCGCTGCAAAAGCTCGCCGCCCT
This sequence comes from Pseudomonadota bacterium, assembly GCA_043821985.1. Taxonomy (GTDB): domain Bacteria; phylum Pseudomonadota; class Gammaproteobacteria; order Burkholderiales; family Thiobacillaceae; genus Thiobacillus. The sequence goes on from JBDRCF010000012.1 coordinate 21,318, forward strand.
CAAGACTCCGGTCGACGCCTTCTTCGAGCATGTGATGGTCAACGCCGACGATCCCGCCCTGAAAGCCAACCGCCTGGCGCTCCTGAACCAGCTGCACCGGACCATGAACCGGGTTGCGGACTTGTCGCGTCTGGCGGCGTAATATTTCACCCATGAAGCTCATCATTCTCGACCGCGACGGCGTCATCAATTTCGACTCCGACCAGTTCATCAAGTCTCCGGACGAATGGAAGCCCATTCCCGGCAGTCTTGAAGCGATCGCGCGGCTGACGCGCGAGGGCTGGCGCGTGGTGGTGGCGACCAATCAGTCGGGGCTGGCACGCGGCTTGTTCGAGATGGCGACACTGAACGCCATCCACGCCAAGATGCACAAGGCGGTGTCGCAGGCGGGCGGGCGTATCGAGGCGGTGTTCTACTGCCCGCATGCGGCCGACATGAACTGCGGCTGCCGCAAGCCCAAGCCGGGGCTGTTCGACGAGATCGCGGCACGCTACGGGCATGATCTGCGGAACGTTCCGGCGATAGGCGATTCGCTGCGCGATCTGCTGGCGGCCGCCAGTGTGGGGGCAAGCCCGTTGCTGGTGCGCACAGGGAAAGGCGAGCGGACCCTGGCGGCCGGGGGACTGCCCGAGAACACGCCGGTCTACGCCGACCTGGGCGAGGCTGTCGATCACCTGCTCAAGACTGCGGCATGAGCCTGATCCGGTCGGTGATTTTCGCGGTCCTGCAGACTGCGCTGACGATTTTCTTCAGTGTGGTGGCGTTCTTCAGCTTCCCTTTTTCGGCGCACGTGCGCTACCGCTTGATTACCGGCTACAACCATACCGTGATCTGGCTGGCAAGCTGGGTTGTGGGAATCCGCTATGTGGTGGAGGGGCGTGAGAACCTGCCCGCGCAACCCGCCGTCATCCTCGCCAAGCACCAATCGGCCTGGGAGACCGTGGCCTTCCTGTGTCTGTTTCCGCCGGTCTCGCCGGTGATCAAGCAGGAACTGCTGAAGCTGCCGTTCTTCGGCTGGGCATTCCGCATGCTCTCGCCCATCGCCATCGACCGCAGCGCCGGGCGCGAGGCGCTGAAACAGATCGTCAGCCAGGGCAGGGAGAAGCTGGCACAGGGATTCTGGGTGCTGGTGTTTCCCGAAGGCACGCGCGTCGCCCCTGGCGAAAAAGGCAAGTACGGCATCGGCGGCAGCTGGCTGGCGGCGGAAACCGGCGCGCCTATCGTGCCGGTGGCGCACAATGCCGGCGAAGTGTGGCCGAAGAATGCCTTCATCAAGCATCCCGGCACGGTGACCGTCCGTATCGGCCCGGCAATTCCTACCGAGGGCAAGAGCGCCGCAGAACTTACGCGCATGGTCGAAGCCTGGATCGAAACCGAAATGGGGAGGCTGCCCCCTGCTGCCACACGCCAATAGCGGCGTCTTGCAGATCGGCGATGCCGCCGTTCCCTATCTGTTGCGACGCTCGCGCCGCCGCCGCACGCTGGGCTTGACGGTTACCGCGCACGAGGTACGCATCCATGCCCCGAGCTGGACCCCGCGTGCCGAAATCGAAAACTACGTGCGGCAACAGCACGACTGGCTGCATCGAACCTGGGCTCGCATGCAGGCGGGTACGCTGCGGGTTGGGTCGGCGCCCGCGAACGAACTGCGCTATCTGGGGCGCAGGCTGAAGCTCGATATCCGGCACTCGCTCTTCCACGAGATACGCCGGCACGGCAACACCCTGCGGGTGTATGCGCCGCTGGATGCGGATGCCGGGGAACTGGTGCGCGCCTGGTTGATCGCTCGCGCTGAACGTTTGCTGGCCTGGCGGCTTGCGCGCATCGCACGCAGACTGGGGCGCGGGCCCAGCCGCTTTGCGCTGTCCGACGCACAGACGCAATGGGGCAGCTGCACCCGGCGCGGCCACATCCGCCTCAACTGGCGGCTGGTGCAGGCGCCGCTTGCGCTCATCGACTATGTCGCCGCGCACGAGCTGGCACATCTCGTCCATCTCGATCATTCGCCGCGTTTCTGGGCGGTGGTTGCCGAACTGTGTCCCGATGCATTGGCAAGGCGCGCCGAATTGCGCACAATGGGTAACTCCCTGTTTCTTGTATAACACCCGCCAGGTGTAACCATCATGCGAATCCTTCATACCATGTTGCGAGTGGGCGATCTCGACCGCTCGATCGATTTCTACACGAACGTCCTCGGCATGAAACTATTGCGCCGCAAGGATTACCCGGGCGGCAAGTTCACCCTGGCCTTCGTCGGCTACGACAGCGAAGACAAGGCAGCTGCGCTTGAACTGACCTACAACTGGGGCGTCGATACGTACGAAGTGGGCAGCGGCTACGGCCATATCGCCATCGAGGTCGACGACGCCTACGCCGCATGCGACGCTGCCGCCGCGAAGGGCGGCAAGATCCTGCGCCCGGCCGGTCCGATGTCGCACGGCACGACAGTTATTGCCTTCATCGAGGATCCGGACGGCTACCCGATCGAGTTCATCCAAAAAGGGACGGCGGGATGGAGCAAGGAGTAAGTGGCGAGTAGCATTTGCCCCTCACCCCTCACCCCTCACCCCTCACGGCCCCTCAATCGCCTTGGTGATCAACGGGATTAGGGACTCGGGCAGCCTGATCTGGCCGGACAAGGCAAAGGCCTGGGCAGCTTTCGACATCTTGCCCCAGGTCCGCCGAATGATCACCAGCCATTTCGCCTCGTCGTAATCGGGCTTGCTCAGGGCGAAGCCCAGCATGTAATGCTCGATAAAGACGAGGTTGGCGACGTCCTCCAGCAATTGCGTATCGGGGTTGACCTTGATGCCGCGCTTGCCCACCGCCTTCTTTACGCGTTCGATCATGGCGTCGTCATAGCCAGCCTGATACATCAGTTCGCCGGCCGTGTCGGCGTGAAATGTGTAAAGCCCCGTCCGCCAAGCATGGTAGCCCTCCTTGGTCATCGGGTAGCGGCTGCGCGGCACCGTCCAGCGCCGGATGTGCTGGGCGCGTACCGCCAGCTGCGCCGCCTCTGATGCATCCGGCGCATAGCGGCCGATCATCTCCGACATGCGGCGGCCGTAGAGCAGTTCCTTGGGCTGGCCTTCGTCGAGGTTGGGGTCTTCCGCATTGGCCATGTCGAACAGGGCCAGGGTCTGATTGAAGCGTGCAGGGTTACCGATCATGCGTGCTTCCGGGCGGGGGGGCAGATTCAATTGGCGACCACCGGGAGGATCCATAATTCGACCCGGCGGTTCAACTGGCGGCCGGCTTCGGTGGCGTTATCCACGCGCGGCTCCGTTTCGCCTTTTCCATAGGACTCCAGGCGCAGCGGATTGACGTTCTGGCTGGCGAAGTAATCCAGCACCGACTGCGCGCGCCGTTCGGACAAGGCCTGATTGTATGCGTGCGTGCCCACGCTGTCGGTATGGCCGACCACGGTCACCGTGGTCTTGCCGTATTGATTCAGTACATGGGCGATCTTGTTCAGCGTCGGGAGATAGCCCGGTTTCAGGACGGTGGAGTTGGTATCGAAGCCGGTGTTGGACGTCATGCTGACCAGCAAGGCGTTGTCCCCCGGGCGTTTCTCCACGCTGATGTCGCCACGCTGGATTTCCGGCTGCAACTGCTTCTGCAAGTCCTTGGCCTGCTGGTCCATGTAGTAACCGACGCCTGCGCCCGTCAGGCCGCCGCCGACCGCGCCGATCAACGCGCCCTTGCCGCGGTTCCTATGGTTGATGATCGCACCGAGCGCGGCGCCGCTGACCGTGCCGATGATCGCCCCCGTCTGGGTCTTGTTCAGATCGCGCGGTTCGCCCAGGTCGTTGGTCGCACAGGCGGAAAGCAGAAGGGTGGCCAGCAGGGGAGCGGCGATGAATGGTTTGTGCATGGAAGATTCTTTCAGTCAGGTTGAAATAGAGGAAGACTAAGTCGGGTTCTCGTTAAGGAGCCCGCTGGGCACGCTGGTTCCGGTGGCAATGGCCACCAGGCGGAACTCGCATGCCTGCTGGAGGTCGCACCAAGCGTCGCCTGCTTGCTCAACCGTGCCTGCACGATGCAACTCCAAGGATAGCCAATATGACCGATCTTTTCTCGCCCACCCGTTTCGGTAGCATCGAACTTGCCAACCGCGTGGTGATGTCGTCGCTGACGCGCAATCGGGCCGGCGCCGGCAATGTGCCGACGCCGCTCGCCGCCGAATATTATCGGCAACGCGCGTCTGCCGGCCTGATTCTGACCGAGGCGACGCCGATTTGTGCAGAGGGCCATGGCTACCCGCGCACGCCCGGCATCCATACGTCCGAACAGATCGCCGGCTGGCAACAGGTGACCGATGCGGTGCATGGTGCCGGTGGAAAAATTGCGCTGCAGCTGTGGCATGTGGGGCGGATTTCGCATCCTGACCTGCAGCCCGACGGCATCCTGCCGGTCGCGCCATCGGCGATCCGCCCGGCGGGTCAGGTGTTCACCGGGCAGGGCATGAAGGATTTCGTCACGCCGCGCGCGCTCCGCACCGAGGAACTTCCCACACTGGTCGCCGCCTACGCCCGGGCTGCGCGCAATGCGATGGATGCAGGCTTTGACGGCGTCGAAGTGCATGCGGGCAACGGCTACCTGCTGGACCAGTTCCTGCGGTCGTCGACCAATCACCGTACCGATGCCTACGGCGGCAGCAAGGAAAACCGTGCGCGCCTGCTGCTGGAGGTGATGAGCGCGATATGCAGTGAGATCGGCAACGAGCGCGTCGGCGTGCGGCTGTCGCCGGTAACGCCATTCAACGACCTTAGCGACGCCAACCCGCAGGAGACCTTCGATTATGTCGTCGCGCAGTTGAATCCGCTGCGGCTGGCTTTCCTGGACGTGCTGCAGGGAACCGGCGGCGCCCCAAGGGAACAGTGGCTCCCATTCGATTACGACAGGCTGCGCGCGCTGTATGAGGGCAACCTGATCCGCAACAATGGCTATGACTTTGCGACAGCGCAGGCTGCGCTGAGCTCAGGTGCAGCCGATGCGATTGCATTCGGCCGGCTGCTGCTGGCCAATCCGGACCTGGTCGAGCGCTTCCGCCGCGGTGCGCCACTCAATCCGCCTGACTACGCAACGTTCTATACGGGAGAAGAGAAAGGCTACACCGACTATTCCTTCCTGCAGGACTGAGCGCCGGACGCTATTCAGTTTGCTTGCATGGGTTCGGGGCGGTGGATGGCGTAGGCCTGTGCGTAATCGACGCCGATCTCGCGCAGGCGCTGCAGGGTGGCATCGGTTTCGACGAATTCGGCGACGATCTTCAGGCCGAGCACGCTGCCGACACGGGTGATGGCCTCGACCATGGCGAGGTCGGCAGCGTCGTCGACGATATTCCGCACCAGGCCCCGTCGATCTTGAGGGAGTCCACGGGCAGATTCTTCAGATAGCTGAACGACGACATGCCGCTGCCGAAGTCGTCCAGCGCAAACCGGCAGCCGAACTGCCTGAGGTGCTGCATCACCTCGCGAACGCGCCCGAAATTGGCCACTGCCACAGTCTCGGTGATTTCGAAACACAGTGCCGGGGTGGCCATGCGGGTGCGGCGCAGCGCATCTTCCAGAAACAGGAGAAACCTGTCGTCGTTGAGGCTGGCACCGGACAGATTGATTGCATATCTCATTTCCGCATGGCGCGCCGAGTCCGCCAGCACGGGGCTGCGCGGGTTGTCCCGCAGCAGGTGCTGGATGACCCAGCGGTCGATCGCGGGCATCAGGCCGTAGCGTTCGGCCGCCGGGAAAAACACGCCCGGTGCGACGACCCTGCCCTCCTCGTCGATCAGGCGAAGCAGCATTTCGACGTGGCCGCTGTGTGGGTCGATCCCGCCTTTGAGATCGAGAATCCGCTGCTGCCACATCTGGAAGCGGTTTTCTTCCAGCGCCTTCTGCAGGCGTGTCACCCATTGCATTTCCTGGCGCTTGCCCTTGCAGGTTTCGCCGCCGAAATACAGCTGTACGCGATTGCGCCCCTGGTCCTTGGCGACATAGCAGGCCGCGTCGGCTGCACTCAGCACGTCTTCCACGGAGATAGTGTCGCCGTCGATCGCGCACACGCCGACGCTCGCGGTGATCTCGAAACCGCGTCCGTCCCACGCGAAGCGATAGTGGGACACGGCGTCGCACAGCGACTCCGCCAGCCGCATCGCCTCTTCAATACCGCAATCGTGCAACAGCAAGCCGAACTCATCGCCTCCCAGGCGCGCGATCACATCGCGCGGGTTCACCAGCCGTTTCAGGCATAGCCCCAGTTGGCGTAATAATTCATCGCCGGCCAGGTGGCCGCAGGTATCGTTGACCACTTTGAATTGGTCGAGATCGACATAGATCAGGGCATGCGGACCGAGCTTGGCTGGCAGCGCATCGACCAGTGTGCGCAGGCGTTGCTGGAATTCGCGCCGGTTGACCAGCCCGGTCAGATCGTCATGGCTGGCATGGTGGCGCAGCGCAGTTTGCAGCACCATGCGGTCGGTGACGTCGCGCAGGATGCCGATTACCAGTTCGCCTGCTTCCAGGCCCACGCGATTCATGCTGATTTCGACCCAGCGTGGCTCGCCGCGCGGTGGCCGGATCTCCGCCTCGAAACGTGCAGGCTGGCCGTGCAGGGCGGCACTGAAATGTTCGCGGAACTCGGCCTCGGTCTCGGCCACGCCGAAGAGGTCGGTAATCGGCAGCCGTTCGCCATGCGCGGTCAATTCGGCTTCATCGACTCCGAGCCACATGGCCAGGAGGGGGTTGGCCACATGGAATTTCATCTCGTCGCACACGACGAATATGCCGTCGCTGGCGCTATCGATATAGGCACGCAGCAGTTCCCGCTCGATTTCCGGTTCCAGGTACGGGCTGCAGGCCAGCGCTGACTTCGGCGGGACGTTATTCATGGAAAGCTCGGTAGGGCGTAACCGTTATAACGGTTCCCGGGGGCAACTCTTGAACGGGTTCAGGCCGTCATTTCCCCTACAGAAAGAAAGGGTTATGGCGGGCCACCTCGGCTGGCCAGACGCTGGGTGATGGCTTCGTAGTCGGCCACGGCAAGCGCTTCCGCGCGCAATCCCGAGTCGATGCCGAGCGCGCCGAAATCGTCGGGTGTCATCAGGCTGCCAAGCGTATTTCTGAGCGTCTTGCGGCGTTGCGAGAACGCGGCGGCGACGACACGCGAAAACAGCGCCTCGTCGAGCGGGACGATCTCAGCCGGGGTCTTGGGGATCAGCCGGACCACGGCGGAGTCGACCTTGGGCGGAGGATCGAAGGCGGTGGGCGGGACGTCGAGCAGCCATTCGAGATGGAAGCGGCGCTGCAGCATGATCGACAACCGTCCGAAGTCAGGGGTGGACGGTGCGGCGACCATGCGTTCGACGACTTCCTTCTGCAGCATGAAGGTCATGTCGCGGATGTGCGCGGCGAAATCCATCAGGTGGAACAGCAGCGGCGTGGAAATGTTGTACGGCAGGTTGCCGACGATGCGCAGGTCGTGGCCCAGTTGCGCGAAATCGAACTTCAGCGCATCGCAACTGTGCACGGTGAGGCGCTCGGCCGGCCATCGTCTTTGCAGGCGCGCGACGATGTCGCGGTCGAGTTCGACGGCATGCAGGTGCGGCAGGCGTTCGAGCAGCGGCTGGGTGAGGGCGCCGAGGCCGGGGCCGATCTCGACGACGATGTCGGTCGGTTGCGGATGAATGGCGTTGACGATGGCGTGGATGATGCCGTCGTCGATGAGGAAGTTCTGGCCGAAGCGTTTGCGGGGGGTGTGCATGGCGGTGAACGGTGAACGGTGAGCGGTGAGTGGTGAGTGGTGAGTGGTGAGTGGAACGGGGGAGGCTTTTATCCGCTCACTGCTTACCGTTCACTGTTCACCATCCCCAGCGCCATTTCAATCGCGGCGACCAGGCTGCCGACTTCCGCCCGCCCGCTGCCGGCGAGGTCGAGCGCGGTGCCGTGGTCGACCGAGGTGCGGATGAACGGCAGGCCGAGCGTCACGTTCACGCCGGCGCCGAAACTGGCGTACTTGAGCACCGGCAGCCCCTGGTCGTGATACATCGCCAGCACGGCGTCGCAGGGCTCGTGGCGAATGCGCGAGAAAAGCGTGTCGGCAGGCTGTGGGCCGACGAGGTCCAGGCCTTCGCTGCGCAGGCGGTCGAGCACGGGTTCGATGACGTCGATCTCTTCATGCCCCAGATGGCCGGATTCGCCGGCGTGGGGATTGAGGCCGGCGACGGCGATGCGCGGCCGGGCGATGCCGAACTTGCTTTGCAGGTCGGCATGCAGGATGCGGATCACTTCGACGAGCAGGTCGGGCGTGATGGCGTCGGCGACAGCGCGCAAGGGCAGGTGGGTGGTGGCGAGTGCGACGCGCAGGCCACCCCCGACGAGCATCATGACGACCTGGTGCGTGCCGCTGTGGTCGGCCAGGTATTCGGTGTGGCCGGTGAAGGCGAAGCCGGCATCGTTGATGATGCCCTTGTGCACCGGCGCCGTGACGACGGCGTGATATGACCCGTCCAGGCAGCCTGCGAGGGCGGCGTCGAGCAGGGCCAGCACATGGGCGCTGTTGCGGGTGTCGAGCGTGCCTGCCGTAACGGGGGCGGCGACAGGGATGTGGCGCACGTGCAGCCAGCCTGGCTGGTGCACCGGCGCAGTATCGCCGCAGCTGAAGTCGACCGCGATACCGAGCCGGGCCGCGCGGGCGCGCAGCACCTCGACGTCGCCGAGGATCGACAGCCGGCACGGCAGGACGTGTTGCGACAGGGCGATGCACAGGTCGGGCCCGATTCCCGCGGGTTCGCCTGCCGTCAGGGCGAGGTGGGGTAAATCCACGGCTTCGCGCAATCCGGGGCGGTCAGTCGATCGGGCGGATTTCGACATAGGCCGCGTCGCGGATCTGGCGCACCCAGTCCTGGAAGGCCTCATCGCCCTTGCGTTCGCGGATGGCCTGGCGTGCCAGCAGCTTCTGGCGTTCCTGCGTGACGTCCTGGTTGCGTCGTTCAAGGACCTGGATCAGGTGCCAGCCGAAAGGGGTCTGAATGGGGTCGCTGATCTGGCCGGGCTTCAGCGCATTCATGGCTTTCTCGAATTCGGGGACAGTGTCGCCCGGATTGATCCAGCCGAGGTCGCCGCCTTTGGAGGCACTGGCGTCTTCGGATTGCAGACGTGCCATGTCCTCGAATTTCGCACCGTTCTCGATGCGTTCCTTGAGTTGCAGCAGACGGTTGCGGGCGTCGGCTTCCGAGGTGAGTTCGTTGGTCTTGATGAGGATGTGGCGCGCGTGCGTCTGCGTCACGGTGAGCGTGGCATCGAGCCCGCGCTTGTCGATGAGCTTGAGGATATGGAAACCGTTGCTGCTCCGCAGGATCGGACTGATCTGGCCCGGCTGCATCGATTTCAGCGCATCGGCGAACAGGGTCGGAATCTTGCCGCTGGCGCGCCAGCCGAATTCGCCGCCCTGCAGCGCATTGGAGGCGTCGGAATAACTGGCCGACAACTGGGCGAAATCGGCACCCTTGGCAAGCTGGGCGACGATGTCCTCGGCACGCGCGTGGCGTGCCTGGATCTGCTCGGGCGAGGCGTTTTCCGGCACGGTGACTAGAATGTGGGCGAAGTTGTATTCGGTTTCCACGCCTTGCTGGGCCTGCGTCTGCAGATAGCCTTCGATTTCGGCGTCGCTGACGGAGATGCGGTTGTCGACGTCGCGTTCACGCGCGCGGGCAATCAGGAGTTCGTTGCGGATGGTGTTGCGCATGCTGTCGAGGCTCTGGCCGTCCTTCTCAAGCGCGGCCTGCAACCCGGCCATGTCGAGCTTGTTCTGGGCGGCGATGCGCTGCAGGGCGTGCTCGACCTGCGTCGGGTCGACCCGAATGCCGGTGGCGCGGGCGTGCTGCTGCAGCGCAAGCTCGGTCACCATGCGTTCGAGCAGCTGTTTTTCCAGCACATCGCGCGGCGGCAGCGGCGTGTTCTGCCGCGACAGATTGCGCACGACCTCGTCGTAGCGCCGGGCGAGTTCCTGGCGCGTGATGACCTCGTCGTTGACGACGGCGACGATGTGGTCGAGTTCCTGCACGGCTGCGTGGGCCGGCGACAGGACCGACACGGCGATCAGCAGCGCCAGGACCCAGTGCGGGCGGCGCCATTCAGGGCGTTTGAATAATTTCATTGCTAGGCCTGTATCCGGGAACACTATGTTTCAAAACGTCGAGCGGATTGGAGCCGATGCGCCCCATTCCGTTCAACTCCAGCTGGAAGAACAACGCATCGGTGGATTGATTTTCCTTGGTCGCCAGTCGTTGCAGCACCGCGCGCAGCGCCCAGCATCCGCCATTGTATTCAAACCCGGCCAGGCCTTCGACCAGCTTGTTGTCCTTGAAGGAATAGTTGTAGCGGAACATGCCGTACCAGCGCTGGGCGAGTGGCCACTGCGCGGACAGGTCGACCTGTTCCGTGGTCTGGTCGATGAAGCGGTAACCCAGGTTCAACACGCGGCCGGGGCTGGGCCGATAGGACGCGCCGAGGTTCTGGCGGATGGTGGTGCCGTTCTGGGTGTCGAACTGCCACGCAGTGTCGATGCGCCAGTTGCGCGTGACCTGCCCGCTGATGGCGGCCAGCAGGTCGGTGGCATTGCTGCTGCGCGGCGCGATGCCGGGCAGGGTGACCTGCTGCGTGCTGAAATAATAGCGCTGGCCGAGGGTGACCTGCAGCCGCTCCAGCCCGCTGGTCGCCTCGGTGAACCGGCTGGTGACGGCAACCGTCAGCTGGTTGGCGTCGTTGACGCGGTCGCCGCCGATGAACTGGTTCTCGGTGAACATCTGCGCGTAGCTGAAATCCAGCAGCGCGGTATCGAATACCGGGATATTCGATTGGTCGCGATAAGGCGCGTAGACATAGTAGGCGCGTGGTTCCAGCGTCTGCGTGTAATCCTGGCTGGCAAAGTGGAACGGACGCTCGAAGGTCACGCCGCTGTCGAGGCTGAAGATGGGCAGGCTGCGGCTGATGTGTTGCACCGGTGCGCGATCGTCCAGCGCATAGTAGGTGCTGTGCCAGCCGATTTGCGGCGTGAGGAACCCGAACGAGTTGGTGAGCGGCAGGCGCAGCGTCGGATAGGCCAGCACCCGCGTGCCTTCGACCTGGGTGGGATGGGCGAAATGGGTGGCTTCGCTGTCCATCTTGAATTCCAGCCCGTTCTCGAACGTTTTCGAGATGCCCAGGCGCGCCTGCGGCAGCCGTGCGTAAGGTTCGAGGATGGGCGTGGCGGAGGTAGAGTCCTGCAGGGTCTGGTAGCTTTGCGCGCGAATGTCCGCATTCCAGTTGGCGTGCTGGGTGGTCACCCAGAATTCGCGGTTGAGCTGGGTGAGCGAGGTGACGGCCAGCAGGTTGGACAGGTCGCGGAAATAATCGTTGTCCGACACGCGGTTGAACAGCATGCCGGCCTCGGTCGTGTCGTTCAGGCGGTAGATGTTGTTCAGCGCGGCGCTCCAGCGCGAACGGCCTGCGACGTTGTCGTTGGGCAGGTACTCCAGGCGGTTCACGCCATGGACGTCGTTCAGCAGATAGCGGAATTCGCCGCCCAGCTGCACACCGCGCTTGGACAGCAGGCGCGGATACAGAGTGGCGTCATAGTTGGGTGCGAGGTTGAGGTAGTAGGGCACCAGGAAGTCGACGCCGCTGCGCTGGGTAGTGCCGAAAGTAGGTGCCAGCACGCCGCTCTTGCGCACGTCGTTGAGTGGGAAATCCATCCAGGGCGTATACAGGATCGGTACGCCGAGGAAATGGAGCGAGGCGTTGCGCGCGGTTCCCACATTGCGACTCTTGTCGATGTCGAGGTCGTCCACCTCGAGAAACCAGTCGTCGTTGTCCACCGGGCAGGTCGTGTAGGTGGCCTCCTGCAGCTTGTAGTGTTCCTTGTCGACGAAGTCGATGTGGCTGGCGTCGCCCCGCCCGTGCTGGGCGACCAAATGGTAGACCGGCTGGGCGAGTTCGCCGCTGTAGTCGTCCAGGTCGAGTTTGAGCGCATCGCCATCCACCAGCAGCGCGGGCTGTTCCAGACGAACCCGGCCGCGTGCCTCCACCCGGTTCTGCGTGGTGTCGTAGCGCAGCCAGTCGGCGAAGAAATTCAGCCCGGCCTGGCGGGCCGCCACCTTGCCGCTGGCCTCGATGACACCGGGGGCTGTCGATTCGATCTTGTCCGCAGTGAGGAACAGCGGCCCGTCCTTGCCCGCCGCCGTCGAGCCTTTCAGTTCGACGTCCTTTTTCAGCACGAGCCCGTCCGCCACCGCGGAACCGGCAGTCAGCAACAGGGCAACGAGCGTAAAGCCGGGCAAGGTGGACAAGCGATGTAAAATCCGGGCCAGGGTTATCAGAAACAGCGTTATTCGGAGCAGTGTGGCAGTGGAACGTTTGCAAGCTTTACAGGACTGGGCCGCCCGACAACTGGGAGGCGAGTCGCTGGACATCGCCCCGGCGTCGGCGGACGCCAGCTTTCGCCGCTATTTTCGCGTCACTGCCAAAGGCCGCGATTATATCGTGATGGACGCCCCACCGGCGCACGAGGATTGCCGGCCGTTCATTGCCGTCGCCCGGCTGTTTGCCGATGCCGGCGTAAATGTACCGCAGGTATTGGCACAGGACCTCGACCGGGGCTTTCTGCTGCTGACCGATCTCGGCAATACCACTTATCTGTCGGCGCTCGACGAAGCCGCATCCAATCAAGACGTGGCACGCGAACTGTATCTGGCATCGAACGATGCGCTGGTCCGCATCCAGCAGGCGAGCCGCCCCGGTGTGCTGCCGGACTACGATCGCGCGCTGCTGACCCGCGAACTGATGCTGTTTCCCGAGTGGTACGTGGCGAAACATCTGGGCGTCGCCATGAAGGACGAGCAGAAAGCCATCCTCGAGACCGTGTTCGAGCGTCTCCTCGCCAACAACCTGGCGCAGCCGCAGGTCTACGTGCATCGCGACTGGCATTCGCGCAACCTGATGGTGAGCGAGCCCAATCCCGGTATTCTCGACTTCCAGGATGCGGTCTACGGCCCCATCACCTACGACCTCGCCTCGATCTATCGCGACGCCTACATCCAGTGGGACGAGGAGCAGCAGCTCGACTGGGTGATCCGCTACTGGGAAAAGGCGCGTGCCGCCCGCCTGCCGGTGCGTGAGGATTTCGGCGCGTTCTGGCGCGATTTCGAGTGGATGGGCGCGCAGCGCCAGATCAAGGTGCTCGGCATTTTCGCGCGGCTGTACCACCGCGACGGCAAGGACGGCTATCTGAAGGACATGCCGCGGGTGATGCACTACCTGCGCAAGGTGTGCGAACGCTACGACGAACTGAAGCCGCTGCTCTTTTTGCTGGATGCGCTGCAGGACAGGCAGCCGCAGGCGGGGTATACGTTTTGAATCCGGCCACGGCGATGATCCTGGCGGCCGGGCGCGGCGAGCGCATGCGCCCGCTCACCGACCACACCCCCAAGCCGCTGCTGTCGGTGGGCGGCAAGATGCTCATCGTCTGGCACATCGAGCGCCTGCGTGCGGCCGGTTTCACCCATGTCGTCATCAACCATGCGCATCTTGGCCAGCAGATCGAGGATGCGCTGGGGAACGGCGCCGCGTTCGGCGTGTCGATCGAGTATTCGCGTGAAGTCAGCGCGCTGGAAACCGCGGGCGGGATAGCCACCGCGCTTCCCTTGATCGAGTGCGAGGTGTTTCCCGTGGTCAATGGCGACATTTACTGCGAATTTGATTTCAGCCGGCTTGCCGAACCGCTGGCGCGGCTCGCCGCCGGCCGCGACCAGGCCCATCTGGTGCTGGTCGACAATCCGTCGCATCACCCGAAAGGCGACTTCGTGCTGGATGCTGGCCGCGTGGTCGGCTCACCGCTCACCACTCACCCCTCACCACTTACCTTCTCCGGCATCGGCGCCTACCATCGTGCGCTGTTCGCCCACACGATGGCGGGCGAGAAGGCGCCGCTGGCACCGCTATTGCGGCAGGCGATCGATGCCGGGCGGGCGAGTGGCGAGCATTATTCCGGGCAGTGGGTCGACGTCGGTACGCCGGCCCGTCTGGCGGCCCTGGACGAGGAACTGAGACAACACCATGCAGCCTGATTCCGCAATTTACCGTGCCCGCCGCGAGCGGGTCCTGAACGAGATGGGCGACGGCGTGATGGTTATCGCGACCGCGCCGGAGGTGGCGCGCAACCGCGACACTCACTATCCCTACCGGCACGACAGCTATTTCTACTGGCTCACCGGCTTCAACGAACCGGAAGCGGTGGTGGTCCTGGTCGGTGGCAAGGCGCCGCGCCACATCCTGTTCTGTCGCGAGAAGAACGAGGAACGGGAGATCTGGGACGGTTTCCGTTATGGGCCCGCGGCGGCCCGCGAAGTCTTCGCCTTCGACGACACCTTTGCGTATGACACGCTGGATGCAGAACTGCCCAGGCTGCTGGAGAACCAGCCGACGCTGGCTTACCTCATCGGTCGCGACATGGCCTGGGACACGCAGGTGATGGGCTGGCTCAATACGGTACGCAGCAAGGCGCGCAGCGGTGTGCATGCGCCCAACCGCATGGTCGACGCACGCATCTGGCTGGACGAGATGCGCCTCGTCAAGGATGGCCACGAACTCGCACTGATGCGCCGCGCCGCCGAGATATCCACCGGCGCGCATCGCGCCGCCATGCGTGCGACCCGGCCGGGCGGCCACGAATACGAGATCGAGGCGGAACTGCTGTCAGCCTTCCGCCGCGGCGGCGCCGAGGCGCCGGCCTACACCTCCATCGTCGCCAGCGGCGCCAACGCCTGCGTGCTGCACTACGTCTTCAACAACAGGCCGCTGCGCGACGGCGCCCTGCTGCTGATCGACGCCGCCGCCGAGTTTGGCAGCTATGCGGCCGACATCACCCGCACTTTTCCGGTGAACGGCCGCTTCTCGGCAGCGCAGAAGGAGGCCTACGAACTGGTGCTGGCCGCGCAGGCGGCGGCGATCGATGCGGTGCGCCCCGGCAACCACTGGAACAGCCCGCACGAGGCGGCGGTGCGCGTGCTGACGCAGGGCATGGTCGACCTCGGCCTGCTCCAGGGCGAGGTCGACGGCCTGATCGAGTCGGGTGCTTACAGCCGTTTCTACATGCACCGCACCGGCCACTGGCTGGGCATGGACGTGCACGACGCCGGCGAATACAAGCTACAGGGCGAATGGCGGCCGTTGGTGCCGGGCATGACCCTGACGGTCGAGCCCGGCCTCTATATCCGTCCGGCGGACGACGTGCCCGAGGCGTTCTGGAACATCGGCATCCGCATCGAGGACGACGTGGTGGTGACCGGGTCGGGCTGCGAGGTGCTGACCACGCCGCCGAAAACGGTCGCGGAGATCGAGGCATGGATGAACCCGTGAGCCGTGTCCTGATCGTTGGCGCCGGTCCGGTCGGCGCAGTGTGCGCGCTGGCGCTGCGGCTGCAGGGCATCGCTGCACGCGTGCTCGAGGCGCAGTCGGCCGACGCGCGCGCCGATACGCGGACGCTGGCGTTGTCGCACGGCTCGCGCCTGATTCTCGAGCGTCTCGGCGTGTGGAACCGGTTGCACGGCGTCACGCCTATCACCCGCATCCATGTTTCCCAGCGCGGTGCGCTCGGCGTGGCGCGGCTTGCGGCAGAAGAAATCGGCGTGCCGGCATTGGGCTACGTGCTGCCCTACGCCGAACTCACCGCCGCCTTGAAACAGATGCTGGGCGATGCGGATGTCGTGGTCGAGTATGGTGTGGCGGTGGACCGTATCGAGTCCGGCGCCGAGGCCGCGACCCTGCATGCCGCAGATGGACGTACGCTGACGGCACCGCTGGTGGTGGTGGCCGACGGCGGGCGCGGCGACCAAGCGCCGCCGCCCAGGTTCGAACGCGACTACGATCAGATGGCCGTGGTGTGCGACGTCGAGACCGAACTGCCGCACGCCAACCAGGCTTTCGAGCGATTTACCCCCCAAGGACCGGCGGCCCTGCTGCCGAAGGACGATCGGTACGCATTGGTATGGACCGCGCGCAGCGACGAGGCCCAGCGCATCGCCGCCCTGCCGGACGCGGAATTTCTCGCTGCCTTGCAGCGCCACTTCGGCGGTCGTCAGGGGCTGTTCCTCCAGGCCGGCCCGCGCAAGACCTTTCCGCTCAGGCTGGCGTATACCGGCAGCGAAGCGGCCGGGCGCGTGGTGCGTATCGGCAATGCTGCGCAGA
Source organism: Pseudomonadota bacterium (assembly GCA_043821985.1). GTDB lineage: Bacteria > Pseudomonadota > Gammaproteobacteria > Burkholderiales > Thiobacillaceae > Thiobacillus. The sequence goes on from JBDRCF010000012.1 coordinate 37,535, forward strand.
CACTGCACCCGGTGGCAGGCCAGGGTTTCAATATCGGCCTGCGCGATGCCTGGGAACTGGCAAGTCTGTGCGGCGATACGACCGAGGCGGAGACAGGCGGCGCGACCATGTTGGCGGCCTATGCCCGCGGGCGTCGGGCCGACGTGATGGGCGGCCTCGGTTTTACCGATTTTCTGGTGCGGGTGTTCTCCAACGATGTCGCGCCGCTGCGCCATATGCGCGGCTTGGGCCTGCTGGCGCTGGAAGCCTTGCCGCCGCTCAAAACCTTCGTCGCGCGACGCATGATGTTCGGGGCGCGGGGATGAGCGGCGACCGCTATCAGGCCGTCATCGTCGGGGCCGGGCTGGTGGGCACGGCGGCCGCCCTGGCGCTCGGGCGACAGGGCGTGCGGGTTGCGCTGGTCGAGCGCCAGCCGCCCCAGGCCCCGACCGACACCTGGGACACGCGCATCTACGCCATCAGTCCGGCGCCGCAGCGCTTTCTCGAACGTATTGGCGCCTGGCAGCGGCTGGACGCTGACCGTATCCAGCCGGTGTATCGCATGGACGTGACGGGCGACGCCCGCGGCACGATCCGTCTCGATTCCTACGAATCGGGCGTGTCGCATCTGGCGACCATACTCGAAAGCGGACGGTTGCAGCATGCCTTGTGGCAGGCGATCGAGGCCGACGGCAACGTGACGCTGCACTGCCCCGCGGCGATCGAATCGCTCGTCAGGGAAGGCGCGTCGACACGGCTGACGCTGGGCGACGGCACGATGCTGGAGGCCGACCTCGTGGTCTGCGCCGACGGTGCCGCCTCGCGTATCCGTGAATGGGCGGGCCTGACTTCGACGTTGACGCCCTATGGCCAGAGCGGGGTGGTCGCCAATTTCGAATGCGAGCGTCCGCACCGCGGCACTGCGTTCCAGTGGTTTTTCGATAGCGATATCCTGGCCTGGCTGCCGCTGGGAGGGAACCGTATGTCGATGGTCTGGTCAACCCGGACAGCCCATGCGGACGAACTGCTTGCCCTGGACGGTGCGGCCCTGGCCGATAAGGTGCGTGCGGCGGGCCACGATCGGCTGGGCGACCTGCGTCTGCTCACGCCCGCTGCGGCATTCCCGCTGCGGCTGATCCGGGTGGATGCCGTCGTTGCGCCCGGTGTGGCGCTGATCGGCGACGCCGCCCATGGCGTGCACCCGCTGGCGGGGCAGGGCGTCAATCTGGGTTTCGGCGATGCCGAAATCCTGGTCGACGTGCTGGCCCGGCGTCCAGCCCGTTCTTATTGCGGTGACGTCCGTGTGTTACAACGCTATGCCCGCGAGCGTGCCGAACCGGTGCGGCGGATGCAGGCGCTCACCCATGGCCTGCATCATCTGTTTGCCGACGAGCGCGCCGGCTGGCTGCGCAATGCCGGGATGCGGATCGTGGATCACCTGCCGCCGATGAAGGCAGCCCTGGTTCGCGAGGCGATGTCCTAGGTTTTTATGATGTTTTTTTGGAGTCTCGAATGAAATCCACCTCCCTGGCACTGGCCGCAACCCTGCTGTTCGCTGCGACCGCGCAGGCCAATGAAGCGGTCATCCGCAAGGCGCTGACGCAGCAGTTCCCGGGCGCCACCATCAGCTCGGTCCAGAAGACGCCCTACAGCGGCCTGTTCGAGGTCTATCTCGACGGTCAGCTGGTTTATGTGGATGCCAAGGCGCAATACGTGTTCGCCGGCGACGTGATCGACATGAAGAACCGCACCAACCTGACCCAGGCGCGCTTGAACCAGTTGCAGGCCGTGAAATGGGACAGTTTTCCATTCGGCAATGCGCTGAAAACCGTCAAGGGCAACGGCGCACGCAAGCTGGTCCTGTTCTCCGACGTCGATTGTCCCTACTGCCGCAAGTTCGAGGCCGAACTCGCCAAGGTCGACAACATCACGGTATATACCTTCCTTTATCCGATCGAAGGCCTGCATCCCCAGGCCACCCAGACCTCGAAACAGATCTGGTGCGCGCCCGACCGCAACAAGGCATGGGAAACCTACATCACGAGCGGTGCGGTGCCCAAGAATGACGGCAAGTGCAGCAACCCGGTGGAGGAGACCGTCGCACTGGGCAACAAGCTGAAGGTGTCCGGTACGCCGACCCTGTTCTTTGCCAATGGCCAGCGCGTGCCCGGCATGGTGCCGGCCGCGCAGCTCGAAAAACTGCTCGCCGCCAACGCCAAGTGAGGATGGCGGGATGAGTTCGAGTTTCTGGGACGCGCGGTATGCCACCGACGACTATATCTTCGGCACCGCACCCAACCGATTTCTCGAGAGCCAGATTGCGCACATCAAGCCCGGGATGCAGATATTGTCCATCGCGGACGGCGAAGGCCGCAACGGCGTGTGGCTGGCCGAGCAGGGCGCCAGGGTGCATGCGATCGACGTGTCGCCGGTGGCGCTTGAAAAGGCCCGCAAGCTGGCGACCGTCCGCGGCGTTGCGCTGGACTTCGAGCAGGTCGACATTCTCGGCTGGAATTGGCCGGAAGCAGCCTACGATCTGGTGGCTGCCATCTTCATCCAGTTCGCGCCGCCTCCCGAGCGCGATCATGTCATCGCCGGCATCCGCCGCTGCCTGAAGCCGGGCGGGCTGCTGATTCTGCAGGGCTACACGCCGAAGCAGATCGAGTTTGGCACCGGCGGCCCGCCCAGCGCGGCCAACATGTATACCGCCGATTTGCTGCGCGACTGGTTCGGCGACTGGGACATCCTGCATCTGTCCGAGCATGAATCCGTCATCCGCGAGGGCAGCCATCATCACGGCATGTCGGCCCTGATCGACCTGGTGGCGCGGAAGCCGGGCAGCTGAGTCTCAGCCCTGCTGAAGGGGGTTAGTGCACGTTGGCCACGACCACGCGGCCTGCGCGGCGCTCCAGGTCTATCGCCAGAGTTGAACCGGCCGGTTTGTCCAGAATGTAGGTTGTCGGCGTATCGATGAAGCGCGCGTGATACGACGTGCTGCCGCTTGCGACGACGTTCCCGGCCGCATCCTTGCACCACACGATCAAGGCCCCGACCTTGTCGAACTGCACGGTGTAAGGGCCTGTGCATTCGCTGGATTCCGCAGGCGTGTGGCGGATGCTGTAGCGTGCTTCGTCCAGCCGGTTCATGCGGTTCGCGCCGGACTCGATGTCATAGGCAAGCCGGGTCGCGGCGTCGGTGAAGCAGCCTGTCAGAAAAAGCACGGCGGCCAGCAGGCCCAACCCGCGCACCAGGCGCCGGTTCATACGGCATGCCCTGTCCGTATCACGACTGTTCCGCCTGGGCCAGTTCTCGCAAGCCGTCGAGCGCTTGCTTCAGGGTGGCGCTGTCGCTCTCGCTGTCGCGCGGGAACACCATATAGGCGGGCAGCTTGAACTGCGGGCTGTCCGGCACATGCCATAGCAGGCCGTCTTCAATATAGTGGCGCACCAGGCGCTGCGGGAAATACCCGCTGCCGCCATACGTCAGGAGCTGCTGCACGCCCAGCCAGCCGATGTTGGCGACCAGCGTGGGCGGCGGCGCATCGGGATAGTGGTCGCTGAACTGGGCATGGAATTCCGGGCCCCAGTCGATGTGGATGTAGCCTTCGTCCGGCCAGCCGCGCGCAAGGTCGTTGGTCACCAGCAGCAGCGTTTCGTCGAACAGCGGTTCCACCACCAGCCCGGGGCGTGAGGTCGGCGTATACATCACGCCGATGTCCACCGTCCCTTCGATCAGGCTTTGCATGATGTCGGATTCGAAACCGATTTCCAGGCGCAGCGAGACGTCCGGCGCGGCTTTGCGCATCCAGTCCACCCAGTGCGGCAGGAAGCCTTCCCACAGCGCGATGCGTCCGGACAGGGTCAGCACGTCGCGAAATCCTTGCGGCAGGCCGACGTCGTGTAGGGCCTGCTCCAGGGTGCGTACCAGATGCTTGGCGTGGCGCAGGAAGCGTTTTCCCGAAGGCGTCAGTTCGGCGCCGTTGCGTCCGCGATGGAACAGGCGTGCGCCCAGCGTGGTTTCCAGCGTATGAATACGTGCGCTGACGGTTGATTGCGTGACGTGGAGACGGCTCGCCGCAGCGACGAAGTTGCCGGTGGCGGCCACGGCCAGGAAAGTACGAGCGAGTTCGGTGTCCATATTTCAAGTATCGGTTTTGCCGATATTAAACACCAAAATTTATCGTTGGATGGATATATAAGAGTTCTCTAAACTGGGCTCGTCTCAAGAACAAGGAGCCTGCCATGAACCGCCGAGCCGAACTGGCCAGTCTGTTGCCGGAACGTGACAACGAGGGATATCTGCTCGAGCCCGCCACCTGGAGCCAGGCCGTTGCTCAATTGCTGGCGGCCGAAGACGGCCTGGCGCTGACGTTCGCCCATTGGCAGGTGATCGATTTCATCCGTGCCTGGTACGGCGACACCGAAAGCGTGCCGGAAGCGCGCCGGGTGATCCAGCACCTGGCCGAAGGCGGAAGGGATAAGCGTGCCGCCAAGCAAGCCCTGTACGACCTGTTTCCGCATGGCTATGGCCAGCAGGCATGCCGTATCGCAGGCATGCGCAAGCCGCTGAAACTGATGCTCGACGTGTGAGCCGGAGATCCCGAACGATGAAAGCTGACTACACGTTTTCGGAACGCGCCGCTCGGAAATGGGCCGGCCTCGTACAGGGCTGGAACGCGCTGAAGATCGGTTATACGGTTTCGGAGCGCGAGCATTGGATATCGGGTGTCGGCGGACTGTTCGGTATTCTGTTGGTATGGTGGGTCAGCAATCTCCTGGTGGGCAGTCACGTTGCCGTTTTGGTCGCAAGCTCGATGGGATCCTCAGCGGTACTGCTGTTCGCCGCCCCGCACGGCGGGATGTCGCAGCCCTGGTCGGTGTTTGGCGGTCATCTGGTGTCGGCACTGGCCGGCGTCGCCAGCCAGCAGTGGCTGGGCCACGAACCGATGCTGGCCGCGTCGATGGCTGTCGGATTGGCAATTGCCTTGATGTATCCCCTGCGCTGTCTCCATCCGCCCGGGGGGGCCACCGCCATCACGGCCGTCGTGGGGGGCGGGTCGGTCCATGCACTGGGGTACGGATTCGTCGTGATGCCGATCATGATCAATACCGTGATCATCCTGCTCGCAGCCGCGGCCTACAATTTCCCGTTTTCATGGCGGCGTTATCCGCAGGCGTGGTGGCGCATGGCGGTGGTGTCCGAACCTGCGGCGGACGCTGCCGACACAGACGAAAAATGCATGATCCCGCACAGCGACCTGGTTTACGCATTGAGCCAGATCGATACCTTCATCGACGTCAGTGAAGAGGATCTGCAGAAAATTTATGCGCTGGCGCTGGGACATCATCAGCATGCTGCCGAAACGGCAGGGCTGACGCCCGAGCCGGCCGCCGAAGCGGCGAGGTAGCGCGCAGGGCCTGATCCCGCGCCTACTAGCGGCCGAGGTCTTCCAGCAGGCTCGACAGATCGTCGGCGTGTTCCTCCTCCATCGCCAGGATGTCTTCCAGCATGCGGCGCGTGGTGACGTCCTTGTCGCCCAGGTAGCGGATCATCTCGCCGTAGCTCTCGATCGCGATGCGTTCGGCCACCAGGTCCTCCTTGATCATGTCGACGAGCGAGTCGCCTTCGACGTATTCGGCATGCGAGCGCATCGCCAGCCCTTCCGGATCGAAGTTGGGCTCGCCTTTCAATTGGACGATGCGTGCGGCGATCAGATCCGCATGACCTTGTTCCTCGGTGGCATGCTGCAGGAATTCCTGTGCCACCGCGTCGGCATTGATGCCGCTGGCCATGAAGAAATGCCGCTTGTAGCGCAGGATGCACACCAGTTCGGTGGCCAACGCTTCGTTAAGCAGCTTGACAACCGTGGTGCGGTCGGCCCGGTAGCCGTCGGTGACGGCGCCGTTCTCGATGTGCCTGCGGGCGCGGGCGCGCAAGGTCTTGATGTCGGTGAGGAAGGGGTGTTGGGTTGTCGATGCAGCTTTGGCTTTTGCCATGGTCGCCTCCTTGAAAATGGATTGAAAAATTATCCCAGTGCGGTATCCAGCACCAGCATCACCGCGAATCCTGCCATCAGGCCGAGCGTGGCCGGTGTCTGGTGGCCGTTGCGATGGGTCTCCGGGATGACCTCGTGGCTGACCACGAAGATCATCGCGCCTGCTGCCAGGCCAAGGCCGATGGGATAGGCCAGCATCAGCCCGCTTGCCAAGCCGATGCCGAACAGTGCGCCGACCGGCTCCATCGTCCCGCTGAGGATGGCCAGCCACACCGCCCGCATCGGGCTCAGGCCGGCGGCCTTCAGGGCCATGGCGACGGCCAGCCCCTCGGGGATGTCCTGGATGGCGATGGCGCTGGTGAGCGGCAGGCCGACGCGCAGGTCGCCCTGCGAAAACGATACGCCGATGGCCATGCCTTCCGGAAGGTTGTGCAGTGCGATGGCGAACACGAACAGCCACAAACGGCTGACGCGCTCGCAGCCCGCGCCGCAGGGGCCGAGGTGTTCATGCTCATGCGGGATGAACTGGTCGAGACCCAGCATCAGCATCACGCCCAGCCCGAGACCTGCCACCACGGTGAGCGCCCCGAGTGCATTGCTTCCGGTGATGTGCCCGCCGGCGGCGAGACCCGCCGGATGAGCGAAAAGGAACTGGCAGCCAGCATCATGCCGGCCGCCAGCCCGAGCATGGTGTCTTCGGTGCGGCTGGAGAGTCCGCGCATGAACAGGGCGGGAAGTGCGCCGACTGCGGTGGCGGCGAAGCCGGCCCATCCGCCGAGCAGGCCTAGCCGAAGTGCGGCATCGGCCTCGCCTGTGGCCACGCGCCAGATGCTGGCCAGCAACAGCCAGGCGACGGCCGCCAGCGCCAGCCCCAGGCCCGCAGTGATATAGGGGTGGGTGTGGGCCTGGGCCAGCCAGGTCGCGTGCCAGGTCGCGGTCTGTTCAGGTTGCGCAAGATCCATGGGCCGGTCCGGTTAACCGATGCCGAGCGGCACGTCCTCGCCGTATTGCGCGGCCATCCGCTCGGCTGCCACTTCGTGCCGCCAGTTCCAGTAAATGCTGTACAAACTCAATGCCATGATCGCTCTCCTAGATGTGTCAGCATAGAAGCCATGCTCGTGATTGCTTGGTTTGTCTCGACGATGTCGATCGTGGATTCATTTGACAGCATCCCATTCCATTTGGGAAACGCAAAAAATCTAAAATTCTGATAGGCAACATCAATGGCTGGCAATGGCAGACCCGGTCCTGCAACGGGCGATTCGCCAGAAACGATGCGGATAGTCCCGCTTCGGATCCTCGGTCGGCAGCCGTTGCCACCCGCTTGCTTCGAAAAATGCGACGGCATCGGCTTGGGCCTTGGCCTTGGCCAGTACGCCATCGAACCCCTGTGCCTGCGCGGCGCTCTCCACCGCTTCGAGCAGCCGTGCGCCGACGCCACGGCGTTGATGGGATCGCGCGCTCGATGATGCCATTGAGCGCGGCAAGATCGTCCGCATGCGTCAGCCGGAGCGTGGCCGTGGTTGCGGGTGCACGCATGAATACGGCAGGCCGCGTCATGTCATCTCCAGGCCGACGCCCTCGATGCCGGCGCCCAGCATGGCCAAGGCCGTGAATAGGTCGTTTTGCCAGTTCTTCAGCATGGTTGTGTCCTCCATCTGTCTACAGGTATTTGATGCGGCTGTGCAGCGCCCCGATGTCCGTCGCGGCATCGCGCAGCGTGGCACCATCGTCGGCCGTGCCCGCGATCACGGCCTTGCCCGATACCGGGATGACGGTGTCGATCTGGAAGCGGCCGGCGCTGCCGCGCAGGAAACACGCTTCATCGAAATACAGGCGATCGCCTTCCGTCCCGACGGTATCGGATTCGAGTGTGTCGAAACCGATCAGTTTGACGATGTCGCCGCGGTCACGGATATCGATGGCTTCGACGGACCGGTTTTCCGGGTTGATCAGGATGGCTTTCATTTTTGGGCCTCTTCAAAATCACAGATTCAATTCGAGCGCCCGCCCCGCGTGGGGCGGGCGTCCTGCTTGCGGGCCTTGCCGTGTTGGCGACCAGGCCCGCGTTGTTCCAGCACATCAGCCGAGATCGAAGCGATCCAGATTCATCACCTTGGTCCAGGCCGCCACGAAGTCGCGGACGAACTTCTCCTGCGCGTCCGAACTTCCATAGGCTTCAGCCAATGCCCGCAGTTGGGAATTCGAGCCGAACACCAGATCGACGCGGGTGCCGGTCCATTTCTTTTCGCCGGTCTTGCGATCGCGCCCTTCGAACGTGTCTTCGGCCTCCGAGACCGCCTTCCATTCCGTGCCCATGTCGAGCAGGTTGACGAAGAAGTCGTTGGTGAGCGTCCCCGGCCGCGTGGTGAAGACGCCATGCGGGGATTGTCCGACGTTGGCATTCAGGGCGCGCATGCCGCCCACCAGCACCGTCATTTCGGGCGCCGAGAGCGTCAGCAACTGCGCCTTGTCGAGCAGCATCTCCTCGGCCGAGACGGTGAATCTGGCCTTCTGGTAGTTGCGGAAGCCATCCGCGATCGGCTCGAGCACAGCGAAGGCTTCGACGTCGGTCTGTTCCTGCGCGGCGTCCGTGCGGCCCGGCGTGAATGGGACCGTCACTGTGTGCCCCGCATTCTTGGCGGCCTGTTCAACGCCGACGCAACCTGCCAGCACGATCAGATCCGCCATCGAGACCTTCTTGCCGCCGCTATGGAACGCACGCTGGATGGCTTCGAGCTTTCCAAGCACCTTTGCCAGCTGCGCCGGCTGGTTGGCTTCCCAGTCCTTTTGCGGCGCGAGGCGAATGCGCGCGCCATTCGCGCCGCCGCGCTTGTCTGAACCGCGGAACGTCGACGCCGACGCCCAGGCGGTCGAGACCAGTTCCGGCACGGACAGCCCGGACGCCAGCACCTGGGCCTTGAGCGTGGTGGCGTCCTGGTCATCGATCAGAGGATGATCGACAGTTGGAACGGGGTCTTGCCAGAGCAGTACTTCGTTGGGCACCTCGGGGCCGAGATAGCGCGAACGCGGACCCATGTCGCGGTGGGTCAGCTTGAACCAGGCGCGCGCGAAGGCGTCGGCGAAGGCTTCCGGGTCCTTGTGAAAGCGTCGTGCGATCGGCTCGTAGACCGGATCCATGCGCATCGCCATGTCGGCGGCGGTCATGATGATCGGCACTTTCTTCGACGCATCGGCAGCGGCCGGCGCCATGTTGCTGTCGGTCGCCTGTTTCGGCGTCCATTGATGCGCGCCGGCCGGGCTCTTGGTCAGTTCCCACTCGTTGCCGAACAACATGTCGAGATAGCTCATGTCCCATTGGGTCGGGGTCGGCGTCCACGAGCCTTCCAGTCCGCTGCCGATCTGGTCGCCCCCCTTGCCGCTGCGGTAAGCACTTTTCCATCCCAGCCCCTGTTCGGCGAGTCCGGCGGCCTCGGGTTCGGGCCCGACCAGCGCCGCATCGCCGGCGCCATGGCATTTGCCGAAGGTGTGGCCGCCGCAGGTGAGGGCGACCGTTTCTTCGTCGTTCATTGCCATGCGCGCGAAGGTCTCGCGCACGTCGCGGCCGGACGCAACCGGATCCGGGTTGCCGCCCGGGCCTTCCGGGTTGACGTAGATCAGCCCCATCTGCACGGCCGCAAGGGGATTCTCCAGATCCCGCTCGCCGGAATAACGCGCCTTGTCGTCCAGCCATTTTTCTTCATTGCCCCAGTAGACGTCGATCTCCGGCGCCCAGATGTCCTCGCGCCCGCCGGCGAAACCGAAGGTCTTGAATCCCATCGATTCCATGGCGACGTTGCCCGTGAGGATGATGAGATCAGCCCAGGAAATCTTCCTGCCGTATTTCTGCTTGATCGGCCAAAGCAGCCTGCGTGCCTTGTCGAGGTTGACGTTGTCGGGCCAGCTGTTGAGAGGGGCGAAACGCTGGTTGCCGTGGCCTGCGCCGCCGCGGCCATCACCTGTGCGGTAGGTGCCTGCACTATGCCAGGCCATGCGGATGAAGAAAGGGCCGTAATGGCCATAATCCGCAGGCCACCAGTCCTGCGAGTCGGTCATCAGGGCATGGAGGTCCTTCTTCACTGCCGCCAGGTCGAGGCTCTTGAATGCCTCGGCGTAGTTGAATTCCTCGCCCATGGGGTTGGATTGGGGGGAATGCTGGTGCAGGATTTCAAGGGGTAACTGGTTTGGCCACCAGTCCCGGTTCGACGTGCCGCTCCCTGCTTTGTGATGAAACGGACATTTGTTCTCGGACATGACCTTCTCCTATCGATATTCGGCTCCACTGCGGAGTGTCTGCATTTAAGGCCATGAATGAATATTTGTCTCATGAATAGTTTGAAATTATTCCATTGATAAAAGCGAACGGTATGGCTGGACCTAAGTCGTTGGTTTGAGAGGACTTCTATCGCTGACTCCGAGAGGGGGGTGGATGGGCCCGTGCTTCATCCGGCCCTGCATACATTTTGTACGCCCGTTCATGCCGAGGGCCGACCCGTTGCGCAACAGTTCCGGGCGTCCGCTAGATATATCGCGTTGTGATATATTCGGGACGTTCGAATGGTTGGGCTGCTCCAGCCTGGCGTACCTACGGTGGCATGCGGACAACCGAGTTCGTGTTGAGTTTGACGCGGGACTTCATCCATCCGAATCAATCGACGTCTTCAGGACAGGTGCCAATGAAGTCCAGGAAAATCATGTGATGCACGCCAAGCGGGATTATTCGGTCGACCGCCGGCTCGTGATGGTGTCCGGCGTTGCTTTGTTGATAGGCGTTGCCAGTACGTTTGCGGCCGCTGCACTGCTCGCGCTGATCCACTTCTTTACCAATCTGTTTTTTTACCAGCGCCTATCGTGGGCCGACATCTCGCCGGCGCAGCATACGTTGGGAATGGGTGTCATCCTGGTGCCGGCGATAGGGGGGCTGCTGGTGGGATTCATGGCGCGTTACGGCAGTGAAAAGATCCGGGGCCATGGCATTCCCGAAGCCATGGAGACCATCCTGTTCGGCAAGAGCCAGATGTCGGCGAGAGTGGCGGTACTCAAACCGCTTTCGTCGGGCATCGTCATCGGCAGCGGTGGCCCGTTTGGCGCCGAAGGGCCCATCATCATGACAGGTGGATCGTTGGGCTCGCTGGTTGCGCAGTACCTGCATCTTACCGCCGCCGAGCGTAAAACCTTGCTGGTCGCGGGCGCATGCGCCGGAATGACGGCAATCTTCGCCACGCCTGTCGCGGCGCTGCTTCTGGCCGTCGAGTTGTTGTTGTTCGAGCTGCGCCCGCGCAGCTTGTTGCCCGTGGCGCTTGCCTGTGCCGTGGCCGGCTTTCTGCGTAACCTCGTGTTCGAGCCGGGTCCGCTTTTCCCCTTGCATACTGACCCGGTTTCCACGATTGCGTTTGCCTCATGCGTTGCCGCGGGTTTGTTGTGTGGCGTATTGGCTGCGCTGCTGACGTTGGCGCTCTACAGGATCGAGGACGGTTTCCACAAGCTTCCGCTGCACTGGATGTGGTGGCCAGCCATCGGAGGTCTGATTGTAGGGGTCGGAGGCTATCTCGAACCGCGTGCATTGGGCATGGGCTACGACGTCATAGGCGACCTGCTCAATGGCCATCTGCTTGTCACAGCCGCGATCGCGCTGCTGACGGTGAAGGCGATCATCTGGGTCGTTGCACTCGGTTCGGGGACTTCGGGAGGCGTGCTCGCGCCATTGCTGATGCTGGGAGCCGGCCTGGGCACCTTGTTGGCCCCCTATCTGCCGGGTGGTTCTCCCAGCCTGTGGGCGCTCGTGTGCATGGCGGGTGTGCTGGGCAGCACGCTTGGTGCGCCGCTCACCGCGATTGTTTTCGCCTTCGGTCTGACGCACGACAGCGAGGCATTGCTGCCCTTGATGCTGACGACTGTCGTGGCCTATGGCCTGACCACTCTGACGATGAAACGCTCCATCATGACCGAGAAGATCGCGCGTCGAGGCCTGCACATCTTCCGAGAATATGGTGTCGATCCGCTGGAGCGCCAGCACGTGAGCGATCTGATGAACCCCGACGTCATGGCGCTCGACGGTGCGATGAAAGTGACGGATGCCTGGTCGCGTTATTGCGACGATCATGACCCGCATCGGACCTATCCCGTGATCGGCGAAGGACGTGTACTGGGAATACTCGATTATTCGACGCTGCGCAAACATGCATGCTCACCGGCCCGCTGCATGGATGTGCTCATTCCGTTGCAGCCCGAACATGTGCTTCTGCCGGGGGCGACCGCGCGCACAGCTGCAGGGCGCATGGCCCAGCTCGAAACGGGATGCCTGCCTGTGGTAAAGGATCTGGCCAGCATGCATCTCATCGGTACCTTGTCGCTGCGCGACCTGCTCGGGCCTAACCGCCGCTTGATCGAAGAGGAAGCCTTACGCGAGAAAATGCGCTGAACGGTCGCCGCCGGATGGCGCATTGGGGGTCGGCGTTTTCGCGGGCAAGGCACAATGGGATTTGCCGACTTCATGCGCGGTCGCTTCCGTTGTCTAATACGGCTTTCGGGATAGCCGACGGAAACGCAAAACCTCCATGACTCTTCAAGAGCTGAAATACCTGGTGGCCCTGGCCGATCACGGGCACTTCGGCCGCGCCGCCGAGGCCTGCTTCATCACCCAGTCGACGTTGTCGACGCAGATCAAGAAGCTGGAGGATTTCCTCGGCGTGACCTTGTTCGACCGCAGTTTGAAGCGTGTCACGCCCACCCCTATCGGCCGGGAAATCCTTGCGGCTGCGCGCAATATTGTCGAAGAATCCGAACGTATCCGTGAACTTGCCAAGCACGCGCAGGATCCGATGTCGCGCACGCTTCATCTCGGTGTCATTCCCACCTTGGGACCGTATTACCTGCCGCATGCGCTGACCCTGGTTCACAAGAAGCATCCGGGGCTGCGCCTCTTGCTGCGCGAGGAGATGACACCGCAGATCCTGGAGCATCTGGTTGACGGCAGGCTGGATGCGGGTCTGCTGGCGCTGCCTGTGACCGACGACAGCCTGCGTGTCGAGCCGCTGTTCTACGAACCGTTTTTCGCCGCGCTGCCTGCCGGTCACGCGCTCGCCAAGCAGGATGTACTGAAGGTGTCGGACATCATGAAGGAGAAGCTGCTGTTGCTCGACGAAGGCCATTGCCTGCGCGACCAGGCGCTCGATGTCTGCGGCACCGGCTCGCGCGGGCGCGAGGAAGTGCGCGCGACCAGCCTGGAAACCCTGCGCCAGATGGTGGCCATGGGGCTGGGATTGACGCTGCTGCCGGCGTTGTCGGTGGATGCTGCGCCGCGTGTCAATAAAAAGGCGGTCGAAATACGTCCGTTCAAGAAACCCGCGCCCGGCCGCACCATCGGCCTGGTGTGGCGCAAGCGTGCGCCGTTTCCCGAGACATTCGAACGCCTCGCTGCGACGCTGAAAGCGACTTTACCCACTGAAGTGGAGCCTGTCTGAGCATGTCCGATCTCAACGACCCGCGCGTCTTTTTCGCCGCCGAACGCACGCTGATGGCGTGGAACCGCACTGGCCTGACCCTGATGGCCTTCGGCTTCGTGCTCGAACGCTTCGGCCTGTTTCTGCATGTGCTGCGCCAGACCGGTCATGCGGGACGGGACCTGTCGTTCTGGATCGGCATCGCCTTCATCTGTTTGGCGTTGGTCGTGATCGGTTTTTCCATCGTGCAGTTCAGACGCGTGCTGCGCACCCTGAAGCCGATCGAAATTCCCGAGCGCTATTGCACCTGGGGCGGGATCGCGATGAACCTGTCGGTCGTGGTGCTCGGTTTCGCGCTGCTGGCGTACCTGTTTTCCGAGCTGTAGGTTCTGCCGTTCCTCAGGCCACGGCCACGCTTTTCACCTGGGCCACCACCGGTGTGCCAGGCTGAAGTCCCAGCAGCAGTGCCGATTTTCGGGTGATGCGCGCGAGCAGCACCGTGTCGTCCAGCGCCAGCCGCACCAATACCTGTCCGGGCGCATCGTCGGCCAGCTCGATGACCCGGGCCGGCAGCAGGTTCAGGATGCTGGTCTGCTGCGGCATGGACAGCGTCAGGCTGACGTCGCGTGCAGCGACGCGCACCCTGAGCGGCGCGCCGGGCGAACCGTGCAGGCCAGGCAATTCCAGCACGACGGGACCGCGGGCGACGTGGGTGAGCTGGAGCGCCCGGTCGTGCGCGATCACGGTGGCCTCGACGATGGTGGCTGCGATGTCGCGGTGCGCCAAGGGCAGATCGAGCCGGGTCAGGCCTTCCGTCAAGGGACCCTGGTAGACGAGGCGGCCGGCCTCGATCAGCAGCAGATGGTCGGCCAGGCGCGCGACTTCGTCGAGCGCGTGACTGACGTAGAGCAGGGGCAGTTCGAGTGCGTGATGCAGCCGTTCCAGGTAAGGCAGGATGTCGGCGCGTGCGCCTGCGTCGAGCGCGGCCATCGGTTCGTCCATCAGCAACAGTCGGGGGCACGACAGCAGCGCGCGGCCGATCGCCACGCGCTGGCGCTGGCCGCCCGACAGTTGATGCGGCCGTAACGCGATCAGCGGCGCCAGTTCCAGCCAGTCGACCACTTCATCCCACTGGATGGTGCGTTCCGTGGGCGGCACGCGCTTCCAGCCGTATTCCAGGTTGGCGCGTACCGACAGGTGCGGAAACAGGCTGGCCTCCTGGAAGACATAGCCGAGCGCGCGGCTATGGGTGGGAACGAAGACCGACTCGTCCTGCCAGATCTCGCCGTCGACGACGAGGCGTCCGGGCGCACGCGCGAGCCCGGCGATCAGCCGTAGCAGCGTCGTCTTGCCCGAACCGGACTGGCCGAACAGGGCGGTGACACCGTGCGACGGCACGCTGAAATCCGCATCGAGCGAAAACTCGCCGAGCGTGGCGCGGAAGCGTCCTTCGATCCGGCTCATGTCGGGGTCCGCTGCCACTGTCCGCTGTAGCGGCCCAGCATCAGCAGCACGAGGAAGGAAAACGCGACCAATCCGGCCGACAGCAGGTGCGCGTCGGCGTATTCGAGCGCCTCCACATGGTCGTAGATCGCCACCGACAGGACCCGTGTCTGGCCCGGAATATTGCCGCCCAGCATCAGTACCACGCCGAACTCGCCCACGGTATGGGCGAATGCGAGCACGGCGGCGGTGATGAAGCCGGGCCGGGCGAGTGGAATGGCGATGCTGACGAAACGGTCCCATGGCGAGGCGCGCAAGGTGGCGGCCACTTCGAGTGGGCGCGTGCCGATGGCGGCAAACGCATTGGCGATCGGCTGTACCGCGAAGGGCAGCGAAAACGCCACCGAGCCGACCACCAGCCCGGCAAACGTGAACGGCAGGGTCGATAAACCGAGTTGCTGCATCCAGTGTCCGACGACGCCGTGCGGCCCCAGCAATACCAGCAGATAAAAACCCAGCACGGTCGGCGGCAACACCAGCGGCAGCGCCACCAGCGCGGTGACGGCTGCGCGCAGGCACGCGTGGGTGTGGGTCAGCCACCACGCCAGCGGCGTGGCGATCAGCATCAGCAGCGCGGTCGTGATCGCAGCCAGCTTCAGCGTCAGCAGGATGGCCGACGTATCGGCCCCGGTCAGGGACATGGATTACAGATCATAGCCATAGCTGCGGATGATAGCCTGCGCGTCCGGCGTTCCCAGGAAATCAAGCAGCGCGCGCGCCGCCGCATTGCCGGCGCCGTGCTTCAGCAGGGCGGCATCCTGGCGGATCGGCGAATACAGCTGGCTGGGAACGAGCCACATCGAGCCCTGGGTCAGCTTGCCGTCCTGCATGATCTGGGACAGGGCGACGAAGCCGAGGTCGGCATTGCCGCTGGCGGCAAACTGATAGGTTTGGCCGATGTTCTCGCCCACCACGAGTTTGCCTGCGACCACATCGAAGAGTCCGAGTTTGCCCAGGGCTTCCTTTGCGGCGGCGCCATAAGGCGCCAGCTTCGGGTTGGCGACGGCAAGCCTGCCGAAACGGTTCTGCTTCAACACGGCATCGGTGCCATCGATCAGGTTGGCGTTGGCGCTCCACAGGGCGAGCTTGCCGATGGCGTAGTTGCGGGTGGCGACGGCATCGCCTTCGCGTTGCAGCCGGGCCGGCGTGTCGTCGTCGGCGGCCAGCAATACGTCGAACGGGGCGCCGTTCTTGATTTGTGCGTAGAACTTGCCGGTCGAACCGGACGACAGGGTGAGCGTGTGGCCGGTCGCTCGTTCGAACCGGGCGGCCAGCACCTTCATCGGCATGGCGAAATTGGCGGCAACGGCAATATGCGCCGTGTCTGCTGCGGCGGGCAGACTGGCGAATGCGGACAACACAAGGACGGATGCCAGTTTCTTGAATACGCGTGTCATGAAGGTCTCCTGAGTAAGACGCATGTTTCGATATATCCAGTATGTCATATCGAATGGGAAGAGAACAAGCGACGTGTTTCAGGGAAGGGTTACCGCAACGCGCGTAGTGCCTGTCGCGTGGCTTCGTCTGCTGTCGCGTCGCGGAGGCGCGATTCGAACGAGGTCGTGAACGCCTGCGATGCCTGACCTGCGGCGATCAGGGCAAGCCCTTGCCGCAATTCTTCGATCAGATGCCAGTCGGCGTCCGTGATGCCCGAGGCGTCGTGGCCGTTCGCGGTTCGTGCCCAGCCGTCCAGGTCGCCATCGAAGCGTCGATAGATATTGAGCTTGTCGAGTGTCAGCATGGGCGCGCTGCAGGCTTAGCCGTCCGTCCGCAGATGCCGGGCGAGTTTGGCCATGTCCGCCTCGGTGGCCTTGCGGGCGCGGGTTTCCAGATGGCGGTACAGGGCGATCACTCCATCGGCCAGCGGCGTGAGCTGCGCCCCGCCTCCGTGCGCGCCGCCCTTGCTGGCTTCGACGAGCGGATGAACGAAGCAGCGGTTCATGGTGTCGACCAGATGCCAGGCGCGTTTGTAGCTCATCCCCATGGCACGGCCGGCCGCGGCGATGGAACCGGTTTCGCGGATGGCTTCGAGCAGCTGGACTTTGCCGGGTCCGAGCGCGATGTCGTCGCCGAGGATGAGGCGGAAGGTGAGGCGGGGCGTCATGGTGCGATGATAGCCGGGCGGATGCCCGGCAGGCGGGCAAAGCTGTCGCGTTTCACGGTTTCGATGAAGTCGGCGACGTAGGCGCGCGCCGCATCGGACTCGCGCACCGCGACATGCAGTTCGGCCCACAGACCGTGTTTGCCGATGCGACGTGCGGCGATGTAGCCGCGTTCGAGATAGGGCGCAACCGCCCATGCCGGCAGCGCGGCGAGTCCGCGACGGCTGGCGACGAGTTGCAGGATGGCCACCGTCAATTGCGCTTCGCGCCGCACCGGTTTGATTCCGGCCGGTGCGAGCACGCGGCGAATCAGGTCGAGGCGGTCTTCCGGCACCGGATAAGTGATGAGGGTGTGGCCGGCAAAGTCGGCCGGCAGCAGCCATTTCTTCGTGGCGAGCGGATGATCCGGCGGCAGCAGCGCCAGCATCTCGAAGCCGAACAGCGGCGCATACGCGACGCCCGCGCGCGGGACGGTTTCCGACGTGATGACGAGATCGGCGCGCCCGTCCAGCAGCAGGCCCACCGGGTCAGCCTGGAAACCGCCCAGCAGGTCGAGTTCCACCCCGGGCCAGACGTCGCGGTAGCTATCCATGGCGGGCATCAGCCAGTCGTAGCAGGTGTGGCATTCCACGGCGATGCGCAATTCGCCGGCGTCGCCGTCTTTCAGCTTGGCCAGGTCGCGCAGCGCCGCCTCCACCTGCGGCAGTGCGGCATGCGCCAGCGTCAACAGCCGGCGCCCGGCGGCGGTGAGGCCAAGCGGACGCGTGGCGCGTTCAATCAGCGGCAGCCCCAGCGCGTCTTCCAGCGCCTTCAGCTGATGCGACACCGCCGACTGCGTTAGGTGCAGGCGTTCGGCCGCGGCAGTCAGCCCGCCTGCTTCCGTCACGGCCTGCAGCAGCCGCAGGTGGCGTAGCTCGATATGAGTAACGTTCATATAAATAATGAAAAATATTCGTTTGTTTCATGGTATTCGCGTCGGCATCATGGCGTCCATCATTTCTTGGGAGCATGCACATGGCACGGGCACACGTATTGGGCGTTCCGCGGATCGGTCCGAATCGCGAACTGAAATTTGCGCAGGAAGCCTGCTGGCGCGGCGAAATCGACGAAGCCGCGTTGAAGGCCGTGGCCAGCGGCATCCGCCAGGCCAACTGGCGGCGGCAGCATGCGGCCGGGCTGGATTTCGTGACGGTGGGCGACTTTGCGTTCTACGATCAGATGCTGAACCAGGTCGCGCTGCTCGGATGCGCGCCGGAACGCTTCGGCTTCGACGGGCGGATCGCGCTATCGGAATATTTCCAGCTGGCGCGCGGCAATGCCGCGTGCCATGCGATGGAGATGACCAAATGGTTCGATACCAACTATCACTATCTGGTCCCCGAGTTCAAACCGGACACGCATTTCGCGCTCGATCCCGGATGGCTGTTCGACGAGGTGACCGAGGCGCAGACGGCCGGGTTCGCCGCCAAGCCGGTGCTGATCGGCCCGTTGACCTTCCTGTGGCTGGGCAAGGAAAAGGCGGCGGGCTTCAATCGCCTCGACCTGCTCGACCGGCTGCTGCCGGTCTATGCGCAGATTCTGGCGCGCCTGAAGGCGCAAGGGGTCGAATGGGTGCAGATCGACGAGCCTGCCCTCGCGCTCGACCTGCCTGCCGAGTGGCGATCGGCTTTCGAACGCGCCTATCACGCCCTCAACGGCGCGGGCGTCAAGCTCCTGCTCGCCAGCTATTTCGGGCCGTTGCGCGAGAACCTGCTGGTGGCGCTGAAGTTGCCGGTGGCCGGCGTGCATGTGGATTGCATGCGCGGCGGCGGCGAACTTGCCCAGGTGATCGACTGGCTGCCTGCCACCAAGGTGCTGTCGGTCGGCGTGATCGATGGCCGTAATATCTGGAAGACCGACCTGAACGCCGTGTTCGATCGTTTCGAGGGCCTGCATGCGCGCCTGGCCGACCGGCTGTGGCTGGCGCCTTCGTGTTCGCTGTTGCATGTGCCGGCGAGCCTGGCGGGCGAAACCGCAATGGATGCGGAGCTGGGTAACTGGCTGGCGTTCGCCGACGACAAGATCGCGGCCTTGTCCACGCTCAAAACCGCGTTCAACCAGGGACGTCAGGCGGCGGTTGCGGAACTGTCCGACAATGCCCAGGCGCTGGCCTCCCGCCGGGCGTCATCGCGCGTGTACGACGCGGCGGTCGCTGCACGGCTGGCCGCCCTGACTTCCGTTCACGACGTGCGCAACAGTCCGTTCGCCGTTCGCCAGCCCGTGCAGCGTGCGCGTTTCAAGCTGCCGGATTTTCCTACTACGACCATCGGCTCGTTCCCCCAGACGCCGGAGATCCGCCATGCGCGCGCCCGCTTCAAGGCGGGCGCGCTCGGCGAGGCCGGTTACACCGCTGCCATGCAGGACGAGATCGGACATGCCATCGAGAAACAGGAAGCGCTGGGGCTCGACGTCCTGGTGCACGGCGAAGCCGAACGCAACGACATGGTCGAATATTTCGGCGAGCAGCTGGCCGGCTTTGCGTTCTCGCAGAACGGCTGGGTGCAGTCCTACGGCAGCCGCTGCGTCAAGCCGCCGATCATTTATGGCGACGTGTCGCGTCCACGGCCGATGACGGTGGCCTGGGCGCGCCATGCGCAGTCGCTGACCGCGAAGCCGGTGAAGGGCATGCTGACCGGCCCGGTGACGATGCTGCAATGGTCGTTCGTGCGCGACGACCAGCCGCGCGCAACCACCGCCCTGCAGATCGCGCTGGCGATCCGCGACGAAGTGGCCGACCTCGAAACGGCCGGCATCGGCATCATCCAGATCGACGAACCGGCCTACCGCGAAGGCCTGCCATTGAGGAAAGCGGATTGGGCCGCCTATCTCGAGTGGGCGAGCCGGGCATTCCGCATCAGCGCGTCGGAGGTGAGCGATGCGACGCAAATCCACACCCACATGTGCTACTCGGAATTCAACGACATCCTGCCTGCGATTGCGGCCATGGATGCCGACGTCATCACCATCGAGACCAGCCGCTCGGACATGGAGCTGCTGCGCGGTTTCGGCGAGTTCAGCTACCCGAACGAAATCGGCCCCGGTGTGTATGACATCCACAGCCCGCGCATTCCCGATGTGGCAGACATGACGCGCCTGCTGGAAAAAGCGGCCCAGGTGATCGCGCCCGACAAGCTCTGGGTCAATCCCGACTGCGGACTGAAAACGCGCGGCTGGGCGGAAACCGAAACGGCGCTCGCCAACATGGTGGCGGCGGCCCTCATCATGCGGGAGTCGGTGCAGTCCGCAATCCAATAGCCGGTGCAGTGGTTTGTCTGCGCAAAAAAACGCCCTGCCGGCTTGCACCGGCAGGGCGCCTGATGCCGTCACGCTGCTGACGGCGAGTCGAAGACCGGCTCAGCGCCGGCTCATTCAATCCCGGTCGTGATCGCGGTCGCGGCCATGATGGTCGTCGTCGTGGTCATGCTTCGCCTGCGGGCACGGCGCGGTGATCATGATGGTGCGGTCGACCTTGCTGCTGGGATGCTGCGCGTTGACGTAGGCGACGTTCGGCTTGAAGGGGTCGAAGTAGAGGCCGGTGCTCTCCGCGCCCACGGTCGACAGGCTGGCCCACTTGCCGATGGCTTCGGCGACACCATCGTCGTTCTCGTCCTTGGCAAACCAGATGTCCTCGATGCCGCCCGGCTGGTCTTCGACGATGTAGATGTTGCCGTCGGCGTCGATCGCCAGGTTGTCGGGGTTGGTGAAGGCGCTGCCGGCCGGCTGCCTGGTGGCCATGTCCAGCGTGTCGCGGCTGGCGAACAGCTTGACCGTGTTGCTGCGCAGGTCGATCGAGAACACCTTGTGGTTGGTGGTGGTCGCGACGAACAGCATTTGCTTGTGGTTCTTCAGCGTCTTGATCTCCAGATCTTCCGGGCGGTCGAACGCGGTGCCCAGGAAGGCCGGCAGCTTCGGCGTGGCGCGGCCGTCGATCGCGGTCAGGCCGTTGGGGTCGGTGACGATCACGGCACCTGGCAGGGCGACGCCGTTGTTGTCGGTCAGCGGAATCCAGGTGGCGGCACCGGTGGCTTCCTTGACCGTGCCATCGCCCACGCGCAGCACGAAGGTCTGGCCGGCGGCAAAGAAGTCGTCGCCGTTGTCGGCCTGCGGGTTAGCCGAGGTGAACTTGAAGATGTGGCTGCCGTTGCGCTCGTCGATGAAGTACAGGTTGTTCTTCTGGTCGAACGCCAGGCCTTCGTGGGAGACGCGCGGCAGGATGTCGCGGTGCTTGATCACGATGTCGGCGGGGGCGGCCAGCGGATTGACCACTTCGAACAGGCGGCCGTACTTGCTGGTCGGGCCGGCCGGATCGCTCCACGATTCTTCGGCGGTCAGGAAGGTGCCCCACGGGGTCCAGCGGGAGGCGTCAAAGGACACGTGGCTGTCCAGTGCGGGCGAGGCAGCCGGGCTGTGCCAGATGGTCTCGGTCTGCATGGTGCGCAGATCGGTGCGCTGGATGCCGGCCTGGCCGGTTTCGAACACGGTGAACAGGAAACGGCCGGCTTCGGGGCCATTCTCGTTCACGGTGTGCATGTCGTAGTTGCCGCTGTCGAAGCGTTGGGCCTGGGCAGGGTCGCGGGCCACGATGGTCATCTGGCTGAAATGCGGCGAGGACAGCTTGTAGGGGGCCGACTCGGGCAGCGTGCCGGCGCCGACGTCGCCGGCCATGGGCGTGAAGTGGTCGAAGGATGCGCTGCCAGCGAAGGCTGATGAACCGGCCAGAACCAGGCCGATTGCGAGCGAGAGTTTCTTGAGTGTCATATGGAGTTCCCTTGATCGTGAATGGAGTTTGTACTGATGACTGGTACGGATCGACTACGGAAGCAGGCTGATGAGGGCACCGCATGCCGGACGTCGATCGAATCAGTACGCGAGGCATCCTAACGAGGCGATATGTCATGCGTATTGCATCCTCACCATGCTGCAGAAAAATGCTGATTCCCCGTCGGGCGCAGGGTGGAACTCGCTTATGCGCCAACTGTCGTTTGGTGGACTCGTTTAGAATCCCCTCACTTTGAACACCATCCTGTCTCGCGTCCTGTTATGCGTGCCGCTAGCGCTGTGCCTGGCATGGACACGTGCGGCAGCGTTCGACCTGCCCGAGCGTCCCGGCACCTTCTGGTCGCAGCCGGATGGCTTGCCCGTTCCGGCTGCGACGCCGACGGGCGTCGTGCGCTTTGCCAGCCTGGCCGCCCTGACCGACCATGCGCTGCGCGAACGGGCGGAGACGCGTGCGGCCTGGCTCGGCATCCAGGCCGAGGCGGCGCGGCTGGATGCCGCCAGCGCAGCCAACTGGCCGACGCTCACGGGGCAATTGAATTTCACCCAAAGCCGGGCGCTGTCCAGTTCAGGCGCGACCGTCCCCACGCTCAATCGCTATGGCCCCAGCCTCAGCCTGGCCTATGTGCTGGTCGATTTCGGCGCGCGCGCCGCCAGCATCGATGCCCAGCGCTATCAACTCATTGCCAGTCTGCTGACCGGCAACCGCACCCTGCAGGATACCGTCGCCGAAGTGGAGGCTGCTTATTTCGCCTTGCTGGCCGCGCGTGCGCAGGTCACCGCCCAGATCCAGCAGGAAACCGCCCTGCGCGCCAGTCTCGACGCGGTCGACGCCAGGCTGCGGGGCGGGCTGGCGTCGCGTGCCGACCAGTTGCGTGCACGGGCTGCACTGGTCGAAGCCGAGCTGGCACGCCAGGCGGCGGAGCGTGATCGGGCCAAGGCGGAAGCCGCGTTGAAACAGGCTGCGGGCATCGCCCAGACGCAAACACTGGAACTGGATTGGCAGGCCGTGCCGCCGGATCCCCTGGCGGCCACGACCCTGCTGGCCGATCTGCTGCAGGAGGCCCAGCGCAATCGCCCCGACCTGCAAGCCCTGCAGGCTGCCGCGACCAGCGCGCGCTTCGAGGCCGAGCGTGCACGCGCGGCTCGCTGGCCGAGCCTGTCGCTGGCAGCCAACACCGGGCGCACGCTGTTTCTTGACAGCGATCGCTCGCCGTCGACGACCTACAGCGTCGGCGTGAATGTGACGATGCCGCTGTTCGACGGCGGGCGGCTGGCCGCGCAGGCACGCGCCGCCGCGCGCGATGCCGAGCGCCTGCAGGCCGATGCCGAGGCGCAGCGCAGCCAGGTTGCGCTGGCGGTGGCCGATGCCTATTACGATGTCCGCCAGGCTCAAGCCCAGCGCGAAGGCGTGGGGGCGCAGTTCGACAGTGCCAGCGAATCGGCCCAGGCGGCCGAAGCGCGCTACAAGACCGGCGTCGGCAGCCTGCTCGAATGGCTGACTGCCCAGGCCGACCTGGCGCGCGCGCGCCAGGCACAGGCACAGGCCGATAGCGATTGGCTGGCGGCATTTTCCCGTTTGAATCATGCCCTGGGCCGCCTGCCCGCCACTTCTCCTGCGAGCCCGCCATGAAAATGCGCATCCTGTTGGTCGTCGTCGTACTCGGATTGATGGCCGGGGTGGCCTATCGCATCCAGCATTCCGCATCCGGCGACAAGAAGGGCGGCGGCGATCGTGCGCTCAGCGTCAGGACGGTCCCGGTGGCGGTGCGCGACTTTCCGCGGGTGATTGACCTGCCCGGCACGCTGGAAGCCGCCCAGCAGGTCGCCATCGTCGCCCAGACCGGCGGCGCGGTGCTGCGCCAGCATGTGCAGGAAGGCGACGCCGTGCGAGCGGGGCAGGTCCTTTTCAGCCTGGATAGCCGCCCCGCGCAGGCACGCATCGCGCAAAGCCAGGCGACGCTGGCCGGCGCCCGCGCCGAAACGGTCGATGCCATCCAGAAACTCGACCGCCTCAGTCCACTGATGAAATCGGGCTATATCAGCCGCCAGGAATTCGCCGACGCGCAACTGGCACTGGAATCCGCGCGTGCGCGCGCAGGCACCGCGCGCGCCGAACTGGAGGCGGCGCAACTGGACATGGCATACGGACAGATTCGCGCGCCGATCGACGGGCGCGTCGGGCGTATTGCCGTACGTCCCGGCACGCTGGTGCAGGCGGGCGGGACGCCCCTCACGACGATACTGGCGCCCGGCACGCTCGACGTGCGGGCCAGCGTGTCGCAGCAGGACTGGCCCGAACTTGCGGCTGCACGTGCGCATGGCAAGGTGACGGCCGAGGTGTTCCGGGATACGGATCGCACTGTCCGGGCGCAGGGCGAGCTCGTGTTCGTCGATTCGCAGATCGATGCCGCCACGGGCGCGGTCCCGATCAAGGTGCGGCTGGCCGGGGCGCCGACCGCGCTGCTGTCGGGACAAGGCGTGCGGGTGCGCCTGCTGCTGGGCGTTGAGCCGAACGCCAAGGTGGTGCCGGAGGCCGCGCTGCAGCACGCGCAGGTCGGCTCGTATGTGTATGTGGTGCGCGGCGGCAAGGCCGTCGTGCAGACGGTGAACGTGACGCGCAGTCTCGACGGCGAAGAGGTGGTCGAAGGCGAATTGCGCGCCGGCGAGCCGGTGTTGATCGAGATTCCGCAACGCCTCAAGGCGGGCAGCACGGTCAAGCTCGAAGGCACGCATCGATGAATCTGTCGCGGCTCTTCATTGAGCGCCCGGTTGCCACGCTGATGCTGGTGCTGGCGATGGCGCTGTTCGGCGCGATCGCCTACAAGCAGCTGCCGGTGAACGATCTGCCGCAGGTGGATTTTCCGACCCTGCGCATCAGTGCCTCCTTGCCCGGCGCCAACCCCGAGACCATGGCCAACACCGTGGCGACGCCGCTGGAACGGCAATTGGCGACCGTGGCGGGGATCGAATCGATGAGCTCGCAATCGGGCCAGGGCTCGACCAGCATCACGCTGCAGTTCGAACTCGGGCGCGACATCGATGCCGCCGCGCAGGACGTGCAGACCGCAATCGCGCAGGCGGCGCGCAACCTGCCGCAGGGCATGGACCCGCCTCAATTAAGGAAGATCAACCCGGCCGACTCGCCCATCATGTATCTGGCGTTGTCGGCCGAACGCCTGCCTTTGACCGAACTCGACGCCATCGCCGATTCGCGCGTGGCGCAAAAGCTGTCCGGCTTGTCCGGCGTGGCGCAGGTGCTGGTGTTCGGTTCGCAGAAATATGCGCTGCGCCTCTACCTCGACCCCGCCAAGCTGCAGCAGCGCGGACTGACTTTTGCCGACGTGATCCAGGCGGTACAGAATGCCAATGCCAACCTGCCGTCCGGCACGCTGGACGGCGCCAGCCGGGCCTATACGGTGAAGGCGCCGGTGGCGCTGGCCAATGCAGCGGACTTCGGCGACATCATCGTCGCCTATCACGATGGCACCGCGCTGCGGGTGAAAGACCTCGGCCGGGCCGAGGATGGCGTCGAGGATGACAAGCGCAAGACCTGGTACAACGGCACCCGCGCCATCGTGCTGGCGGTACAGCGTCAGCCGGGCGCGAACACGGTCGCGGTCGCCGACCGCATTCGCGCGATGCTGCCGCAGATCGAGGCCGAACTGCCCGATGGCGTTCGCCTGCAGGTGCATTTCGACCGTTCGCGCTTCGTCAAGGATTCGCTGCACGAGGTGAACTTCACGCTGCTGCTCGCATTGGGCCTGGTGATCCTCGTCATCTTTGCCTTCCTGCACAATGTCCGTGCCACGCTGATCGCCGCATTGGTGCTGCCCAGTTCGCTGCTGGGCACCTTCGCCTTCATGCACCTGCTGGGCTACAGCCTCAACAACCTGAGCCTGATGGCGATCACGCTGGCGATCGGCTTCGTGGTCGACGACGCGGTCGTGGTCATCGAGAACATCGCGCGTCACCTGGAAATGGGCAAATCGCGCATGCAGGCCGCGCTCGACGGCGCGCAGGAGATCGGCTTCACCGTGCTGTCGATGACCATCTCGCTTGCTGCCGTCTTCCTGCCCATTCTCTTCATGGGCGGCATGATCGGACGACTGTTTCAGGAATTCGCGGTGAGCATCGGCGTCGCCGTGCTGCTCTCCGGTGTGGTGGCGCTGACGCTCACACCGATGTTGTGCGCGCGCGGGCTGGTCAACGAGCCGCTCAACAATCGCCTGTCGCGCCTGTTCGATGCGGGTTTCAATCGCTTCCGCGATTTTTATGGCGACACCCTGCGCGCGTCGATGCGCCACCGGGGTGGCATGCTGCTGTTCTCGGTGGTCGTGCTGGCCGCGATGCTGTGGCTGGCCGGCCACGTCAAGCAGGGATTCATTCCGCGCGTCGACTCCGGGATGATTTTCGCCAGCGTGCAGTATCCGGAAGGCATTCCGTTCGACGAGCTGAGCAAGCGCCAGCAGACACTCGCCGCCCTCGTGCAGAAGCACCCGGCCGTCGAAGGCCTGATGTCGAGTGCCGGACAGGGCGGCGGCGGGGTGGCCGGCGGCAACATCGGGCGCCTGGTGATACGGCTGACGCCGCGCGGGACGCGCAAGAGCGCCGACGAGGTGATCGACGAACTGCGCGCGATCACCCGCAAGGTCAGCGGCGTCAACGTCACCTTGCAGAACCCGGCATCGATCAATGTCGGCGCGCTGGCCTCCAGCAGCGACTACCAGCTGACGCTCATCTCGGGCGATTTCGAGGCGCTGAAGACAGCGTCGGCCGAGGTCGAGAAGCGGCTGGAAGCGCTGCCCCAGATCGAGGACGTCGACAGCAATCTCGAACTGCGCAATCCCGAATTACGCGTCACGCTCGATCCGCTGGAAGCCGCCCGGCTCGGCATCACCTCCCAGCAGGCCCAGCAAACGCTGTACGACGCACTGGGCGGACGCCGCATCAGCGAGATCTACGGCACGAGCGACCAGTACGTGGTGAGCGTCAAGGCGCTGCCCGAAGCCCAGCTGGATCCGGCAGTCATCGGCCAGCTGCCCCTGAAAACGGCAGCGGGCGGGATCACGCGGCTGGATGCCGTGGCACGGGTCGATCCGGGCGTGGGTCCGATCGCGGTCTACCACTACGGTCAGCAGCCGGCCGTCACGCTGTCCTTCAATCTCGCGCCGGGCGCCTCGCTCGATGCCGCGCTGGCCGCGGCCTACGATGCCGCCAGCGAAGTCGTGCCGCCCGAGGTGGCGCTGGAATTCACCGGCGCGGCGCAGAAGTTCCAGGAATCGACGGTCCAACTGCCTTTGCTGCTGCTGTTCACCGTCGTGATCATCTACATGGTGCTGGCAGTACTGTACGAGCATCTCGGCCATCCGTTGACCATTCTCACCGCGCTGCCGCTGGCCGGGTTCGGTGCGCTGCTGGTGCTGCTGCTGGCCAACGAGGAACTCAATATCTTCAGCTTCGTCGGCATCATCCTGCTGGTGGGACTGGTGAAGAAGAACGGCATCATGATGATCGACTTCGCCCTGGCCCGGCAGCGCGCGGGGATGAGCGCCGAGGATGCCATCGTCGAGGCCTGCCTGGTGCGTCTGCGGCCGATCATGATGACCACCTTCGCCGCCATCTTCGCCACCCTGCCGATTGCCATCGGTTTCGGCACCGGCGGCGAGGCGCGCCGCCCGCTCGGTATCGCCGTGGTCGGCGGCCTGTTCTTCTCGCAGTTCCTGACGCTCTACATCACCCCCACCTTCTACGTCAGCATGGCGCGGATGGAAGCTGTCCTGCGGCGCTGGCGCGCCCGTTTCGCCTGAGTAGCCCAGGCAGGTCGATCGATATCATCAATCGTTGTCATCCAAGGTTTCCGTTGGATCGATATATTTGTTTTCTCTAACATTGCTCCTGTCTTGATTGACATCGTAAATCAACCGAACAGGAGCGAATCATGCAGAACACGACGTCCCCGACCATCCAGAACCTCGAAGCGGCCTTTGCCGGCGAATCGATGGCCCACATCAAGTACATGTGGTTTGCGCGCCAGTGCCGCCAGGCCGGCGACGAGGCCACGGCAAAGGTGTTCGAAGACACCGCCGCGCAGGAAATGTTGCACGCCTTCGGCCATGCCGAACTGCTGTTTGCCGACGAAACGATAACGCCGGCCAAGTGCCTGAAGTATGCGATCGATGGCGAGACCCACGAGTACACCGAGATGTACCCGAAATTCCGCCACGAGGCGATGATCGAGGGCAACACCGCAGCGGTGGCCGAGATGGACGAGCAGATCGCCGAATCGAAGGAACACGCCGAGAGGTTCAAGGCGGTGCTGGACAAAGCCGCCAAGCGCTTCGCCGCGCTGGCCAAGGTGGAAGAGAAGCACGCGAAGCACTACCAGGCGCAAAAAGACGCAATTGCCGCCTGAACGAATTGTTGAAGACGACTTGATCGATTGAAAGGAAATATCATGAAAGCTTGGCAATGTATCGTTTGCGGTTACATCTATGACGAATCCAACGGCGACCCGGAGCATGGCATCGCCCCCGGCACCCGCTGGGAGGACGTGCCGGACGGCTGGGAATGCCCCGACTGCGGCGTGGCCAAGGCGGATTTCGAGATGGTTGAAATCACGGCCGTCTGAGCGCCATTGAACGTATACGAGGCCGCGCCGATGCGGCCTCCATTCTCCAGGAGTTTTCTTATGCATCCCATCGTCATCGTCGGCTCGGGTCTTGCCGGCTACACCTTGCTGAAGGAAATCCGCAAGCGCGACACGAGCACGCCTGTCACACTCGTCACGGCGGATGACGGCGCCTTCTATTCCAAGCCCAATCTGTCGAACGCCCTGGCGGCGGGCAGGTCTGCGGCGGCGCTGGCGGGTGCCAGTGCGGAGAAAATGGCGGCTGACCTGGAGGCAACGGTGCTCGCGCATACCCGCGTGACCGCGATCGATACGCAGAACCAACGCGTGCAAACCGGCAGTGGCGCGTTCGACTACGGCAAGCTGGTGCTCGCGCTGGGGGCCGACCCGATTCCGCACGGCCTCTCCGGCAACGGCGCGGCCGCGGTGCTGGCGGTGAATGATCTGGCCGATTACGCGGTCTTTCGCGATGCCCTCGACGGCAAAAAGCGCGTCACGGTGCTCGGCGGCGGCCTGATCGGCTGCGAGTTCGCCAACGATCTGGTGCACGCCGGCTTCACGGTCGACGTGGTCCACCTGGGCGCGTGGCCGCTGGAGCGGTTGTTGCCGGTCGAGGCCGGCCAGCGTCTGGCCGATAGCCTTGCCGCGCTGGGCGTGACGTGGCATTTCGGACGAACGGGAAGAAGCGTGGAGCCGGCCGCTGCAGGGTATCGGGTGGCGCTGGACAACGGCGACACTCTCGCTGCGGATGTTGTGCTTTCCGCGATCGGCCTGCGACCGCGTACCCAACTGGCGCAGGTGGCGGGCATTCCGGTCGGGCGCGGGATCCAGACTAGCCGCCTGCTGGAAACGGGTGCGCCGAATGTGTATGCGCTGGGCGACTGTGCCGAGGTGGAAGGCCAGAACCTGCCCTATGTGCAGCCGCTGATGGTCCAGGCGCGCGCGCTGGCCGCCACGCTCACCGGCACGCCGACGCCGGTGGTGTATCCGGCCATGCCGGTGATGGTGAAAACGCCGGCGCATCCGGTGGCCGTGCTGCCGCCCAAACTCAGCGCGGCAGGGGGCTGGAAAGTGGAGTGCGGCGATACCGGCATCTGCGCACTGCATGTCGACGACCGCGGTCGCCTGCAGGGCTTCGCGCTCACCGGCAGCGAAACCGGTCGCCGCAATACGCTGGTGAAGGAACTGGCTGCCTGAGTCTGGCGCGGACGCTACGCGTCGTCATGAGCAAGCGGCGGTTGCAACGCGTCGATCAAAGGGCAGCGCACTTTGCCCCGCCTGCTGGCGCAGCGGCCGACGAGTTGCGTCAATACGCCCTCGATGCGTTGCAGGTCGGCCAGACGCGTGCGCACATCGGCGAGCTTGCGCTCGGCGATGGCGCGGGCATCCGGACACTGGGTGCCGTCATCCAGTTGCAATAGCTGCGCGACCTCGTCCAGCGTAAATCCGATGCGCTGCGCCGCCTTGATGAACAGGACGCGCGCCACATCCGCATCGCCGTAGCGACGGATGCCGCCCAGCGGCTTGTCCGGTTCCGCCAGCAGGCCACGACGCTGATAGAAGCGGATCGTCTCGACGTTGACGCCGGCTTCCTGTGCCAGCTTTGAAATGGTACGCGCCTGCATCTTGACTCCGTACATGGGTACGGAACTTATGCTACGTCCATCGAAGCAAACAGGAAAGATCGATGGACACGAAGAAGCCCATCCTGGAGTCCACCCTGACCTGCCCCCTCTGTGGCCACGTCAAGACCGAAACCATGCCCACCGACGCCTGCCAGTGGTATTACGAGTGCGAGGCGTGTCACACCGTACTGATGCCGCTGCCGGGGGACTGCTGCGTGTTCTGTTCGTACGGCACGGTGCCCTGTCCGCCCATCCAGGCGCACGGCAAGCAGGGCGGATGTTGTCAGGGCTGAGGTTGCCAGCCGGGTCTTCAGCAGCGCGGGCAGGACTCAACCGGTAGCCGGCGTGCAATCCAGCCTGGCCCGGCGCTGCTCCCCAGCATGCCTTCCTTGATGGTGTAGACGTGGGTGAAGCCGGACTCGCGCAGCACGTTCTGGGCATTGGTCGAGCGGTTGCCGGCGAGGCCGATCAGGGCGACCGGCTGGTGCTTGTCGCCGCCCAGTGCCGCTTCCACCTGCTGGATGAAGCCTGCCTCGCCCTGGGCGTTCGCCATGTTGATGCGCAGCGCGCCCTGGGGTACGCCCGTTTTCCGCCATTCGTCGGCGGTGCGCACATCGATCAGCGTGAGTTTGCCTGCCTGGACCTGCGCATAGGCATCGGGCGCGCTCAGGGTCGGCCCCGGGTCGTTGGAGCAGGCGGGGATCGACAGCAGCATGAACGCGGCAAGCGCCGCACCCGACAGACGAGACACCGGCATGATTGCTCCGCGGCTGGAGTGGACTGGCGCATAGTGTATCCGGGGAGAACAGTGTCCGATAGCGGCCGCGTAGCCAGCGCCGCCGACATGCGCGAAAATGCCGCATGGACATCTTCCGCATCTTCCATCTGCAATGCGCGCGCCGTCTGCCCGCCGTGCCGGAATCCCATCCCTGCGCGCGCCTGCACGGCCATTCGTTCAAGGTCGAATTGACACTGAGCGGCGACATCGATCCCGTGCTTGGCTGGGTGCTCGATTTCGCCGACATCGAGGCAGCCTGGCAGCCTATCCACCAGGCGCTCGATCACCGCACCCTCAACGACATCGGCGGACTGGACAATCCCACCAGCGAGAATCTGGCCGTGTGGTTGTGGCGGCAACTCAAGCCGGCGCTCCCCGGCTTGAGCGCCGTCACGGTGATGGAAACTCACGACGCGGGTTGTATCTACCGCGGCTGACGGCTGCGCAACGCAGACCCGGCGCAACACAAACCGGCCCCCTGACAATGACATCAGGAGGCCGGCGTGGTTGTCGAGGATAGGCCGCTTGAAGCGGCTCCTGGAGATTAAAGACCCATGCTGGAAAAATCCAGATCGGCATGCGGCGTATCGGCCACGTTTTCGTCGATCATCAGCCAGGTTTCTTCATCGACGATGTCTTCGGCAGGATGGTGGGCGAAGGCCGAAAACGAGGCGAGCAGGGAGGTGAGTACTGCAGCTTGAAGCATGCTTTTCATAACCTGATTCCTTTAAAGAATTGAAAGTGAAACGTCACTCGGCCTGCTGCGGTCGCGTATCGAGGCGCTCGCATCGGCCGATGGAAAGCATCTTAGACAGCGGGGGTGTCGGGCGTGTGTCCTGCCGGCTTCAGTGTGTGGCAGTGTGTGTCAGTGAGCTCCGGGATAAAAAAAGGCACACGAACCGTGTGCCCTTTGTCCTGCAACGAATCAACGATCAATGCGTGTGCTCGGTGCCGCTGCTCTCATGGCCGGCTTCGGCGCTGGCCTCGTCGTGGCCGCCGGACTGGCCGTGGAAAATCTTGCTTTCCGTCGACTTGCTGCCGCCTCCCGAACTGTCATGGTGCGAACTGCCGCCCTTGTGGGCACTGCTGCTGTGGCTGCCCCCCTTGTTGCCGCCGCCCATGTACTTCGGGCCCTTCTTGCCGTCCGAATGACCGCTATCGGAATGGCCGTCGGTGTGGCTGTCGGCTGCATACGTCACTACGCTGCCCGTTGCCAGGCCTGCAGCCAGCAACACAACCGTTGCCCATTTGCTGTAAGCATTCATGCTGAAAACTCCTGTTGCGTGTAATGCACCGGGCGGCGAACCGCCCGGTCATGCGGTCAACGAACTTCGTTGTCGTGAACGAATTCGATCACAGCCCGATAGTCGTCCGCAGCGGTTGCGAAGTCGTCCGCGCCGCCCGTTGGCGTCGGGTCAACCCAGTTGGTGTCGTTGAATACTGCGTCGTACAGGTTCACCACGGTCGGCTTGTAGGAACCGTCCGGCTGCAGAACCAGCACGTTTGCGGTCGCATTCTTCCAGGTCGTGTAACGATCGTAGTTGGTGGTGGAGAAGTCATGGTACGTGGTGCCGCTGTTGATCCCCAGGATGGAGTTCATGTAGACCACGGTGTCCACGCTGATGCTGCCGTACTTGTCGGAAGCGGCCGCCAGCAGGGATGCGGGATTGAACCCGGCTGGCAGCGTCACGCCCGGCAGCGAACCGGTGGTCATGTACTTGTCGAACAGCGCCAGGTTTTCCAGCGGCGAGTCGATGGTCACGCCATTCACCGCCAGGCGGCCCGTCGAGTCCAGCGTCACGGTGCCTGCGGTCAGCTTGGACAGCGCTTCGGTCAGCGAATGATCCAGCACTTTGCTCGGGGCGCGGCCCACGCTCAGGCGGCCCAGCTCGACTTCGGCCGAATAGACCGGCACACCGTTGATCTCGGTCGCCAGTTCGCCTTCCGCGGTGTAGGGAATCACCACCGGGTTGCCGGACGCATCCTTCAGCGGAACCAGGTTGCCGGACGCATCGTAGGCATAGGCGATGACCTGCACCAGGCCAGCGGAGGTCAGGATGGGCGCACCATTGGCGTCGCGCAGCAGGACGACCATGTCGCCATACAGGTCCCCTTTCTTGCTGCCTGCACCGGCCGGCTTGCCGCCGCCGCCGGACTTGCCGCCCTTCACGCCCGCCCACACCGGACGGTCGCTGTCTTCTTCAGCGGCAGGAATGCGGAAAATCTTGTTGCTGCTCGACGCGCCGCCCTTGCCCTGACCGCCCTTGGTGGCCGAGCCTTTTTTGGCACCGCCCTTGTTGGCGCTGCCTTTTTTGGTGCCGCCGTCTTCCGCTGCATGAGCGGCCGAAATCACGCCCAGATCCAGACTTGTCACCGAGTTGACGGCCAGCGGAATGGCCAGCATGGCAAACATCGTGCCGCCTGCGAGAATCAGTTTTTTGAAATTGTATGTAGGGTATGTCATGTATCTCTCCATGTATTTGATGACTTCGACCTTTTGCGTCCGATCTTGCGGCCGGACCAAAATTACATTCACTACAATTGAAGACTAGCAGGTCCCTTTAAAACGGCCATTGATTTTTCGCAATGGCCGCTCATTAAATTTGCCTCGGATTCAGTAACTTAGAAGCGATAGCCGAGACCCAGGCGGGCCAGGGTTTCCGTGTTGTCGAAGCGCATGATGTCCGCCGTCGGTTGCTGGGGGCTGACCGTCACCGGATCGTTGTAGCGGGTATAGCTGTAGTCCATGCGAACGAAGGTGTTGCGCGAGGCCGGAATCTCGGCGCCGAGGCCGACGCGTGTACCGTCGAAATTGTCACTCTGGTTGACCGGCGTACCGGCGCCCCGACTGTAGAACGTATTGAAGCGGGTCTGCACCTGGCCGATGCGGCCGTAGAGCAGGCTGCCGTTGGGCAGCACATAACCGATCCGTACACTGCCGCCATAGCCGCCGCGTTTCTCCGAGGCAAAGTCACGGCCGCCCGAGCCTGCGGTATCCCGTTCGTGTTCCCAGCCGGAATTGGCCGCCTCCGCCTCCAGTTCCAGACCGACATAGATCCGGTTGAAGGTGTAGCCGTAGCCGGCGAAGAAGCCGCCAGTGAAGCCAGAGCGGGCGAAGTCGCCGGTGAAGTCATAGGGGCCGACACCGCTATCGTACTGGGTGCCGGTCAGCCGGGTACCCAGGGTGCCGTGACCGAGGTTGGCGCCCATATAGAGGCCGCGCAGTTCGGTGGCCGGGCGTGCGGCGACGAGGGGGCGCTGGCCGCCGAAGCGCCAGCCGAGGCCGAGACTGAAGACGGCGTCGCCGGTCTTGAAGGTTTCTGTCGTGGTCGCGCCGCCGCCGGAAGACTGATAGGGCACGTCATAGCTGCCATAGCGGGTGACGCTGTAATCGGTGCGCACGAACAGGTTGCGTGAAGCCGGAATTTCCAGGCCCAGCCCGACACGGCTGCCGGTCAGGGTTTGATCCCGGTCGTAGGCGCCCGAACTGAACTGGTTCTCGGTGTAGTAGGTATGGAAATCGGTCCGCACCTTGCCGACCTTGCCGTACAGCATGCCGCCGTCGAGCAGGTAGCCGGCGCGCAGGCTCAGGCCATAGTTGCTGTCCTTGTCCATCCATACGGTGGGGGCGTCGTTCTTGATCTTGCGGTGTTTCCAGTTGGCGTTGCTGTCGCCGCCATCGAGTTCGACGCCGAGGTACCAGTTGTCGGCGATCTCGGTGCCCCAGCCGCCGAACAGCGCGTAGCTGGCGCCAAAGCCGCCCATGCCGGCGGTGTCGGTGCCGCCACCACCGCGCGGACCCCAGGTTGCCGTGGTCAACCCACCATGGCCGAGTTGGGCGCCCAGATAGAAGCCGGAATACACGCCTTGCGCACGCGGCGCTTCGGGCGCGCCGGCCTCGCGTTCGGGAATGATGGCGTAGTCGCGGTTGCGCGCCGGGGTGTAGCCGACGCTGACCAGCATCTGGTTGCGGCTGTATTGCGCAGCAATGTCGCTGGAGGCGCGGTCGATGATGCGCAGGTCGGCGCCCAGGTAGATGTTGGGCATCACGTAATAGCGCAGGCCGGCGCCCGCGTCGACGATCTTGTCGACACGGGCGAAGTCGTTGAAGTCGCTATGCGTGTAGGCGGCGCGGCCGTTGACCGACAGCTTGCTGGTCAGGTGGCGCTCGACCTCGAAGCCGTAGGTGGTGTCGGTCGAACTGGACGCGTAGCTGGGACCGCTGAAGACGGTGGTTTCTTCGAGCGAGCGGTCGATGAAGAGGGTCGCGGTTGTCAGCGATGTCGGTTTCCAGACGGTCAGCACGCCGAAATACGGCTTGCTGACATCGGTGAATCCACCGTAGTCGAAATTCTGACCCATCACGCCGGCGAAGGCCTCGCCCGCCAGGCGCTGGGGTTGCAGGGTGAATTTCACCCCGGCCGCGGCACGGTAACCGTCCGAGTCACGATTGAAGGTCTGGCCGGGGATCAGGTTGTCGTAGCGGCGATTGTCGGTTGCCACCTGGCCAAAAAGCTCGTATCGAGGCGACAGCACATAGCCCAGGCGTACGCCCAGCGAATTCAGGTTGTGGTCGCGATAGTCGTTGTTGGTCGGCAGGCCGGAGGCACCGTCAATCCCGTTCTTGTAATCGTACTGGTCGTAGGTGCCGCCGAGTCGCAGACGGAAGGCGCCGAACGAATGGGCGAGGCCGAGATGCGCTTCCTCGTGGTCGTACAGGGTGGGCTCGATCTGCCCGACGTCGCTGCCCGGGGTGGAACGGTCTTCGTGATCGCGCGAGTGGCGGGCGCCGCCAAACACGTTGGTCGTCGGGCTGAGGTCATAGCGGCCGTCGAAGCCGAGCCAGTAGTCGTTGACGTTTTCCGAGTTGTGGTTGCGGTAGCGGTCGAAGTCTCCGCCCGCATCGAGGTTCAGCGCATGCCGCGCCCATTTGGATTTGAGCGCGATCGACGGCGACAGCGTGTAGACCACGTCATCGGTCACGTAGGTGCGCGGGGCGGTGTAGGGGCGCTCGGCGTAGATGTTGTCGTCGTAGGTGGCGGCCAGCGACACTTCCGGGAACACCAGGAAGGAGCCCCAGGGAATGCCGGGAAACTCGTTCGGCTGCGCCGGGAAGACCGATGTCATCGGGCGGGTCGCCAGCACGGGGGGGCCGTGGAGACGGGTGCGCCGGTCTGGGCGCCGCTTGGGCTCTGGGTCTGGACCGGAGGCGTGGCCGGCGGTGCGCCCCACACATTGAACGATGCGGCGCCAAACAGGGTGGCCATGCATGCGGCCAGCGGCTTCAAAGCATATTTCATTCGTATTCTCCGGGGCAGACCGCTTGTTGGCACCTTCCCTGCCGTTATTGGGATTCCAACGGCGCAGGGCAAAACAGGGTCCGATTCTACGGGGTTAGTTGGGTGCCATCTGGGTTGATTGATAATTGTCAATGCGATAAGTGTGTCAATTGAGCAACAGGCAATTCAGCCCTGCGCCAGTTGCGTCAATCCGTTGTAGTCGTAGTCGATGCAGCCGCCCTTCTCGATATGGATCAGGCCGCGTCGCCTGAATTCGGCCATGATGCGACTGGCAGTTTCGGTGGTGATGCCGAGCAGGGCGCCCATGTCCTCGCGGCTTGGCATCAGCGTTTCCGACAGGGTGCTGGTGCAACCGAGCGTGATCAGGAGGCGTGCCATGCGGGCTTCCGCCGGGCCGGTGGAGAGTGCCACGATGAAGTGATCGGCCTGGTCGAGCGACCGCTGCCAGCGCTGCTGCAGGGCCTGGTGCACGCTCGGGTTGGTCTTGTCGAGCTGTATCACGACCTCGCGCGGGATGCGGCAGACATCGGCGTCCTGCAGGGCGATGGCGGTGTGGTGATAGCGCTCGCCCACCAGCGTTTCCATGCCGGCCACATCACCGGGGCGCAACAGCCGCACGATGCGCTGTCCGCCGTTGGGCAGATCG
This sequence comes from Pseudomonadota bacterium, assembly GCA_043821985.1. Lineage (GTDB taxonomy): Bacteria > Pseudomonadota > Gammaproteobacteria > Burkholderiales > Thiobacillaceae > Thiobacillus. The sequence goes on from JBDRCF010000012.1 coordinate 74,351, forward strand.
ACCTTGAGCTTGATGAGTCCGTGACGCAGGGTGTAGACGCAGGGTGCCGCCGCCCCTTGCTCGTACAGCACTGCATGCTGGGGCACATGCAGATTGTCGATGGGCTGCAGGACCGTATCCAGCTCGTGCATGGACAGGCCCGAGAACAGGACGAAGTTGCGTACGTCACACACGGCGCATTTCGCGTGGCCGATCCACTGAGGATTGGTGCAATTCGTTTTCATGAGATGGCGCCCTTGCCAGAGAGGGCGTCCTCGTGCGGTCGACGATCCGGGTACATCAAATTCCATTCCTCGTTATTTTGAACACGATGTGTCATCGGGCGTCGTGTGCAGGGGCTTGCGGCCGGGCATTTCGACAGGCGGCACGTATTTACCACACTCTAGGTTAATTGCCCTTTGCGAAAAATCAATTTGCAGCAAGCACGCAGGCGGGCGATTGATTGAGTGGCGCGCGGAGTCGAAATGGGTCTTGCATTAATCTAATAATCGTGCGAATGTACGTTTTATGAACAAACGTCAAACCAAAGATCTGCTCTACGAACAGGTCGCCCGCATCGGCAAGGCCGTCTCCAGTCCCAAGCGGCTGGAACTGCTGGAAATCCTGGCGCAGGGCGAGAAAACCGTGGATGCCCTGGCTGCCGAAGCCAATATCGACATCAAGCTGGCGAGCGCGCATCTCAAGGTGCTGAAGGCCGCGCGCCTGGTCGAGACGCAGCGCGACGGCCGCTTCATCGCCTATCGCCTGTCGGGCGAGGACGTCAGCGCCCTGTGGGTCAACCTGCGCACGGTGGCGGAAGAACATCTGGTCGAACTGAAAGTGGCCATGGACCAGATCTTTGCCGCGCCGGAAAAGCTCGATACCGAAACGCGGCGTTCGCTGATGGAAAAGGCGCGGCGCGGCGACGTGGTGGTGATCGACGTGCGCCCCTCCGCCGAATTTGCCAGCGGCCATCTGCCGTTTGCGCGTTCGATGCCCCTTGAGGAAATCCGCCAGCGCATCAAGGAACTGCCTGCCGACAAGGACATCGTTGCCTACTGCCGCGGACCGTTCTGCATGATGTCGGCCGAGGCAGTGGCACTGCTGCGCGAACACGGTTACCGCGCACAGAAGATCGCCGACGGCATTCCCGAATGGCAGGCAGCCGGTCTGCCGCTGGCCGAGTCCTGACGACTCACCGCTCACCGCTTCCCATCAAGGAGACTTCACATGTTTTTCCGTCAATTGCTGGCCAGGGACGCCACCCTGTCCTACTTTTTCGGCTGCGGGTCATGCCATGTCGGTGTCGTCGTCGATCCCGTTCTGGGCGATGAGCTGTGGTTCCTCGAGGAAGCGGCGAAACAGGACGTGAAGATCACCCACGTCATCGACACGCATGTCCACGCCGACCACTTTTCCGGCGCGCGCGCGCTGGCCGAGAAGTCCGGAGCAGCCTACTGCCTGCACGAGTCCGATGTAGGGCGCGTGAACTACCCGTTCGAGCCGCTGAAGGATGGTCAGCGCATCGAGGTTGGCAATGTCTTTGTCGATGTGCTGCACACCCCCGGTCATACACCGGATTCGATCTGCCTCTTGGTGACCGACAAGCGCCGCACCGAGACGCCATGGTTCGTCCTGACCGGCGACACCCTGTTCGTCGGTAGCGCCGGACGGCCCGATCTCGCCGGCAAGGAAACCGAAATGGCAGGACAACTCTATGACACGCTGTACCGACGCCTGCTGACGCTGCCGGCCGAGGTCGAGCTTTATCCCGGCCACACCTCGGGCAGCGCCTGCGGCGCCGGCATGTCGGGCAAGCCGATGTCGACGATCGGTTTCGAGAAGCGCTGGAACCCCATGCTGGCGATGAGCCGGGACGCGTTCGTTACCGCATTGACCGAAGCCATTCCGCCGCGTCCCGCGGAAATGGATCGCATGGTCGCCTTCAACCTGGGCAACTGACCATGTTGCTGACCCAGGACGTGGCGGAGTACCGCTACGGTATCCGCCATAACTTCGCCCAGTTCTCGCATCAATTGGTGCAGGTGTTCCTGGTCGGCCTCACCATCGGCATGTTCCGCACCGTGGTGCCGGCGCTCGCCGAAACCGAGTTCGGCGTGGCCAAGGGCTCGTTCATGATGCTGATGGCCTTCGTCACCGCCTTCGGCTTCGTCAAGGGCACACTCAACTTCGTCGCCGGCCGCCTGTCCGAACGCATGGGCCGCAAGAAGGTGCTGTTCATCGGCTGGCTGGCAGCGGTGCCGATGCCCTTCATGATCCTCTACGCGCCGAACTGGAACTGGATCGTGGCGGCGACGGTGCTCCTGGGCGTGAATCAGGGGCTCACCTGGTCAATGACGCAGACCTCCAAGCTCGATCTCACCACAGCCAACCAGCGCGGCCTCACCATCGGCCTCAACGAGTTCTCCGGTTACTTCGGCGTGGCGGTCGCAGGCATCGTCACCGGTTATATGGCCACCGCCTTCGGTGCGCGCGAGGGGCTGATGCTGTTCGGCCTCACCGTTATCCTGCTGGCCGGGCTGCTGACGCTGGTATGGGTCAAGGACACCCTGCCGTGGGCGCAGGCCGAAGGCAAGAAGCACGCGGCCGGGCAGATGACCGGGCCGAAGCCGCGCTACCCGAACAATATATCCGACACGCCCAAAACCTGGGACGTGTTCACCCTGATGTCGTGGCGCGATGCGCGCATGGCGTCGATCAGCCAGGCCGGCCTGGTGGAGAAATTCGTCGATGCGCTGGTGTGGGTGTTCTTCCCGGTCTACCTGCATCAGCGCGGGTTGTCCCTACCCGGCATCGGCTGGGTGGTCGGCGTGTATGGCTTTGTCTGGGGCATGTCGCAGTTCTTCACCGGCCATCTGTCCGACCGCGTCGGCCGCAAGCAGCCCATCGTCTGGGGCATGTGGCTGTGCAGCGGCGGGGTTGCGCTGGTGCTGATGGGGGAGGGCGAGCTGTGGTGGTCGTTCGCCGCCGCGGTGATGGGCTTCGGCATGGCGCTGCTCTATCCGACGCTGTCGGCCGCCGTGTCCGACATCGCCCATCCCAACTGGCGCGGCTCCGCCATCGGCATCTACCGCTTCTGGCGCGACCTCGGCTACGGCATCGGCGCGCTGCTGCTGGGCGCGGTGGCCGCGCTGTTCGGCGGCATCGAGGCGGGATTCTGGTTCACCGCCGCCGCCATGTTCGTCTCGGGCCTCATTGTCCTGATGGCCTGCGAGGAAACCCACCCGCGTCTCAATCCGGCCGACGATTGATCGTCCTGACCAAGGAAATCCCATGAACAGAACCCTGGTCGCCCTGCTTGCCAGCCTCGCACTACTCGCAGCGCCCGTGCACGCCGAAGAAAACGCCGCCGCGGTCGACGCGCTGTCCGGCTACCTGGACTTCGCCGAATACGGCAGCAGCCTGATCTGGCCGGAACAGATTCCGGCTGACGACTGGAAGAAGGTCTTCATCGTCGATGCGCGCGACGCCGCGCAGTATGCGAAGGAACACATTCCCGGCGCGGTCAATATCGAGTGGCGGCAGGCGGTGGCGCGCCGCGCCGAGTTGCCCAAGGATCGCATGGTGGTGGTGTACTGCAACTCCGGTTCGTTGTCCGCGCAGGCGGTGTTCGCGCTGCGTCTGCTGGGCTACGACAACGTGAAAGTTCTGCAGGACGGCATCGAGGGCTGGAAGAAGAAGGGCGGATTCGAGGCCAATGTGCGCGCCAGCCAGCCGGTCGGGCATTGACCGGACCCGTGCCGTGCAGATCGATCTGACGTTCCAACTGGCGCTGCAGGGCCGCTTCCAGGATCTCGCCCTGTGGCTGCCCGTGCCGCAAGATACCTCGCATCAAAGGCGGCTGGCGCTTAAATGCAATGGCAACCATGCCAAGCTTGCACTCCACCACGATCCGGCGCATGGCGCACCCATTCTGTTCGTACGCTGGCCGGGTGTTCGGAACGATCCTCGGCTGACCGTCTCTGCACGTGTGGAGACCCAGGAGGCGGTCTTCGATCTCGCGCAGGCAAACGCAGACGCCCCGCTGCCCGAGGACGCGCGGCGCTACCTGGCAGCGAGCGCGCATCTGCCTGTCGAGGGCACGGTCCGCACCCGCGCCGAGGCGATCACACAGGGACTGGACACGCCCGCGGCCAAGCTGCGTGCCCTTTACGACTGGGTCCTGACCCATGCCCAGCGCCGCTTCGATGTCTCCTGGTGCGGGCTGGGCGATGTGCCTGCCATGCTGGCGGCCGGGGAATTCTGCGGCAAGTGCGTGGACATCAATTCGCTGCTGGTGGCTTTGTGCCGGGCAGCGGGCCTGCCGGCGCGCGCAGTACTCGGCATACGCGCCGTACCATCGCGTTTCGACCCCGCGCTCGGGGCCTTGGGCGATGTCACCCAGGCGCTGCATACCCGTGCAGAGGTATATCTGGGCGGCCTCGGCTGGGTGCCGGCCGACCCTGCCGATGCCTTGAAATTGGCCGACGCAGGTGTACCCGTGACGCTGCAGAGCGAGGTTGATGTGTTTCTCCTGGGCGGTGCCGAGGCCAACTGGGTCGCCTACAATCACGCCCGCGACTTCCGCCTCGAACCGCCGGCGGCGGGCGGGCCGCTCAATCTCTTTACCGCGCCCTACGCCGAGGCTGCGGGCATTCCGCTCGGCATCGAGGCAGGCGCGCAGGGGTACAGCATCGTCAGCCGCCCGGCAGGAGATTGAGCATGGCCATGATTTTGCTTAATCCCTGTCATTGAAGGATTACGATGACCTTGCATATCCGTGTCATTTCCCAACATCCCCCGGGCGGCCGATGTGGCCTTTATACCGGCTATGCCGAGGTGCTGGCCGCCTATCTGCACGCCCGGGCGGAAGTCGTATTCAGTACCGAGCGAGACGCGCATGGTTCGGGATTCCCTTCCCTTTTGGTGAATGGAATCCCCGCTCAGCCGGCAGACGGGGTCATCCTGATGCCGGGGGATCTGTGCTCGCTGCTGGCGGCGGCGGGGCTGGACGAAGCAAGCCTGGTTGGCTTGGCCGAGGCCCTGGAAGCGCCCCTGGAACGTATGCTGGAAGGGGCGTAGGCAGCCCCGGGCCCATATCCCGGATTCTCTGCCGCAGCCTGCTTGGGGCGGGATTCGGTCAGCTGACCCCCGCTCCCGAAGTTCGCCTTGGCGGACTCGCGAACTTCAGCCCCGTTGGATGGATGATCGACCATCGATAGGTCCGGCGTTTACGGGGATAATGAATCATGAGCCCCAAAAAGAAGTTGTTCGAGCAATTCGCCCGTGTCGCCAAATCGCTTGCAAGCCCCAATCGGCTGGAATTGCTGGAAGCGCTGGCGCAGGGCGAAAGGAGCGTGGATGCCCTGGCGCAGGCAGCGGGCATGTCGGTTGCCAACACCTCGCACCACCTGCAGATACTGCGCGATTCCGGTCTGGCTGAATCGCGCAAGGAGGGGTTGCAGGTCATTTACCGTCTGTCGGATGACCAGATTCCGACCCTGATGGGCTGTATCGGCAACATCGCGGAAAAACATCTGGCCGAGGTGGAACGCATTGTGCGTGAACACTTCGATACACGCGACGCGCTGACTCCCGTAGGGCGCGACGAGTTGATGGCCCGGGTCAAGGCAGGCGAGACCATGGTCATCGACGTGCGGCCTGCCGCGGAATACCAGGCGGGCCACATCCCCGGCGCGATCAATATCCCGGTGGATGAGCTGCCGCAACACCTGGAAGCCCTGCCGCACGGGCAGGAAATCGTCGCCTATTGCCGCGGCCCCTTCTGCATGCTGGCCTTCGAGGCCGTGGCCCGGTTGCGTGAAGCGGGTTACCAGGCGCGCCGCCTTGAAGACGGCTTTCCCGAATGGAAGGCCGAAAGTCGGCCCGTCGATAGCGGGACGCGGGATTAGGCGTAGCGGGTTCAATCCGTCTCAAATATTGATTGACAGGCGTCTTTCCCTCGCCCAGTATTCAAGCGATCGTTTGAATACTTGAGCTGAGGTGGGTATGGACGTCTTCGCAATTCTGGCCGGTCTCGGTACCGGCTTCGTCCTGGGCCTCCTGGGCAGCGGGGGATCCATCATCGCCCTGCCGGCGCTGGTATATCTCCTGCATGTGGAACCCAAGTCCGCCATTGCCATGAGCTTGGGCGTGGTAGCGGTGACGGCCACGCTGGCGGCCATAAATCACGCCCGCCGCGGCAATGTGGACCTGAGGGTGGCGCTGGTTTTCGCATCCTTTGGCGCGTTCGGCACCTTCACGGGTACGCGCCTGGGCGTGGCGATTCCTGCAATCGTCCAGCTCAGCCTGTTTGCGCTGGTGATGTATGCCGCCGCCTGGCGCATGCAGCGAAAGCCGGCCATTTTGCCGGCCCCTGCAGCCGGATCCATGCTTTCGGCTGACGGGACGTTGGCCATGAATGGCTGTCGGCATTATTTCTCTCCCTGCATGGCCTACATCGCCCTGGCCGGCATCTCGGTGGGGCTGCTCACCGGCGTGGTGGGGGTGGGCGGCGGCTTTCTTATCGTCCCGACCCTGGTCCTCCTCTCCGGCATCCCCATCAAGCAGGCAGTGGCCACCTCGCTCGCCATTGTGGCCGCGAATTCCTCCGTGGGCTTCGTCGGCTACCTGGGCAGCGTGCCGATCTCGTGGGAAATCATGGCCGGCTTTACCGCAGTAACCGTGCTGGGCAGCTTCGCCGGCGCCCGTTTTTCCAGCCGACTCTCGCAGGAGAGCCTGAAACGCAGCTTCGCCTGGTTCCTGGTGGTGGTTGCGACGTATATCCTGTTCAAGAATGTGATGGGAGGTTGATGTGACGCTGAACGTGCAGATGCGCCAAGCTGGCCGGCACCCCGCTCGGCGTAGCATGTCCCCCGCCATGCTGCGCCTCTCGGTCGGGCTGGAAAATGCGGACGACCTGTCGCCGATCTTTATCAGGTACTTGCATGAGCGAGCCCGTCCATCTTGACTGCAACGCCACCACGCCGATCGACCTATGGGTCGACGAGAAGGTATCGCTTTATCTGTGGTTGCACTATGGCAATCTGCCATCCGACCATGTTTACGGGCGTGCCGCCAAGGCGGCGGTGCATCAGGCACGCGCTGGGGTGGCGGCGCGGATTCATGTTCGCTGGTTGTCCAACCGACAGGCGGCCGATGCCTTGATCCGTGCCTGGCGGTCACTGACGGAATGAATCCCGCCGACTACGACGCCTGGTATGTCACCCCGCGCGGGCGCTGGATCGGCGAAACCGAATATGCGCTGGCTTCGCGCCTGCTCGCGCCGCAGGCCGGCGACAGCCTGCTCGACGTCGGCTGCGGCACCGGCTGGTTCACCCGCCGCGTCGCGGCCGACGATCTTGTCGCAACGGGACTCGACTCCAATCCCGCGTGGCTGGATTACGCGCGCGCCCACAGCAGCCCCGCACTGAACTGGGTGAAGGGCGATGCGCGCGACTTGCCGTTCGCCGACGCCAGCTTCGACCATGTGCTGTCCATCGCCGCGCTGTGCTTCGTCGACGACGAGCGGCAGGCCGTGGCCGAGATCGTGCGGGTGGCGCGCCGTCGCTTTGCCATCGGCTGGCTCAACCGGTCCAGTCTGCTATACAGAGAAAAAGGCAAAGAAGGCGGAAGCGGCGCCTATCAGGGGGCTCGCTGGCATACCGTCCGTGAAGTGCGGACACTGTTTTCGGGATTGCCTGTGCGTAACCTGATTGTGCGCTCGGCTATTTTTCTGCCTTCCGGAACATCCTGGGCCAGGCTGCTGGAACAGGGTGTGCCTGCCGGGCTGCCCTGGGGTGGTCTGCTCGTGCTGCAGGGCGACAAGGCCTGACCGGGCTTAACAACGCAGATGCGATCGAAATCGTCATCCGCAACCAAAGGGAGTGAAAAATCATGCGCACATTTTTCCAGCCGGCCATGTGGGCCCTGGGCCTGTTTGTTTGCGCGGCGGGGGTCGAGGCTGCGGAGCCTACCTACAAGGAAGGCGAAACGATCTTCGTCGAAACCGGCGTCGAAGCCCCCGACCGCAACCCGACCTGGTATGCGTCGATGGTCGCCAAACCCTATGCACCCGTTTTCGAGATGCTGGCCACGCAAGGTACGCAGGGCCGCTATTACCCGTACACCTATCCGGTCACGCTGAAGGACCTGGTGCGCTTCCACGGCCACGACTGCGAAGGGACGACGACCGCGGCGAACGCTGCCTGGGTCGCGTTCAGGATCCTGTTTCCTGACGGCATCATCGATCGCAGCGTGCTCTGGGGCATCAGCGGCGAGTCGCCTTGCTGGTCGGACGCGGTGGCCTTCCTCACCGGCGCGCGGCTGCAGTACGGCAACCTGGGCTTCTTCAAGGACAAGCGCTACAGCCATGCCATCGTCCTGTACCGCGAAGACACCAAGGTGGCGGTGCTCGCGACGTGGAAGGAGGGCATCAACAATATCCCCGGCGAGCCGGTCATGCTGCCCGGCAAGGTGAGCTGGCAGCCCAAGGTGACGATGAAGGACGTGGAGGCGCTGAAGGCCGTGGTGAAAAAGGCCGGCGGCAACCCGACGCCTTACCAGGTCGACCTCATGCGCTACCAGCAATGGGCTCACATCAACGACATCCTCGAACATCCGCTTGAAGAAAGCTACCAGGCCAAGGTCATCGAGCAATTCAAGTGGGAAGACTGGATCGACCCGGCCAAGACGCTCGCCCAGCCCCACGTGCGCACGGACACCCGTTTGAAGAACTATCCCTACCGCGACAGGCCGGTTGAGGTGCCCGCCCAGTAGTCGGGGTCAGGTTGACTCGCCTGACGCGTCGGGCGGCCGGGGTTCGATGGGTGCGATCGGCGTGGCCAGCACCTTGTCGATACGCTTGCCGTCGAGGTCGATCACTTCCAGCCGCCAGTTTTCCCAAGTCATCACGTCGCCAGTCTGCGGCAGCCGTCCGGACAGCCACATCACCATTCCGCTCAGCGTGTGATAGCGGCCGCGTTCTTCTTCCGGCACGCTTTTCAAGCCCAGCCGGTCCTTGAGCTCCGGAATGGGGATGAGACCGTCGAGCAGCCAGGAACCGTCCCCGCGTTGCATCGCCCACGCCTCGTCCGCGCTGCGCGGCTTGAATTCGCCGGTCACCACCTCCAGTACATCCTGCAGCGTGACCAGGCCGTTGATCTCGCCGTATTCGTCGATGACCAGCATCAGGTGGGTGTCGGACGCGCGGAACTGTACCAGCAGGTCCAGCCCGCTGAGACGTTCCGGCACGAATACGGCGGGCTGCAGCGGACCATCCAGGCCAGGTGGCGAACCGGCCAGCATCGCGTCCAGCAGCTGCTTGGCGCTGAGAATGCCCAGCACCTCGTCGAGTCCGTCGCGGCAGACCGGGAAGCGGGTGTGTTCCGATTCGGCCATGCGACGCAGGTTCTCTGCCAGCGGCAGCGTGGCGTCGAGGTAGACGATGTCGGCACGCGGCGTCATCAGCGACTCGATCGGACGATCGTCGAGGCGGAACACGTTGCGCACCATCTCATGCTCCTGCCGTTCGATTTCGCCGGTATCCGAACCCTCCTGCAGCAGGGCATGGATTTCCTCCTCGATGAGGTCCTCGCGCGCAAACGATCGCCGGGCGAACAGCCGTAGCAGCGCATCGGTGGAGACCGACAGCAGGCGAACGAACGGCCGGGTCAGTCGCGCCAGCAATTGCATGGGGCGTGCGAGCCGGCAGGCCATGCGCTCGGGGTCGATCTGGCCGATGCGCTTGGGCACCAGTTCGCCGATCACGATCGTGACATAGGTGATGAGGATTACCATCAGCGCGGTGGCCGCGATCCCGCTCGCCTCGCTTTCCATGCCCAGCGTCTGCAGCCAGGCCGACAACGGGCCGGCCAGTGCAGCCTGGCCGATGATGCCGTTGAGGATGCCGATCGAGGTGATGCCGACCTGGACCGTCGACAGAAAACGCGTCGGGTCGTCGTGCAGCTGGATGGCGACGGACGCCGCCCGGTCGCCTTCGTCGGCCAGCCGCGCGAGGCGGGCCCGGCGCGACGTTACCAGTGCAATTTCCGACATGGCAAACACGCCATTCAATACGATCAGGACGGTCAGGAGCAGGATTTCCATGGGCAATCCGGTTGCGGGGCGAGAATAGGGTTCCCGGAAAGGCAAAAAAAAGCGGCGCCTCTGGAATGGCGCCGCGCCGGGTTTCCGTGGCGGGGCTTACTGGATTGCCAGCTTCCTGGCTGAGTTGGCTGCCTTCTTCGGCAGGGTCAGCTCCAGCACGCCATCGTTGTATTTGGCCTGGGCCTGGGCTTCGTCGACGTCGTGGGCCAGCGTGAAGCTACGCGACACCTTGCCGCTGTAACGTTCCGAACGCAGCACTTTCTCGCCTTCTTTCTCTTCCTTCTCCATCTTGGTTTCGGCGCTGATCGAAACCTGGTTGCCTTCGATGCTGACGTGGATGTCCTCCTTCTTCACGCCCGGAATGTCGGCGTGCACGGTATAGGCATTGTCGTTTTCCTTCACATCCATCTTGATCTGCATTTGCGGCTGGCCTTCGAAGAGCGCGGGGCGTACGAAAAAGCCCTTGAACAGGTCGTCGATATCGCCAAAGGGGTCGATGCGGGCAAGATTCAACGGATCGTAACGCGAGAGGTTGGCCATGATGGTCTCCTATGAAACAGGTTGTCTGACAACGGACGTCGGCCGCAATTGCGGCTACACATTCAATCTAGACCCATATCCCGCCAAATCAAGACCCGGGCATCTCCTTATGAGAGGCCAGGCGGATAAGGGGCGAAGGCAGGTTTCTTCCGTGGCGCGGGCACGCCTGGCGGACGGCGTGAAAAGGCGCGCAAGGCGGCGCGCCAGGAGGGGGAGAGCCGGGAGAAAGCAGGGCGCGCTCAATGACCTTTGACGATGCAGTTCCGGCCGTGTTGTTTCGCCTGATAAAGCCGCTTGTCCACCGTTTCGACGAACGAGAGCGGGTCGTCCTGGTGCGAGGGGATGATCGTGCCGACCCCGAGGCTGACGGTGAGGATCTGGCTGACCGGGGATTGCGCGTGCGGGATCTGTTCCTTGAAGATCAGGCTGCGGCAGCGCTCGGCGATCTTCGCCGCCGACCCTTCGTCGGTTCCGGGCAGCACCAGCACGAACTCTTCCCCGCCGAAGCGGGCAAAGAGGTCGCGTGCCCGGGTCGCGGCCGAATTCAGGGTCTGGGCGACCCGTTTCAGGCAGGCATCCCCTTCGATGTGGCCATAGGAGTCGTTGTACTGCTTGAAGTAGTCGATGTCGAGCATGATGACCGACAGCGGCTGGTTGTTGCGCCGTGCGTGGGCCCATTCCACTTCCAGGATGGAGTCGAACATGCGCCGGTTGGCGACGCCGGTCAAACCGTCCTTGAAAGACAGCGCCTCCAGTTCCTTTTGCAGGATGACCAGTTGTTCCTCGGTCTTTTTCCGCTCGCTGATGTCGAACATGAATCCGACCAGGGCGTCGACTTCGCCGGCATCGTTGCGGACCACGTGTACCACGTCGCGGATCCAGACGTGATCGCCGTCCTGCGTCAGGGCACGGTAGTCGGCTTCGTGGTCGGTTCCCGCCTTGGACTGCGCGACGCAGAAATTGACCACCCGCTCCCGGTCCTCGGAATGGATCCGGGTCGCCCAGTCTTCCACGGTCACCCAGCTTGCCGGGGACCAGCCGAGCAGACTTTCGATCTGCGGCCCGATGTAGGCGAAACGCATGGTTTGCCAGTCGATCTTCCAAGGGATGGCCTTGGTCGATTCCAGCAGGGTCTTGTAGACCGCGCTGTCGATTTCCGTGTCTTTTGAACTGTCAGTCATTGTGGAGGCACCCGATCTGCAGGGAAATATGTTCCGCGCCGCTCAGCATACTACGACGCTTCGAGGCGATGGGATTCCGCCCGCCCGGGAGGTGACCATACACCTCAGACGCGCGAAGCGCGAGCAAAAAGCTGCAGCAGATGCGCCGGCTCGTCATAGACAATCCGCTTCCCGGCACGCAGGTCGCGGCGCATCAGATGGATCATGCGGTCCAGCACGTCTTCCGGGAAGCTTTCCGCTGCCTGGCCCGTGACCTCCGCCAGGCGCCCGGCGATCACGGCCGCATCGCTGACGACCGGGCAGATGCGGTACCGGTAGGTGCCGCCAATGGCTTCCGGCGGCAGGTCCATGAAGCGCCCCGCCTGCTGGCGGAAAAAGCTCAACGACAGGCGGTAGGCGTTGTTGCCCAGTATCGGAAGGTCGTCGGGGACCGGCTCCTCCTCGTCCAGTACCTGAAGCCGCGTGGCCAGCTGCAGCAGCTGATCCAGGCGGTAGCTGGCCTGCATGTGGGGATTGCCCACGCGTACCAGATTGGCGATCAATTCGCCCAGCGAGGCATGGCCGATGATCGCCGCCCGCTTGGGCAGCCCGCCCCAGGCGCCATCCGCGCCGTTGAGCAGCGCCTCGATCACGGACGCATTCTCGAAGCCGCCGCCGGCATGCATGTGTACCAGCAGTTTCAGCGGCGGCGGCAGGAAACTGCGGGCCACCGCGACGAACGCACCCACCTGGAAGGGCAGGTAAGTTCCACGGTCGTCTTCGATGCTGATGCCTTCGATGGCCTGTTCGGCCAGCAGGCTCAGGATCGAACAGGCCGTATCGGGATCTTCCGCGAAGGCATCGCAGCCGTCCACGATATTGATCAGGATGCGCGGCTTGCCGCCGTCGTCGCCGCAGATGTTGGCGTTGAGCCACGCGATGCTGGCCGGCAGGCTGCGGCGCAGTGTCGCCAGGTCATACTGCCCGGCCATGCCCGCCTTGCTCAGATAGATTTCGTGCAGGGTGTTGGGCACGCCATAGGCCTGCAGCTTGCGCTGCGAGGGCGAGGGCGTGAAAGTGCCGTCGGCCGTTGCGATGCCGATGTCGGTGAACGCGAAGCAGCCGTTCATGTCGGCCTGGTGATCGCGCAGATACATCATGAAATCGTCGTCGACCTCCAGTTCATCCGGCACGGCGTAATCCAGCGTGCCCAGCAGGATGTTGCGGAAGCCGAACTCGCGCAGTCTGGGGAGAATGGCCAGCTTGTCTGCGAGCGTCTGGCCCATGCGTGCGCCAACGGGGTTTTCCCGCAGGGAGAGGTCGATCAGATACGGCTGGATATTGCGGAGCCTATCGATTTTTTCCTGTGCCCCGGCCAGAATGGTGTGGGCCTGGGTGAACGTATCGGGTGAGCGAGGCATGGTTATTCCGGACTAAATGAATGGGTTGAGGACGGATAGTCGGGGGCAATGCAAATGCGGCCGCCTCCTATTGTGGAATGACTTTTGTCATTCGCGCTATCCGGCGGCTGGCAGCATGCCGGCATTCACGGCCGCACAGGCTAGAATAGGGGCAGCCTGAAGGCCGCTCCAGGGAGCGATCCGTGACTCGACAGGATATGCAGCGAGAAATCCTATGCAGCAACAATGAAGCCCTCATGACCGATCCGGATCGGCTGCCCGCCCCATGGCTGCGCTTGCATGAAGACGAATAGTCCCGTTTCCCTGAACAACGTCCTGGACCTGCTGCTCGACGCCATCTGTGTCGTGGATATGCAGGGGCACTTTGTGTTCGTCAGCGCCGCGTGCGAACGCATCTTCGGCTACACCCCCGAAGAGATGATCGGCAAGCCGATGATCGATTTTGTGTTTCATGAAGACCGGCCGCGGACGCTGCAGGCCGCCGCCAAGATCGTCGCCGGCCACCCCCAGCCCCATTTCGAGAACCGCTATGTACGCAAGGACGGCCAGATCGTCCATGTCATGTGGTCGGCCCGATGGTCCGAGACGGACCAGGTGAGGGTCGCCGTGGCACGCGACGTGACCCAACGCAAGCGTGCCGACTCCATGCAGGCGGCCCTGTACGCCATTTCCGAGGCCGCGCACTGGGCGGAGGATCTCGTCACCCTGTTTCAGCAAATCCATCAGATCATCGGCGGCTTGCTGCCCGCCGCCAATTTCTTCGTATCGCTTTACGATGAAGACAAGGACGCGTTGAGCTTTCCGTATCTGGTCGACGAACACGACCCGTCGCACAGGGAACCGGATGCGGCGGCGCTGAGCGAGGAGATCATCCGGGGCGGGCAAATTTTGCTGCTGACGCCCGATGCCAAGGGAAATTCATTGAACTGGCTGGGCGTTCCGCTCAATGCGAAGAAGGGCGTCATCGGGGCCCTCGTGGTGAAGAACTATCACGCCGAGGCCCGCTATACCGTGGAAGATGTCGAACTGCTGCAGTTTGTCGCCAACCAGGTTGCGCCCGTGATCGAGCGCAAACAGATGGAAGCCTGGCTACAGCACATCGCGCGCCACGACCCGCTGACCGGCCTGCCCAACCGCGAACTGTTCCATGATCGCCTGCAGGCCGCGCTGCGCTACGCAGAACGGCACCGAACCCCGCTTGCCCTGCTTTATCTCGACCTGGACAAATTCAAACAGGTCAACGACGCGCTGGGGCATCCCGTCGGCGACCTTCTCCTGCAGGAAGTGGCCCATCGCCTCAAGCAGTGCGTACGCGAATCGGACACCATCGGCCGCGTCGGCGGCGACGAGTTCCTGGTGCTGCTCAATGACGTTTCGCCTCCGGAGTGCGCCCTGGTCGTCGCCGAAAAAATCCGGATAGCTCTCGACCGGCCTTTTGATCTGGCCGGGCATCGGGTACACGTCCCGCCGAGCATCGGCATCGCGCTGTATCCCGAACATTCCGGCGATTACACGCAACTGATCCGTCATGCCGACCAGGCGATGTATGACGCCAAGCGGAACGGCGGCAATCGCTTCCAGGTGTCAACCCTGCCCGGTAGTCAGAAGTAATCGGGAATTTCAGTCAACGGCGCTGGGAGCGCCCAGCCCCTTTGGCTGCGTAGGTGAGTCGACCGGTATCGACCCTGGGCGGCCGGTCAGAAAACACGCGAAAAATGTCCGGTGTTCGGTGCGGCCGTGAAGCAAGCCGACGCTTCAGTCCACTACCGATACCGATCCTGAAGAGACAGTCGTGGCTATCCATCGATCTGTCTGTTCAGAGGCGGGCAGCGACCAAAAACAAAAAACAACTTATGTCGTGCCGGTTTTTCAACCAATGGCACGCATCGCCGCAGAGCCGTGCGCGTGAATGTCTTCAAGACGAGTGCGTTTGAGCAGCAGCGCGTTGATAGCCACCATGGCCGAGCTGCCGGACATCGCGAGCGCGGCAACCTCGGGGCTGATAACGAAGGGATAGAACACCCCGGCGGCGAGCGGAAAGGCGACCACGTTGTAGGCCACGGCCCACACCAGACTCTGGTGCATCTTGCGCAGCGTGGCGTGTGACAGGGCAATCGCCCCGACCACGTCGAGCGGATCGCTCTTCATCAGCACTATGTCGGCGCTTTCCATGGCAACGTCGGTGCCCGCGCCGATGGCAAAGCCCACATCGGCTTGCGTCAGCGCCGGCGCGTCGTTGATGCCGTCCCCGACCATACCGACTTTCTTGCCTCGTGCCTGCAATGCCTTCACCTTGTCGGCCTTTTGCCCGGGCAGTACGTCGGCGAGCACGAGACCGATGCCCAGCCCTGCGGCAATGCGCTCGGCCGTCGCCTGATTGTCTCCGGTGAGCATTGCCACCTGAACGCCTTGCTCGCGCAGTTTGCGCACCGTCGCCGCTGAAGTCGGTCGCGCCGCATCGGCAATGGCAATGAGGCCGACCAATTCGCCCCCGTGCGCGACGTGCACCACCGTCCGCCCGCCCCCCTGCATTGCATCGGCCCTGGCTTCGAGTCCGTTCATGCCGACTTTCTCGGCCTGCATCAACTTGCGATTGCCCAGCAGCACTGCGCGCCCATCAACTTCGCCCCTGGCGCCCATGCCGTCGATGTTGGTAAAGCCGTTTACCGGCTGCGTCGCCAGGCTTCCGGCGCGCTTGAGGATGGCCTGTGCCAAAGGGTGCTCGGAGCCTTGCTCTACGGCGGCGGCGAGCGCGAGCACCGCGTCTTCGCTGGCACCCGGCGCAGCTGCTATTTCCACCACGTCTGGCTGGCCCAGAGTGAGGGTGCCGGTCTTGTCGAAGATGATGATGTCGAGCCGGGTCGCCTCCTCGAGTGCTGCGGCGTTCTTGAACAAGATGCCGTTCATTGCACCGATGCCGGTGCCGACCATCACCGCCATCGGTGTGGCAAGCCCCAGGGCGTCCGGACAGGCGATGACGAATACCGTAATCGTCAGGGTGAGCGCAAACAGTAGCGTCTGCCCCAGCCATCCGAACCACACTGCGAAGGTTGCCAAGCCGATCACCAGTGCGATCAGCACCAGCCATTGCGAGGCGCGGTCGGCCAGCAATTGCGTCCGCGCCTTCGAGTTCTGCGCTTCCTGCACCAGCTTGACGATCTGCGCCAGCGCAGTATCGGCGCCGACCTTGGTGGCGCGATAGACGAAGCTGCCGCTCTTGTTGAGGGTGGCGCCAATCACCGTGTCGCCGGGCTTCTTGCCGACCGGCATGGATTCGCCGGTGAGCATGGATTCATCCACTTGCGACTCGCCTTCCGTCACTTCGCCGTCTACCGGGATCTTGCTGCCGGGGCGAATCATGAGCAGATCCCCTGCCATCACCTCGGCGGTGGGCAATTGCGTTTCGTGCCCTTCACGGATCACCGTGGCCAGCGGCGGGGCAAGATCGAGCAGCGTGCGGATTGCCGCCGAGGCACCGGCGCGGGCACGCATCTCCAGCCAGTGGCCGAGCAGAATAAATACCAGCAGTACCGCTACCGCCTCGTAGAACTGCACCCCCGTGAAGAAAAAGGTCGCGCCCACGCTGAACAGATAGCCCGTGCCGACCGACATCACCACCAGCACCGCCATGTTGAGTACGCCGTTTTTGAGCGCACGCCAGGCGGCGACCACAAACGGCCAGACCGGATAGAGCACCGCGACGCTGGCGAGCAGGAACAGCCAGACATTGAGGGGCAGGTCGAACGGTGGCACCGGCGGGGTGAACGTGCCGCCCATGGGGGAATAGACGAAGACCGGCACGGTAAACGCGGTTGCGATGAGGAATCGGTTGCGCATGTCGCGCACCATTGCCTGCATGTCCATGCCGGCGCCGTGGCCCATCTCATGCGCCGTCGAGTCCGCCATCGCTTCATGAGCTTCATGCGTGCGGCCGGCTGCACGCCGCTCTTCGGGGGCGCAGAGGTGTCTGGGCAGTTGCGCGCCGGCGCAGTGGTAACCGCACTCGCGTACGCCAGCCTCAATGGCATGGAGATCGGTGGCGGTTTCGTCGTAGGCAACCGTGGCGCTGCCGGCGACATAATTCACTTCGGCCGTGTGTATGCCTGGCAGCCTCAAGAGCTGCTTCTCGATGCCGCGTGCGCTCAGCGCCGACAACAAGCCTGTGACTTCGATGGTCGCGGTTTGCATGAGGTGGCCTCCGCGCGTGACTTATCAGTGTTGCCTTGGCCAAACGGCCACGATCTCACTCCGCCAGATCGGCGCGCCGTTTCAGGAACTCATCCCGGTCGATTTCACCGCGGGCATAACGTTCTTCCAGGATGTCCAGCGCGGTGCGCCCGGGTTTCCAGTTCCGGTCGCGGATGGCGTAGCTGACCACCAGGGCGATCAGCAGGAGCGGGATGAGCCAGACCAGGATCATCGCCCACCCCATGCCGTAATGTTCAAAGCCAAGCATGTCCCGCCTCCTTGTCCGGCGCGCCGGATTTCGCTCACTTGGCTGCTGGCTTGCCCGTATTCATCTGCATCATGTCCATGCGCTTCTCCATCATGTCCATGCGTTTTTCCATCATCATCATCATGTTGTCCTGCCCGGCCATGCCGCCTTTGCCCCCCATCATGCCCATACCCATGCCGCCGCCCATCATGCCGTCCTCCATCATCGGACAGCCCATCATGTCGCCCATCATGCTTCTCCCCGCCATCATGTTTTCCCGATTGGTCTGCATGTATTCCTGCATCAGTTTCTGGCGTTGTTTCGGGTCTTTAGACTTGGCCATCTGCTCCAGCTGGCTTTGCATGCGTTTGGTATTGGCCTGCATCTTCTGGATCGTCTGCTCGGCAGTGGGCGCTGCCGCGCCGGTTTTTTGTTGATCGGGGTGGTGCGCGTCAACCGCGAGAACGGGCTGTATGGCCAGGGTGGAAAGCAGCAGGGCGGCAAATAGTGCGTGGCGTTTCATGGTCAACTCCTTAGCGTGGAAAACTGGGGATTACGGTTTGACGACTTCCGGGGCGTGGGCACTGTGGAGAACGCTGTATTTCTTTCCCGGAATCATAGTCATGGCAGGCATATCGAGGTTTCCAAGGAGGTGTGCAGCCCGCACAACTGAAACCTCAGTATGGGCACGTCTCCCCACAACAAGCTGACAGCAAAATGACAATGGCGTCATCTGGAAACGGGTTGGATTTGAAGAAAATTGGCGGCAAATCCTGTGGCCGTTTCCAGGTTAATGGCTCATGTCGTGGGCATCAGGAGTCGCGGATGCCTTCTGCATGGGGGTGAACCGCGCCTGTAGCGCCGGCTGGCCCGCCAGCGCGATGGAAACCACGACTTTCATGTCTGGCGCAAGCTTGAACTGGCCCGTGCCTTTCATCTGGTTATCGCCCGCAGGCGTGAGCTTTACACTGGCCTTGCCCGTGCCGGATAGCAGGGTGGCGGTTCCCGTTGCGCCCTGGGTGCCCTGTTTTTTGCCGCTGTGATCCGTGACATAGACGCTCACTTCGCTGGCTTTGACCACCAGTTCGAAATGGTACTGCTGCACCATGCGCAACTGACCGCCATGCGGCGCGGTTTGGGTGTCGAGATATTCGTCGCTATGGGCCAATGCGCCTTGCGAGAAAAGCAAAGCCAAAGCGAGGATGGATGGGTTCAGGTATTTCATTTCAGGCTCCTTGGTAAGGTGTAAAAGAGGTGTGGCAGGTGCTTCAAAAATTCACCTTGCCGCCCCGCGCCAGCAGTTTCAGCATCGGTCTCTCGCCCCACAGATAAAACATCACCGGGGTAAGCAAGGTATCCAGCAAGGTGGAACTCACCAGGCCGCCGAAAATCACCACCGCCACCGGATGCAGGATTTCCTTGCCCGGGTCGCCGCCGGACAGCATCAGCGGAATCAGGGCGAAGGCCGCGACCAACGCGGTCATCAGCACCGGCGTCAGGCGTTCCAGGCTGCCGCGGACGATCATGCTTTTGCCGAACACCTCGCCCTCGTGCGCCACCAGGTTGATGTAGTGGCTGATTTTCAGGATGCCGTTGCGCGTGCTGATGCCGGCCAGGGTGATGAAGCCGATCAGGCTCGCCACCGACAGCGTGCCGCCGGATAGCCACAGCGCGATGACGCTGCCCACCAGCGCCAGCGGGATGTTGCCCATGATCATCAGCGACAGCGCGGCGGATTGGTAGCGGCTGTACAAGACCATGAAAATCAGCGCCAGCGACACCAGCGACAGCCCCGTAATCAGCCGGCTGGCTTCTTCCTGCGCCTGGAACTGGCCTTCCAGCTGGGTGAAATAACCCTCCGGCAGCGGGTAGCGGGCAAGCTCGGCGCGGATGTCGCGGACGATCTGCGCCATGTCGGTGCCGTCGCTGTTGCCCATCAGCACCATGCGGCGGCGGCTGTTTTCGCGCAGGATCTGGTTGGGGCCGTCGCTGTCCTCAATGTCCGCGATCAGGCGCAGCGGAATGCGTCCGCTGGGCGTTTCAACCAGGAGGTTGCTCAGACCCTGCGCGCTGCGGTCGGCGTCGGCGAGGCGGATCATCACGTCGAAACGGCGGTTGCCTTCGATCACCTGTGCGGCGGTGGCGCCGTTGGATAGCGTTTCCAGCGCGCTGTTGATCGCCGCAGGGGTGACGCCATATTGCCGGGCCTTGGCGTAATCGACGCGGACTTGCAGTTGCGGGATGCGCACCTGTTTTTCCAGTTGCAAATCGACCAGGCCCGGAATATGGGCAAGCCTGGTTTGCAGCTGCCCTGCCAGACCGCGCAGGGTGTCCACGTCGTCACCGAAGATTTTCAGCACGATCTGCGCGCGTACCCCGGAGAGCATGTGGTCGAGCCGGTGCGAAATGGGCTGGCCGATGTTGAGCGAGGCGGGCAGCGGGGCGAGACGGTCGCGGATGTCCTGCAAAACGGCCTCGCGCGAGCGGGCGGATTTTTTGAGGTCTGCGTCGATCTCACTGTAATGCACGCCTTCCGCATGTTCGTCCAGCTCGGCGCGGCCGGTACGTCGCCCCACCTGGGTCACTTCCGGCACTTGCAGAATCAGTTGTTCCGCCAGGGTGCCGATGCGGTTCGACTCCGGCAGGGACGTGCCCGGATTCATCGCGACCGTGATGGTGAGCGTGCCTTCGTTAAACGCGGGCAGGAAGGAACGGGCGAAGAACGGCACGGCGGCCACTGCAAGCGCTACCGCGAGCAACCCCGCGCCGAGCACCAGCCTGCTGTGGTCGAACGACCATTGCAGCAGACCCGTATCCCATTGCTTGAGTTTTTTCACCAGTGGGCTGTCGCCGTGCTCCAGCCGTTTCATTTTCGGCAGCAGGTAATAGCACAGCACTGGCGTCAGCGTCACCGACACCAGCATGCTGGCGAGAATGGAGACGATGTAGGCGACGCCCAGCGGCGCGAACAGCTTGCCCTCGATGCCGGACAGGACGAACAGTGGAACGAACACCAGCACGATGATGAGCGTGGCATAGACGATGGCGGAGCGCACTTCCAGCGTGGCGGCGGCGATCACCTGCAGCACGGAGGCCTTGTCGCCTGCCGCCCGATTCTGCTTCAGACGCCGAAATACGTTTTCCACCCCCACCACCGCGTCGTCGACCAGCTCACCGATGGCGATGGCCAGTCCCCCCAGCGTCATGGTGTTGATGGACAGCCCGAAGTATTTGAACACCAGCACCGTGATCAGGATGGAAACCGGGATCGCGGTGAGCGAGATGAACGTGGTGCGGAAATTGAGCAGGAACAGGAACAGCACCACAGCCACCATGATGGCGCCGTCGCGCAAGGCTTCCTCCACGTTGCCCACCGAGCTTTCGATGAAGTGGGCCTGCTTGAACAGGATGTCTTTTGTTGCGATGCCGGCGGGCATGCTCCGGTTCAGTTCGGCGAGCGCCGCCTCGATTTCGCGCGTGAGCTTGACCGTGTCCGCGCCTGGCTGCTTCTGCACCGACAGGATCACCGCGGGTTTGCCCATGAAGCTCGCGTCGCCGCGCTTCAGGCGGGCGGCGAATTCCACCCGGGCGACCTGCCTGAGCAGGATGGGCTGAGCGTCGCGGTAGCCGACCACCAGATCCTGCAAGTCTTCCAGCCTGGTGGTGCGCCCGATATTGCGGATCAGGTATTCCTGCGCCAGCGATTCCAGGAAGCCGCCGCTGGTATTGGTGGCGAAGCCTTTGAGCGTGGCTTCCATCTGCTCCAGCGTGATGCCCAGTCTGCCCATGTTGGCTGAATCGGGAGTGACCCGGTATTGCTTCACTTCGCCGCCGATGGGGATCACCTGCGACACGCCGGCAATCGTCAGCAGGCGAGGGCGCACCACCCAGTCCGCCAGTTCGCGCGCCTGCATCGGATTCGCCTTGGCGGGGTCGGCGGTCATCGCGATCAGCATGATCTCGCCCATGATGGAACTGATCGGCCCCATTTGCGGCGTGATGCCGGCGGGTATCTGCTCCTTGACCAGAGACAAGCGTTCGGCGATCTGCTGGCGGTTGCGGTAGATATCGGTACCCCAGTCGAACTCCACGTACACGACCGACAATCCGATGCCGGAAACCGAGCGCACCCGCGTCACCCCCGGCAGCCCGTTCATCGCCGTCTCGATGGGGAAGCTAATGAGCTGCTCCACTTCTTCCGGCGCCATGCCGGCGGCCTCGGTCATCAGCGTCACGGTGGGTTTGTTGAGATCGGGGAACACATCCACCGGCAGCTGGTTCAGGCTGAGCAGGCCGTACACCAGCAGCAGGAGCGACGCTGCAACGACAAACAGGCGCTGGTTCAGGCTGGATTGAATAATGGCTTTAAACATGGCGTCTGCTAGCGGATCTGGGTAAGCAGTGCCGCGCCCTGCGTCACCACCCGGTCGCCGTCATGCAGTCCTTCCAGCACCGCGACCGTATGGGCATCCAGCGGCTGCACTTTCACTTTTTGCGGCACGAAGCGTTCGGCGGCGGCGTGCACCCATACCATGGTTTCCCCGCTGCTGTTTTTCGTGACGCTGCCTTGCGGCACGGCAATGCCACGGAGGGTCTGCCGGGTTTGCACGAACACCTGCACCGGCTGGCCCACGCTCAATGCGGGCACCGGCGCCTGAATGCCGAACTGCATCGGCAAGGCCTGTTCGCGCAGCTGGTAACTCTGGCCGATGAACGCCAGCCGCAACGGCTGGTTGCCAGCGGTCAGGCCGGAAGCGCCCGCCACCTGCCCGGATAGCGCAGTGTCGTAGGCAACGGCCTCCACCCGCAGCCGGGATGGATCGATCACTTCAAACAGGATTTCCCGGGCATCCACCACCTGTCCCGCGACCACGCTGGACTGGCTCACCACACCGGCAACCGGCGCGCGCAGGGCTTCGCGCTGGAACAGGCTGGCCGCCACCGCCGCCTTGCGCGCCTTGAGGCTGATTGCTTCGGCCCGCGCCGCGTCGATCTCTTTTTGCGGCAGGCTGCCCGCCAGTTGTTCCAGCCGCTGCGCGCGCGTTTCGGCGAGGCCGAGGCGGCTGCTCAACTCGGCCAGTTGCGCCTGCTGGTTACCCGTGTCGATGCTGCTGGCGGCAGGTTCGATCCAGGCCAGGATTTGCCTTTTTCCTACCTTCATCCCCAAAGCGGGAAAGCCGCCGGCGGGCGCGGCTATGCGCCCGGCCTGGCTGGATTGCACGCGTCCGCTGAAATTCGGGTCGGCACTGATCTGGCCGTTGAGCGTCACGGTCCGGGCGATGTCGCGCGGCTCGCCCAACACGGTGCGGATGCCGAGCAGCCGCTGCGCAGGCTTGGGCATGACAACGCTGCCGTCGGGCAAACGCACAGGCGCACGCTGCGCAGCGGCTGGCATGACGTTCACCGCAGTAGCAGCGGGTGCGGCTTTGGGCGGGTCGCCGTGATCCTCGTCGCCGTGGGCGAAGCCTGGATGGCTGTGCCCGCCGAGCAGCACGGCCACCAGTACAGGCAAGGCCAGGCTTGCCGCCGCGCCCTTGCGGCGGCGGATGAATTTGAACAGAACAAGTAGTGCGATAACGCCTGTCATGCCGCCCACCGCCCATTTCCCGTAGTCGAGCCAGGCGTGCCCGCGGGCTTCGCCAGGTTTCAGTCCGGGTATTTGCAAGCGGCCGATCAGCAAATCTTCCACACCGGCGGCTTCCACGCTCACCACCACTTCATACGTGCCGGGCTGCTTCAGCCAGTCCGCGGCGGCCGTGTAACTGCCGTCTTGCACCGGCCGCAGCTGAAGCTTGTGCCCGTTGCCGTTGGTGCTTTCCAGCTCGATTTTCGCGTTGAGGATGGGTTCGTTGGTGGCGTAGCGGTCGGCATAGGCAGTGAGCCTGCCGTCCCGGACCATGCCCAGCAGTTCCACCTCGGGCGACTTCAATTCCAGCTGCGGCCCGGGCGCGGACAGGTTGACTGGCGCACGCGCCTCGTCGCCATGGTCTTCGCCGCCGTGGGCCAGGACGCAGCGTGGCATCAGCAAAGCCAGTATCCATGGCAAATGAAGCGCCATTTTTTTGAGTGTCGTCACGGCAATATTCCCTGAGCTTGGTTGAGGCGGCCGTGTGCCAGCGCCAGCGCGATTTCTTGTTGCATGCAAGCCTGTCCGGCTTCAAACGCGGACGCACGGGCGCGCAGCAAGGTGAACAGATCGGTTTCGCCGAGATCGAAGGATTTCTGGATCAGCCCGAGATTTTCCTGCGCTGCGGCACGCTGTTGATGCGCCAATTCCAGCAGTTGATCTGCGGCTTGCAGGGCTTGTTCCGCCTGCTGGAGCTGGAATTCCAGCGTGAGCCGGGTGCGCTTGTATTGACCCTGCGCATCGGTAAGCGCGGTTTGGGCGGCGCTGGTGAGTGGCAGGTTGCGCGCATCCGTGGACAAGGGCAGGCGCAGGCTGACTTCCACGGAGCCGGCGTAGGAGTCGTTCGGGCTGCCACGCTCCTGGCGCACGCTGAATCCAAGTTCCGGGTTGTCGCGGCGTGATTCGCTTGCCAAGCGCACTTGCGCCTGCGCCGTTGCGATCGCCTGGCGCGCCGCTTCCAGCAACGGATGGTCGTCAGGCAAGGGCTTTGGCTGCGCGCTTTCCGCAATATCGTCAGGCAAGACTGCCATGCCGGTAAGGGTGGAATAGGCTTGCTGCGCATGGAGTAGCTGGGTACGGCTTAGCAAAACCGCTGCCTGGGCGGTGCGCCATTCATTCTGTGCCAGATTCAAATCGGTCTTGGCCAATTCCCCTGCCCGAACCCGCTTGGCGACATCGTCCGCCAGTTTCTTCGCGGTGAGTGCGCGTGCTTCGTCGAACTGGATTTGCGCTTGAGCCTGGCGCGTTTGCCAGATCGCCTCGCGCAGTTCTCCAACCAGTTTCAGGCGCAGCGCACGAATACTGGCTTCCAGGCCACTCTTGCCGACTCGTGCCTGACTCTGCCGCGCATCACGCTGACCGGGCAGCCAGATGGGCAAGGCGATGCCGGCTTCCCATTCGTTGAGGCCGTCATTGTTGGTCAACTGGTCGCCGCGATGACGCAAAATGACGGCGGGTGCGCTTGGCAGCAGGCTGTTGGCGGCGACGGTCTGGGCCTTGCTTTCCGCGCGCTTCGCCTCCAGGGTTTGCGCTTGGGGGCTGGTTGCCCAGGCTTGATCCAGCACTGCGCGCAAGCTCACTGCGCAAGCGGGTTGCATGAGCAGCAAGCCGGCAAAAATCAACAGGGCGCGACGCATGATGTTCTCGAATGTCAGGTTAAGTCGTTTAGCGCATCCTGCGGGCGCATGCCCAACGCCAATCTGACAAGGTGATTACAAATCTGTCATGCGCATCTCCATCGGCGGCGAGCTGTGGCAGGATGCTTCCATCCAGTCTCATATTTCAACCATGAAAATCCTGATCGTCGAAGACGAGCCCAAGACGGGCGATTACCTGAAGCAGGGTCTGACCGAAGCCGGTTTCGTCACGGATCTGGCGCGCGAGGGTTGGGACGGACTGGAACTTGCCAAAGCGGGACACTACGACCTGATGATCCTGGATGTGATGCTGCCCGGCATCAATGGCTGGCAGGTGCTCGAAGGCGTGCGTCGGGCCGGCATCGACATGCCGGTGCTGTTTCTGACCGCGCGCGACCAGGTCGAGGACAGGGTCAAGGGACTGGAACTGGGGGCCGACGATTATCTGGTGAAACCCTTTGCTTTTGCCGAGCTGCTGGCGCGGGTGCGCTCCCTGGTTCGCCGCGGCCATGCGGGACTCGAATCCGCCGTCCTCAAGGTGGCCGATCTGGAACTCGACCTGCTGCGGCGCCGCGCCATGCGGGCAGGACGCAAGATCGACCTCACCGCCAAGGAGTTCGCCCTGCTGGAACTGTTTCTGCGCCGCAAGGGCGAAGTGCTGCCGCGCAGCCTGATCGCCTCGCAGGTCTGGGACATGAATTTCGACTCCGACACCAATGTCATCGATGTGGCGGTGCGCCGGCTGCGGCTCAAGATCGACGAGGGGTTTGCATCCAGGCTCATCCACACGGTGCGGGGGATGGGCTACGTGCTGGAAACCTTTCCGCAAGACCTGGTGTCGTGAATCAGAAATATCGAAACATAAAACGGCGTCTTTTTCCGCATGGCGACGTTGCTCGTCGTTGCCATAGACCGAACTATGTCGCCTCCTCACGCCTTGCCCTGCGAAAAAATCCATCCGTTTCATTTTGTTCCGCTATTTCTGATTCACGACACTAGCCCCATGAAAACCCTATCGCTGACAGCCCGGATCAGCCTGCTTTTCGCGGTGGCCGCTTCCCTGGTCCTGCTGACGACGGGTTATTTCCTGACGCAAGTGGTGGAGGCCCATTTCGAGGAGGAGGACCGGCACGAGCTCAACGGCAAGCTGGAACTCATCGAGAATTTGTTCGAGCACACCCACAGCCAGGCGGATCTCAATCTTCTGCCCCGGCAACTGGATGACGCCCTGGTCGGCCATCATGGTCTCGCCGTGGCGGTCATGGATGCGACGGGCGATGTCTGGTTTGCTACCTCCGGGGCTGAGTTTCCACAAACATTGGTGAATGACTGCCAGGCCCAACCGGCAAGGTGTACGTCCGGCGCCTTGCGGCAGTGGAAGCAAGCGGGGTTGAGCTACCGGGGCATGGCCGTGTCGATGACGACAGGCAGTGGCAAGCCTTACACCGTGGCTGTGGCGCTGGACATCGAGCACCATGAGCTCTTCATGAACACATTCCGCTCAGTGCTGGCGCTCGCCATCGCTTTGGCCGCGCTGACTACCGCCAGTCTCGGCTGGGTGGTCACCCGATTGGGACTTTCCCCTTTGCGTCAGGTCACCGACATGGTGGCGGGCATGTCCGCCGAGCGTCTGTCGGAGCGCCTGCCGACTGCCCGTTTGCCGGCGGAACTCAAGCCGCTCGCAACCGCTTTCAACACCATGCTGGCCCGTCTGGACGATTCCTTCCGGCGGCTTTCCGCGTTCTCATCCGACATCGCGCACGAACTGCGCACCCCCATTTCCAACCTGATGACTCAGACCCAGGTGGCGCTTTCCAGCGCACGCGGCAACGACGAATACAAGGAAGTCCTGTATTCCAGTCTGGAGGAATATGAGCGCATGGCGCAGATGGTTGGTGACATGCTCTATCTTGCCCAGGCTGACAATGGCCTGCTCAAACCGGGCCTGAAAAGCGTTAGCCTGACCAATGAAATGAAGGACTTGTTTGATTACTTTGAAGCCTGGGCGGAGGAGCGCGGTGTTTCCCTGGCCCAGACAGGCACCGCTACCGTGCCTGGCGACCGGCTGATGCTGCGGCGTGCACTCAGCAATCTCGTGTCGAACGCCATTCGGCATACCCCGCATGGCCAGACCGTGCGCGTATCGCTGGCAATGCACGGCGATAAAGCCATCGTTACCGTCGAGAACCCGGGCTCCGAAATCCCGGCCGAACATCTTCCCAGACTGTTCGACCGCTTCTACCGCGTCGATCCTTCGCGTCAGCGCAAAGGTGATGGCGCCGGGCTGGGGCTTGCCATTGTCAAATCCATTGTTGAGGCGCATGGCGGCTCAATCGCAGTGGCATCCACTGATCAATCTACACGGTTCCAACTCACATTGCCTACGTGAGGAGAATGGTGAGAGCGATCACTGTTGACCGATTCAGGAAAATCGAGCAACCGTTGGCGAGTGTCCGTTATCGCACCTCATAAGCGAAGCTGTAGACGCAAGCCACGACTGTCCGTTCAGGGCCCCCTGCTACAGGGGAAATCAGAAAGCTGCCGTTCAATGAGATTTCCTGGCCGATGTCCAGTAACGAATTGCATAGCGGAAGTAGTTGGCTAAATTTTCATCGGCAGCCTCGCCGAACAAGAGACGGTCTGACACCTCAACCTGAACATCCTCTCCTGGCCGTCGGCCGCCGCACCAATTTGCAGCACATCCCCCCACTCATGCACTGCGGTTGAGCGTACCCCCCGCATCGTGCCTTGCCGCACTTCATCAAACTATTGAATTCATTACGCTGTGCCGCCTTGGCACAGACCCTGCTGACGGACAGGGCAAGGAGTCATCATGTCTGTCGTTTCATCTGTCTGCTGTTATTGCGGCACCGGCTGCGGGGTGCTGGTCGAAACCGACGCCGGGAAGATCACCGGCGTGCGCGGCGATCCCGCGCACCCGGTGAACCGGGGCAAGCTCTGCACCAAGGGCGCGACGCTCGCCCTGTCGACGGCTGCGAGCGGACGTGTCTTGTATCCCGCACTGCGTACCGAGAAGGGCGCGCCGCGCCGGCGCGTGAACTGGGGGGTGGCGCTTGATCATGTCGCCGAGAAATTCCGCGCGGTCATCCGGGAACATGGCCCCGATGCGGTGGCGTTCTATATTTCCGGCCAGCTCACCACCGAGGCGTACTACGTCTTCAACAAGCTTGCCAAGGGGCTGATCGGCACCAACAACGTCGACACCAATTCGCGCCTGTGCATGTCGTCCGCGGTGGCGGGCTACAAGGTCACGCTGGGTGCCGATTCGCCGCCGGGCTGCTACGACGACATCGATCACGCAGGCACGATTTTCATCGCCGGATCGAACACGGCC
Organism: Pseudomonadota bacterium; assembly: GCA_043821985.1. GTDB lineage: Bacteria > Pseudomonadota > Gammaproteobacteria > Burkholderiales > Thiobacillaceae > Thiobacillus. The sequence continues at coordinate 102,611 of JBDRCF010000012.1, forward strand.
TATGCGCATCCGATCCTGTTCCGCCGCATCGAGGCGGCGCGCAAGGCCAACCCGGACCTGAAGCTGATCGTGGTCGATCCGCGCCGCACCGACACTGCGGCCGAGGCCGACCTGCATCTCGCCATCCTTCCCGGCACCGACGTCGCGCTGTATCACGCCATGCTCAACGTCATGCTGTGGGAGGAGCTGATCGACCGCGACGCCATTGCGGCGCACACCGAAGGCTGGGAGGCGTTGCGCGACCAGGTACGCGACTACACGCCGGAAAAAATGGCGTCGATCTGCGGCGTGGCGGCGGCCGACATCGTGCAGGCGGCGCGCTGGTTCGCGGCCGGGCCGACGCTGTCGCTGTATTGCCAGGGATTGAACCAGTCGAGCTGCGGTGTCGACAAGAACGCCGCGCTGATCAACCTGCACCTGGCCACGGGCCAGATCGGCAAGCCGGGCGCCGCGCCGCTGTCGCTCACCGGCCAGCCCAACGCGATGGGCGGACGCGAGGTCGGCGGGCTCGCCAATCTGCTGTCCGCGCACCGCGATCTTGCCGATCCCGGACACCGTGCCGAGGTTGCGCGCCTGTGGGGGGTGGACGCGGTGCCGGCGACGCCGGGCAAGACCGCGGTGGAAATGTTCGAAGCCGTGCGCAGCGGCGAAATCAAGGCGATCTGGATCGCCTGTACCAACCCCGCGCAATCGCTGCCCAACCAGCATCGGGTCCAGGAAGCCCTGCAGGCGGCCGAATGCGTGGTGTTGCAGGAAGCGTTTGCCGACACCGAGACCGTGGCCTTTGCCGACGTGCTGCTGCCGGCTGCCAGCTGGGGTGAGCAGGACGGCACCATGACCAATTCCGAACGCTGCATTTCGCGCGTGCACGCGGCGGTGCCGCCGCCGGGCGAGGCGCATGCCGACTGGGCCATCGTGACCGCGTTCGCGCGCCGGCTGGTGCCGGGCGAGGGCGCGCGGCTGTTCCCCTATGACAGCGCCGAAGCCGTGTTCAACGAACATCGCGAGACCACGCGAGGCCGCGATCTCGACATCACGGGCCTGTCCTATACGCTGCTGGACCAGGCGCCGCAGCAATGGCCGTTTCCCGAGGGGGCGTCCGCCGGTCAGCCGCGCTTGTATGCCGACGGCGCCTATCCCACCGCCAGCGGACGGGCGCACTTTCATGCCGTACCGTATCGTCCGGTGGCCGAGGCGATCGACGCGCGCTATCCCTTGCACCTCAATACCGGCCGCCTGCGCGACCAGTGGCACGCGATGAGCCGCACCGGCCGCGTCGCGCGTCTGTTCGCCCACGCCGACACGCCGCTGTTGTCGATGGCGCCGCGCGACATGGAGTTGCGCCGCTTGAACCCAGGCGACCTGGTGCGCGTAAAAAGCCGTCGCGGCGACGTGGTGGTGGCGGTCGAGGCCAGCGACAGCCTGCGCCCCGGGCAGTGTTTCCTGCCGATGCATTGGGGCGCGCGTTTCATGGGCGGGCTGGGGATCAATGCACTGACCCTGCCGACTTTCGATGCGATGTCGAAGCAGCCGGAACTCAAGCATGCCGCCGTGCAGGTGACGAAGGCCGACCTGCCCTGGCGCATGGCCGCCCTGGCAGTGGGCGACGGCGCGAAGCTGCTCGATGCCGTGCAGCCGCTGCTGCGCGCGTGCGATTACGCGGCCGCCGGGCTGGCGGGCCGCGAACGCGACGTGCTGACCCTGCGCCTGGCGCATACGCAAGCGCTGCCGGAATCCCTGCTGGCGGCGCTCGATACCGCGCTGGGGCTGGACGATCCGCTTGCAGTGATGCATTACCAGGACCGCCCGCGCGGCATTTCCAAACGCGTGCGCGTCGAATCCAACAAGGTCGTCGCCGCGCGGCTTACCGGCGAAACCGCCGCCTTCGAATGGCTGCGCGATGTCGTGGTCGACGGCACCGATGCCGCCTCGCTGCGCAACTGGATGCTGGCGCCGGTGGCGCGCCCGCCGGCCGGCGGCGCCGGCCGTGGCCGCATCGTGTGTAACTGCCTGAACGTGGCCGAGCCCGATATCGTCGCCGCGATCACGGCCGGCGCCGACCTGGCCGCGCTGCAGGCCACGCTGAAATGCGGTACCGAGTGCGGCTCGTGCGTGCCGGAATTGAAACGGCTGCTTGCCGGGAATCGGGCGGCGGCATGAGCTATGCGACCCTGATCCGCCAGATCGAAGCCGGCGAAGGGCTGGGCTTTGTCGATGCGCGTGCACTGGGCGCAGCCCTGCTCGACGGCGGCGTGCCGGAGCTGGAAACGGCGGCTTTCCTGGTTGCGTTCAACCAGCACGATCCGGGACTGGACGCCTGGCTCGGCATGCATGCCGCGCTGGCCGAACGCCTGCCGGATTTCGTTGCACCGACAGGACCATTCCGTACCGTGGTGCTGCCGACCTATCACGGCGTGCGTACGCAGCCGCATCTCACGCCGCTGCTCGCATTGCTGTTGAGGAGTTTCGGCATACCGGTGCTGATCCACGGCGTGCTCGAAGGCGGCGGTGGGACGGCCGCGGCTTACGTCCTGCGCGAGCTCGGCATCATGCCCTGCAGTACGGCGGCCCAGGTCAATGCGGCGCTGCAGGATGACGGCATCGCCTTCGCGCCAGTGGCGCTGTTGAGTCCCGGCCTGGCCGCGCTGCTCGCCCTGCGCGCGCGGCTGGGTATCGACGGCTGGGTGACGCGGCTGGCGGCACTGGCCGACGTACTGGGAGAACATTCGGTACGCGTGACACCCGTGATCTCGGAAGGGGAGGTTGCGCCGACACGTGCCGTGTTGGAAGCCCTGGGCGGACACGCCTTGCTGCTGCAGGGCTGCGAGGGCGAGGCGTTTGCCGATCCGTTGCAGCGGCCGGACATGGTGCTGGTGCAGGACGGGCAGGGACAGCGCGTGTACGAGGCGCAATCCGCTACCGCCATGCTGGCGAATCTGCCCGGGATGGATGCGCGGGCAACCGGTACATGGATCGACCAGGTCATGCATGAGCACTTGCCGCTGCCGTTGCCGATCCGCAATCAACTGGCGGTCTGCCTGTTTGCGGCAGGGTATACCGAAGACCTCAACCAGGCGCGCGCCATCACCGCGATCAATGGGTTCGGTCGGGTGGCGGCATGATTGCGGTGCATCACGTGAGGTTTGGCACCGCGATGGTGCGCGGTCTCTGAATGCGTTGCTGACACGCGGTTCTGAAACCCAGTAAAAACAAGGTGCCTGCCAGGTACCTGCACCATGGCACAACGATTGCTAGGTGTTGTAGCAAGCAGACCGAATGCAACGGCGTATCTCGGTCATCACTTTTGGTTTTCCGTTTGGAGTGGTGATATGGATATGAGTACGCCCATGGGACGCGGTCCCAAAATGAAACTGGTCATGGTCGGCAATGGCATGGCGGGGGTGCGCACCCTCGAAGAATTGCTGAAGCTGGCGCCCGACCTCTACGACATCACCGTGTTCGGCGCCGAGCCGCACCCCAACTACAACCGTATCCTGCTGTCGCCGGTGCTCGCAGGCGAGCAGACGGTCGACGACATCATCCTCAATCCGACCGACTGGTACGCGGACAACGCCATCCACCTGCATCTCGGCAAGAAGGTGGTGAAGATCGACCGCTCGGCCCGTTACGTGGAAGCCGAGGACGGCACCCGCGCCGAGTATGACCGCCTGCTGCTCGCCACCGGTTCCAACCCCTTCATGCTGCCGGTACCGGGCGCCGACCTGCCGGGCGTGATCAGCTTCCGCGACATCGCCGACGTCGACGCGATGATCCGCGCCTCCAGCCAGTACCGCCACGCCGTCGTCATCGGCGGCGGCCTGCTCGGGCTGGAAGCGGCCAACGGCCTGATGAAGCGCGGCATGGACGTGACCGTCGTGCACATCGGTCCGTGGCTGATGGAGCGCCAGCTCGACGAGCCCGCCGCGCGCCTGCTGCAGAAGAGCCTGGAAGAAAAGGGCATGAAGTTCCTGCTGCAGAAGCAGACGGCGGAACTGGTCAGGGGCGATTGTTCTAATTCGTCGCCTTCCGGCGAAGGGGGCCGCGTGGCCGCGATCAAGTTCAAGGATGGGGACGAGGTACCCGCCGACCTCGTGGTAATGGCGGTCGGCATCCGCCCCAACACCGAGCTCGCCGAATCCGCCGGCCTGCACTGCAACCGCGGCATCGTCGTCAACGACACGATGCAGACCTTTGACCCGCGCGTGTATTCCATCGGCGAGTGCGCCGCGCACCGCGGCATCGCCTACGGCCTGGTCGCGCCGCTGTTCGAGCAGGCCAAGGTCGCCGCCAACCATCTGGCGCACTACGGCATCGGCCGCTACCAGGGTTCGGTGACGTCGACCAAGCTCAAGGTCACCGGCATCGATCTGTTCTCGGCCGGCGACTTCATCGGCGGCGAGGGCACCGAATCCATCCTGTATTCCGATCCCATCGGCGGCGTCTACAAGAAGCTCGTCCTCAAGGACGACAAGCTGGTCGGCGGCGTGATGTACGGCGACACCGTCGACGGCGCCTGGTATTTCTCGCTGCTGCGCGACGGCAAGAACGTGTCCGAGCTGCGCGACCATCTGATGTTCGGCCAGGACCACTGCGGCAACCTCGGCCACCAGGGCATCAACAAGGCCGCGACGATGACCGACGACATGGAGGTGTGCGGCTGCAACGGTGTGTGCAAGGGCGACATCGTCAAGGCGATCCGCGAGAAGGGCCTGTTCACGCTGGAGGACGTGAGGAAGCACACCAAGGCCTCGTCCTCGTGCGGTTCGTGTACGGGCCTGGTCGAGCAGATCCTCGCGGTCACCGCAGGCGGCGACTATTCGGCGACGCCGAAAACCAAATCGGTATGCGGCTGCACCGACCATACTCACGAAGCCGTGCGCGAAGCGATCCGCGAGAACAAGCTGCTGACGATTCCGCAGGTGATGAGCTTCATGGAATGGCGCACCCCCAACGGCTGCGCCAGCTGCCGCCCGGCGCTCAACTACTACCTCATTTCGACCTGGCCGGGCGAGGCCGAGGACGATCCGCAGTCGCGCTTCATCAATGAGCGCGCCCACGCCAACATCCAGCGCGACGGCAGCTATTCGGTGATCCCGCGCATGTGGGGCGGGCAGACCACGCCGGCCGAGTTGCGCCGCATCGCCGACGTCGCCGAGAAATACGCCATCCCGACGGTCAAGGTCACCGGCGGCCAGCGCATCGATCTCTTGGGCGTGAAGAAGGAAGACCTGCCCAAGGTGTGGGCCGACCTCGACATGCCGTCCGGTCATGCGTATGGGAAAGCGCTGCGCACGGTGAAGACCTGCGTCGGCTCCGAGTGGTGCCGCTTCGGCACCCAGGACTCGACCCAGATGGGCATCGACCTCGAGAAGGTGTTCTTCAAGATGTGGGCGCCGCACAAGGTCAAGCTCGCCGTGTCCGGCTGCCCGAGGAACTGCGCCGAGGTCGCAATCAAGGACGTCGGCATCATCGGCGTCGATTCAGGCTGGGAGATCTACGTGGCCGGCAACGGCGGCATCAAGACCGAGGTCGCGCAGTTCCTGGTCAAGGTGAAGACGGCCGAGGAGGTGATCGAGTATTCCGGCGCCTTCCTGCAGCTGTACCGCGAAGAGGCACGCTACCTCGACCGCACCGTTCACTACGTCGAGCGCGTCGGCCTCGACTATGTGAAAAAGAAAATCCTCGACGATGCCGACAACCGGCGCGCGCTGTACGAGCGTCTGCTGTTCGCGCTGTCGGTCGAGCGCGATCCCTGGGTCGAGCGCGCCAGGGAAGGCAAGCTCAAGCATGAATTCGAAACCGTCGCCGCATGAAGGAAGCACACGATGAATAACTGGACTGACATCCTGGATGTGAACGACATCCCCAAACTCGGCGCACGCGTGGTCCGCCACGGCAGTTTGGATATTGCCGTGTTCCGCACCGCCGACGATGAAATATTCGCGCTGGAGGACCGCTGCCCGCACAAGGGCGGTCCGCTGTCGCAGGGGATCGTGCACGGCAGGAAGGTCGCCTGCCCGATGCACAACTGGAACCTCGAGCTGGATTCCGGCTGTGCGGTGGCCCCCGATCAGGGTTGTGCCCGCGAGTTTCCGATCAAGGTCGAAGGCAGTCGCGTTTGGCTGGACTTGTCGGCCGTCGAACGCGTCGCAGCCTGACCCCCTCCCGTCCGCCCAGGCACGGCCGCCCGCACCACGCCAGTGCGGGCGGCCGTTTCCACGCCCAGTCTTCCGCCATCGCACCGCCCGATCCTGCGGCGCTCTGAAGACAAGTCATTGATCCTAAAGCACAGTCCCGTCTGGCACGGAGGCTGCAAAGGCTAGTGCGGCTGTTCGGCGCAGGGAGCGCTTCATGTGTTCCCGGGTTTTTGAAAAACCGCCGTCCGCTTCCTGCAAACAATGAATCAGAACCCGTCGACAAGGACCGAGTATGGATCGCGAAACACTGAACGAGATGGTGAAACTGAAATTTGGCGCCCGCAAGGCAGGCGGGCCGGAGATCGACCTGGTGAAGCTGGCGGCCGACGCACGCTACGCCGATGACATGCTCAGCCTCGTCGAGAACCTGCCGGACGAGGCGCTGGTCTTGCTGGCGATGACGCTGCGTGACAAGTTCGGCCTGCTCGCGGCCAGACCGCAAAGCTCGGGCGATCCATCCCCGGCGGCCGAAGCTGCCGCCGCGCCCGAGTCACGTTATATGAGCGGGGCGCGAAGCTAGGGCGTCGCGCTCAACGCCCTTCGGGCAGCACGATGTTGACTTCCAGCACCTCGTAGTTGCCCTGCTTCTCGAGCCCGACCTTGATGTCGTCGGGGTTGACCGGGAAATACTTGGAAATCACCGCAACCAGATCCTTTTGCAGCTCAGGCAGGAAATCCGGGCCGGACGCGCAGGCGCGTTCGTGCGCGATGATGAGTTGCAGGCGCTCTTTGGCGACCGAGGCGGTGGCTTTCTTTTCGCCGAAAATGAGGGAGAGCCAGGACATGTCACTTGCCTCCGAACAGACGCTTGATCAGGCCCGGTTTTTCGTACTCGACGAAACGCAGCGGGTGTTCTTCGCCGAGAAAACGGCCGATCGCATCCTGATAGGCATCGGCGACCGGCGTGGCTTTCTGGTGAATCGCCGGGATGCCCTGGTTGGAGGCCTGCAGCACGGCCTCGGATTCGGGAATGACGCCCAGCAGCGGAATCCGCAGCAGTTCCTGGATGTCGGTATAGGTCAGCATTTCGCCTTCGTGCGCGCGTTTCGGCGAATAGCGCGTGACCAGCAGATGCTCCTTCACCGGCTCGCGGCCTTCGATGGCGCGGCGGCTTTTCGACTGGATGATGCCGAGGATGCGGTCGGAGTCGCGTACCGACGAGACTTCCGGGTTGGTGACGACGATCGCCTCGTCGGCGAAGGTCAGCGCCATCACCGCGCCGTGCTCGATGCCGGCAGGCGAGTCGCAGACGATGTAGTCGAAGCCCTGGTGTTCCAGCTCCTTCAGCACCTTCTCCACGCCTTCCTCGGTGAGCGCGTCCTTGTCGCGCGTCTGCGAGGCGGGCAGCACGAACAGGTTGTCGCAGTGCTTGTCCTTGATCAGCGCCTGGTGGAGGTTGGCGTCGCCCTGGATGACGTTGACGAAGTCGTACACCACGCGGCGTTCGCAGCCCATGATGAGGTCGAGGTTCCTGAGGCCGACGTCGAAATCGATCACGGCCGTCTTGAAACCGCGTAGTGCCAGGCCGCTGGCGATCGAGGCGCTGGTGGTGGTCTTGCCGACGCCGCCCTTGCCGGAGGTGACAGTGATGATGGTGGTCACGGAGCTTCCTTCTTTTTGCATGGAGTTAGAGAGGTTCGATGACGATCTGGCTGGCATCGGCCAGCCGGATTTGTGCCGGTTTGCGCGCCACGGCGGCATCCGGGGCGGCGTCGAAGGTGCGATAGACGCCGGCGATCGAGACCAGTTCGGCCTCGAGGTGCGTGGTGAAGATCCGTGCCGAGGTATCGCCGCGCGCACCGGCGAGCGCGCGGCCCTTGAGCGGCGCATACACATGGATGCTGCCGTCGGCGATGACTTCCGCGCCGGGATTGACCGCAGCGAGCACCACGATGTCGCCGCCCGCCGCATACACCCGCTGGCCCGAACGTAGCGGCTTGTCGATGATGCGGGTGGGAGCGGTGGCAGACGGCGCAGGTTCCGGTGCCGGCACCGCTTCGGGTTCGGGCACGGGTTCCGGTTCGGCTGCGGCGGGGGCCGGCGCGACATCGTTCAGGACCAGCAGCCCGGCCTGTTGGGCGGCGGCGGCCAGTTCGGCGGATGCGTTCTGCACCGCGAACGGGTTCAGTCCCCGGCTTTTCAGTTCCCGTGCCAGCCACGCCCAGTCGGGCGAAGGGGCGTCGGCCGGCAGGCGTCCGCATTCGAATACCGCCGCCTCGCCGCCGAAGAAATCCGGCGTCGCGGCAAACAGCGTGGAGAGATGGGTGTCCAGCGCGGCGTGCTCGGCGCTGTTGAGGATGACTTGTATCCCGGCGAGCCGCGTGGTCTTCAGTTCCAGCGCGGGCGCGGGGCGGGGCTCACGTCGGCGCGGCATGGCGGGCAGGGCGGATGGGGTTCACGAAAGGACAATCGAAAGCAACGCCGAGAGTCTAGCCGCACCTGCATGGCGGGGCAACCGCGCCATGCAGGTGACGGGACGTGCGGGAGGCCGCGCGGCCTGCACCAGGCTGGTGCGGGTTGCGGCGGAGATGCTCCATTGGCGGACACGGCTGCCGGCTCCAGGCTGGGTTTTTCTTGGGAAGCCTTTGATCCGAATGGGTTTGTCGGGATTGGCACAGAGGGTGCTATGAATAGACCGTATGCCGGCACATCACAGCAATCCAGCGGTGCGCTGAACGGAGGCCGAAATGAAGATCGATTGTGGGCACTACCCGCTGATGGGCGGGTTTGACGAGTTGCTGGAGGCGCCGGGCAAACCGCGCAGCGGTGCCGGCGAACTGTGCGATTTCTTCGCCGGGCTGGCGCCCGAAGAGCTCGAGGCGCGCCACCGGGCGGTGGATGCGGCGATCATGGCGGCGGGCATCACGTTCACCGTGTATTCCGAGGCGGGCAACATCGATCGAACCTGGCCCTTCGACGTGGTGCCGCGCATCATCGAAAAGGCCGAATGGGACCGTATCGAGGCCGGGTTGAAGCAGCGTCTCGCCGCGCTCAACCGTTTCATCGACGATATCTATCACGACCGCAACATCGTCCGGGATGGCGTCTTTCCCGCCGAGGTGCTGGCCGACTCGAAGAATTTTCGTGCCGCGTGCGTGGGGGCGAATCCGCCGTTCGGCGTATGGGCCCACATCTGCGGAACCGATCTGGTACGCGACGGCGACGGCACCGTCTACGTGCTGGAAGACAATCTGCGCGTGCCGTCCGGCGTGTCCTACATGCTGGAAAACCGCCAGTTGATGAAGCGGCTGTTTCCCGAGTTGTTCGCGCGCTACGACGTGCTGCCGGTCGACGACTACACCGCGCAGCTCCATGACATGCTGGCGGCCCTGTCGCCCCGGGAAGGCGAGCGTCCGGAAATCGCGGTGCTCACGCCGGGCATCTACAACTCGGCCTATTTCGAGCATTCCTATCTGGCGCAGCAGATGGGTGCCCACCTGGTCGAAGGCCCCGACCTGGTGGTGCTGGACGACGACTGCGTCTACATGAAGACGATCGAAGGCCTGACCCGGCTCGACGTGATCTACCGTCGCATCGACGACGAATTCATCGACCCCGAGGCCTTCCGTGCCGATTCCGTGCTCGGCGTGCCGGGCCTGATGCGCGCCTGGAAGCAGGGCAAGGTCGGCATCGCCAACGCGCCCGGTTCCGGCGTGGCCGACGACAAGGTGGTGTACGCCTACGTGCCGCAGATGATCCGCTATTACCTGGACGAGGAGCCGATCCTGCCCAACGTGCCGAGTTATCTGTGCATGCACGAGGCGGATTGCGAGTATGTGCTGGCGAACCTGGACAAGCTGGTGGTCAAGCCGGCGAACGAATCGGGCGGCTACGGCATGCTGGTCGGGCCGAAGTCGACGCCGGACGAGCGGGCGCGGTTTGCCGAACTGATCCGGGCGAATCCGCGCAACTACATGGCGCAGCCGACCCTGTCGCTGTCCACCGTGCCGACGCTGTGCGAGGATGCGATCGAGCCGCGCCACGTCGACCTGCGGCCCTTCATCCTGCAGTCGAAGGATTTCTATGTGACGCATGGCGGGCTGACGCGTGTCGCCTTGCGGCGCGGCTCGCTGGTGGTGAACTCGTCGCAGGGCGGCGGCAGCAAGGACACGTGGATCGTGCAGGGGGTGTGCTGATGCTGGCGCGAGTCGGAGAAAACCTGTACTGGATGGCACGCTACCTCGAGCGTGCCGAGGACACGGCGCGGTTGATCAATGCCACCACCATGATGCTGATGGACATGCCGCGCGGCGCCAGCTTCGGCTGGGAGGACCTGCTCAAGGTGGTAGGCCTGGACGAGGCCTTTCACACGCTGTACGACGAAGCGGGCGAAATGGCGGTGATGAGCTTTCTCATCCAGGACGAGCGCAATCCCTCGTCGATCTTTACCTGCATACGCCATGCGCGCGAGAACACGCGCACTTTCCGCGAGGTGCTGCCGCGCGAATCGTGGGAGTGGGTCAACGAACTGTATCTCTATACCAGCACGCATCTCGGCCATGCGCTCGACCGCCGCACGCGTTTCGAGGTACTGACCGAAATCATCCGCCGCCGCCAGGCCGTGGTCGGCCTGCTTGCGGGAACGATGAGCCGCGACGAGGGTTTCCAGTTCATGCGGCTGGGGAGAAACATGGAGCGCGCCGACATGACGACGCGCGTGCTCGACGTCAGCTATGCGATCAACCTGCCCTACCAGAACGGCCAGTATTACGACCTCGTCTGGATGAGCGTGCTGCACGCCCTGTCGGCCCACCAGATGTACCGGCGGTACGTCGGCGTGCATGCGCGCGGCCACAAGGTGCTGGCCTTCCTGCTGAACGACTTGAAGTTCCCGCGCAGCGTGCGCCACTGCCTGCACGAAATCCAGTTTGCCCTGGGCGAATTGCCGGGCGTCGAGCCCATGCGCCATCTGCAGGGCATGCTGAATCGGGTGGATCAGGCCGATTACCGTGCGCTTGCAGCCAACGGCCTGCACGGATTCTGCGACGACATCCAGGCCCGGCTGGCCGACCTGAACACGGTCATCAGCCAGACCTACTTCCGCGCCGCGCATCCGCAAAAGATGGCGCAGTCCCTGTTCAGCCTGGTTTGATCCATGACCGCATCGCTCGGCTTCGCCCGTGCCGGCGACAAGAAGAACTCGCCGGAATTCGAGGACTATATCGGCCGCCTGCTGGAAGAGCGCGACCGCATCGGACTCACCGACTGCATCCGTCAGATCGATGCGCTGATGATCACCGTCGAGCCCGCGCACTCGCTCGCCTATGTCGCCGAACTGTGCGTGATGACGCCGTACCATTATCTCGTCACGCTCGAATCCGAGGCGCACTTCACCCACATCCTGCGCATCGACATGGGCGCACCCGACATCCTGGTGCGCGAAGTGAAGGACCCCAACGTGCGCGGCATCTTCCGCAGCCTCAACGAGGTCTATCCGATCGGGGCGGTCAAGCCGAATTCGCGCTACATGGGCGAAGTGCTGCGCGTCACCGATCCGCATGCGGTGGTCGGCATGCAGAAGGCGCGCGACATCCGTTTCTTCAACCAGGATCAGGTCCGGAAGCTCGAACTGCCGGGCAACATGGCGGTGGTCAAGCCCAGCCCCTACACCCACAACATCGTCGCCTACTGGGAACGGCCCGAGTCCGACATCCGCGTGTATTCGCTCGGCTGGAGCAGCATCCGCGACGACATGCAGGCGGCCTACGAAGCGGCCAAGAGCACGCAGAAGAAGCTGGGCATCGACGACCTGCTGCTGCCGATCGACCACCTGGCCACCCGCATCTACAGCCAGAACCGCGAAGCCGCCATCCTCGAATACCTGACCCTGTCGAGCTACTACTACTGGGGCTCGTACGACATCGCCGACCAGAATTCCTCGACCAACGTCACCAAGAGCGTGCATTACGCCAACGAACTCGAATGCCCGGCCAAGGTGTTCACGGCGGCGAACCATCCGTATTTCATGAATCACCTGCTGACGGAATCGCCCACCGAGGCCTTCGTCCGCAACTTCGGACCGCGCTTGCATCACATTGCCGTAGCGGTGAAGGACGGCGAGACCGCCGCGCTCGCCAACATCGATTACGTCGTGAAGTCCCTGCGCGACTGCGGGCAGACGTTCCTGCTCGACGTCATCGGCTCGAAGGAGGAGGGGCTCAAGCAGATCTTCTCCAGCGCGTCGGAGTATTCCTCGCTCATCATCGAATACGTCCAGCGCTTCGGCGGGTTCCAGGGCTTCTTCACCAAGGACAACGTCGCCGAACTGACCCACGCGGCCGGCGTCGAGGAGAGCCTGAAGGCTTTGCAGGAAGCCGCGCAGTCCTGACCACTTGCATCATGGGATTCCAGGAGGCGGCATGTGTGATGCTGCTTTGCCTATGGCCGGAGAACGATCGAGGGGTCATTTGGGCGAGGCTATCCTGCGATGGGTTCTCGGCCATTTCCGCCGTTCAGGCGACGAGCGCTGGACGGCAACTACCTACCCTGAGCGGTCATCTCACTAGACGGTATCCCAAGGCTGTTTAAAGCGCCTACTCCGGACATTGGTTTCTATCAATGTAGCTCGGCGTTCGTTGTATGTATTAGCGCTAATGTATAATCTGGCGCATGAACCCAAAAGAAACTCCCGGCCTAGGCGAACTGCTCCGCTATGTAGGTGAACTCGTCGAACTCGGTGCGGAAGAGCATTACCGCGAGATGAGCCTGAACTATCGGCCCCGCTACACACCCGTATTGCGCGCATTGAACGCAGGAGCCGAAACGGTAACCGACATCACCGCACGTAGCCATCTGACACAGGGGGCCATCAGCCAAACCATTGGCTTGATGGAGGCTGACGGTCTGATCCTCCGCGAGGCTTTGGACGATGGCCGCAAGAGTCGTATTCGACTTACCCCACTGGGCCGCAAACTGGTCAAGAAGCTCGAACAGCACTGGATTGCCACTTTCGCGGCAATTGAATCTCTGGAACAAGAAATTGGCTATCCAATCAGGCAAGTGCTGACAGACACAGCCGAGGCCCTTAAGAGTAAGGGGTTCTCGGCACGCCTTACAGTGGCCAAGAGAAAACTGCCGCTCCATCCACAAAAAGGAACGAAATGAACATTCAGCAAGAAACGAAGCAACTTATGGTGGGCTTGTGTCATAGCGAGAAGCTAAGGGTTGAGGTCCGCCACACCGTCCCAGAGGTCGATACAACTTGGCCAGGTTTCAAAGACATGCCGCCAGTTCTGGCTACTGCAATGATGATCGCATTCATCGAGGAAACCTGCATCATGGGATTACGCCCCCACCTGGCCTCGGGGCAGGGAACAGTCGGAACCCATGTCGATGTAAGTCACGTCGCTGCCACGCCTGTTGGCATGAGCATCACCGCAGAGGTCGAACTGATTGAGGCCAAAGGCAAGTCGCTATTGTTCCGTGTGTCCTGCCGAGATGACGCAGGACTGATTGGCGAGGGAATCCATCGTCGTGCCATCATCGACGTGGCAAGGTTCAATCAGCGTGTTCGTGAGAAGTCGAATTAAGTTCAGACAAAATGACCTCGAAGCAGTAATCGGTCTGCTTGCTGTCACAAAACGGCTGATGGCAGGTTCATGTTGAACTGCCGCTTGTGGCAAATAGCTGAATGCAACGGCACCTGAGTCTAAGGACTGCTACGGCCGGAGGCTGTGTGGAAACTCCCCTCAAATTTCCTAAACTGATCGCAGTTGTATCAGCGAGGGAAATGCGGCATGAAGCGATTCATCGAAGGCGAATCCCGTAGCCAGATCACCCTGCTACCTGAGTCTCTCGACGA
>JBDRCF010000013.1:0-47025 GCA_043821985.1 Pseudomonadota bacterium
AGTCGTCGAGAGACTCAGGTAGCAGGGTGATCTGGCTACGGGATTCGCCTTCGATGAATCGCTTCATGCCGCATTTCCCTCGCTGATACAACTGCGATCAGTTTAGGAAATTTGAGGGGAGTTTCCACACAGCCTCGCCGAGGAACAGCCGGTCCCGGCTAGTACATGAACTTCCGCTTCGAGCCGTTAGAAGTCGTTCCCCCTCGCCGCCAGCCAAGCCCGCCATCCGCCGTATTCCGTAATGTCCCGCGCATCGGTCATGCCGATGCCTTCGCAGATGAATCCATTCACCATCGATCCATCGGCCAGTTCAAGCTTGCCGATGCCCAGCGGCGCGGGGATGCCGTCGACGAAGGAGCCGAACTGGCTGGCGGGCATTTCCCAGACTTCGCAGGCGATGGCGGCACCGCCTTCCTGTACCTGGACAAGTCCGGGGCGCTTGCCGTCGGGCAGGGCATAGAAGCTGTATTTGGCAGCGGTCTGCGTGGCGCTCACCAGGCGTGCGTTGCGTCCGATGAGCTGGACATTCAAGGGCAGGCCGCTCAGGTGGGCGCCGACGACGGCCAGCCGCACCTGGCCATCCGGCAGCAGGCTCAACGGTTCGGCAGGCGGCAGCGCATGATCGGTTGCGCCGAGCTTGCCACCGAGCGCCTGCTGCATGCGCGACGCCAGATGCAGCAGCGGGCCGTCCTGATGCGGCGGCGCAATGAGGGTGACGCCGAACGGCAGGCCGTTGGGCTGGAATCCGGCCGGCACGGCGGTGGCGGCGAGATCGAGCAGGTTCATGAAGTTGGTGTAATAGCCGAGACTGGAATTGAGGCGGATGGGGTCGGCTTCCATCTCGTCCACGCGATAGATCGTGCCGGCAGTGGGGGTGAGCATCACGTCGATGTCGTTCCACACCGCATCGCACGTCCGCTTGAGTGCACGCAATGCGTAGAGATGGGCGAAGGTGTCGGCGGCACTGATGTCGCGGCCGCCGGCGATGATCTCGCGCACGGGTGGAAAAACCGTGTCCGGTTGCGCGTCGAAGAAATCGCGGATGGCGAGGTAGCGCTCGGCCACCCAGGGGCCGCCGTAGAGCAGACGCGCGGTGTCGAGGAAGGGGCCGAGGTCGATCTCGACCGCTGTTCCGCCGAGCGATTTCAGTCTTTCCACGGACTCGTCGAACAACCGTTTCGCGTCGGCGTTGCCGAAGAATTGCAGGTCTTTTTGCAGGGGTACGCCAAAACGGAAACCCGCTGCACGGCCGAAGTCGAAGCCGTATGGTGCCAGCGGGCGCGAGTATTCGTCGTCGGCATCGAAACCGGCGGCAACCGCCAGCACGCGCTCGGCATCCTCGGCGGTGAGTGCAAAGATCGACACCGCATCGAGCGAGCGGCAGGCGGGCACCACGCCGCGCGTGGAGAGCGCACCGCAGCTCGGCTTGTGGCCGACCAGATGGTTGAACGCAGCGGGCACGCGGCCGGAACCGGCCGTGTCGGTGCCGAGCGAGAAACTCGCCAGTCCCAGTGCCACCGCCACGGCCGAACCGG
The DNA here is from genome assembly GCA_043821985.1 of Pseudomonadota bacterium. Lineage (GTDB taxonomy): Bacteria > Pseudomonadota > Gammaproteobacteria > Burkholderiales > Thiobacillaceae > Thiobacillus. Next base: position 1,536 of record JBDRCF010000013.1, read on the forward strand.
AACTGGAACCGCCGGAAATGTACGTCGGGTCGAAGGCGTTGCGGCAGGCGCCGTAGGGCGAGCGGGTGCCGTTCAGCCCGGTGGCGAACTGGTCGAGGTTGGTTTTCCCGATCGGGATGGCACCAGCGTCGATGAGGCGCTGCACGACCGTGGCGCTGCGTTCCGGCGTGTAGGCAAACTCGGGACAGGCCGCGGTGGTGGGCAGGCCGGCAAGGTCGATGTTGTCCTTGATGGCGAACGGGATGCCGTAGAGCGGCAGGCTCGCGATGTCCCTGCCTTCGAGGTTTCTCGCGTAAGCACGCAGGGCGGCGGCGTCGAGGCGGCTGATCCAGATGTGATGGCTGTCCTCGCCCGCCAGACGGGCAAGCAAGTCTTCCATCAGTTGAAGCGGCGTAAGTGCGCCGGACTGGTAGCGCTGACGCAGGCTGGCGATATCGAGCGAAAGGTTCATACGCGCCTCACTCGCTCACCAGAACCAGCAGGTCCTGCCCGGCGCTCACCTGCCCGCCTTCGCGGCAGAAAACTTTATGTATCCGGCCGTCGCACGGCGCCAGCACCGCGAACTCCATCTTCATCGATTCGACGATGACGAGGGTGTCGCCCTGCTTCACCTCGGCACCGGCTTCCACTTCGACTTTCCACACGTTGCCGGCGACGTGGCTGGCGAGTGCACGGCCGTTTTCGGGCAGGTCGAGTTCGCTGTCGGGAGCGGCTTCGGCCACGGTCAGGTCGCTGGCATAGTCGGCCTGGCCGCTTTCGCGCCAGCGTTCGCGCTCGGCGTCGAACGAGGCCTGCTGCTGCGTCTTGAACGCAGTGATGGACGCGCTGTTGTCGGCGAGGAAGGTGTTGTACTCGCGCAGGCTGAACGTGGTTTCCTCGATCTTCAACTGGTAGCGGCCGAGCGGGAAATCCTCGCGGATTTTCAGCAGCTCGTCCGCGCTCACCGGGAAGAAGCGCACCTGGTCGAAGAAGCGCAGCAGCCACGGCTTGCCGTCGGTGAAGCTGGCCGTCTGGCGCCAGCGGTTCCACATCTGCAGCGTGCGGCCGACGAACTGGTAGCCGCCGGGGCCTTCCATGCCGTAGACGCACATGTAGGCGCCGCCGATGCCGACGGCATTTTCCGGAGTCCAGGTGCGCGCGGGGTTGTACTTGGTGGTGACGAGGCGATGACGCGGATCGACCGGCGTCGCCACCGGCGCGCCGAGGTAGACGTCACCGAGGCCCATCACCAGGTAGCTGGCGTCGAAGACGATGCGCTTCACTTCCTCGATGCTGTCGAGCCCGTTGATGCGGCGGATGAACTCGATGTTGCTCGGGCACCAGGGCGCGTCCTTGCGCACCGACTGCATGTATTTCTCGATGGCCAACTTGGTGGCGGCGTCGTCCCACGACAACGGAATGTGCACGACGCGGGTCGGCACCTGCATGTCCTCGATGGCGGGCAGTACCTTTTCCGCGGCCAGCAACAGGTCCATGAGTTTCGACAGTGACAGCACGCGCGAGTCGTAGTGCACCTGCAGCGAGCGGATGCCGGGGGTGAGATCGAGGATGCCCGGCACGGCGTCGGCCTGCAGCTTCGTCATCAGTGCATGCACGCGGAAGCGCAGGTTGAGGTCGAGCACCAGCGGGCCGTATTCGACCAGCAGGTATTTGTCGCCGGCGCGGCGATAGACGACGGCGACGGGGTGGTCGGTGTCCGGCGTGCGGTGCAGCACCGGCTCGGCGAGCGGTCCCTTCTCGACAACGAGTGCGGGGGCGGCGGGCGCGGCGAAGCTGGCGATGGCGGCATCCTGTTCGGCCTCCAGGCGCTCGGCCTGTGCCTGCGACAAACGCTTGAAACGCACGGTATCGCCGGGGCGCAGCTGGCCCATCTTCCACAGCTCGGCCTGCACGATGGTGGCCGGGCAGACGAAGCCGCCGAGCGAGGGGCCGTCCGGTCCGAGGATCACCGGCATGTCACCGGTGAAATCGACCGCGCCGATGGCGTAGGCGTTGTCGTGGATGTTGGACGGATGCAGACCGGCTTCGCCGCCGTCCTTGCGTGCCCACTCGGGGCGCGGCCCGATCAATCTGACCCCCGTCCGGCTGGAGTTGTAGTGCACTTCCCAGTCGGTCTCGAGGAACATGTCGATGTCGGCGTCGGTGAAAAAATCCGGCGCGCCGTGCGGGCCATAGAGCACGCCGATTTCCCAAGCATGGCCGTAGGCGGGAATCAGCGCGGCCGGCAATGCGTTGTCGATGTTCGGCGCCTGTACCGCCTTGACATGCAGCACGTCGCCGACCCGCAGCGTACGACCGGCGTGGCCGCCGAACTGGCCGAGGGTGAAAGTCGACTTGCTGCCGAGGTAATCCGGCACGTCGAATCCGCCACGTACTGCGAGATAGGTGCGACAACCGCTGTTCTTGATCGCGCCGAGCTTGAGCACAGAGCCGGCCTTGACCGCATGCGCGGCCCAGTTGGCCAGCTGCTGGCCGTCGAGTTCAGAACTCATGTCGGCGCCAGCCAGCGCGATCACGCTGTCGCAGTTGAAGCGCAGCGTGGGGCCGGCGACGGTGAGTTCGAGCGCGGCCGCGCCCTCGGCATTGCCGGCCAGACGGTTGGCGAGCCGCAGCGCCAGCGCGTCCATCGGCCCTGACGGCGGCACGCCGACGTCCCAGTAGCCGGTGCGGCCCGGCCAGCCCTGGATGCTCGACTGCACGCCGGGCTCGATGACGTCGATGGTCGCCGGGCGGTAGTGGAAGGCATTGAGATAGCGCGTGGTCTGGCGCCCTTCCATGAACACCGAATCGCGCACGATCTGAGCGAGATAACCGAGGTTGGTCTCGATGCCCGCGACACGCGACTCCGCCAGCACCGCTTGCATCTTCTCCAGCGCTTCGGCGCGGTCGCTGCCCTTGACGATGATCTTCGCGACCATGGGGTCGTAGAACGGCGGCACGTCCGAGCCGCGCTCGACCCAGGTCTCGATGCGGGCGTCGGGCGAAAAGACGGCTTCGGTCAGCACGCCGGCGGCGGGCTGGAAATCCTTGCCCGGGTCTTCAGCATAGAGACGCACCTGCATCGATGCACCTTGGGACTCGGCTTTGTAGCCGGCAAGATCGAGCTCGCCGGCGGCCTCCTTCACCATCCACTCGACCAGGTCGACGCCGGTGACCTCCTCGGTGACGCCATGCTCGACCTGCAGGCGCGTGTTCACTTCGAGGAAATAGAATTCGCCGCTCTGCGTGTCGTAGACGAATTCGACGGTGCCGGCGGAACGGTAGCCGACCGCCTGGCCGAGGCGTACGGCGGTGGCGAGCAGCTTGCTGCGCTGGATGTCGGTGAGGCCGGGCGCGGGGGTTTCCTCGATCACCTTCTGGTTGCGCCGCTGCACCGAACAGTCGCGCTCGCCGAGCGCGACGACATGACCACGGCCGTCGCCGAAGATCTGCACCTCGATATGGCGCGCGTGCTCGACGTACTTCTCGAGAAAAATGCCGGCTTCCTTGAAATTGGCGCGCGCCAGCCGCTCGACCGACTGGAAGGCTTCGACGAGTTCGTCGGCGCTCCAGATCAGGCGCATGCCGATGCCGCCGCCGCCGGCGGTGCTCTTCAGCATGACCGGGTAGCCGATGCGCGCGGCTTCGGCCTGCGCGTGGCCGGCGTCGCTCAATAGTCCCGAGCCGGGCAGCAACGGCACCTTGTTGTGTTCAGCCAGATCGCGCGCGGTGTGCTTGAGGCCGAAGGCACGCATCTGGTCTGGGCTCGGCCCGATGAAGGCGATGCCGGCGGCGGCGCAGTCCTCGGCGAAGCCAGGGTTCTCGGAGAGGAAGCCGTAGCCGGGGTGAATGGCCTGGGCGCCGGTGGCCTGGGCGGCGTCGAGGATCTTGTCGGCGCGCAGATAGCTCTGTGCCGCCGGTGCCGGGCCGATCTCCACCGCTTCGTCGGCAAGGCGCACGTGCAGCGAATGGCGGTCCGCCTCGGAATAGACGGCAACCGATTTCACCCCCATGCGGCGGAGCGTGCGGATGATGCGGCAGGCGATGGCGCCGCGGTTGGCGATGAGAACCTTGTCGAACATGGTGTGCTTCCTTGCGGGTCGTCCCGCTTTGATTCTGCGCGGCGGGCCGTCCCGCCGTGGATCGTTAAACCCGGATCCCCTGCTCATTTCAAGTCCGTTCGCCCTGAGCTTGTCGAAGGGCTGCCCGGGCTGGAACCGGGCTTTGCTTATAGGATCAGATCGGCACGTCCCAGATCAGCACCCGAACCGGAGTCGGGTTGTAGGCGTTGCACGGATTGTTGAGCTGCGGGCAGTTGGAGATCAGGCAAAGCACGTCCATCTCGGCACGCATCTCTACGTATTTTCCAGGTGCCGACACGCCGTCGGCGAAGGTCAGCCCGCCCTCAGGGGTCACCGGCACGTTCATGAAGAAGTTGATGTTGCTGGTGATGTCGCGCTTGGTCAGGCCGCCATCGTAGTGCGCCAGCGCGTGCAGGAAACTGTCGCGACAGGAATGCATCGGCCGCTTGTTCAGCGCGTAGCGCACGGTGTTGCTTTCGCACGAGCAGGCGCCGCCCAGCGTGTCGTGGCGGCCGCAGGTGTCGGCGGTAATGGTCAGCATCGCCCTGCCCTCGGTCGACATCAGCTGGGTGCCGGCGGTGAGGTAGAGCGCACCTTGCGCACGCACGGTGTCGGCGGCGCTGTAGCGTTCCTCGGGGTCGCGCGCATTGAAGAACAGCGTGTCGACCGCCTGGTTGCCTTCAAGGTCGAGGATGCGGAAGACCTGGCCCTTCCTGATTTCGTGGATCCATGGATCGCCGGCATCGACGACCGCGTCGACGACGGCAGTCTTGGGATCGAAGGCGCTTTCGACGAGCTTGAATGAACTCATGATGTCACCTCAACGGAACAGGATTTCGGTTTGATAGAAGCCACGCTGGTTTTCCGCGCAGCTGTTGCGGCAGACGTCGTCGGCAGCGGGCGCGCCGGCCTTCCACGCGGTCAGCATGACGTCGCCGGGCGCATAGTCGGGACGCGAATCGAGCGGATGCGGTGCAGCGGACAACACGACCAGCACGTTCATCTCGAAGCGTAGATCAAGGGTGGCACCCGGATGCGAATTCGATTCGTCGAAATGCAGCCGGCCGGCCTCGTCGGCGGCGACCTTGCTGAAGAAATTGGCGTTCGGCACCACGTCGCGCTTGCCCAGCCCCCATTTACCGAGTTCGATCAGGAGGCCGTCGCGGCCATTGCGGTACATGGCGTTACGGTGGGTCTGATAAGTCGCCTCGCCGTACTTCGCCTTCACCATCTCGGCGTTGGATACGCCGCATACCGTGTCGTGCCAACCGCAGCTGTCGTTGATGACCGAACACAGGACATGCCCCATGTCGGAGTAGAGCGCGTGGTCCGTGGTGAGGTGCACGGTGTGCTGCGCCTTCAGGGTGTCCGGCATGTTGTAGCGCTCGAGCTTCTCCTCGGCGTTGTAGAACAGTGCCGACACGTTGGCGCGGCCGCTCAGGTCGGTGAGCCGGAGCGCGTTGCCGCGGCGAAGGATGCCCGACCAGTGGCAACCGCCGGGTAAGGCTTCTTCCCACAGGAACAGATCGGGCGGGATGGGGTTGAGATGTTGTGCCATGTGAAATCCAGTCGATAAATTGATTGCCGGCGTTTACTTTTTCAGCTGGCAGCCGGCGCATGCAGGGGTGGGATGACCGCCGCCAGCAGTTGCAGCCGGCCGGTGATGACGCCGCGCTGGGCAAGCATTTCATGGGTGATGGCCTGGAGCTTGGCGGCCGGCCCCTGGACCAGGATCACCTCCAGCATCTGGTCCTCGTTCAGGTGCACGTGCAAGGAACTGATGACCTCGGCGACGTGGTGGTACTGGATGTCCGCCAGTCGTCCTTGCAGGCCACGGGTGGCACGGTTGTAGAGCAGGGTGAGCGTGCCCGCCATGACCTCGTTGCCGAGGCTGCGCTTGTGCTCGGCCAACTGGTAATTGACCATTTCGCCGATGGCCCGCGAACGGCTGTCGTAGCCCCGGCTCTCGACCATGCGATCCAGTTCGGTCAGCAGATCGGCAGGCAGCGAGACGCTGATGCGGCTCACCAGGCTGGAGACTTTTTCGCTTCCGTTTTTCGTCGTCATGGTCGATTCGTCCCTACCTGTCAGAACATGTAGCTGTAGCGTTCGACTTCCCACTTGCTGACGGCGAGGTGGTAGGCCTCCCATTCCTCGGTCTTGTAGCGGACGAATTCGTCGCGCAGTTCGCGGCCCAGGGTGGCCTCGACCAGCGGGTCGGCGGCGAAGGCGGCGACCGCCTCCTGCAGGGTCTGGGGCAGGAACTCGATGCCGCGCGCGCGGCGCTCGTCGTCGCCGATGGCGTACAGGTTGTCCTCGTTCGGATTGCCCGGGTTCAGCCCCTCGCGGATGCCTTCGAGGCCGGCAGCCAGGACCAGCGTTGCAGCGAGGTAGGGGTTGACCGCGCCGTCGGCGTTGCGCGATTCGCAACGGCCGCCGCCGGCCGGGATGCGCACCGAGTTGGTGCGGTTGTTGGAGCCCCAGGAATTGAACACCGGCGCCCAGGAAAAATAGCTCATGGCGCCGCGCCGCACCAGGCGCTTGTAGCTGTTCACGGTGGGCGCGAACACGGCGCACAGCGCGCGACCATGCTTGAGGATGCCGGCGACGAAGCTGTAGCCGAGCGAGGTCAGGCCGATGCCGTGCGGGTCGTCCTCGGGCGCGCAGGCGAACAGGTTCTTGCCCGTCTCCAGGTCGTAGATCGACATGTTGAAATGGGCACCGTTGCCGGTCTTGTCGGCGAAGGGCTTGGGCATCATGGTGGCGAGCAGGCCTTCCTCCTTGGCATAGTGCTTGGCCATGAAGCGGAAGAAGGTCAGCCGGTCGCAGGTGGTCAGGGCGTCGGCGTAGTTGAAGTCAAACTCGAACTGGCCGTTGGCGTCCTCGTGGTCGAAGGAATACAGGTCCCAGCCCAGTTCGTCGATGGTCGTGGCCACCTTGTCCAGCCAGGAAAAATTGTCGACGAAGCCGCGCACGTCGTAGCAAGGCTTGGTGAGCTTGTCGTCGGCGACCGGCACCGACAGGCTGCCATCGTCGTTCTGTTTGAGCAGGAAGATCTCGCACTCGATGCCGAGATTCATGCCGTAACCGAGCTTGGCCGCCTCGGCCAACTGGTTCTTCAGCGCGACGCGGGTGTTCAGCGCGTAGGGCTTGCCCTGGAAGTGGTTGTCGGCCGGGATCCAGGCGATCTTCGGTTCCCACGGCAGTTGGATGGCGCGATCAAGATCGGGTACCGAGGTCAGCTCGTCGTCGTTGGGTGCCTGGCCGAGGCCGTCCAGCGCGTAGCCGGTGTAACGCTCGGACCCCTTGGCCATCTGGCCAAGATGGCCGATGGGCACGACCTTGGCCTTGGGCACGCCGTGGATGTCGACGTAGGCGCCGATGCAGTATTTCACGCCCTTGTCGGTCAGCTCGCGCTGCAGTTGCGCCGTCGTCTCGGCCGAAGGGTGCGCGTGGGTACTCTGTTTTTCCAGCACGGCGGTGTTGTCGAGCGTATTCATGATGCGTCCTTAATCTATCGGGTGGTGGAGGCGGGGACGGCGTCCCCGAAATAGGAGTGGTCGAGCGGCGGCGCTTCGACGCTGCCGCTGAGAACCAGTGCGGCGAGGTCGGTCACCAGCCAGTCGAACCAGCGCCGGCCTTTCTCCACGGTGGCCAGGCTCGGCGTGCCGGTGACGCCGTTCAGACTGGTGCGGTTGACCGGGTGGGCGAAGACGCAGCCACAGGTGCGGTCCGGGTCGTCTGCCTCGGCCAGTTTGTCGGGGCGCACGCCCTCGGGGGCGATGGCCAGCATGATCGACGCCTCGGCGTCGTTGGCGTGCCAGTCGGCGGCGTCGGCGCTGTGAAATTCGCGCACGCGTTCGCTGAGCGTCGCGGTATTGATCACCGCGACCATCAGGTCGTCGTGCTCGGCGCGCAGCATCTCCAGGGCGCAGCGCAGCGGCGCGGCGTTGGTGACATGCGCATTGACGATGAACAGGCGGCGAATGCCGCTGTGAACCGCCCAGTCGCCGATCTCCTTGACCAGCTGGATCAGCGTGATCGGCTGCAGCGCGAGCGTGCCGGGCCAGCGCCGGCTGTGGCCGAGCGAACAGCCATAAGGCAGCGTGGGCAACATGGGCACGCCGGTCTGCGCGGCGACGGCGGCACAGAGTTGCTCGGCGATCACGAAATCGACGCCGCACCCGAGATGCGGGCCGTGCTGCTCGGTGGCTCCCACCGGTAGCATGGCGGCGTGGCCGCAGCGGGCCAGCACGTCGGGGATTTCGGACCAGGTGAGATCGGACCAGTTCATGATGGTTTACTCGACGTTGTCGGCCACGTCGGTCAGCCGGATCAGATGCGGCTTCACCGCCTGTTCGTCTTCCGGCAAGGGTTCCGGCTCGGGATGGATGAGTTCTTCCAGGCGCGCCTTGGTGGCCAGGAATTCCGGCGTGTTGAACTGGCCCGGCGAACGCGGACGCGGCACCGGCACCTCGATCACTTCCTGCACTTCGCCGGGATGGGCTTTCAGCACCAGGATGCGATCGGCCAGGTAGATCGCCTCGTCGAGGTCGTGCGTGATGAACAGCACCGTGACGTCGATGTTTCTCCAGATATCGATCAAATGCGACTGCATCTTGGAGCGGGTCTGGGCATCGAGGGCGCCGAAGGGCTCGTCCATGAGCAGGATGCGCGGCTGGTTGACCAGCGCGCGGGCGATGGCGACGCGCTGGCGCATGCCGCCGGACAGCTGATGCGGATAGGCGTCGGCAAACTTGGTCAGGCCGACCAGATCCAGCCACAGCAAGGCATCGCGCTCGGCCTCATCCTTGTCGCGACCGTTCATCTGTGGCCCGAACATCACGTTTTTCTTCACCGTCAGCCAGGGAAACAGGGAATAGCCCTGGAACACCATGCCGCGATCCTGTCCCGGACCGGTGACCGGTTTGCCGTCCAGCAGCACGTCGCCGGCACTGTGGCTTTCGAGGCCGGCAAGGATGCGGATCAGGGTCGACTTGCCGCAGCCGGAGGGGCCGATGACGCAGACGAATTCGCGCCGGCGGACGCTGAAGTCGATGCCGCGCAAGGCCTCGACCTCGCCCTGCGCCGACAGGAAGCGCTTGCCGAGCTTGCGCACCTCGAGGATGGTTTCGCGCTGGTTGATCCGGTCGAAGCGCGCCTTCACGGCTTCCGACTGGTCCAGGTAGCTGGGCAGATTGTTCGGATTCATGGCGGGATTCCTCAGCGGCGATCCTGGGTGCGGTCCCAGGGAAACAGTCGGCGGCCGAGCCGGGCCAGGATCAGGTCGGTGCCGAAACCGATGATGCCGATGGTCATGATGGCGGCGTAGACGTTGTCGAAATGCTGGTAGCGGGCCTGCTGGGTGATGAACCAGGTGATGCCGGAACTGGTGCCGATCAGCTCGGCGACGATCAGATAGGTCCAGGCCCAGCCAAGCAGGATGCGCTGGTCGCGATACAGATCAGGCAGGATGCCGGGCACCACGACCTTGCTCAGCAGCTTCACGTTTTTCGTACCCAGCGTGCGGGCGGCCTCGATGAGCGTGACCTCCAGCTTGCGGGTGGTGTTGGCGATGATCAGCACCTGCTGGAACAGGGTGCCGATGACGATGATCGCAATCTTGGGACCATCGTAGATGCCGAGGATGGCCACTGCCAGGGCGCCGAAGGCCGGCGCCGGCAGGTAGCGGAAGAATTCGATGAACGGCTCGCTCAGCCGTCCCATCAGGGTATAGGTGCCGGACAGGATGCCCAGCGGCACGCCGACGATCGACGAGATCAGGAAGCCCCAGAAGATGATCTGGATGCTGTGCCACAGGCTGGCCGGCATCGAGGGCACGTCCCTGCTCTGGGGCGGATTGACGAAGCCGTTGTAGAAGGCCTTCGCCACCTGGTCGGGCGCAGGCAGGTAAATCGGGTTGGCGGATTTTCCGGTCGGAACGGCCAGGTGCTCGCGTTCCATGTTGGCGACTTCATCCGCGAACATGGCCTTGTCGACCAGCATGTCGACCTGGAAATAGTCCACGCCGCCGGGATCGATGACGTGTACCTTGGGATGCCAGACGAAAGGCACATAGCTGACCAGACACCAGACCAGCAACGGCAGCAGAAACGAGCCGATTCCCAGCAGCATGCGTTTGCGCGCATCCCTATCCACGCTGCCCAGCCATTTGGAAGTCGCGCTCATTTCCGCTCCGTGCTCCGGTTTTACTTGGCGTTGGTGAAAGACGAATCGAGGTAGCTGTCGATGTCCTGATGCGCCTTGTAGACCCCGTTCGCCACGTTGAAGTCGTCAGCCACCTTGGACGAGCCATACAGCGACGCGAAGCCAGGTCCTTTGACGTAGATCTTCTTGCCGTCGGCCAGGCTCAAGAGCTTGGTGCCCTTGAGCAAGGGCAGATAGACCTGCGGCGTGACGCCGACCCGGGCGGCCATGATCTTCACTGCGTCAGGCTGGGTCTTGGGATCGTTGATGTAGTGCACGACGCGGTCCCAGACCTTCACGACCTTGAGCCACTCGGCCTTGCGCTGCTTGGCGCTGGCCGGGCTGACCGCGAGGACGTCGTAGATCAGGCCCGGCTCGTCGGCGGAGGTGTAGACCGGACGGGAGCCCGGCAGCGACTTCATCGCCTGGCCGGCGATCGGCTGCCAGGCGCCGATTGCCGAGACGTCGCCTGTCGCGAGCACCTGGGGCATCTCGTTGGTCTTGGCGTTGACCAGGGTGACGTCGGATTCCTTCATGCCGGCCTTCTTGAGACCGTTCAGCAGCAGCAGGTGTTCGACCAGGCCTTCCTCGACGGCAACCTTCTTGCCTTTGAGATCCTTCAGCGACTTGATCCCCGGCTTGGCGACGATCATGTCGTTGCCGTTGGAATAGTCGGTCAGCATGATCATGACGCTCTTGCCGCCGGCCGCGCCGGTCACCAGGGCGTCGCCGTTGGTCATGGTCACGGCGTCGATCTTGCCTGCCGCGAAGGCATCCATGGAGGCGGAGTAGTCGAACCATTCGAAATCGACCGCAACGCCGGCTTCCTTGAACCAGCCCTTGTCGATGGCGACCTGCCAGGCGACCCAGCCCGGCCAGTCGCTATAGCCGATCTTGAGGGGCTGGGCAGCGTGGGCCGAAATGGACAGGGCCGCGACGGCGGGAATCACCAGCCGGGTGAACAGCGTCTTCAGGGTGCTGCTGATGTGCTTCACATTCATGATGGGCTCCTTGGTGAGGGGTATTACTGAAGTGAATATTCGTAATATTCACTTTCCAATAAGCAACCCCCATGCCACACCATCAATACACATCTATCACCATGAATGAAAAAGGAAATTTGACAAACAACACGCCCACTTCCGACATCTTGCGGGCATTCTTTTAGTGCGCAAACGCACTGTTTTGGCGTTCTCAAAAGGCCCGTGCGGGCGTTCATCCAGGCGGCAATCCTGCAAATCGCGACTGCAAGACCGACCTCGAACGTGTGACGCGTGCCGCCATGGGATGGCCAATGAAAAGGGCGCCCGAAGGCGCCCTGAAAAAAGTACTCGAAAGTGAATGAGGGAGAACGTCCCTCCCCCGTTCACATCACATCACTCTACACGTTCACCGTGCAGGGCAATGTCCAGACCCTCGCGTTCCTGTTCTTCGGTCACACGCAGGCCCATGACCAGATCCAGCACCTTCAGGATGATGTAGGTGCCGATCGCAGTGTAGGCGATGGTGATGAGCACGCCCTCGATCTGGGTGACGACCTGGCCCATGCTGCCGGCCGTGCCGCCGATCGATTCGACCGCGAAGTAGCCGGTCAGGACTGCGCCGACGATACCGCCGATACCGTGCACGCCGAAGGCATCCAGCGAGTCGTCATACTTCAGCATGCGCTTGAGCGAGGTGGCGGACCAGAAGCACACCACGCCGGCCACGATGCCGATGACGAGACCGCCCGTGGGGCCGACAAAACCGGAAGCCGGCGTGATGGCCACGAGGCCGGCGACCGCGCCGGAGGCGATGCCCAGCACGCTCGGTTTGCCCTTGCTCATCCATTCCGCAAACATCCAGCCCAGCGCGGCAGCGCCGGTGGCGATCTGGGTGACGGCCATGGCCATCCCCGCGCGGCCATCGGCTGCCACAGCGGAACCCGCGTTGAAGCCGAACCAGCCCACCCACAGCATGGCCGCGCCGATCACCGTCAGGGTCAGGTTGTGCGGCGCCATGGGCTCCTTGCCGTAGCCGAGACGCGGACCCAGCACCAGGGCGGCGACCAGGCCTGCCACACCGGCGTTGATATGCACCACGGTGCCGCCGGCGAAGTCCAACACGCCCATGTCCCACATGAAGCCGCCGTCGCCGGACCAGACCATGTGCGCGATCGGCGCGTACACCAGCAACGACCACAGGCCGGTGAACCACATCATCGCCGAGAACTTCATGCGATCGGCGAACGCACCGGCGATGAGGGCCGGCGTGATGATCGCAAACGTCATCTGGAAGGTCATGAACACCGATTCGGGAATCACGCCGGTCATGCTGTCCTTGCCCATGCCGGACAGGAACACCTTGCTCAGGCTACCGAAGAAGGAATAGAAGTTGGTGACGCCCTTTTCCATTCCCGTGGTGTCGAAAGCAATGCTGTAGCCCGCCACCATCCACAGCACCGTGATCATGGCGGTGATGGCGAAGCTTTGCATCATGGTGCCGAGGACGTTCTTCTTCCGCACCATGCCGCCGTAGAACAAGGCCAGGCCGGGAATCGTCATCAGCAGCACCAGGGCGGTGGAGGTCAGCATCCACGCCGTGGCACCGGAATCCAGCTTGGGCGCCTCGGCCGCGGGGGCAGGTGCGGGCGCCTCGGCTGCCGGCGCGGCGACTTCTGCCGGTGCTGCCGCAGGCGCGGCGGATTCGACCGCAGCCGCTTCCGGGGCAGGGGCCGCGTCTTCCGCCAGAACGAGATTGGGAGACAGCAGGGCGAACATCAGGCCCAACGAAGCAAATAGCTTTTTCATATTCAGGCTCCTCACAGGGCGTCGGGGCCGGATTCGCCCGTACGGATACGCACGACCTGCTCCAGGCTGGTGACAAAAATCTTGCCGTCGCCGATCTTGCCGGTGTTGGCCGATTTCTCGATTGCCTCGATCACACGCTCAAGCAACTCGGCCTTGATGGCCACCTCGATTTTCACTTTGGGCAGGAAGTCGACCACGTACTCCGCACCGCGATACAACTCGGTGTGGCCCTTCTGCCGCCCAAATCCCTTTACTTCCGTGACCGTCAAGCCGGTGACGCCGATGGCGGACAACGCCTCCCGCACCTCGTCCAGCTTGAACGGCTTGATGATTGCCGTTACGAATTTCATGATGTCTCCCAAGTTAGGGCAAGAAAGTAATGGAGCAGTTGCGTAAACCGCTCCGGTTGGTCAGCGCATTAGAAAGCCTTGGAAACCCACACGGTGGTCGTGCCCTTGCCCAGGTATTCGCCATTAACCGAATCGGTCCAGAATCCCTTGTCGGCGTTGGTGTCGGTATAGGCCACACCCAAGGTCACACCGTCACCCAGTTTGCCCAGCTTGCCCATGTCGTAGGCTGCACTGACCTTCCAGTCGTCGTAGCTCGCCGTGCTCACATTCTTGAAGTGGAAGGTGCCCCAGTGCGCACCCAGGGTCAGGCCGGTTTCGCCAACGGGCAGGCTGCCGGAAAGATCGAAATAATAGGAACCGTTGGCATTCGGGCCGATGCCGAAGACAGCGTCGCTCAGATAGTAGGAATATTTGGCGGTGAACCATTTCCAGCCTGCGGAAACATAGGCTTCCGAAGTCCATGCACCCAAAGCCGCATTGGTATCAGCATTCTTGCTGCCGGGGTACATGTAGCGGATCGCCCCGACGTCATAGCTGACATCTCCGATGCTATTGCGGTAGCCACCGTAAACGTCGAGTTCCATGCTGCCGCTCTTGTAACCCTGAAACTCGGTCAACCAGCCCACATTGGAACCCCAAGTACCGAGGTAGAAACCGCTGCTGTGCGAATAGTCGAGACCACCCTGGATGGCGGGCTCGCCGCCCGTTTGGGAAATACCACGGAAGACATAATTGGAGGTGAGGCTGACATTGGCGCTCAGGGTATGCGGCGAAGCGGGTTCATCCGCCATGGCGAAGGCGGGCGCGCCCACCAGACCGGTCAAAACCAAAGCGTGTACGAATTTTTTCATGAATTTCTCCTGTTTGAATAAGGGCGCGCAAAATCGCACTCCACAATGAGCACAAGCCATGCCAATATTTTTTTTGTTTAAAAACAAACAGTTGAATTAAGCAACCCGCCCAACCCAGAATAGACTGCACTTTCATGGTGCGCCATCAAATCGTCATGCACCCTCTTCGTGCCGCATGCTTCGACCTGTTGCTGCTGTACGCCACAAGGGCAGTGCTTGTTACACTCTCGCTGTCATGGAGGCCGTATGAACTCGAATCCGAAATTCCCCACCCCTGCATTCATCAACGATCTGGTCGGCAAGCTGGGCGAGGTCCTGAAGCAATCCCCCGCCAAGGACATCGAACAGAATCTCAAGGCCGGCGTCACGTCGATGCTCGGCAAACTGGACATGGTGAGCCGCGAGGAATTCGACGTGCAGACCGAAGTACTGGCGCGCACGCGCGCGAAGCTCGCGCAACTCGATGCGCGGCTGACCGAACTGGAAAAGCAGCAGAGCCAAGACGCCTAAGTGGCCGTTGCCGTCGTCAAAAGCCGGGCGCTGAACGGCATGCATGCGCCGGAGGTGGTGGTCGAGGCGCATCTGGCCAACGGCTTGCCCGCCTTCACTCTGGTCGGACTCCCGGAAACCGAGGTGAAGGAAGCGCGCGACCGCGTGCGCGCGGCGATCCAGAATGCGCGCTATGAATTCCCTGCGCGCCGCATCACGGTCAACCTTGCGCCGGCCGATTTGCCGAAGGAATCCGGACGTTTCGACCTGCCGATCGCGCTGGCAATCCTCGCCGCCTCCGGGCAGGTTCCGGCCGACAAATTCAAGCACGCCGAATTCGCCGGCGAACTCGCTCTGACCGGCGAATTGCGTCCGGTGCGCGGGGCACTGGCGATGGCACTCGCGACACGCACGGCAGGTCGGCAACTGGTGCTGCCCGCCGCTTCGGCGAGTGAAGCGGCGCTCGCCAGCGGCGTCGAGACGCTGGGGGCGGTGAGCCTGCTCGATGTCTGTGCCTGGCTCGCCGGGCAGACGACACTCCCCGCGCCCGAACCGGACGCCCTCCCCCTGGCGCCCGACTATCCCGATTTCGCAGACGTCAAAGGCCAGGCTGCCGCCCGGCGTGCGCTCGAAGTCGCCGCCGCCGGGGGGCATTCGATCTTGATGTCAGGCCCGCCCGGCACCGGCAAGTCGATGCTGGCCGCACGCTTTCCGGGCATTCTGCCGGCGATGGACGAGACCGAGGCGCTGGAAGCGGCCGCGGTCGCTTCGCTCAACGGCGGCTTCCGCCACGAACACTGGCAGCGCCGCCCCTTCCGCGCGCCGCACCACACTGCCTCGGCGGTCGCACTGGTAGGCGGCGGCGGCAACCCGCGTCCGGGCGAGATTTCGCTGGCCCACCACGGCGTGCTGTTTCTCGACGAACTGCCGGAATTTTCCCGGCAGGTGCTGGAAGTGTTGCGCGAGCCGCTGGAAACCGGACGCATCACGATCTCCCGCGCCGCCCGGCAGGCCGATTTCCCGGCGCGCTTCCAGCTGGTCGCTGCAATGAATCCCTGTCCCTGCGGCTATCTCGGCCATCCGACCCAGGCCTGCCGCGACACGCCGGACCAGATTGCGCGCTACCGCGGACGCATTTCGGGACCGCTGCTCGACCGCATCGACATCCAGATCAGCGTGCCGGCGTTGACGCAAGACGAACTGATGCAGGCCAGCGTCGGCGAACCCAGCGCCGCCATCCGTGGCCGCGTGCAGGCGGCGCGCGCGCGCCAGATACAGCGGCAGGGCAAACCCAACGCTGCGCTTGGTACCCAGGAAATCGAACAGTTCTGCCAACTGGATGCGGCCGGGGAAAACCTGCTGAAGCAGGCGATCGCGCGGCTGAACCTGTCGGCGCGTGCCTATCATCGCGTCCTCAAGCTCGCACGCAGCGTGGCCGACCTGGCGGACAACGACGCGATCGCACCGGCACATCTCGCCGAAGCCATTCAATATCGACGGCCCCCTGCATGAGCGATCCCCACGAATCCTGGCAGGAGGAAAAGCAGTCGGCCTGGTTGTACCGCGTCGTCGCGGAATGCGAGCGCGGCACGACGCGCGAAGCGCTGTTCAACGAACTGGCACAGGCGGCCGACGACCAGGCAGAAATATGGCTGGCTGCCATTACGCAAAAGGGCGGGCAGCCGCCCGCCGCATTCCGGCCCGATCTGCGCGCGCGCGTCGTCGCCACCCTCACCCGCAGATTCAAGCCGCGTGCTATGCGCGGCGTGCTGGCGGCGATGAAGGTGCGCGGCATGGCGCTCTATACGCAAAACCCGCCGCATCCCATGCCGCTCCGGCGCGACGACATCGGCAAGCGCCACCAGAACGGCGCGGCGGGCAATGCCTTGCGTGCAGGGGTGTTTGGCATCAACGACGGCCTGGTATCGAACGCGGCCTTGATCTATGGCGTGGCAGGCGCCGCCCCGGAGCCCTCGATCATCGTGTTGACCGGCGTGGCTGGCTTGCTGGCGGGCGCATTCTCGATGGCGTCAGGCGAGTATGTGTCGGTGCGTTCGCAGCGCGAAATGTTCGAATACCAGATCGGCCTCGAGCGCGACGAGCTGGACGAATACCCCCAGGAGGAGGCCGCCGAACTGGCGCTGATCTATGCCGCCAAGGGCATGGACGCAGCCGAGGCGCGACGGCTGGCCGACACCCTGATGCAGGATCCCGAACGCGCGCTCGATACCCTGGCACGCGAGGAGCTCGGCCTGAATCCCGACGAACTCGGCTCGCCGTGGGTGGCGGCCATCTCGTCGTTTGCTGCCTTCACGGCGGGTGCGGCGCTGCCCTTACTGCCCTTCCTGTTCGGTTACGACCAGGCGCTTCCTGTCTCGATCGGGCTGACGGCGCTGGGGCTGTTCGCCGTCGGCGCCAGCATGAGCCTGTTCACCGGCCGTCACGCCCTCCTGAGCGGCCTGCGCATGCTGGGCATCGGCGGCGCGGCGGGGCTGGCCACCTATTTCATCGGTGCCTGGCTGGGGGTGTCGCTGGGCTAAACGTTCTGCCCACGGAGAATCCCACGAAGCATTCAGGAGACAGGAAATCGTACCCGGGATAGACGGCGACAATCGGTTTGCTCAGTCCTGCTTAGGGCGCTCCATGAACGGAAGACTCAGGTTTGCTCCCATGGCAAGCCATCATGGCGCCAGCCGTTTTTTGTGCTGCGATGGCGTGTGTCATCCATATCGCCTTCAAACCCGTGCAGCACGTTGTAGACCTCGGGGAACCCGTATTTCTCGAGGTAACGTCCCGCTTCCATCGAGCGCCGTCCCGAACGGCAGATCAGCACCACGGGGCGATTGACCGATGCCGCCTTGCGCGCATGCCCTAAAAAATCGGGATTGACGTCCCAATCCGGTCCGTCCTGCCAGGCAATGTGGATTGCGCCGACCGGGTGGCCGACGAACAGGTATTCGATTTCCGAGCGGCAATCGATGAACACCGCCTCAGGATGCAGTTGCAAAAACTCGTGGGATTCCCCGGGGGTCATATGTTTCATCGTGCGCTCCGCAGTGACGTTCTTACCCACCCTAGCAGATCGGTTTCAATGCCCCAAAAAACCAAGGCCCCGACTGGCGGGGCCTTGGTTTACTTTGACCGGTACCGTCAGGCGGCAACGGCGGGCATCGTACGCCGGACCTTGAATCGTGTCAGACCAAGCAGTCCGGCCCCCATCAGCAACAGGGTGCCAGGTTCCGGCACGCCACCACCGCCGCCGCCCGTGCTGCAACCCGGGGTCCCGGGCGGTGCGTTGTCGCAGGTACAGCCTGCCAGCGAGATCAGCTTGAAGTTGTCATTGCCGGCCTTGGTCGGGTCACCTCCGACAAACGTGTTCAGCGCGCCGATCAGCCAGTAGCTGGAATAGGTGCTGCTGGTGAAGTCATGTGCGCCCGTGCTGGAACCCGCGAGGAAATTCCCGATCAGCGACCAGCCACTGGACAGCAGATCCGCATAGGACTGACCAGACAGGCTGGTTGGATTGCCTGCACCCGTATAGGCCAGCACCGAAAAATCGGAATCGGTCGAGACCCAGCCTGCGGAGAAGGACGTGAGGTTCACCTTGTCCGTGAACGAGAACAGGATGGAGTCCACCCGGCCATTGTTATCGATCGCATGCTCGGGGCTGACCCCCTCGTTGGCGTCCCTGCCGGAGCTACCGCCCGTGCAATTGGCAAAGCCCGTGCAGTCGTTGTTCCGGACACCCAGGCCACTGCTGCCGTTCAAGGTGATGTAGGCACTGTCCAGCAGGACATTGGCGGAGCCGACCGTATTGGACCACCCGGAAGCCGTGGCCGTAATGCCGCCCTGCGTATTGTTCGTCTGGTTGTTGAACGTCCAGGTATCGCAATTGGGGTTGCTCGTGCCGCCCCCGCCGCAATTACTCGTGTGGCTGGCGGAATACGTAGCCTGGGCGGTGTTCATGACGCCCAGTCCGATTGTCAGAAGACCCGCTGCCCTGATTGCTTGCCAAAATTTTCTAGTCATTTTGATTTGTCCTTACTTAATCCAAGGAATACATGCTTCACATAAAGCAACAGCCGTACCAAAAATTATTTTTCATTAACTATCAAATAGATAAATAAAATCCCCCTACCCGGCCCCGTGCTTTCTGGCGCGTTGTGTAAAAAAAACCGACTGCGCCCGGCCTCAACGCCAACCCCTTATTTGCTGCCTGCCTGCTTGCGCTTCAGCGCTTCGGCCAGATGGTCGCGTATCTCGGGGTTTTCCGGCGACCGCACCTGGGCTTCGCGCAGATAGCGCAGGCCTTTCTCGACCTGCCCGGCTTCCACCCAGGCCCAGCCCAGGGTGTCGGCCACATTCGCATCGCTCGGCGCCAGTTGATAGGCCCGTTCCGCCATGGCCAGCGCGCCGGGCTGGCGCCGTTTGAGCATGACGTAGGCCAGGTCGTTGTGGATGCCGGCGTCGTTGGGCAATTGCCGGCTCAGGGTTTCGTAATGCTGTTGCGCGAGATCCAACCGTCCTGATTGGATATAGGCCCCGGCCAGGACGCGGCGGGCAGCAGGATCCGCCGGATTGCTGCCGACCCAGGACTGGATGAATGCCAGCGCCTTGGCCGGGTTGCCCGACGCGTTGTAGGCGTTGTACAACCCGATCGCGTGCGTCGCAGTTTTCTCGAGATTGTATGCAGCCCCGTAGGCCGTGATGGCCTCCCCATAACGCTGGCGTTGCATGGCAATGTCGCCGAGCAGCTGCTGCACGGCGGCGGCTCGGGGATATTGGGCAGCCAGGGTACGCGCCTGCTTGTCGGCCGCATCCAGGTTGCCTGAGAATTTTTCAAGGCCGGCCTTGAGCAACAGCGCCGGAAAGTAGCCCGGTTTGCTCAGCAAGGCCTTGTCCAGCGAATAGCGTGCGCCCTCATAGTCGCCCGCGCTGATCTGGAACTCGGCCGCTCGCTGCTGCCAATCGGCATCGAAGCCCGCCAGCTGGGTAATGCGCTTGAAGTTTTCGCGCGCCAGGCCGCGATTGTCGATGGCCAGATAGCATCGGCCCAGCGCCGCCAGGGCCTGTAAATTATCCCGATTGGACGCCTGTGCCTCCTTGGCGATGTTCAATGCTTTCTGCGCGTCGCCCGTGCCCAGATACAGATCGACCAGCATGAGGTTGGGCCTGAGGCTTTGCGGATTGAACGAACGCGCTTTCTCCAGCCATCGCACCGCGTCCTGCGTACGCCCGGCAGCCACCTCCAGCTGAGCCAGTTCATACAACGCATCCAGGTTCTTCGGCTGATCCTTGAGCACGGACAGCAGGCGGCGCTGCGCGTCCTCCGGCTTGCCTTCATATCGATCCAGACGCGCCAGATTGAGCGTGGCCGGGGTAAATCCCGGGTTCTTCTCCAGTACCAGCTCATAGGCTTTACGGGCGCCAGCCGTGTCTTTCGACACGCCGCGCGCCACCGCCAGGAGGTTCAGCACGGTCAGATTCTGCGGTTCGTTCTTGAGCACGGCCTGCAGCACCTGTATAGCCGGTTTGGCCTGGTTCTGCTTGAGATACATGATGGCCAGTGGAACGCCCGAATAGGCACGGCCCGGGGTTTTTGCATAGGCCTTTTGCAGCTGCGCCATACCCTGCGCTTCCTGCCCGACCCCAATCAGGCTCAAGCCGAAATTCGCGGCGATATCCGGCGTATTGCCGCCGTTCATCCCCTCAGCCTGCTCGAGCAGCGAAACCGCCTTGGAATGCTGGCCCAGCGCCATGTAGGCGGTTGCCAGCAAGGACAGCGCCTGGGGGTCGTTGGGCCGCGCCCGCGCCGGTCCCTCCAGAAACGCGATGGCCTTGGCGTAATCCTTCTCGCTCATGAGGATGGCGGTCATGATCTTGCGCGCGCCCATGTGCTGGGGATATTTCTTGAGATAACTGCCAAGGTAGGTCTTGGCCTTTTCATTCTGGCCCAGGCTGTAATGGGCAATGCCGCCCAGGAGCACGAGCTGCGGACGCGTCTGCACCGCCTCGAAGGGCAGGGCATCCAGCGCGCTAGCCGCCGCGGTGAGCGCATTGCGTGCCTCCGTATCCTTTCCTTGCCGTCCGGCCTGGAGTGCCTGCAGATAGGCGCTTCGCGGATCGTCCGGAAACTTGTGCTTCAGCACAGCCACGTCCCGGGCCGCTTCCTTGTCGCGGTTGAGATCGAACAGCAAGGATGCCCGGGCGATCAGCGCATCCAGATAATCGGGCTTCAGCGCCAGCGCCTTGCCATATCCC
The DNA here is from genome assembly GCA_043821985.1 of Pseudomonadota bacterium. Taxonomy (GTDB): domain Bacteria; phylum Pseudomonadota; class Gammaproteobacteria; order Burkholderiales; family Thiobacillaceae; genus Thiobacillus. The sequence goes on from JBDRCF010000013.1 coordinate 22,544, forward strand.
GCCAACGCATCCGGGGCATTCCCCTGCGCATGGGCGATCGAGCCTTTCATGTTCCAGCCGGCAGGATCGCCCGGTTTCTTGGTGATGGCCAACTGCGCCATGGCCGCCGCATCCGCAAAGTTTCCGCTGCGCAAATAGGCCATCGATTGCGCAATCAGCGCGGCCGGATTGTTGGGCTCGATCTGCCGGGCCTGTTCCAGCGACTGGATCGCCGCGCGCGTCTGCTCGAGGTCGATCTGCGCATAGGCTCGCGTGACCAGCACCTTGTATTTCACCTCGGGCGGGAGACCGTCAGGTGAAAAGCGCTCCAGCAAAGCCTGATTCTTGCCCAGCAGGTTATAGACCTCGACCTGCATGGCGATGATCTGCGACCGGTCCGCCCCCAGCCGCTCCGCATCCGCCAGCACGCGTTCCGCGCCCAGCGGCGCGCCGCTGTCGAGGTAGGCCTTGCCCAGCAGGACCAGGGCCGGCAGCATTTTGCTGTCCTGTTGCAAGGCGTTCTTCAACTGGACGATGGCACCCTTGTTGTCCTTGTTCTGCATCCGCACCAGCGCATCCTCGTAAAAGTCCGAGGCTTGCACCGCGCGGTCAGCCGCCCATGTCGGATGAGGAGACAGCGCGCCCAACAGGAGGGCCAGCAGGATTGGGGTCACGTGTTTTCTTGTCGTCATCCGAATGCTCGTGAAATCGAGTACCTCGCATTTTGCATGGCGAGAGTACTGCAAGGATCAGACCAGTCCGGGCGGCGCTTTCCAGGCCTGTCCGGTCGGGGTGCCGCATCCCGACATGTGGCAAACCCGATAGCAGTGTCGACATGTCAACAGTCGCTGTCAGGACCCCAGCCCGGCAGTGATACCATTCAGGTTTGTCCGCGTCCGCCTGCATCATGCCCAACCGCACCGCCCTGCTCCACTCGCTGCTCGCCCAACGTATCCTGGTTCTCGACGGCGCGATGGGGACGATGATCCAGTCCTACAAGCTCAGCGAAGCCGACTATCGCGGCACACGCTTCGCCGATTTTGCGCACGATCTCAAAGGCAACAACGATCTGCTCTCGCTGACGCAACCGCACATCATTCGGGAAATCCACAACAAGTACCTGGCGGCGGGTGCGGACATCCTGGAAACCAACAGCTTCAACGCCACCGCGATTTCCATGGCGGATTACCACATGGAACACCTGGTGCTGGAACTCAATTTCACCGCGGCCCGGCTGGCGCGCGAAGCCGCCGACGAGGCAACCGCGCAGAATCCGGACAAACCGCGCTTCGTCGCCGGCGTGCTGGGGCCCACCTCGCGCACGGCGACCATCTCGCCGGACGTCAACGACCCCGGTTTTCGCAATGTCACCTTCGACCAGTTGCGCGCGTCCTACCTCGAGGCGATCGACGGCCTGGTCAAGGGCGGCGCCGACATCCTGATCGTCGAGACGGTGTTCGACACGCTGAACGCCAAGGCTGCGCTATTCGCCATCGAGGAGTACTTCGAGACCCACCAACTGCGGCTGCCGGTGATGATCTCAGGCACCATCACCGACGCGTCTGGCCGCACGCTCTCCGGCCAGACCGGCGAGGCGTTCTGGAATTCGGTGCGCCACGCGCGGCCGCTTTCAATCGGCTTCAACTGCGCGCTGGGCCCCGACCTGCTGCGCCAGTATGTCGAGGAACTATCCAACAAGGCCGACGTGTTCATCTCGTCCCATCCCAACGCCGGTCTGCCCAACGCCTTCGGCGAATACGACATGGACGGCGCACAAATGGCCGTGCACATTGGCGAATGGGCACGCGCCGGGCTGCTCAACATCGTCGGCGGCTGCTGCGGCACCACGCCCGCCCATATCGCTGCGATCGCCAAGGCCGTCGAAGGCGTGGCACCGCGCATCCCGCCCGTCGTGGAACCGGCCATGCGTTTGTCGGGGCTGGAACCGTTCAACGTCAGCAAGGACTCGCTCTTCGTCAACGTCGGCGAACGAACCAACGTCACCGGCTCCAAGGCATTCGCCCGCATGATCCTCGAGGGCCGCTACGACGACGCGCTGTCGGTGGCGCGCCAGCAGGTGGAGAACGGCGCCCAGATCATCGACATCAACATGGACGAGGGCATGCTCGACGCCGAGGCGGCGATGGTGCGCTTCCTGCATCTGATCGCGTCCGAGCCCGACATCGCGCGGGTGCCGATCATGATCGATTCGTCGAAGTGGAGCGTGATCGAAGCGGGCCTGAAGTGCATCCAGGGCAAGGGCATCGTCAACTCGATCTCAATGAAGGAAGGCGAGGCCGAGTTCATCGAGCGGGCGACGCTCTGCCGGCGCTACGGAGCGGCGGTCATCGTGATGGCCTTCGACGAAACCGGCCAAGCCGACACCTACGCGCGCAAGACCGAAATCTGTGCGCGGGCGTACAAGCTCCTGACCGAAACGGTCGGCTTCCCGGCCGAGGACATCATCTTCGACCCCAACATCTTCGCGGTCGCCACCGGTATCGAGGAGCACGCCAACTACGCGGTGGACTTCATCGAAGCCACCCGCTGGATCCGCCACAACCTGCCGCACGCCCACATCTCCGGCGGCGTGTCGAACGTCAGCTTCTCCTTCCGCGGCAACGACGCGGTGCGCGAGGCGATCCACACCGCCTTCCTCTATCACGCGATCCAGGCCGGGATGGACATGGGCATCGTCAATGCCGGCCAGCTCGGCGTGTACGCCAACCTCGATCCTGACTTGAAGGAGCGTGTCGAGGACGTGCTCTTGAACCGCCGCGCCGATTCGACCGAGCGGCTGGTCGCCTTTGCCGAGAACGTCAAGGGCGGCGCCAAGGAGAAGGTCGTCGAGCTGGCCTGGCGCAGCCTGCCGGTGAACGAGCGATTGAGTCACGCGCTGGTGCAGGGCATTACCGAATTCATCGTCGAGGACACCGAAGCGGCGCGGCTCGAATGCGAGCGCCCACTGCACGTGATCGAAGGCCCGCTGATGGCCGGCATGAACGTGGTCGGCGACCTGTTCGGCGCCGGCAAAATGTTCCTGCCGCAGGTGGTGAAGTCCGCCCGCGTGATGAAGCAGGCGGTGGCGCATCTGCTGCCCTACATCGAGGCCGACAAGCAGGCTGGCGACGCACAGAGCGCAGGCAAGATCATCATGGCGACGGTCAAGGGCGACGTCCACGACATCGGCAAGAACATCGTCGGCGTGGTGCTCGGCTGCAACGGCTACGACATCGTGGATCTGGGCGTGATGGTCCCGGCGCAGAAAATTCTCGACGCCGCACGCGAGCACAAGGCCGACATCATCGGCCTGTCGGGCCTGATCACGCCCTCGCTGGAGGAAATGGCACACGTCGCGAAGGAAATGCAGCGCCAGGGCTTCACCATTCCGCTGCTGATCGGCGGCGCCACCACCTCGATGGCGCACACCGCGGTGAAGATCGAGCCGAACTACCAACACCCGGTGGTGTACGTGAAGGACGCCTCGCGCGCGGTCGGCGTCTGCACCCAGCTGCTGTCGAACGATCTGCGCAGCGCCTTTGCTGCCGACATCAAGGCGGACTATGCCAAGACGCGCGAACGGCATCTCAAGCACAAGTCCGATACCGTTCGGCTGCCGCTGGCCGAGGCGCGCGCCAACAAATTCAGGATCGACTGGGCCAGTTACACGCCGCCGGTGCCGAAACAGCCCGGGGTCCACGTGCTCAAAGCCTACGACCTGGCAAAGCTCGCCGATGTGATCGACTGGACGCCGTTCTTCGCGTCATGGGAGCTGCACGGCAAGTTCCCGAAAATCCTCGACGACGAGGTGGTCGGCACCGAGGCGACGAAGCTCTACCACGACGCCAAGGCGATGCTGCAGGAAATGATCGCGGAAAACTGGGTGGAAGCGCGCGCCGTGTTCGGTCTGTTTCCGGCCAACAGCGTCAACGACGACGACATCGCGATCTATGTGGATGAATCGCGCAAGAAAATGCTCATGGTCTGGCACAACCTGCGCCAGCAGATGAAAAAGCCGGAAGGCCGAGCCAACCTGTGCCTCGCCGACTTCATCGCGCCGCGCGAATCCGGCCTCAAAGACTACCTCGGCGCCTTCGTCGTCACCGCCGGCATCGGCGAAGACGAACGCGCGAAGGCTTTCGAAGCCGCCCACGACGACTACTCCGCCATCCTCTTCAAGTCGCTGTGCGACCGTCTCGCCGAAGCGTTCGCCGAGCATCTGCATCTGCGCGTACGCAAGGAATATTGGGGCTATGCGAGCGAGGAAGCGCTTGCCAATGACGATCTGATCGCGGAGAAGTATCAGGGCATTCGTCCCGCGCCCGGCTATCCCGCTTGTCCCGAGCACAGTGAAAAGGCCCCGCTGTTCAAGGCGCTCGACGCCACGGCGCAAATCGGGGTGCAGCTGACCGAAAACTTCGCCATGTGGCCGGGCGCCGCGGTATCGGGATTCTATCTGTCGCATCCGGATAGCCAGTACTTCGCCGTGGCCAAGATCGAACGCGACCAGGTCGAGGACTACGCCCGCCGCAAGGGCTGGACCTTGGCGGAAGCGGAGCGCTGGCTGGCGCCGAACCTGGCCTACCAACCCAGTTGAGGGAAGCAGGCGGGGCTTGCCAGCCCGCCGGCTCGATGACCCGGGATTACCAGCCCGCCTGCTTGAATGATCAGGGCTTACCAGCCCTGATTGAGCATCTTCTCCAACCAGAACAGCCCGACCACGGTCTTGGTTTCGCAGATCGTCCCACTGCGTAGCCAATCCATCGCCTCGCCGAACGGAACCCGCAGGATTTCCAGGAATTCGTCGGGGTCACGGCCATGGTTGCCGGGCGTCAGCCCGCGCGCCAGATAGAACGCCAAGCGCTCGTCGGAATAGCCGATGCAGGGATAGATGGTGGTGACCTCGCGCCATTCGACGGCGGTGTAGCCGGTTTCCTCTTCCAGTTCGCGCTTTGCGCAGGTCAGGTCGTCCTCGCCGGGGTCGATTTTTCCTGCGGGCAGTTCGATGAAATCGCGCCGCAGCGGATAGCGATGCTGGCGTTCCAGCAGCAGGTCGCCGTTCTCGAACAGGGGGATGATCACGACGGCACCGGGATGAATGATGTATTCGCGCGTCGACTCGCCGCCATTGGGCAGGCGCACGCGATCGCGCTTGACGTGCATCAGCCGTCCCTTGAAGACGGTTTCGCTGGCCAGTTCGGTTTCGGTGAGCGTGGTTGTAGTCACTTTATTCGAAGAGGCATCCCCCGGGACAACGTCCAAGCCTGTCCCTTGCGGGCGCTGGTCTGTGATGTCTTTTTCCATGGCCGCATGATAGCCGGCACGGGCAAAAAAATGCCGGGTTCTTGCGAACCCGGCGGAATTGAGGAGACACGTTCCTCATTGCGGAGAACTTCTGCTCACTGCGAAACAGCAAGCCCAGTCATCCTACGAAGGAGAACGAAATCCGGCTATACAACTTTAGTTGTAGGCGTGGCCTAAAGACATGATAGAAAAGGAATTAATTTTAAGCTTCACCCCGAAAAGCAGGGACATCCTGCCAATTTCATGCGCTTGACGACCCCAATCCCGTCAGTACCGTATGAGAACGCCCACCCCTCAGGCGGATTTGAGGGTCTCGCGCAACGTGGAATACTGTCGCCGACTGACCATCAGTCGTTCGTCCAAGCCGTCCAGACGCAGGAAGTGGCCGTCGTCTTCGCCAGGCAGCTTGCCGATTTCCCGAATGCGCGCGCGCGCCACCAGGCAGTTGCGGTGGATGCGCAGGAAGATGTCGTCCCATTCGCTTTCCAGGCGGGTGAGCGATTCCTCGATCAGGAATTCGCGGGCGGCTGTACGCACGGTGACGTACTTAAGTTCTGCCTTGAGGTAGAGGATGTCCGCGACGGGGATCAGCACGATGCGGCCCTTTTCATTGACCGAAAGATGCGTGCGCGCCTTGGGGTGCGCGGCCCGCAAGCGTTCCAGCACGCTGTCGCTCAGGCTATGTGCCCGTGACAGGGCACGGAGGAGGCGGTCGGCACGCACCGGTTTCAGCAGGTAGTCGACCGCATTGAGATCGAATGCCTGGCAGGCATAGGCTTCGTAGGCCGTACTGAAGATGACGGCCGGCGGTTTGTCGAGTGTATTGAGGTGGGCCGCGCATTCCAGGCCGTCCATGCCGGGCATGCGGATGTCGAGCAATACCGCGTCGACCGGCTGCTGCTGGACCTGATTCAGCGCATCCAGCCCGTTATCGGCCTCGCCGACGATATCGACCGCCAGCTGGTCGGCGCAATCCGCCAGCACGTCGCGCAGGCGGCGACGTGCTGGCGCCTCGTCATCGACGATGAGGACGCGCAGGGGCGGGTTGGGTGCGTTCACGGGTATAGGGAATCACGATGTGCACCTGATAAACGGCACCCAGCGGTTCCAACTTGAGTTGGGCATCGAGGTCGAAATGGAGCAGCAGGCGTTCGCGGATGTTCGCCAGGGCGATGCGGTTGCCCTTGTGGTGGCCGGCATCGGTGGCGATCGGATTGCGCACCACGATGTGGACCTTGTCGGCGCTACGGTAAACATTGAGGCTGATTTCGCCGCCGTCCGGTAGCGGCTCGATGCCGTGGTAGACCGCGTTTTCCACCAGCGGCTGGATCACCAGCGGGGGGATCAGCGCGTCGGCCGGCATTTTGTTGATGTGCCAGGCCACCTGCAGGCGGTCGCCCAGGCGCAGTTGCTCGAGTTCCAGATAGGCGCGGGTGAGCGCGACTTCGTCTTCCAGCGGCGCCAGCTGGCTGGCGTTGCCCATCAACGCCCGGAACAGGTCGGCCATGTTTTCCAGCGCACGTTCGGCGCGGCGCGGGTCGCTGCGCACGAGCGACAACACGGCGTTCAGGCTGTTGAACAGGAAATGCGGCCGGATGCGTGCCTGCAAGGCCTGCAGGCGCGCCTCGGTGATCGCCGGCGACAGCGCGCGGGCGCGCAAATTGAAATAGGCCAGCAGGCCTGCGCCGAGCAACAGAGAAAATAGCGCCACACCGATGGGTGGATACGTCTCCCCGCCAGCAAGCACAGGACTCAACCACAGCGTGACCAGCATCGGCACTGCGACGCCCAATGCCAGCGTGAATGCCACGCCCAACCGGTAAGATTGGCTGCGCAACCAGCGTCCCGCCGCACACAGTGCCAGCAGGGTCAACAACAAGGCCGGTTGCGCAAGCGCCGACAGTCCGATGAATTCGGCCCAGAATGTCTGAGCGTCCGCCACCCGCGCCACCACGCCCGCCACCAGCGCCGCTTCCACCGTCAGTGCGATGCGCAGGTTCACCCCCAGGTGACAGAAGTTCGGCAATTCGACCTGCCGGTTGTTATGATTCCTTCTTTTCATTCCCCGTTTTGTCCCATGAGCACGTCATCGACACCGCCGGACGGCGCGCCTGCCGCCTGGTCCGGCCGTTTTTCCGAGCCGGTTTCCGAAATCGTCAAACGCTATACCGCGTCGATTCCCTTCGATTATCGGCTGGCCGAGTTCGATATTCAGGGTTCGCTGGCGCACGCCGCCATGTTGCACCACGTCGGCGTCCTGTCCAAGGACGACCTGGAAGCGATCCGGCGCGGTATGGCCGACCTGCTGGCCGAGATACGCGCCGGGCAATTCGCCTGGTCGCTCGACAAGGAAGACGTCCACCTCAACATCGAGGCCGCACTGACCGCCAAAATCGGCGACGCCGGCAAGCGCCTGCACACGGGCCGTTCCCGCAACGACCAGGTGGCGACCGACATCCGTCTGTTCCTGCGCGACGCGATCGACCGTATTCTGGCCGGACTCAAGGCCTGCCAGACTTCGCTGGTCGACCTCGCCGAGCAGCAAGCCGACACCGTGATGCCGGGCTTCACCCACCTGCAGGTGGCGCAACCGGTCACCTTCGGTCATCACCTCCTGGCCTACTTCGAAATGCTGGCGCGCGACGCCGAGCGCATGGCCGACTGCCGCCACCGCGTCAATCGCCTGCCGCTGGGCGCTGCCGCGCTGGCCGGCACCAGCTACCCGATCGACCGCCAGTTCGTCGCCGACCAGCTCGGCTTCGAGGCGGTGTGCGAGAACTCGCTCGACGCCGTGTCCGACCGCGACTTCGCCATCGAGTTTTCCGCCGCCGCCGCGCTGGTGATGACCCATCTGTCGCGCCTGTCGGAAGAACTGATCCTGTGGATGAGCCCGCGTTTCGGCTTCATCGACCTGGCCGACCGCTTCTGCACCGGCTCGTCCATCATGCCGCAGAAGAAGAATCCCGACGTGCCCGAACTGGTGCGCGGCAAGACCGGACGCGTCAATGGCCATCTGGTCGCCCTGCTGACACTGATGAAAGGCCAGCCGCTGGCGTACAACAAGGACAACCAGGAAGACAAGGAACCCCTGTTCGACACGGTCGACACCCTGACCGACACGCTAGCCATCTACGCCGACATGCTGCGTGGGGTGACGGTGAAGCCCGACGCCATGCGCGCGGCGGTGATGCAGGGCTTCGCCACCGCCACCGATCTGGCCGACTATCTGGTGAAAAAGGGCGTGCCGTTCCGCGATGCGCATGAAGTCGTGGCGCGCGCGGTGCGGGCGGCGGAAGCGTCCGGGCGCGACCTGGCCGATTTACCGCTCGCCGAACTGCAGGCCTTCAGCCCGATGATCATGGACGACGTCTACGCCGTGCTGACGCTGGAAGGCTCGCTCGCCGCCCGCGATCATCTGGGCGGCACCGCGCCGGCCCAGGTGCGCGCGGCCATCGCACGTGCCCGGAAACGGATTTAAGCCGTCTCCAGCACCACCGGCGGCGCATGTTCGCGGCAGATCCGCCGCACCTCGGGGCTACTGAGTTTTTCCTGCATCAGCCCGCAGAAATAGCTGCGCGGCCCCAGCCGCTGGTTGTGGCGGCAGGTGGCGCACACGCCGAAGCTGCGTTTTCCGCTCTGCGCCTGCACCTGCGCCAGCACCTGCCGCAGCACCACCATCGCCGACGTCACCCGCGCCGGGCTCGCCGTCTGCACGATGTCGCGCCAGGCGCCGCCGGCGCTCAGGGTTTTCAACAAGTTGGTCCCGCCTTCGGTCAGGATCAGTCGTACCACCCGGCCGTCGCGCGGGTCGGCATAGCGCGAGATCAGGCGCCGGCGCGCCAGTACCAACACCGTCTGCGACACCGTGCCCTTGGTCAGCCCGAGATATTCGGTCAGCGCCTGCGGCGTGTTGCTGAAGCGATTGGCCTGGTTCAGGTAGAACAGCACCTGCAGGTGTACCGGCTGCAGCCCCTGCGCCGCGCCCGCCTGCCGCAGGTCGGCCCGGGTCAGGAGCGACAGCCGCTCGACCAGGTCAAACAGGGTGAGCGCCTGGCTTTTCAAGTCTTGAAGGGGATCAGAAGCGGACCATGATGCCGCCTTGCGCGGCGATCAGCGCGGCCAGCTTGTCGTACAGCGGCTCGCCGCTCTTGGTATCGACCCAGCCGGCGTCCTGCGGCTTGAAGTGGAAACCGCCCGAGCGTGCGGCGACCCAGATTTCGCGCGCCACGCCGTGGCGGTTGATGATGATCTTGCTGCCGTCGTCGAACTCGACCTCGATGATGCCGTCGGCCGGCGTCTCGAAATCCAGATCGGCGTCTTCCAGCACTTGTTCGATACGGGCCAGGGTTGCACCGGCAGCCTTCGTGAAGTCGGCCTCGTTTGATTCGCTTTGCATCATGATGTCCCGTGCTAACATTTCGCGCATGAAATTGCGCACCATATATATAGTGTCCCTGCTGCTGTGCGGGCTCGGTCTGACGGCCTGCGGCTCCAAGGGTGACCTGTATCTTCCCCAAAATCCTTCCGCACCGCAACGGACTTCCAATTGAACACTTTGCACCGCATCGACGGCCGCCTCCATCTCGAGGACGTGGCGCTGGGCACGCTTGCCGAACGCTTTGGCACCCCTCTTTACGTCTACTCCCGGCAGGCACTTGAGTCCGCCTACCAGGCCTATGCCGACGCCTTTTCCCGGACGCCTCATCTGATTTGCTACGCGGTCAAGGCCAACTCCAGCCTGGCCATCCTCAACCTGTTTGCGCGACTCGGCGCCGGTTTCGACATCGTCTCCGGCGGCGAACTGGCTCGCGTACTGGCTGCCGGCGGCGACGCCGGCAAGGTGGTATTCTCCGGCGTCGGCAAGACCGCCGCCGAGATGCGCGCCGCGCTTGACGCCGGCATCCTCTGCCTCAACGTCGAATCGGCCAGCGAACTGCACCGGCTCAACTGGGTGGCGGGCGAGCTGGGCAAGGTGGCGCCGGTGTCGTTCCGCGTCAACCCCGACGTCGACCCCAAGACGCATCCCTACATCTCCACCGGGCTCAAGGAAAACAAGTTCGGCGTGCCGATTGCCGATGCACCCGCGCTGTATCGTCTGGCCGCCGGCCTGCCGAACCTCGCCATCACCGGCATCGACTGCCATATCGGCTCGCAGCTGACCGACCTGTCGCCGCTGGCTGATGCCGCCGACCGCGTGCTGGCGCTGGTCGACGCGCTCGCAGCCGAAGGCATCACGCTGCATCATATCGACCTCGGCGGCGGCGTCGGCATCCGTTACCGCGACGAAACGCCGCCCGACCTCGCTGCCTACGGCCGCGAGCTGGCTGGGCGCTTTGCCGGACGCCGCGAAAAACTGCTGCTGGAGCCGGGACGTTCGCTGGTCGGCAACGCGGGTCTGCTGCTCACTCGCGTCGAATATCTGAAGCCAGGCGAAGACCGGAATTTCGCCATCGTCGATGCCGCAATGAACGACTTGATGCGGCCAGCACTCTACGAGGCGTATCACGACATCGTCGCCATCGACCAGCGGACAACGCCAACCCGGCGTTACGACATCGTCGGCCCGATCTGCGAGACTGGCGACTTTCTTGGCTTTGCGCGCGATCTGGCGATCGAGGAAGGCGACCTGCTGGCCCTGCTTTCGGCGGGCGCCTATGGCATGAGCATGGCATCGAACTACAATTCCCGCCCGCGCGCCGCAGAAGTGCTGATCGACAAGAATGAAATCCATCTCATCCGGGACCGCGAGACGCAAGACAGCATGATTGCTGGAGAACGGCTTGTAGACTGGGTTTCCTAGACTCTTACCAAACCTGACTTTTCGGAAAATTGGTATCGGTTCGATACATTTTGCTTGACCGCGACATTTTTTCTCGAATTATCCTTGCCATCCCTTGACTATTCATTGAACCCAGGAGAAAAGTAACTAGAATGAGGCTCACCAAGCGGAGCCTCGGTATCGCCCGTTTCTAGCGGGTTTCGGGCAAATCAGTTGCCTGTCGGTACCACGCTTTGGAAGTGCAAATTCTTACTGCACGTGGCATCAAGCTGTAGTGATAAGTGAATGTGTTCAACTTCTAAGGAGTGTTAGATGGCAACAGCAAAGAAACCCGCTGCCAAACCGGCAGCCAAAAAACCGGCAGCCAAGCCCGTAGCCAAGAAAGCCGCCGCCAAACCGGCAGCCAAAAAGGCAGCACCGGCTAAAAAGGTCGCAGCCAAAAAACCGGCCGCCAAGCCCGTAGCCAGGAAAGCCGCCGCCAAGCCGGCAGCCAAAAAACCGGCCGCCAAACCAGCGGCCAAAAAAGCGGCCCCGGCCAAGAAGCCTGTAGCGAAGAAAGCGGCCCCTGCCGCCAAACCTGCGCCGGCTCCTGCGCCTGCCCCCGCACCGGCGGTACCGGTCATCAAGCCTTTCGGGCTCTAACAGGTCGGGCACTGCCCAATCTGAAACGGGGGCATGTCCCCCGTTTTTTTATTTGAATGCCGCGCGAGTCCGCCCTCGGTTCATGTACGGCCTCTGCTGGCGACTTTTCGCGTCAGGCTTCGTGTCTCATCTTGCCAAGGCCAGCCGGTTCCGCACTGCATGCAGCGCACTCTGGCCCCATGGCAAGCGCATGGCCAGCAACAGGACCAGCACCGCACCGAATATCAGGGGTTGCGTCAGGTCTTTCTTCACCAGCCACAGGTAGTGGATCACCCCCAGCGAAGCGATCAGATAGACCAAGCGGTGCAACTGCTGCCAGCGGCGGCCCAGACGGCGCATCATGGCGTGGGTCGAGGTGGCGGCGAGCGGGATGAGCAGCACGCAGGCGGCAAAGCCGACTGTAATGAAGGGGCGTTTGACGATGTCCTTTGCGATACCCGACAGATCGAAGAACTGATCCAGCCATAGGTAAGTCATGAAATGCAGCATGGCATAAAAAAAGGCGAACAAGCCCAGCATGCGGCGATAACGGATGAGGTCGGCCCGTCCGGTCAGCCGCCGCAAAGGGGTGACAGACAGGGTCGCCAGCAGCCCGACCAGTGTCCAGGTGCCGGTTGAATGGGTGATGAACTCGATCGGATTCGCGCCCAGGCCGCCACCGAAACCGAGCACGAACAGCCGCGCCAGAGGCAGCAGGCAGACGGCAAACAGCCAAAACTTCGGGTTGCGCAGGATCGCGCCCATCAGAAGAACCTCTGCAGATCCATGCCGCGATACAGTTGCGCAACCTGGGCGCCGTAGCCATTGAACATCAGCGTGTCGCGTTTCAGGAATTCGCCGATACGGCGTTCCTTCGCCTGGCTCCAGCGGGGATGGTCGACCTGCGGATTCACATTGGAATAAAAGCCGTACTCCTGCGGCGCCGCGCGCATCCATGCCGTCAGCGGCTGTTTCTCGACGAAACGGATTCTGACGATGGACTTGGCACTCTTGAATCCATATTTCCACGGCACCACCAACCGGATCGGCGCACCATTCTGATTGGGCAGCACTTCGCCATAGAGTCCGACTGCCAGTATCGCCAGCGGGTGCATCGCTTCATCCAGCCGCAAGCCTTCGACATACGGCCAGTCCAGCACGCCCGAACGCTGCCCCGGCATCTGCCTGGGGTCGTTCAGGCTGACGAATTCGACGTATTTTGCCTTGCCGGTCGGCGCAGCACGACGAATGAGCTCGCTCAAGGGAAACCCCACCCATGGGATCACCATCGACCATCCCTCCACACAACGCATCCGGTAGATGCGCTCCTCCAATGGCGCCAGTTTCAATAGCGAATCGATGTCGTAAACGCCCGGTTTGCCCACCTCGCCCTCGACCGTCACCGTCCACGGGCGCGTTTTCAGGCTGCCGGCATTGTCGGCCGGGTCGCTCTTCCCGGTGCCGAATTCATAGAAGTTGTTGTAGGTCGTGACCGCCTTGTAAGGGGTTTTCTCGTCGTCCAGCGTGTAGGCGCTGCTGCGCACACCCGCCAGCCTGGTGCCGGCCTGTGCATCGGGGGCGATCCCCAGGGCGGCACTCGCTGCCAACACACCCATGCCCTGCATGAAGCGGCGGCGTTCCCGGTAGATTTCGGGCGGCGTGATTTCGGACGGAAGAATATCGCAGGATGAGCGCAGGGGCATGACGGAATCCTATCAATATAAAAGGGGCTACCCTGACAGTCGGAACAGGTCGGGCATCCTTACAGTCCATTGCACGGTTGACTCCGTCATGCCGCGTTTGTTTCGCATGGCCCACCCATTCCCGAAAGCCACCTCCCTTCCTCCAAGGCACGCCCGGAATTGACGAATCGCGTACCGCGCTGACGAAGCTTCGTCAGCGCGGGACTGCCCCGGCTTCATCAAGCCGTCAAACCCCCTTGGTTTAATGCGGCTTCCAACGCCATCACACAACACGGGAGGCTGGCATGAACTCTGCTGAAGTCCTTGTACAGGAAAGACAAGGAGAGATAGAAATGATCGAACTGGAACCCGGCAACGCGCTGGACATCGCCCTGAAGGAAGATGCGCATGGCCGTGACCGTGTCGTCGTGACCCTGGAGGCGCACGGGTGCGAACTCAACCTCACCCCGCATCAAGCCCGGGTGCTGGCCACCGAACTGATCATGGCAGTGAACCGCGCGGAAGTGCGCGGCAATCTGAAGCATAGCCAGAACATGGTGCGGAGCTCGCAGCCCGCCGAGCACAAACGCAGCCTGTTCAACCAGGCTTTTGCCAAATAGATTCAGGCCAGTCGGCTTCGACTGGACCAGGGCAGAGGGGTTGATCAGCCCACCGCCCGATAAGCCGCCTCCGCATTGTCGGAGGTCCACCATCCGTGATAGGGTGGCACTAGGCGCGAAGGTTCGTCCTCGCGCCTTTTTATTTCCAGACCCCTGCCGGGCGTCTTCAATTACAACATTGCGGGAATTCAGCATGGCCGTCATCGAACTCACCCAGGACAACTTCGAATCCACCATCAACGGCAACGACGTCGTCGTCGTCGACTTCTGGGCCCCCTGGTGCGGCCCCTGCCGTGGATTTGCCCCGATTTTCGAAGCCGCGTCCGACAAGCACGCCAATATCGTGTTCGCCAAGGTCAACACCGAGGTCGAGCAGGAGTTGGCCGGCTACTTCCAGATCCGCTCCATCCCCACGCTGATGGTGTTTCGCGAGCAGGTCATTCTCTATTCCGAAGCCGGCTCGCTGCCCGCCAACGCGCTGGACTCGCTGATCGAACAGGTAATGGGACTGGACATGGCGCAGGTCCACAAGGACATCGCCGAGCAGCAGGCGCAGCAGGGTCAAGCCTGATCCGTCTTGCCGGCCAATAGCTGCCGCAGCAGCGGCAGCGTGATCGGGCGACGCGCCTCGAGGCTGAACCGATCGAGCGCCTCCAGCATCCCGAGCAGACTCTGCATGTCCCGAGCGGTGTGATTCAACAGATAGTCGGCCACTTGGGAGTCGAGCCGAAATCCCAGGGTTTCGGCATGCTGGCTCAAGGCGGCGCGCTTTTCGGCATCGTCCAGGCCATGCAACTGGAATACCAGGCCCCAACCCAGACGGGTCTGTAATTCCGGCATCACCGGCAGTTCGGCCGGTGCCACATTCCCCGCCGCCAGCCACAGACCGCCCGCTTCGCGAACGCGGTTGAACGCGGCGAATCCGGCATGCTGCTGCGCATCGTTCCAGCCCTCCACCTGATCCGCGATCACGGCCTGCGCAGCCTGCTGCCCGCTGAACGCCACCGTCCTCCCGCGTGCCCGGCAGGCATGGGCCCAGGCTGCCAGCAGATAGCTCTTGCCGCTGCCCGGCGCGCCCCATATATAGACCATGCGTTCGGCCGCAGTCCCCTCCAGCATGGCCTGCAATTGCGCCATCAACTCGACGTTGCGCCCCACCACGAAACGGGCGAGTTCGGGTTGGGCGGGTGGGCGGATATCCAGGAGCAGTTGCTGCATGGGACGCAAGGATAAGGCATAAGCCCCGGCCTGCTCCAGAAAAACCCAGAGGCTGCCATGTGAAAACGCTGCGCGCGCGCGGCTATACTTGACGCTTCTGCTTCCGATGTTCAAGTCGCCCCGATGAGTTCCGTTTTCCCCGTCCCGGTCAAACCTGTGATCCAGCCCCCACCCATGGTGGAGGAAGTCCTTGGCGCCGAGGAGCGCGACACGCTCAAATCCCGCATCAAGATGCTGATGAAGCAGCAGGATGCAGTGCTGGTCGCACACTACTACACCTCGGCCGACCTGCAGGACCTGGCCGAGGAAACCGGCGGCTGCGTATCCGACTCGCTGGAAATGGCACGCTTCGGCCACGCCCATCCGGCAAAAACGCTGATCGTCGCCGGTGTCAAGTTCATGGGCGAAACCGCCAAGATCCTCAACCCGGAAAAGCGCGTCATCATGCCCGACCTGGGGGCCGACTGTTCGCTCGACCTCGCCTGCCCGGCAGACGAATTCGCCGCATTTTGCGACGCCCATCCCGACCGGATATCGGTCGTCTACGCCAACACCAGCGCAGCCGTGAAAGCGCGCGCCGACTGGGTCGTCACGTCCGGCATCGCCGTCAAGATCGTCAAATACCTGCACCAGCAGGGTCACAAGCTGTTATGGGCGCCGGATCGCCACCTGGGCGACTACGTGCGGCGCATCAGCGGCGCCGACATGCTGCTGTGGCAGGGCTCGTGCGTCGTACACGAGGCGTTCAAGGCCGAAGCGTTGAAGCAGTTGCGAGCGGCGCACCCCAAGGCCGCCGTGCTGGTGCACCCCGAGTCGCCCGAATCCGTGATTGCGCTGGCCGACGTAGTCGGTTCGACCACCCAGCTGATCGAGGCGGTGCGCACCCTGCCCAACCCGGAATTCATCGTCGCCACCGACAACGGCATCTTCCACAAGATGCACGCCGCCGCTCCGGGCAAGGTCCTACTGGAGGCGCCGACCGCCGGGGAAGGGGCGACCTGCACCTCCTGTGCGCACTGCCCCTGGATGGCGATGAACGGCCTGCGGAAACTCGCCGACGTCCTGGAAACAGGCGGCAACGAAATCCATATCGAGGAATCCATCCGCGCCCGCGCCCGGCTGTCGATCCAGAAAATGCTGGATTTTGCCGCGGCCGAAAAGGCCGGAACCATCCAGTTGGGCGACTGAGGCGCCCCCATGGCCGGAACCAGCCTGCTTGCCCTCATCGACGACATCGCCACGCTTCTTGACGATGTGGCGCTGCTGACCAAGGTCGCTGCCAAGAAAACCACCGGCGTGCTCGGCGACGATCTGGCGCTGAATGCGGAGCAGGTATCCGGGGTGCGCGCCGAACGCGAGCTCCCGGTCGTGTGGGCCGTATTCAAGGGTTCGCTCAGAAACAAGCTCATCCTGGTGCCGGCGGCACTTGCCATCAGCGCCCTGGCGCCGTGGGCCATCACCCCGCTCCTGATGCTGGGCGGGGCCTTTCTATGCTACGAGGGCTTCGAGAAGCTGGCGCACAAATTCCTGCACAGCCGCGCCGAGGACGACACGCACAAAACCGAACTCGCACAGGCGCTGGCCAATCCGGCCGTCGACCTGGCCGAGTTCGAGCGCGACAAGATCAAAGGTGCCATCCGGACCGATTTCATCCTGTCTGCCGAGATCATCGTCATCACCCTGGGCACCGTGGCGGCGGCGGCGTTCGGCACCCAGGTTGCCGTGCTTGCCGGCATCGCCATCCTGATGACCATCGGGGTATACGGGTTGGTGGCCGGCATCGTCAAGCTCGACGATGCCGGGCTCTACCTCAGCCGACGAAGCGGCAATGGCTTCGCCGGCATGCAGCGCAGCATCGGACGCGGCATTCTGCGCGTCGCACCTTATCTGATGAAAAGTCTTTCCGTGCTCGGTACGGCGGCGATGTTTCTCGTCGGCGGCGGCATCCTGATCCACGGCCTGCCGGGCACGCACGGCATCCTGCCCGCCCTCGCCCAGGCTGCGCACGCCGTGCCGGCCATCGGAAGCGGACTGGCTGCAATTACGCCGCTACTGGTCAATGCGCTGGCCGGTATCGTGGCTGGAGGGATGGTCCTGGGTGGCTTGACGGTTGCCCGGCGCCTGATCCGATAACCCGCCCTGCCTATTTCTGATAGGGCTGGATCAGCTTGCGCACCGGATCGTAAGCCTGGTCGTCGACGACAGCGAAGCCATCGTAGGCACTGTCGAATGCGTCCAGCGTGGCGCTCCCGTCGGGGGTGGTCTTTTTAAGTGCCAGCAAGGCATCTCGCAGCTTGTTGCGCACGGCCACAGGCATGCCCGGGTGTACGGCAAAAATATAGGACGGCAGGGGAGGGGTACTGCCGATCACGACGATGCCCTTGTCCTTGAAATCGTCGGCAACGGAGTCTTTCAGGATGCCGCCGTCGAAATCCCCCGCCAGCACGGCCTTGGCAATATTGTCGTAATGCCTGAGATAGGCGAAGTGCGAGAAGTCCGTCAGTTTCACCCCCATCGACTCGACTGACGCCTTTTGCAGCAAGGCCTTCTCATCGCCAAAGGCAAAGCGCCTGCCCTTAAGGTCGGCTGGAACGTGGAGGCCAGACCCGGCTTTCACCCCGATGACCAGGGAAAAATACGGGCGCCCCTGGATGGTGGGCGCAACCAGCGGGATCACCCCGTATTTCTTGCGCGCCTCGATGTAGGCTACTGGCGTGAGATAGGCTATTTGCGTCTGACCCGTACCCAGATCTTCCACGGCCGATCCCAGATTGGGCGACGGCCGGAAGCGGATATTGAGATCGGTGCTCAGCGCGAGATAGTTCGTCAGCGCGCTCATGCGTTTGATCATTTCGACCGGAATGTCCATGGCCACCGAGCCCATGGTTACCTGGCCGGTTGCCGTATGCTGTTTCGGCGCAGCCCAGGCGAGCGAATGCGTCGCGCCCACAAGAAGCGCGACCAGTACGGCCTGCGCCATCCCCCGTTTCGGTTTCATGCTGATTCTCTCTCTCGTAAAGGCGGTGCGTCGGCACCGTCGTACACGCTGTAACAGTTCCGTCCGCTGTGCTTCGCCTGGTAAAGGGCCTTGTCGGCCGCATAGTAGAGGGCCTGCGGCGTTTTCATGGAATCGTCGCACTGGGCAATTCCGACGCTCAGGCTGATGCTCAGCCGCTTGTCCTCGTAGTGAAAGCCGTGCGCACGGACGCCTTCCAGCAGAATCTCGACGAACATTGCAGCCTGCTCGGCGTTGGTGTGATACAAAACAATGCCGAACTCGTCTCCTCCGAGGCGCGCGGGTAGATCGGACTTACGGACGTGCAAACGCATGAGGGTGCCGATTTCGCGGAGGATCTCATCCCCGGCGCCGTGGCCATGGCTGTCGTTGATCAGTTTGAAATGATCGATGTCGAACAACACCAGGGTGATGTCTTCCGCATAACGTTCGGATTGATGGAACATCCGCGACAGGGTTTCATCGAATTTGCGGCGATTCGGCAATTCGGTCAGCCAGTCGGTCGTGGCCATGGTGCTGAGCAAGTCGAGCGCATGCTCAAGCTCGCGGGTGCGCCCGCCCAGCTGGATGTTCTTGTCCCGCAGTTCCTGGTTCGCAAAATCGATTTTGCTTTGCAACTTGTCATGGTAACTGGCGAGGGACGTGTTCAAAGTATTGAACACCGACACCAGCCGGCCGATCTCGTCACCGCTTTTGACCTCCAGATAAGGGGCGACGTACGAATCGCCCTTTTCCGTCGCCTCCTCCATGGCCGTCGTCAGCTTGCGGATCGGCGAGACAATGCCGCGCGCGGTAAACAAATAGACGATCAGCCCGAGTATCGCGCCAAAAACGGCCTGTTCGACAAACACACGCCAATAGAGCGCAGCCAGCGCTCGTTCCAGTGCATCGGTCGAAACATCGACGGTCACGGCGCCAATGGTCTGACCGTTGAATACGACAGGGGCCTCGAAACGCTGGTGGGTCCGGGCATCGTCTACCTCGGACTGGGCCATGATGCGCCCATCCCGGTTGCGGATGGTGACGCGGATCACATTGATTTGCCGGGCAACGTTGGCGGCGAGCATTTCCAGATTGCCATAATCGTACCCGGCTATCAGGGAGGCCGCGCCGGAGGCAGTGGCATTGGCGACGCTTTGACCCGCCTTGCCGATCAGTTCGCTGAGCGAAGCGCGTTCGCTCTGAACGCGAATCACGCCGATGACGGCCGACGTGACCAGTACGCCAACCATGACATAGCCCATGAGCTTGATGCCCAAACCAAACCGCAAGTCAATCTCCTCTACGAGGCCAGGCGACCTAATCCTTTTTCCTTATTCGGTTATCGGCTTGTCCGACGAAAGCTGAAGCCCCCGACGCGGGTAAGGATGGCGCGGTCTGCCTGCCTCCGGTCTGCCCGAACCCATCCATATCCCGTAAAATACCGGCTTTGAAGCAGATCGATTCGGCTCCGCCCCGGCGATGCCCGAGTCCCATCCAGCATGACCGCACGCCTGCGCGAGATCCCCTACAACTACACTTCGTTTTCAGACCGCGAAATCGTCATCCGCCTGCTCGGTACCGAGGCATGGGGCGTACTCAACACGCTGCGCGGCGAACGCAAGACAGGGCGTTCGGCCCGAATGTTGTTCGAGGTGCTGGGCGATATCTGGGTGGTTCGGCGCAATCCCTATCTGGAAGACGACCTGCTCGACAACCCCAAGCGGCGGCAGATGCTGATCGACGCATTGCGCCATCGCCTGCACGAAATCGAAGTGCGGCGTCAGGGCAACGAGCTGGTGGGACAGTTGCTGGCGGCGGCCGAGCGCGCAGTGCGCGAATTCGAGGCCTGGTTCGCCGACACGGCCAGCCTGCGCGCGCGCATCCAGCGCCGCCTGGCCGGCGTGACCCGGCGCGACAACATCGCGTTCGACGGCCTGGCACGCGTCTCGCATGTCACCGACGCGACCGACTGGCGCGTGGAATATCCTTTCGTGGTGCTGACGCCGGACACTGAAGCCGAGATGGCCGGACTGGTGGCCGGGCTGATCGAACTGGGCTTGACCATCATTCCGCGCGGCGGCGGCACCGGCTATACCGGCGGCGCGGTGCCGCTCACCGAACACGCCGCGGTCGTCAACACCGAAAAGCTCGAAACGATGAGCGTGGTGGAACTGCAGCATCTGCCCGGCTGCGAATTCGAAGTGCCCACCATTCATTGCGGCGCCGGCGTCGTAACCAAGCGGGTGATGGAAGCGGCCGATGCCGCCGGCCTGGTGTTCGCGGTCGATCCGACCTCGGCCGATGCCTCGACCATCGGCGGCAACGTGTCGATGAACGCGGGCGGCAAGAAGGCCGTGCTGTGGGGGACTGCGCTGGATAATCTGGTGTCGTGGAAGATGGTCACGCCCGACGCCAGCTGGATCGAGGTGAGCCGGCTCAACCACAACCTCGGCAAGATCCACGACGCGCCCTCGGCAACCTTCGAGATCCGCCATTTCGCCGCCGACGGCAAGACGCCGAAAGGCTCGCCGGAGATCCTCACCATTCCCGGCAGCCGCTTCCGCAAGACCGGACTCGGCAAGGACGTCACCGACAAGTTCCTCGCCGGCCTGCCCGGCATCCAGAAGGAAGGCTGCGACGGCCTCATCACTTCGGCACGCTTCATCCTGCACCGGCTGCCCGCGCACACCCGCACCGTATGCCTGGAGTTCTTCGGCACGGCACGCGACGCCACGCCCGCCATCGTCGAGATCAAGGATTATTGCGACGCCCATCCGGGCATCCTGCTCGCCGGGCTGGAACACCTCGACGCACGCTATGTAAAGGCGGTCGGCTACGCCACCAAATCGCCGCGCGCCGCGCGTCCGAACATGGTATTGCTGATCGACGTGGTGTCGGACGACGAAGTCGCGGTGGGCGAAGCCGCGTCAAAGATCGTCCAGCTTGCCAACGCGCGCAGCGGCGAGGGTTTCATCGCGGTGTCGGCGGAAACGCGCAAGAAATTCTGGCTCGACCGTGCCCGCACCGCGGCCATCGCGGCGCATACCAACGCGTTCAAGATCAACGAGGACGTGGTGATCCCACTCCCCCGTCTGGGCGACTACACCGACGGCATCGAACACATCAACATCGAGCTGTCGATCGCCAACAAACTGAAGCTGCTCGACGCCCTGGCCGAGTTCTTCGCGGCGCCGCTGCCGCTGCTGGAGGACGACGACACCGTCGCCGATCCGGTGCAGGTGGAAGAAAAACAGGTCCAGGCACGCAATCTCATCGCTGCCGTGCATGCCCGCTGGGCAGGCTATCTGGCCGATCTCGATGCGCCGCACGAGAGCGGCACCGTGTTCACTGCCCTGCGCGACAAGCATATTCGCGTGTCATGGAAGCGCGAGGTGAAGCGCGAACTGCATCAGCTCTTCATCGGCCGCGAATACACCAAGGTGCTCGAATCCTGCGACCGCATCCACAAGGCGGTATTGAAAAGCCGCGTGTTCGTGGCATTGCACATGCACGCCGGCGACGGTAACGTGCACACCAACATCCCGGTCAACTCCGACGATTACGCCATGCTGCAGGCAGCCAACGCCGCGGTGGCACGCATCATGGCACTGGCGACCGATCTCGGTGGGGTGATTTCCGGCGAACACGGTATCGGGTTGACCAAGCTGGAGTTTCTCGACGCTGCGACCATCGCGACCTTTGCCGAATACAAGAAGAAAGTCGATCCCGAGCATCATTTCAATAAAGGCAAGCTGCTGCCCGGCGCAGATCTGCGCAATGCCTACACGCCTTCATTCAGCCTGCTGGAAGCCGAATCGATCATTCTCGAAGCCTCCGAGACCGGGGCCATCGCCGACTCGATCAAGGATTGCCTGCGCTGCGGCAAATGCAAGCCCGTGTGCAACACCCATATCCCGCGCGCCAATCTTCTGTACAGCCCGCGCAACAAGATCCTCGCCACCTCGCTGCTGATCGAGGCCTTCCTGTACGAGGAACAGACCCGGCGCGGCGTATCCCTGAAGCACTTCGACGAATTCGGCGACGTCGCCGACCATTGCACCATCTGCCACAAGTGCAAGAACCCCTGTCCGGTCGACATCGACTTCGGCGACGTATCGATCGCCATGCGCAACATGCTGCGCAAGCAGGGCAAGAAGAAATTCAATCCCGGCACCTGGGCGTCGATGGCCTTCCTCAACGCGACGGATCCCGCCACCATCAAGGCCCTGAGGAAGCCGCTGATCGAATGGGGCTACGCCAGCCAGCGCCTCGGCAACCAGCTGTTCAAGCGCATGGGCCTGATCCAGGCGCAGACCCAACATCCGCCCGCCACGCTGGGCCGGCCGAAGCTCGTCGCGCAGGTGATCCATCTGGTCAACAAACCGATGCCGGGCGGGCTGCCGAAGAAGACTTCGCGCGCGCTGCTGGGGCTGGAAGACCCGTCGATCGTCCCCATCCTGCGCAATCCGGCCAAGCTGTCCGACGAGTCCGACGCGGTGTTCTATTTTCCCGGCTGTGGTTCGGAGCGCCTGTTCTCGCAGGTGGGACTCGCCACCCAGGCCATGTTGTTCGAGCTCGGCGCCCAGACCGTGCTGCCGCCCGGCTACCTGTGCTGCGGCTATCCGCAGACCGCGGGCGGCCAGGCCGACAAGGGCGAAGCCATCACCGCGGCCAACCGCGTGCTGTTCCACCGCGTCGCCAACACGCTCAATTACCTCGACATCAAGACGGTGCTCGTGTCGTGCGGCACCTGCATGGACCAACTCCTGAAATACGAATTCGAGAAGATCTTCCCCGGCTGCCGCCTGCTCGACATCCACGAATACCTGATGGAAAAAGGCGTCAAGCTCGACAACGTGAGCGGCGAGAAATACCTCTTTCACGACCCCTGCCACACGCCGATGAAAACCCACGCGCCGATGAAAGTCGCCAACACGCTACTGGGCGGCGGCGTGCACCTGTCCGACCGCTGCTGCGGCGAATCCGGCACCCTCGCCGTCAGCCGCCCGGACATCTCCACCCAGATCCGCTTCCGCAAGGAAGAGGAAATCCGCGCCGGGGTCGCCGCACTGGCCACCGGCAACCAGCCAGTCAAGCTCCTGACCAGTTGCCCGTCGTGCCTGCAGGGACTGGCACGCTACAGCGACGACACGAATACCGAGCCGGATTACATCGTGATCGAACTGGCGAAAAAGCTGTTGGGCGAGAACTGGATGACGAACTACCTCGCACGGGTGGGCAATGGGGGAATCGAGCGGGTGCTGCTGTAAACCTCCAGTTCGACCGGAAAATCCGGGGCGCGATTGCCCCGCAAAACCGGCCATGCTATCGTCCGGCCTGCGGAGACCAGATATAACAAGCTGTTAAATCAAATACTTGGTCTTAGGGGAGGAAAATCATGCACGTCCGTCTGACGGCGCTTGCTGCCGCACTCATGGTCAGCGTCACACCTGCTTGGGCAACCGATTTGCCCGCTTACGAAACCTATTCGGCCGCTGCGGATTTCGGCACGAATTTTTTCAGTAGCGACCCAACGTATACGCAGCTACTGGACACCACGACGACGCCAGGGGCAACTGCGCAAATCAGCGGCTCGGGGTATACGGCTTCGGCCAGCACGAACATGGGTAGCAACCACGCCTATGCGAGCGCCAGCACCATGCCCGCTAATGTGCTCAGCGCAGGGGGGTTCTCGGGCTGGTACGACCAGGTCACGATCACCGGCGGCAGCGGCACGGGCACTGCGAACTTCACGGTGCAATTGAGTGGTACGGCCGATGTCGGCGCCATGGCAGGTGGCCTCGGCTACACTCTTGGCGTCAGCAGCGTGCATCCAAGCCTGCTCACCAGCAACACACTGGCCTTCAATGCGATCAATACTACGCCTTGGGCACTGGATGCGGCCACGCCGATCGCCAGCTACCTGATCGGTGCATCGCCCTACAACGACACGTCGATTCTTTTCTCCAGCACGTCTTATCCCACTGATCCCACGAGTGGAGGGATCCCCGCCCTCGACCCGTCTCTTGGAGGTGGCACGGGCATGGGATTCCCTGCCCCAGACCTTGTTCTTACTCCCGGTTCGGGACAAAGCGTCAACATCACCCTACATGGCACGCTCAACTTCACCTACGGTGAAGCCAGCTTGCTGACAAACTCCGTCTTTTTCCGAAGACGGGGTTTTGTTTTTGCGGATTTCGATTCAAGCGTACTGACACGCCGATCGAAGCAACAATTCGCCATCGAGATCTCGCAAGCGGCTCTTACACAGCCACGACGTC
>JBDRCF010000014.1:0-75715 GCA_043821985.1 Pseudomonadota bacterium
GGGCCGCGGGCGCCGGGCTGGCCGCCGCGGGCGCGGACGGCGTGGCAGGACGGGCGCCCGACACCTGGGCCCAGTTGGCGTCGGAGTAGGTCAGCAATTGCGCCTGCGGTTCGCGCAGCATGGGCGGATCGGTCAGCGGCCGGGCGCTTGGCGCAGGTTCGTCGTCGAGCGGCTTGATCTCGACCGCGCCGGCCGGCGGCGTGAGCCGCAACACCTGGCCGACCAGGATGCGGTCGGCGGATTCGAGCTGGTTCCAGATGGCGATCTCGCGATAGTCGAGGCCGTTGGCAAAGGCGATGGCATACAGCGTGTCGCCGCGCTGCACGGTATGCAGGCCATTGGTGGACGGCGCGATCTGCGGCGTGACCGGTCGTGCGCTTTCGGGTTTCGCGGTGCGGTGCGGCGGCGATCGCTCATCCACCGGCGCCATCCCGGGCGACGTGCACCCCGCCAGTCCCAGCAGCATCACGCCCAGCCAAACGGCACGGCGTCCCACAGTCCGATTCATTACGCCACTCCCGGCAGCAGGGGAACGAACTTCACCCCTTCGAGCAAGCGTTCGGTGAACGACTCGCCCTGGCGTTCCATCACGCACAGCGTCTGCGTGGCATTGCCGAGCGGCATCACCAGGCGCCCGCCGTCGGCCAGTTGCTCCAGCAGGACGTGCGGCACCTCCGCAAATGCGGCTGCGATCACGATGGCGTCGAACGGCGCAAAATCCCGGGCGCCCGTCATGCCGTCGCCGTGCTTGGGTTTGACGTTGTTGACCCGCAATTCCCGCAAGCGCACCCGGGTCTTGCCGACCAGCGCCGCAATGCGTTCCATCGACACCACCTCGCGCGCCAGCTTGGACAGTACCGCCGCCTGATAGCCGCAACCCAGCCCGATTTCGAGCACGCGGCCCAGTTCGTGGCCATGGCCGTTCTCGCCATGGCGCGCCAGTTCGGCCATGCGTGCCACGCTGTAGGGATTGGAAATCGTCTGCCCGAAACCGATCGGCAGCGCAGTGTCTTCGTAGGCGCGCGACTCCAGGGCCTGATCGACATACAGGTGGCGCGGCACGCTGCCCATCGCCGCCAGCACCATTTCGTCCTTGATGCCCTGCTCGCGCAGGCGCTCGATCATGCGGCCGCGCGTGCGCGCCGAGGTCATGCCGATGCCGGCACGGGGATTCAGGGTTTCAGCCATGCGTTCACGCTGTCCATCTGGCTGAAAAGGGTGAGATCCATTTGCAGCGGAGTGATCGATACATATCCATTGGCGACGGCATGGAAATCGGTGCCTTCGCCTGCATCCTGTGCCGCGCCGGCGGCGCCCACCCAGTACACGGTCTGGCCGCGCGGATTGGTCGTCTTCACCACCGACTCGGCCTTGTGGCGCTTGCCCAGCCGGGTCACGGAGACGCCGTTCAGGTCGGCAGTGGCACAGTCCGGCACGTTGACGTTGAGCAGCATCGGCTCGGCCGGCGGCCGCGTCTGGATGCGTTGCACCAAGTCGGCCACCACGCGCGCGGCGGTGTCGAAGTGGCGCGCATTGTGGCTGGCGAGCGAGACCGCAATCGACGGGATGCCCAGCAGATAGCCTTCGGTGGCAGCCGCGACCGTGCCGGAATAAATCGTGTCGTCGCCCATGTTGGCGCCGTGGTTGATGCCGGAAATCACCATGTCGGGCATATGGTCCAGCATGCCGGTGACAGCCAGATGAACGCAATCGGTGGGCGTGCCGTTGACGTAATAAAAACCGGTCGGCGCCTGGCGCAGCATCAATGGCCGGTCGAGCGTGAGCGAATTGGACGCGCCGCTGCGGTCGCGCTCGGGCGCCACCACGGTGAGGTCGGCGAGCGGGGCGAGCGCCTGCGCCAGCGCGGCCAGGCCGGGGGCGAAGTAACCGTCGTCGTTGGATAGCAGGATACGCATCAGCGGCAGCCTCCGGGCAGGGCAGGCAAACGGAATGAAATACTCATGGCAGCGATGCGAACTTCTAACATGCGCCCGATTCTACCATCGGGATTTGATCTGTTCAGTCGTATTCCCGAGTGTAGAACGCATCGAAGCTGCTGGGCTGCCCGGCCTGCGCTTCGAGCCGCACGTGCGTGGACAACTGGTAGAGCACCTTGACCACCTGGCTCAGGCCGTCGAGGCTCTGCTCGTAGCTCAGCGTCGCGCGCGAGGACAAACGCTTGCCGACGCTGACCACGGTGCTGGTAAGGGATTCGCTGCTGCCCGCACGCACGTCGAAGCTGTCGATGCCCAGGGTTTCCGCCATCTTCGCCTGCAGGTTCACGGACTCGGTCTGGCTCAGCAAGGCGCCTGCCGCCACCTGCAGCAACACGAATTCCTGCTGGCCGCTGCTTTCCAGACCGTGTCCCAGCACCAGCCAGGCGAGCTTCTCGGTGTCGGGCATGGCCGGATCGGAATACAGCGTCACCAGCGGACGCTGCACCGTGCCACCGACCTGTACGCCCACTTTCACGTCCGCCGTCTTGCGTACCGCCAGCACGTCGAGTCCGGGATTGTCGATGGGTCCGGCAAAGCGCAAGACGCCGCGCTCGATGTCCAGCGTCTGCGCATAGGCGGCGTAGCGCCCTTTCTCCACCTGGATCGTCCCCTCGCCGCGCAGGGTCTGGTTCACGGTGAACACGCGCAGCTGGCCACCCAGTCGTGCGTCGAGTCCGGCACCCTTGAACAGGAAATCGTCGCCCAGCTTGAGCGTCAGATCGAGCGCCAGCGGAAAACGCTGCGTCACCGGCTTCTCGCGCGGCGGCCGGCCGACCACGACGACATCGCTCGACAATTCGGGGCGGCTCGCCTCGGGCATTTCCAGACGGGCCCGGTCGGCGGTGAGCTCGCCGGTGAGCTGCAGGCGTTTCTGGTCGAGGTTGAGCCGGGTCGTGCCGGACACGGTCACGCGGCGATCGCTGCGGTTGGTCACCGCAAATTTCTCGAACGTGAGCGTGAGTCCGGCTTGCGGATTTTTCAACTGGGCGTCGCCGCTCACCACGATGCGGCCGCTGGTGCCTTTCAACACGCCTTCCTGCACCAAGACCCGGTCGTCCGCCAATTGGAGCTTGAGCGTGCCGTCGGTGATCGCCACGCCCTGCTCGGGCATGGAAAAGCGGATGGCGTCGGCGGCAACCCGGCCGTCGATGCGCGGCGCCGCCAGGCTGCCGCTGCCGCTCAACTGCGCATTGACGCGGGCATCGGCGCGGATGCCGACCGGGATGAACGGCCTCAGCAGGCGCAGGTCCGGCACGTCGAACTGGGCGTTCCACGTCAGCGGCGCACTGCGCGACAGGGCGAATGCGGCACCCGTGCGGACCAGCATGCCCCGGCCATCCAGGCGCAACTGTCCCGCTTCGTGCGTGTCGGCGGCGAGCCGGACATGGGCCTGGCTGCCGACCGCATCGACATCGAGCGTGAGGGCGGTCAGACCCATGGCCAGCGCCGGATCGGTCAGCCGCACATCGCCGGACTGGCGGCGCAACTGCAGCCGGCCATCGAGCGACTCGCCCGCACGCAGGTCCCAGTCGCCGTTCACGCGCAGGTCAGTGGTGAAAGGCGGCGGCGTCTCCAACAGCGCGAGCGCGGGTGCCAGCGGCAGATTGGCAAGCGTGCCGCGGCTGGCCAGATGCGCACCCTGGCGGTCGAAGCGTTCGACCGTCAGCCGGCCGCCTGCCACGGTCAGCGCCAGATCGTTCACCTGCTGCCGTTCGCTCGACAGCAGCAGGTGGGCGGGGGCCACCAGCTTCGCTGGCCAGTCGCCCTGCACCTCGGCCTGGTTCAATTGTCCGCGCCACACCAGGTTCGCATCCAGGCCGCCTGCCAGGTTCGCGGTCAGCCGCCACGCCGGCAAGCGGGCATCGAGCGTCAGCGTGTGGGCATTGCGGCGCCCTTGCAGGATGGCCCGAAGGGTGTCCAGATGCTGCCCGACCAGTTGCACCCCGCTCGCGTCGAGCTGCCCGTTGAGCGTGCCGTTGTCGGCGGCCTGCATGTTCATGCGCAGATCCACGGACTCGGCGGCGATGTCGCCGGGCAGGTGCAGACCGCTGGCGGCGAGCTGCGCGTCGACCTCCAAGCGGGCAGGATCGCCGCTGGCGCTGCCGCGACTGGTCAGCCGTCCGGCCAGCCCCAGGTTCAGGCGCGCCAGCGCCGGCGCATCGACGTCCCAGACAAGCCGGTCGCCCGCCCGGCCATACGCGCCTTTCAGCTTTGCCCGGTTGCCGGCCAGATCCAGATCGATGTCGGCGTCGACGAGATGCCGGTTTTCATAACGCAGTCGTCCGTGTCCGCTCACCGGACGGCCTTCGAGGTCGCCCGGCGACAGGCTGAACTGTGCCTGCACGCGCGGCGTGGGCAACAAGGCGCCGCTGGCCTGGCCGCGCGCGTTGAGCCGTCCGCGCGGAAACTTGCCGAAACGGGCTGGATTGATTTGCGTGGCATCGAATGCAGCGCTGAAGGCACGCGTGGCGTCGAGATGTAGTGCGCCCTCTGCGGTCAGGCGCCCCGCCTGTCCGGCAAAACTCGCCGACTCCAGACGCAGTACCGCGTCGGCGTGCGTCAGCGTGAAACGGCCCTGCCCCCAGCTTTCGCCGACATCGGCCGTGAGCGTCTGGCGCGTCGCATCGCCGTCCAGCCGCAGGTTTGTCTTGAGTCGCGTGGCAACCAGCTGGCGATGCAGCCCGGCGAGATTGAGGCGTGGACCGTCCAGATTCACGCTCAGGCGGCCGTTGCGCCATTGCCCGCTCCCATTCAGTTGTCCGACCGCACCCAGATCGATCGCCAATGCACTGAAATCGGCCCGCACGCTGTCGCCCACCACCGCGCCGGTGAGATTGGCGAGCGGCAGGCGGTCCTGGTCGAGCCGCCCGGCCAGCCGGTTGCTGAGGCTGAAGCTGCCCAGCAGGCGCTCGCCCGGCTGGCCCTCGAACACGCCGGAAAACGCCAGGTCGGCAGCTGGCGCGCCCGCGGCGAACAGACGCGGGTCGATACCCTGCCCGGCCACCAGCAGCCTGGGCAAACGCACATGCGCGAAGGGCGCGGCTTCGCCGCTGGCCATCATGGTCATGCTTTTGGCCTGGGCATCGAAGCGGAAGACGATGGCTGCCAACCGCCCCCGCACGTCGAGCGCGGCGCCGATCGGGAGGGGGTCGCGACGCGCGGCGTCGAATCGCCCCTGCAGCTTGAACGGCGCGTCCTTGTCGAGTTCGAACCGGCCGCCGACATCCGCCCAGGGCGTGGTGGCCGTCATGCCGGTGAATCGATAGCGGTCGCCGTCGTCGTCGATGCGTCCGTGCAGATTCCTGAAGTCGAGCGTGCTACCGGCATCGACGACAGCGAGATGCGCCACATCCCAGGCGGCCACGTGCATGTCGACCGGCAGGCGCAGGCTGGCGGGCAGCGTCGGCGGCGTCGGGTCCGGCTTCAGGGTCTCGACCCGTACGGTTTGCGCCGCCAGCAGGCCGATGTCGAGCCGTCGCCGCAGCAGCGCGCGCGGCTGCCACTCCAGCCGGATCTGTTCGAGCGTGACGCACTTCGTGTCAGACGTGAAAACGAATTTCTCGATTCTGATGGGAACGCCGACATGTCCGTCCACACCCTCGACGGCCAGCCGCCCGCCGCTCAGGAAAACGGCTGCATCGCCCAGCCAGCGGAACCCCGTGTCCGTCGTCGCCATTCCGATCGCCACGACGACCAGCATGACCAGCATTGCCAGCAGCGCGGCCAGTCCCCCAAGCACGCGCCTCAAAACGACACCCCGAGCGAAAAATGCAGGCGGAATTGACGGGTGGCTTCGCCATACGCCAGATCGAGATTCACCGGCCCCACCGGCGAGCGGTAGCGCGCACCGAAGCCGTAGCCGAACACCGGCGACAGCTGGCGCGGCGTATCCGCCGCATCGCCCGCATCGACGAACAACGCCATGCCCCAGTCGCGGTTGAAGAAATAGTTGTACTCGACACTGCCGGTGGCGAGGTAACGCACCGACGCCACCCCACCGGAAACTGTGCGCCCCAGGCTCTGGTAGGCGTAGCCGCGCACCGAATTGTCGCCGCCGGCCCGGAACAGGAAATCGGTGGGAATGCCGTCGCGCGTGTCCGCCAGCACGCTGCCGAGCTCGCCGCGCAGGATCAGCCGGCCGTTGGCGCCGGCCTGGAAATACTGGGTGTGGCGGCCATACAGGCGAATGAAATTGGTGTCCGACAGCAGGGCAGCGGCAGCCCCGCCACCCTGCAGCGTCAGCACATGGCCCCGGCGCGGATAGAACGCGCGCCCCACCGTGCGCTGGGTCCACGCGTAGTTGGCGGTCAGCGCCTGGTTGCGCTCATTGACCACGTCGCCGATGCTCTGCTGTTCGGTCTGGTACTGCAGCGAAACCGTGGTCTCGACCTGTCCGCGCGTGCGGCTGCGCTTGGCTACCGCCAGCACGGAACGGGTCTTCTGGCCCTTGATGTCCTCGTGCTTGACCTGTGTGCCGAGACTGTTCTCGTAGCCGGCGGAAGTGCGCGGCCAGGCAAGTTCCACCGTACCAGACTGCTGTGTGGTTTCGATGCGCGCATCGAGCTTGAGGCGCAGCCCGCGATCGGCGATGTCGCGTGCCAGCCACCCCACCTGCACGCGCGCGCCGGTATCCGTGCTCATCCCCGCCCCCACGCTGAACCGTTTTTCCGGCCGCTCCACCACCTCGACCCGGATCGGCGCCGCCGCCGCCCGCGCGGGATCGGGCTCGACGCGGACCGTGGCGTGCGTGTAATAGCCGCTCGTTTCCAACGCCATCTGGTAGTCGAGCAGGTCCTGTTGGCGAAACGGTTTCCCCGGCTTGACGGGACTGAGATTGCGGATGATCGATTCGGGATAGCGCCGGACACCGCTGATCACCGGCTCGCCATAGAAAAATGCCGGTCCGCTGTCGATCGTCAGCATCAGGTCGGCCGCCTGCACGGCGGGATCGATGCGCGCCTCGCTCGCCACAAGTTGTGCCGCCGGATACCGACTCGCCAACAAGGGCCGCAGCACGGCGAGCTTAGCTGCGTTCCAGTCCGCCTGGCGAAACGGCATGCCCTGCTTCAGCGAAAAGCTGCGCTCGATACGTCCCCGCAGGCCGGCCGCGTCGGCGCGCGTTTTCAGGGCGCCGTCAAAAACCAGCGTCACATTGCGAATCGTGGTGCGCATGCCGGGGACGATCCGGTAATCCACCCGCCAGTCGTCGCCCACCCGTTCCACCGTGCTCTCCACCTGGGGCGAGAAATAACCTTCGGTCGCCAGC
Source organism: Pseudomonadota bacterium (assembly GCA_043821985.1). GTDB lineage: Bacteria > Pseudomonadota > Gammaproteobacteria > Burkholderiales > Thiobacillaceae > Thiobacillus. Next base: position 7,264 of record JBDRCF010000014.1, read on the forward strand.
AGATCGCGCGCCGTCTGATCGCTCTGCTGTTTCAGCCGCGCGATCTCGTCGGCATCCAGCTTCTCGCCCGACCGTGCCGCCCGGGCCGTTTCGAGGTGCTGCATCAGCAGCGCCTTCAATGCATCGGGCGCGTTCACCTCCACGCTCAATGCGTGCGCCGGGGTCGCGCACAGCGCGGCAAGCAGCAGCAGAGCTTTCAAAAAACGAGCGGGCAAGGCGGTCCTGACGGAAAGAGGTCAGGCCATTCTAGGGGGTGCGGCGCGTGGCGGGAACCCTGCAGTCCGGCTGAACGAGCGTGCCGCTCCCCTCTGGCGTGTTTTTCGGCAGCCCGGGCTGCCAGGCCGTGTCGGCCGTCGGGCTAATCCGGGATATCCGGCTCGACGAGGTCCGCCAGATGGGCCAGCGATTCCTGCCAGCCGAGATAGCAGGACTCGACGGGAATGGCGTCGGGGATGCCTTCCTGTACGATGTTCAGTTCGGTCCCGCAGGATACTGGTTTCAGGGTGACCGTCGTCCGCATCTCGCCCGCCAGATTGGGATCGTCGAATCTATCCGAATAGCAGATGCGCGCATTCGGCACGAGTTCGAGATAGGTGCCGCCAAAATGGTGGCTATGCCCGGTGGTGAAGTTCGTGAACGACATTTTGTAGGTGCCGCCCACTGTCGCCTCCAGGTGGTGGACCTTTGCGGTAAATCCGTTCGGTGGAAGCCATTTGGCCCGTGCGTCCGCATCGAGAAATGCCCGGTAGATTTTCTCGGGCGTCGTTCGAAGCACACGGTGAAGCTGGACGGTATGGGGCGCCATGGGTCGTTCTCCTTTCAAGGTGAGTGCGTAATATGCCGGGGGTGGCATATAAGGTCGACGAACGAGCCGGCTCGATTTCGACAGCCTCTGGCACATTACCTCAAAAAAAGAGGGCGGAATCCGCCCTCTTTTCCCTGCCGGCCCAGCGGTCAGGCTGCTTGAGCGGCGGCCGCCTTCTCGAAACTGAACACCCCGCCCTGCGCATCCACCCGGATGGTGTCCTTGGGACCGAAGCGCCCGGACAGGATTTCCTTCGCCAGCGCGTTTTCGAGCTCGCTCTGGATCGCGCGTTTGAGCGGCCACGCGCCGACCACCGGATCGCAACCGGGCTTGGCGTGGGAGAGAGTGTGAATTGAGTAGGCTATGGCTGGATTGAACTACGCTGGCAATCCGGGCGAAATTCCCCAACATTTCGCCCGACGGTCATCGCATGCTCATCATGCCAATGCCTTGAACTTTGCACTCAAGGGCGGATATAAGCATAGCCTTCCTGCTGCCTATGCATGATCTCGGGCACACCGGACTTGACGTAACCCAGATTGGGAAGCATGTCATCTTTCGTCAGATTTGTTTTTCTCATAGTGTTCTCGCATGCGACTACTTTGACTCCGTCTGCAATCGCATCTGCCACTCTGGTAGCAACGGGGGAGTCGAGCTTCAGAATCGGCAGGCCCGGTCCATACGCTACGATTTCAATATCCACATTTCCCTTGCCGATATCCTCTTGGACATTTTCGGCATTGTTCAGGGCGAGAGTCCATTTTTTCGGATCGTTGTCGCTTATCTGGATGACCACTTTTTGTTTGACGGCAGCGGCTGCGTGATCCGGTTTATCGCTAGCTGCAGAGGCAACTGGGGACATGGTTAATCCACAAACAAGTCCAAGCAAAACGCAAATATGTGCCTTTGTTCTCATGAAATGTCCTTCCAGTATGGGTGAGTGTATTCATTGTTTCCGATGCAGGAGCAAACCTGCTGAATAGGACTATTACGTCATATCGGATTTCCAGAAAGTGTTTGTCACGCAAATAATCGACACCAACCATGCAGTAATGACTGTGCATTCGCACAGTCATTACTGCACAAGTTGTGTATAAAATCGGGACAATATCCGTATCTCAGGGTCGGACTATGCTGAGGTTTCCGTTTGTCTATCAGCTCTCCCTTGCACCCGCCGTGGTGATTGCATTGCTTACGGGGCTGATAGGGTACTCATTGCTCGGTTTGGCTCAAATCCGCCATGAAAATGAGGTCGTGCAGCAATGGGTTCGTATTACCGATCGCCTTCATGTGGCAATTGGTGCGGGGTATCGGCTTCAGCAAATCACCACGCGCCCACTTCACTACGAGCGCGCGATCCCTGTTTTCGCGCCTCCGGAGTATCTCCAACAATCAGCTGTTTTTTCCGAGAACCTCCTGTATCCGGAGGTGATTTATAAGATGCCTTCGGATCTCCGGGCACTCGTGGAGAAGGAGCAGGCAATCATCAATGACCATGCCCGATTCAATCCAGACAATGCCAACTCGGCTCTAACCGTATTGATGCCTAGACTTGAAGCATTCAACGGTGCCTTATGGGAGGAAAAGCGCCTTGCGTATGCCAATTACTACACCAACCTCAACAGCGTAATTGCCGACTTGGCGGAAACGTCGCTTTATACATTGCTTGCATGCCTCCTTCTTGCTGTCATTCTGTCGGCTATCACAGTGCACTCTGTCCGGCAGCGTCTTGGCGCACTTGCCCTGCAAGCCCGCGCTCTGTGCAGTGGCAATCTAGTACCAGTCAACACACCCCCTGCTGTCCGAGATGAACTCGATGAACTGACAGATTGCGTCGCCAATATGACTCAGCGCCTCCTCAACGTCGTCGCGGTGGAAAAATTCCTGCAGGGGGTAGAAAACGAACGTAAGCGAATCGCCATGGACCTTCATGACCAAGCGCTTGCCGACCTGACGGCGGTTTCGCGCGTGCTGGAAGCCGCTGAAAAGCTGCCAGTAGCGGAACAAACTGATCAATTGGCTCCCCTTAGAGGAGAGGTGAAAAACATTTCCGCAAGCATACGGAACATTATCGATGACCTTCATCCGCAAACGCTTGACATTCTCGGACTGGAAGCAGCAACACGCTCTTTTCTTGAACGCAACGTGGCGAGGGTACCGCACTGGATTCTCCGGTTTGAACAGGAAACCGAGCGAACCCTGACAGAATTTCAGCGCGTTAACTTGTTTCGCATCATCAGCGAATCCGCCTCCAATGTCTTGCGGCATGCGCATGCCACGCTATGCGAAATTACGCTGCACACAGTGGATGGCCATATTGTATTGACCATCGATGATGACGGCATAGGTATTACGACCCTCACAACTTCCAGTACGGACGGGCACGGGCTTTCCAACCTCCGCCAGCGTGCCCGTGCAATGGGTGCGACATTCAATCACGGACACTCTCGGTTCGATACCGGCACACGGCTGGATTTTCGCTGGCCGCTCATCCAGAGTGAAGGAACCCTGTAAATGAATCCTGCTCATGCCCTGATTATTGCGGACGACAATTCGAGAGATCGCAATTTCATTATCGAGGCGCTCGCCCCTCGCCAATTGATACCGGCAGAGAACGGCGCGGAGGCGCTATCCCTGTGCGCCGACTTGGAACAACCATGGGTTATTACCGATATCCAGATGCCCCGGATAAATGGTATTGAACTGGCACGCCGCGTATGGGAAACAAAGCCAAGCGCACGTTTCCTGTTCTGGTCGCAGTATGACGACGAAATGTATGTACGCGCACTCGCTAAGAGTGTCCCGGCGGAAACCGTGTACGGCTACATCATGAAAAACAATTCGGTAAAGATTCTTGAAAAGGCGGTTAACGCGGTTTTCGAGGAATGCCAATGCTGGATTGATCCTCAAGTGCGCCCGGTGCAGGCTCGGGCACACAAACATACCTCGTCGATTTCAGACCTCGAATTCGAGGTCTTGATAGACCTCGCTCTCGGACTGACCGACAATGCGATTGCCGAGCGACACTATCTTTCCCGACGCGGTGTTCAGAACCGACTTCAGTCGCTTTACATAAAGCTTGGCGCCAATACGGAAGGCCATACTTTGAGCGACAGTGAGTTCATCAACGTGCGTATGCGCGCAGTGGCTCTGGCCTTGCAGCGCGGATTGATCAACGCATTTGAACTCCAAAAAGAGGAAGAAAAGCTTTCTGTCTGGATCACGTCTCGAACAATCAATCAAGGATGATGGCTGGCCATAACCGGGATTGGCGTCGCTCGTTGTACTGTATGGAAACTTAGTCTAGAGGAAACGCACCATGCGATGGAAATGGCTCGCCGCAGTCATCATGGGGATGTTGACGTTTAATGCCGCCGCTTCGGGCGCCACCTCGCCGTATGGAACGGCTAGTGCCAAAACGCGCCCAATGCCCGTACTCAATACAGTGTTCGATGTCAGTTATGACGACCCCAGAAAACTCGAACTCCTCTACGATTTCGTCCGAAATACCCGGCAGGTTACGCGCGGAAAAGTCGTGATCGTGACCCATGGCCCGGAACTCAAGGCTTTCGCCAAGGAAAACTATAAGGAATTCCAGGTCATTGTTGACAAGATGGCCGACCTGGCAAACACAGGTGTGAAGTTTTATATGTGCAGAAATGCCATGAAAATGGCTGGCTACAGGCCGGCGGACATGCATGGCTTCATTACCGTTGTGCCATCTGGCTTTGCGGAAATTGCATACCTTGAATACCAAGGTTACCAGTACATCAATCCAACACCCCTATCCACCAAGGATATCGGGAAAACCAGATAGCCCGACGAATCGATTGCTTGCGCGTCAGTCGACCTGAGCGCAAGCAATCCCTTGAAAAAAGCATCCGTTAAGCCTTCTCGAAACTGAACACCCCGCCCTGCGCATCCACCCGGATGGTGTCCTTGGGACCGAAATGCCCGGCCAGGATTTCCTTCGCCAGCGCGTTTTCGAGTTCGCTCTGGATCGCGCGCTTGAGCGGACGCGCACCGTAGACCGGATCGAAACCGGCCTTGGCGATTTCGGCCAATGCCGCTTCGCTGACGTCGAGCTTCATCTCCATCTGCGCCAGTCGTTGCTCCAGACCTTGCAGCTGGATGCGCGCGATGCTGGCGATGTTCGATTCGGACAGCGCGTGGAAGACGACGACCTCGTCGATGCGGTTGATGAACTCGGGGCGGAAGTAGGACTTCACCTCGCCCAGCACGGCGAGCTTCACCACCTGGTAGTCGTCGCCGGCCATCTGCTGGATCATCTGGCTGCCGAGGTTGGAGGTCATCACGATCACGGTGTTGCGGAAATCGACGGTGCGGCCCTGGCCGTCGGTCAGGCGACCATCGTCCAGTACCTGCAGCAGCACGTTGAAGACGTCCGGATGCGCCTTTTCCACCTCGTCCATCAGGATGACGGAATAGGGCTTGCGGCGCACCGCTTCGGTCAGGTAGCCGCCTTCTTCATAGCCGACGTAGCCGGGCGGCGCGCCGATCAGGCGGGCGACCGAATGCTTCTCCATGAACTCGCTCATGTCGATGCGAATCATGTGGTCGGCCGAGTCGAACAGGTACTCGGCGAGCGTCTTGCACAGCTCGGTCTTGCCGACGCCGGTGGGGCCGAGGAACAGAAAGGAACCGAGCGGCCGGTTGGGGTCGGAGAGTCCTGCGCGCGAACGGCGGATGGCGTCGGAGACGACGCGCACGGCTTCGTCCTGCCCCACCACGCGGCTGTGCAGCTTGTCTTCCATGTGCAGCAGCTTGTCGCGCTCGCCCTGCAGCATCTTGGACACCGGTATTCCAGTCGCCCGCGAGACGACCTCGGCGATTTCCTCGGCGCCGACTTCGGTGCGCAGCAACTTGAACACGGGTTTGGTGTCGGCCGCTTCGGCGTGCTTCAACTGGGCCTCCAACTGCGGCAGCTTGCCGTATTGAATCTCGGCCACCTTGTCGAGCTTGCCCTGGCGTTGCAGATCGACCATCTCGCCGCGCAGCTTGTCGATTTCTTCCTTGATGTGGGCGCTACCCTGCACCTGAGCCTTCTCGGCTTTCCAGATTTCTTCCAGGTCGTTGTATTCGCGTTGCAGGGTCAGCAACTCGTCTTCGATGAGTTGCAGGCGTTTTCTGGACGCCTCGTCCTTTTCGCGCTTGACCGCCTCGCGTTCGATCTTCAACTGGATCATGCGTCGTTCGAGCTTGTCCATCACCTCGGGCTTTGAATCGATTTCCATCTTGACGCGCGCCGCGGCCTCGTCGATCAGGTCGATCGCCTTGTCGGGCAGGAAGCGGTCAGTGATGTAGCGATGGCTCAACTCCGCCGCGGCGACGATCGCTGGGTCGGTGATGTTCACGCCGTGGTGCAGTTCGTAGCGCTCCTGCAGACCACGCAGAATGGCGACGGTCGATTCCACGCTGGGTTCGTCGACCAGCACCTTCTGAAAACGGCGTTCCAGCGCGGCGTCTTTCTCGACATACTTGCGGTACTCGTCGAGCGTGGTGGCGCCGATCAGATGCAGTTCGCCACGTGCCAGCGCCGGCTTCAGCATGTTGCCGGCGTCCATCGCGCCTTCTGCCTTGCCGGCGCCGACCAGGGTGTGCAGTTCGTCGAGGAAGACGATGTAGCGGCCCGGGTCCATCGCCAGCTCCTTCAGCACCGCCTTCAGGCGCTCCTCGAATTCGCCGCGGTATTTCGCGCCGGCCAGCAAGGCAGCGAGGTCGAGCACCAGCACCTTCTTGCCCTTGAGCGTCTCGGGCACTTCGTCATTAACTATCCGCTGCGCCAAACCCTCAACAATTGCAGTTTTTCCGACGCCGGGCTCGCCGATCAGCACCGGGTTGTTCTTGGTGCGACGCTGCAGGATCTGGATCGAACGGCGGATTTCGTCGTCGCGTCCGATCACCGGGTCGAGCTTGCCGTCGCGCGCGCGCGCGGTGAGATCGAGCGTGTATTTGGCGAGCGCCTCGCGCTGGCCTTCGGCTTCCTGCGACTGCACGTTCTCGCCGCCGCGTACGGCATTGATGGCCTGTTCCAGCGCGGCCTTTTGCGCACCGTGCTGCTTCAGCAGGCGCCCGGCTTCGCCCTTGTCGTCCAGGGCCGCCAGCAGAAAAAGCTCGGAGGCGATGAAGGCATCGTTGCGCTTCATCGCCTCCTTGTCGGTGAGGTTCAGCAGGTTATTGAGCTCGCGCGAGATGCTTACCTCGCCGCCCTGGCCCTCCACCTTGGGCAGCCGCGTCAGCGCCTGGGTCAGCGACGCCTTCAGCGCGGGCACCTGTACGCCGGCGCGCGACAGGATCGCCGTCGCGCCGGCGCCCTCCTGGTTCAGCAGAGCCAATAGCAGGTGCTGTGGCTCGATATAGGCATGGTCGCCGCCGACGGCCAGGCTTTGCGCGTCGGAAAATGCCTGTTGGAACTGGGTGGTGAGCTTGTCGAAACGCATAAGTGACCTCGGGTCTAGTAGTCTATTTCAGTAGAAATAGGCTCTGGGTTATATTCAATGCCACCCAGATAGTGGCGTTTACGCCCATTTCAACCCGACGCATCCTAAATTAAACCCGCCATGTCTGATTTGCTTGCTTCCGCTGTCGAAACCGATGTGACGCGCGCCCTGGCCGAAGATGTCGGCAGCGGCGACCTCACCGCCCTGCTCATTCCCGCGACGCAGACCGCCCTTGCCCGCGTCATCACCCGCGAAGCCGCCGTGATCGCCGGCCGGCCGTGGTTCGATGCCTGCTTCCGGGCGCTCGACCTCGGCTGCGTCATCGACTGGCGGGTCAACGAGGGTGCCCCAGTTGCGGCTGGCAGCGTGCTGGTCGAGCTCAGCGGCAATGCGCGCGCGCTGCTCACTGCCGAGCGCCCGGCACTGAACTTCCTGCAGACCCTATCGGCGGTGGCCACCGCGACGCGGCCCTACGTCGAGGCCGTGCGCGGCACCCATGCCGCCATCCTCGACACCCGCAAAACCCTGCCCGGCCTGCGCATGGCAGAGAAATACGCGGTGCGGGTGGGCGGCGGGCAGAACCAGCGCGTGGGGCTATACGACGGCATCCTGATCAAGGAAAACCACATTGCTGCGGCGGGCAGCATCGCGCAGGTGCTCGATGCCGCATTCGAGCTGGCCGCAGGCAAGGTTAGCGTCCAGATCGAGGTGGAAAGCCTGGACGAACTCGAACAGGCGCTAGCGGCCGGCGCATCGCTGATCCTGCTCGACAATTTCAGCCTCGACGACATGCGCCACGCGGTTGGGCTCGTCCACGGCCGCGCCCTGCTCGAAGCCTCCGGCAACATCACGCTGGACACCGTGCGCGCAGTGGCCGAGACCGGCGTCGACCGCATTTCCGTCGGCAGCCTGACCAAGCATATCCGCGCAGTGGACCTGTCGATGCGCATCGATACCCTGTGATGGCGCCGTCTTCAATCCGCATCGTGCGCGTCCGCTACGACGATCCAGCGCATGCCGCGGCGCTGGTCGGCCTGCTGGACGCCTATGCGCGCGACCCGGCAGGCGGCGGCGAACCGCTCGGCGACTTCGCCCGCGCCAACCTGGTCGACGAACTTGCCGCGCGACCCTTCATCTTCAGCGTGCTGGCCTTCGACGGCGCTGCCCCGGTCGGCCTCGTCAACGCCATCGAGGGCTTTTCCACCTTCGCCTGCCGGCCGCTGGTCAACGTGCACGATGTCGTCGTGCTGCCCAGCCATCGCGGCCGCGGCATCGCCGCACGGCTATTCGCCGAGACGGAGGCCATCGCACGCGAACGCGGCGCCTGCAAGCTGACGCTGGAAGTGCTCTCCGGCAACCGCGCCGCACGCGGACTCTACGAAAAGCTAGGCTTCGACGATTACCGGCTCGATCCGGCCATGGGCCACGCACAGTTCATGCAGAAATGGCTGGACTGAGCCGCATCCTGTCGGCGTTGTGGCTGGCGCTATGGCTGCCGGTCTCGACGCCGGCCTGGAGCGATCCCGCTCCGGCGATGCTGCTGGCCGAGGTCTACGCCGCCGACGTCGATATCACGCAATACTGGGTCAGCGAGAAATACGACGGCGTGCGCGCCCAGTGGGACGGCGAGGCGCTGCGCTTTCGCGGCGGCGGCCGCGTCCCGGCGCCGGCGTGGTTCACGGCCGGCTTCCCGGCGACGCCGCTGGATGGCGAACTCTGGATCGGCCGCGGGCGCTTCGACACGCTGTCGGGCATAGTGCGCAGGATCGAGCCGGCGGACGCCGAATGGCGGCAGGTGCGCTATCTGGTCTTCGAATTACCCGGCGCGGCCGGCGACTTCAGTGCGCGCGTCCGGCAGATGCGGATGCTCGTCGCGCAGGCCGGCGTGCCCTGGCTGCAGGCCGTCGAACAGACGCGCGTGGCCGACCGCGCCGCGCTGATGAAGCAACTCGATACCGTGGTACGGACAGGCGGCGAAGGCCTGATGCTGCATCGCGCCGACGCGCCCTATCTCACCGGACGCCGCGACGTGCTGCTGAAGCTGAAACCCTGGCTGGACGCCGAGGCCGTCGTCGCCGGATACATTCCTGGCAAGGGAAAATACCAGGGTCTGACCGGTGCGCTCCTGATGGAAATGCCGGACGGCAGACGCTTCCGCCTTGGCAGCGGGCTCTCGGATTCATTGCGGCGTCAGCCACCGCCCCTCGGCACGCGCATCACCTATCGCTACCAGCACCTGACGAAACGCGGCGTGCCGCGCTTTCCACGCTACCTGCGCGTACGCGAGGATTTCCCGGGAATGCCCGAGTAGGGGAACAACATGAACCGGAGCGCCTGACAGGATGGCGCAATGCGATTCAGTATTGCGCGATGAACGTACCGACCACGGCGCCCATGCCCTGACGCCAGCGCGCGATCAACTGGGGGGTCGCCTCGGGATCCATTTCGCTGACGGCCTGGACCAGACTGTCCACCCAATAACGGTAAAGCTCGGGCGGCACTGGCGCATGGCCTGCGCGGGAATGCGTGCTGGCCATTCGATCGATCGTGCGCTGGGTCAGCGAACTGCCTGCCGCATGCGAGATCGCCGCGCTGATGCCCCGGCGCAGGGCCATGCGCTGCTTCTGGAAGTCGGTCGCGGCAAACATCGGCGCGATGTCCGGATGGCTGGCCAGAAAGATCTCGTAGAAACGCTCGATGAAATGCTTCCCGCGCAGGCAGCGTCCGTAACTCTGTTGCAAATCGTCGTACTGATCGGCCATCGCCAAAATTCAAGGTATTAGGATATGTAGGTATTCTATTACAACTCCCTCAAACTTTCTCGCGGTGAAGCGTGCGTTCGATACGCGGGTCTGGCACCAACCATAAAATCGCCACCAGGACGTAGATCGCCTGCGCCACCCAGGGCACCCGGAACGTCGCGGCAATGGCGATGGCATAGAGCACGGGCGAAAGCTTGCCCTTCCAGTCCCGCCCCACGGCGCGCTTGAGTACCGAAGCGGGCCCTTCCGACGCGATGATCGTCTGCTCCAGCAGCCAGTAGGCGATCGCCGCCATCAGCAGCACCAGGCCATACAGCGCCGAAGGCATGGCGGCGAAGTGGTTCTCGCCCATCCAGCCCGTGGCAAACGGAAACAGCGACAGCCAGAACAAGAGGTGCAGATTCGCCCACAGCATCGGCCCGCTGACGCGGGTGGCGACATGCAGCATGTGGTGATGGTTGTTCCAGTAGATGCCGATGTAGACGAAGCTCAGCACATAGCTGAGGAAGGCCGGCAGCAGCGGAAGCAGCGCATCCGGCGTCTCGCCATGCGGCACCTTCAACTCCAGCACCATGATGGTGATGATGATGGCCAGTACGCCGTCGCTGAAGGCTTCTAATCTATTTTTCCCCATGACCCCCCCTAGCCGGGCATTTTTTCCATCGTAGCGCAGGACGGCCCCGGCCAGCCAGGGCGGCTGCGCTCAGCTCCGCCAGATCAGCGACGCCATGCGCCCGGTCACGCCATCGCGCCGATAGGAATAAAAGCGGTCCGCTTCGCCGAAGGTGCAGCGCCCTCCCCCATGGACATCCTGCACGCCAGCGTGCTGGAGTCGGATGCGCGCCAGCCGGTAGATGTCGGCCAGCCATTTGCCTGGCGCATGCGGCGCGAAGGCGGCGGCGGTTTCGGGATGCGACGCCACGAAGATCTCGCGCACGTCATCGCCCACCTCGAACGCGTGCGGACCGATGGCGGGCCCCATCCAGGCCAGAATGTCTCCCGGTGCCGTCCGCATCACAGCGACCGTGGATTCCAGCACGCCGCCAGCCAGGCCGCGCCAGCCGGCATGGGCGGCAGCCACGACGCTGCCGGTACGGTCGCAGAACAGCACCGGCAGGCAGTCCGCAGTCAGCACCGCGCAGACCTGCCCGGGTTCGCGCGTGAACGCCGCATCGGCTTCGGGATTCGTCTCGCATCCGAGCTCGACCACCCGGGTGCTGTGTACCTGCCTGAGCCAACCCGGCTCCGCGGGCAGCTGCTGGCGAAGGTGCGCACGGTTGGCGGCGACGTGATCCGGATCGTCGCCGACATGGTCGCCGAGATTGAAGCTGGCCCAGGGGGCCCGGCTCACGCCGCCGGCGCGGGTGGTCATAAGACTCTTGACCCGCGCGGGTGCGGGCCAGTCGGGGACGATCAGGTTCACTTGACCCAGTCGGTGTTTGCCCGCAGCGCCGCCAGGAGCGAGGCGAAGTCAGGCGGCAGCGGGCATTCCCACTGCATGAATTCCTGGGTGACCGGATGGATCAGGCCCAGCCTTTCCGCATGCAGCGCCTGGCGCGGGAAGGGAATCTTGAGGTGGCTGCGGCGGCTGGCGCTGTAGACCGATTCGCCCACCAGCGGATGGCCGATGTGCTGCATGTGTACGCGGATCTGGTGGGTGCGTCCGGTTTCGAGCTTGCAGCGCAGCAGGGTGATCCCGGGGAAGCGCTCGACCACGTCATAGTGCGTGACCGCCTCCTTGCCCATGGTATGCACGGTGCGCTTGGTGCGGTTGTGCGGATCGCGCGCCAGCGGCGCGTCGACCGTGCCTGCGTGGTCGACCTCGCCGTAGACCAGGGCCAGGTATTCGCGCTTGACGGTGCGTGCCTGCAACTGGCGCACCAGGTCGGTATGGGCCCTGAGCGTTTTGGCGACGACCAGCAGACCCGAGGTGTCCTTGTCGAGCCGGTGCACGATGCCGGCGCGCGGCAGTTCGGCCACCTGCGGCACGCGATGCAGGAGGGCATTGAGCAGTGTGCCATGACGGTTGCCGCTGCCGGGATGGACCACCAGGCCGACCGGCTTGTTGATCACCATCAGGACGGCGTCCTCGAACACCACGTCGAGCGGGATCGCCTCGGGCGCATCGGGTGTGGCGTTCGGATCGGGCTCGATCTCGACCCGTACCGACTCGCCGCCGCTGACTTTCATCTTGGTCGTGGCCCAGCCGTCGTCCACCGCGATCTTGCGGGCACGGATCCAGTTCTGGATGCGGTTGCGCGAAAATTCCGGCAGCAGGGCCGACAGGGCCTGATCCAGGCGCTGGCCACCCTGCTCGTCGGGGATTACCAGCTCGCGGACGCCGTCCCCGGTATTTCCCTTATAATCGTCCGACAAATTTTCTGTGTCTTTTCCCATGCTTAAGCAATGTTCATCCGGTTCCACCGCATTCAATCGGGTTTTGGGTTGTGTGCTGCTCGCTGCCACGCTCACCCTGGGCGGCTGCGGTCTGTTGCCCGCGGTCAAGGACGAAACCTCGGGTTGGTCGGCGCAAAAACTCTACTCCGAAGCCAAGGATAATCTCAACAGCGGCAACTACGAACGCGCGGTCAAACTGTTCGAGACGCTGGAAGCGCGCTACCCCTTCGGACGCTATGCACAGCAGGCGCAACTGGAAGTGGGTTACGCCTACTACAAGGACAACGAACCGATTTCGGCCATCGCCGCATGCGATCGTTTCATCAAGCTGCACCCCAATCACCCTAACGTCGATTACGCCTACTATCTTAAGGGCCTGGCGAATTTTAACGACGATCTGGGACTGCTCGGCAACCTGGTCGACCAGGACATGAGCGAACGCGATCCCAAGGCTGCGCGCGATGCGTTCCTGGCATTCAAGGAACTGGTCACCCGCTTCCCCGACGGCAAATATGCCGAGGACTCGACCGCCCGCATGAAATACCTGGTCAACGCGCTGGCGGGCAACGAGGTCCACGTCGCCCGGTATTACCTGAAACGCAAAGCCTGGGTGGCTGCCGCCAACCGTGCCAAGGTCGTGCTGACAGACTACCCCCAGGCTCCCGCGCTGGAAGAGGCGCTGGGCATCATGGTCGTGGCCTACGACAATCTGCACCTCACGGGACCGCGCGACGATGCGCTGCGGGTGCTGAAGCTCAACTTCCCCCACAGCAAGTATCTCAAAGGCGTGAACGTCAAGGAAAAAGCCTGGTACCGCTTCTGGTGAACCGGGAACCGGATTGAGTCCGGCTGATCCCGGTCCGCGCGCGGATCGGGATCAGACCGCCGCTTCGCCCGACTCGCCGGTGCGGATACGCACCACCTGCTCCACCGCCGTCACGAAAATCTTGCCGTCGCCGATCTTGCCGGTGCGGGCGGCAGTGGTGATCGCTTCCATCGCGCGTTCCAGCAGGCTGTCTGCAACGACCACTTCCAGCTTCACCTTGGGCAGGAAATCCACTACATATTCGGCGCCGCGATACAGCTCGGTATGGCCCTTCTGGCGGCCGAAGCCCTTGACTTCCGTGACAGTCAGGCCGGTCACGCCGATCTCGGACAGCGCTTCGCGCACTTCGTCCAGCTTGAACGGCTTGATGATGGCTTCGATTTTTTTCATGGCAGGTCTCCTTCGGGTCGGTATTTCGAGGTAATCGGGTAGCGCCGGTCTTTTCCAAAGTTCCGCGGTGTGATGCGCGGGCCGGGCGGGGCCTGGCGGCGTTTGTATTCGGCGACATCGACCATGCGGATGACCTTGCGCACGACCGCGGCATCGTATCCCGATGCGACGATGTCGCGTGCCGACAGGTCGCGTTCGACATAGGCAGCCAGAATCGCGTCGAGCACGTCGTAGGGCGGCAGGCTATCCTGGTCGGTCTGGTCGGGACGCAGCTCGGCCGACGGCGGGCGGTCGATGATGCGCTGCGGAATGACCTGGGACAGGCTGTTGCGATAATTCGCCAGCCGGTACACCCGCGTTTTCGCCACATCCTTCAGCACTGCAAAGCCACCCGCCATATCGCCGTACAAGGTCGCGTAGCCGACCGCCATTTCGCTCTTGTTGCCGGTGGTCAGCACCAGCGTGCCGAACTTGTTGGACAGCGCCATCAGCAGCGTGCCGCGCGCGCGCGCCTGCAGGTTCTCTTCCGTCGTGTCGGCTGCCCGTCCGGCAAACTCGCCGGCCAGCTGCGACACGAAAGCCTCGTATATCGGCTTGATGGCGATTTCGGAATAGCGCACGCCGAGCCGCTTCACCATGTCGCGCGAATCCTCGACGCTGATGCCGGCCGTGTAATCCGACGGCATCATCACCGCATGCACCCGGTCGGGGCCGATCGCATCGACCGCGATCGCCAGCGTCAGCGCCGAATCGATCCCGCCCGACAGGCCCAGATGCACGCCCTTGAAGCCGTTCTTGCCGAAGTAATCACGTACCGCCATCACCAGCGCGTCGTAGACGGCGGCCTCCTCGTCCGGCAAGGCCTGCTGCGGCCCGCTGCAGCGGCTACCCGCGATATCGACATAGAACAGGCCTTCCTGCCAGGCCGGGCACTGTGCCGCGACCTTGCCGTCGGCATCCAGCACAAAGGACGCGCCGTCGAACACCAGTTCGTCCTGTCCCCCCACCATGTTCGCGTATACGATCGGCAGGCCGGCTTCAAGCTGGCGCGAACGCGCAACGGCAAGCCGCTCACGCTCCTTGTTGAGATGATAGGGCGATGCGTTCGGAACCAGCAGCCATTCGGCGCCGGCTTCCATCGCACGCGTCGCCGGCCCTGGCTCCCAGATGTCGCCGCAGATGTTGAGACCGAACGTCACGCCGCCACAGCTGAATACGCACGCGGCGATACCGCTGTCGAATACGCGCCGCTCGTCGAATACGGAATGATTCGGAAGATGGTGCTTGCGATATACCCGCTCGACACGGCCACCGCGCAACAGCGCCGCAGCATTGAACAACCCGTCGTCGCTGCGTTCAGGGTAGCCCACGATCAGTGCGAGGCCGGGCGGTGCATCGACCGCCAGCTGCCGAACGGCCGTCTCGCATGCTGCAGTGAAATCGTGACGCAACACCAGGTCTTCGGCCGGATAGCCGCAGACCGACATTTCGGGGGTGAGCAGCAGATCGGCACCGGCGGCATGCGCGTCCTGCGCCGCGGCCAGCAGCCGTGCTGCGTTGCCGGCGATGTCGCCGACCGTGGGGTTGAGTTGTGCGATGCCGAGCTTCATCGGATGGGTTTCATCGCGCCGCGAGGGCCTGTTGCACCGCTTCACCCAGCGCGGCAGGGCTGAGCGCAACGACGACGCCCGCCGCTTCCAGCGCGCGGATCTTGGCATCGGCCGTGCCGGCGCTGCCGGCGATAATTGCGCCCGCGTGGCCCATGCGCTTGCCCTTGGGCGCGGTGCGGCCGGCAATGTAGGCCGCGACAGGTTTCTTCATGTGGGAACGGATGTACTCGGCGGCCGCTTCCTCGCGACTGCCGCCGATTTCGCCGACCAGGATCACCGCTTCGGTCTGTGGATCGGCCTCGAACAGTTCGAGGCAGTCGATGAAATCCAGCCCCTTGATCGGGTCGCCGCCGATGCCGACGCAGGTCGACTGGCCCAGCCCCAACTGCGTGGTCTGGTGCACCGCTTCGTAGGTGAGCGTGCCGGAGCGCGAGACGATGCCGACCTTGCCTTTCTGGTGGATCACGCCGGGCATGATGCCGATCTTGCATTCACCCGAGGTGATGATGCCGGGGCAGTTGGGGCCAATCAGCCTGGCGCCGTTGGCGCGCAGCGCGGCTTTCACATTGAGCATGTCCAGCACCGGGATGCCCTCGGTGATGCAGACGATGACCTCGATGCCGGCGTCAGCCGCCTCCAGGATCGAGTCGGCGGCGAACGCGGCCGGCACGTAGATCATCGTGGCCTGCGCGCCGGTCTGCCGCACCGCATCACGCACCGTATTGAACACCGGCAGGTTCAGATGCGTCTGCCCGCCCTTGCCCGGCGTCACGCCGCCGACCATCCGGGTGCCATAGGCGATCGCCTGCTCGGAATGGAAGCTGCCCTGCCTGCCGGTGAAGCCCTGGCAGATGACCTTGGTATTTTTGTCGACCAGAATACTCATTGGGCGTCGCCTCCGAAAAGTCCTTGGGCAGCCAAACGGCCGCACATCGGCGACTGGCGGCATTCGCGGCCGGTCGCATCCCGCAAGCGGGAACCCTGCTCCCTGCTCATGCCGCCTCCTCCACCGCGAGTTTGGCTGCGTGCGTAAGGCTCTCCGCCGCGAGGATCGCCAGCCCCGATTCGGCCAGCAGCTTCCGGCCCAGTTCGGCATTGGTGCCTTCCAGCCGCACAATCACCGGCACTTTCACGCCGACTTCCTTCACCGCCTGGATGATGCCTTCGGCGATCACGTCGCAGCGCACGATGCCGCCGAAGATGTTGATCAGTACAGCTTTCACATTGGCGTCGAGCAGGATGATCTTGAAGCCCTGCGCCACCGTCTCCGGCGTGGCGCCGCCGCCGACGTCGAGGAAGTTGGCGGGCGTGCCGCCCTCTAATTGAATGAGGTCCATCGTCGCCATCGCGAGGCCGGCGCCGTTGACCATGCAACCGATGTTGCCGGTAAGGGCAACGTAGTTGACGTTGGCGGCGTTGGCCGCCGCTTCCTTGGCGTCGATCTGGCTGTCGTCGCGCAACTCGGCCAGCGCCTTGCGGCGGTACAGCGCGTTGTCGTCGACGCTCATCTTGCAGTCGAGCGGCAGCACACGGTTGTCGCCCGTCACCACCAGCGGGTTGATTTCAAGCAGGGAAAGATCGTTGGCGATGAACACGCGATAGAGTTGCGGTAGCAGGCGGCAGAAATCCTTGTAGGCCTCGCCTGTCAGTTCCAGCGCAAAGGCCAGCGCCCGACACTGGAAGTCCTGCACGCCCAGCAAGGGATCGCAGGCCTCGGTCAGGACCTTTTCCGGCGTGGCATGCGCCACCTCCTCGATGTCCATGCCGCCGGCGGCGGAAGCCACGATGGCGACGCGCTCGGTCTCGCGATCCACCAGCAGCGACAGGTACAGTTCACGCGCGATCGGCAGCGTCTCTTCCACCAGCACCTGGTTCACGGGCTGGCCGTCGGGGGCGTTCTGGTTGGTCACCAGTGGCTTGCCAAGCAGGGTTTCGGCCATCGCGCGCACATCGTCCAGGCTTTTGACCAGCTTGACGCCACCCGCCTTGCCGCGCCCGCCGGCGTGGATCTGCGCCTTCACCACCCAGGCGTCGCCGCCGAGTTCGTGGGCGGCGCTTACCGCGGCATCCACACTCGCTGCGGCGATGCCGCGCGGCGTGTTAATGTTGCCCGACCGCAGGATTTGTTTGGCCTGATATTCATGCAGGTTCATTTGTTTTTCGATGGAAGCTCGCCAAAACGTGCATTTTGAAGCAAACCCCTCCGATGCGGAAGCTGTCATCCGCGTCATTCCGCGCATTGCGGAACTGTCCGCCGACGCCTGGAATGCCCTGGCCGGCGATTCGCCTTTCCTGCAGCACGCCTTTCTGCATGCTCTGGAAGCCACCGGCTGCGTCGGGCCCGACATCGGTTGGGAGCCGGTGCACCTTGCGCTGTTTCGCAACGGCCGTCTCGACGCCGCGATGCCGCTTTACGTCAAGCACCACTCCTGGGGCGAGTTCGTGTTCGACTGGGCGTGGGCCGACGCCTACCGTCGGCATGGCTTGAGTTATTACCCCAAGCTGGTGTGCTGCGTGCCCTTCTCGCCGGTCCCCGGACCGCGCCTGCTGGCAAAGAACGATGCCGACCGCACGACGCTGATCCAGGCCGCGCTCAAGCTCACCCGCGATCTCGGCTGCTCGTCGCTCCACATCCTGTTCCCCACCGAACCCGACCATGCCGCGTTGCAGGCCACGCCCCTGCTGCACCGCAGCGGCTTCCAGTTCCACTGGAACAACATGGGGTACAACAGCTTCGACGACTTTCTGATGGCGATGACGCACGACAAGCGCAAGAAAATCCGCCAGGAAAGAAAGAAGCTCGCCCACCTAGGCGTGACGTTCCGCTGGGTCGATGGTGCGGAGAGCACGGATGCCGACTGGGACCACTTCTATCGCTGCTATGCCGACACCTACGCCCGCCATCGCAGCGAGCCGCACCTCAACCGGGCTTTCTTTGCCGGACTGCGCGCGACCCTACCCGACAATCTAGTCCTCATCATTGCCGACAAGGACGGCGAGCCTGTCGCCTGTTCGTTCTGCATGAAAGATGGCCAGCGCCTGTACGGCCGCCACTGGGGCACGCTGGAATACGTGCCCGGCCTGCATTTCGAGACCTGCTATCAACAGGGCATCGAATATGCCATCGCGCACGGGCTTTCGGTATTCGAAGGCGGCGCACAGGGCGAACACAAGCTCGCGCGCGGCCTTGTCCCCACCACCACGCATTCCTGGCACTGGCTGGAGAATGCCGAATTCCGCGAGGCGGTCGACCGTTTCCTCGAACGCGAGACCGACGCCATCACCCACTACGTGGAGGAGCTCGACACACCTTTCCGCAAGGATGCTCCAGGTGCGGATACCCGCGGCGAGACCCAGGACTAGCCAGACCCGCGGTAAACGGGTACAAATACGCCGCGCGGAATAATATTTGCGGGTTCGGATCAAGCATCACGATGCCGTCATCTTTGGCAGGCAAGGTAGGCTCCTCCGGATTAAGGGAAACGACCCAAGCCGAGTGAGGCAATCCAATAAATAACCGCCAGGGGAGCACAACACCATGACCATCCGCCCACTTGCCTTCGCCCTGCTCGCTGCATTCAGTGCCCAGGCGGAAGCCAATATCGACATCCAGTTCGATTACACCTACGACAGCAGCGGATTTTTCGGCAACGCCAGCCACCAATCTGCGCTGAATGCCGCCGCAAACCTGTTCGAAAGCCGCTTTTCCGACCAGCTCACGGCCATCACCTCGTCCGGCCTCAACAGTTTCAATACGGCTTTCTTCAATCCCGGCAACCCGTCCGGCGCCCGCATCGTGAACAACGACGACTCGTTCGCGGCAAACGTGATCCGCGTCTATGCCGGCGGCTTCAACTTCACCGACAATACGCTGGGGGAAGGTGGTCCCGGTGGCTACAGCTGTTCCGGCATCGGCACCTTCTGCAGCGAGGCCGCACGGCGCGGCCAGGGCGAAACGCAGAACCTTTACAGCAGCAATGGCACCCTCCTGTCCCGTGATGCCGTCGACATCGCCCCCTGGGGCGGCTCGATCACTTTCGACACCGACACCAACTGGAACTTCAACACCGCCAGCGGGCCGTCGTCCTCGCAGTACGACTTCTACTCGGTGGCGGTACACGAACTCGGCCACCTGCTGGGTTTCGGCGCTTCGGATTCGTTCAGCAACCATGTCATCGGAACGAATTTCGTCGGCCCGGCTGCAGGAACGGTCGCACTGAACAGCGGCCTGGACCACTGGGCGTCAGGTACGCTGAGCGTTTTCGGTGGGGTGAGCCAGGAAGCCGCCATGACCCCCAGCCTTGCCAACGGCACGCGCAAGAATTTCACCAACCTCGACTTCGCCGCCATGCAGGACATCGGCTGGCAGGTGACAGCAGTTCCGGAAGCCAACACCTGGGCCATGATGCTCAGCGGCCTGGTCTTGGTCGGCGGGCTGGTGCGGCGCCGTTCGACCCTGCGCTGACGGACGTGCATCAGTCAAAACGGCGGGGTAACCCGCCGTTTTTGTTTTTCCCGCCTAAACCAGTACGGCCGTGAGATAGGTCACATACAAGGCGCCATTGACGAACAGGTGCCACACGCGCAGGCCGCCATGCAACGCAGCCCAGCGCAACCAGAATGCCGCAACCAGCGTGACCAACACGCCCAGCAGCACTTCCTTTTGCGGCACCCAGGGCGTGAGCGAAATGCCGATGGCGGGCAGCAGCGTGCCCTGGAACACCATGGCACCGGTGATGTTGCCGAACGCCAGCGTGTCCTTGTGCTTGCGGATCCACAGGATCGAATTCACCTTCTCCGGCAATTCGGTCGCAATCGGAATGATCATCAGCGACAGCAGCAGCGCGGAGATGCCGATGATGGGGGCGGCCAGTTCGACGCCGTGGATGAAGCCCTTGGCCCCCCCGACCAGCAATGCCAGCCCCAGCACCAGTTGCACCACGATGAAGAACAGGTTCTGCGGAAAACCCAGGCGGGACAGCAGCATCGGCGACCCCGCCTCGGTGGCGTGTCCCTCCTCCACCAGCTTGCTCGATGCGCGCAGGGTCAGCATCACGTACACAAAGTAGATCAGCACCATGACGAAAGCCAGTCCGACGCGCGCCCAGCCATTGCCGTGCGGCACGAACATGGCGGCAAATGCCAGCAGGAACGCCATCAGGAAGAAGTCCAGGTCGCGCTTGAGCCCGGTTTTCTCCGGCGTGAGATGCCCCTGGATACCGCGTTTCTTGAGTACGGCCACGCTCATCAGCGACAACGACAGGGTCGACAGCATCAGCGGCGCGCCCAGGATGGCACCGACGCCGATTTCTTCGTTGGTGACGGTGTTCCCGGTGCCGGCGAAGATCGCCAGCAGCGGCACCAGGGTTTCCGGCATAGCGGTGCCGATCGCGGCGAACAGCGAACCGGTCACGCCTTCCGAGATGTGCAGCTTCTCGCCCAGGTGTTCGAGCGCGTTGACAAAGACTTCCGCCGCCACGAGGATGAGCAGCAGATAGCCGAAGAGTTCGAGAAACAGCATGAGCGTCAGCCGCAAGGAAAACCGCGATTCTACCAGTCGGGACCAGCTTGCCGCGGCTGGGTTTTCACGCCTGGCCGAAGGCAGTTACCACGCTCGTCTCGCCGGCTCTTCCGGTGTCGGGATCGTATTGTTCACCGCGCCGCACTGCGGTGCATGCCGGGCATGGAAACAATTGTTGCCGCAGGCGCTCGCCGGCCTGGCCGCCGAATTCCACGAAGTCGACGTCAGCGAGGCCACCGGGGTGGCGCGCTACTTCGGCATCTTTCACCTGCCCACGATCTACCTCTATCGCGACGGCAGGTTCCACGCCGAATTGCAGTGCGAGGCGCGACCCGAAACCATCCGGCAGGTTGCGCAACAACTGCTCGCAGCGCCGTCGCAGGACGAACCCTGAAAACCACGACGTGCCGAAGTACGCGTGGAATCGTATGTCTAGTTCAACATCAGCGCGCGCCCGACGAACACGACCGCAATCGTCAGCAGCCCAATGGCGAGATTGATGCCGATCAGTTTGCGGATCTGCGCCAGCGCCGCGCCGCCCGCTTTCCAGTCCTGGGCGCCCACCGCACGCTTGAGTTTCTTGTAGGGCGCGAAGAACACATGCGCGAAAATCAGCATCATCGCCACGCCCAGTACCAGCATGGTCAGCGCATAGTGCGGCGCTGCGGCACCGCCGAGCTTCACCAGCATGTGCAAGCCACTCAGCAGGATCAGAACGACCGAAGCCCACACCCACGGAAAGAACTTGCCGAACACGCCGGCCCACAACGTCAAGCGTTGTGGCGGCTCCAGCACACTGGCCGCCACCGGGCGCAGCGCCATGTAGGCGAAAAACATGCCGCCCACCCAGACGACGATGCCTAGAACATGCAACAACAAGGTCAGGTTCACGCGATTTCCTTTCAGAACAGTGTGGCTTGGTCGAGAACAAGTTTAACCGGGGCGAAGCTCCTCCGGTGTTGCGGGCAGGCGCCGTGAGCCTTCAATGCATCGAGATGGACGGCGGTGCCGTAGCCCATGTGCCGGGCAAAGCCATAGACGGGATATTCGTCATGCAGGCTGCACATGAATTGATCGCGCGCAGTCTTGGCGAGAATCGAGGCTGCGGCGATCGCCGCCACCTTGTCGTCGCCCTTGACCACGGCTTGCGAGCGCCACGGCCAGTCGGGGCAGCGATTGCCATCGACAAGCACCTCATCCGGCGTGCGGCCCAGTCCGGACACGGCGCGTTGCATCGCCAGCATGGTGGCATGCAGGATGTTGAGCGTGTCGATTTCGGCGACACTGGCTTCGGCCACGCACCAGGCAATGGCCCGTTTGCGAATCTCGTCGGCCAGGCGTTCGCGCGCAGCGGCGGACAGTTTCTTGGAATCGCGCAGGCCCGCTATGAGGTCGTCAGGATCGAGCATGACGGCGGCGGCCATTACGGGGCCCGCCAGCGGCCCGCGGCCCGCCTCATCGACGCCGCACAGGCCAAGCGGGCCGACATGCAGAACAACGGATGAACGCGGTTTCACCTCCCCCCTGCCAGATAAGGTGCAATCGCCTCGGCAATGCGTGCGCTGGCATCCTGCCTCAGGCTCAAGTGGATGCCGCGAAATGTCTCGACGACGGCACGCCGACGCGGCACATCGTCGAGCCACGCCAAGGCGTCGTTTGCCAGGTTCTCGGGCGTCGCGTCTTCCTGTACCCGTTCCGGCACCACGAAATCGTGCGCGAGGATGTTCGGCAGTCCGATCCAGGGCAGCAGCGCCTTTTTCCGCATCAGGTGCGCGGTCAGCGCGGGTACGCGGTAGGTGATGACCATCGGTTTCTTGAACAATGCGGCTTCGAGCGTGGCCGTCCCCGACGCCACCAGCGCCACGTCGCAGGCCGCCAGCGCGGCATGAGACTGTCCGGCCAGAATATGCAGCGGCACGTCCAGTCCCTGCCCGGCCTGTCGGATCAGCCGGCTGGCGGCTTCGCTTGCGGCAGGCAGCACGAACTGCGCGTCAGGATGATGACGCAGGATGCGCACGGCGGCCTCCAGCATCAGCCGTGCATGACGCGTCACCTCGGACAGCCGGCTGCCCGGCAGCAGCGCGACGACCGGCCCCGTCTGCAGGCCCAGCGCCGCACGTGCGCCGGCGGTATCGGGTTCCAGCGGAATGACGTCGGCCAGCGGATGGCCCACATAGCTGACGGGTATGCCCGCACCCCGATAGATTTCCTCCTCGAACGGAAAGACCACCAGCATGTGCGACACCGCCTGTTTGATGCGATGAATCCGCTCGGGGCGCCACGCCCAGATCGACGGGCTGACGAAATGCACGGTGGGGATGCCGGCCTGCTTGAGCTTCGCTTCCAGCGTGAAATTGAAGTCCGGCGCATCGATGCCGACGAACACGCGTGGCCGTTCGTTCAGGAAATAACGCGTGATGCGCGAACGGATCCACAGCAATTCCGGCAGATGGCGCAGCACCTCGACATAGCCGTTGACCGCCAGTTTCTCGCTCGGGTAGATCGCCTTGACGCCGGCCTCGATCATGCGCTGGCCGGCGATGCCGGCAGCCTGCAAATCGGGGCGGCTTTGCTGCAGCGCGGCAATGAAGTGCGCACCCAGGAGATCGCCGGACGCTTCGCCGGCGACCACGCCCAGATCGATCACCGAATGATGCCGCGCTCGGCGCGTGCGAGGAAATCGAGCAACTGCTGTACTTCGGCATGCTTCACGCCTTCGGGCGCGAGCTTGGCCTGCGCTTCGGCCAGCGTGTTGCCCTCTCGGTAGAGCGTCTTGTAGGCGCGCTTGAGGGCGGTCAGCGCTTCGGCGGAAAACCCGCGCCGCTTGAGGCCTTCGCTGTTGAGTCCGTGCGGTGCGGCCGGCTGGCCCGACGCCATGACGAAGGGCGGAATGTCCTTGAACACCACGCTGGAGATGCCGGTCATCACATGCGCGCCGATCTTGCAGAACTGGTGCACGCCGGTGAAGCCGCCGAGGATCGCCCAGTCGCCGACTTCGGCATGGCCCGCCAGCGAGGCGTTGTTGGCGAAGATGGTGCGGTCGCCCACCACGCAGTCATGCGCGATGTGGACATAGGCCATGATCCAGTTGTGGTTGCCGATGGTGGTGACGCCGCGATCCTGCACGGTACCGGTGTTGAAGGTACAGAACTCGCGGATGACGTTGTCGTCGCCGATTTCCAGGCGGGTCGGTTCGCCGGCGTATTTCTTGTCCTGCGGCGCCTCGCCGAGCGAGACGAAATGGAAGATCGTGTTGCGTGCGCCGATCCGGGTGTGGCCGGTGATGACGGCATGGGCGCCGACCGTGGTACCGGCGCCGATCTCGACGTGTTCGCCGATGATCGTGTAGGGACCGATGTCGACGTCGTCGGCAAGCCGTGCGCCCGGCGCGACCAGCGCGGTGGGGTGTATCGTCGCCATGTCAGGGCTTGTCGCGCAGCGTGGCCATCAGTTCGGCCTCGGCGACCAGCGCGCCGTCCACTTCGGCCCGGCCGGTGTACTTCCAGATGCCACGCATCTCGCGCACGATCTCCGCCTTGAGGACCAGCTGGTCGCCCGGTCTGACCGGTTTCTTGAAGCGCGCATTGTCAATGCCCGCGAAGTAGATGATGCCGATCTGATCCGGCGTGTAATTCTTGGTCTTGAACGACAGGATCCCCGCGGCCTGCGCCATCGCTTCCAGGATCAGCACGCCCGGCATCACCGGCGCCCCCGGGAAGTGGCCCGGGAAAAAGGGCTCGTTGATGGTGACATTCTTGATCGCGGTGATGCTCTTACCGAGTTCGAGTTCGATGACCTTGTCGATCAGGAGGAAGGGGTAGCGATGCGGCAGGTACTGCATGACCTGCTCGATGTCCATGATCATGATTTGCTTTCCAGTTCGGTTAGGCGTTTTTCGAGCTGCTTGATGCGGTTCACCAGCTTGTCGAGGTTGCGCATGTGGACGGCGTTCTTCTGCCAGACCTCGTGTTCGGTGAACGGCGGCGCCGAGGTGTAGGTGCCCGCCTTCGGCAGCGATTTGGTGATCAGCGTATTGGTCGAGATGCGAGTGCCGTCTGCGATCTCGATGTGGCCGAAGATCATCGCCGCGCCGCCGATGGTGCAGTGGCGGCCGATCTTCGCGCTGCCGGCGATGCCGGTACAGGCGGCGATCGCCGTATGCGCACCGATCGTCACGTTGTGCGCCACCTGGATCAGGTTGTCGAGCTTGACGCCCTCCTCGATTACCGTGTCCTCCAGGGCGCCGCGGTCGATGGTGGTGCAGGCGCCGACTTCGACGTCATCGCCGATCAGCACGCGGCCAATCTGCGGGATTTTTTCCCAACGGCCGTCGTTCGGCGCAAAACCGAAGCCGTCCGCACCGATCACGCAGCCCGCGTGCAGGATGGCGCGGTCGCCCACTTCGCAGCGGTGATACAACGTGACGTTGGCGTGCAGCAGGCAGTCGTCGCCGATGCGCGCATGGTCGCCGACGACGCAGTTGGGGCCGACCACCGTGCGTGCACCAACCACGGCCCCGGCACCGATCACCGCGCCGGGGCCTATGCTGGCGTCGGCGGCAATCCTGGCGTCACCACCAACCGTCGCCGCAGGATGGATGCCCGCAGGCGGGCGCGGCGGCGGATTCAGCAGGGCCGAGACACGCGCGAAATACAGGTAAGGGTTGGGCGTGAGGATGCGCGGCAGCGTCGTCGCGTCGCGCGCCTCCAGCGGCAAGATCACAGCGCCGGCATGCGTGTCGGCCAGTTGAGCCAAATACTTGGCTTGCGAGACAAAGCCGATCTCGTCCGCCTGCGCCTGGTCCAGCGGCGCAACCTGGCGAATCGTGATACTGCCATCGCCCAGCAACTCCCCGCCAAAACGCGCAACCAGTTCGGTCAGCGTAGAGGCCATTGGCTGCTTAGCTTCCGCGGCCGAGTTTATTTTCCACGGCCACGTTTATTTTCCACCCAGGGCCTTCATCACGCGATCGGTGATGTCATTTTTGGGGTCGACGTATACGGCCTGCTCGACGATCAGGTCGAATTTCTCCGTCTTGGCGATGTCCTGGATCGCCTTGCGTGCGCGTTCCTGGATCTGGCCCAATTCTTCGTTGCGGCGCAGGTTGAGGTCTTCGCGGAATTCGCGCCCCTTGCGCTGCAGTTCGAGGTTGAGATTGTTGAGATCGCGCTCCTTCGACTTGCGGTCGCTGTCCGACATGGTCACGCCATCCTTGTCGAGCTGCGCCTGCAGGTCACGGGCCTGCTTGGCCAGTTTCTGCAGTTCCTGGTCGCGTCCGGCAAATTCGCGCTCCAGCTTCTTCTGCGCGGCAATCGACAAAGGCGCCTCGCGCAGCAGCCGCTCGGTGTTGACGAAGCCGATCTTGGTGTCGGCCAGGACGGGCGCGGCCGCAAACGCAGACGCAAGGATCAGGGAAACTGCCAGCTGCTTGAACTTCATCATGAATACTCCAGTAACGGCTTACCCTCAGAACACATTGCCAAGGGTGAATTGAAACATTTCAGCTTTGTCGCCCGTCTTTTTGACGATCGGCTGCGCCAGGCTGAATTTGAGCGGGCCGAGCGGCGAAACCCAGAGTACGGCAATCCCCGCCGAATAGCGCAAGTCGCCGAACGCGAACGTCTTGTACAGGTTGTCCTTGTCGTCGGGGCCGAAGGTGGCGCCCGCATCGACAAACGCCGACATGCGCAGCGACTGGTCGTCCTTGAGACCCGGCAGCGGGAAGAAGACTTCCGCATTGCCGACCACGCGCTTGTCGCCGCCCAGCGCGTCCCCGTTCGCATCCTTGGGCCCCAGGGTGCCCGTCTTGAAGCCACGCACCGAGTTGTTGCCGCCCGCATAGAAGTTCTTGAAGAACGGCAAGGGCTTGCCGGACAGACCGTCGCCTATCCCCACCTCGCCATTCAGCATCAGGGTGAAGCTCTTGCCCAGCGGGATATATTGCTGGTGCTGGAACGACAACTTGTAGTACTGCAGGCTGCCGCCCGGCGTACCCACCTCGGCCGCCACCCGCTGCATCAAGCCCTTGGTCGGGAACAGGTAGCTGTTGCGGGTATCGCGCGACCAGGACGTATCCAGACGCACGGTATCGTTGTCCTTGCCGAACTCGTTGACGAATCGCGTGTACTGCACCGGGCTGTCCGAATAGGTGGTGAGCGAAGTCTGCTCGTAGGTCAGGCCGAACGAGAGGAAATCGCGCTCGTTCACCGGCAGGCCGAATCGCACGCCGGCGCCATAGGTCGAGGTCTTGTAGGCGCCGACGTTGGAAAGCGAGGTGGCATCGACGTCGCGGCGATACAGGTCGTAGCCCAGGCTGACGCCATCGATGGTGTAGTAGGGATTGGTGAACGACAGCGCATACACGGTATTGACGCTGCCCGAGTTGATCTGCGCCGACAGCCGGTTGCCGGTGCCGAACACGTTGCTCTGCGAGACCGAGCCCGACAGAACCAGCCCCTCGGACGACGAGAAGCCGGCGCCCAGCATGATGCTGCCGGTGGATTTCTCGGTCACGCCCACGTTGACGTCGACCTGGTCGGTGGTGCCCTGCACTGCCGGGGTCTCGATATTCACTTCGTTGAAGTAGCCCAGGCGATTGAGGCGGTCGCGCGACAGGTTGATCTTTTCGGCGTCGTAATACGCGCCTTCCATCTGGCGCACTTCACGGCGCACCACTTCATCGCGGGTCTTGGTGTTGCCCGAGACGTTGACGCGATTCACGTACACGCGGCGGCCCGGATCGACGAACAGCGTAAACGCGACCGTACGCTTCTCCTTGTCGAGGTCGGGCACCGCGTTGACGTTGGCGAAGGCATAGCCGTCGTTGCCGAGGCGGTCGCCAATGGCCTTGGTGGTCTCGGTCAGGCGGTCGCGTGCGAACACCTCGCCCGGCTTGATGGTGATGAGTTTTTTCAGTTCGGCTTCCGGTACCAGCATCTGCCCGGCCAGCTTGACGTCGGACACCTTGTACTGGGGGCCTTCGGTCACGTTGACGGTGATGTAGATGCCCTGCTTGTCCGGCGAAATCGATACCTGGGTGGAATCGACGTTGAACTCGAGGTAGCCGCGGTTGAGGTAGAACGAGCGCAGGGCTTCGATATCCCCGGCCAGGCGCGTCTTGGAATACTGGTCGTTCTTGGTATACCAGGTCAGCCAGCCCGGCGTGGTCGAGGTGAACTGCTTCAGCAGTTCCTTCTCCTTGAATGCCTGGTTGCCGACGATGTTGATCTGCTGGATCTTTGCGCTATTGCCTTCCACCACATCGAACTGCACGGCGACCCGGTTGCGCTCCAGCGGCGTCAAGGTGGACTTGATCTCGACGGCATACTTGCCGCGGTTGAAGTATTGCCGCTGCAATTCCTGCTCGGCCTTGTCTAGGAGGGAGCGGTCGAGTACGCGGCCCTCGGCCAGCCCGGTCTCCTTGAGGCCCTTCTTCAGGTCATCCTCGGAAAACTCCTTGATGCCGGTCAGGGTGATCTTGGCGATCGACGGACGCTCCTCGACCGTGACGATCACCACGCCGTCGCGCGCTTCCAGCCGCACATCCTTGAAGAAGCCGGTGGCATACAGCGCTTTGATCGCCGCGGCGGTCTTCTCGTCGGTCATCGTGTCGCCGACCTTGACCGGCAGGTAGCTGAACACCGTGCCCGCCTCGGTGCGCTGGATCCCTTCGACCCGGATGTCCTTGACGACAAAGGGTTCTGCTGCGAACACGGGCTGCGCGGCGAATACGACGGCAAGGGCAAGCGTCAAACGGTTCAGGATCATGGTTGTTATCATCCGCCTATCAGGCGTTGCAAATCGTTGAACAGGGCAAACGACATCAGCAGAAGCAGGAGCATCATGCCGACCCGGCTCCCTATTTCCATGGTGCGCTCGGACACCGGGCGACCGGTCAAAACTTCGGCAACATAATACATGAGGTGCCCCCCATCCAACAGCGGGACGGGCAGCAGATTCAGCACGCCCAGACTCACGCTCACCAGCGCCAGAAAGCCGACGAAACTGATCCACCCGAGCGTGGCACTCTGGCCGGCATAGTCGGCAATGGTCAGCGGGCCCGACAGGTTTTTCCAGGATACCTGTCCCACTACCATACGCCCCATCATCTCCAGCGTGAACAGGCTCATGTCCCAGGTTTTTTCTGCACCGCGTCCCAGCGCCTCGACCGGTCCGTAACGTACCTCGGTCATCAGGTCGTCCATCAACGCGGGATCGACCTTGGGACCGGCGCCGATCTTGCCGATACGCTGGCCATTTTCATCCACCATATCGGGCACGACCGTCAATATGTGCATCTGCCCCTCGCGTTCATATTCGATACGCAAGGGTTGCGACGGATGCTGGCGGATCAGTTTCACCCAGTCCTGCCAGGTCGTCACGGCTTTTCCGTTGGCGGCGACCAGCCGGTCTCCGCTCTGGAAGCCTGCGCGCGCCGCCGCGCCGCCGGGCAGCACCTCGCCGATGACCGGGTCGATCTCGGGGGCGTAGCGCACGATCCCGAGCGGGCGCAGGGTGTCCCGTTCCAGGTTCTCGGCATCCATCGGCGGCGCATCGAGCTGCACGCTACGGCCATCGGCCAGTTCCAGCACAAGCGGGTCACCCGCCACACCGGCGCGTAGCAATTCCAGTCGCAGATCCTGGAATGACGGGGTGTCGGCGCCATTGACACGGCGGATTTCATCCCCTGACACCAGTCCCGCCTGCGCGGCCGGCGTACCGGCTGGCGGCTCGCCGATCAGCGGCTTCATCGCAGGCATGCCGTGCAGGAACAGCGCCCAGTAGAACACGATGGCCAGCAGGAAATTGGCGATCGGGCCCGCCGCGACGATGCCGATACGGCGCCAGACACTCGCCCGATTGAAGCTGCGATGCGCCTCTGCGGCCGGGACCTCGCCTTCGCGTTCGTCGAGCATCTTCACATAGCCGCCAAAGGGCAACGCGGCCAACACCCATTCGGTCTGGTCGCGGCCGAAACGGCGACTGAACAGGGGTTTGCCGAATCCGAGCGAAAAACGCAGTACCTTGACGCCGGCCAATCGGGCCGCCAGATAGTGGCCGAATTCGTGCACCACCACCAGGATGGCGATGGCGACCAAAAACCAGACGACGGTATGCAGCACGCTCATGCGCAGGTCTCCAGATAGGCGCCCGCCACACGGCGTGCCTGGCGGTCGGCCTCGAGCAGGTCGTCCAGCGTGGCGGCCGGGCCGCCCGCCAGCGTGTCCAGCGCGTGGGCAATACTGGCCGCGATGGCGTTGAACGGAACCGCGTCATCGAGGAAACGCGCCACCGCGACCTCGTTGGCCGCATTCAGCACGGCCGCGGCATTGCCCCCCGCGGACAGGGCGTCGAATGCCAGTTGCAGACAGGGGAAGCGCGTCGTGTCGGGCGCCTCGAAGGTCAGCTGCCTGCCTATCAGTTCGAGCGCCGACACACCGGCTTCGATGCGCTCGGGAAAACCCAGCGCGTAGGCAATCGGCGTCCGCATGTCGGGCGTGCCCATCTGCGCGATCACCGAGCCGTCGGCGTACTCGACCATCGAATGCACGATGCTCTGCGGATGCACCACCACCTTGATCTGTTCGGGGCGCGCGTTGAACAGCCAGCGCGCCTCGATCACCTCGAGGCCCTTGTTCATCAGGCTGGCCGAATCGACCGAAATCTTCCTGCCCATCACCCAGTTGGGGTGGGCCACCGCCTGTGCGGGCGTGGCGGCGGCGATCGCCTCGGCCGACAAGGTGCGGAACGGGCCGCCGGATGCGGTCAGCCACAGCGCCTTCACACCGGCACGCTGGAAGTCGCCGTCGAAGTCGCGCGGCAATGCCTGGAAGATGGCGTTGTGCTCGGAGTCGATCGGCAGCAGTTCGGCGCCGCTGGCGGCAACGGCGTCCATGAACAGCTGGCCGGACACCACCAGGGTCTCCTTGTTGGCCAGCAGAATCCGCTTGCCGGCCTGGGCCGCTGCCAGCGTCGCCGGCAGGCCTGCCGCGCCCACGATCGCCGCCATCACGGTGTCGACCTCGGCTGCGGTCGATACCTCGGTCAGTGCGGTCGCGCCCTCGAGCACCTCGACCGCCAAGCCTTCGGCAGCCACCCGATCGCGCAGGGCAGCGGCGGCGGCTGGCTCGCTCATCACCGCGAAACGCGGGCGGTGCGTGCGGATCTGCGCCACCATGCGTTCGACCTGGGTCGCGCCGCTGAGGGCGAACACCCTGAAACGATCGGGGTGGCGCGCCACGACATCGAGCGTGTTGACGCCGATGGTGCCGGTGGCGCCCAGGATGGTGAGGACACGCGGTTTCATGCCGCTTTCATTCATGCGGAATGCTCCAGCCACATCCACATGCCCGTGGCGATCGGCAGGGTGGACGTCAGTGCATCGATCCGGTCGAGCACGCCGCCGTGCCCCGGCAACGTGTCGCCACTGTCCTTCATACCCGACACGCGCTTGATCCACGACTCGAACAGATCGCCCAGTACCGACAGGTAGAGCAGCCCACACACCATGAAAAACAACGGCCGCACAGGCAGGGCGCTCCACAGACTCAAGGCGACGGCATACACGGCCAGCGCCACGAGCGCGCCTCCCACGCCTTCCCAGGTCTTGCCGGGACTGATGGCGGGTGCGAGCTTGTGACGCCCGAACAGGCGCCCGGAGAAATAGGCAGCGGTATCGGCGATCCAGACGACCGCCATCACGCCCAGCAGCACCGCGGGCCCGCGCGCATGCAGATAGAGCAACGCCGCCCAGGTCGGCAGCAGGATCACGACCCCGATCGCGGCACGCACGAATACGCGGGATGCCTCCCAGCGTCCCAACAGCCACAGGGGGGCAACCAGCAACCAGAAGACGATGGCCAGAACAATCAGGGCGGTCTGGAAAGCTGGCCAGTCTCCGGCCAGTCCATACGGCAACACCAGTGTGAACAGCGTCAGCAGGATGGCATAGACGCGCGCAGACAGCGGCGGAAAATGGCTCAGGCGCGCCCATTCGTAAGCCGCCATGCCCACCACGCCCGCCATCAGGATCCCCCACAACCATGCAGGCGCCCACAATGCGGCCGGCACGAACACGGCCAACAGCAATAAGGCGGTGCCTATCCGTCTGAGGAGCGGCGTCATGGATGGCGTCCCCGGAATGCCGTCACGACGCGGATCGCACCTGCTCGCTGGTGCGGCCAAAACGGCGTTCACGGGTTCGATAGGAGGCGATCGCTTCGTCCAGCGCCGCCGGATCGAAGTCAGGCCACAGCGCATCAGTGAAATAAAGTTCAGTGTAGGCCAACTGCCACAGCAGGAAATTGCTGATGCGCTGCTCGCCTCCGGTGCGGATGAACAGGTCTGGCTCGGGCATGTCGGCGATACTGAGTTTCTGCGCCAGCGCCGCTTCATCCACCTCGTCCGGCGACATGCCGGCCGCCATCAATTTCTTCATCGCCTGCACGATGTCCCAGCGTCCGCCGTAATTGGCCGCGACGGTGAAGGTGAGGCGGGTATTGCCGCGCGTCAGCGCTTCCGCATCGCGGATCAGGGTCTGGATACGCTCGGAAAAGCCCGTCAGGTCGCCGATGACACGGAAACGGATACCGTTTTCGTGCAAGCGCGCGACCTCATTTTCCAGCGCACGCATGAACAGTTCCATCAACAGGGTGACCTCTTCCTGCGGACGTCGCCAATTCTCGGAACTGAAGGCGAATACGGTGAGATGCGACACGCCGCGCTCGGCGCAGGCGCGGATCACGCCGCGCAGCGCCTCGACCCCCTTGCGATGCCCGGCGACACGCGGCATCAGCCGGCGCTTCGCCCAGCGACCGTTGCCATCCATGATGATGGCGATGTGCCGCGGCACGTCAGTGCCGGCAGGCGTCGCTTGCTTCTTGCGGGTAGACACGCCGGATATGCTCGCCTGACTGCTCAGACCGCGAGCAGGTCCTTCTCTTTGTCAGCCAGCATCTTGTCGATCTCGCCGATGAACTTGTCCGTCAGTTTCTGCACGTCGTCCTGGGTACGGCGCTCTTCGTCCTCGGTCGCGGTCTTGGCCTTGACCATGTCCTTCAACGTGCCGTTGGCGTCACGGCGGATATTGCGTACCGCGACGCGCGCATTTTCCGCCTCGCCGCGCACGACCTTGATCAGATCCTTGCGGCGCTCCTCGGTCAGCGAGGGCATCGGCACGCGGATGATGTCGCCGTGTGTTGCCGGATTCAGGCCCAGATCGCCATCGCGAATCGCCTTCTCGATCTTGCCGACCATGTTCTTTTCGTACGGCTGCACGCCCAGCGTGCGCGAATCGATCAGCGATACGTTGGCCACCTGCGGCACCGGCGTCGGGTTGCCGTAGTAGTCGACCATGACATGGTCGAGAATGCCGGCGTGCGCGCGCCCGGTGCGCACCTTGGCCAGATCGTTCTTCAGCGCTTCCAGCGACTTGCCCATTTTCTGTTCGGCAGACTGCTTGATGTCGGCAATGGTGGTTTCAGCCATTTCAGCTCCTCAATGGTTGCTTACCCGCGTGCCCTCGTCCTCGCCCATCACCACGCGCTTCAGCGCGCCGGGTTTGAAGACGTTGAACACGACGAGCGACAGTTTCTGTTCGCGGCACAAGGCAAAGGCGGCGGTGTCGAGCACGCCGAGATTGTTGGCGATCGCCTCGTCGAAACTCAGGGTCTCGTAGCGGCGGGCATTTGCATCCTTCTTGGGGTCGGCGGTGTAGACGCCGTCGACCTTGGTCGCCTTCAGCAACAGGTCGGCGCCGATCTCGGCCGCGCGCAGGGCAGCGGCGGTATCCGTGGTGAAAAACGGATTGCCCGTGCCACCGCCGAAAATCACCACCCGTCCGGCTTCCAGATCACGCACCGCCGCGTCGCGTTCGAAATCCTCGCCCAGGTGGGCGATGTGCACGGCCGTCTGCACGCGTGCCTCGACCCCGGCCTGCTGCAGTGCATCCTTCAGCGCCAGCGCATTCATCACCGTCGCCAGCATGCCCATCGAGTCGGCGGTGGCACGGTTCATTCCGGACAGCGCGCCGGTGGCGCCGCGGAACAGGTTGCCGCCGCCGACCACGATGCCGACCTGCACACCCAGCGCCACGACTTCACGAATCTGGCCGACGAAGCCGGCCATGGTCTCGGCGTGATAACCGAAGCTGTCCGGCCCCATCAGGGCCTCGCCGGACAGCTTCAGCAGGATGCGTCGCACCGGCGCCATGCCAGGTCAGACCTTGGAGGCGGCCGCGACTTCAGCGGCGAAGTCGGACACCTTCTTCTCGATGCCCTCGCCCACCACGTACATCACGAAGCCGTGACACTGCGAATTCTTCGACTTCAGCACCTGCTCGACGGTCTGCTTGTCGTCCTTGACGAAGGGCTGCGACAGCAGCGTGACTTCCTTGAGGAACTTCTGCACCGTGCCTTCGGCAATTTTTTCCAGCATGGCTTCCGGCTTGCCGGCTTCCTTGGCCTTTTCGATCGCGACGCGACGTTCCGTGTCGATCAGCTCCTGCGAGACGCCAGAGGCATCCAGCGACTTCGGCTTGGACGCCGCGATGTGCATCGCGATGTCGCGCGCCAGCGCTTCGTCGCCGGTCACGTCGACCAGCACGCCGATCTTGCCGCCATGGATGTAGCTGGCGAACTTGCCCTGGCCGTTCAGGCGCACGAAGCGGCGCACGGACATATTCTCGCCGATCTTGCCGACCAGTTCGGTGCGGAAGGCTTCCACCGTGGCGCCCTTGTAGGGCAGCGCGGACAGCGCGGCGACGTTGGCCGGATTCTGTTCCAGCACCATGCCGGCGAGCGCATTGGACAGCGCCATGAAATCGTCGTTCTTCGCCACGAAGTCGGTTTCGCAGTTGACTTCGACCATGGCGGCCGACTTGCCGTCGGCGCTGATGGCAATGGTCACGATCCCTTCGGCGGCCACGCGGCCGGCGCTCTTGGCGGCCTTGTTGCCGAAGCGCACGCGCAGGATTTCCTCCGCCTTCTGCATGTCGCCGCCGGCTTCCGACAGCGCCTTCTTGCAGTCCATCATCGGCGCGTCGGTTTTCTCGCGCAGATCCTTGACCATGCTTGCAGTGATTTCAGCCATTTCGAACTCCTATCCCAAATTACTCGATTAAATTCAGCCAATACAGAAAGAGGGGCCAACGCCCCTCCTCGAATACGTTCGCCGGGAATCTCTCCCGGCGATAGTGAGCGCGTCGCGTTTATTCAGCGGCGACGCCACCCTCTTCTTCCACCTCGACGAACTCCTCGCCACCGACGATTTCGCTGATGACCTGGGCACGGCCTTCCAGCGCCGCATCGGCCATGCCACGGGCGTACAGGCGAATCGCCCGCGCCGAGTCGTCATTGCCGGGAACGATGTAGTCCACGCCTTCCGGGCTGTTGTTGGTGTCGACCACGCCGATCACCGGGATGCCCAGTTTCTTGGCCTCGACCACGGCGCCCTTCTGGTAGCCGACGTCGATGATGAAAATCGCATCAGGCAGGCCACCCATTTCGCGGATGCCGCCGAGGCTGCGGTTCAGCTTGTCGACTTCGCGCTGCACGGTGAGGATTTCCTTCTTCGACAGACGGCCCGGTTCGGCCAGCGAGGCTTCCAGTTCGTTCAGGCGCTTGATCGACTGCTTGACCGTCTTGAAGTTCGTCAGCATGCCGCCGAGCCAGCGCTGGTCGACATAAGGCATGCCGGCGCGCTGCGCTTCTTCGCGCACGATGTCACGTGCGGCGCGCTTGGTGCCGACGAACAGCACGTTGCCCTTGTTGGCGGCCAGCTGGCGCACGAACTTCTGTGCTTCCTGGAACATCGGCAGCGACTTTTCCAGGTTGACGATATGGATCTTGTTGCGATGGCCGAAAATGAACGGGGCCATCTTGGGGTTCCAGAAGCGGGTCTGGTGGCCGAAATGGACACCGGCCTCCAGCATTTGGCGCATGGTGACAGACATGAAAATCTCCTAAAGGGTTGAGCCTCCACCCGTCAGCAGCTGCGTGTGTACGTTTGAACACGCCGCCACCCTTTAATGACAGGTGTGCGAATTTGTCCGAACCATTTCGGACAGCCCGCGATTCTAATTCGAACGGACACTTATATCAAGGCACCCGGCTGCGGCAGGGCAATCTGCAGCCACACCGCCAACCCTCCGCCAGGCCGATCCTGCAGGCTGACCTCCCAGCCTTGCGCCGCCGCCAGCTGGCGCACGATCGCCAGGCCCAGCCCGGAGCCGCCGGTGCCGACGTTGCGCGAGGCGTCGAGCCGGTAGAACGGGCGGAACACGGCTTCCTGTTCCGCCACAGGAATCCCGGGGCCGCGGTCGAGCACGCCGATGCGGCATAGCCCATCCCCAGTCTCGGCCTGCAGGGTCACGGGCTGGCCGCCGCCATAGCGCAGGGCATTTTCCAGCAGATTGGCCAGAATGCGGCGCAAGGCACCGGTCGGCACCTCGAGCGTGATAGCCGCCGCCTCGATCTGAACGTGCCCGGCCGCGCCGGGCGTGGACCGCACCAGATCGGCCAGCAGATCGGTCAGCGCCACCCGCCGGGCAGCTTCATGACCGAAGCCGCGCGCCAGCGTCAGCACATCGCCGATCAGGCGGTCCATCGCCTCGATGTCGCCCTCCACCTGCGCCGCCAGTTCCGCGCTCGGCTTCTTCACCAGCATTTCCACCGCCAGTCGCAGCCGCGCCAGCGGCGTGCGCAAATCGTGCGACACGCCGGCCAGCAGCACCGTGCGGGCAGCCAGCAGGTCCTCCACCTGTTTCGTCATCTCGTTGAAGCGGCGGCTCAGGGCGGCGATTTCACGCGGCCCGGTTTCGGGCAGGCGCTCCGGCGTCTGTCCCCGGCCCAGGGAAGTGACCGCCTGCTGCAGCCGTTGCAGCGGCCGGGTGGTCCGACGGGCCAGCCACCAGGCGGCAAGCAAAGTCAGCAACGTGCCGCCGGCCAGCGAGGCCAGCACGGCATGGATCGGGCGCGGACCGATGCGGCTGTGGGGAAATCCCACCGACAAATGGCCGTCACCGGCAGGCAGTGACGCCCAGAACCATTCCTGCCCCCGGATTTCCTCGCGCGAGGTCGCGACCGGCCCACCCACTCGCGCGCTCAGGGACGCCACCAGAAAGCGCAGATAGGGTTCCCGCCACGAGGGCGGCGCGGGATTGTGCGGCGGCTCGGCGCGCAGCGCCAGCGCGTGCGAATGCGCCAGTTCGATTTCGAAAGCGGGGCGGGTAACCGGCGGCAGCTCGCTCCAGGTCTGCGCCGACAGCGTCATCAGGCCCGCGAGGTCGGCCGCCGAACGGCGCGCCATCGGCAACATCAAAAAGTAGGTGATGGCCGATGCCACCAGCAATTCGAAAAGGATGAAGAACGCCAGCAGCAGCAAGGCATTCTGCTGCGTCAGGCTCAGGCGCGACGACAGTTTCACGCCTCGCCGCCTCGCGGATTGAACAGGTAACCCTCGCCGCGCACGGTGCGGATGTAGACGGGCTCCGCGGAATCGGGCTCGATCTTGCGGCGCAAGCGGGTGACGCGGGTATCGACGCTGCGGTCGAACGGATCGCGCTCGTAGCCTTTCAGCATGTCGATCATGCGTGTCGCGCGACAGCACCCGCAGCGGGTGCTCGATGAAGATGCGCAACAGGGCGAATTCGGCGGTCGACAGTTTCACCTCGACGCCATCGCGAGTAAGCCGGTGGCTGGCCGCATCCAGCCGATACGGCCCGAAGCTGGGCAGCGCCGGCTGCTGGACAGGCTCGGCCTGTCCCTGGCTGCGCCGCAGCAGCGCACGCAGGCGGGCCAGCAGTTCGCGTGGACTGAAGGGCTTGGCCAGGTAATCGTCGGCCCCCATTTCCAGGCCCACCACGCGATCGATCTCCTCACCGCGCGCCGACAGCATGAGGATCGGCACGTTCGACTGACTGCGCAGACGGCGCGCCAGCGACAGTCCGTCCTCGCCGGGCATCATCAGGTCGAGCACGATGGCATCCGGCACGCCGCGCTCCAGCGCCTGCCACATGGCCGTTCCGTCCATTGCCGTCTCCACCGCAAACCCGCTGTCGCCCAGATACGCCTCCAGCAGGGTGCGCAGCCCCGGGTCGTCGTCCACTACCAGGATGCGTGCGGCTGCCACCGTCACAACGCACTCCGGGCAGGGTTGGGCACAACAGGCTTGAACGATTGCATCATGCGGCGTCCGGATTGGATGGCGGGTTACGGTTTTCGGGCCTTGCGCCCGATGTTTTTATCCTACTCCACAACAGGGCCTTTCCGGCCCGCCTGTCACAAACGGACACACACTGGCACGCAGTGCCATCCAGCCGACATCGCACAGCGACACAACTGGCCCACACTGCATTCCAACCGCAATCCCGCGGTCCCAACGAAACCCGAACCGCACATGACCCTGCCCGCCTGAGCCTGCTCCTTGTCCCGTCCGTCCTGGCCCTTGCCATGCCCGCACTGGCCGAGGCACGCCAGGGCAACACGAAAATCGTGCAGCCTCGTCCCCTCAACCTGTCGTTGCCGCGCGATCTCCCGCCTCCTCCCGGTACAAGTCAGGTCGACGAGGCGGTACAGCGTAATCTGCACGCGCCAGCACCCACCCAGGACAGTCAGCAGGCTCCGGCCCGCCTGCCTTATGGCGCGGGCTACGAGCATCGCCATCCGGAAATGGGCGGCGCGGCGCCAGGCATCAGCCCCGGTACCGCCCCCGGTACCGGGGCTGGCGCCGGCGCCGGGCGACGGGGTCGTTAATCCCACCCTCTTTAGGAGCGCACCATGAAATCGACAAAAATTCTTTCCGTCATCCTGCTTGCCGCCGGCCTGGCCAGCGGCACAGTCCACGCCAAGGGCGGCCACGCCGGCATGGGGGGCGGCATGGGAATGGGCAATCCCGGCATGTCCTCCCCTGATTCGGCACAACGCAAGGAAACGCGCATCCAAAGCCGCGATGAAAAGCGCATCCAGACACGCGATGGCGTCCAGGCCAACAGTGCGCAGCGTAACCAGAACCGCGACCAGATCCGCACCGAAACCCGCGAACAGGTTAACGGCGCGTCACCCGCGGGCCAGTAGGGACGACGCAGATAGCCGGAGCAGTTTCCGGCCAGGCATGCAAGCGGGGATGCAGCGGTGCGTCCCCCGCTTGCACACCCCCATGACGTAAGCATGGTTTTTCCGGCGCCTGCCGGGCGCGCTAGAATGCTGCTTTAAGCTCCGCATCTAGCCCAAACATCATGACTGTCACCATCAAAACCGGCGCCGAAATCGAAGGCATGCGCGTCGCCGGACGACTTGCTTCGGAAGTGCTCGACTACATCACGCCCTTCGTCAAACCCGGCGTCACGACGGGCGAGCTCGACCGGCTGTGTCACGACTACATGGTCAACGTGCAGGGCACGATCCCGGCGCCGCTGAACTACGCGCCGTCCGGCCACACCCCCTACCCCAAGTCGATCTGCACCTCGATCAACAACCAAGTCTGCCACGGCGTGCCGGGCGACAAGGCGCTGAAGAACGGCGACATCGTGAACCTCGACATCACCGTCATCAAGGACGGCTGGCACGGCGACACCAGCCGCATGTTCGTGGCGGGCGAGGGATCGATCCAGGCCAAGCGCCTGATCCAGATCACCTACGAAGCCATGTGGGTCGGCATCGACCACGTCAAGCCGGGCGCCCGGCTGGGCGACATCGGCCACGCCATCCAGCGCTTCGCCGAAAACCATGGCTACAGCGTGGTACGCGAGTTCTGCGGCCACGGCATCGGCCTCAATTTCCACGAGGACCCGCAGGTGCTGCACTACGGCAAGCCCGGCACCGGCCTCGTGCTGGAACCTGGCATGACCTTCACCATCGAGCCGATGATCAACGCCGGTCGCCGCGACATCCGTCAGATGCCCGACGGCTGGACCATCGTCACCAAGGATCGCAGCCTCTCTGCGCAGTGGGAACACACGATCCTGGTGACCGACAACGGCTATGAAGTCCTGACCGTCTCGGCCGGTACCCCGGCCGTTCCCGACCACATCCGTCACGCTGCGTGAGCAAACCGCCGTTCGCCGATCTTCGCGAGCGGCTCAAATCGGGCCGCGCCGATCTGGCTGCGGCCTTTCTGCGCAAATCCACCGCCCACTACCTGAGCCGCCACGCTGCGCTGGTCGACAGCGTGCTGATCGAGCTCTCGGCGCGGCTCGCCCTGCCCCCCACGTTTTGCCTCGCGGCCGTCGGCGGCTACGGACGCGGCGAACTGTTCCCCGGGTCCGACGTGGACGTACTGATGGTACTGCCCCATGACCCCACCCCCGACCAGCAGGCCACGCTGGAAAACTGGGTGCAGGCCTGCTGGGACGTCGGGCTGGAGATCGGCCATAGCGTGCGCACGGTCGACGCCTGCCTGGCCGAAGCCGCGGACATCACGGTGGAAACCAACCTGCTGGAGGCGCGCTTCGTGTGCGGGGCTGCGGACCTGTTCGACGAATTCGGCCGCCGCTTCCAGGCACGTTTCGACCCCCAGCACTTTTTTGACGGCAAGCTGGCCGAGCAGCAGGCGCGCCACGCACGTTTCGACGACAGCGCCTACAAGCTCGAACCCAACCTGAAGGACAGCCCCGGCGGCCTGCGCGACCTGCACACCGTCCACTGGCTGGCACAGGCCTGCGGCATTCTGGGCGGCTGGAGCGGCATCGCGCGCGCCGGCCTGCTCACCCACGCCGAGGCTCGCCGCATCGCGCGCGAGGAGCGCACGCTGTCGGCGCTGCGGATTCATCTGCACCTCCTGGCCAAGCGGCGCGAAGACCGCCTCGCCTTCGATTACCAGACCGAACTCGCCGCCCGCCTCGGGCTCACCGCCACGCCCCATCGCCGCCCCGGCGAGCGCCTGATGCAGGGCTATTACCGCGCCGCCAAGCTGATCCAGCGCGTCAACGACATCCTCATCCAGTCGCTGCGCGTACGGCTGTTCCCGGTGACCGCGCCGCCGCAGCCGATCGATGCCGATTTCCAGTTGCGTGCCAATCTGCTCGAAGCGCGCGCAACCGACCTGTTCGAGCACAAACCGGATGCCCTGCTGCGCGCCTTCATCGTCTATGCCCAGCACCCGGCGCTTGCCGGTTTCGAGCCGGCGACGCTGCGCGCGCTGTGGCGCGGCAGCACGCGCATCGATGCCGCATTTCGCGCCGATCCGCTGCATCGTGCCCTGTTCATGACGCTGCTGCGCCAGCCGGTCGGCATCACCCGGGCGCTACGCGCGATGCATCGCTACGGTCTGCTCGGTCGCTATATCCCGGCATTCGGCCGCGTCGTCGGACAGATGCAGCACGACCTCTTCCACGTCTACACGGTCGACGAACACATTCTCACCGTGCTGCGCAACGTGCGGCGCTTCACCGTGCCGAACCTGGCGCACGAGTTCCCGCTTGCCAGCCGGCTGATCGCCACGTTCGACAAGCCCGAACTGCTCTACCTGGCCGCCCTGTTTCACGACATCGCCAAAGGGCGCGGCGGCGACCATTCCGAACTCGGCGCCGTCGATGCGCGACGGTTCTGTCGCCAGCACCAGCTCGACAAGGCGGACAGCGACCTGGTCGCCTGGCTGGTGGACATGCATCTGGTGATGTCGCGCACCTCGCAAAAAGAAGACATCAGCGACCCCGGGGTCATCGCCGCCTTCGCCGCCCGGGTCGGCGACACGCACCGGCTGGCCGCCCTGTACCTGCTGACCGTGGCCGATATCCGCGGCACCAGCCCGAAGGTCTGGAACGCCTGGAAAGGCAAGCTGCTGGAAGACCTGTATCACGCCACCCGTGCTCGGCTGGCCGGCAGCGATGCCGCGGTGGCGGACATTGCCGCCCGGCAGAACGAAGCACGGGTCAATCTCGCCCTGTACGGCCTGCCGGCCAGCGCCGCCGATGCGCTATGGGCGCATCTCGACGAACGCTATTTCGTCCGCTTCGACGCCCGCGACATGGCCTGGCAGGCGCGCATGCTGTGGCGCCGCACCGACAGTGCCGACGCCATCGTGCGGGCGCGGCTGTCCCCGGCCGGCGAGGGCATCCAGGTGCTGGTCTACACGCCCGACCGGGCCGACCTCTTCGTCCGTATCTGCGGCTTTTTCGCCCGCATCCAGTACACCATTCTCGAAGCCAAGATCCACACCACGCGCAATGGGTATGCTTTGGACAGTTTCCAGGTGATGGACCTGGCCAATCGCGGCATCCATTACCGCGATTTCCTGAATTTCGTGGAATACGAACTGGCGCGCGACCTCGACCCCGCGCGTCCGATGCAGCCTGTGCCGCGCGGCCGCCTGTCACGCCATCAGCGCCACCACCCCTACCCCACCACGGTACGGCTGGAAGCCGACGCCCAGGGTCACGGCCATATGCTGTCGATCACCTGCGCGGATCGCGGGGGCTTGCTGTTCGCAGTGGCGGAAGTGCTGATGCGGCATGACGTGAACGTCTATGCCGCCAAGATCGACACCCTGGGCGAGCGGGTGGAGGATACGTTTCTGATCCGGGGCACGGCCTTGCAGACGCCCGCGGGCCGCGAGGCGCTGGAAGCCGAGACGATCGAAGCGCTGAAGTGACCTGCGTCGGGCCCTAGACGGCCGGGCGCGCGTATTCGTCGACGTAACGGCCGCGCGACGGCGTTTTGCGGGCAGGCGGTGATTTCTTGCGGACGCCGTCGGCCGGTTTCTTGACCTTTTCGTCCACTTCGGTCTTGACGCGATTGCGCCCGCGCCCGGGGCGAACCGACGTACTGACCCCCGCCACGTCGGCGAGATTCAGACCAGAATACCGTTCGTAATCCTGGAACACACTCATGCCGCCTCCCGCCATTCCTTGAGGCTGCCGGCCAGCGTGCGCGTCAAGGCGATGAGGCTGCCCAGGGTATCGACGTCGGGTGTGGCCTCGCACAAACCGATCTTGCTGTCGGCATACACCGACAGGATCAGCAGGTTGTGCTGCACGTCCAGCGGCAGCGCCAATGTGCCTTCGGCCAGTCCGGCCTGGATCGCATGCCAGACGCCGCGGCTGGCCTCCAGCGCGGCCATGAGGCGCAGCGGGCGACTGGGATCGGTCCAGTGCCGCTGCACGGCCATCAACTGGGCGGCAATGTCGTCGAGCTGGGCTGCTTCGTCCATCATCACGTCGGCGTGGTGGATATGACGCTGGGCCTGCTGGATCTGATGTTCCGGGATCATGGGTGTCCTTGCTGCGTGTGCCGGGGCACATCGCCCACGGTTACGCTACAAGTTAGCGGCGCGGACCGTCGCAACTTTAGGCAAGCTAAATGCATGCCCGAAAGCGTCGAAAACCCGTCAATCGTCCTGCAAGGTTTGCCCCGGAAACAGTATCTCGGTGAAACCGAAATCGCGCAGATCGCGAATCCGCATCGGATACAGAATGCCGCGCAGATGGTCGACCTCGTGCTGCACCACGCGGGCATGGAAATCGCTCACGCTGCGATCGATCGGCTGCCCGGTGGCATCGAAGCCCTGGTAGCGCAGGGATACTTGGCGCGGCACGAGCCCGCGCATGCCCGGCACCGACAGGCAGCCTTCCCAGCCCTCTTCCACGACGTCGGACAGGGGCGTCAGCACGGGGTTGATCAGCACCGTGAAAGGAACGTTCCCGGCTTCCGGATAACGCGGATTGGCGGCAACTTCGAATATCACCACCTGGAGGCCGA
This sequence comes from Pseudomonadota bacterium, assembly GCA_043821985.1. GTDB lineage: Bacteria > Pseudomonadota > Gammaproteobacteria > Burkholderiales > Thiobacillaceae > Thiobacillus. The sequence continues at coordinate 50,727 of JBDRCF010000014.1, forward strand.
TGCCGATCTGCGGCGCCGCCAGCCCGGCCCCGTTCAGCGAGCGCATGGTGTCCTGCATATCGACGATCAATTGCGTCAGTTCGGGCGAGGAAAAATCCTCCACCGGATGCGCCTGCGCAAGCAGGCGCGGATCACCCATTTTCAGGACCTCGCGGATGGCCATGGCTGCTCCAGCTGTTGCAGGTCTGCGGGCGCCAGCCAGCGCCAGCCGCCGGGCGGCAGGTTTGCGGGCAGGACGTGACTGCCGATGGCTTCGCGATGCAGCGTCTCGACCCGGTTACCCGTCGCCGCGATCATGCGTTTGACCTGATGGTATTTGCCTTCGGCGAGCGTCAGGCGCAGCGTGTTGGCATCGAGCCTGTCGCAGGCCAGCGCGGCGATGGGCGCCGGTTCGTCGTTCAATGCCACGCCTTGACGCAAGGCATCCAGCATGGCGTCGGTCACGGGCTCGACACAGGTGGCGCGGTAGATTTTGGCGATGCCCTTTCTGGGCGAGATCATGCGGTGGATGAACTGGCCATCATCGGAAAACAGCAGCAGGCCGGTGGTGTCCTGGTCGAGCCGTCCCACGCACTGTACCCCGCGCTGCAGCAACGGCGCCGGCAACAGGGAAAACACGCTGGGGTGATGGCTGGGATGATGCGAGCACTCGTAGCCGGCTGGTTTGTGCATCAGCACATAGGCTTTCTCGCGAAACGTCCAGGTCACGCCGTCGAGGGTGAGTCCCAGTCCCCGGGGATCGACCTCGGTCTCCGGATCGTCGCAGACCACGCCGTTGACCCCGACTGCGCCCGCACGCACCTGGGCCACACAGTTCTTGCGTGAACCGAATCCCTGCGACTGCAGGGCGCGATAGAGTTTCATGCGGTTCGCTTCATTCCATGCTCAATACGTGCACAAGCCGGCCGCGTCGTCGGTCACCAGTTGTTCCAGCAGATGCCGCACCTGCAGCATCACTTCGCCCAGCACGGCCTGGATTTCACCCATCTGGATGCCTTCGGACGACAGTCCGCGGCCGGCCGCATGATTGACCACTGCGCCCACCGTCGCATAGCAGAGCGCCAATTCGCGCGCCAGATAGGCTTCCGGCATGCCGGTCATGCCCACCATGTCGGCGCCGTCGCGCTCCATGCGGTTGATTTCGGCCGCCGTTTCCAGGCGCGGTCCCTGCACCGCGCCGTAGACGCCGCCGTCGCGCAGGCTGATGCCGGCGCGGGTGGCGGCTTGCAGCAGCGCCGTGCGCATGGCACCGCAATAGGGCGTGGTGAAATCGAGATGGGTCACCGGCTTGTCGCTGCCGACTAAATACGTGGCGGCACGGCTGTGCGTGTAGTCGATGATCTGGTCGGGGATAGCCAGCGTACCGGGAATCAGTTCGGGGTGGATGCCGCCGACCGTGGCCACCGACACCACGCGGTCGACGCCATGTTCCTTCAGCGCCCACAAGTTGGCGCGATAGTTCACCTCGTGCGGCGGGATGGTATGGCCGTAGCCGTGGCGCGCCAGGAAGATCACCTCCTGCCCGCAGATGCGGCCGAAGGTGAGTGCGCCCGAGGGTTCGCCATAGGGCGTACGCGCCACCTGACGATGGGTGATTTCCAGATTGGCCAGTTGCGTAAGACCGGTACCGCCGATGATGCCCAGCATGTTATTTGTCCTTTAAAGCGTAAATGGCCGGCAGATTGCGCCACAACCCATACGCATCCATGCCGCAGCCGAACACGTAGCGATTGGGCACGTCCAGCCCCACGAAATCGGCCCGGATCGGCTTGGCCAAACCGTTGTCCTTGTTGGTCAGCACCGCCGACCAGACGTGTGCCGCGCCCATGTCGACGAGTTTGTCGCGGATCGCTGCCAGGGTTTCGCCTTCGTCCAGGATATCGTCCAGCACCAGCACGTTGCGGCCGACCACGTTCTGCCCCGGCAACACCCGCCACTCCACCTCGCCCCCCTCGGTCTTGCCGCGATAGCGGGTGACATGCAGGTAATCGAACTCCAGCGGAAAGCGCAGCCGCGGCAGCAACTGGCCGGCGAACACCACCGCCCCGCCCATGACGGCCAGCACCAGCGGAAACGCGTCCCGCAGTCCCAGCGCGATCTCGCCTGCCAGGCGGTCGAGCACGCCCTGCACTTCATCCTCCGATGCGATGCACTCGGCGTGGTCCAGCAGTTGTTGCGCGTCCAAGCTTGTCATGTCGCACCCGGGATTCCTGGAAAGTCGGCAGTCTACCCGCAAGAGGCAGGCCGTGGCTGTAAGCCACTAAAGTGGCAACACCCACGCTCTAAGGGGTGTCAGCCGATGTTTCCAGACTTTGCACGGGTCGAGTAAGCTTGCGCCATGTCGATTTCCGCTCCGCTTACCCACGACCTGGACGCCTCCGGCTGGCTGCCCGGCGCGCGCCACCTGCCTTCGCCCAATTGCGATGCGCGGCCGGAAGGTGCGGCGATCGAGCTCATCGTCATCCACAATATCTCGCTGCCGCCAGGCGTATTCGACGGCGACGCGGTGATCGACCTCTTCACCAACCAGCTCGACTGGGATGCCCACCCTTACTACCAGGATATTCGCGGTCTCAAGGTATCGGCGCACTTCTTCATCCGCCGCGACGGCAGTCTGATCCAGTTCGTGCCGTGCGCGCTACGCGCCTGGCACGCGGGCGCATCGAACTGGCAGGGACGTGAACGCTGCAATGACTTCTCCATCGGCATCGAACTGGAAGGCGGCGACGACCTGCCTTTCACCGATGCCCAGTATGCGACCCTGATCCCGCTGCTGGCCACGCTCAAAACGGCCTACCCGATCCAGGCCGTGGTGGGCCACAGCGACATCGCGCCGGGCCGCAAGACCGATCCCGGCCCCCATTTCGTCTGGCAGCGGCTGGATGCGCGTACGGCCTGATCCACTCGCCTGCATCGGGCTAGCCGCGCTGCTGTTGCTCGCCGGCTGCGCACCCACCCTCAATCTCGACGCCAGCCGCCCCGCTTCGCAGGCCTTGTCCAACCAGGCCGACAGCGCCTTGAAAGACCGGCTGGCGTCCTGGATCCCGCCCGGCGAATCGGGCTTTCATCTGCTGCAGGGCGGGCATGCGGCGCTGGCCGCCCGCCTGGCGCTGGCGCAGCGCGCCACCCGCACGCTGGACGTGCAGTACTACCTGTTCCACAACGACACCACCGGCAAGCTGGTCGCCGCCTCGCTGCTGGCGGCAGCCGATCGTGGCGTGCGCGTGCGCCTGCTGATCGACGACATCGACACCGCCGACAAGGAACTGGGGCTCGCCACGCTGAATGCCCACCCCAACATCCAGGTGCGGCTGTTCAACCCCTTCCACACCCGCAGCACCAATCTGCTGATCAAAGGCTGGCAGGCACTGCGCGAACGCGTCCGGCTCAACCGGCGCATGCACAACAAGCTCTTCATTGCCGACAACCAGCTCGGCATCACCGGCGGCCGCAACATCGGCGACGAGTATTTCGCCGCCGACGACAAGCTCGCCTTCGTCGACCTCGATGTCGTCGCCGCCGGCGCCATCGTCGATGCGATGTCGCAATCGTTCGACGCCTACTGGAACAGCGAGGCTGCCGTGCCTGCCTCCGCCCTGCCGGTTCGGGCCAGCGACCAGCGGCTGCAACGCACCACCCGGATCCTGAACCAGTTCCGCGCCCGACACCTCGACAGCGGCTATGGCCGCGCGCTGACTGCCTCCGATCCCATCCCCGGACTGCTCAGGGGAACCATTCCCTGGCAAATCGCCCACGCCGACCTCATCGTCGATCCGCCGGAAAAAGTGCTCAAGCGCAATGAATCGTCCTCCCGGCTGCTGATGGGCCAGCTCGTCGGGCTGGGGGTCAATCCCACCCGCCACGCCCTCATCGTGTCGGCCTACTTCGTGCCCGGCGCCACCGGCATGGCCTATTTCAGATATTGGCGCAGCCAGGGCGTGCAGGTCGACGTGCTGACCAACGCCTACGCCGCCAGCGACGTACCGATCGTGCATGCCGGCTATGCCAACTACCGCATTCCGCTGCTGGAAGCCGGCGTCAACCTCTACGAGCTGAAGCCCGTGGCCGAACCCATCGGCGGGCGCCTGCGCGATCTCTCCAGCGGTTCGTCGCGCGCCAGCCTGCACGCCAAAACCTTCGTCTTCGACGACGAACACGTATTCATCGGCAGCTTCAACTTCGACCCGCGCTCGGCCCTGCTCAACACCGAAATGGGCCTGGTGATCCATTCGCCCGAACTCGCCCGCGAGGTCACCGCCATGGCCGAGGACGCCATGCGTCCCGAGCGCAGCTTCCGGCCGCGGCTCGTCGTCGAAACCGCCAACGGAAAGATCGAGAGACGCCTGCAATGGACCGACGTGCACCAGGGCAGGCCGCGCACGTTCGACCGCGAACCCGACACCACCCCGATCCAGCGCGGCCTGCTGCGCGTGTTGCAGGCACTGCCGATCGAGGAATATCTGTAAGCCACGGTAAAATCGGTTTTTCTGGTTTTGCTGGATTGACTATGCGACTCGGCACCCCGCTTTCCCCTTCCGCCACCCGTGTCATGCTCCTGGGCGCAGGCGAGCTCGGCAAGGAAGTCATCATCGCCCTGCAGCGCCTGGGCGTCGAAGTCATCGCCGTCGACCGCTACGTCAATGCGCCCGGCCACCAGGTTGCGCATCGGGCCTATGTGACCGACATGAGCGACCGCTCGGCGCTGCGCGCGCTGATCGAGGCCGAGAAACCGCAGTTGGTCGTGCCCGAAATCGAGGCCATTGCCACCGAGACCCTATTGGAGATCGAGGCCGAAGGCTTGGCCGAGATCATTCCCACCGCACGTGCCGCCAATCTCACCATGAACCGCGAGGGCATCCGCCGGCTCGCCGCCGAGACACTGAATCTGCCGGCCTCGCCCTACGTATTTGCCGACAGCCTGGCCGAGATGGCCGCTGCCGCAGAAAGACTGGGCTACCCGGTGATCGTCAAGCCGGTGATGTCGTCGTCCGGCAAGGGGCAGTCGCGGGTGGACGACGCCAGCCAGTTGCAGGCGGCTTGGGATTACGCCGCCAGCGGCGGCCGGGTGGACAAGGGTCGCGTCATCGTCGAGGGCGTGATCGACTTCGATTACGAAATCACACTGCTGACCGTGCGTGCACGCGGACCTTCGGGCGAGATCGAGACCCATTTCTGCGCACCCATTGGCCATGTACAGGTAAAAGGCGACTACGTCGAATCGTGGCAGCCGCAGGCGATGTCCGCCGCCGCGCTGCAACGTGCCCAGGAGATCGCCGCCGCCGTCACCGGCAACCTCGGCGGACGCGGGCTTTTCGGCGTGGAACTGTTCGTCAAGGGCGACATGGTGTGGTTCTCCGAAGTCAGCCCGCGCCCGCACGATACCGGCATGGTGACGATGGCGACGCAGCGGCAGAACGAATTCGAACTGCACGCGCGTGCCATCCTCGGCCTGCCGGTTGACGTCTCGCTGCGTGAACCCGGCGCCTCGGCAGTGATTTACGGCGGCATGGACGCGACGGGCATTGTGTTCGATGGCGTCGCCGATGCGCTCGCCATGCCCGGTGTCGATATCCGGCTGTTCGGCAAGCCGCAGGCCTTCGTCCGCCGCCGCATGGGCGTGGCGCTTGCCACGGCCGAGACCACCGACAGTGCCCGCGACCGCGCCAAGGCCGCCGCCGCCGCGGTCAAACCCGCGAAAGGCTGAACGATGCAAACGCATTACGAACGCCTTGGCGGCAGCGAGATCATTCGCCGCCTGGTCGATCGATTTTATGACCTGATGGACGAAGATCCGGACTACTACGGCATCCGCAAGCTGCATCCGGCCGATCTCACCGAATCGCGCAACAAGCTGTTCTGGTTCCTGTCCGGCTGGACCGGCGGTCCGCCGGAATATATCGACCGTTTCGGCCATCCCTTCCTGCGCCGCCGCCATATGCCCTTTGCCATCGGCGAGGCCGAGCGCGACCAGTGGATGGGCTGCATGATCCGTGCCATGCAGGACGTGGGCGTGGATGCCGCCATGCAGCAGGAACTGACGGCCGCATTCTTCAAGACGGCCGACTTCATGCGCAACCAGCCTGGATGAACATGAAGCGGCTGACCGGCTGGGGAGGCCTGTTCGTTGTGCTGGCCGCACTCACCCTGCTGCCCTGGCTGGCGCTGGATGACGCACCTTCCATCGAGCCGCCGGCGCAATTCCGCCGCACTGATCTTGCCTGGATCAAATCGCTGTTCGAGAAGCACGACCCGCGCGGGCAGACGCCCGACGTCGTCCAGAGCATCCAGCTCGACGAGGCCGAACTCGACCGGTTACTCAACTATGCCGTCGAACTGCGCCGCGTCAGCGGCATTGCCGCCGAGCTCACGCCGGGACTGGCCACCCTTACCGCCACCTTGACCGTTCCCCCGAACCCGTTTGGACGCTACCTCAACATCACCGCCGAAGTGGCCGATGTGCCCGGCGGCATCCGCATCCGGAGCCTGCAGTTCGGCAGCCTGCCGCTGCCTGGGGCGCTGGCCGACTGGACGGCGCGTCTGGCGCATCGCTGGCTGCGGCGCGACAAAACCTATGCCGCGCTGGCCGATGCGTTTTCCCAGGTAAGTTTCGACGAGAACCAGGCCACGCTGGATTACCGCTGGCGCCCCGAACTGCTGACCCGGATCGAACGCAAGAGCGCCGAACTGCTGATCGCGCCGGAAGATCAGGCCCGCATGCTGGCCTATGCCGAGCAACTGGATAAGCTGTTGAAGCCGTACCCGCGCGGCAGTACCGTGCCGCTGGTGAGCATCATGGGCCCGCTGTTTACGTACGCCCTGCAAACCGGCAACGATGCACGCGAGGAAAACCGCGCCGCCCTCACCGCACTGGCGGCGTACTTGGGGGGGATCAGCCTGCCCAAGTTGCTGGAAGGCGACAGCCATTCGATCCGCCGGGCGCCACGCGTACTGCTATCGATCCACGGACGGCGCGACTTTGCCGAGCATTTCGTGATTTCCGCCGCGCTGTCGGCCAACGGCGGCAGCCGCCTGGCCAATGCCATCGGCCTGATGAAGGAAGAAGAAGACGCAGACCGGGGCTCGGGCTTCAGTTTTACCGACCTGGCCAACGATCGTGCCGGCGTGAAGCTCGGCACCCACGCGACCGGCGATGCTGCGGACCGGGTGCGACAACTGCTGGCTGTCTCCCACAGCGACACCGACCTGCTGCCCGATTTCCGCAACCTGCCGGAATTCATGCCGCAGACCGAATTCGACCGCCGTTTCGGGCCTATCGGCAGCGCCCGCTACCAGCGGGTGATCCAGGGCATCGACGCCCGGCTGGCCGCGCATCCCCTAGCCCAATAAGCGGGCTCCGTCACAAAACCCTGTTATAATGCCAGGTTTCCCCGAATCTAGACCCCCCATCATGTCCCGCAAGCTCCGCAACATCGCCATCATCGCGCACGTCGACCATGGCAAGACCACGCTGGTCGACCAGCTTCTCAAGCAGTCCGGCACCTTCCGCGACAACCAGGCGGTTGACGAGCGCGTGATGGACTCCAACGACCTGGAAAAGGAACGCGGCATCACCATTCTGGCGAAGAACACCGCGATCACCTACGGCGACTACCACATCAACATCGTCGACACCCCCGGCCACGCCGACTTCGGCGGCGAGGTCGAGCGCGTGCTCGGCATGGTCGACGGCGTGGTGCTGCTGGTCGACGCCGTCGAAGGCCCGATGCCGCAGACGCGCTTCGTCACCAAGAAGGCCCTGGCCCTCGGACTGCGCCCCATCGTCGTGATCAACAAGGTGGATCGCCCGGGTTCACGTCCGAACTGGGTCGTGGATCAGACCTTCGACCTGTTCGACAAGCTCCACGCAACGGACGAACAACTCGACTTCCCGATCATCTATGCGTCCGGCCTCAACGGCTGGGCCTGCATGGACCTGAAGGACGCGCCGTCGAACGGCGGGAGCGCGGCCGACATGAAGCCGTTGTTCGATACCGTGCTCACCCACGTGCCCACGCCGCCCGGCTCGGCCGACGCGCCGCTGCAACTGCAGATCGCTGCGCTGGACTACTCGACCTACACCGGCCGTCTCGGCGTCGGCCGCGTGCTGAACGGCCGCATCAAGCCCGGCATGCCGGTAGTGGTGATGAATCACGAGGAACAGGTCGCCACCGGCCGCATCAACCAGGTGCTCGGCTTCCAGGGACTGGATCGCATCCCGGTGACCGAAGCCGAAGCCGGCGACATCATCATCATTTCGGGCCTCGACGACATCGGCATCGGCGTCACCATCTGTGACAAGGACAATCCGGTCGGCCTGCCGGTCCTGCCGGTGGACGAGCCGACGCTGAACATGGACTTCATGGTGAACACCTCGCCACTCGCCGGCACCGAAGGCAAGTTCGTCACCAGCCGCCAGATCCGCGACCGCCTGGCCAAGGAACTGCTGGTCAACGTCGCGCTGCGGGTCGACGAAACCGGCGACGCCGACGTGTTCCGCGTCTCCGGCCGCGGCGAACTGCACCTCACCATCCTGCTGGAAAACATGCGCCGCGAAGGCTTCGAGATGGCCGTCGGCAAGCCGCGCGTGGTGTACAAGGAAATCAACGGCGAGAAATGCGAGCCATACGAAAACCTCAGCATCGACCTGGAAGACGACACGCAGGGCGCGGTGATGGAAGAAATCGGCCGCCGCCGCGGCGAACTCACCAACATGGAATCCGACGGCAACGGCCGCACCCGCCTCGAATACCACATTCCCGCGCGCGGCCTGATCGGTTTCCAGTCCGACTTCATGACGATGACGCGCGGCACCGGCCTGATGAGCCACGTGTTCGACGACTACGGCCCGGTGAAAGCCGACCTGCCCGGCCGCCACAACGGCGTGCTGGTGTCGCAGGACAACGGCGAGGCCGTGGCCTACGCACTGTGGAAACTGGAAGACCGCGGCCGCATGTTCGTCTCGCCCGGCGACAAGCTGTACGAAGGCATGATCATCGGCATTCACAGCCGCGACAACGATCTCGTGGTCAACCCGATCAAGGGCAAGCAGTTGACCAACGTGCGCGCCTCGGGCACCGACGAAGCCGTGCGCCTGACCACGCCGATCAAGCTGACGCTGGAGTCCGCGGTGGAATTCATCGACGACGACGAACTGGTGGAAATCACGCCGAAGTCGATCCGCATCCGCAAGCGCCACCTGCAGGAACACGAGCGCAAGCGCGCCAACCGCGCGGCGGCGTAATCCGAAACCCGGCTTCGCGCCGGGTTTTTTTATGACGGCACGGGTAAAATCCGCGCATGCAACCTGTCGAAATCGGCCTCCTCGCCGGCCTTGCCGCCCTCATCCTCATGATCGCTGTCCTGCTACTGCGCCTGGGCGCACTGCGGCGGGAGCACCTCGGATTGCCCGCGCTGCTGGCGCAGGACATGGAGGCGCGCCACCGCGCGGTGCTGAACGACCTGCACGCAGGGCTGTCGCAGCAATCCGACCGCATGCAAACCCAGCTGGCGTCCCTGCAGGTCGCGCAAAGCGAGCGGCTGGCGGAAACGCGCGAAACCGTCACCGGCCAGTTCGGCCTGTTCCAGACCGCGATGCTGGAAAAGCTGATCGAGCAGGGACGCGCCGAGCAGAGTCTGTTGCAGGACACGCTCAAAGGCATGACCGCGCACTTCAACGAGCGCGTGCAGCAACTGTCGCAGACCGTCGACGGCCGGCTCAACGAAATCTCCGGCAAGGTCGCCGAGCGGCTTGACGAAGGCTTCAAGAAGACCAATGAGACCTTCACCTCGGTGATGTCGCGCCTGGCAGTGATCGACGAGGCGCAGAAAAAGATCGAGGGCCTCGCATCCAACGTCGTCTCGCTGCAGGAAATACTGGGCGACAAGCGTTCGCGCGGCGCGTTCGGCGAAGTCCAGCTGGAAGCGCTGGTCAGGAACAGCCTGCCGCCGGACGCCTATGCCTTCCAGCACACGCTGAAGAGCGGCGCCCGCGCCGACTGCGTGCTGATCCTGCCCGCCCCGACCGGCACGGTCTGCGTCGATTCCAAGTTCCCGCTGGAAAACTACAGCCGTATGTTCGACGACAGCCGGCCGCCGGCCGAGCGCGACGCCTCACGGCGGCAGTTCAAGGCCGACGTCAGGAAGCACGTCGACGACATCGCCGCCAAGTACATCGTCGAAGGCGAAACCTCCGACGGGGCCGTGATGTTCCTGCCGGCCGAAGCGGTGTTCGCCGAAATCCACGCCTACCACCCCGATCTGGTCGAGCACGCGCAGAAAAAGCGCGTCTGGCTCACCTCGCCGACCACACTGATGGCCGTGCTCAACACCGCGCGCGCGGTGATTCGCGATTCGGAAACCCGGCGCATGGCCCACGTCATCAAGGACGAGCTGGGCAAGCTGGCGAAGGATTTCGCCCGCTTCGACGAACGCATGAAGAAACTCGCCTCCCACATCGAGCAGGCCAACAAGGATGTCAGCGAGGTACGCATATCCAGCGACAAGATCAGCCGCCGCTTCCAGCAGATCGAGCGGGTCGAGCTCGAACACCCGGACACAGCCAGCGCGCGCCTGCTCGACGACGACGAATGAGGGCGGGTGGATGAGCTGGTTTGGCCGCTGGCGCCGTGCCCGCATCCTCGAGCGACATGCCATCCCCGTCTGGGATTTCGATGCCGCGCTCGCCCGCCTGCCGATCCTGCAACGGCTGGACGCCTCGGAACGGGCGCGCCTGCACGAGGCTGCCAGCCTGTTCATCCACGACAAGACGTTTTCCGCGGCAGGCGCCGCCGAGGTCGATTCGGCCATCCGGCTCGCCATCGCCCTGCAAGCCTGCCTGCTGACGCTCAACCTCGGCGAGGACAGCTACCGCGGCTGGAGCGAAATCATTCTCTATCCCGATGAGTTCCTGCGCGCTCGCGAGGAAGTGGATGAGGCCGGGGTGGTGCACCATACGCGCGACATCCTGGCCGGCGAATCCTGGCACGGCGGCCCGCTGGTCCTGTCGCTCGCGGACGTCGAGACCAGCGGCCAGGCCGACGGCGTCAACGTCGTGCTGCACGAGTTCGCCCACAAGCTCGACATGCTGAACGGCGACGCCAACGGGTTCCCGCCGCTGCATCACGGCATGGACTCAAGCGCCTGGGCACGCGATTTCAGCACGGCTTACGCGGATCTGTGCAGCCGTGTCGACGCCGGCGAGGACACGGCCATCGATCCCTATGCCACGGCCGATCCCGCCGAGTTCTTTGCGGTGCTCACCGAGGTGTTTTTCGAAATGCCGGCGCTGCTCGATGCGGAGTACCCGGCCGTCTACCGGCAGTTGCAGCAGTTCTATCGCCAGCATCCGCTGCACCCTCGGGGAGAGGACGCATGAATTCGAAACGGCCGGGAACGGCCGCGCGTGTCGACGACATCGCACCCTTTCACGTCATGGATATCCTGGCGCGGGCACAGGCCCTGGAAGCAGCCGGCCACGACATCATCCATCTCGAAATCGGCGAACCCGACTTCGCCACGCCCTCTCCCATCGTCGAGGCCGGCATAGCCGCGCTGCGTGCCGGCCATACGCACTACACCGGCGCACTGGGCCTGCCTGAACTGCGCGCGGCCATCGCCGGGTTGTATGCCTCGCGCTGGCAGGCCTCGGTCGAACCCGGGCGCATCGTCGTCACCCCCGGCGCATCCGGCGCATTGCTGCTCGCGCTGGGATTGCTGGCCGGGCCCGGCGACGCCGTATTGATGGCCGACCCCGGCTATCCGTGCAACCGCCACTTCGCCCGCTTCTGCGAAGCACACGCGGTAAACGTGCCGGTCGACGCCAGCAGCGGCTTCCAGCTCACGCTCGAACTGATCGAGCGTCACGCCACCGCAGCCACTCGTGCGGTGCTGATCGCCAGCCCGTCCAACCCCACCGGCACCGCCATGGCAGCGGATGAACTCGAACGCATCCACGACTGGTGCGCTGCGCATGGCATCGCTCTGATCGTCGACGAGATCTATCTGGCGCTGACTTACGACGGCGCCGAACACAGCGCCGCCCGCTGGGACGACGTGTTTGTCGTCAACAGTTTCTCGAAGTTCTTCCTGATGACCGGCTGGCGGCTCGGCTGGCTGGCGGCCCCTGCCTGGGCCATGCCGGCGCTGGAACGACTCGCGCAGAACCTGTTTCTGGCCGCTTCCACCCCGTCGCAGCATGCCGCGCTGGCGGCATTCGCTCCCGCGACCCTGGACATGCTCGAAGCCTGCAAGGCCGAGTTGCGCGCCCGCCGCGATTACCTGCTGCCGGCCTTGCGTGAGCGCGGCTTCGTCATTCCGGTCATCCCGCAGGGTGCGTTTTACCTCTATGCCGATTGCAGCCGCCTGACCCCGGACAGCCAGGTATTGGCCAACCGCCTGCTCGAGGAGGCAGGCATCGCCGCGACGCCCGGGATCGATTTCGGCACTTACCAGCCGGCGCGCCATATCCGCTTCGCCTACACCCAGCCGCTGCCACGCCTGGCCGAAGCCATGACGCGACTCGATCGTTTCTTGCAGGCATAAAAAAACCGGCCCGAAGGCCGGTTTTCGTTCCTGAGCCAGGAATTACTTGGCAGGAGCTTCAGCAGGCGCAGCAGCGGGAGCGGCAGCGTCAGCAGCAGGTGCAGCAGCGTCAGCAGCGGGAGCGGCAGCTTCCGGAGCAGCAGCAGGAGCAGCTTCCATCGGAGCAGCAGCTTCCGGAGCCGGCGCAGCAGCAGCGGGAGCTTCAGCAGGAGCAGCGGCTTCTTCTTTTTTGCCACAAGCAGTCATGGAAACAGCCAGCAGAGCAGCCAGGAGAACGGAATATTTCATTTGATTTCCCTTTATTACGAATATAAAAACCCACACCAGAGATCGGTCCGGGACTTGAGATCCAGCCGACGCGCGGAATTCTAACAAATCGGCAAAAGAAAACCACAATCTATTAATTTTCTTCCATTGCGGAAAATTTGCGTTGTGTAATTACCACACGCCGGCGCACCGCGCCCTGGCTGCGTTCGCGCAACCCTTGTGATTTTAAGGTATCCACCGTGCCAGCCGATTGCTAGTCGGCGAGTTTGGCGCGGACAAATTCTTCGAGCGTATCCGGCAGATTGCCTGCCATGCGCGCGCGCCGGTAGGCGGAACGCGCTTCGTCGTTTTTTCCCTGGGCGGCCAGGGCGAGTCCCAAGCCCACCCACCAGGTTCCCGGGCCCGGTTGCATCTCAAGCGCCTGTTCGTATTGCCGCACGGCATCGGGATATTGCTTGAGCTGCACCAGCAGCGCCGCCAGCGTCGCATGGTAATCGGCATCGACCCCGCGCCCGCCCATTCCGCTCCGCAAGCTTGCGACGGCGCCTTCCGTATCCCCGCGCGCCGCCTGCAGGCGGGCGAGACTGAGTGCAAACCACGCATGCTCAGGGTTCGCTGCACGCCCGATGCGCAAGACCTTTTCGGCTTCCTGGTTGCGACCGGCATCGCTCAACAACGCGGCCAAGGCCTCGCGCGCCGCGACATGCTCCGGCGACAATGCAAGCGTTTCTTCCAGCAGCGCCCGGGCCCGATCCGCCTGCCCTGCCCGGATGAACGTCAATGCCTTGCGATAGCGCTCGTCGGCTGCTTCCCGGGGAGTGGGTTGGATGGCTTCCTTGCGAATGGCCGGCTGCTGCGCCACAGCGTGCCCCGACACGTTCACCGTCGTGATCGCCGCGGCAGATTCAGGCAGCTTGGGCGGATTGGCCGATGCCAACCGTTTCTTTTCTTTTTCCGCATCCGCCGGTCCGGCCTGGTGTGCAACGACGACGGGAGCGGCGGGGGCCTTGACTGGAGTTTGCGCGGAGGACACCGCCGGCGACATCGGCATAGATACGGCCACGGACCGCATCTCGACACGCCGCTCGCCCGCCGCATGGGGCGGCTGGGGGCGTACGGCAGCCAGCCAGATCCCCAGTCCGGCAAGCGGCAATAGCAGGGCGACGGCGCTCCATAGCGGCGTCCTGCGCTGCTTCGTCCCGACGTGTGGAGGCGGCGGCGCCCGGCGGGATGCGCGATCGGTCTGGCGCGCGTCCAGCGCACGCAATGTCTGGTTGATGATACTCATACGTTCAATCGAAATCCGGCATGGAACGGTCTACGCAATCAGGTACAACCAGCCTGCGGCCGCGGCGCCCGCTCCCAGCGTCGCCAGAACGAACAGCACCCATCGTGCAGTGCGATTGACCGCCTTGGCCGCCAGGGTGTCGCGTGCGGCCTCCCGCATCTCGCGCCCGCCGACACGATGCAGGCCTTTTCCATACGTCAGCATGAGCGCCTTGTGGGCAATGATATTGACGACGCGCGGAACGCCGGCGCTGGCCTCGTACAAAAACCCGACGGCACGCGGGCTGAACGGCAAGGCGGCGGGCTCGAAACCCGCGCGCGCCAGGCGATGGGACAGATAGGCAACGAGTTCCTCGCGCTGCAGGGGACGCAGGCGATCGTGGAAACTGATCCGGGTCTTGAGTTGCGGAATGGCCTGCAGCCGCGCATCCAGTTCCGGCTGGCCGAACAGCACGATCGTCAGCAATTTCCGCTTCTCGGTTTCCAGGTTGGACAGCAGCCGGACCGTTTCCAGGCTCTCCAGCGAGATCGCCTGGGCCTCGTCGAGAATCAGCACCACGCGCGTGCCACGCCTGGCCAGGGCGATCAGCCGCGACTGGATCGCCTTGTGGACGCGGTAATAGCTTTCCTTTCCCGTCAGCTTGAGGCCCAGTTCCTCGGCGACGGCACACAGGATGCCGAGCGGATCGAGCGCGGGGTTGGGAAGATAGAGCGCACGGCACCGCCTGGGCAGCTCGGCCAGCAGGGTCCGGCACAGCAGGGTTTTCCCGGTTCCGACCGCGCCGACGATCTTGATGAAGCCCTCGCCGCTTTCCAACGCATGGAGGAGCGTGTCCAGCGCTTCCTGATGCGGTGGCGAGGCAAAAAAGAAATCGGTATCCGGGGTCAGTCCGAAAGGCGCTTCGGCAAGCCCGAAATGGGTGAGATAGGAGAGGGAATGGCGGCCGCCGGTCGGGGGAATCGGCTTTCCGCCACTCGAAGGTTCACCGGCTGTACCCAGCGAATTTTCGGGATTGAAGAAAGCCGCTGCCGTCATGGCGTGGCCGGTTGTCGCTCGATCTTGTCGAGGCGCGCCTGAGTCGCCTCCGCATCCGCCTGCCAGTCTGCCTGGCTGTCGATGACGGTCGGCTTGATGAGAATCACCAGTTCGCTCTTCTTCGAACTCTGGTTGGTATTGCCGAAGAAGTATCCCAGTAGCGGCACCTGGCCCAGCCCGGGCACACGGTTGGCGCTGCCGTCGAAGGACTGCTTCATCATTCCGCCGATGGCGACGATGCGCCCATCCTCCACCTGCACGACGCTGTCCGTTTCCGAGACCGCGCTGGACGCAAGCGGCAGCGTCAGTTTCCCGGCCTGGCCGGCGTCGATGTTCTTGATCTTCTCCGTCACCACGCTCACCGAAGGACGGATGTGCAGCGTGATGCGGCCCTTTTCGTCGATCTGCGGCGTGACATCGAGCGCGATGCCCGAGAAGAAGGGCTGCAGCGTCACGCTGGGCGTGGTCGTGGTGCCCGCACCGCCGGTATTGCTGGTGGTCGAGACGTCGGTGACGAAGAAATCGTCGGTGCCGACCTTGAGCACGGCCTGCTGGTTGTTCAGCGCCGCAATGCGCGGGCTCGACAGCACGTGCACCGATCCCTGGGTTTCCAGGAAGTTGATCAGCGCGGCGAAACTCTTGGTCTGGAACGCAAGGCCGAAGATGCCGGACGAGGTGCCCGACGCCGCAGGCAGCCCGCTGCCGAGCACATCCGCCAGCGAACCGCTGGCGGCACCGGTCAGCAGATCGAAATTGCCGGCGTTGGCGCCCGAGGAATATTTATGCTGGCCGTTGTGCAGCACCGACCAGTTGATGCCGGTCTGGTAGCCGTCGTTCAACTGCACCTCGAGTATTTTCGCCTCCAGCATGACCTGGCGTTCGACTGCCAGGGCGGTGGCCTTGAGGAAGTGTTCGACATCCCGCATCGTGCGCGGCGTGGTCCTGACCACCACGATGCCAGACTGCGGGCTGAGGATCACCTTGCCGGACTCGCCGACGATCGTTTCCAGCGCCGCCTTCAATTCGCCCCAGAAATCCGAATTGAGCTTCGTATCGATCCTGCTGGTTTCCAGCGACTGTTGCGTGGCGCCAGCGCCGGTTACGCCGCTTACGCCGCCGGTGCCCGTGGAACTGACGGAGCCGGAAATCACGCGCATGTCCGACGAACCGGTGCGGGTCCCTGCCAGGTAGTTCACCTTGAAGATGCGGGTCTGCGGAGTCAGCGGCCGCACCACGATGCGGTGCTCTTCCATCGTGTAGTCGTAGCCGTACAGTTCGCGAATGGAAGACATCGCCTCGGGCACGGTGACGTTCTTGAGGTTGGCGGAAATCGTGCCCGCCACCTCGGGATGCACCAGCATGCTGTAGCGCGTGCCGGAGACGATCGCCATGAACACGTCCTGCGCAGGCGCACCGTTGACGACCAGGTCGAACCGCGGCTCGGCCGGCTCGGCCGCGCCCTTGGGCAGTTCCAGCTTGAGCGGGGGCAGCAGCGCAGCCTGGGCCTGTGCGTCGGTCATCGCGTGCGGCGCGGGCTGCGCCTGGGCCGCCTGGGCAATTTCCTGACGGATCGCCTGCTGTGTATCGCGCGGCGTCAAGGGGCCGGCGCACCCCAGCAGAACCAGCGGACCGGCAACAATCATGGTGTAGCGCTTCATCATCCGCAATGTCTCCCTTTTCTTATTTGCCGCGCAGTCGTTTCTCGACGTGCGGATACAGTTCGAGCACCGTGACGTCTGCGCCCCGGCGCAGCACCACCTCGCTTTCGGTGATGCGCACCACGCGGGCACCCTGGTAGCGTCCGCCCACCGCCACCTCCTGGCCGCCGATGACGGCGAGTCTCTGCGTGCCGCGCCGCTTGATGGCCGTGAGTGAAATGCCCGGGCTGGCACCGCCCTCGGCGGCAGGCGCGGCAGGCAGCGCCGTGGGATCCGGCAGGTCTGCCCAGACGCCGGGGGACGTCAGCAACGCAATCGCGGCACACAGCATCATACGCGCAGCCATGCTTCCTCCAGGCTCAGGGTGTGGACGACGAGGGTCAGTTTCAAATCGGGACGGGCGGTCGTGTCGAGCGTCGCCTCGATCCAGTTGAGGCGCCAGGGCAAGGCTTCCAGGCGCTCGAGATAGGCGACCAGGTCGGAATAGGATCCGCTCACCGTGATCTCGAAACCGTGCCGATAAAATCCCGGCGGACTTCCTTCGGCCGCATCCGGCAGCGATACGGGGCGCGGGCTGAGCGTCTTGAACCCGACGATCCGGATACCGGCCTGACTGCGCACCACATCCTTCAACACCTGAGCCATCCGCTCGGGCGGAATCAGCACCCGTTCGCGGGTTGCAAGCTCCGCATTCAATGCGGACAGGCGCGCTTCCTGCGCAGCGAGCGCCTCCCGCATCGCCCGGTCGGGATCCCTTCCCCCCTGGCTGGCCAGCAGCGTCTGCTGCTGCCCGATCTGCACCAGTGCCGCACGGGCGCCTTGCAGACGATCATCGGCATTCTGCACGCGCCGCTGCGCCGCATCGATCAGCAGAGTCTGCACCAGCGCCCCCGTCACCACCACCGCAGCAGCAAAGACGAACAGGCGCTCCCGCAGACTCATCGCGCCGATGCGCACGCCGATCTCGCGCCATTTTTCAGCGTTCATCGGATTCTCCCTTGTCCGCCAGGTTCTTCCGGCTGCCCGCATACAGGGCGAAGTCGATGTGCTCGGGGACGTCGGAGCGAGCCTGGCTACCCCCTGCGGCCTGCGCAAGCTCGGCATTCATGCCCGTGAACTTCATACCGGAAAAAGCCGCCTGCTTGCCGAGCCGATCCATATAGGTCGTCACCAGGCCGGCATTCAGCGCCGATCCCTCGAGCGCCACGTAGTCCGGCGAGAGGGTGAAGCCGTTCAGCCAGACACCTTCGGTGCTGCTTTGCGCGAGCGCGCGCAGACGGGGAGAAAATCCCGTTGACGTGCTATCGATGGTGCGGCTCATCGACGCCAGCAGCGCCTCGCGCTGCGCCACCTGGGCCTGCACTGCCTTGACGCGCCCGGACAGAAGCGCACTCGCCGGCCGGGTCGCGGCAGCCCCCGATTGATCCAGTTGCTGCTGCGCGATTTCCTGCTGGCCTTCCAGTTCGGCCGCCTCTTTTTCCAGCATGTTCGCCCGGTAGGTCAGATACCCCGACCAGGCCAGCGCAGCCGCCAGGACCAGTCCCAGCCCCAACCCCATTTCCCGCACGCCGAACGCATAGCGCTGCTTGAGCAGCAGCGGGCTGATCAGGTTGATCTGCTGGCTCATGGCTTGGTCTCTTCCATCCGCAAGGCGGCGCCGATGGCATGGAAACAGTGCGGCGGCAGTGCGTTCGCTTCCGGCAAGGCGGCGATATCCAGCACTTCCGCCAGGTCGAGCGGCTTGACCGGCAAGGCAAGATTGCCGGCCAGGCCGTTACACAGGCCTTCGACATTCTCCATCGGCGCCAGCAGCAGGCGGTCGACGGGAATCCCGCCGAACTGGCGGTCGAAATGATCGAGGCTGCGCTGGATTTCCAGCGTCAGACGTTCGAGCACGCTCTCCAGCCCTTCGATGTCCAGCACCGCCTGATTCACGCCCAGCGTACGCGCCATGCACAATTCGCCGTCCAGCGTGAGCGTCAACAGGCCGCCGGTTTCGATGAACGAGAAGAGCGCCAGTGCGCGCCCCGGGGTTTCCAGCCGGGTAGCCACGTTGCGCTGGGCGGTTTCCATGATGTCGATGATGGTGAGATTCAACCCGGCGTTGGTCGCGAGTACGGCTTCTTCGGCCAGCAGGCTGTTTTTTGCCGCCACCGCGAAAATCTGCTTCGCATGGCTCACATGCTCGGGATGCGGCACTTCCAGCACGTCCACCGTGCCGTCGTCGGCATGAAAATCGAGCATGTCCTGGATCTGCCAGCGCACCGCGGACTTGAGTTCATCGGCGGGCACGTTCGGCGCATCGAGCAAACGCAGCCTGTAATCGGCCGGCTTCAGCACGAGGCTGACCGGCCCCTTGCCGTGCAGCCGGGCCAGCGCCTCGCCCCAGTTGTCGCCCTTGACCGCCGCTACGCCGGCGGCGAGCAGCCTGGGAACGGCCACCCTGCGGTCGACGCGCGCATACGCAATGCGTCCGGGAAGACGCAGATACGCAGTTAAGCCCTGTTCGCTCGATCGACGGAAAAGCTGCATGGGTCTGACCTGAAAATTTTGCTGAACTTAAATAAATAAGCCATTGTTGTCAAAGGATTTAATCTGGATCAATACATCTCGCGCAGATAGATCAGCGGTTTGCTGCCGCGATGCAGGCCGAAACTGGCCCGCGCCGCGGGGTTCTGGTCGTACTGCACTGGCGTGCCATTCCAGTGGCCTTGCAGCCAGCTTTGCGAAGCCGCCACGGCAGGCGTCACCGCTCCCGCCACGCACGTGCTGCCGCTGGCGGTCGCGCCCAACTGGACGGTGAGGTCGACGCTGCCGGTGTTGTTCGTCCCCGGCGCGGACAAGCGCAGATTGCCGCGGCCCTTATTGAAACGGCCGGACAAGGTCACCGAGGTTTCACAGGCATTGAGATTCCGTTGCCAGTTAGCGAGCATCACATTGTTGGCGGCGAGCCGGGTGCAGAAATCCGCGTCGTTGAGCGCAAACCCGCTGCCATTCCAGTAGCGCGTCTCGAGCGGCACCGGCAGGCCAAGCAGTTCCGAGCCCAGGGCATTGGCCAGGACCAGCTGGCCGAAGCGGATTTGGTTACCTGCATCAAAGGCGAGGTTCGAAAACAGCGCAGGCGTAAGGGTGTCGACGGTGCCGTTGCCGGACACGCCGGATTCGGAAATGTCCTGGATGGCCATCGGCAGACTGATGTCAGCTGTGAAAGGCGCGACGGGGATGGCGGGGCGCACAAACGCAATCTTGTCCGCTGCATTGGAAGTCAGTATCCCCGTTCCCCCGCCACTCGCGGTGACGGTCGGCGCCCCCAGCAAACCGATATCCAAGTTGCCGGTAACAGCTGTATAGGGCTGCAAGGCGCCGGCAGGCGCGAGTTTCCACAGCGTTCCCGCGTAGTTGAGCGTGACGGCTCCGGCAGCATTTTTCGCCGTGATCGTGGCCTGCGGCAGCGTGAGATAGCCGAAGGGCTGGCCGGCATAGGTGAACGAGCGCGTGGCGCAGGTGGTGTCGTCGAAGGTCTTGAAGACCGGCGTGCTGGCCTTCGCCAGATCGAAATGGTCGGGCACGAAGCGGCCGACGTTGAAGGCCGCCGATTCGATCGTGCGTTCGACTGCGGTGGAGCCGTCCGCGGCATCCACCGCCGCAAAGCTGGCGTCCGAGAGTTTCATGGCGAAGGCGCCGACCTCGGAATAGCGGGCGCCGGTGGTCGTCACCGTGCCGGCGGCGGCCGACCAGGTACCGGTCGTGAGCGTACCCAGGGTGCAGCCCGTGGCGGGCAGCAGGCAGGCCGTCAGGCTGGCCGCGGGATTGCCGCTGTAGTTCGTGGTGGCGGTACCGGCCGCGTTGCTTGCCGTCGCCACGATCTGGAACGGCTGCCCGGCCTTGTGGACGTTGCCGCCGGACACCGCAGTATTGGCAAGCGTGCGCGTGGCTCCCGCGGTGACGCTGTCGGCATCGCTCACCGTCACGCTGCCGAAGCTGGCCGGGCGGATGGCGAAGTTGTCGGTCGAGCAGGCGACGACCGTCGGCGCGCCGCTCGCCGGATACGTCATGCGGATGCGCGCGTTGCGCCAGGCATTGGGTTCGACGATGCCGGCCAGCGTCTTGCGTCCCGCATCGCCCGCGGCGAACGTCAATGTGCCCAGGCTGCGGATCAGGCCATAGGCCCCGCAACTGGCGCCCACCGACGCGTCGACGAGTTCCAGCTTCACATTGCCAGTGAAGGCGGTTTCGACGGCCGCGCCGCCGCTCTTGAGCGCAACCACGGCCAGGTTGAACGCGCTGGCGGACACCTTGGTATGGATCACGCCGCTTGCGCTGCCTGCCGGCGTGCCGGTCTCGAATGCGTTGAATCCGGCGGGCGCGATCACCGTGACGATGCTGCACGGCCGTTTCTGGCTCATCACCTGGCTCAGCTGCGCCGCGTTCATCGCGCCCTTGTACACGCCGACCTCGTCCAGGTTGCCACTGAACCTGAAGCTCGAACCGTTTTCCGTGGAGGCATTGTTCTCGCCACCGATCGACGCGGCGCCGGCATCGGCGCCCCAGGTGCCGGTGTAGGTTTGGGTGACGTAGGCAAGCTGGGTGCCGGCCTGGTTGTAGACATAAAGGCTTTTGGTCTTGGCGCCGATATCCGCCACCGCCGCGACGAAATACCAGGTGTTGTTCTGGATGACGTTGGACGTATCCAGAATGATCGGATTCACCGCCCGCGTGTAGAAACGCAGCCTGCCGGTGCCGCCGTCGCCCAGGCTGAAGCCATAACCGCCGGTATTGCTCTGGTCGTCGATGAAAATGCGCTGGCCGCTCTTGGCGTTGTTGGTGGTGCGTATCCACGCGGTCAGGGTGAAGTCCGTGATGAGGTTGGGAAACGTTGCAGGCACAGCCACATAGTCGTTGCTGCCGTCGAACACGCCGTAGCCGCAGGTGCCCGGCGTGCCCGCAATCGCCGGGGCTGCGCTACTGGTGACCGCACCGTTGGCCGCCGTCGCATCGTAGCCGTGGCCGGCGCTGTCCAGCACCTCGCCTGCCGCACCCGACCAGATCGGCTCGTCCAGGTGGAATTCGGCGATCGGTCCCGGCACATAGAACCGCACCGCCGAATTGGCGGGCGGTACGACGGGTGTGGACCACACTGCATAATCCGTCGGGCTCAACTGCCAGCCGATTTGCGCGGAGCCGCCGGTGGGATGGCTGCTCGGGCCGAACTGGTAGACGAACTCGTTGGTCGTTTCCTCGAGAATGACCTGCAGGTTGAAGCTGCCGGTACGCGTGGTGGAACTCCACTCCGGGACGTTCACCCAGGTCACGACAAAACGGCGATTGGGCGCAGTCCCCTCGGTGGCGTAGCTCACATAACAGGTCGCGGTGGGACACACCCCCGACGCCCCGCTCGGCGTGGCATCCAGGTCCACGCCATAGATGCGCATGGTCCTGGACACGCTGGCGGTGGGATACGGATAGGTATAGGTCGGCGGCGACCCGGTCGTCTGGGTACCATAGCCACAGTAGCCATTGTTGAATTGCAGCCGGCCGTTGCTCATGATCTGCACCTGCGTGTAGTTCACGCCGCCGAACTTGAACGTGAACCCCAGCGGAAGCTGCGCCGTGATGTCGTCGTCGACGGGGGCGCCCGCGTAGCCCGAAGTGCACGATGCGCCGTGCGTCCACGTGACGCGCGTATGCGCGGACGGATTGACCCAGTTCGACGTCGTGGCCATGCTGGAATAGGTCGCCGCGTGCGCCGGCGCGATGGCCAGCATAATCCCCAGCGCACCGCCAAATAACAGGACGGCCACCTTGCCCAAGGCTAGGCGACTGAACATTTGGTGCACACCGGATACGAGACGCATGGCGATCCTGTTCATTTCGAGAAACTCGCCTGAATCTGCCGCTCGACGTAATCCACCTGGCCGGGGGCACCCGACTTGGCAGTCGAGGTGATCACATAGACGTCGACCATATCGGCACCATCGGGATACGGGCCGGAGTGAGTGCAACTCACGTCCACGGAAAACGAAGTGAGCGTACCGGTCAGTGCCACGGGGGGCGATGCGGCCGCACACGTGGAATTCCGCAGCAACTGCCACGCCCCCCATTCGATGCCGGCACGCGCCGCCAGATAGGCGCGCGTCCCCTGGACATCGAGCGCGCTGCTGATGTGGCTGGTGCGCGACAGCGACACCATGTAGGTCGCCAGCGCGGCCAGCACGACCAGCAGGAAGATCGCGGTCGGCAGAACAAAACCAGACTCGGTGCGCGGCGCGCGGCTCATGGCTGGTTGCTCACTTGGGTCGTGGCATACAGGCGCACGGTTTCGCCCGCCTGGCTCAGGTTCAGCGTCATGCTGACCAGCCCGCCGCGCTCGGTGGCGCCGGGCTGGTACGTAAAACTGCATGCGCTGACGTTGGTCGCCAGCAGCGCGCTCGATGCGGGCGCGGGCGGCGTGGACTGAGCCGCGGCGATGGCATACCCCCAGTAGCGGGTGAGCGTACCCAGTGCGGGATTCGCCGGGTTCGGCGCGCATGCATAGGTCACCGGCCCGTCGACGACCTGGAAGCGGTTGCCGGGCGAGGCGAGGGGAAACTGCTTGGACGCGATGGCGATATGGGTCACGTTACCGGGCGCACCCGCATAGGCCGCGAGCGTGTTGCCCGCCCAGGCGTCGGCCCCGGTTATGCCGAGGTTGTACACGGCGATCAGGTCGCCGGCCTTCATATCGATACCGGGGCCGAGGACGTCGAAACCATTGTCGGGCACGGTGAAATCGAGGATGTCACCGCCGCCCTGGGCACGGTAGCGCCCGCCGCTG
The DNA here is from genome assembly GCA_043821985.1 of Pseudomonadota bacterium. Taxonomy (GTDB): domain Bacteria; phylum Pseudomonadota; class Gammaproteobacteria; order Burkholderiales; family Thiobacillaceae; genus Thiobacillus. Next base: position 74,329 of record JBDRCF010000014.1, read on the forward strand.
CGGGTGCCGAGGAACTCCAGGTACACCACGCCGGCCGCATCCGTGGTGACGCGCACGCTGTTGGGCAACGCCAGCCGGATGTCGCGCCCCATGCGGCGCAGCGCGGTGTCGGCCGCGTCGGCCAGGCGGGCGCGACGGTCCTGGGCCACGTAGCTCTCCAGCGGCGCGCGCAGGAACACCGCCACCATCGAACCGACGATGGCGGTGATCGCGATGACGATGATCATCTCGATCAGGGTGAAGCCGGCGTGGTCAGAGGTTCGGCGCATAGCGCGTGCGGTAGCCGGACAAGGTGGCGCCGTGGTTGCCGGGACCGGTGACGGTCACCGTGACGAGCAGGGTTTCGCCGGCGGGGATGCCGTTGAATGCGCCGGCTGGTTGTACCTGAATCGAGGCCGTGTAGCCATTCAGATCCGGAACCGCATTGCCGCTGGGGTCGACGATGCCGGTCATGGCAAGGCCGTTGTAATCGTTGACGTTGTCGTAGGGCGTGAGGTTGGCATTGCGCGACTCACCCTGGGCGACCTCAGGCCCCATGGCTGTTTCCGGCGTCACGCAGTCGGCGACACTGTTTGCAGTCTCCACATTGGCATCGTCGGGATCGCAATAGGTGTAGGGCTGGGCCAGCACTTCCTCGAGCAGCGAATCGGCGATGGCGAGTGCCTGCTTCTGCACCACCGGATCGGCGCTGGTCCGCGCGTTGAGACTGAAGACCGACAAGACCCCAGTCACCGCGATGCCCACCACCACGATGAACACCAGCAACTCGATCAGGCTGAGGCCGCGTTCATCAGTGGACATAGCCGGTCTCCTGCTCGACGAACACATGATGCGTCCCGCTGCCGTTGACCTGGATATCGAGCCGGACAGCGAGGTTCACGGGGCGCCCGCCGGCATCGAAGTGGAGCGTTGTAGCCGGGCTGACGGCCACGCCGCTTGGCGCGCTGACGGTGTAGGGCTTTTCGCCGCCCGGCCCCGGCGCCCGACTGGCGACCGGGCACGGCACTGTTGCGATATAGCAGAGCGTCGCATCGTTGGCCGTCAACTGCACGTAGACATCAGCGTGCTGGGCGACGGCCAGCTTCTGCGCGAAGCGCACCGTGGCAGCCAGCTGGTCGGCGTAGCCGCGGGTGTCGAAGCCGCTACGGCCCATCATGCGCGGCACCGCCACCCCCGCAAGGACGCCGGCGATGACGATCACCAGGATCAGCTCCACCATGGTAAAACCGCGGCTTAAGCCGCGGTTCCAGCTTGCTGACAAACTCCGTCTTTTTCCGAAGACGGGGTTTTGTTTTTGCGGATTTCGATTCAAGCGTACTGACACGCCGATCGAAGCAACAATTCGCCATCGAGATCTCGCAAGCGGCTCTTACACAGCCACGACGTC
>JBDRCF010000015.1:0-22776 GCA_043821985.1 Pseudomonadota bacterium
TCGGTGACCGAATATCCACGCTCGATCACCTGCCGAACGGCTTCCTCTTTAAACTCTGGGGTAAATCTCTGCGAACTCATGGCACTCCTCCCTATGCTCAAATCATAGGCCCGGAATGCCTACTGAACCCGGGGTAGTCCAATTCCTCACTTTAGTGAGAGAGTACGACGAAGAATTGGTTAGCTGATTAGTGGGGATACAGGCCAGATAATCTACGTCGCTGTAGCCGGAGACGCTGGTTCCATTACCAAATGAACCAATTCGAGTGAATCGGTTCAGTCCGAAGTTGGCCCGCAAGCATGCCTCAATGGATGCTCGATGATTTGCTGTGGCTGTTGTTTCCGACGCCGTTGCTCTCAACTTCGCTAGGAAGTCAGAGAAGCCTTGTTCTATTGTTCTAGGCATAGTCCTCCCACTCACTCATTCTGCTTTTCCGGTCTCTTCATGCATTTTGCACAGGAAGGTTACATTCTCTACGATTTTTGATTTCAGGCCACGAGGTAGAGGCCCGCACGACGAATTTCCACTCCTGACCAGCGGCATTGAGCGACAGCTTTAGGTACGGTAACCCAAAGACCACTCGTGGCCGGTTAACGACAGTAAGCGCACGAAGGCTTGGACGCTGGTAGCATCAAGTTCCCTCAGCCAACCCATGGGACAGTCATGCAGCGCCAGTAGCTTCCATGTTACGCAGCAAACCAAGTGCCGACGAACCCTATCCCCACCGATGAACCCCGCCTACGCCCAGACGCTCCGCGAACTCCTGAGAGCCCAACAAGTGGCTGCCCTTGGAACGCTGCACCAGGGCCAACCGTATGTGTCCATGGTGCCCTTCGCCCTGCTTCCCGGCGGCTCGGGTTTCGTCATTCATGTCAGCCAGCTCGCGGCGCATACCAAGGACATGCTGTCGAGTCCGCACGTGAGTCTTCTGGTCATTGCGCCGCCCACGACCGACGTGCCTGTCCAGGGATTGGCCCGGATCACGGTACAGGGCCGGGCCGTGCAAGTCGCCGACGGAACAGAAGGCCATGCCGAGGCCAAGGCCGCTTACCTGTCGCGGTTTCCCCAGAGCGCGGACTTGTTCAGCTTTGCCGACTTCTCGCTTTTCGCGATATGGCCGGACTCAATCCGCTTCGTCGGCGGGTTTGCCCAGGCGGCGACGATTTCGCCGCAGACGCTCGCTGAAGTGCTGAGCGCCGACTAAGGCGCGCGGCCAGCGGCTCAATCGCCCCGATCCAGGCCGTCTTCTTCGGCCAGTTCCACTCCGGTGACGCAGACATCGCCGTCGTCGATCACCAGGGTGACGGGGGTCAGCTGCTGCCCCCTGCACGGCCCGATGAAGCAGTTGCCGGTATCCAGGTCGAACTGCGCGCGATGCTTGCCGCAGGTGAGGAAGTTGCCGTCCTCATCGAGGAAACGCCCGGGTTCGGTATCCAGCCGGCTGCCGGTGTGGGGGCAGGCGTTTTCGTATCCGAAGAAACGGTTTCCCTTGCGCCCGATGACGATGGGCCAAGGCTTGGCTTCGCCGGTCTCGCTGCGCACGGCCAGCCAGAATCCGCTGGGCCGGTCTTCGTCGATTTCGATGGTGCGGCAGATTGCAAAGAGTTCATTCATGTTGGGTGTCCTGTTTCATGGGGAAGCGTTAAACCAGCCCTTCGACAAGCTCAGGGCGAACGGGCTGGGGGTGGATTGCTTGGGTGAGTTCATCGGTACGCATGGATTTGCCTGCTGGCCGTTGACGCAGCGTGGGCGCTAGTCGGGCTGGTTGCGCATGAAGTCTGCGGTCTTGAACAGGGCCTGCTCCAGTTCCGTCCGCAGGTCGGCCGCCAGCCCGACGTCCTGCATGGCGCGCACCATGCAGCCCATCCATTGATCGCGCTCGCTGACGCCGATGGCAAAGGGCGCGTGGCGGCGGCGCAGGAAGGGTTGGCCGACGTGTTCGGCGAACAGGGCCGGGCCGCCCGTCCACTCGCTCAGAAACCAGTAGAGCTTGTTGCGGGATTCGCCCAGGTCCGGCGGATGCAGTTTGCGGATGCCGTAATAATCCGGATCCGCGTCCATCAGGTCGTAGAACCGGTCGACCAGTCCGCGCACGGCGTCCGCCCCGCCCAGCCGCTGATAGTGGGGATTTGCCTTGATGATTTCAGTGTTCATGTTTGCCGCCCCTTGGCCTCTGGATGGATGCGCGCGCAGGGTTTGTAGCAAACCCTACGTTTTACGCGCCGCCTTGGGGATCAAGCAGAATGTATTCCAGCTATGCGCTTTAACCCACCAGCGCCACCGCCTTGATCTGCGCCCACACGGCCTGGCCCGGGCGCAGTTCCAGCTTCGCCGCCGAGCGCCGTGTGATGCGGGCGACCAGCGGGGCGCCGGCGGCGTCGAGTTTCACCAGCGCGAGCGCGGGGTGGGTGTCGTCCGCCAGTTGCTCGACGATGGCGGGCAGGACGTTGAGGATGCTGCTATCGCTGTGGGGTTCGAGGGCGAGGCTGATGTCGCGCGCGAGGATGCGCACGCGCACGTGCTGGCCGATCGGCAGGCCGTTGTCGCGCACCCACAGGCTGCCGCCGGCGGAGGCGACGCGCGCGAGGTGCCATTCTTTATCCAGTTCGGCGATCTCGCCTTCGAGCACGACGCCGGCGTCCTCGCCCAGGCGGATCGGCAGGTCGATGCGGGCCAGGGTTTCGCCGAGCGGCCCCTGCGCGGCGACGCGGCCGCCGTCCAGCGCCACGATGTAATCGGCCAGGCGCGCGACTTCGTCGGGGGCGTGGCTGACGTAGAGGATGGGGATCTCCAGTTCGTCGTGCAGGCGTTCCAGATAGGGGAGGATTTCCTGCTTGCGCGCGAGGTCGAGCGCCGACAGCGGCTCGTCCATCAGCAGCACGCGCGGGCTGGTAGCCAGCGCGCGGGCGATGGCGACGCGCTGGCGCTCGCCGCCCGACAGGCGCGCGGGCTTGCGTTCGAGCAGGGGGCCGATTCCCAGCAGCGCGATGACGTGGGCGACGTCGACCCGGCGCTCGGCCGGCGGCACGCGCTTCATGCCGTATTCCAGATTGCGGCGGGCGGTCAGGTGCGGAAACAGGCTAGCCTCCTGGAACACGTAGCCGAGGGCGCGCCGGTGGGTGGGCACAAAGATCTTCGCCGCGTCGTCCTGCCAGACTTCGCCGTTCACTTGCAGAAAACCCGGCGCGCGTTCGAGCCCGGCGATCAGCCTCAATAGCGTGGTCTTGCCGGAACCGGATGGGCCGAACAGGGCGCTGACGCCGCGGCCGGGCATGTCCAGCTTCACGTCGAGGGCGAATTCGCCGCGGTCGAGCTTGAATTGCGCGCGGATGCTCATGCCTCGCGCCTCCGCCCGAGCCAGTTGAGGCTCAGCAGCACAAGGAAGGAGAACGCCACCATGCTGCCGGCCAGGATGTGGGCGGGGCCGTATTCCAGCGCCTCGACCCGGTTGTAGATCGCGACTGACACGACCAGCGTCTCGCCGGGGATGTTGCCGCCCAGCATCAGCACCACGCCGAATTCGCCGACGGTATGCGCGAAGGCGAGCACGACGGCGGTGAGGAAGCCCGGCCGCGCCAGTGGCACGGCGACGCTGAAGAAGCGGTCGAGGAAGCCGGCGCGCAGGGTGGCCGCGGCTTCCAGCGGACGCGTGCCGATGGCCTCGAAGGCGTTCTGGATCGGCTGCACCGCGAACGGCAGTGAGAACAGCACCGAACCGACTACGATGCCCCAGAAGGTGAAGGGCAGCCGGCCGAGTCCGAGCGATTCGGTCAGGTGCCCGATCGGCCCGTGCGGCCCCATCCAGATCAACAGATAGAAGCCCAGCACGGTGGGTGGCAGCACCAGCGGCAGGTTGACCAGCGCGCCCACCGGGCCCTTCCAGACCGAGCGGGTATGCGCCAGCCACCAGGCGACCGGGGTGGCGATGACGAGCAGGATCGCGGTGGTGATCGAGGCCAGCCTGAGGGTGAGCCAGATGGCCTGCAGGTCTTCGGGGGTCATGCGGGGGCTTCCTTACCAGGGATCAGGGCAGATCGTAGCCGAAGCTCTTGATCACCGTGACGGCCTTGGCGCTCTTCAGATAATTCATGAAGGCGACGGCGGCGGCCTTGTCCTGCGGCTGCGCCAGCACGACGGCATCCTGGCGGATCGGCGTGTACAGGGCCTGTGGTACCGCCCAGACCGAGCCGCCGACCGGCTTGCCGTCCTTGATTGTCTGCGACATCGCGACGAAGGCGAGGTCGGCGGCGCCGCTGTCGGCGAACTGCAGGGTCTGGGTGATATTCTCGCCCATGACGATGCGGCTCTGCACGCTGCTCCACAGGCCCAGCTTCTGCAGGGTTTCCTGCGCGGCCACGCCGTAGGGCGCGAGCTTGGGGTTGGCGATGGCGAGTTTGTCGAACGGGCCTTTCAGCACCTCACCCTTGGCGTCGACGTAGCCGGGCTTCTTGCTCCACAGCGCCAGCTTGCCGACGGCGTAGGGGAAGCGGCTGGCCGGGTCGGCCAGGCCTTCCGTCGCCATCCTGGCCGGCGTGGTGTCGTCGGCCGCCAGCAGCACGTCGTAGGGCGCGCCGTTTTTGATTTGAGCGTAGAACTTGCCGGTGGCGCCGTAGCTCGCCTGCACGGTGTGGCCGGTGTCGGCCTGGAACAGCGCGGCGATCTGCTTCATCGGGGCGGTGAAGTTGGCGGCTACGGCGACGCGCACTTCGCCGGCGTCGGCATGCAGGGTGAACAGGCCGAGGGCGGCCAGGGCAACGAGTTTTGCGGACTTCATGATGTTTCCTTTCGTTTAGTTGGAGACGGCGAGGATGATGTGGGAAGCCTTGATCAGGGCGCAGGCGCGCGCCCCGACCGCGAGGCCGAGGCTATGGATGCTGTCGTTGGTGATGATGGACGTGACGAGCTTGCCGCCGGGCAGTTCGAGCACCACCTCGGCGCTCACCGCGCCTTCCTGGCAGCGCACAACGACGCCGCACAGGCGGTTGCGCGCGCTGGTCCTGAGGCCGTCGTCGGTGGTGAGGATCACCCACGGCGCCTTGATCAGGGCGTAGGCCTCGATGCCGGGACCGAGGTCGAGGTGATCGACGCTGTCGTTGGTGATGATGGCGACGAGCTCGTCGCCGCCGCCGATGTCGAGGATCACCTCGGCGTTGACGGCGCCCTTCTTCACCGACTTCACCCGGCCGAGGAACTGGTTGCGTGCACTGGTCTGCATGTCGAATCTCCTGATCACGCGGTAATACTGGTCAAAATCGCCCATGACCTGGTTCAGCTGGGCCAGCACGCGCTGACGCTCCTTCTCCAGGCCGTGATAGGCGGCCACCACCCGGCGCCCATACTCGGTCAGGCGGGTGCCGCCGCCGTGCGGGCCGCCGGCCTGGCGCGCGACAAGGGGTTGTTCGGAGAGGTTGTTCATCGACTCCACCGCCTGCCACGCCGCCTTGTAGCTCATGCCCATGGCCTGGGCCGCGGCCGAGATGGAGCCGCTGGCGTCGATGCGCTCCAGCAGGTCGAGATGGTCCCAGCGGCGCCCGCGCGGGACGGGGAACGGCACGGTCTTCGGGCGGTCGGCAGCGGGCTTCATCGGCATCTCCTTGGTCTCGGCAAGCGGTTCAAAGCGTTATTACTTTATACGACATAACGATAGGCAAAAAAAAGCCCCCACGCTCAGGGGCTCACCGCCGCAACCGGGGAGGCCGCGTCGGCGGTTTCCGGCCCGAAGCAACTGCGGTAGTCGTTGCACACCTGGCAGCTCGGCGCCTTGCACATATTCACCTCGGCGCGGTTGCACAGCTGCTTGTAGAAGAATTTCTTCCACTTCATGTTGCCGGTGTTCTGGTCGTGCAGCGCGGTGAAATTCTGCCGCAACAGATCGGACAGCGCCTGGCGCCCGGACAGGCCCATGTCCTGCCACAGGTGGTTGCCGCCCATGCAGCCCATGGCGATGGCATACGCCAGCCAGTGGGTTTCGTCGCGGTCGTTGGCGCGGTGCTCCAGCAGCAGCGCGGCGAGGTCCTGGATCTCGTCCTCGCGGAACGCCGGGCACGGCGTGTTCTCGTCGCAGATTTCGGCGAGCACGAAGAGTTCGCGGCCGGCGCCCGGAAAGTAGCGCTCGACCAGGCAGCTGAACTGGGTTTCGCTGAGGCCGAACTGCAGCGCAGGCGGCCTGCCCTGGCTGACCGCGTTCCTCACCGTGGCGGCGAAGGCCTGGGTGAAGAGGTCGTCCGGCCGCCGCGCATAGGCCATCAGCGGCTCGCGGCTCGGGTTCGTGTGCGCATCCATGCCCTGCCTCCCTTATTCCGCGCTCATTTCGGCGTGGCTGTAGCAGTCCTTCGGACAGATCTTGGAACAGGCCTCGCAACCGACGCAGTTCATCTGGTTGGCGATGGTCATGACCTTGCGCTCGTACTCCTCATCGTCGTCGTCATCGCTGCCGAGCACCACGGGGATGAACTCGCCGTCCTCGGTGACGCCGACCAACTGCAGCACGTCACGCCCGCACACGCGGAAGCAGCGGCCGCAGCCGATGCACTTCTCCTGATTGATCTCGCCGACGAATTTAGGCGTCCAGGTACGCCCGTCGGGCATGGTGACCGAAGCGAAGGCCATGCTGTTCTCCTCAGCTGCCGGCGGCGGCCAGCTTCTTGCGCGCCGTGTCCAGCGACTCGAAGGCGGCGACCGTTGCCTGCGCCACATCCATGACCTTCTCCAGACCGGCCGGCAGTTCCTCCGACAGGTCGTGCAGGGCCATGCGCGCCTCCATGGCGCGGGCGTTGAGTTTCTTCACTTCCGCTTTCAGCGTTTCCTTGTCTTCCACGCCAATCTTCCCTTTCGTCGTTTGCTCGAGGTAGCGCTCGAATTCCTCGTTTTCGATCATGTCGATCCAGTGGGGGACGTCGACATCCATTCCGCGTTCAAGTACCTGGGCCATGATGGGCTCCTTTCAGTTTCCGGTGAGGCGTTAGGCGAGAGGTGTGAGGCGGTAGGCGCAAACCCGACTTCCGTTCCCTCACTCCTCACCCCTAACGCCTAACCATACTTGGCGGCACCAGGGAACTGCTCGACCATCGCGATCCCCGCCGCCACCTGCTTCTCGCCTTCCTCGGCGAGTTTCTCCATGCTCTCGAATCCGAAGCGGTGCACGTCGCGCAACTGCTTGTTGACCGCCACCAGGCGCCCGGCCAGCAGCACCATGCGGCCGAAGCCCTCGTGGGACATCTTCATCATCGGCGTCACCATGACGCCGGTCGCCCGCTCGATGGCCAGCCCGATGGCGTTGTAGTACAGCTCCACCCGCCACAGGGTTTCCGGATCGGGGTCGTCGATGATCGGCATTTGCCGGCGTTGCTCCCGGGTGACGATGTAGGGCTCGAGCAGCGTGGCGTCGGACTTGCCGTCCCACGTGCCGTGCGCGTCCTGGGCGCGCCACTGCTTGATCAGCTCTTTCACGAACAGCGACTGCATCGGATCGGCAGCGGCTTCCGCAACAGCGGTTTCGGTATCAGGCATCACTCACCTCTTCGTCAAAATCGAATGTTTTTTCCTGGCCCTTCAGGACCGCCTTGCGCAGCCACGGCGGCGGCGTGCCTTTCAGCACCCCTTGCAGCTTGACCAGAATCTCGTCGATGACTTCCGGCTGCTGCACCTTGATCGGGTGGATGTTGCTGGCCACGACGCGTGCCGCGCCGGAACCGCCGATCGCCGCCACGTAGAGGATGGCGCAGTCCTTGATCGCCTCCAGCTTGGGCGCGAGCTTGTCCTCGTTGCCGTCTTCCTGGAGGTCGCCGTCGAACTGGATCGACTCGACGAAGTGGCTGTCGTCCGACGACACGTCGTAGATGGCGATGTTCTTCGCCCAACCGAAGTGGGCGTCGACCCGCTTCATGTCCTGTGTGCAGAATGCGACTTTCATAGTGCCTCCATTACTAGTACGTCCATTAATGCGCTGCGGCCGACGCGCAACTGCCACATGCCGCGCCTTCCTCTGCCGGCTGGCGCCAGTCGTCCGGCCCCGGCTCGTGTGCTTCCGCCATGAACATGTTGGCGATTTCAAAAATCAGGTCGCGCGTGCCGCGATAGCCCACCGTCACCTGGTGCGCTGCACCGAGGCGGTCGAACATGGGGATGCCCATGCGCAGGAACGGCAGCTCGAGCCGCTCCGCCAACTGGCGGCCGTGCGAATGCGTGATCAGCAAGTCGCAGCCGGCAGCGCGGTCTTCCAGGTCCTCGAGGTCGCCGATCAGCACCTCTTTGGCCGGCAGCTTCTCCAGCAGAGGGGACTGCGTCGTCGTCACCACGGCGGCGAGTTCCGCGCCCATGCCGGCGAGCAGCGTGCCGATGCCCCACAGCAGATCCGGCTCGGCGCCGAGGGCGATCTTCTTACCGCCGATGTGGAAGTGCGCGTCGAGCATGGCGTCGACCAGCTGGCTGCGCTGGCGGCGGTATTTGTTGGGCGCCGCGCGACCGGATTTCCCGGCCAACACGCTCATCAGGCGGTCGCAGCCGTCGAGCCCGGTGAGGGTTTCGATCACCTCGAAGGGCACGCCGCATGTGTCCTGCAGCGTCTGTGCGGCGTCGCGCATATGCTCGCCGATGGCGAGCGTGAATTCGGAGGACCCGGTGGCGCGCAGCTGCGCCAGCGTGGTGCCGCCCAGCGTGGTGGGGCTGAAGTTGTCGGGCACGTGGCCGTCCATCGAGCCGGACAGGTCGGGCAGGATGATGGGCGTAAGGCCGAAGGCCTCGACGATCTCGCGGATCTCCTCGATGTCGCCTGGCGTGAGGTGGCTGCCGGCGAGCACGTTGACCTGGCCGGCGACGGCCGGGCCGGGTTCGGCCAGCTCCTTCACGATCTTGGCCACGGCCTTGGCCCAGCCGTCCTGGAAGGCGCCGACGTAGTCCGGCGTGGAGACGTAGACCAGCGCCAGCTCGTCGAGCTCGGGATGCTTCTTGCGGATGAGGCCGAGATAGCCGTCGACGTCGTCGCCCTTGGTCTCGGTCAGCCCGGTCGAGGCGATGCCGATGATGGCGGGCTTGGCGCGCTTGTGGATGTTGAGGATGGCCTGCTCGACGTTGTCCATGCCGCCCATGATGGTGGTGGCCTCGTTCATCGCCGTGGTCTGCATCGGGACCGCTTCCTTGAAATGGCGGACAAACAGCACCAGGCCGAAGGCGGTGCAGCCCTGCGAGCCGTGCAGCGTCGGCATGCAGTTGTCCAGCCCCATGAAGGCCAGCGCCGCGCCGATCGGCGCGCTCATCTTGAGCGGGTTGACCGCGCAGGATTTCTTGACGTGGGTGACGGTAGCCATATTCTCAGTTGCAAGATTCAAGCTGCAAGGTTCAAGGGTGAAGCCTCATTGCAAGCCACCGTCTCATTCACACTTGAAACTTGTAACTTGCAACTTGAAACTTCCGTTTCCCACGGAGCAGGACGCCTCACCTGCGCCCACATCGGGTTGGTGAGCGCCTTGTCGATCTCCCGCACCAGCGTCACCATGCCGCTGTAGCCGGCATAGGCGTGATGGCGTTCCTGGTTGATGTCGAGCCAGGGCATCTTGGCCTTGAGCGCGATGAACTGCGAGCGGCCGCCGGAGAGCATGATGTCGGCCTCGGCGTCCTTCAGCAGCTTGTACATTTCGCGCGGCGTCATGTCGTCGATCATGTGGGCGTCCTCGCCCATCAGTTCCTTGATCTTCTGCTTGTCCTCGAGCGTGGATTTCTTCACGCTGGTGCCGACGATTTCCATGCCGACCTCCTGCAGCGCGGAGACCACCGACCAGGACTTCACCCCGCCGGTGATGAGCAGCACCTTCACGCCCTTGAGGCGGTCGCGGTACGGCTCCATCTGTTTCCAGAACCCGGCTTCCTCACGCTGGATGATGGCTTCGGTCCGCTCCAGCAGCTCGGCCGGCGCGCCCTTCTCCACCAGCAGCTTGGCGATGTTGCGCAGCGAGTCGCTCATGTCGCTGATGCCGTAGAACGAACCCTCGAAGAAGGGAATCTGGTAGCGCTCGTCCATCTTGCGGGCGATGTTGATCATCGCCTTGGAGCACACCATCATCGCCGCCTTGGCGCGATGGCTATAGGCGACTTCCTGGTATTTGGCGTCGCCTGAAATGCACGACAGGATGCGCACGCCCATTTCGTCGAGGAGCGGCTTCACCTGCCACAGCTCGCCGGCGAGGTTGTACTCGCCGATGATGTTGATGTCGTAGGGCGTGGTGGTCTCGGGCTCTTCGGTGCCGATCACGTAATCGAGCATCGCCTCGCCGGCGAGCTTGTTGCCGAGATTCTTGTTGCCGACGAAGCCTGGCGCGTTGACCGGGATCACCGGCTTGCCGAATTTTGCGGTGGCGGCCTTGCAGACCGCCTCGATGTCATCGCCGATCAGGGCGGTGACACAGGTCTGGTAGACGAAGATGGCGGGCGGGTCGTACTTGTCGACGATTTCCTTCACCGATCGGAACAGGCGCTTCTCGCCGCCGTAGACCACGTCGAGTTCGTTGATGTCGGTGGTGAAGCCGGTGCGATAGAGACGCGAGCCGGAGGACTTGGCGCCGCGGTTGTCCCACGAGTTGCCTTCGCAGGCGATCGGGCCATGCACCAGGTGCGCCACGTCGGTGATCGGCTGCAGGGCGATCTTGGCGCCGTCAAAGGCGCAGCCGCCAGCCGCCGCACCGGGCTGCAACTGCTTGGTGCACCCCTTCTTGCGGTCTTTCTCCGACTTCGCCTGGTTCTTGCCGCAGGCGGGCTCGTCGAAGACTTCCTGGACCTTGCTGCTCAATGTACTCATGGTCGCTGCTCCCGCTGATGGGCTCTTCGCACTCGGATATCGCGGCCGGCCCCCGGCCCCATCGTCGGACCGGCCGCTCACCTTCCTACTCGTACTACTCACTGCTTACTGCTTACTGCTTACTGCTTACTGCTTACTACTCACCGCTTACTGCTAACTGTTCACCGCTTACCGAATGATGTCGAAGCTGTAGTCGGTCTTCGCCGGGATGATGGTGTTCTTGTCCATCTCGTCGAATATCTTGTCGAGCACCCACACCAGCACGTTCATCGCGCCCTGGTAGCCCCACACCGGATAGCGGTGGTGGTGGTGGCGGTCGAACACCGGGAAGCCGATGCGGATCAGCGGCGTGCCGGTGTCACGCTCGAGGTATTTCCCGTAGGTGTTGCCGATCAGGAAGTCCACCGGCTCGGTGTTGAGCAGCGAGCGCATGTGCCACAGGTCCTTGCCGGCGTAGGCGGTGCAGCCCTTGCCGAAGGGCGAGCTGTCGAACAGCGCCTGCATCTTGGCTTCCCAGTCCTTGCCGCCGTTGGTGGACAGCACGTGCACCGGCTCGGCACCGAGTTCCATCAGGAAGGCGGCCAGACCGTAGCAGAGGTCGGGGTCGCCGTAGATGGCGAACTTCTTGCCGTGGATGTGGGCGCTGGAGTCGGCGATGGCGTCGACCAGGCGGCCGCGTTCCTTGGTCAGCTCGGCGGGGATCGCCTTGCCGGTGATGCGGGCGACTTCCATCAGGAACTTGTCGGTCGCGGCCACGCCCACCGGGTGGTTGAAGGCGGCGACTTCCTGCCCCGTTCCCTTGATGTAGGCCAGGGTCTTCTCGGTGCAGTACTCCTGCATTGAGATGGTGGCCTTGGCGTTGATCGCGGCCTTGGCGTCGTCCAGCTTGGTGCCGCCGTCGTACATGCGGAATTCGCCGTCGGCCGGGGTGTCCCACACTTCGCTGTTGTCGGCCAGGATGGTGTGCTCGACGCCCATCAGGTCGAGCAGGCGCTTGACCTCGCGCAGGTTGCCGACGGTGTAACCGTCGAAGCCGCCGATGAAGTTGATCTTCTCGTTGGGCGTGCGTTCCTTGCCTTCCCAGAAGTGGCTGACAATGCCACGCAGCGCGTTGTCGTAGCCGGTGATGTGGCTGCCGACGAAGGCCGGGGTGTGGGCGTAAGGCACGTCGAAGTCTTCCGGCACGCTGCCCTTGCTCCTGGCGGTCTGGATGAAGCCGTTGAGGTCGTCGCCGATCACTTCCGCCATGCAGGTGGTGGAGACCGCGATCATCTTCGGCTTGTACATGTTGTACGTGTTGGCGAGGCCGTCGATCATGTTGTTGAGGCCGCCGAACACCGCTGCGTCTTCGGTCATCGACGACGACACACAGGAGCTCGGCTCCTTGAAGTGACGGCTGAAGTGGCTGCGGTAGTAGGCGACGCAGCCCTGCGAACCGTGCACGAAGGGCATGGTGGCTTCGAAGCCGACGGCGGCGAATACCGCGCCGAGCGGCTGGCAGGTCTTAGCCGGATTGACGGTCAGCGCCTCGCGCTGGAAGTTCTTCTCGCGATACTCCCAGCTCTTGGTCCACTCACGGACCTCCTCGATCTTGTCGTCGGGATGCGGATTCTCGAAATTCTTCCGCTTGTTCTCGAACATCTCGATGTATTCCGGCCCGCGGAACAGGTTGAAATGGTCGACTACGCTTTCTACGTTCTGTGTCATCTTAAAACTCCTTCAAATTCGGTGAGGCGTGAGGCGTTAGGTGGGTGTGGGTTTACCCCTCACGCCTCACCCCTCACGAGGTACTTACTTCCACGGAGCCTTGGTCAAGCCCCACACCGGGTTGTTGATCGCCATGTCCATGTCGCGGGCGAAGATGGCGAAGCCGTCGTAGCCGTGGTACGGACCCGAGTAGTCCCACGAGTGCATCTGGCGGAAGGGCACGCCCATCTTCTGGAACACGTACTTTTCCTTGATGCCGGAGCCGACCAGGTCGGGCTGCACCTTCTCGACGAACTTCTCGAACTCGTAGCCGGTGACGTCGTCGTAGATCAGCGTGCCGTCCTTCACGTAGTGGGTGGTGCGCTGGTAGTCGTCGTTGTGGCCGAACTCGTAGCCGGTGCCGACGATTTCCATGCCGAGATCCTCGTAGGCGCCGATGACGTGGCGCGGACGCAGGCCGCCGACGAACAGCATCACGGTCTTGCTTTCGAGGCGCGGCTTGTACTTGTCGATCACGGCCTGCATCATCGGCTGGTACTTGGCGATGACGCGCTCGGCGCCTTCCTTGATCTTGTCGTCGAAGTGGCTGGCGATTTCGCGCAGCGAGGCGGCGATCTTGGACGGCCCGAAGAAGTTGTACTCGACCCAGGGAATGCCGTACTTCTCTTCCATGTGGCGCGAGATGTAGTTCATCGAGCGATAGCAGTGCAGCACGTTGAGCTTGGCTTTCGGCGTGTTCTCCAGCTCGGCGATGGAGCCGTCGCCGGACCACTGGGCGATCACGCGCAGGCCCATTTCCTCGAGCAGGATGCGCGAAGCCCAGGCGTCGCCGCCGATGTTGTAGTCGCCGATGATGGCCACGTCGTAGGGCGTGGCTTCGAAGGCGGCGGGCTTGCCGTCCATCTTGTCGAACACCCAGTCGCGGATGGTGTCGTTGGCGATGTGGTGGCCGAGCGACTGCGACACGCCGCGGAAGCCTTCGCAGCGCACCGGCACGATGGTCTTGCCGCCGAATTCCTTGGATTTCTTCTTCGACACCGCCTCGATGTCGTCGCCGATCAGGCCGATCGGGCACTCGGACTGCACGGTGATGCCCTTGTTGAGCGGGAACAGGTCCTGGATCTCGTCCATGATCTTCTCCAGCTTCTTGTCGCCGCCGAAGACGATGTCCTTCTCCTGGAAGTCGGAGGTGAACTGCATGGTGACGAAGGTGTCGACGCCGGTGGTGCCGATGTAGTAGTTGCGGCGGGCGGCCCAGGAATACTGGCCGCAGCCGACCGGGCCGTGGCTGATGTGGATCATGTCCTTGATCGGGCCCCACACCACGCCCTTGGAACCGGCGTAGGCGCAGCCGCGGATGGTCATCACGCCGGGGATGGACTTGACGTTGGACTTGACGCCGCAATCCGGTTTGCCTTCCTCGTAGGTGCCCAGGTGCTTGGCGCGCCGCTTGGCGGTTTTGTCCGGATAGACTTCCAGCACCTCCTTGATGAGGTCCTGGTTTCTCGCTTTGACTTCTTCGACTGTGAGGCTCATTTCGCCCTCCTGTTTGATGTGGACATCGATGTAAACACTGGATACCGGGTCACCGGTCCCCGGGAAAACTCTGCGAATGGCACTGCCCGTGTAGCCGGCGATGCCCTTGGCAGAGGTTTCCCCCTGTCGAGTCCGCCGCCCTTGCGCCCGCCCGGGTAAGCGCGGGCGCGCGGACGACGGCGCTCTAATTACGCAGCCGCTTCCGCTGCGAGTTCGGCGGCAGTCTTGCCGACGACGGACTCGTCCACCGCCTTCATGATCCCGTGCTCCATCAACATGTCTTCCAGTTCGTCCATGGTGATGGGCGTCGGGATGGTGCCGTTGCCGGCGTTGTTGTGGATCTTCTGGGCCAGGTCGCGATATTCCTGGGCCTGCTTGGAATCGGGGGCGTATTCCAGCACCGTCATCCGGCGCAGTTCGGCGTGTTGCACGACGTTGTCGCGCGGCACGAAGTGGATCAGCTTGGAGCCCAGCTTGGCAGCCAGCGATTCGGCCAGTTCCAGTTCCTTGTCGGTCTGGCGCTCGTTGCACACCAGGCCGCCGAGGCGCACGCCGCCGGAGTTGGCGTACTTCAGAATGCCCTTGGAGATGTTGTTGGCCGCGTACATGGCCATCATCTCGCCCGACATTACGATGTAGATTTCCTGCGCCTTGTTCTCGCGGATGGGCATGGCGAAACCGCCGCACACCACGTCGCCGAGCACGTCGTAGGAGACATAATCGATGCCTTCGTAAGCGCCTTCTTCTTCGAGGAAATTGATCGAGGTGATCACGCCACGGCCGGCACAGCCGACGCCGGGCTCAGGGCCGCCGGACTCGACGCACTTGATGTCCTTGTAGCCGATCTTCATCACGTCCTCGAGCTCGAGGTCTTCCACGCTGCCGGCTTCAGCGGCCAGGCTCAGAATGGTGTCCTGGGCCTTGGCGTGCAGAATCAGACGGGTGGAGTCGGCCTTGGGGTCGCAGCCGACGATGAGGATTTTCTGGCCCAGATCAGCCAGCGCAGCCAGCGTGTTTTGCGAGGTGGTGGACTTGCCGATACCGCCCTTGCCGTAAAAAGCGATTTGTCTCAGAGCAGACATGTATATCTCCTTAAGTTAAAAAAATTCAAAACCGATTCGCCCTGGCAGCAAGCACTCAGCCGATTCGGAAGCATCTGCGCACCGTTTTCTTCTTCTTTTCGGATACGGATTCGGCAAAACATTCACTGCACGCCTGGTATCAAGCAACGACCGTGCCACCCCGGTTTTTTCCGGTTAACACAATGTTTTAAATGGATTTTTTATTCGTGAAGCGCTGCTGTTCGGCATGTTGCAAACGCGACAAACCGCGGAACGCTGTAGCGAAGGGGACAAGCGAAAGAAAGGTTCAAGTTGCAAGGAACAAGGGGCAAGTAAAACGCCGGCATAGCGAAGCCGAAGGCCATGGCAATCCAGCCCCTTCTTGGAACTTGCAGCTTGAAACTTGAAACTCGCTTATTGCGTCGCCAGCGCCAGCGGCAGATCGCTCAGCCGGTACTGGCCTCGCTCGACCGCCTCGGCCAGATGGCCCAGAGTCAGGCCGCCGAGGGTGGCGAGCATTTCGCGCTTGACGCGCTTCCATTTGCGGTGGACCGGACAGGCCGTCTCGTCGCTGCATTGCTTGAGCCCGAGCAGGCATTCGCGTTCAACCCGGATGCCATCCAGCAGGAGAACGATGTCGAGCAGGCTGGTCCGCTCCGCGCCGCCGCGCAGGACGAAGCCGCCGCGGCGGCCACGGGTCGAGTCGAGGATATGCCCGCGGCTCAGGTCCTGCAGGATCTTGGCCAGATAGGCCGTCGGCACGCCGAGGCTGCCGGCAATCTCGCGATTGAGCACCGGCTGGCCACGCGGCTGCGTGGCCAGGTAGATCAGCGCCCGAATGGCGTATTGGCTGGTGCGGGAGAAGATCATGGTATCCAGCGAAAGCAACGCCCATGCCACGCGCCGGCGCCCCGCCAGGCCGCGCCAGCGCTGCCCGAACCGGGCCGCCGCTTGTCGCAAACCCTACACTTCGTCCCGCGCTGTCCGACATGCGACACGGCACGCTCGCCTGCCTCCCGCGGCTCATCCGCGTCCGGACGCCCTTCGACAAGCTCAGGGTGAACGGTAAGCGGTTGATTCCGTTCGTGGTGAGCCCTTCGATTAACTCAGGACAGGCTTGTCGAACCATGGGCGGAATCAACAGACCTAACGCACCGGAACGCTTCTTGCTGATGTCATCGCGTACGCACGACATCCAGGAGAGAAGCGATGCAAATTGGCGTGGAGACCGCGAAGGCGGTGGACAACAAGCGGCTGTTCGTGGTGGCCGACGACGACATCACCCGCATGGCGCTGCAGTTCATGCTGCACGACGAAAACGAGACGCACGATCTGCCGACGTTGGAAGCGGCGTTCGACAAGAGCATCGCCTGGAAGCCCGACCTGCTGCTCTTGGGCATCGACGTCGTGCACGCGCGCGGCACCGACGTCCTGCTGCTTGTCCGCTCGCGCCTGCCGCAGACGAAGCTGCTGCTGGTGGCGGACCGCCGCGACGACCCGCTGGTGGCCGCCTGCCAGAGCATCGGCGTCGACGGCCTGCTGGTGAAGCCGCTGACGGTCGAGGACACGCGCCGCAAGGTCGACGGCATGCTGGGCCGCAGGCGCGCACCGATCCCTATCCATGCGCTATGACCTTTGCCGCACTGCGCGGGCACAGCGCCAATCTGGTGGGCGTGCCCACCGGCCTCTTGGCGAGCGCGGCATTCAATGATTTCCCGCTGACGCTGCATATCCGCGGCGTGCACGAAAACCACGCCCGGCTGTTCGACGGCCTGGCGATGGCCGCAAGCCACGCCGAGGCGGCGCACCTTTTCCAGGACTATATGGACGACACCTTCGGCCTGCGGCAAGCAGGCCCAGACCCCAGCGGCGGGCGGCGCTACCGCGCCAGCTACCTGCGCCTGCTCAAGGGCTGGGGCTACGATGCCAACAGCCGCGAGGGCGCAGTCGTGAAGGGCTGGGCGGAAAGCCGCTTCGGCCTCATCCCGACCTACCACAAGGCGCCGCTGACGCGCTTTGCCTCGCCGGCCTGGTCGACCTACGTGGAAGACAAGCTGTCCAGCCGCTTTCACAACAATGCCATCACCACGCAACTGGACCTGTTGTACGCGTTCTGCCAGTGGTCGCTCGCCCACTGGTTGCGGCCGGGCCGGCGCCATCTCACCCTGTACCGTGGGGTCAACGACTTCGGCGAGATCTGCCTGCTCGAGGGTGCGCATCTGCGCCACGGCTCTTCGACTCCGCTCAGGGCAGGCCCGGCGCTGGTCAGGCTGAACAACGTCAGCTCGTTCACCGCCCGCCGCGACATCGCCAGCGAATTCGGCGACGCCATCCTCGAATCGCAGGTGCCGACGGTCAAGGTCGTGTTCTTCAGGGACCTGCTGCCCAGCCATGCGCTGCAGGGCGAGTCGGAATACCTGGTGATCGGCGGCGACTACCGCGTCACGGTCAGCACCCACTAGCATGAATGAGGCTCACGACGATCTGCACGAACGTGCACTAGGTGCCTATCTCGGCTTCGCGGTCGGCGATGCGCTGGGGGCGACGGTCGAGTTCATGACGCCGCGCGAAATCCAGCACGCCTACGGCATGCACCGCGACATGATCGGCGGCGGCTGGCTCAAGCTCAAGCCGGGACAGATCACCGACGACACGCAGATGTCGCTGGCGCTGGGGCAGGCCCTCGTCGCCAGCGGCGGCTGGAATCCCCGCGCCGCAGCGGATGCCTTCGTCGACTGGCTGAAGTCGAAGCCGGTCGACGTCGGCAACACTTGCCGCCGCGGCATTCAGCGCTACATGGCGGACGGCACGCTAGCCGGCACGCCGAACGAGGGCGACGGCGGCAACGGCGCCTGCATGCGCAACCTGCCGCTGGCGCTGGCCCTGCTGGACGACGATGCCGGCTTTGCCGGCGCGACGCTGGAACAATGCCACCTCACGCATTGCCACCCGCTGTCGGACGCAGCGACGCTGGCGCTCGGCAACATGACGCGCAGCCTGCTGCGCGGCGGCGGCTTCAAGGCGTGCCGCGAGGCGGCGAACCGGCTGGTCGCCGAGCATCCGGCGTTCCGCTTCGACCCCTACCACGGGCGCGCATCGGGCTACATCGTCGATACCGTGCAGACGGTGCTCTACCATTTCTTTCACACGGACAGCTTCGAGTCCTGCGTGACCGCGGTGGTCAACCGCGGCGAAGACGCCGACACCACCGGCGCGCTGGCCGGCATGCTCGCCGGCGCAGCCTATGGCGTCTCCGACATTCCGGGCTACTGGCTGAAAAAACTGGACGCGAAGGTCCGCGCCCGCATCGAGGACCAGACCGGCGCGCTGCTCGCGCTGGCCCGGCAGGCAGGAAAGGACAGGCCATGACCACACTGATCTTCTACGAAAAACCCGGCTGCGCGAACAACGCGCGGCAGAAGCGCCTGCTGCGCGACGCCGGCCACGAGGTGATCGCGCGCGATCTGCTCGCCGAGCCGTGGACGGCGGCCCGGCTGCTGGAATTCTTCGGCGGTCTGCCGGTGGCCGACTGGTTCAACCGCGCCGCGCCGCAATTGAAATCCGGCGAGATCGATCCCGATCGCGTCGATGCAGAATCGGCGCTGAACCTGCTGCTGGGCAACCCGCTGCTGATCCGGCGCCCGCTGATCGAGGCCAAGGGCTGGCGGCTGGCCGGCTTCGACGCGGACGAGATCGAGGCGCGGCTCGGCATCGCCGGCGATCGGGCAGGATCAGGCAGCCTGGAAGCCTGCCCGCGTCCGCAGGCGGCGACGCCCTGCGTTACGCCACACAACAGCGAGCCACCCAACAGCACGCCGCAGGACAGCGCGCGCGCGAAGATCGCGCTGGCCTACCACGAGCGCACCAAGCACCGCCCTGAACGCTACGCCGCCGGCCCGGAAACGCTGGACTGGACCAGCCAGCCCGATCCGTTCCGCCGCTTCCAGGGCAGTCCTCTGGTGCGCCTGCCGCTCGCCGCGGGCCGCCTCGCGCGTGCCGATGCGGAAACGGCCACGGCGTTCTCGCTGGATGCGATCGGCGCCCTGCTCGAACTCTCGCTCGGGCTGTCGGCGTGGAAGGAATACGGGCCGGACCGCTGGGCGCTGCGCTGCAATCCGTCGAGCGGCAACCTGCACCCGACCGAGGCCTACCTGATCGCGCATGGCGTCGCCGGGCTGGACGACGGCCTCTACCACTACGTCAGCCGCAGCCACGCGCTGGAACAACGCTGCCTGTCCGGCGCCGCTCATCCGCCCGGGCTGTGGATCGGGCTGACTTCCATCCACTGGCGCGAGGCCTGGAAATACGGCGAGCGCGCCTTCCGCTACTGCCAGCTCGACATCGGCCATGCGCTGGCCGCACTGCGCTACGCCGCCGGCCTCTTGGGCTGGCAGCTGCGCCTGGTGGCCGGCTGCAGCAGGCCGCGCCTGGAGCAGCTGCTGGGCACCGGGCGCGACCAGGACTTCGGCGGGGCCGAGCGCGAGGAACCGGACCTGCTGGTGCAGCTGAGCCTTGCGCCGCAGCCGGTGGTCGAGCCGGCGCCCTGGGACGATCATGCCAGCTGGAACGGCCAGGCGAACACGCTCGATCCGCATCCGATGTACCACTGGCCGGTCATCGACGAAGTCGCGGCAGCCACCGCCGGCGAACAGGGCGGGTCCGTACCGGCGTTGCGGCGGACTTATCCGCCGGGCACGTCGGCCACCCACCTGCCGGCGCCGGAGGTGATCATGGGGCGGCGCAGCGCACAGCGTTTCGATCCGGGATTCAGCATGGCGGCCGACGATTTTTACCGGCTCGTCGACAGCCTGCTGCCCCGCCCGCAGGCGCCGTGGGACCTGTGGGACGACGCGCCGCGGATTCATCCGGTGTTCTTCGTCCATCGCGTAGAGGGCGTTCCCGCCGGACTCTACATCCTGGTGCGCGAGGCGGAGGCGGAAGCGAAACTGCGCGCGGCGCTCGCCGACGAGTTCGACTGGCAGCGCGTGGACGGCTGCCCCTCGCACCTGCCGCTGTTCCGCCTGCGCGCAGGCCTGTGGCACAAGGTGGCGCGCGCCGTGAGCTGCGCGCAGGCGATCGCCGCCGACAGCTGCTTCTCGCTCGGCATGCTGGCCGAGTTCGAAGCCAGCGTGCTAGAGGATGCCTGGCGCTATCGCCAGCTGCACTGGGAAGCAGGCCTCGTCGGCCACGTCCTCTATCTCGAGGCGGAAACGCTCGGCCTGCGGGGCACCGGCATCGGCTGCTTCCTCGACGACGCCTTCCACGAACTGCTCGGCCTGCGCGACCGCCAGTTCCAGTCGCTTTACCACTTCACTGTGGGCCGCGCGCTCGCCGACACGCGCATCACCACCCTGCCGCCCTACCCGGACCGCATCACAGACGAAACGGAGGTCACCCCATGAACCACGCAAAAAGTTTCCGGCGCATCGACGCCGCCGCCGCCCGCCAGCTGCTCGGCCGCGGCGACGTGCAGGTGTTCGATTCGCGCGACGAGGCCCGCTTCGAGCAGGCGCACATCGACGGCGCGCAACGACTGTCCGGCGCCAACCTCGATGCCGTCCTGCTCGGCACGCCGAAGACCGTGCCGGTCCTGCTGGTCTGCTACCACGGCAACGCCAGCCAGACCTACGGCCAGATGTTCGCCGACTTCGGCTTCGCCGAGGTCTACAGCCTGGATGGCGGCTTTGCGGCGTGGCAACGCCTGCAGCGGAAAACCGCGCCGCCCGCGATCGGCCTGCAGCTTGCGCACTGGCTGCAGCAGCACGGCTATCCCGATGGCGATCCCGACGCCGTCGGCGAACACGGCATGACGCCGCTGATGCGCGCGAGCAAACTGGGCGACCCGGAAACCGTGTTAGAACTGTTGCAGGCCGGCGCAGCGCTCGATGCCACCAACGCCGACGGCAACAACGCGCTATGGCTGGCCTGCGTGGGGGAGAGCCTGGGCGCCATGGACATCCTGATCCGCGCAGGGGTCGACCTCGATCATCAGAACGACAACGGCGCCACCTGCCTGATGTACGCCGCCTCGACCGGCAAACACGCGGTGGTGGACGTGCTCCTCACCGCCGGCGCCGATCCGCGGCTCACGACCCTGGACGATTTCAGCGCGCTGGACATGGCGGCGACGATAGAGTGTTTGCGCTTGCTGCGCAGGGTAGAAAAGGAAATGTTGCAGATGGTGGGTTGAGATTCAGCAGGGCTGGCTGATTTCAGCCCCTAAGCGGCCGGCCAGGGAGTGCACCACTAATGTCTGGGTTTCGGCGAGGCTGTGTGGAAACTCCCCCCAAATTTCCTAAACTGATCGCAGTTGTATCAGCGAGGGAAATGCGGCATGAAGCGATTCATCGAAGGCGAATCCCGTAGCCAGATCACCCTGCTACCTGAGTCTCTCGACGACTACATTTCTGAGGACAACCCGGTCAGAGCGGTTGAAGCCTTCATCGACGAACTGGATCTGGGTGCGCTGGGCTTTGCGGGAGTGCGCCCTGCAGTCACGGGGCGTCCGTCGTATCACCCCTCTGTTCTGCTGAAGCTTTACCTGTACGGGTATCTCAATCGCATCCAGTCCAGCCGGCGGCTGGAGCGGGAGTCTCAGCGCAACGTCGAGTTGATGTGGCTCACCGGAAAGCTGGCGCCGGACTTCAAGACCATCGCCGACTTCCGTCACGACAACGGTCAGGCGATCCGCAATGTCTGCCGCGAGTTCATCCTGCTGTGCCGGCGGCTCAATCTGTTCACCCAGGCCATCGTCGCCATCGATGGCAGCAAGTTCAAGGCGGTGAATGCGCACGACCGCAACTTCACCCGTGCCAAGGTGGACAAGCGGGCGAAGGAGATCGAACGGAGCATCGATGAATACCTGGTGGCGATCGAGACGGCGGATCGCAATCCGTCGGAAGTCACGGAAACCAAGACGGCCCATCTGAGCAAGAAGATCGAGACCCTGAAGCGCGAGATGCGTGACCTCAAGGGAATGCAAGCGAAACTGGAGGCTTCCGGCGGCCAACTCTCGCTGACCGATCCCGATGCGCGGGCCATGGCCACCAGCACCAGTCGTGGCCTGGTGGGCTACAACGTGCAAACCGCGGTGGAGACCGAGCACCATTTGATCGTGGCGCATGAAGTGACCAACGTAGGCTCAGACCGACGACAGTTGGCCAGGATGGCAAAGCAGGCCCAAGAGATTATGCCGGGTCAGGAGCTGCAGGCCATCGCGGACCGCGGCTACTTCAACGGCGAGGAAATCCTGGCCTGTGATCAGGCGGGCATTACCACCTACGTATCCAAACCAATGACGTCGGAAGCCAAGGCCGAGGGCCGGTTCGACAAATCGGACTTTGTCTATCAGCCCGATACCGATACCTACCGCTGCCCGGCGGGCAGCCAGCTCATCCGACGATTTGCCCGAGTGGAAGCGGGACACTTGATTCACCGCTACTGGAGCTCGGACTGCCCACGCTGCCCCATCAAGGCCCAGTGCACGCCAAGCGACTACCGCCGGGTTAGCCGCTGGGAGCACGAGGATGTGCTCGAAGCGATGCAAAAGCGGCTGGACGGCAGACCGAATGTGATGCGCATCCGAAGGCAGACAGTGGAACACCCGTTTGGCACCATCAAATTCTGGATGGGGGCAAGACACTTCCTGATGCGCACCCTTGAGCATGTGCAAACCGAGATGAG
>JBDRCF010000016.1:0-73921 GCA_043821985.1 Pseudomonadota bacterium
CTTCCGCCGCCGCCGCGCAGGCCAGCATCGAGCGCATCCAGGTCGACATCGACGACACGGCACTGAAGGCGCCGCGCGACGGCCGGGTGCAGTACATCGTCGCCCGGCCGGGGGAAGTGGTCGGCGCCGGTGGACGCATCCTGAACCTGGTCGATCTCGCCGACGTCTACATGACCTTCTTCCTGCCGACCGCCGTGGCGGGGCGCGTGGCGCTCGGCACCGAGGTGCGCATCGTGCTCGACGCCGCGCCACAGTATGTGATTCCGGCGAGCGTGTCCTTCGTCGCCGACGTCGCGCAGTTCACGCCGAAAACGGTGGAGACGGCAAGCGAGCGCGAAAAGCTGATGTTCCGCGTGCGCGCCCAGCTTCCGCCCGATCTGCTCAAGAAACACATTCTCCAGGTGAAAACGGGCCTGCCCGGCGTCGCCTACGTGCGGAGTGCCCCCGACGCCGACTGGCCCGAGCGGCTCCAGGTGAAGCTGCCGCAATGAGCGAAGCCGGCGACGTGATCGCATCGCCGGCCGCAGCACCCGTGGTTCGCCTGAGCGCGGTCGGTCTCGCCTACGGCAAGGTACGCGCGCTGGATTCGGTCACGCTCGAGGTGCCGGCCGGCTGCATGGTTGGCGTCATCGGGCCGGATGGCGTCGGCAAATCGAGCCTTTTCTCGCTTGTCGCCGGCGCGCGGACGATCCGGGACGGACGGATCGAGGTGCTGGGCGGCGACATGGCAAATACACAGCACCGCAACGCAGTGTGCCCGCGCATCGCCTACATGCCGCAAGGCCTTGGCAAGAATCTTTATCCGACCCTGTCGGTGTTCGAGAACGTCGACTTCTTCGGACGGCTTTTCGGCCACGCCCGCCATGAGCGCGAACGGCGCATCGCCGATCTGTTGCAGGCCACCGGATTGTCACCGTTCGCCGAGCGCCTCGCCGGCAAGCTGTCCGGCGGCATGAAGCAGAAGCTCGGCCTGTGTTGCGCGCTGATCCACGATCCCGACCTGCTGATCCTCGACGAGCCCACCACCGGCGTCGACCCGCTGTCGCGACGGCAGTTCTGGGAACTCGTCGAGCGCATCCGTGCCAACCGGCCCGGTATGAGCGTGCTGGTCGCCACCGCCTACATGGAAGAGGCCGCGCGCTTCGACTGGCTGGTCGCCATGAACGACGGGCGGGTGCTCGCCACCGGCACGCCGCAGGACCTGCTGGCGCGCACCGAAACCCGTACGCTCGAAGAGGCCTTCATCGCGCTGCTGCCGGAGGTGCAGCGCGAAGGCTACCAGCCCGTGGCAATCCTCCCCCTGGAGGCAGGTGAGCAAACGGAGGTAGCCATCGAGGCGCGCGATCTCACCATGCGCTTCGGCAGCTTCACGGCGGTCGATCATGTCAGCTTCCGGATCAGGAAGGGGGAAATCTTCGGCTTCCTCGGCTCAAACGGCTGCGGCAAGACCACCACCATGAAGATGCTCACCGGGCTGCTGCCCGCGAGCGAAGGACAGGCGTGGCTGTTCGGCCACCCGCTGGATCCCCATGACATCGACACGCGCCGCCGCGTTGGCTACATGACCCAGTCCTTCTCGCTCTATGGCGAACTCACCGTGCGTCAGAACCTGGTGCTGCACGCGCGGCTGTTCGGCCTACCGTCGGCACGCATCGAGCCAAGGGTGCAGGAGATGGCCGAGCACTTCGGGCTTACCGAAATGATGGATGATTTGCCGGCCGTGCTACCCCTGGGCGAGCGCCAGCGCCTGTCGCTTGCGGTCGCCATGATCCACGGGCCGGAGATGCTGATCCTCGACGAACCGACCTCCGGCGTCGACCCGGTGGCGCGCGATGCTTTCTGGCGAATCCTGATCGACTTGGCACGCCGCGACAACGTCACCATTTTCATCTCGACCCATTTTATGAACGAGGCCGAGCGCTGCGACCGCATTTCGCTGATGCACGCCGGCCAGGTGCTGGTGAGCGATACGCCGGCAGCGATCATCGAGAAACGCGGCGCGCGCAACCTCGAAGAGGCGTTTATCAGCCATCTCGAGGAAGCGGTGGCGAAGAACCCGCCGGCACCTCCGGCTGCCGGAGCCCCCCGGCAACCGCAGGAGCAGGCGGCTCCTGCGGCAGCAAACCTGGCCCCACGCCGCCAGGGTTTTAGTTGGCGTCGTTTGTTCAGCTACACCCGGCGCGAATCGCTCGAACTGCGCCGCGACCCCATTCGTCTCACGCTGGCTTCACTGGGCAGCGTGATGCTCATGCTGGTGCTGGGCTACGGCATCAGCATGGACGTGGAAGACCTCGCCTTTGCCGTGCTCGACCAGGACCAGACCACTCTGAGCCGCGACTACGCCCTCAATCTCGCCGGCTCGCGCTACTTCATCGAACATCCGCCAATCCGCAACCACGCCGAGTTGGACCAGCGCATGCGCGCCGGCGAGATCAGCCTGGCCATCGAGATTCCGCCCGGCTTCGCACGCGACATCGCACGCGGCACGCCAGTGCAGATCGGCGCCTGGATCGATGGCGCCATGCCGATGCGCGCCGAGACGGTGCGCGGCTATGTCCAGGGCATGCACCAGCACTGGCTCACCGCCAAGGCGCGCGAGGCTTACGGTTCAGAGGCGACAGCCGGGCTGTTCAGCATCGAAACACGCTTTCGCTACAACCCGGAGGTGACCAGCCTGCCGGCCATGGTGCCGGCGGTGATCCCACTATTGCTGATGCTTATCCCGGCGATCCTGAGCGCGCTGTCGGTGGTGCGTGAGAAAGAGCTGGGCTCCATCGTCAATCTTTACGTCACCCCGGTCACCCGGCTGGAGTTTCTGCTCGGCAAGCAGATCCCCTACATCGCGCTTGCCATGATCAATTTCCTGCTGCTCACCGCGCTGGCCGTCTCCCTGTTCGGCGTGCCGCTAAAGGGGAGCTTCCTCGCCCTGGCAGCCGCGGCATTGCTCTATGTGATCGCAGCCACCGCCTTCGGGCTGCTGATGTCGGCCTTCGTGCGCAGCCAGGTCGCCGCCCTGTTCGGCACCGCTCTGCTGACCATTCTTCCGGCCGTGCAGTTCTCCGGGCTGATCGATCCCGTCTCCACCCTGGAGGGTGTGGGCGCCTTGATCGGGCAGATCTATCCGACCACCCACTTCGTGACGATTGCGCGCGGCACGTTCTCGAAAGGGCTCGGTTTCATGGATCTCCGGGCGTCTTTTGTCCCGCTGCTGATCGCCGTACCCGTACTCATCGGGCTCGGCGCAGCCCTGCTCAGGAAGCAGGAGCGATAGGCATGCGATCCGCACACAACATCCTCCACCTGGGCATCAAGGAACTGCGCAGCCTCGTGCGCGACCCCATCATGCTTGTTTTGATCGTTTACGCGTTCACGTTTTCGATCTACACCGCCGCCACGGCAATGCCGGAAACGCTGCACAAGGCGCCTATCGCCATCGTCGACGAGGACCGCTCTGCGCTTTCCAACCGTATCATCGACGACTTCTATCCGCCCTATTTCCTGCCGCCGGCCCTGATCACGACAGCCGAGATGGACGCCCGGATGGATGCAGGACTCGACACCTTCGCCCTGCACATCCCATCCGGTTTCCAGCGCGATCTCCTCGCGGGGCATAGTCCCGTGCTGCAGCTTAATGTCGATGCCACCCGGATGAGCCAGGGCTTTACCGGCAGCAGCTATATCCAGGCGATCGTCTCGGGCGAGGTGAATGATTTCGTGCGGGGGTATCGTGCCGAAACGGTTCCAGCGGTCGATCTGGTTTTACGGGCACGCTTCAACCCCGAGCTGGACAAGTCCTGGTTCGGCGCCGTCATGGAGGTCATCAGCGCCATCACCATGCTTTCCATCGTCCTCACCGGTGCCGCCCTCATCCGCGAGCGCGAGCACGGGACGGTGGAACACCTGCTGGTAATGCCGGTGACGCCTTTCGAGATCATGAGCAGCAAGGTATTGGCCATGGCCCTGGTTGTGCTCGCGGCCTCGTGGTTCTCGTTGACCTTCATTGTCCGCGGCCTGCTTGCAGTCCCCATCGAAGGCTCAGTCGCGCTGTTTTTCGCAGGCGCAACGCTGCACCTGTTCGCGACCACGTCCATGGGTATCTTCCTCGCCACCCTCGCCCGCACGATGCCGCAGTTCGGGCTGCTGCTGTTGATGTTCCTGCTGCCGCTGCAGGTCCTGTCGGGTGGCATGACGCCGCGCGAAAGCATGCCTGACGCCGTCCAGTTCATCATGCAGGCCGCGCCCAACACCCACTTCGTCATGCTCTCCCAGGCCATTCTCTATCGTGGCGCCGGCCTCGATGTGGTCTGGCCGCAGTTCCTCAGCCTGGCGGCAATCGGTGCGGTCCTGTTCACGCTGGCCCTGGCGCGCTTCCGTAAAACGCTGGCAACGATGGCATGAGTTCGCGCACCGAACAAACTTCGCCTCGTTCGCGCGTCCCGGGCAAATGGCGCGCACTGCCGACCGGCATCTGGGCACTCGGATTCGGCTCGCTGTTCATGGACATATCCTCCGAGATGATCCACAGCCTCCTGCCGGTCTTCATGGTCACCGTACTGGGCGCCTCCATGGTGACCGTCGGCGTTATCGAAGGGATTGCAGAGGCTACGGCAGCCATCTTGAAAGTGTTCTCGGGTGCGCTGAGCGACTATCTTGGCAAGCGCAAATTCCTGATGATCCTTGGCTACGGACTCGCGGCATTCACCAAGCCCATTTTTCCGCTGGCCTCGTCGATCGGCTGGGTGTTCACGGCGCGTTTCGTCGATCGCATCGGCAAAGGCATTCGCGGGGCGCCGCGCGACGCCCTGATTGCCGACATTTCGCCAGCACCATTGCGCGGCGCGGCCTATGGTTTGCGGCAGGCGCTTGATTCGGCTGGCGCCCTGCTCGGTCCGCTACTGGCGGTGGTCTTCATGATATGGCTTGCCGATGACATCCGTGCGGTGATGTGGATAGCCGTGGTGCCAGCCTTCATTGCGGTGGCGCTGCTCATGATTTACGTACGCGACCCTGAGCGCACGCATGCAACCGGCGACGTAAAATCCCCACTCGCACGGGCCAACATCAAGCGCCTGCCGCTGCGCTACTGGCTGGTTGTGCTGTTGGGGGCGGTCTTTACGCTCGCCCGCTTCAGCGACGCCTTTCTGGTGCTGCGGGCACAGGACATTGGCCTCGCGCTCGGCTATGTGCCGGTGGTCATGGTCGTGATGAACGTTTTCTATGCCGGCGCCGCCTATCCGGCCGGGGCCGCCGCTGACCGCTTCCACCCGCGCACCTTGTTGCTGATCGGACTCGCGCTGCTCATCGCAGCGGACATGGTGCTGGCCGCAGCCCGAGGCGCACTGGGCGTCTTTGCCGGTGTCGCGCTGTGGGGCCTGCACATGGCCTTTACCCAGGGCCTGTTGTCGAAACTCGTCGCTGACACGGTGCCGACGCAATTGCGCGGCACCGGGTTCGGCATCTTCAATCTCGTCAGCGGCGGTGCGCTACTGCTCGCCAGCGTGCTGGCTGGCGTTCTGTGGAGCGCCATTGGACCTGCTGCGACGTTCCTGGCCGGTGCCGGTTTCGCTGCCCTCGCCGCAATCGGGCTCCTGACTGTGGACGCCGGGCATCGTAATCGAGACAAGGAATGACATGGGCAGACCTGTTCCCCCTGCACCCGGCGCGATCCCTCATAACACTGGCAACGATGGCATGAAAAGAATAGTCGGACTCATAGCGTGGCTTGTTATCGAGGGCGCCAGCCCGGCTGTGGCCTGGTCGGTGGAACCGGAAAAGACCGGGACGCTGAGCTTCGTACTCGAAAACGACATGTTCCAGGGGAGCGACGGCCACTACACGAACGGCGTGCGGGTGGTCTGGGTACCGGGACCGGATGCCTCCACACAGGAATGGGCCATCAAACTGGCCCGCCTCGTGCCGTGGTTCCCCGAGCAAGGCGAGGTTCGCCATGGCTATGCCTTCGGCCAAAGCATGTTCGTGCCGAGTGATATCACCATCGCAGATCCGCCCCCGGGGGAACGCCCCTATGCAGGCTGGCTGTATGGGACGGTGGGCCTGGGCGTGGAGTCGGGCAAGCAGCTCGACCAGTTCGGCATCACCCTCGGCGTGGTCGGCCCGGCCTCTCTGGCCGAGCAGAGCCAGAAATTCGTCCATAAAGTCGTGGGTTCCGATAAGCCCCAAGGCTGGGACACACAGCTCCGCAATGAGCCGGGTGTCATCCTGACCTACCAGCGCAGCTGGCGGGAATTCGCGACCACGACCTTCCTGGGGAACCAGTTGGACTTCACGCCCCACGCAGGGGCCGCACTCGGCAACGTGTTCACCTATGCCAATGCAGGCGTCACGCTGCGTTACGGTAAACGACTGCCCAGCGACTACGGGCCGCCGCGCATCCAGCCCGGCTTGCCGGGCTCGACAGCCTTCGCCCCGGTGTCCGATTTCGGCTGGTACCTGTTTGCCGGTGTCGAAGGACGCGCGATTGCCCACAACATCTTTCTCGACGGCAACACCTTCCGCGACAGCCGCAGCGTGGACAAAAAACCCCTGGTCGGCGACCTGCAGTTCGGCCTGGTACTGGACTGGTCCGATATTCGTTTCAGTTACACCCACATACTGCGCACGCGCGAGTTCCGAACCCAGGAGAAATTCGACGGCTTTGGCGCGCTCAGCGTATCGATAAAGTTTTAAGCCATCCTGCACCATGGAGCGTAAATTGCCCCACAAACCATACGGACTTGCAGATGGCCGATGCGGCTAGAATGACCTTTTTGCGCAGGAGCCCAATGTCCGAACCGTTGTATACGACCGCAATCTCGCCGAACTCGAACCCGGCGAATACTGGTGGTGCTCGTGCGGCCGCTCGATGACGCAACCGTTCTGCGACGGCTCGCACGAAGGCACCGACATGGAGCCGATGTCGATCGTCATCGAAGAAAAAACCACGGTATGGCTGTGCAGATGGCTCTCGGCTGAGAGCCCCCAAAAAAACCGCACTTCAATCGGCTCGGAGTTATCGGAAAAGCAGGGGTGATTCAGGAAGGGATTGTTTGTGACAAGGAAAAAATAGCACCGACGGCGCTTGTCAGGGAAACCGGGACATCAAGAACGTCCTGAGTGAGCTCGCGACTATCCCGGCGGATATCCGACCGGGGGTGCCAATCCGCTTCCAGCCGCAATGGGAGGCCTTGCCGACGGCCCCGGAGCCTGAGCTTGGGCGTTGACGATCGGCTTTTGACAGACAATCAGACCTTCTCCGAGATTTACCGGGTCGTTCGTTCCTGGCCGAACGCAGAAGCTCAAGGCCGACATCCACTACGATTCGCGCCTGCGTCTGCTATCAGGAAAGACGTACTTCCGATCCCGACCCTGAAGAGGCCTTCAGTCGTCTGATTTGTGACTGCGACACGGCATCCTCCTAAACGAATCGTGCAGGAGGATGCCGGCTAAACGCTGGCCTCTGGTCACACTAGCAAGCCACCAATATAATAAGTACTGCTTACTATAAGAGCGGTGACTCGTGGAATTGCGACAAGACAGTCTCGGCTTTCTGCTGACGGATGTTTCCCGCCTGATGCGTCGAGCCTTCCAGCAACGCCTGGAAGGAAGCTCTCTCACACTGGCGCAGGCGCGTGCACTCGTTTACGTCTCTCGCCATGAGGGTGTTCGCCAGGTCGATTTGGCGGAAATGCTGGAAGTCCAACCCATCACGCTCGCCCGTTTGATTGACCAGCTCACGGATGCCGGTTTAGTCGAACGTCGCCCTGATCCCAACGATCGGCGGGCATATCGGGTGTTTCTGACGCCTGCCGCCGCCCCCCATCTGGCCGCAATCGAGCAGGTCGCAGCGGTGATCCGGACGGTCGCTCTGCACGATCTGGACAAGCAGCAAGCCGCCACGCTCCTCCTCGCCTTGAACAAGATGCGCGACAACCTGGCCTCACGCTAACGCCCTTCAGCAGAACATTTATCCCGGAGTATTAAGTTCATGAGAGATGTCCCAACCAGTGACGAATCATCTCGCACCGAGGTGGCACGTCCGTCGAAACGCCGCCTGAAACGGCTGGTCCTGCTTGTCGTGGTGCCGCTGATCGTCGCACTCGTCATCGGGGTCGTGTACCTCAGGAGCGGCCGTTTCGTCGATACCGACAACGCCTACGTCAAGGCCGACATGGTGCCGGTCAGTGCCGAGGTGTCCGGAACGATCAAGCAGGTGCTGGTCCGGGAAAACCAGTCTGTCGCTGCGGGTCAGCCGCTGTTCCGGATCGACCCGGCGCCGTTTCAGGTGGCGGTCGCCAAAGCCGAAGCCAAACTGGCGCAGGTGCGCGTCGATCTTGCAGCAACGAAGGCGGGCTTTCGCGAAAAGCAGGCCGAAATTGCCCTGGCGCAAACCCGCTACGCCTTTGCGCGAAAAGACCAGCAACGACAGGCCGATCTGGTAGCACGCAAATTCATTTCGCCTTCCCGGTTCGACGACGCGAAACAAACCACCGACCTCGCCGGGCAACAAATCGGCGCGCTGAATCAGGATCTGAAACGCATCGCGGAAACCCTGGGCGGCAGCGTCGATGCGCCGGTCGAGCGCCATCCGGCGTATCTCGCCGCGCTGGCCGAACTCGATCAAGCGAAGCTCGATCTGGCGCGCGTCGAAGTACGCGCCTCGTTGCCCGGCACCGTGAGCAAACCGCCCAAGCCCGGGCAGTTCGTCGCCGCGGGCGCGACGGCGATGGCCCTGGTGGTCAGCGGCCATGCGTGGATCGAGGCCAATTTCACCGAGACCGATCTCACCTACGTTCATCCGGGGCAGCCGGTCACGATTCATATCGACACCTACCCCGACGCAGAATGGACAGGCACGGTGGACAGCCTGAGCCCGGCCACCGGTGCGGAGTTCTCGGTCATCCCCGCGCAGAACGCCACCGGAAACTGGGTCAAGATCGCCCAGCGGGTGGCAGTGCGGATCAGACTCGACGCCGCGCCGGATCTGCCGCAATTGCGCGCGGGCCTGAGCGCGGTGGTCGAGATCGACACCGGCCATCGCCGTCGCCTGTTCGGATACACGCTCTGAGGCCGCGCGCATGAACGCGCCTGCGGCAGCCGTCCAACCGGAAAGCGCCAAGCGCATCTGGGTCGCCATGTCGGTGATGCTGGCGACCATCATGCAGGCGCTGGACACCACCATTGCCAACGTTGCGCTGCCGCATATGCAGGGGACGATGGGTGCGACCCAGGATCAGATTTCCTGGGTGCTCACATCCTATATCGTGGCGGCGGCCATCTTCATGCCGCTGACCGGGTTTATCACCGCGCGCTGGGGGCGCAAGCGCGTTTTCATGTGGTCGGTAGTCGGCTTCACGCTGGCGTCGATGCTGTGCGGCGCGGCGCAAACCCTGCCCGAGATCGTGTTGTTCCGCCTGCTGCAGGGGATTTTTGGCGCGAGTCTGGTGCCGTTGTCGCAAGCCGTGCTGCTCGATACCTATCCGCCCGAACAACACGGCAAAGCCATGGCGATGTGGGGCGTAGGCGTGATGGTGGGGCCGATTCTCGGGCCCACGCTTGGAGGCTGGCTGACCGAGTACTATAACTGGCGCTGGGTGTTTTACATCAATCTGCCGTTTGGCGTGCTGGCCTGGCTCGGGCTCGCGGCCTTCGTGCGCGAAACGCCCATCGACCGCACCCGGCGGTTCGATCTGCTCGGCTTCGCACTGCTGAGCCTGGGCATCGGCGCGATGCAAATGATGCTGGACCGCGGGCAATCGCTGGACTGGTTCGCCAACCCGGAAATCGTCGTCGAGGCCCTGCTTGCGGGCCTGGCGCTGTATCTCTTTGTCACCCACATGTTCACTCACGACCACCCATTCATCGAACCGGGGCTGTTCAAGGATCGCAACTTCAGCGTCGGCCTTGTGCTTATCTTCATCGTCGGCATCATTTTGCTCGCCACCATGGCCTTGCTTCCGCCGTTCATGCAAAGCCTGTTGGGATTCCCTGTGATCGATGTCGGCTATCTGCTGGCTCCGCGCGGCGTGGGTACCATGATCGCCATGATGATGGTAGGCAAACTCTCGGGGCGGCTGGATGTGCGCTACATGATTTTTTTCGGCCTCATCCTGACCAGCCTGTCGCTGTGGGAAATGACCCTATTCAATGCAAACATTGATGGTTGGGACATCGTGCGCACCGGCGTCACGCAGGGGTTTGGCCTCGGCTTCATCTTCGTGCCGCTGTCCACCATCACCTTCGCTTCGCTGGCGGCGCGCTACCGCAATGAGGGCACGGCGCTGTTCAGCCTGATGCGCAACATCGGCAGCAGCATCGGCATCTCGGTGGTGATGACTTATCTGGCGCAACGCACGCAAGCCAATCATGCCGCATTCGCCGACTACATCAATCCGTTCAATCTGGCGCTCAGGCAGGCGGTCGAAGCAGATGCCTACAACCTGACCACCCCCCAGGGACTTGCGGCAATCAACGGCGAGGTGACGCGGCAAGCCGCCATGCTGGCCTATTTGCAAGACTTCAGACTGATGATGTGGATCACGCTGATCGCGATCCCGCTGGTTGTGCTACTGCGGGCGCCGGTCAAGCAGGCTGCCGCGAGCGGGGCGCACGCGGCAATAGACTGACTGAAGCACGGTTGGGCAGTATGAGCGGCTATGCCCGCCCGATTGCTCAAACGCTTACAATGCTATCGGAGGAAGATGCACATGTTCCAGACCATTATTTTTGCCTACGACGGCAGCGCCGAGTGCCAGGACGCGCTCGAGGAAGGGATCGCCCTGGCAAGCCGCTTCAACGCCCGCTGTCATCTGCTGGCGGTCATTCCGCCGCCGCCCGCCATGGCTTTGGCGAACGGTCCGCTGCCCGGCGAATACATCGAGGAACAGCAAGCTCGCGTCAATGCCATTCTCGAGACAGGGCTCGCGCGCCTGCGCCAGGCCGGGGTGGAAGCGACAGGCATCCTGAGGACGGACGAATCGTCTGTCGAAGCCATCGGAGCTGTCGCCCATGAGACCGGTGCCGATCTCGTCGTCGTCGGCCATCACCAACGCTCGGCCCTCGACCGCTGGTGGCGCGGCTCGGTCGGCCACTCTCTGCTGGATCATCTGCCATGCAGTCTGCTTGTTTCCATGCCGGGTGGCATGGTGATGAAGGCGGACGCCAAAGGCATATAGCACGCCGCCTGACTGGCGCGACCGCATGGGGATTCAGGGCATCAACTGAAAATTGCCTGGACCCAAGCCTTGGTGAGTTCCCCGGGATGGTCGGGAACTTGCCTCGATGAATTGATTGGCGAGGCTGTCCTTCCGGGCGTCACTCACCTGTCGTCGAGTGGCACAGCCAAGCAAATGGAACCGCTTCTCCTGGTGTGTGAGTGGCTCGCACTTTTCACGCTACCCGATTCACTCATCATGTCCGCCCGAATCCAGACAATGGTGCGGTTGGAATTAGAGTCTACCGAACTAACTACTATAGCTTCACGGTTTTCATGCCAGGAGTATCGATGCGAATGGAGAAAGCGTCTTCTAAGCCGCTGAGATCGGATGGGGTGTCGATGTCGGCGAAAATGCCGGGATCCTCGCATTCAAGCATCTGAATCCGCCCGGCATGGGCGGCGAGCAAAGGGTGCGCGCCCTGGTCGCTGCTGAGTTGGGCGAGGTCGTGGAAAAATGCTCGCGCAAAACCGACCGGGTGGCCGCGTCGTCCCTGGTAGCGGGGTGCCGCGATCGGCGCGCCGGCTCGAAGCAGGCTGGCTACGCCGTGGATGGTGTCATGCTGGATGAACGGCATGTCGGCCAGGGCGATCAGCCATCCGTCCTCGTCCTGCGCGGCAGTCACGCCGAAAGCAAGGCTGGTTCCCATGCCGGTTTCTGCTCCGGGACAGAATGCCACCTGCATCCCTTCCGCTTCCAGTAGATGCGCAAGCTGCCGATCTGACGGACGCAGCACCGCAACGCCATGATCAACGCCGCTTAGCAGGTTGCGCGCCGCCTGTACGCCGACCGGGGTGCCGTCGGCCAGGGGGAACAACAGTTTGTCGCCGCCAAAGCGCGTTCCAGTACCCGCCGCCAGCAGAATGCCGACGATCATATGGCTGCGGCCATCGACTGGCGCGAGGTGTGATTCCCGCTTGCTGTGGCAGGCAGAACGCCAAGCCGGATGCCGTGTCGCACCGCGGTCAATTCCGCCAGAATGGATATGGCGATTTCCGGCGGGGTGCGGCTGCCGATAGGCAGACCCACCGGCCCATGCAGGCGGTCAATTTCCGCTTTCGAAAGATCGAACAGGCTCAACCGTTCGCGCCGTCTCAGGTTATTGGCATTCGAGCCGACGGCGCCGACATAGAATGCCGGCGATTTGAGCGCTTCCAGCAAAGCCATGTCATCCAGCTTGGGATCATGGGTCAAGGCCACCACTGCACAGCGGGCATCGGGCATCAGGGCGTTCACCGCGTCGTCCGGCATGCCGGGAACGAGTTCGGCACCCGCAACATCCCAGGCTGCGCTGTATTCCTCGCGGGGATCGCACACCAGCACCTGATAATCCAGGGCTTGGGCGATCTGCGCCAGATGGCAGGATATCTGGCCGGCGCCGATCACGAGCAGCCGCCAGCACGGCCCATGCACGGCGATCAG
Organism: Pseudomonadota bacterium; assembly: GCA_043821985.1. Classification (GTDB taxonomy): domain Bacteria; phylum Pseudomonadota; class Gammaproteobacteria; order Burkholderiales; family Thiobacillaceae; genus Thiobacillus. Next base: position 12,633 of record JBDRCF010000016.1, read on the forward strand.
CGTCTGCCCGTCGAACTGCGTGGTTTCGTCGATGTGCGGGGTGTAAAGGTGGATACCGCCGGTGACGAGATCGAGGCGCCGCCCGATCAGCCTGTGCTGCGCGATGTCCTCCTGGATCGCTTGCAGCAGGGGCTTGCCAGGCGCCGGCTCCAGCACCAGTTGCAGCGCGCCGCCGCAGGGCAGGCGGAAACGCTCGCATGCCTCGGCGGAGCCGCCGTAAATGAGCACTTCCGGCCGGATGGGCGGCGCGGCGCGCACCCGCTCGATCAGATCGGCCTCGATGCAGCCGCCGGAAACCGATCCGGCAAGCAGTCCATCGTCGCGCACTGCGAGCATGGCGCCCACCGGGCGCGGGGATGACCCCCAGGTTTGGGTGACGGTGGCGAGCGTCACGCGATGGCCGTCATGCTGCCATTGCAGGCACGTGCGCAGGACTTCCAGGTCCGAGCTTTCCATCATGCACTCCGCAGTTCCGAGGTTTCGAACGGCAGCTTGCGCAGGCGCTTGCCGGTCGCGGCGAACAGCGCGTTGGCGACCGCCGGCGCAAGCGGCGGCACGCCCGGTTCGCCGACGCCGGTGGGCGCCGCTTGAGACGGCACGATGTGTACCTCGACCCGGGGCATTTCGCTGATGCGCAGCAGCGGATAATCATGGAAGTTGGATTGCTCGACGCGTCCCGCCTTGAGGGTGATGGCGCTGTGCAGGGCTGCGGAAAGCCCGAAGCCGATGCCGCCTTCCATCTGTGCCCTGACCTGGTCCGGATTGACCGCGATGCCGCAGTCCACGGCGCATATCACACGATCCACGCTGAACGAACCATCCGGCCTGACGCTGACTTCCGCCACCTCGGCGACAAAGGAGTTGAACGATTCATGCACCGCGATGCCGCGCCCGCGCCGCACCCCGCTTTTCGGCGCCAGCGGTGTGCCCCAGCCGGCCTTGGTCGCGGCCAGTTCCAGCACGCCCTTGAGACGCGGATGTTGAATCAGTGCGCGGCGGAACGCATAAGGATCCTTGCCTGCCGCCGCTGCCAGCTCGTCGATGAAAATCTCGGTCGAGAAAGCGGTGTGGGTATGGCCGACGCTGCGCCACCACAGCACCGGCACGCCCAGCTTGGGCGAATGCAGCTCAACGTGCAGATTGGGGATGGCGTAGGCGAGGTTAGATGCGCCCTCGACCGACGTCATGTCGATGCCGTCCTTGACCAGCCCACCTTCGAACGCCGTGCCGGCGGCAATCGACTGGCCAACCAGTCGCTGGTTCCAGGCTACCGGGTTGCCTTGGGCATCCAGCCCTGCGCTGATGGCGTGGACGAACATAGGCCGGTAATAGCCGCCACGGATATCGTCCTCGCGCGTCCACATGAGGTGGATCGGCGCGCTGAGATCGCGTGTGGCCTTCGCCACCGAGACGGCTTCCGCGATGTAGTCGGAGGCGGGATTGGCGCGCCGGCCGAAGCTGCCGCCGGCCAGCAGGGTATGGATTTTCACCTGCTCCGGCTTGATCCCCAAAATTTGGGCAGCGGTGGCCTGATCGCTGGTCTGCGATTGGGAGCCGGCCCAGATTTCGCAACCGCTGTCCTTCAATTGCACGACGCAACTGAGCGGCTCCATCGGTGCGTGGGCGAGATAGGGGAATTCGAATGTCGCTTCCAATTTTTTTGCCGCCTGGGCGAGGGCCTGCGCCGCATCGCCTTCGCTGCGTGCCACCTTGCCGGGCTGATTCAGCAGCGCCAGGTACTGGTCGCGTTGTTCAGTCGTCGAAACTCGTGCGCAGCCCGATTCGTCCCACTCGATTTGCAGCGCGTCGCGGCCTTTCTTGGCCGACCAGAAGTCCGTCGCGATTACCGCGACGCCTTGCGGCACTTCGACTACGGCACGCACACCGGATACCGCCTTCGCCCGCTCGGTTTGGACGCGCCTGAGCCTGGCGCCGAAGACCGACGGGCGCGCAAGCAAAGCGGTGAGCTGGCCGGGAAGCCGCACGTCGGAGGCGAACTGGGCGCTGCCGTTGGATTTTGCCTTCGAGTCGGTGCGCTTGAACTGCTTGCCGATGTACTTGAAATCCTGGGGTGATTTGAGTGCTACTTCGGCGGGCTGGGGCATCGTTGCCGCCTTCTCCGCCAGTTGTCCGTAGCTTGCTTTGCGGCCGCTGGGGCGGTGCAGCACCATGCCATCCAGGGTGACGAGGGTGTTGGCATCCACTTTCCAGTTATCCGCCGCTGCCGCGATCAGCATGGCGCGCGCGGTGGCGCCCGCCCGGCGCAACTGCTCGAATGAATTGGCCATGGCGGTACTGCCGCCGGTGCCCTGCATCGGCCCCCAGAGCAGGTTGTTATACAGCTTGGCGTCAGCCGGCGCTGATTCGACCCTGATCTTTTCCCAGGGCACGTCCAGTTCCTCGGCCACCAGGGTCGGCAGACCGGTATTGACCCCTTGCCCCATTTCCAGATGCTTGACGATCACCGTCACGGTGTCGTCGGGCGCGATCCGGATAAAGGCATTGGGCGCAAAGGGTTTGTCTGTGCCTTGGCCCGCCTTCATCCTGGCGGCGCCGCCGACAGGCAGGTAGAACGCGAGGGTGAGGCCGACGCCCAAGGTGGTGCCGGTTTTCAGGAACGCGCGCCGGCTCGGGTTAATGATTTTGTCCATGGCTCATCCCCTCATCGTTCTGGCAGCTTGATGCACCGCCGCGCGTATGCGCTGATAGGTGGCGCAGCGGCACAGGTTGCCGTCCAGCGCCGTGTCGATGTCGGCATCCGTCGGCTGGGGGTTGCCCGCGAGCAGCGCCGCCGCCGACATGATCTGCCCCGACTGGCAATAGCCGCATTGCGGCACGTCGAGCTTGACCCAGGCATCCTGCAGGGCTTTCACGGCCTTGCCCTGGGCGCCTTCGATGGTGGTGATCTTCTGCCCGGCGGCAGCGGAAACCGGCGTCATGCAGGCGCGAACCGGCGCCCCGTTCAGATGCACGGTGCAGGCGCCGCACTGGGCCATGCCGCAACCGAATTTGGTGCCGGTCAGGCCCAGATTGTCGCGCAGCACCCAGAGCAGCGGTGTGTCCGGTGTGGCATCGACGCTGCGCGGCGTGCCGTTGACGATAATAGGGATCATGCGTATTCCCTCCGTTACAGGTTGTATAGAAGATGGAAAATCGAGGATAGCGAGGCTGACGGGTAGCGCGTTACGTCATGAGTTCAAAATTAGTGAGTTCAAAGTTAGATTCTAGATAATTTGTCAGCGAATCGCCCAAGAGGCCCTGTAATCTGTAATCTGTAATCGCATACTAGGGCGTCCAACTCAGCGTACACTACGTTCTTTTCCGTTGCAGTCATCACGCAAGGTGATCAGAAGCATGCGCCCGAAGATGCCTCAGGAACTCGTCCAGCAACTGCTTTAGTGCGATCGCCTTGTCGGGATCAAAGCCCAGCCTTTTCTGCATCTCGGTTGGTATGCAGGCGCATTTCGATTTCAACGCACGGCCGTGCTCGGTCAAGGCGATCATCACGACACGCTCATCGCCCGAATCGCGTGTGCGGGTGATTACACCCTGCTGTTCGAGGCGCTTGAGCAGCGGCGTCAGCGTGTTCGAGTTAAGCAATGCCCGCTCGCCGATTTCGGTGACCGAACACGGCGTTTTTTCCCACAGGATTATCAGCACGATGTACTGCGGATAAGTCAACCCGTACCGTTCCAGCAACGGTTGATAAATGCGGGTCAGCAGTCGCGAGGCCGCATACAGTGGAAAACACAGTTGCTTGTCGAGATCCAGCAGCGTAGCCGTGTCGGGGGGCGTTGCGAGAGCTACCTTCATGTCATTCTCCGAGGGCTTCACAAATGGCACGCTCCAGTTTTTCCGGTTTCGTTACAGGCGCGAAGCGATTGAGCGGCGCGCCATCGCGGCCAATCAGAAACTTTGTGAAGTTCCATTTAACCGCCTTGCCGAGCACGCCGGGCAGTTGGTCTAGAAGATAACGGAAGATCGGGTGTGCGCCCGCGCCATTGACATCCACTTTCGCGAACACGGGGAAGGTCACGCCATAATTCTTCTCGCAGAAAGCGCCGATCTCTTCTTTCTTTCCCGGCTCCTGGGCGCCAAACTGGTTGCAGGGAAAGCCGAGCACGACCAGGCCCTTGTCGGCATACTTCTCGTGCAGTTTCTGCAGTCCTTCATACTGCGGCGTCAGGCCGCATTTGCTCGCGGTATTGACGACCAGAACCACCTTCCCGGCGTAGCGCTGCATAGGGATTTCCTCATCTTGTAGGCTCTTCGCTGAGAAGCGATGAAACGCGTTCATGGTGAACACTCCTTCTGAAAAAAGACGTGAATCAGACACGCCGCCGTCATGCTGGATCAGATCATAACTAGATCGACAGCGATTATATCGCACAAGATATAATCGCTGTCGATTATTGTCAACATCTGATCGCGCGCTTCTAAGATTCGCAATTCGGGGGTGACGAGCCTATTGATCCGGTCGGATGAAGAAGATGCGGAATCGGAAGTGAACATACGGCCATTGACTATAGTCCTAACCCAAACTATATTGGTTCGCACTAGAACTACATGAAGGCATCCCATGGTCGAAGCCCCGTTTCTGCCGAGCCTGCGTGCGCTGGTACGCTGTTACCAGGCCTTCTCCACCCGTTCGGCGGCGCACCTGCGCACCCTCGGCCTTACGCCGCCCCAATTCGACATCGTCGCCACCCTGGGTAATACGCCGGGTATGACGCCCAAAGAGTTGGGCGAAAAAACTCTGATCACCAAGGGCACGCTGACCGGGGTGGTGGACCGGCTGGAGGAGAAAGGGCTCATCAGGCGCATTCCCAGCGCGCTGGATGGCCGCAGCCAGATCGTGCAGTTGACGAAAAAGGGCGAGCGCCTGTTCGACAAGGTATTCCCGGCGCATGTGGCGTATTTCAGCCGCGCTTTCGCGGATTGGAAAGCGGAAGACTACGCCCGCATCGAAGCCGCCTTGCATGACTTGCGCGCCGTTTTCGAGTCAAGTCGAATCAAGCAATAAACCCCGCCGCCGGGCAGTACACCCGTACCGCCTGTTGCCGTCCAATTGGAGGAAAAATATGAGCCAGACACCCGATTCGAACATCACGCTTTTCTCGTCGATCCAGCTCGGCCCCTACGCGCTGAAAAACCGCATGGTGATGGCGCCGATGACGCGCAACCGCGCCGGCGCAGGCAACGCGCCGCAGCCGCTGAATGTGGAATACTACGTGCAGCGCGCCAGTGCCGGATTGATCATCACCGAAGGTTCGCAGGTCGCAGCGGAAGCGGTGGGTTATCCCGCGACGCCGGGCATCCACAGCGCCGAGCAAGTGGCAGGCTGGAAGAAAATCACCGACGCGGTGCATGCCCAGGGCGGCAGGATTTTCCTGCAGTTGTGGCATTGCGGACGCATTTCACACCCATCGCTGCTGCCCGGCGGCATGCTGCCGGTAGCGCCTTCGGCGATCAAGCCGTCCGGCCAGGCGGTCACCCCTGAGGGGATGAAGCCCTTCGAAACGCCGCATACGCTGGCACTCTCGGGAATTCCGGGCATCATCGAGCAATTTCGCAGTGGCGCCAGGAACGCGCTTGATGCCGGTTTCGACGGCGTCGAAATCCACGGCGCCAACGGCTATTTGCCCGACCAGTTTTTGCGCGACGGCTCCAACCAGCGCAGCGACGCCTACGGCGGCTCGATTGCCAACCGCGCGCGCTTGATGCTGGAAGTGGTCGATGCGGTATGCGGCGTGTGGGGCGCGAATCGTGTCGGCATCCGCTTGTCGCCGTTGCAGCCGTTCAACGACATGCGCGATTCCAATCCCGAAGCGACGTTCGCCTACATTGTCGAACAGCTCAACCGCTTTGGGCTGGCTTATCTGCACGTCACCGAAATGGGCAAGGAGTCGCCCGGTGCCGCCGGCCCCGCGTTTGATTTGCAGAAGCTGCGCACAATCTGGCAAGGCGTGTACATGACCAACGGCGGCTATGACCTGGCGCGCGGCAATGCTGCGCTGGCTTTAGGTTTCGCCGACATGATCGCATTCGGCGTGCCGTTTCTGGCCAATCCGGATTTGCCAGCGCGCTACGCCAAATCGGCGCCGCTCAACGAACCCGACCCGGCGACGTTCTACGGCGGCGCCGAGCAGGGCTACACCGACTATCCGTTTCTCTTAGCTTAAGGAGGCAATACCATGAAACTCTATTACAGCCCGGGAGCCTGCTCCCTTTCCCCCCACATCGTGGCGATCGAGACTGGCGCACCCGTGGAACTGGTGCGCGTCGACCTCGGGACCGGCCAAACGGAAAGCGGCCAAGACTACCGCAAGATCAATCCGGACGGCTATGTGCCCGCCCTGGTTCTGGCGGACGGCGATGTGCTCACGGAAGGTCCGGCCATCGTGCAGTATCTGGCGGATCAGGCTGCGGAAAAGGGGCTCGCGCCGCCGCCCGGCAGCCGGGAGCGTTACCACCTCATGCAATGGCTGAACTTCATCTCTACCGAGTTGCATAAAACCTACGCAGCCCTGTTCGATCCGCGCGTCCAACCTGACTGCAAAGCCCTGTTCACGGAACGACTCACTCAGCGTTTCGCCCACGTCGCGGCGGTGCTGGAGACGCAGCCCTACCTCATGGGCGAGCGCTTCACCGTGGCGGACGCCTACCTCTTCACGGTGAGTTCCTGGGCCCCTTATGTCGGCTTCGATCTCTCGCCCTGGCCCGCGCTGACCGCCTATCAGGGCCGCGTGGCAGCGCGACCGGCGGTGCAGCAGGCGCTGGCCGAGGAAGGGCTGCTCAAGTAAACCGGATGGCCGCATGAATTCGGAGATGATCGCGGCTGCGCGCCAGCCCGTGCTGTTCATTCCGCACGGCGGCGGGCCCTGTTTTTTCATGGAATGGACCCTGGGGCCGCCGGATACCTGGGATCGCATGGCGGCCTGGCTGCGCGGCCTCGCCGCCACCCTGCCGAGCCGGCCCACCGCCGTGGTGGTGGTCTCCGCCCATTGGGAAGAAGACGCCTTCGCCGTGACGCGCGCCGCCCATCCGCCGCTGATCTACGACTATTCCGGATTTCCCCAACACACCTATCGCCTCGCCTATCCGGCGCCCGGCGATCCAGCCTTGGCTGACCGGATCATCGCGCTGTTGACCGAGGCCAGTTTGCCTGCCCGCGCCGACGATCGTCGCGGCTTCGATCACGGTGTGTTCGTTCCCTTCAAGCTCATCTTTCCCGATGCCGATGTGCCGATCGTGCAGGTGTCCTTGCATCGAAGCCTGGATCCGGCCCTGCATATCGAGGCGGGTCGCGCACTGGCCCGGTTGCGGCAGGAGGGCGTATTGGTGGTGGGCAGCGGCATGAGCTTTCACAACATGCGCGGCTTCGGCGACCCGCGCTTCGCACCCGTCGCCGACGCGTTCGATGCCTGGCTCGTGGAAGCGCTTGGTCAGGCCGATGCCGACCGCCGACACGAGGCGCTCAAGGCTTGGGGGCAAGCGCCTGCTGCGCGTCTGGCTCATCCGCGCGAGGAGCACCTCCTGCCGCTGATGGTGGCGGCCGGGGTGGGCGAAGCAAGTGCCGGTGTACAGGTTCTAGTGGATCGCCCGATGGGGAATCGTGTCTCGGCCTTCCGCTTTGCCTAGACGGCGATAGCCTGGCCGGAGATGCGTCCGGCTTGCCGCGCGTCAGGACGCGCCCGATAAAAACAAGAGCAGGTCAACGCGAACGTGGTTTACTTCAGACCCAGCCCATCCAGAAAGTCCGTCACCGCCTTCACCATCGCGTCCTCCTTGCCGGCGAAGAAGTGATCCGTGTCCGGCACCACCACCTGCTTTCCGCTCACATTACCCTTGAGCGAGGCGCTCCGCTGCTTCGCGGTGGATAGCACCACCGGCAGGTCATGTGCGCCGTACAGGTCGAGCACCGGCGCCTTGATCCCGGCGTAGGTTTCCGTCCCACCCAAACCCAGAGCGGCCCACGCCTTGATATCGCCGGGGTTCTGCGCCATGAACGCATGGCTCATGCGCGAACCCATGCTGTGCGAGACGATGGCGATATTGCGGTAGCCCTTGCCCTTCAGATGGTTTGTCGCGATTCGCAGGCGTTCGACCGCCTCCGGATAAGTCGGCGGATAGGCTTCGGGCTGGGCATCCACCGCGAGGATGGGCATCTGGATCGAGAGCGTCGTGTAGCCGTGATCGGCCAATTGCTGGCGCAGGGTGCTGATCATCCCCCATTCCGGATGGACGCCGATGCCATGCACCACGATCAAGCCGGTCTTGGCGCCTGCCACTTCGGTATAGATACCCAGAAATTTATGCCCGTTCGCCTGTTCCAGATAGACCGGGTCGCCGACCACGATGCCCGGGGTGATTTCATCCGCCCATTTCTTTTCTCGCGCGTAATCCGAAACCGCAAATGCAGGAATCGATACGACCAGCAAGAGGGACATCAACCATGCACGCATTTCTGCTCCATTCATAGTCAGAATAACCGCCCTACACCTGGTCTGCGAGGGATTTGCGCAATACAACGTTCCGGTTTGCGCCAGCCTACCCTACCAAGAATCGATCCCCGTCGCATCGCTGGCGCAAGACAGCTGAGTAGCCTGACAACCTAGCTCCTGTCATTTGAGGCGGGCCAGAATATTGTCGATCGCCTTGCGCATTTCGTCCCAGGTCTTTTCCGCGCCCTCCTTCATATCTTCCCAGGCGCTATCGCCGCGCTGGCGTAACTCATGCAGCTTGTCCTGGGCCGCTGCACGCTTCGCCCGAAGGGCTTCCACCTGCGCCTCGATGTCATGGCGTAGATCGGCCTTTGCCTCCTTCGCCACCTTCATCAGGCTGTCGAGCTTTTTATCCCACTCGTCGAGCTGCATTTCGAGCTTTTCCTCGAACGCTTCCTTCACAGTCTTTTTTTCATCAGGCTCGCCAGAGCTTCGCAACAGAGCTTCGGTTTCAGCTTCAGCGTCCAGCCAGTCCGCCACCGGATCGCCGCCGTCGAATCCTCTTCGCTCGGCACGGTAATAGGCGGCTTCGGCAATCATGCAATGGCGTTGTTCTGGGGCATGTGCATGGTTGCCCTCCACGCGCGTCTCGTCAACAGAAACCGACTTATTGTCTTGCTCGTTCATGGTGCATCTCCTATCTAGTGATTCGTAAAATGCGGCGCAGTAAACCGCTCTTTGGTTGGCGATTCGAGTTGCAGGATCAAGAGAATTTGTATTAAATGAACGTTCATTAATCAACGTTCAAAATATAGGCAATATTCAATGGCGAAGCAAACTTTCAGGAATACGCGTGAAGAGATACTCGGGCTGTCGGTTCCGCTCTTCGCAACGACCGGATTTGACGGGGTTTCGATGCGTGATATTGCGGCTGCCGTGGGCGTGACGCCTGCCGCGCTCTACCATCACTTTTCAGACAAGGAGCAGCTCTATCTGGATGCGGTTGGACATGCATTCGAAGAAAAGGTGGGGCCCTTGAAGTCCCTTCTCGACGGCGGAGGAAAACCCTGGGATCGGCTCGAAGCATTCGTCGTCAGGTTCACGCGCATGCTCGCCAAGGAGAAAGACTTTAGACGCCTGATGCAGTGGGTGCAGCTGGACAGCGATGAGCGGCGCCTACAAAGCCTGGTGGACTGCGTGTTTCGAGACCTGTTCAACGCACTGCGCAATCTTGCCGGTGAGCTCGCCCCGAGCCATGACGCCCACCTGCTTGCCGTTTCGATAATTGGTCTGGTGATCTATCCCTTTGAAACCCAGTCGGTGCGACGTTTCCTGCCGGGCTGCCAGCGTCAGCACGAAGAACCCGAGGCCATTGCGCGGCATGTCGTTGGCTTGCTGCGCAACGGTCTTGGCGGAAGCAACGAGGGAAACTCACAATAACACCCTGTCTAGGGCAAACGTGCGGCGCAGACGTAACCTGCTCCATAACCGCAAGGAGAAGAAGCGATGAAACTGAAAAAATGGTTGATCCTGTCGGCACTGTTGGTCGGCGCAAGTGCACAGGCCGCGGAAGAACCCGCGGCAAAGGCGGTCGAAACGGCCAAGGTGTCCGTGCTGCAGAAAGCGGAGGAAGGCGCGAAGAAAGCGGCCGAGGAAGCCAAAGAGGCGACGCGCAAAGCCGCGGAAGCCGCCAAGCGGGCTGCTGAGAAGGCTGAGCAGGCCGTCAGTGACGCCTCGCAGGAAACTGCGGAAGCTGCCCGACAGGCGGCGCGGGAGGCCGAGGAAGCCGCCAAGCTGGCGGTACGCAAGACGGCGGAAGCCACCCGACAAGCAACCGCAGCCACCAAGGAAGCCGCACAGAAGGCCGAGGAAGCCGCTAAAAAAGCAGCCGTAGCCACCAGGGAAGCCGCACAGAAAGCCGGGGAAGCAGCCAAAAAGGCGGCCAAGTCGGGCAAGGAGGCAGCGCAGAAAGCGGCCGAAGCCACGCGGGACGCCGCACAGAAAGCCATGGAAGCCACCCGGGAGGCTGCCGACAAGGCGCTTGAGGCAACCAAGGAAACGGCTCGGAACGTCAAAGATGCCGTGACAAAGTAATCCTTGGTGGGCAGGCTGCCTGCTTCAACGCGGTGTCGGAAAGAGGGGATCGATAGGCCGGCTCCGTGGCTGCATGTCTTTGCCAGCCCGATAAATTTTCACGGCGTTGCGCTTTTATTTTTATTTTTATCACTGATCGAGAGGTATGCCATGTCTGAATCCAACACACCCAGTTCCACGACCAAAGACAAACTGATTGCCGACATAAAGCAGATTGTCGCCGATGCCGATGCGCTCTTGCAGGCTACCACCGATCAAGCCAGCGTGAAGGTCGCCGACTTGCGCATCGGCCTTCGGAAAAACCTGAAGACGGCCCAAGGCCGACTTGCCGAGTTCGAGGCCACCGCCGTCGACAAAACCACGGAAGCCATCCGGGAGGCACTGCAAAAAATCTCGGAAGCGGCCAATCAAGCGACTGTAGCCACCATGGAAGCGGCGCAGAAGGCCGAGGAAGCGGCCAAAAAAGCGGCGGGGTCCGGTAAAGATGCGGCACAGCACGCCGCAGAAGCCGCCAGGGATGCAGCCCAGAAAGCAGTTGCCGCCACCAGGGAGGCCGCCAACAAGGCACTGGATGCGATGCAGGATTGGATGCGGTGACGGAAATGGCCCGGAAGACCAAAGACACCATCAACAAGTAGTTCTTGGCACGCACGACCTGGTCGCATCGGCGGACGGGTCGTGGAAGGCCCGCGCTAGGCGACGATGAGGTAACAACTATCGCAGCCATCAGGGCTGCCGATATTTTTTATGCGCGGCACCGCCATGACACCCGGTTGTTCAGGTCATCACTTCAGGAGGATCACCATCATGCAAAACGAAACAGGCAACAATATTGGCGGCAGTGACGATACCGGCACGCTCGAAGCTGAAGTGCGTAGCGCCGTCGAGCAGGGTCACGATGTGCAGGAAATGGTGCGGCAGCTCACCTTGCGCAGGATCAGCGCGCGCTCGCTCGATATCGAATCCCTGCGGCAGATCACGCGTGCCGTGCTGAGCGGCGCGCGGGCAGGCGCGCAAAAGGAATTGCAGCAGTCAGCGGCACAAACCGACATCACGCGGAAACGTCTCAAACAGGCCGTCGCGGGGCTGGACACGGCGCTGGCGCAGTTTTCCGAAGCTTCTAAACTGGCGCTGGAGGAAGCGGCGGGCCGGGCGCAGACATTTTCCAGCGATGACCTCGCCCGCGCGCGCAGCGACCTGGAAAGCCTGGAGGCGATGTTCCTGGAAACCCTGCAAAGCGCGGCTTCTGCCACCCAGGACGTAGCGGGAGAAATTCTCCACGACCTGGCTGCGCACGCTCGCGTCCATGGTTCCGCCGTCGGCGCGCAGTTGAAGGAAACCCTGGTCGTCATGACGCACCAGCTCGGCGCGACGGGACGCACTCAGGTTGGGGCCGGCCTGCATCTGGCACAAGCCACTTCTGTCCTGTTGCGTCAAATTGCTGCCGGCATGCTCACCGGCCTGGCCGATCACGTCAAACCCGGCCATCCTCAAGGCAAGGAAGACTGATGCTGTGGCAGGCACTAACGGCGGTGCGCGACATCGGCCGCCTGCACGACATCGCCTCGATCCTGATCCGCTACGGCTTTGGCGACATGGTGCGCCGGATGGGGCTGGCGAATGCCCTGGAACGGGCCGGGCGGGCATTGCACTGGAACGAAGCGGAGGAACTGGCTCACCTCGAACCTCCCGCCCGGGTGCGGCGGGCGCTGGAGGAGATGGGACCGACCTTCGTCAAGCTCGGTCAGGTGCTCGCCACCCGCGTCGACCTGTTCGACCCGGAATGGATCGCCGAATTCGGCAAGCTGCAGGACAGCGCCCCCGCCGCGCCCTGGGCCGATATCCGTCAGCAGCTCACCGAAGACCTGGGCGCGCCGCCCGAGGAGGTATTCGCTACCTTCGACCCCGAGCCGCTGGCGGCTGCCTCCATCGCGCAGGTGTACCGCGCCCGCCTCGAAGATGGCAGCGAGGTGGTGGTCAAGGTGCGCCGTCCCGGCATCCGCCCGATCATCGAAGCCGACCTGCGCTGGCTCTCGAGGCTGGCAGCGATTACCGAGACGGAAAGCCCGGAACTGCGCAGTTTCCACCCGCAGGAAGTGGTGCGCCAGTTTACCCAGTCGCTGCGGCGCGAACTCGATTTTGCCGGCGAATGTCGCAATGCCGAGCGCATCGCGGAAAATTTCGCCGGCTATTCCGACATGGATGTACCTTCCGCCGAAGCCTCGGCCGCAATGGCAGAAACGGCGCCTGAACCGCAACCTGCGCTTCCGGTCATCCTTATCCCCCGCGTCCACTGGCATTGGACCGGCGAGCGGGTGTGCGTGCAGGAATTCATCGACGGCATTTCCGGACGCAAGCTTAAGGCCGTCGATCAGGCTGGCCTCGACCGCAAGATCCTCGCCCGGCGCGGGGCTCACGCGGTGTTGAAGATGATCGTGGAGGACGGCTTCTTCCACGCCGACCCGCACCCCGGCAACGTGTTCTATCTGCCTGGCAACCGCATCGCCTTCATCGATTTCGGCATGATTGGGCGACTCACCGAAGAGCGCCGCGACCAGTTGATCCGTCTGCTGTTGGGGCTGGTGCAGCACGAGCCACGGCGTGTCGCCGACGTGATGCTCGATTGGACGGGCGACGGCGCGGTGGACGAGGCGGGCTTGATGCTGGAAATCCAGACCTTCGTCGATCAATACCACGGGGTGGCGCTCAAGCAGCTGCGCCTCGGCGCAATGCTGTCCGACCTGATGGCGATCGTGCGCCAACACCAGTTGGCACTTCCGGCCGACCTGTCGCTGCTGATCAAGGCTTTCATCTCGCTCGAAGGTATGGGCCGCGAACTTGACCCCGACTTCGACATGGCCGGCGATGCAATGCCTTTGCTGGAGCAGGCGCTGCGCGCACGGTATACGCCAGCCGCACTCATCAAACGCGGCTGGCAGGCGGCCGGTGAGGCGCTGGCGCTTATCGCCGACTTGCCCCACGACCTCTCCCAGCTACTGCGTGCCGCCCGGCGCGGCCGGCTGGAAATCCGCATCGATGTCACGCACTTGAAGCGCGTCGGCAATCAGCTCGACAGCGCCGCCAACCGGCTAGTGGTCGGCATCGTCGTCGCCGCCCTCATCATCGGCTCCTCCATCGTCATGACCGTGCCCGGCGGCCCCAGCCTGCTGGGGCTGCCCTTCTTCGGCCTGCTCGGTTTCCTCAGCGCGGCGGCCGGCGGCATGTGGCTGCTGTTGTCGATCTGGAAGAGCAGCAGAGCGGACCGGGAGTGACCGCGATGACGAGAAAGCACATCGACAGCAACCCCGATCGCCGTCCCAGAGTCGGCCTGGCGCTGGGCAGCGGCTCGGCGCGCGGCTTGGCGCACCTGGGCGTGATCCGGGCGATCGAGGACGCCGGCATCGAGGTGGACTTCATCGCCGGCACCAGCATGGGGGCGCTGATCGGGGCGATCCATGCCGCCGGCAAGCTGAATGAACTGGAAGCCACGTTTCAGGCGTTCGATTGGAAAAAGACGCTTTCTTTCTTCGACGTCGTACTGCCCAAGTCCGGCTTGCTCGACGGCGCCAGGGTCAGCGAACTGGTGCGTGCGCATGTTCATGCCGACGCTATCGAATCGCTACCGAAGCCCTTTGCAACCGTGGCAACCGACATCGTCAGCGGCGAGGAGGTCGTCATCCGGTCAGGCGACGTGATCGAAGCAGTGCGCGCCAGCATCTCGGTGCCCGGCATCTTTACGCCGGTGCGCAGCAACGGACGGATTCTGGTGGACGGCGGACTCACCAACCCGGTACCGGTGAGCGCCGTACGCGCCATGGGCGCCGAGTTCGTGATCGCGGTCGATCTCAACCACCAGATCGTCGCCGGGAAGAACCTGAAGCCGCTGCTGAACACAGGCAAAGCGAACAGCGAAGGCGACAATCCAGCGGGTGTGTTCTCGCGCTGGGTCGACGACTATCGCCTGTCGATGAAAGACATCAAGCAGAAGCTGCTCGCCGGAAATAATCCGGTCTCGGCGCAGTTTTCGCGCTGGGCCTCGACCGAAGAGCCGCTGCCCAGCATTTTCGAAGTGCTGCTCGCCTCGATCAACATCATGGAAACCCGCATTACCCAATCCCGTCTGGGTCTCGATCAGCCGGATGTGATCATCCAGCCGCCGCTGGGGCACATCCGTTTCCTGGAATTCGACCGCGCCGAAGAAATCATCGAAATCGGCTACTGCAGCGCAGCCGAACAACTGGCCCATTGGCCAATAACGAAAAGCCCATGAATGATGACCATCCCATGAACTTCCCCGAGACCGTGATCGCCGGCGTCCACACCGCCGTGGCGAGTGTCTTGCCCTGTGAGGCGTTACCGGTTCGCAATGCCTTGTTCCTGTTGCTATCTGGCCAAAATATTCCGATCAGGGCGCTGGTGACCTGCAGCCTCTATCCAGAGCAGTCGGGCATCGACGCCGGTACGGCTTTGGACCTCATCCACATCGGCCTGCAGCAATTGCATTCACGCGTTGACGCGACAACCGGCGCGTCCGCGCTACTCGGTACCGGCGCGACCGTTTTGGCGGGTGACTACTTGACCACCGGGGCCTTTCGCTTGCTGGTCCGCTGCACTGACAGGCAAGTTCTGGCCCTGGTTTCCGATGCGGTCAACCGGGCTTCGGAGCTGGAGGCAGCCAGTCTGGGACTGGATCAACGTTCGCCATACGACCCGTCGCGGTTGCGGCTACTGGCTGCGCCGCTAGGTGAGGCGGCCGGCACCACGGGCGCCACCCTCGCGGGCTATCCAGAGCTTCTTGTCGGCACGGCCCGGCGTTACGCCGAATATCTCGTTTCAAGCTACGTTTTGCGTCAAGAAGCCGATGACATGGCACCCTCCCAGGCGCGCACGGCCCTCCATGGCGCCGCGCTCGATCTGTGCCTCCTGGCGACGGAGGAAGCGTGGGCCATCATGACGGCCACGGGGAACGGGC
The DNA here is from genome assembly GCA_043821985.1 of Pseudomonadota bacterium. Taxonomy (GTDB): domain Bacteria; phylum Pseudomonadota; class Gammaproteobacteria; order Burkholderiales; family Thiobacillaceae; genus Thiobacillus. The sequence continues at coordinate 28,143 of JBDRCF010000016.1, forward strand.
GTCCGCTCGAACTGGCTGAACTGATCGCGGCAAGAATCGGCGCGAAGGCATCTAAATGCAATCCAAAAATCTGTACATCGACATCATCATGAAAGTCCCTCTCGTGGAAAAAAATAGAAAACTTCTACTTACCTTCCTAGCGCCACTTGCATTGTCCGCGCTCCTGAGCGCCTGCGGCAAAGCGCCGGAGGCACAGCCCCAGCCCGCCCCAAAAAGTTGGGACCTCGCCGTAGTCAAAGTGGCTACGGCCGGGCTCCCAATCGACTATACGACCGTCGGTTCCGTGGTGTCCGACCAGCGCATCGAGGTGACTTCCAGGATGAGCGGCTACATCCACGAGCTGCTGGTGCGCGAGGGCGACCGGGTGCGGCGCGGACAGATTATCGCCAGGCTTGACGGCGCCGACGTCGAGGGCGCGATCCGCCAGAGCCGGGCGGGCGTCGGTGCGGCAAGTTCGGCGCTAGCCGATGCCCAGATCGATTTCGAGCGCTTCCAGCGCCTGTATGAGCGTGCCAGCGTTTCCGAGAATGAGTGGCGCAAAGTCCGCCTCAAGCGTGATGCCGCCAAGGAGGCGCTGAATCAGGCGCAAGCCGCGCAGGACACGGCGAATGCGCAGCGCGCCTACGTCGACATCAGGAGCCCCGACGATGGTGTCGTGGTGGCACGCCTGAAGCAGGCCGGGGATCTCGCTGCACCGGGCGCACCGATGCTCACGCTGGAGGTCGGGCGCGCGTTGCTGTTCGAAACTTCCGTCAGCGAAGCCCATGTGGCCGCCATTGCCGTGGGGAGTCGGGCGCGCGTCAAGATCGATGCCCTGACCCAGGTTTTCGAAGGCACCGTCAGCCGTGTCGTGCCGTCGGGCGATCCGGTCACCCGCAGCTATCTGGTCAAGGTCGCGCTGCCCGAAACGGCGGGCCTGATGCCGGGCATGTTCGGGCGCGCCAGCTTTGCCGTCGGAGATAGCCCATCGCTGCTGGTTCCGGCGCAGGCGCTGGTGGAACGGGGCGGGCTGCGCGGCGTGTTCCTGGTGGACGAAGCAGGCCTGGCGCGCTTCCGCTGGTTGCGCACGGGGCGCGAGTGGCCTGACCGCATCGAGGTCACGGCTGGCCTTGCGGCTGGCGAGCGCATCGTGGCGGCAGTCGATCCCGGCTTGCGCGAGGGCGACCGCATCGCCGGAGAGGTTCGTCCATGAGCAAACTCAAACTCAACAGTGCCGGGCGCCTGGCTGAAGCCTTCGTCACCTCCAGGCTGACGGTGCTGTTCATGCTGGCCTGCACCTTGCTGGGCGCGCTCGCCATCACCCTCACCCCGCGCGAGGAAAACCCGCAAATCATCGTCCCCGGCGCGCAGGTGCGGGTGTTCCTTCCCGGTGCTTCCGCCGCAGAGGTGGAGCAGTTGGTGATCAGGCCTTTGGAGGGCATCGTCAAGCAGATTCCCGGTGTCGACCATACCTTCGCCACAGCGATGAACTCTGTCGGCATCCTCGCCGTGCAGTTCAAGGTGGGGCAGGACAAGGAAAAATCCCTGGTCAAGCTCTACGACCGGATCCTCGGTCAGCGCGACCGCCTGCCCGCCGATGCCGGTGCCCCGCTCATCGTCAGCGTGGACGTGGACGACGTGCCAATCGTGACCGTTACCCTGGCCTCGCAGACGTATGACGATTACGCCTTGAAGCGGCTGGCCGATCGCTTGCTTGACGGCTTGCGCAGCCTGGAATCCGTTTCTGCCTCCTACGTAAAAGGCGGGCGCGACCGGGAAGTGCGCGTGGAACTGGAGCCGGATAGTTTGCAGGCGTTCGCCGTGACGGTCGATCAGATTCGCGGCGTCCTCGCCGCCGCCAATGTCTCGGCACCTTTGGGCAGCGTGGTGCAACAGGGGCAAAACCGGAGTGTGTTCCTGGACGGGTTTCTCACCTCGGCGGACGACCTGAAACGGGTGATTGTCGGCAGCCACGCCGGTCGCCCGATTTATCTCGGTGACGTGGCGACGATCATCGATGGCCCGCCCGAGGAGCGAACCAGGCTGTCGCGCTTTGCCTTCGGCCCCGCAGATCCGCGTTTCGGCAAGGGCCTGGATCCGGAAATTCCGGCGGTCGCCCTAGCGGTCGCCAAAAAACCCGGCACCAATGCGGTTGTTGTCGCCGACGAGGTGCTCGCTCGCATTGAGCGGATGAAACAGCAGTTCATCCCCGCCGGGGTGGAACTCGTCGTCACCCGCAACGACGGCCAAAAGGCCGACGCCGCCGTGAATGTGCTGATCGAGCATCTGGGCATCGCGGTGTTCTCGGTGTTCCTGGTGATGGTCTTCTTTCTCGGCCTGAAAGAGGCGTTGATCGTGGGCCTGAGCGTGCCCCTGATCCTGGGGCTGACCCTGGGTGCGAACTACCTGTTCGGCCCCACCATCAACCGCGTGACCCTGTTCGCCCTGATCCTGTCTCTCGGCCTGCTGGTGGATGCGGCCATCGTGGTCATCGAAAACATCCACCGCCATTACGCCCGCCTGGGCCGGCGCGACAAGCGCGCGGTCACGGTGCAGGCCACCAATGAAATCGGCAGCCCCACCAATCTGGCAACCATCGCCGTGATGCTGGTGTTCGTTTCGCTCCTGATGGTGACCGGCATGGCGGGGCAATATTTTTACCCGGTCGCCTTCACCGTGCCGATTGCCATGCTCGCCTCGCTGCTGGTGGCCTACACCGTCACCCCCTGGGCGGCCAACCGCTGGCTCAAACCCGGCGAGGGGCATGACCTTGAAGACCACAATCCCAAGGATCGGCTGCACCGTTTCTACCATGCCTTGATGGCGCCCATGATCGATCGCCCCCGGTTGCGCCGGGGCGTCCTGCTGGGCGTGGTCGCCGTTATTCTTCTTTCCCTGCTGCAACCCGCGTGGCAGTTCGTGCGGCCCGGTGGAATAAGCGGGGCGCAATCCTGGCTTGGCGTCGAGATGGCCATGCTGCCAAAGGACAACAAGAATACCTTCAATATCACCCTCGACATGCCCGAGTCCACCCCGCTGGAAACCACCGACAGGGCGCTGCGCGAGATCGGCGCCGTGTTGCGGGAGAACGCGCTGATCCTCAATTACCAGAGCTGGATCGGCGAGGCCGGGGTGATCGATTTCAACGGGCTGTTGCGCGGCGCCGGCAACAAGGCGGGGCCAAACGTAGCGGAGATCCGGGTCAACCTGATCGACAAGGCGCAGCGCAGCAAGACTTCTATCGAGATGGTGCGCGAACTGCGCCAGCGCCTGATGGCGATCCAGTCGCGTTATCCCGGCAGCGTCATCCAGCTGCTCGAGGATTCCCCTGGACCACCGGTACGCGCCACAGTCATGGCCGAAATCTACGGGCCGGAGCTGGGGCAACTCAGGGCAATCGGCAAGCAGGTCAAGGATGCTTTCAAGCACACCTACGACATGGTCGAAGTGAACGATTCCGAACCGGATGACGTGCAGGAGTACCGGCTGGTGGTGGATCGGGAAAAGGCGGCCCTGTCCGGCGTGACCACGGGCGAGGTGGCCATCGCCTTGCGCCGCCTGCTGGACGGCGAGGAACTCGGGCGCGTACATATTGCAGGGGAAAAGAACGCTGTCCCCATCCGCCTGCAAATCCCGCGCCGCCACCAGATCGACCCGGCGCTGCTGTCGCGGGTCTACCTGACCAGCCGGGAGGGAAAAAGCGTGCCGTTATCCGGGCTGGTCCGCATCGAATCGGCCTGGGCCGACCGACCCATCCAGCACAAGGACGGCGAGCGGGTCGTGTTCATCGGCGGCGAGCTTGGCCACACCGCCCCGGTATACGCCGTGCTCGACCTGGACCAGCGGCTGGACGGGATGCCCCTGGCGAACGGCGAGCGCCTCGGCACCGCCAATCTGCGCCTCAATCCCGCGATACCGGACACCATCGACGGCTACCGTCTGCTGTGGGATGGCGAGATACGGATGACGCTGGACACCTACCGCGACATGCTCGGTGCGCTGGGGATCGCCATTATCTTGATTTATCTGGTGCTGGTGGCCTACTACCAGTCCTTCGCCATTCCGCTGGTCGCCATGGCCGCGATTCCCCTGGGGCTGGCGGGTGTTTTTCCGGGGCACTGGCTGATGGGGCAACCCTTCACCGCCACCTCCATGATCGGAGTCATCGCGCTGGCCGGTGTGGTGATGCGCAATTCCCTGCTCATTATCGATTTTGTGCTGGATTATCGGCGCCAGGGCATGGACTTGCGGGAAGCCATTCTGGAGGCGGGGGCGGTGCGTCTGCGGCCGATCCTCCTGACCGCATTGGCCATCATCCTCGGCAGCATGGTCATGCTCAGCGACGCCGTGTTCGGCGGGCTGGCGATCTCGCTGATTTTCGGCACCCTGGCCGCCACGGTGTTGACGCTGATCGTGGTACCAATTCTGTTCTATTTACTGCTCGAACGCCGCTCGCCCGGAGGCCATGCGGCAGAAACACTCAAAGAGGAAAATTCATGATGTCAACGACAACCGCAGCCATTCGCCTAGGGCAATTACGGCATGCGCTTCTAGTCGGCTGCCTGCTTTCCGGCAGTGCCGGCGCCGAGACGCTGCAACAGGCCTGGGAGGCCGCTCTGACGGCTGATCGCGGCCTGCGGGCGGCGCAGCAAAACACCGCCGCCGCTGCCAGCCTGGTACAGGCCGCCGAGGCCGCCCGTCTTCCCGGCGTGTCGCTGGAGGCGGGATATACCGCACTCGACAATGCGCCGACCTCACGCGTCGAGCTGGGCGGCGCCTCCCAGCAGTTTGCCGTGGCGCAGCGGGAAAGTTACGCCTACCGGGCCATGGCGACGCTGCCTTTGTACACCGGCGGCCGTATTACAAGCGGTATCGAGGCGTCGAAGGCGAGTCTGAATGCGGCCCGCTACGGCGAGGCGGGCGAGATGCAGGAACTCAAGCTGCGCGTCGCCGAGGCCTTTACCACCGTGCTGCGCACCACGCAGGGGCTGGCGGTGGCCAACAGCCATGTCGCCAGCCTGCAGGCCCACGCCACCGATGTGCAGAACCTGTTCGAGCAGGGTGTGGTGGCCCGCAACGACCTGCTGGCCGCACAGGTCGCCCTGGCTGACGCTCGACAGCAGGCGATCCGGGCGGCGAACGCCGTGGATATTACCCGCGCCGCTTACAACCGCCTGCTCGGGCGGCCGCTGGATCAAGGGGTTACGCTGGACGAGATCGCCCCTCAAACGGCGAATGATCCTCTGCCCGCCGTGACGGAACGGGCGCTCAGGCAACGGCCGGAACTCGGTGCATTGGCTGATCAAATCCGCGCCTTGCGCCACCAGGCAACCGCCGTGCGCGCTGAAACCGCGCCGCAGGTCGCGCTGAGCGGCGGTTATGGTTATCAGGAGAACCGTTATCAGGTTTATCCGGGGCAGTGGTCAGCCACCCTGGGGGCGCGCTGGAACCTGTTCGACGGCGGCATGGCGAATCACCGCGCGGATGCCGTCAATCGCCAGGAGGCGGCGCTGCAGGAGCGGCGCGACGATTTTGCTACCGTCATCGAGCTGCAGGTGCGCCAGGCCTGGCTGGATATCCAGGAAACCCGCAAGCGTGTCGAAGTCACCCAAAGCGCGATTGCGCAGGCGGAGGAAAACCTCAGGGTCAATCGGGATCGTTATACCAACGGACTCGCCACCAACACCGAGGTACTCACGGCGGAGACGCTGCGCCTGGTCAGCCGAAACAACCACGTCAATGCACTCTACGACGCCGTACTGGCCGGACTGCGGCTGAAACGCGCGGCGGGCGAAATATGAGAATGTGAAAAGGAAACCGACCATGAAACTATCGCCCAAACTGCCGATGGCAGCCCTGGCAGCCCTGGCAGCGATCGCTGTCGTCGCCCTCGCCGCCGGGTGGCTGTGGCTGCGTCAGCCGCCCCTGCCGGAGGGCCTGATCCAGGCCAACGGCCGCATCGAGGGTGACCACTATGCGGTGGCCGGCAAAATCCCGGGCAAAATCGCCGAACTGCTGGCTCGCGAGGGCGACCGGGTGGCGCAGGGGCAGGTGCTGCTCAGGCTCGACGATGCGCAGACCCGCGCCCGGGTCGATCAGGCTCGGCAGGCCGCCGCCGCCATGGAGGCGCAATTGAAGGCGGCGCAAACCGCGCTGGTGGTATCGAGAAAGGAAGTGCCGCTGATCGTACAGACTGCCGAAGCCACTGTGGTTCTGGCCCGATCCCAACTGGCCACGGCGCGCGCCAGCGAGGAGCAGGCCGGGCGCGATGCCAGCCGTTTCAGCAGGCTGGTGGAGACCGGCACGGTGGATAGGCGGCGTTACGAGCAGATGGATCTGGCCTGGCAGGTGGCGCGAAATCAGGCGATTTCCGCGCAAAAAGAGGTCGAGCGCGGCGAGAAGCAACTGGCTCAGGCTCGCCTGGGGGGAGCGGATTCAAGCCAAAGTGGATGAGGTGGCGGCAGTGGCGGCGCAGTTGAAGCAGGGGCAAGCCGCATTGGCCGAGGCGCAAAGCGTGCAGGACGATCTCACCCTTCGCGCCCCGGCAGCGGGCGTCATCACCCAGCGCCTGGTGGACGTGGGTGAGGTGGCGGCGGCGGGCGCGCCGCTGCTCGACATCGTCAATCTCGACCGGCTCTATCTCAAGGTGTATGTCCCGGAAAACGAGATCGGCAAGGTGCGTCTGGGCTTGCCGGCGCGAATCTACACCGATGCCTTTCCGAACGAGCCCCTGTCCGCCACGGTGCGCTACATCGCCGCCCGGGCCGAGTTCACCCCCAAGGAGGTGCAAACCCCGGATGAGCGCGTCAAGCTGGTGTACGCGGTCAAGCTCTATCTGGACGCCAACACGCAACATCGCGCCACGCCCGGCTTGCCGGCCGATGCCGTGATCCGCTGGAAAGAGGACGCGCCATGGGCCAGGCCGCGATGGTAGGTAAGGACGCGCCCGTCGTGCGGGTGCAGGATTTCGTCAAACGCTATCGCAAACAGATGGCGGTCGACGGCGCCAGCCTCAGCATTGACCGCGGCGAAATCTATGGTCTGATCGGCCCCGACGGCGCAGGAAAAAGCAGTCTGATGAAAGCGATCGCCGGTGTGCTCTCCTTCGATGGCGGCACGCTTCACATCTTCGGCGAAAAGATCGACTCCGAAGCTGCTGCCGAAAGGGTCAAGGGCCGGCTCGGTTTCATGCCGCAGGGCCTGGGCCTCAATCTCTACCCCGAACTTTCGGTGGAGGAGAACATCGATTTCTTCGCCGAACTGCGCGATGTGCCGCCCGCGGAACTTGCCCAGCGCAAGCACAAGCTGCTGGCCATGACGCGCCTGGACAATTTCCGCGACCGGCCGATGAAGCAGCTCTCCGGCGGCATGAAGCAAAAGCTCGGCCTCGTCTGCACGCTGATCCACGAGCCCGAGCTGATCATCCTGGACGAGCCGACCACCGGCGTGGATCCGGTGTCGCGGCGGGATTTCTGGATGATCCTCACGCAATTGCTGCGCGAGCGCGGCGTCACGGCGCTGGTCTCCACCGCCTATATGGACGAAGCGGCGCGTTTTCACCGCCTGTCCCTGATGTTCGACGGGCGGGTGCTGATCGAGGGTGAGCCGGACACGATCCTGCGCGAGGTGCCGGGCGCGCTGGTCGAACTGGTGGCCGAGCCGCAGGTCGAGGCTTTGTTGCGGTTAAAAACGCGCTTCCCGCAGGAGGAAGCGGTGGGACCAAAGTTACGCGTGTTTGTGCCGGGGGCGACGCCGCAGCTTGCCCGTGCGCAGGTCGAAGCGCAGCTTGAGGGGCTGATGGTGAGCGAGATGCAGGCCGTGGCGCCCGAGCTGGAAGACGCCTTCATCGCCCTGTTGCAGCAGCGGCAACCGGCCGGGCAGGACGATGCCCGGCAGACACAGGTCTGGCTGGATGGCGATCCGCCCAAGGGCGACGGCATCGCCATCGCAGCGCGGGAACTGAGCCGCGATTTCGACCACTTTCGCGCCGTCGACCGGGTCAGTTTCGAGGTACGCCAAGGGGAGATTTTCGGCCTGTTGGGCGCCAACGGCGCCGGCAAGACCACGGCGATCAAGATGCTCACTGGCATCCTGCCCCCCACGGGCGGCGCGGGTACGGTGGCGGGCGCGGACATGCGCCGGGCCGGCCTGGCCATCAAAGGGCGTATCGGCTATGTGTCTCAAGCGTTTTCCCTGTATCAGGACATGACGGTGCAGGAGAATCTGCGTCTGTTTGCGCGCATTTACGGCGTGCCGGGCAGTCGTCTGGCTGAGCGCATTGGCCGCGTGGTGGCGCTGGCGGGACTCTCCGGGGTCACAGCCCAGCTTGTCAGCAAGTTGCCGATGGGCATCCGCCAGCGTCTGGCGCTGGCCTGCGCCCTGGTGCACGGGCCGCGCGTCTTGTTCCTCGATGAGCCAACCTCTGGCGTGGACCCCATCGGCCGGCGCCGTTTCTGGGAGATCCTGGTGCATCTGGCGCGCATCGAGCAGGTGGCCATTCTCATCACCACCCATTACATGAGCGAGGCCGAACATTGCGACCATCTCGCGCTGATGCACGCCGGCCGCATCATCGCCGACGACACCCCGGCCGCGCTCAAGGCCGCGCTGCAACAGGAGGCCGGGCAGGTGCTCGACATCGGCGCTGAGCCGGTGCTGCCGGCACTGGAAGCGTTAGAGCAGGCGGGATTTTCTGATGCGGCCCTGTTCGGCGAACGCATCCATCTGCTGGCACGGGATATCACAGCAGCCGAGGCGCGCATCCGCACGCTGTTTGCCGAACGGGGCATCCAGTTGCGTGACATAGCCCCGCGCACTCCGACCCTGGAAGATGTGTTCGTGCATCGCATCCTGCAACAGGAACAACAGGAGGCATCCGCATGAAGATCCGTCGCATCGTCGCGCTGGCCTACAAGGAATGGCGCGAGATTCTGCGTGACCGGCTGTTTTTTGCTCTGGCCTTCGTGGTGCCGGCGTCCCTGATGCTGATATTCGGCTACGGCCTCACCCTCGATGTGGAGCACATCCCGTTCGCGGTGGTCGATCACGACAAGAGCGCCATGAGCCGCGATTATCTGCATCGTTACATCGACTCGCGCTACTTTGACTACAAAGGGGACGTGGCAAGCGAGCGCGAGATCGAACCCTTGCTCGCCGACAGCCGCATCCGGCTCGCCATCGTTATCCCGCCGCGCTTCCAGGAAAACCTGATGTCCGGGCGGGCGGTGGAGGTACAGACCCTGATCGACGGCACCTTCCCGTTCCGCACGTCCAGCAGCAAGGGTTACGTGGTCGCCATCAACGCAGCTTTCAACGGCGAACTGCTGGGAAGTTACATTTCGCGCCGGCTCGGCGTGTCTGCGGAAACTGCGAAAGCCATGGCGCAGCCAGTCGGGGTGCAGCTTCGTTACCTCTATAACCAGGAGGTGAAGAGCGTCTGGTCCATCGCGGCCGTACTGATGATGTTCGTGCTGATGATTACCCCGCCTTTCCTGACCGCGCTGGGCGTGGTGCGCGAAAAGGAGAATGGCTCCATCTACAACATCTATGCCTCGACGGTGACGCGCGGCGAGTTTCTGATCGGCAAGCTCGCACCCTACGTGGCGATCTCGGTGATCAATTTTCTGATTCTCTGGCTCATGGCCACGCAACTCTTTGGCGCGCCCTTCAAAGGCGATCCGCTGTTCTTCTTGCTCGCCTCGGTGATCTATGTGACCTGCACCACCGGCATCGGCCTGCTGGTGTCGCTCTTCGTGCGCACCCAGGTGGCGGCGATGATGCTCACCGTCATCGTCACCATTGTCCCGTCGGTGCTGTACTCGGGGCTTTTGGTGCCGATTGCCTCGATGGATGCGGCCGGGCAGTTCGAAGCCCACCTGTTCCCCGCCATGTATTACACCGACATCGTGCTCGGCAGTTTTCTCAAGGGCGTCGGGCTGGAGCAGTTGTGGGGCAAGGTGCTGGCGCTGCTGATCTACGCCGTCGGGCTGTGGACGGCGAGCTTCCTCATGTTTCACAAGAGGCCGAAATCATGAACGGCGACCCGGCAGAAAGCCGCGCGCGGCTTTACCTGTGGTGGTCGCGACTCGCAGCGATGACGGCGAAGGAACTGATCCAGTTCGGGCGCGATACGCTGCTGCTGATCGCCATCGCCTATCTGTTTATCTTCGACATCTATATGGCGGGCAGCGTCAGCATGCAGCTGAATCACGCCGTGGTGGTGGTGCATGACGCCGACCACAGCGCTGCCTCGCGCGAGCTCGTCTATCGCTTCCGCCCACCCTACTTCAAGCTGGGCGGCGAAGTGCTGGACAACCGCAAAGGACAGCGCCTGCTGGATCAGGGGCAAGCCTTGGTGGTGCTCGACATCCCGCCCGATTTCGAGCATGACATCAGGAAGGGGAAGCCGGTTGACGTGCAGGTGCAGGTGGATGCCAGCAATACCGTGCTGGGCTTTCTTGCCGCCAGCTACAGCGCGCAGATCATCGGCCAGTATGGTTTCGATCAGGCGCTCTCCCGCCTGGGCGTCACCGAGCGTTCGATACAGAACGTCCCCATGATCCAGAGCCAGCACCGCGTCTGGTACAACCCGAACCAGAGAGATGCCTGGTTCATGCCCATCGCCGAACTGCTCACCGTCATCACCATCATGGCCATCATGCTGCCCGCCGCCGCCGCCGTGCGCGAGAAGGAGCGCGGCACCATCGAACAGTTGCTGGTGTCTCCCCTGACGCCGATCCAGATCCTGCTGCCCAAGGTCATCGCCATGACCCTGGTGATTCTGCTGGGCACTGCGGTAAGCCTGTTCTTCGTGCTGCACGGGATGTTCGATGTGCCAATGAAGGGCAGCCTCGCGCTTTTCTTCGCCGTAACCACGCTCTACACCTTCACCACGGCGGGTCTGGGCCTCTACATCGCCACCCTGAGCCGTAACCTCGCCCAGGCGGCCATGCTCGCGATCCTCGTGCTGATGCCGATGATCTTTCTCTCCGGCGCCTGGACCCCGCCGGAAGCCATGCCCGCCGGGATGCGCACAGCGATGTTTCTCTCGCCGCTCTACTACTTCATCGAGATGGGCTACGGCATCCTGTTGAAAGGCGCGGGGCTGGATGTGCTGTGGGATTCGCTGCTGGGCTTGGCGCTGCTGGGGATGGTGATCTTCGGCTTCGGCGTCTGGCGCTTCAAGCGGCAGTTCGGATAAGAAAGGCTTCGATGGCGCAAGACCGCAATGCGAACAGCGCCACCGGCGCATCAAGCACCATGGTCGCCATGCTGTCCATTTTTTTCCTGCTCTATGGCGGGATGCATGCGTATGTCTTCGCCAAGCTAGAGGCCGCTCTGGGCCTTGCACCGGTCGGCGGTCTCGCCGTTGCGGCCTGGATGGCGCTGATGACCTTGTTGCCGCTCATCGTCTGGTGGCTGGAGCAACGCCAGTGGCATGCGCTGGTCTGGGTCGGCGCGTGGGTCGGCTATATCTGGATGGGTTTCATATTCCTGTTTTTCTGGATCGCGCTGGCATTCGACGTGCTCGGGCTGTTGGCAGCCTATGTCGGCACTGTGCTGCATTGGAATCCCGGCGCCTTGCGATTCACGGATTCATCCCTCTTTTACGCCACCACGGCCCTGGCATTAGGCGCAACCGTGTACGGCTATTTCGAGGCGCGTGTGGTCCGCGTGGAGCGCATCCGCCTGCGCACCACGAAGCTGCCGGCTGCTTTTGGCCCATCGAGCCCATTGAAGATTGTCCAGATCGCCGATGTGCACCTCGGCGATCTGATCGGCGCGCGCCAACTGCGCCGGATCGTGGCGCAAATACAAGCGCTTGATGCCGATCTGCTGGTTTCGACCGGCGACCTGGTCGATGGTCAGGGCGATCATCTGGACGGGCTGACCCGGCTGTTCCAGGAATTGCATCCGCGCTTCGGCAAGTTTGCCGTGACCGGCAACCACGAGTTCTTTGTCGGGGCTGACCGGGCGCTCGATTTCACGGCGCGCGCCGGCTTCACCGTCCTGCGCGGCGAAGCCGCATCGCTCGCGGGTGTGCTCACGATCGCCGGCGTGGACGATCCGGCCGGGAGATGGATGGGTGTGCCCGTCCGTACCGACGAGAAAGCACTATTGTCCGCATTACCGCGCGAGCGCTTTACCCTGCTGCTCAAACACCAGCCGGTAGTGGACCGCAACAGCCTGGGGCTTTTCGACCTGCAGCTTTCCGGCCACACCCACGGCGGGCAGATCTTTCCCTTCGGCCTGTTGGTACGCATAGCCTATCGGATGCGCAACGGCCTCACGTCGCTCACCCCTCACGGCCACCTGTACGTGAGCCGCGGTACCGGCACTTGGGGGCCGCCCATGCGGCTCGGTACGCCGCCCGAACTTACGCTTATCGAGCTGGTGGGGGCTGGATGATGCTCAATATTTGCCTTGTCGCGGTTCCCGTACAGGAATCCGGGTTCACTTTTCCGGGGTTTGATGTTGGACCTGCCTTGTTCTCCATTCAAGCTCCCGACAGTGTGCAGACGACCATCTGGGGGATCCTGTCCGAATATGGCTTCGGCTTCGGTTCCGAGATAGTCATGATGGTGATTGCGATCGTCGTGGCGGCGGCAGCGATATATGTGATAACCAGAGACTGAGATATGCCAGGTTTGAAGTGTTTCCTGATGCACCGGCGAATCACACTCTCGAGTTCGCCAAAGACTGATGGCATGCGGAGTTTGGTGCGTTTTCCGCCGCAGGCAAGGGATGTTCCGGGCTCGGCCCCGACCAATGCCGGGCGCGACGATGTTCGGCGTGGCCTTCAGGCGCCACCGTGGCAGCCTGCTGGCAGCGGGCGTGGGCTGCATCATCGCCGCCGACCTCATCCTGGCTCTGGCCGGCAACGTCTGGCTGGTGGGTGCCGGCGCGGCCCTGTGGGGCCTGCACATGGGTGCGACCCAAGGGCTGCTGTCGGCACTCGTGGCCGATGCCGCGCCGGCCGATCTGCGCGGCACGGCCTTCGGCGTGTTTAACCTCGTCACCGGAGTAGCCTTGCTCGCCGCAAGCGTCATCGCCGGATGGCTCTGGACGGTATTCGGGCCGGCGGCGACCTTCCACGCGAGCGCCGCGCTTGCCACGGCGGCGCTGGTGGGGCTTCTGGCAAGGCCGCGTACCTAACACCGGCGGGGCTCGATGATGCGTTGGGTCCAGGTGGGGCATGATTCTGCCTGGGTTGTACCTTGGTGATCCAGGTGGAGACAGAATCTCGGGGCTGCTCGGTCAGTTCTAACTGCACAGCCCGCACCGACTTAAATGGCAGCTACCCGGTGCAGTTTCATTGAATGTGTATCATCTCGGGCCTGATGCATAGCGCATAACTCTCGGTATTAATGCGGTGGATTTGATGGCATCAGCGGAGAGCACTTACAACACCTCGGCGCAAAAAACGGCGGGCGTAACAATCCGGGTGCGCCCAACATGCCCGCGTTGCAGCAAGCCCGCACGGCGATCACCTGTCACCAGGTAGTCCGCATCGCTAGCCGTGGCCATAGCCATGGCTAGCAGAAATGCATCGTCAGGATCATCGGTTTCAACCTCGATGGTCAGGCGATCCAGTACCACGGCACGCTGCAAATTGTTGACCATGACCCCTACTTTGGCAGGCTGTAAAACAGCCTGGAGCTTGGGATAACGACTGGCTCGGCGAATTTTGTCGAGCTGCGCTCGTGATGTCACCACCTCGAAGCGCGCAGCACGCCAGGCACGATAGATCGCATCGGGAACCCCATGCGGAGAGATCAGAGCGCTGAACAGAATGTTGCTATCCAGAACAACCCGCGCATCAGTTCTTACGAGCCCACTGGAGCGCCTCATCGACCATGGAGGTCAAATCTACTTCGCTCACATTGGCATTGGTGGTCTTGACCTGCTCGGCCGTCAGTTCGAGGATGTGTGCCCGTACTGCTTCTTCAATGAAGCGTGATAGGTCGCCGCCACCCCACATCCAGGTCAGCACCCAGTCGCCCCGCAAATCCTGTCCAAGGCGGACACAGTAATAGCTCGTTTCGGCCAGCCAGCGATCGACCCCCAAGATTGTATGTAATTCATGATAAGGTCAATTATCAAGAATGCTGTTTTTCTGATTCAACTCAAGGATCTGTGACCTATATTTCTTGTTTCTTCTTGATTTCAGCCAGTTAGCCATGGAATCCACTCGCAAAATCGGGCGTCACCACCTCGCCTTCTACCGCGGCTGGCTGCAGGGCCTCGACCTCAAGGTCGCAGCGGACCGCTATCTCGAATCCGGCCTCGATCAGCGCATCGCGCGCTCCACGCTGGCCTGGATCCAGCAAACTCTGACGATGGCTGCCCGCCGGCATGGCCGACATGCGCTGGCCCGGCTGCTGCGCCTGCCGCTGGGCATCCTGCCCGAGGCAGTACGGTCAACGACCGCCCTCCCCTCGCTCGAAACCTTCCGCGAAGCACACGACCCCGATCACTTCTATTCGGAGAAGGAACTGGCCGCGATGTACGTCGAGGCCCATCCGCAGAGCATCGACCGCCGCGCGAGACGCTACGCCCGTCTGGTCGAACGCCAACTGGCGGCGCTGGTGTGGGTGGAGGAACTGCTCGCCACCGATCCGCAGCCGCAGGATCCGGTTGCCGCCTGGTTTGACGATCGACTCGCTGCCAGGCTCATCCTCGCCGGCGTCCCCACCATCGAGGCGCTGCATCAGCGCGTCCGCACGCAGGGCTACCGCTGGTGGGTGTCCGTCCCCCGCCTCGGCGAAAAAGGGGCGCGCCGGCTCGTGACCTGGCTTGCCACCCACGAAGGCAGTCTGGGTGTGATGGCGCCACAGGGTCTCGCCCCGCTGCGGTCGCTGTCGCCGATCGAACTGACCCGGCCCTCAGTCACCGCCATCATGCCGCTGGAGTCATTCTCGACGCCGGCGGAGCTGGACGGCTCGGTTGGCGAGAACCGATGCCTCGGCCGCAACCGCATCAATGCTGACAATGACTATCAGGCGATCCAGGCTTGGCTGAAAGCGCGCGCTTCGAATCCGCATACCGAGCGCGCCTATCGCCGCGAGGCAGAGCGCCTCCTGATCTGGTCAGTGATGGAGCGCGGATGCGCCCTGTCGTCGCTGTCGATCGCGGATGCCGTTGCCTACCGGGACTGGCTGGGTGGGCTCGGCCGCACATTGCCCGCGGCATGGCCATGGCGCCTCCCCCAGGCGGATTGGATGGGAAAACGCAGCACACCGCGCTGGTCGGCCAACTGGCGGCCATTCGAAGGAGCTGCCTCGCTGCGCAGCCAAATCCAGGCCCACACCATCCTCAAATCCCTGTTCGAGTGGCTTGCCAAGGTGCGTTACCTCGACAGCAATCCATGGGACGGCGTGCCGCCGCCACAGCGGGTGATGGACGTGGCCACCGCGCCTGATTTGGAACTGACGCACGCGTTCACACGCAGCCAGTGGGCATTTCTCATGGAGTTTCTGCACAGACAGCCTATGGATGAATCCGTCCGGCGCTTGCGCTTCGTATTCCCCTTTGCCTATGCCACGGGGTTACGGCTCACCGAACTGGTGGATGCCCGTTTGGGGAGACTCTATTCGGTCCCGCTCAAGCGTGACCTGGGTGTCCGCTGGATGCTGAAAGTGCTCGGCAAGGGGGGCAAATGGCGGGCAGTCCCGATGCCCGGCATGGTGATGGATGCATTACGCGATTACCTGGCCTGGCGGGGCCTCAATGCCGACCCGCTGGATAATCCTGAAGACATTCCCATGATCGCCCGGCTGCGGCTTGGGCAGGATACGGGCACCCTGGATCCCACGACGCTATACAAGGCCTTGAAGACGTTCTTCAGGGAAGCGGCTGCAGCGCTTGCCACGCAGGGGCATCATGACGATGCCAAAAAGATGGCGAAAGCCTCGACGCACTGGCTGAGACACACGCGCGGCGCACATTCCGCAGAGACGATGCCGGTCAACATGATCCAGCGCCTGCTCGGACACGCCAGCGTGGCAACCACCAGCATTTACACGTCGACGGACGACGAGACGCTGTTTCTGCTACTGGATGACAGCCTGAAAATCGAAACACAACCGGGCAGCAGGGGCAGCTGAATGACCATGCCAATTATGTTGGACTCTGGCAGACGATAGAACGCTGAACCCGGATACCCAGAAATCCTTCTCCACATTCTGGATCAGTGTGCCGAGCCGGTTGGCGGTCGCCAGGAACAGGCCGCGACGATCCTCGGGAGAGACTGCGATGATACGAAGAGAGCCGGCGTTCACGGTGAAGCCTTGGTGCTTGCCTGTTCGGACCAGGCAAGCAGATCGCGAATCCACTGTCGCATCCACAACGGCACAGTGTGTAAACCGGATCTCAGATCATCACGAATCGCGCTTCCCTGGCTGGAGTCCTGCAGTAGCCGAATGAGCTTGGCTTGAATCGCATCCTGATCGACCTGGACGTCATCCCTCAAGCCATCGCGCAGCCAGTACAGGGCTTGCACCACCCGCATAGCTGGACGGTCTGCCCAGTAGAGTTTGCTTGGCGCCGTCAGTTTGAACTGGAGGGTCAATTTGCCCAACTGGATCGGCCGCAGCCGACCATCCGTATTTACGATGACCTGCCCCGGCACCGCATTGGTGAGGCCCAGATCGTTGGCGGCGGTCATCCCGTCAATCATTACGCGCACCTGGTCGCGACGACCGACGGCATCGATCACGCTGCGATAATCGGGGGCGGTCGGCTGGCCGGTGAGGGAATTCATCCGGGGCTGGTCGTACAGTCCTCGGTCGATGCGACGCAGATCATTGCTGGCGACCATGCGCTGGAGCGTTTTATCCACCGCGTCGCGTCTACCCAGGTCGAGAAAATCCACCGGCGTCCACACTTTGGCTGCCGGGGCCTGGTTGATGCGTTGCACCACCTGCGATTTGATGACTGGCTCCATGTCCGTTAATTGTATACATATATCGGACATCGTTAAGACCATGAATGATCGAACAAACAGGAAGGCAAGTCGGCAGAAGAAGCCTGCCACCTTGCCTTAATGACAACAGCCCTTGAGGTTAGACGTCAGAAGGCACGAAGAGTCTTATACCAACCTGCTCATCAGGCTGGGGGTGGCATGGCACGTCATGAAATATTAAAATTTGGGTTCATCGTCGAATTCACTGTGATTTCCCATCAGCCTAAGCGCATATCCAGCTTGCCACAATGAAACAGAATTCGTGCTCGATAGTTGGCGAAATTACGAAACCCTCGGGCGTTGGCTTTGATGAGTTGGATCGCGCTATTGAATCCTTCGGCGCAGGCGTTGCTGATTCTGTGCCGACTGTAGTTGAGCAGACCGGCCTCATGCCGCCTGAGCATCCTGACCACCTTCTTGACCGGATCGAGACGGCTGCGCATCGCGTTGTCAGACCATGCATCAAAGAAGCGTTTGGCCGCGCCTGTGTAGCGATAGCGCCAGAATTCCTTGAACGTTTCCTTGATGCGCCAGGCGCGGCTGGTCTTGAGGGTCTGCTGGTTCAGGACACGAAATGCAACCGCCTCGGCGCTGCGCCCATCGGCATAGCTCTTCTGCCACGCCCACTTGCTACCGGTCAGCGGCGAACTGCCCGCTTGCAACAGGCTGCGGTGTTCCTGTTTGCGCACCGCATCGACTGCATCACCGAGGTATTTGGCAACGTGAAACCGGTCATGCACGATGTCGGCTTGCGGGATGCACGCTTGGGCTGCACTCATGAAAGCAGGCCACATATCCATGGCCACCGCTTTGACCCCATCACGCTGCGCCGGACTGAGTGTTTCCAGCAAGCCTTTAGCCGCTTCCAATTTGCGTTCAGGCACCAGGTCAAGCACGCGCGAGCGGTCAATGTCGGTCAGGATGCTGACGTAAGTGTGACCACGTTCGGAACTCTTCTCGTCCAGCCCCAGATGGGGGATGTCGTCTTCAGTGCGATGCAGCATGCCGCGTTCGACCGCACGCACCATGATGTCGTTGACGGTGCTCCAGGCAAGCCGCGTGAATCCACACACACCTTGGGTGGTGGGGCAGACTTGCAGCAGTTTGACTACAAAGGCTTCCATCAGCAGGGTGACGCGGCTGTAGCGTTCCGCCCAAGGCACAGTCAGTTCTTCGACGCTGCCGTCACTGTATTTGAGTTGGGGGACGCGCGCTTTGATGATGGTCTCAAGCTGGCAGGTATCCAGATGCCGCCATTGGCGTTCGTGCCAACCGTTGATGTGCGCCCGCTTGGTGCTGTCGGTGGGGTCTGCCCACACCTGATCGGGCTTGAGTACGACTTCAACCACCACGCGCTGTTCCGCCAGCGAAAGATCAACCGACCTCACCGACCACGGCGACTTCAGTCCAAGAAGGTGTTCGTACAGGGTGGTGTCTTTCATGGTGGCGGCAGTCAGTTTGAAAACCCGAATTCTCAAACATTGTGGAAAAATTCACAGTGGAATTGATGAAGAACCAAAATTTGAAGTCTGTTGTGGATCGTGCCTCTAGGCACGAACGGAAAACGATTCAGGAATGCACACGGGATGAGCTAACTTGAATGCAATACCGTCATGGGAGTGGCGGCGAAAATAATAAGCTGAAAATTTACCCCTGCAGTTGCGGAGCCGAAGGGGCTAAACCAAGAAAGGCAAAATAAATGGGCTCCGCAAAATCAAATTCCCTGCTCCCATCCGTGGAGCAGTTCAGCAATGAGTTATGGCTTGTTCATGGTCTCGCCGACAGGACCATCGACGCCTATCGGGCGGATCTGGTCAATTTCGGATCGTGGCTGACCCAGCATAACGGCCAGTCGCTACTCCAGGCCCAGAATCTGGACATTGAGGCATGGCTGGCAAGCCTGCTGGAGAGAAAGATCAGCGCTCGGAGCGTGGCTCGCTATACCGCTTCGCTCCGTCGGTTTTACCAATATCTCACGACCAATGGGCAGGTTGCGAAGGACCCGACCATGCGCCTTGGCAAGATCAAAATACCCCACCGCCTCCCGAACACGCCGACACAGGATGAGGTGGCGTCACTGCTTGATATTACTGATCTCAATTCTCACCAAGGCCTGCGTGACAAGGCCATGCTCGAATTGCTCTATGCGACCGGTATAAGGGCCACCGAGTTATCCCATCTCAAGCTCGAAGACTTTGATTTCAAAAACCGGGTGATTCGAGTTTGCGGAAAAGGAAACAGGGAGCGGCTGGTGGTTTATGGTGAAGAGGCTGCATTCTGGCTCGATCTGTATCTGAGTAGGTCAAGACCCGCCCTGAGACGGGACTACCTTTGCAATCATGTGTTCCTCTCGGTTCGCGGGAAGAAAATAAGCACGGGCGTACTCCGCCTGGTAGTGAAGAAGCACGCCTCAAACAAAGGGATCAAAAGACCCCTCAGTACTCACAGCCTCCGGCACGCCTTTGCCACGCACTTATTGGACGCTGGAGCCGATTTACGAGTAATCCAGGAGCTCTTGGGGCATGCGTGCATCAGTACAACCCAGATATACACATTCGTTGCGACCAAGCGGTTGGTTGCGCTGCATTCCAGGTTCCACCCGAGAAACGAGGGTGTCGGGTGATCACAAGGTCGGTGAAGGCAAGAAGCCTGTCATTAGCGCCCCTACCCGCCTCACCGACTGCTGATTGGTGCAATAGGATCGCGTCTGATTGAGCCTGTTTTCAGCCAAGGTCGCTGGCAAGGGGTTGCCCTCGTCATCCACCAGCAAAGCGCCGCACCTCGGACAGGCTGCATAGGTTCTCACCTGCTTCTCCTGTCCTTCACCCACGATAGTCCGCTTATCCGAAAGCCTGCTCGACCTCCCCTTCCCTGTCCTTCTCGGTGATGTACCAGTGGCAATCACCCAGAAAGTAGTGAAGGTGCGCAATGGCCTCGTCGCCCTTGCCATCTTGCTGGTACGTGACCGGCATACCTTCGACAGTGGCCGCAATCTCGACCATTTTGTCGAAGAAATACTGCCGTTCTTCGCCATTCATACATGTGGCCACGATTCGCTTCTGTCTCTCTGGCACCCAAACACCAGCACCGCGAGCCGTATCAAACAGACACTGCTGTCCCGAGCCTGTCACCGACCAAACCTGGCCACCATGCTCATAACAATCGAGCATGACGGTGTGGGGATCGCCTACTTGGCCTGACAGTCTGGCTAATTGCCAAGCCTCATCAAGAAAGCTATCCCAGGTGACAAGCTCACGCACTTTTTCAGTAAGCCAGGTTTCCCGGTGATAGGGAATCTGGCCTGTGAAGTCCACGACGAAGTACTCAATCGCCTGATCGCGGCTCATTCCATTGTTATTGGCGCACTCAAGGATGAACGCAACCAGATCTACCTGGAACCTGATTCTGACCAACTCCTTCAAGGCAGATTCCGCCTCGCGCTCGACCACTCGAAGGGACAAATCACGTTGCCAGTTCGAGTCCAGGCCAAGTACGGCTTGCATCTTGGCGTGCTGGCCAGAATGACGGTGCGAAGAATAAATATGTCCCATTCCGTCACAGTCGTCTAAGGGATTTTCCACATCATGATCGTCAACAAGATAGCCAACTGCGACCATGCCACCCTGTTTTTCGATCTTGTGTTCCACGTAGCTCATGAGGCAGGAAGGCTCGAAGCTCAACTCGGCGGTCAATCCATCCACGTCAATCTCGGATACCTTGCGGGTACGGAAATTCATAGCGCTGCTCTCCTAAATATAAACGCGGAGGCAGCCGAACCCAGTGCGGGGTGGTTGCACCCCGCTGGGTTGAAATAACAAATTGAATTCCGGCTTCCGAAGAAGCGTTCCAGCTTAAAGAATTACGTCCTGCGTCCAGGTACCATCCTGCAGTGCCTGCTGAGCAGTGGCATGCGTCTGAAAATACTCAACGCCCTCTCTTGAAACAGGGCCATCCCCATCGGCCGTGCCGATATAGAAGCCCGAATTACTATGAAGCACTTGAAGCGGTAGCTCTAATTTGCACCACTGTCTTGCCAGTTGACCGTACACACCTTTCTCCTTCGATGAAGGGACATACTCCCCAAGAGGGAGTGAAAACGCCCCGCTGGGTTGATGAATTGAATCCCGGTCTCCATGTCCTTGTGAGGACATCGAGGCGTTCCGGCCTCAGGGACTGACCGGACTCATAAGGCGATGCATGACGCGCATCGGTCGGGCTGAAACTGACAGCCAGCAGTGAAACACTTCAAAGGCCCGGAGCCTTTCTCCAACACGCCGGCCGCAGCCGCGTGTTCGAGAAAAGCCCCCTGGCGGGGGCTTTAAATGAAAATCAGGTCAGAGGCCGATCAATCGGCATCCAATGCTGGATACCCCGGGGGCAGCCCCATTCCATTTCACTATCAACAAAGCGGTCTACGTCAGGGTGGTACTCGCAGAACCGCCCCTCGATCATCCGGCCGAACGACATCGCCCCTGACGCAGTGATCACGACCACTGGCTGTTGCTCGCCAGGAAGCGCGTCCTTTGTTTTTACCCAGCTGAATTGACCAGGCAGGCACACGACACCATAGGACTCAGTACCGGGAACAGGTTTTTTCGTACCAGTGTCGATCTTGGCCATTCCGATGAACAGGAAGCCCATTGCAAGTCGGCCATTTTTCATCTGCCTTTCAATTGCAGCCTCGAAGTCATCCCTCTCAAGATGGCACTCTTCCCCACACTCCGCCTGGAAGGCTTCTGCTGCATCCACATAATCAACGTCTGTCGTCGCCAGGATAATCCCGTAACCATCTGGGTCCTTGATGCCAAGCTGGCGAGCGGCTTCTGTGACGGTAATGCCAAGGCCAAATAACATATTGCTCTCCTTAATAAAAAGTAAGGGGAGCACCTTCCCCAAAGGGAGCGTGACTCCCCATGGGGTGGTTGAAGAAATTAAATCCCGGCCTCTTGCGAGGCGTTCCGGTTTCAGGGACTGCCCGGACTCAAGCTTTCAAGAAACTTGCTTCATGGCACTACATCCCATGAAATACGCAACGATCAGCCAATTCGGCCAGTGACTCCCACTCATCAAATGAACGGCACTCATCCAGGAATTCCTTGATGAGCGCCAACGCAATCGAGCGGTTCCCACTGTCCAGGGGCAGGAGGTCATTGAATTTCAACCCACCTTCACCGTGCAACGCCTTGATGAGCCTGGCCAACGCTCTTCCACCGCCCGTATCCCCCAAACTTCGCAGAATCTGCTCTGCCTGAAGGAACACATCGTTGGCGACTTCCTCAGCCTGTTGGGCACGGAAATCGTCAACTGTGATGGTAAGAATCTCAGCCTGAGGAGGCTTGCTCGATTTCATGATTACTTTTCCTTCCTGGACCATCCTTGGGTTTTTGCATCGAACACGTAGCCCATCTCCTTCAGACGGTCACGCTGGCTGCGGAAGACAGCTCGATCCACAGTGGGATCAAGTTTCACGTCCTTGCTAACCCAGACAAGGTCGGCAAGATCGGCCCCAAACAATTCCAGCAACTCCTGGAAAACCGGGTCCTGGTTTTCATGCTCCTGAACCAGCGCAGCTGGAACAGGAATATCGGATGGACCGGTTTGATTCGCTGCCGCTGTGGGCTCTGTGGCGATTGGATCGGGTTCGCTCGGCACGTCCTCAATCTTGCCCTCATCAACCGTGTCCAGGAATATTTCCATTACCTTCGCACGAATGTCGGTGGTCGATTTGCCGCGCCAAATATACGAACTGAGGTAAAAGTTCTCGACGAGAAACTCACCCTCGTATCGGCCTTCCGAGAACTGATCGAGGATGGACTCCTTGACCTTGAATTCTCCGATCGGGGTGGTCAGGTCACCGACGCAGAACTTGCCGTTGGCACCTTTGATTTCCTTGATTACAAGCGTTCCATTGATGCGAATAGACATAATGCTCTCCTTAAAAAAACAGAAAAAAAGGGGAGCACTTTCCCCAAAGGGAGCGTGACTCCCCATGGGGTGGTTGAACTGCGATGGAATTCCAGGTCAGAAGACCCGCCGTTTTCAGGAACTGAACGGCATTCAAGGGCGATGCATGACGCGCATCGGTCGAGCTGATACTGACAGCCAGCAGTGAAACTTTGGCAAACGGCTTATCCAAGATGGCCAGTTCTCTTGGATACCCCGCTCGCGGGGCAGGATGGGTTGGTCATGATTCAATGTGGTTGGTAATGGAACCCCTGCTCAATTCTTCCATATAGGAAGCGACGCGCCGCACTGAGGGGCTCGGCGCGAATTTTGGGATGCGGCAAACCGCAAAAGCCGTGACCGTTCTGGCCGTCACAACCCATGATCTGATCGATGCCCAGAAGGCTTGCCCGAAACCTGGTCTCGGGCAAGCCTTCTGGCGGGTGTAGGGAAGACGGGTTATCGGTCCGTCTCAGGGATGAGGCAAGCAGATGGGGATGCATCCGTCGCCAATGTAACCCCTGGGAAACCTGCGGAGGAATCCCAATCCGGTATGAGGGGCTGCCCGGACTAAAAGCCAGCGCTTAGGCCGCCAATCCTGCTGTACTCAGCAAACGAGAAACTGGGTTTACCTAAACGGGCATGGCCCGCTTGGGTAAACACCCAGAGGCTGGGCGTTTCCTCTTCCATCAACCGAAACAGATTCTATCAGCCAGGATGGATTGGATGCGACGGAACCGGAGTACATCCTGTTCACGAAGCAAACCCCGACGACGCGCGATGCAGTGAAACCACCTCGCGTCCTCGATCGGCACTTCAGCCTTGGCCATCAATTGAAGGAAGTTTAGTGAGAGTTGGTGACTCATGGATGTCTCCTGGTTGGTTGCGGGGTTTTCACCGGAGGGTTGGCCCTCTGGTGAAAACCCCACGCAGGAGGTTTTCAGTTTGACTCCATCAATTCGACAGAGTGCTCGCCAAGGCGATGACTTGTGACACCATCACGCACAGACTCATGATGCGCAAATCGAACAGAACTTTCAGAAAAGCTTCTTTCATCGTGGACTCCTGGTTTTCAAAATGAAAACCGGGGAGTCCACGACACCCGGCGGGGAGCGTGAAACTCCCCGGTCGGGTTTGTGAAGCTGGACGTTACTGGCCGCCTGCTGCAGCCTCTTGCTGTTGCGAAGAGCCTGCAGGCAGGACAACCGGATTACCGTCCACCCAGGCATTGGTGATCTTGAGCAAGCGGCCCTTGATCATCACACCGGTATCACCCTTCTTGCGCGTGCCCACGTCTTTTTCGTAGATAAACACTTCAGGGTAGATGTCACCCAGCTTGAACTGGATCATTACTTTCCGTTTCTCATCGCCATGCGGCTTGAGCACCTCGATCGCTTTGATCGCGTCCTGACCATAAACCCGCACATCGAATTTAGTCGACTCAGGTTTGATCGAGCCGTCCTTGTTCCACTCACCACGGAGAGCGGAAATGGAGCAAGCGAGGAATGTTTCACCTTTGTTGGGCTTGACCATGCGAACACGGTTCAGGTAGCCAAGGCCAGTGACATGAAGATCGTAGAATTTGGATTCAGACATAATGCTCTCCTTAAAAATAAAAAAGGGGAGCACTTTCCCCAAAGGGAGCGTGGCTCCCCATGGGGTGGTTGAACTGCGATGGAATTCCAGATCCGAAGACCCGCCGTTTTCAGGAACTGAACGGCTTTTTATGCGCGCCTTGCGGCAAAAGGCGGCTCCTTACGGGAAGCCAATCGGGCTGCATGAGCCAACAAAACAGGCTTTAGGTTGCCAATTTTCAGATGGTGTGTCAATACTTGGCCGGGCGACTTAACAGGCTCGAAAGCCTGCACCCCTTCGGCAGCAAAAACCGCCGTTGGCGCAATAGACTCGAAGCCCCTTCAGACTGGCCTTGGGTGTCTGGACACCGGAATAGTCGACGCAAATGTGGCGGGTGAAGGCGGGTGCCATCGACGCGCCTCGGTAATCAAGAAGCTTCGGCTAGCAGACTCTCGTAGGGGATATTCAATCCGTCATGTAGTTGCTTGACCATGCGCAGGCTCAGGGGCCGCTTGCGGTTGAGCACTTCGGAGACCCGGCCGCTCGATCCGATGAAACGCTCGAGGTCGCGCGCGGTCAGACCCTGCTGCTCCATCCGGAACTTGATGGCCTCGACGGGGTCGGCCGGGCCGAAGTCATAGTGCTTGTTCTCATAGGCCTCGACGAGCGTCACGAGCACGTCCCGCTCGTCCGCCTCCGGGGTCTGCTCCTCGGCCTGGAAGATGGATTCGAGCCGGCGGAACACCGCCTTCAGGTCGTCGTCGTTTCGGATCGGTTTAATAGTCATTTACATTCTCCACATCGATGCGGTCGTACTGGGCATGTGTACCGACGAACTTTACCCAGACGATGCCCGCCCGGTACTGCATTTCGACCACCAGGCGGTACTTGTTGCCGCCCACGTTGAACACCACGCGGTTGTTGCCGCAGATGCTGGCACTGGCGTACTGGTCCTTGACATCCTGTGGTGATTTCCAGGTCGCCTTGACTGCCTCGTCGTACCAACTGTGCAGCGGGCCACGCGCATCACCGCAGCCGGGCCTGCCCCAAAAGTTCTTTAGACTGCTCTTTGCGATGACCCTCATTAACACCAATATCTCCCATTTTGGGAGACACGTCAACCGCCTGCACGTAGTCTGTGCAAGCATCATGTTTCAGAGGTTGTTTGAGGGAGCATTAGCTCAACCGTCACTACGGGCCAGGTGCTGACGATCACGGTTCGCTGAAATTACCAAAACGAGCGGCAGCAGCGCCACAGATTGCGGACCTTGAAAATATCGCCATCAATGAGCGCTCCTCGGCCTAAGCGGACCATGAGGCAAGCCGTCGCTTCAGTCCGCTGCCGAGCCTAAGCGGACGCTCCGAATGAGAGACGCTAGGGATCGGTATGCGGCAGAGCAGATGTTGGTGTACTGCGCACACCTGCGGTAGGCCAGGCCGGCACAGATGCCCCCAATAACAAGGCGAGGCTGGTGTTGACGACGCCTGCCGTCCAGCCCTTTGCCCCGGCAAGGAACAGGGCGTCCGAGCCGGAAACCCGGCGCGTCAGGTTGTTGTCGATGTGCCCAGCACAAGCAGGCGGCGGCGATGGCCAGAGGGCCGATCCAGTCCGGGCACTCGTTGTTGGCGCCGGGCCAGACGAGTACCGCGCCGCCCGCGACGATGAGCAGCATCCCAAGCACGATGCGGCGGTCGGCGTTTTCCTTGAAGATCACCCAGGCCAGCACGGCCGTGAGCACCGCCCAGATTGAGCATGAGGGAGGCGGCGCCCGCATCGGTATGGGTGAGGCCGAACACCAGCAGCACCGGCCCCAGCAGCAGTCCGCCGAAGACGATGGCACCGGCAAGCCAGCGCCATTCCCCGGTTGCCAGCCCATATAGAGCAGCCCGGCCAGCAACAAGGTCGGCAACTCGCCGACCAGCAGCTTGACCAGCGACGAGGGCGGGCCAGATGACCGAACGTGCGTTGCTCATTTCATCCACGATAGGCCAGCAAACGCAAGGCGTTCACCACTACAACCACGGTCGATCCTTCGTGGATCAGCACTGCCACGCCGATCCCCGCCCAGCCGAACAGGGTGGCGGGAACCAGCAAGGCCACCACGCCCAGGGACACCCACAGGTTCTGGCGAATAATGCGCTTCGATGCGCGGCTCAAGGCCACGGCGAACGGCAGTCTGGAAAGATCGTCGCCCATCAGCGCGACATCGGCGGCTTCCAAGGCCACGTCGGTGCCGGCGCCGCCCATGGCGATGCCGACGGTGGCGCGCGCCATCGCCGGCGCATCGTTGACGCCGTCGCCGACCATGGCTACCTGGCCGTAGCGCTGCGCGAGTTCCTCCATGGCCTTGACCTTGTCTTCCGGCAACAGGCCGGCTTTCACTTCGTCTAGACCCACCGCGTCGGCGATGGCGCGGCCCACGCGCTCGTTGTCGCCGGTAAGCATGATGGTCTTGCGGATGCCGGTCTGATGCAGACGCTCCAGCACCTGCTTTACGCCCTCGCGCGGCGTGTCGGCCAAGGCAAAGATGCCGAGGAACTGTCCGTCCGCCTGGATCAGCATGATGGTTTTGCCTTCTGTCTGCAGGCGCTCTGCGTGCTGCTGAACCACTTCGGGGATGGCTTCGCCTTCAAACAGCCTGGCGTTACCAATGGCTATTTTTTGCCCGCCAAATTCAGCGCGCACGCCTTTTCCTGTCACGGCTTCGACTTCCCCGGCTTCATCCCAACTTAAACCGCGACCCTTCGCCTCCGTCACCACCGCCTGCGCCAGCGGATGGGCGCTACGGCTTTCCACGGCGGCGGCAGTAGTTAGCAGACGCGCTTCGTCGCCGCTGATGACGACGACGTCGGTCACTTTGGGCTTGCCGATGGTCAGGGTGCCGGTCTTGTCGAAGGCGATGGCTGTGAGCACGCCCAGATTTTCCAGATGCACGCCGCCTTTGATCAGTACGCCGCCGCGTGCGGCGCGCGCGATGCCGGACAGCACCGCCGACGGGGTGGCGATGGCGAGCGCGCAGGGGGAGGCCGCCACCAGCACGGCCATCGCGCGGTAAAAGGATTCCGCAAAAGGAAAGCCGAACAGCGGCGGCAGCACGATGAGCAATACGGCGCCCCCCAGCACGACGGGTACGAAGATGCGCTCGAAGCGGTCGGTGAAGCGCTGGGTGGGAGACTTCTGCGTCTGCGCCTCGGCCACCATCGTAACCATGCGCGCCAGCGTGCTCTCCTGCGCCAGCTTGGTGACCTCGATCGTCAGCATGCCTTCGCCGTTGACCGTGCCGGCGAATACCTTGTCGCCCGGCTGCTTGTCCACCGGCATGGATTCGCCGGTGATGGGCGCCTGATCCACCGCCGAGTTGCCTGATGCCACCTGGCCGTCGGCGGGGATGCGCTGGCCGGGTTTGACCACCACCCGGTCGCCGCGCTGCAAGGCTTCGACCCGCACCTCGATCTCGGCACCATCGCGCTGCACGATGGCGGTCCTGGGCGCCAGTTCCGCCAGCGCCTCGATCGCCTTGCGCGCCCGGTCCATGGCCATGTGTTCCAGAGCATGACCGAGGCTGAACAGGTACAGCAGCAGCGCGCCTTCTACCCAGGCACCCAAAGCCGCGGCCCCGGCCGCTGCGACGATCATCAGGGTGTCGATGTCGAAGCTGCGGCTCTTCAAACTCTGCCAGGCGTCGCGCAGGGTATAGAAACCGCCCGCCGCATACGCACCCAGCAGCAGGCCGAGCGAGAGCGGGCGCGGCGCGTCGGCGAGACCGGCCAGCCAGCCGGCCAGTAACAGCAAGCCGGCCACGCCGCTAAAAATAAGCTCGCGATGTTCGGCGAACCAACCGGCCTCATGGCCTTCCTCCAGCACGGCATAGCCGAGCGCCTGGATGCGCTTAATGATTACCGGACGTCCGATTTTCTCGCTGTCGAATTCCAGGCGCAGGCGTTCCGCGGCGTAACTCACGGAGGCTTCCAGTACGCCATCCGTGCGTTGCAGGGCATGTTCGATCACCGTGGCGCAGGTGGGGCAATCCATGCCGTCGATGCGCAGGCTCTCGTGACGAAACCGGTCTCCGATCTTCGCGCCGGCCGCCTGCGCCAGTTCGCGCACCCGGCTCACGCTGAATTGCTGCGGATCGTAGTGCAGGCACAGGCGGGCGCTTCCGTCCTCACGCACCAAGTGCACTTTTTCCAGACCTTCGGCCTGCAGCAGCTCCGTCAGCCGCCCTACGCAGGCGTCGCGCTCGTCGGGGATTTCCGGCAGGACCAGGGACAAATCCAGTTCAAGTTTTTCAGCCATGCTGCTACTCCTTATAGAAACCATCGATTTCGACGCGGGGTTGCGCGCCTCATGGAACGGACAAAGACCTGCGCTTGGCAGGTGCCCTCATAAGGTCTCGCGTTCCGTTGCAGGCTTAACCAAGCGCGGGATCCAGCGCACATAGACAAGTTCGCTGACGAGTTCGACCAGCGTTTGCGTCACCACGACCGCGGGGATGAGGGCGCCGCCACCGGGGACGGCGAATGCCAGCGGCAAGACCACTAGGGAATTTCGGGTACCCGCGCTGAAGGCCAGGGCGCGGCCCGCGCCTACATCGAGTCCCATGAGTTTTCCCACTGCATAGGCGACAAACGGCATGACGATCGCGAATGCCACATAAATCGGCACCGTCCGTGCAACATCGGCCGACGCAGCGCCGATCCGCGGTGCGACGGCTGCGAACACCAGCAACAGCACCAGCGCCATCAGCGGGACCGGCAGCCATCCCATCACCCCCTCGACCCGCCTGCCCGACGCGCGGCGGGCGGCCCAGTACTGTGTTGCTCCAGCGAGCACAAGGGGGATCGCAATCAGCCAGAAAAACGCATGCAGGAATGGGCTTGCCTGCACCAGGCCCGCGGCGTCGGGCCCGAGAAACAGCCCGATATAAACGGGCAGCAGCAGCATTTGCGCGATGAGCAAAACCGGCGTCGCCGCGAGGATGAGCTTCGCGTCTCCCCGCCCCAGGTGCGTAAATACGACGACGTAATCGATACAGGGCGCCAGCAATACCAGCAGCACGGCAAAGTGAAGGGCCGGATGGGCAGGAAGGAACTGGATCAGCCCGAGTACCACCAGCGGAACCGCAACGAAGTTGACGATCAGCAGCGCCGAGAGGAAGCGCCCGTGAGCAAGCGCCTGCCCGAGGGCAGCCATCGGCACTTGCAGGAAGGTGACATACAAAAGCGCAGCCAGCGCCGGATTGATCCAGGCTTCCAGTGCGGCAGTGGATGGCCCCGCAACGGCGGCTACCAGCAGGCCGGCAAACACCGCCATGAAATAAATGGCGACCTGATGCTTTTCCAGCGTCGGCCTGGAGATGCGAATCATGCCTGGAAAATGCGTTGTGCTACCGCCGGGCTTTGCCGCACTGGTCGTAAAACCGGGAGCCCTTCAGCAGCACCCCCGCCGAATTAGCCGCCTATCAAACTACCGAACATGCGTTCAAGCAATCCCATGATTTACTCCTTTGCAGTTGATTGATTTGACGAGACGCCCCAGCCTGTCGGCCGGGGCGTTCCGGTCAGGCGGGTTGTGCTTGCAGTCTGCTGTTATCAACAGGACCCGCCTCGATCTCTTCCTCTTTCCGGTGCGCCAGCCGATACAGGAGCGGCAGAACCAGCAGCGTCAATGCGGTAGACGACAGGATGCCGCCGATGACGACGGTAGCAAGCGGGCGCTGCACTTCGGCACCGGTGCCGGTGGCAATCGCCATCGGGATAAATCCGAGCGATGCGACCAGCGCTGTCATCAGCACCGGACGCAAGCGGGTCAGTGCGCCATCGACAATTGCTGCGTCGAGCCGTTTTCCGCCTTCGCGCAGGCTGCGGATATAGGCGATCATCACCAGGCCGTTCAGCACGGCCACGCCCGACAGCGCAATGAAGCCGACCCCTGCCGAGATCGACAGTGGAATATCGCGCAGCCACAGCGCGAGGATGCCGCCGGTAAGCGCGAACGGCACGCCGGTGAATACCAGCAGCCCGTCCTTGACGTTTCCGAACATGGCGAACAGCAACATGAACACCAACAGCAACGCTACCGGGACGACGATTTGCAGGCGCTTGGCGGCTGATTGCAATTGCTCGAAGGTGCCGCCCCAGGTTGTCCAGTAGCCGGCTGGGACCGGCGCGTCGGCCTGAATTTTCTGGGTGGCTTCGCTGACGAACGAGCCGATGTCGCGGCCGCGTACGTTGGCGGTGACGACCACCCGACGCTTGCCGTCTTCGCGGCTGATCTGGTTGGGGCCCGGGGCAACGTTGATGTTCGCCACCTCGCCCAGCCGCACGAAGTTGGCTTGCGCATTGTCCGCTGTGGATGGCAGGGGGATCGGCAACTGCTGCATCGCCGCCAGGTCGTTGCGCAGGCGCTCGGGCAGACGGACAATGATGTCGAAGCGCCGATCGCCCTCGAACAGCACGCCAGCTTCGCGCCCGCCGAGTGCGATCGACACTGCATCCTGAACGTCGCCGACATTGATGCCGAGGCGCGCGGTTTTTTCGCGGTCGATCTGGATCGTTAGCATCGGCAGCCCGGTGGTCTGTTCAACTTTGACGTCGGCCGCGCCCGGCACGCTTTCGAGCACTCGGGAAATAGCTTCAGCGCTGGCGTTCATGGTGTCCATGTCGTCGCCGAACACCTTGACCGCCACATCGCTCCTCACGCCCGACAGCAGTTCGTTGAAGCGCATCTGGATCGGCTGGGTGTACTCGTAGTTGTTGCCGGGCACCCTGGCGGTCGCCTCCCGCATCGCCTGCACCAGATCGGCCTTGCTGCGCGCAGGATCGGGCCATTCCGACTGCGGTTTGAGCATGATGAAGTTATCCGCGACGCTGGGCGGCATCGGGTCGGTGGCGATTTCCGCCGTGCCGAGCTTGGCGAAAATCCGCTCGACTTCTGGAAACTGCTTGATCGTGCGTTCGAGTTCGGTCTGCATCTCGACTGCCTGCGACAGACTGGTGCCGGGGATGCGCAAGGCGTGTAGCGCGATGTCGCCTTCGTTGAGACTGGGCACGAATTCGCTGCCCATGCGCGTGAGCAGAAGCGCCGACAAAACCACCGCGACGCCCGCAAAGCTCAGTACCAGCGGTGCGTTCTTCAGCGAAAAATCCAGCAGTGGCGCATAGCCGCGCCGCGCCCAGCCCATTAGGCGATTTTCCTTCTCGCTGACCTTATCGCCGATCAGCAGCGCGACGGCGGCGGGGATGAACGTCACCGACAGGATCATCGCGCCGAGCAGGGCCGCGACCACGGTGAACGCCATCGGGTGGAACATCTTGCCCTCGACGCCGGTGAGCGCGAAGATCGGCAGGTAGACGACCATGATGATGAGCTGGCCGAACAGCAGCGGCCGCCGCGCTTCACGCGACGCCAGGAACACTTCGTGAAAGCGCTCGTTGCGGGTCAGGACTCGCCCCGCCGCAGCTTGTGCGTGTGCCAGCCGGCGCACGCAGTTCTCGACGATCACCACCGCGCCGTCGATGATGATGCCGAAGTCGAGTGCGCCCAGGCTCATCAGATTGGCGCTGACCTTGTTGCTGACCATGCCGGTAAAGGTGAACAGCATCGCCAGGGGGATGACCATGGCGGTAATGATCGCGGCGCGGATATTGCCCAGGAACAGGAACAGCACCGCGATCACCAACAGCGCGCCTTCGAGCAGATTTTTCTTGACCGTGTCGATCGCCTTGTCAACCAGGATGGTGCGGTCGTACACCGTCTGCGCGACCACCCCGGCAGGTAGGGTGCGGTTGACTTCTTCCAGCCGCTTGGCCACCGCCTGCGATACGGTGCGGCTGTTTTCGCCGATCAGCATGAACACCGTGCCGAGCACGACTTCGCGCCCGTTCTCGGTCGCAGCGCCGGTGCGCAGCTCCTTGCCCATGCCGACTTCGGCCACGTCGCCGATGCGAATCGGAACGCCTTCCCGGCTGCCGACGATGATGTTGCCGATGTCGGCCAGATTGGCGACCTGGCCGGGCGCGCGGATCAGATATTGCTCGCCGCTTTTTTCGATATAGCCTGCACCCGTGTTGCCGTTGTTGCGCTCGATGGCGGCGACCAGGTCGTGCAGCGTCAGGCCGTAGGCCATCAGCTTATCGGGCAGCGGCGCAACCTGAAATGTCTTGGCATAGCCGCCGATGCTGTTGATCTCGGTCACCCCCGGCACGTTGCGCAATTGCGGCTTGATGATCCAGTCCTGAATCTCGCGCAGGTCGGTCGACGTGTAAGCACTGCCGTCGGCTTTTTTAGCGCCCGGTGTGGCCTCGACCGTCCACATGAAAATCTCGCCCAAGCCGGTCGAAATCGGCCCCATTTCCGGCGCGACCCCGGCGGGCAATTGCGCGCGCGCCTGGCCGATGCGCTCGTTGACGAGTTGCCGCGCAAAGTAGATGTCGGTCCCTTCCTCAAAAATAACCGTCACTTGCGACAGGCCATAACGCGACAGCGAGCGCGTCTGTTCCAGACCGGGCAGCCCGGCCATGACGGTTTCGATCGGGAAGGTGATGCGCTGCTCGGATTCAAGCGGCGAATAACCGGGGGCGGCCGTGTTGATCTGTACCTGCACGTTGGTGATGTCAGGCACGGCATCGATCGGCAGCTGCTGGTAGTTGTACACGCCGAGTGCCGCCATGCCCAGCGTCATCAGCAGCACCAGCCAGCGCTGGTCGATGGCAAAACGGATGATTTTTTCAAACATGATGAGATTTTTCCTAAAGCGCCGCGTCGCCGCGTTCGCCGGAGCGAATGCGCAGCACGTCTGCAAGTTCAGAAACAGCGATCAGACCGTCGCCGGGATTGCCTGTGCAGGCCGCTGCGCGTATGGCTTCCACCACCGTCTGCGCGTGTTCGTCCGAGCAAAACATCAGCAGCATCAGTCGCTCGTGGGCGTCCGGGTTCCACTCGGTGGGTACAAAGGCGTGGTGCGGCCCCTGTCCACGGGAATGGCCGTGCGCCGGAAAGTAGGTGAAGCCGGACAAATGGGCGAGGCCATGCAGTGCCTGTTCAATGCTGTCCAGACGATGCGGCTGCACGATAGCGATGATCTGTTTCATTGGGGTCTCCTAGTGGTCATGGCTCGCGCCGGATTTTTCCAGATCGGCCTTGATCAGAAAGCTGTTCGTCGCGGCATACACTTCGCCCGCATTCAGCCCGCTGACGACCTCGATGAACTTGCCGTCGCTACGCCCGAGTTCCAGCGGGCGCGCTTCCAGATCGTTGCCGTAGCGTCCGAACACCGCCGTCCAGTCGCGCACGCTCTGAATGGCTTCGGTGGCCACCGCGACCGGCACCTCGACCGAGCCAGTGACCAGCTGTACCTTGACCTGCAAGCCGGGGCGCCAGACCCCGTCCGGGTTGGGAAGCACCACTCGCGCAGTGGCCGCGCGCGTCGCTTCGCCGACCAGCGCGCCGACATAGGAAATCGTGCCGCTGCCCTGCGCCGCAAACGCGGTGGCCTGGATGTCCGCTTTCTGGCCGGGTCTGACTGCACCGAGGTCCTTGGCCGCGACCGTCATGTCCACCCACACCGTGGACAAATCGGCGATGACGAAAATCTTCGCATCACCCTGCACGGCTTCGCCCAGCGAGAGGTGCTTTTCGACCACCACGCCGTCGATCGGCGCGCGGATTTCGTAGCGCGTCAGCGCGCCGCCCGGTTGTCCCGCGCCACCCAGCGACGCCAGCTTCTGCCGCGCGTTCTGCATGGCAATTTCGGCTTCCTGCATGGCATGCTTCGCTTGCAGGTAGTCCTGCTCGGCTGAGATTTTTTCTTCCCACAACTGTTTCTCCCGCTCAAACGTCGTGCGCGTCAGCGCCAGGCGTTTTTGCGCCGCCAGCAGTTCGCTGCGCTGGTCGGCCAGCGCCTGGCTGGAAATCACCGCCAGCAGTTGGCCTTTTTTCACCCGGTCGCCGGCATTGGCCGGCGACGACGCCACCACCCCGGTCAGCAACGGCATCACATGCACCATGCGGTCTTCGTTCAGGCGAATCTCGCCGATCAGTTGCAGCACGGCATTGATCCGTGCCGGGCCCGCAGTCAGCAGGTTCACGCCGTTTTGTTTGAGCTGCGCATCGCTCAGGCTTACCCGCGCTTCAACCTGGTCGTAGCCGAAGCGGTACGCCTTGCCGCCGGACTGCGCGGCTATCTCCACCTTGAACGAATGCGGCTCGACCACTTCGGTGTCGCCCTTGAGGTAGTCACCTACCTTGGCAAACTGGATGGCCTCCGGCGCGCGCCCGAGGCGGTGCAGCGTGATGACAACCTGGCTTGCCGACGGATCGACCGGCTTGCCGTCGCGGTAGATATAGACGCGAAATTCCGGCGGCACGCCCTGCTCGAAGATGGTCACTTCCAGCCCGTAGTCGTTGTCGTTAAAAAGCTTGCCGCCGTGCGGGCCCTTGGCCGGACCAGCTTCTGCCGCGTGCGGTTCTTCGTCGACGTGACCAGGCGCTTCGGCATGACTGTCTTGCCCGTGCTCGTCGCCTGCGGGTTGCGGCTTGCCCGTGCCGAGGATCAGTCCGGCCAGCACGACGCCGATCCCCAGGACAGCGGCAATGTAGAGGGTCTGTTTCTTGTTCAGATTGAGTTTCATGTGGGCTCCTACTACTGAGTGGCGGCTGGCGCCAGGGTCGATTGGGTCGATGCCGCGCCGAGAATGCGTTCGATTTCGGCAGCGGATCGATGCGCTTCGGCCAGTGCGCGCAGATATTGGGATTTGGCCTGGAATGAAGTGCGCTGGGCGTCCAGCACTTCGAGGAAACTGAATTTGCCCAACTCGAAGCCCTTGGTCGCGGCGTCGTAGGCGCTCTGCGCACCCGGCAGAATGTCCCGCTGTAGCGACGCCACCTCCTGCCGTGCCGTATTCAGGCGTTCATGCGCTTGCACAAGCTCATTGGACAGGCGGATCCCGGTGGCGGACAGTTCGTCGCGCGCCTTGTCGGTGCGGCGCAGCGCTTCAAGCAGGTTCCCTTGATTGCGATCAAAGATCGGGATCGGAATCGAAACGCCGAGGATCGCCTGGTTGAGATCCTGTTCTTCGATGCGTTTGCCACCCAGGCTGACAATCATGTCCGGAACGCTCCGGCTTCGTTCAACTTCCGCCAGCGATTGCCGACGATCGACCTCAATCCTGGCCCGCAGCAAGTTGGGGGAAGCGGCGAGGCGCGCGTTCAGGTTTGCCATGGAGGGGAGTGGCGGCAGGGCTTCTGGGTCGCCTTCGGCGCGCTCGAAACGCGGTGACGAATTGCCCCAGGTGGCAGCCAGTCGGCGGCGTGCGGTCGTGACCTCGCTTGCTGCCTGCGCCTGTTCAACACGCACGGCGGCCTCGGCCACGCGCGCCCGGGTCTCTTCGACCGGGGACACCTTGCCAGCTGTGACTCGCCGCGAGGCGGCACCAGTTGCGCGTTGCGCAAGTTCGACCGACGCCTGGGCAAGCCGCAGACGTTCCTGCGCAACCAGCACGTCAAAGAATGCCGCCGTTACCGCCGCACGAGTCTCGGCACGTTTGGCATCCAACTCAAGGGAGGCAGCATCGCGGCCGCGCTCAGCAGCTTCGATCCTGGCGCCACGCTTGCCGCCCAGCTCGATCGGCTGATTCAACTGCAGGGTCGTGGTTCGCGTCTCCCGGCGCGTGTCCTCGATCAAGGCCGAAAGCTCTGGATTGGGCCGGGCTTGTGCCTGGGTGATGGTGGCGTCGAGCGCCTCCAGTTCGCGGCCCGCCGCCGACAACTCTGGGTTGGCGCCAAGTGCCAGTTCCAGTGCCGCATTCAGGGTAAGCGGGGCAGCCGGTTCGCTGGCGCGTGGCGCGCCTGATTCCAGGCCGGTTTGCGGGATTTGCGCCCACGCCGCCAACGGCAGCGCGAACAAGAATACGGATAGCGTAAGTCGCATGGTTTTCCTCGTGAAGAAATAACAGAACGAAGATCACCGGCGCGCGACAGCGGAACGCGGTTTGAAGCCGCGTTAAAGCAAACGTTCGCCGGTTCAGGCGGACGCTAGAGGGGGACGGTCGAGTAAGGGGGGGGTGCGGCTGAGGAAGGCGGCGGGTGCATGCTGAATCGGGCCACCGCTCAGTTCCAGCCCGAGAACCGGGCCGGGCTGATAAAAAATGAAGGAAAACACGTGGTGGCAGTGATTGCCGTGATGGCCGTCTTCATTGTGCTGCTCGCCGTCGGTACTGACGAGCGCGGCGAGGTCATGGCTGGCGTGCCCGCCATCGTGATGGTCATGGTCGTGGACCTGCGCGCCGACGGCATCCGCCCCCACGTAACCATGCAAGCCAGCCGCCGCTGCCCAGGCAAACTGGAGCGGTACGATGAACATGATGATTAGGGCGATGAGACGACGCATGGGTCGGATTGTACAGATTCCAGCGTATTCACCAAGAGTTCGATCGTACGCATTCGCCGGAGTTGGTCATTCATCGGCATTTCTAGTCAATGGCCGGTGTGCGCTGCTTAGCTGACTTGGCAGGCGCAGTACACCAGCGGCGGCTCTGGCCGAGGACGCGACGGTCGTCAACCAAGCCATGGCAGGCAGGTCATTGGCCAGAGCGGTCAGCCAATATTCCCCGTAGCGGACATTTCAGTCAGCCTTTCAGTGCTTGAAATCAGTCCACCGCCTGCGTGATGACTTTTTCATCCCAGACCGATTCATTCTCGATTACCTCGATGAACCTAACTGCTGAAAAGCCTTCTGGATAGAGCGTCAATTGTTGTCGCGCATCATTCACTTTCTCTGACTCGATATCTGGGTGTCGTCCGGAAATAATCCCATCTGGATCGTTCAGCAGATGTCGATCGTCACGAAGTGCGATCAACACTTCTTCCAGCGAAACCTTGAGAAAGCCACTGAATCGTTGGTGGTCGTGCTCGATCGACGTATCGACGATCCAGCCATGCATAGTCAGTGGGGCGGCTAAGTTATCTATGCCAAGCGACGAAGCAAGTCCCACTTCTTCAGACAATGCCCGCCGCACGGCGGAAACCTTTCTGCTTACCTGCTGCCCCGCCTTCCTAAGTGTTGTTGTCGCGTGAAGCCACGCATCGCGTTGCGAACGCCTGAGGAACGTTGATTTGACCTCCATAACGAGGACGATGCCGTCACGGGCGCAGATCAGATCGACCTCACCGGCTTTTGGGTGGTTTTCCATTGGCGGGTGCCAGTTTAATACGACCTTAAAGCCGCGTACCTCGAAGAGCCTACCAAGACGCTCCTCGATTCGTCTCGTCTCGCCACCGGCCTCGCCGCGCCGCGCACCCAGGCGCCGGAGATTGTTAATCGCTGCCGTGCTGTTGTTCTGCAAGCCAACAAGCCAAGGTAGCTGAACGAGTAGTTGCCCAAGTTTCAAGATTGGGCGCTCGATCAATTCCGGGTGCAATCCAGATTCCCCCTTGCGCAACCGCTCGGATAGCTCCACCCAATCGCTTGTCCAGAAGTCGAGGATGGCAGCCGCGACGAGGGGGCTGCCCTGTGGAGAGTCCGCGTTGACGGTCCAGCCAACGATGTTGGCGATCTTCGCCTCACGATCCGACCAGGTCAGGGGAAAGCGATTTTGGTTGCCGTTCACCAGGCCGTCCAAAGCCAGACGGCCAAGTGCCGCCACCCAATGGCCCGACTCCTTCAGATTCTGGGCAAAGGTTTGCAGAAAGTCACGCTGAAAAAAAGCCGACATCAACTCCAGCGACAGTAACGCCTGAAACAGGTTGACTCGTGCCCCAGAGTCCGTGATCACCATCTCATCCACCCCGTACACCTCCGTCAACCGAAGCTGCGTGCGCATTGCTTGGATGTAGGCCAAACGATTGGCTTCGTGGTTCTCCGGGCGCCCAATCAGCTGCGTTGCCATGGCGGAGCTAACGAACTCGTCCATCGCACGGTAGAACCAATAGCCGTGAAGGCGCGCAAGCCTGAGACCATTGCGTCGCCAGGCTGCACGGGCGGTGGGGTCTACCTCTTCGATTTCCAGACGTTCTTCACGTCGCACGAACTGGATGCCATCGTCGTAGCTGAACGCATCAGCCGATTGAGTGATGAAGCTATTCAGTTCGATTTGCGCATCAACGAGTGTCCCGAACGCTGCTAGCAGGTCGTGCCTGGGGACCTGTGTTGATGGCGATGGGAACAAGAACGGTGACAGGTGCTTCGCGAGCGACGGACCAATATCAGCTTCCTTCAGGTTGACGGATGCATCGGATGTCTTGAGCTTCCATATGAGTAGATCATTGATCGCATCCCACGCCTCCTGCATCCAGGAATCCGCACCTTCAGCCATGGTTGGCATATCGAACCGACGAGGAACGAGGTGCTCGAAGGCATACAGGCTGGTGTAGATCAGTAGATCGAATGGTGCAAGCTCTGTCAGCGCAGCCTTCCACTTGTCCACAGTCGCTATTCGCTCTTTGTGCGCTTGGTCGAAAATATCCAGTACCCGACACAATTCAGCGATCTCAGGCGTCGATCCAGCTATCTGATCAAGCTCGGCGCGTCGAGGGGAATGTGGAAAGAGGACAAGGCCGGAATGGCGGACCGCGCTCGACACCGCGTCAGGGGCCAACAATGCGATGCGCCCCAACAACTCCATATTCGCCACTCGCACTTGGCGCAGGTAACGCGTCAGAGCAAGTGTCTGGATATCCGACCGCCATGATTCCGCAGGCACGGCGTTCACAAACCCACTCGACCAGAAAGCTGCATCACGCTCGGCCTGCGTGATTTTCTTTTTACCGCGGTTGCTCGGTTTTCCATCGAGATATGCCTCGACAACGACCTCCACGGCGGCTTTCGCTGACTCAGCAGATTCGATTAAGCCCTCATACAGCCTGTCATAAAGGTTTAGCTGTGTAGGTTCTTCTAAGGACCGATTCATGCGGGAGATGTCCAGAATTCTATGTTTTTATTGATGACTGTTCCTGGCCGGCCTGTCTCGATGGACGGTCACCGGAGTTCGAACGTAGATGCTGAGTTTAATCAGAATACTGACAGACTACGACCGGCCGTTATGGCCGATCATAGAAAGTGCGCTCCGATTTAACGTCTGGTACTTACTGTCCTACACCGACCGCCGAGTAACGCATTCCCCCCCACTCAGCCAGTGACGGCGATGACCGACTAGAGACGGCGCAACCGCTTTACACGAGATGATGTCTCGTCAGTTGATGCACCGCAAAGATGAATTCCATCGATCATGGAGTGTGGCCTTGGTGGTCACGATGCAGCGCCAGATTTTTTATCCTGCAAGAATTTGGAATTCAGTCGCCATGACAATGGGCCGCACGTGGCGATTCTCCCGGCGCATTTCCACTATCCCATAGTGGGACATGGTTTTTAGAGTGCGCGAAAGGTTTCCGGGTTTGCGACCAGTGATAACGGCCAGACCGCTGATGGATTCAGGCTGCAAATCACGGATCGTCTTAAGCAGGGCGCGATTGTCGTCGCTCAGGACTTCAGCCAAGGATTTCATCGAGGTGAACCAGATTTTGGGTTCGCTGGGTTTGGGTTTGTACTCGCCCTTGGCGATGGCCAGCATGCGTTCGCGGATTTTCTCTTGGGTCATGATCCCGAAGGTGATTTTTTTC
This sequence comes from Pseudomonadota bacterium, assembly GCA_043821985.1. GTDB lineage: Bacteria > Pseudomonadota > Gammaproteobacteria > Burkholderiales > Thiobacillaceae > Thiobacillus. The sequence goes on from JBDRCF010000016.1 coordinate 68,219, forward strand.
ATTGCTTTGATTCCTTTAATACAAGATCCACTTCGGCACGTCGACCTCACTTCAGTCGACAGTATCAAAGAGAAATTGACCACGCTTTCGCATGTTCTCGATGTCTTTCGCAAGATCCGCCTCGGCAAGCTCGCGAACATGAACCCATACCTCACGCATCTCGATGTGCTCAGCAAAAATCACGTCATCACTCTCATGAGCAAGGCTCAATTCTTCATGGTGTTCATAGAGCACACCACGCATCCACCCTTCCTGAGAAAAAACCTCAACCAGGCCATGCACGGAATGCATGGCCATGCTGCCAACCGGGCACTGAAACCCCGCAAGGCCAACCACATTACTCATATCCGGCTCCATGACAATTCATCCACATTTTCTGTGGATAAGACTTTAGCATTTCACCCAAAATCTCAGTCCGATCAAGCATCCTTGCCGCGCGATTATTTTTTCATCAATCGGTAACGATCAATGCAAACCATTCTGAAAGCGTGCCAGCCATTCAAAGGCCGTGGCCATGCCACTTAGCCACCCCGCCCCTGGCGCGCGCGGCCCAAAATCGTGCACCGCCCTATCCCATGAACTCGCCACGGTATCGAGCGTACCGATTTCGTCGATCAACCCGATCTCCCTGGCTTGCACACCATCCCAGACTTCGCCGGTGGTGTAATCCACTCCGTTCTGCAGTTTCTTCCCCCTGGCAGCCTGAACCTCTGCCTTGAATCTTTCGCCCATCTTCTGAACCATTTCCTGTGCCTTGCGATCGGCTTCTGGCGTCATGGGCATATAGGGATTGAGCATGGATTTCAGGTTTCCGGAGGCATACACCCGCTGGCTGATCTGGAGCTTCTCAAGCGCCTTGTGGAAGTCCCAACCTGTCAGAACCGCGCCAACGGATCCGACAAGCGAATAATTCGCAGCGTAGATTTTGTCGGTATGTAGAGCCACCATGTAGGCGGCCGACGCACCGACGTTGTTGATCACCGCAACAACCGGTTTGGGATGCTTCTTTCTGAAAACCTTGATCGACTGGTAAATTCGCTCCGCTTCAACCGGAGCGCCTCCTGGGCTGTCGATACTCAGAACCACTGCTTTGACGTTCTTCGCCTCGAAGGCCTTCCGGAGCAAGGGAACCACTTTCTCCGCCGAGGCCGTGGCGCCGGCGGAAATCTCCCCATCGATGTGAATCACCGCCGTGATCTCGTTGTTGGGGATCATCTTCCATCCCATCTGCTTCGCGTAGCCGAAGAGATACAAGGCAAAGAACACCACGCCGGCCGCGACCATCATTCCGCGCTTGATCAGTCGCCAGCGCCGTTCTGAGCGGCGCTCGCGAAGCACATCCCTCACCAGCTCGTCGCTCACTGCGTGGCGGATTTCACTCTCTGTCATGTGCAATTCGGGCTCCATCGTTGAGTTTTAATTGGGGTGAATCCTTCGTCGTGCGTCAGCACTCGAACAATCTGGTAGTCGTCGCTCATGTGTGTCATTTCACGCAGCTCATGAAGATCGCACCAAGTGCCGTCCGGCCATTCGGCAACCAGCCACACCGGCTCGGCGCATGGAATTTCAATCCGTGTGGTGTGCATCACTCGCATCCGGCTATTTCTCTGGCCATGCGAAGAATCTGCACGCCGGAAAGCGATTGCATCCCACGAATGCCTTACCGGAATCTTTCATGGTTTTGCTGACGAGCAGGCCCGTCTTGCAGTCCGGACAGGCTGCACCTGCCCTGGCGGTACGCATGGGTGTTCCTCGCGCCACGGCCGCCTCGGGTCGCTGAACCTTGCCTGCCACCTCGTCAGTCCGCACGCCTGGTTTCCCATCGTCATCCGGCTGGGTGTGCTTGCATGCCGGGTAGCCTGTGCATCCCCAGAATGGCCCCTTGGGGCCTTTTACCAGGCGCAAGGGCTTCTGGCATCTGGGGCATGGATAGGAAGGCCCTGCCTGCGATTTTGGAAGCGGCGCCTGTCTGGCGGCGCCGGGCTTGCCATCGACATCTGGAAGCGTCGACTTACACCCTTCCTGGTACGCCGTACAACCCCAGAAGAAGCCATTCTGGCCATCAATTCTGCTCATTGGCTTGCCGCAAGCAGGGCACGCCACGACCGAACTACCCTTGGCCGGCAAATCACGAGTCTTACCAGACAAGATCTGCCGCGTGCCCTTCTGACTCTTGATGCCGCCAATCACCTGCACCAGCCACTCGCCAAGACTGAGTTCAAACTGCGACAACTCGATCTCGCCCTTCTCAATCTGGCTCAGTCGATCTTCCCACTGAGCAGTCAAGACAGGATCTGCTATTTCCGGCGAAACCTCCTCGATCAGTCCAATAAGCGCGACAGCTTTCTCGGTCGGCAGCAGCTCCTTCTTTTTGGCGACGATGTAGTCCCGCTTGAACAACCCCTCGATAATGGCCGAACGCGTTGCATCCGTTCCGATGCCCGCTTTCTCCTTGTTCTTCATCACCGCCTTCCAGCGCGGATCCTCGATCTCCTTGTCGATCGACTCCATCGCAGCCAACAGCGTGCCCTCGGTATAACGCTTGGGCGGTGAGGTCTTTCTGTCCTGCACCTCGCAACGCAGGTTGCGAGCATCCTCGCCGACACGTACCTTCGGGAGCGTTACCGCCTCCTCCTGGTCATCGTCCTTGTCCGTGGGTGCTTTCGTCGCCTCGGGCAGGGTCTGCCGCCAGCCGGGGACCAGCGGCGTCTTACCGCTCACCCTGAATTTCTCTGCCTCGCAGATCACTTCGATCACCGTCTTGCTGTACTGGTAATCCCCCAGGAATTGCGCCAGATACCGTCGACAAACCATGTCAAAGACTGTCCGCTCGGTCGGCGTCATGGCCGACACATCGATGTTCGGGTTTCGCGTCGGAATGATCGCGTGGTGGGCCGTGATCTGTTTGTCGTTGAATGCCCTGCCCCGGAAACGCTCATCGGCACCCTTGAGCGCCGACTCGGCAACCGTGGCCTGTGTTGCCAGTTCGGGCTTCGCTCCGGCGATGGCCTGCAGCGTCTCGTTCGATTCGGCCAGCATCGAGCGCGGCAGGTATTCGCAATCCGTTCGTGGATACGATGTCGCCTTATGTTTCTCGTAAAGTGCCTGCGCAGCATCGAGTACGGCCTGCGCCTTCATCCCGAAGCGCGCCGAGGCCTCCCGCTGGAGTGATCCCAGGCTGTACAGCAACGGCGCGACTTCGCGTTCCTGTGTCGTCTCGACAAGGCTCACCTTCCCGGTCTGCCCTGCGACCCGCTTGACCACCGCTTCTGCACTTCCGCGGCCGAGGAGACGCCCCTCATCGTCGAGAAGCGCCGCTCGTGCCATCCAGGCCATCGGCACGGATGCCCCGCCCATCAGGAAGGTCGCATTGACCCCGAAGTGCGCCTTTGGAACGAACGCGGCGATGGCCCGTTCGCGCCGCACCACCAAAGCCAACACAGGCGTCTGCACACGACCACAATGCAAGGTTCCGTCCTTGCCGCCGGCACCGAACGCCTTGGTCAAGGCCATGGTGAGATTCATCCCGGCCAGCCAGTCCGCCCGGCTTCGGCCCATCCCGGAGAAATACATCGGCAGCGTCTTCTCGCCCGGCAGAATATTAGCCAGAGCCTTCTTCACTGACGCATCGTCGAACGCTGAAAGCCAAAGGCGCGAAACCTTCCCGCGGCAGCCGTTCAGCTGCATCAGCTCCCGTGCGATCACTTCGCCCTCACGGTCGGCATCGGTGGCAATGACAACCTCAGTTGCCTGCTTCAACAGCTTCGAGACGATCTTGTACTGATCACGGGTCTGGTGCTTCACCTCCATGTGCCACTCATCCGGCAGCACAGGCAAGTGTGCAATGTCCCAGAATTTCAATGCCGGGTTGTAGTGCTCCGGTTTCGCCTGCTCAACCAGGTGGCCGATGCCCCAGGTTACCGTTACACCGTTGCCAGTAATGCATCCATCCCCACGTGTCCGAGCACCGATGTGGCTGGCGATTTCTCTGCCTTGTGAGGGCTTTTCGCAGAGGTAGAGCTTCACTCAAGCCCCTCCTGACATCGCAGACACATCAATGAGAACTGCCAGCGCGGTCGATAACATCAGGCCCCAGATCGCAAGGGAATTCATTCCCCCCAGCAACATTGCTGGGCTGATCGTGTTGTAGACGGCCTGATCGTCTGTCGATGGATTCATTGGCAGGCAGTCCGAAGGAGTTGCACGGCTTTTATTTCTGGCCATGGTTTTTCCTTTGGGGTTCGTTGAATTCATTGATGGTGGCGCACAGCCCGTCGAGGGAATAGCTGCTGAAAAACCCATGCAGAAGCATGAGTTTTTCGCGGAGGGTGGTGATCTCGGGGTATTCCTCATTCATCCCGAACCAGCATTGGTGGATCAGATCGCGGACGCTTTCATCAGGTAGCGCGACACGGCCGATTTTGCGGTCATTCTTGAGGAGCTTGCGGTAGGTCTGGATGACACGCGGGTCGGTCGACGGGAACAATTGGTTCAGCATCGACTGGCTGGCGCCATTCTGGATGCAATACACCAAATGCTCGGTTTCCTGCTTGCGCCGAAACAGGGTTTCGATTCCGAGTTCGAAACCGCCCTCATCGATCGAGAAATGGATGTCGGGATGGCCTGATGAGGCCAAGTGCAGAATTTCATTAATGGCGAGACCTCGCAACCGATCCATGGACCGCGGACAAGCGCCCTTTTCCAGCAGGACGGCAAGGTCGCCACGCTCAAGCTGCTCGATCAAGTGCATAAGCAGCGAGGCTCTCAGCGTATTGTCGGTGACGCGAACCATCATCATGATCGAGCCCCTCCGCGAATGACCGAGAGCAACTCAAGGCACACGCCGGCAATTGGGTTGTCCGGGTTCAGCAGCCATGGAATCGGCAGAAACTCACCTTGGCCACCAATGTTGTGCTGTATGGCGAGTTCCAGGCCTCCCAGCGTTTCCTGGCTCCCCTCTTCCAGGATCAAGGTGCGCCACTCATTGGGCTCCTCAAGGCCAGACCGGCACACTTCCGTTTCGAACTGTCCGCTTGCCATCGCAAGCACCCACCAGGCAGCCTGGCGGCTCTGCGCGTTCTCTTTCAAATCAAGTGGGCCATCCTTGGGAAATCCCATGCAATACCCCATGGGCATGCCAGGTGAAGGCTCATAGCAGGAGCCGAGGCCGGCGGAGACAAGCACTTGCTGAATCAAGGTCATCAACCGGTCCGGCTCTCCTCTCTCAGCTGGGATCGGGGGGAAACTGACTGTGGAATGGGAAGCCGTTGAACTCACTCTTTGGCTGCGTTCACCGTGCTCTGTTGCGGTCGGCTTAGTCGGTGTGGTTATCCCAAGCAATCGTGGAGCAAGAGCAATGGACTGTGACGATTTCCCCGGTTCCTGGCCGACAGACTCTGGTGTGGATTGAGTCTGGGGTTCAACCGGACGCTGGGGCTTGCATATCCGCTGCAAACCTTCCAGTGTCATGTCGGGGAAGCGCTCCATGGCGGTGAGCAACTTGCCCATGTCCCGCTCATTCAATTCCAGCCGGGCAGACAAGCTGGCTTCGCATCGACCAAGAAACAGGTCTGCGGTAAACGCATGGCTATCTTCCAGAACCATGCCGGCTATAGCCTTTGCGGTTGGCGTGACCACCTCGGCGTAGAAAGCGCTTTCCTCGATGTCGTGATGATTAGCCAGCTTCAACAACAGGTTCAGGCG
>JBDRCF010000017.1:0-2153 GCA_043821985.1 Pseudomonadota bacterium
CGCCACATAGGGCATCAGATTGTTGGGCACTCCGTGCGGGTCCTCGCCGATCTCGCCGCTGGCATGTGCGCCAATCGGGTTGAAATAGCGCAGGATCGCCACGTCGGTCATGCCGCCAGACGCCACAAGGTCATTGAGCATCTGCTCGACGGCCAGCTTGGTCTGGCCATACGGACTGGTCGGGCTCAGCGGGTGGTCTTCGGTATAGGGCAGGAAGACAGGCTCGCCATAAACCGTTGCGCTGGAACTGAACACGAAACGCTTCGTACCAGCTTCCATCATGGCCGTCAGAAGGCTGTGCGAGCCCATCACGTTGGCGCTGTAATAGTCGAGCGGCCTGGCGACGGAATCGCCCACAGCTTTCAAGCCGGCAAAATGGATAACCGACTCGCAATCATGCTTTTTCAGAATTTCGGCGATACGCGCCGTATCGCGTATGTCCGCTTCATAAGATGGCAGGTCATGATTGGTCAGGCGCCGCACACGGTCGAGCGCGGCCGGACTGCTATTGACGAAATTGTCGACGACGACAGGTGAGTAACCGTGCGACAGCAGTTCGACGCAGGTATGCGTGCCGATATATCCTGCCCCACCTGTCACCAATACCTTCTTCATAAGCTCACCCTTGCAGACGCCGATTACCGATTCAATACGCTTTCAGGCGCACCTGACGCTTGAGAACCTGTATCAGCCACTGCAATGCAAATTCATGACCAGAACGCGTGAAATGCGCCATTGCCACAGGTGGTTGGCATGCGTAAACGGGAGGATCAGTGGGCCTGTAGCTCAGTTGGTTAGAGCGGACCGCTCATAACGGTTTGGTCGCAGGTTCGAGTCCTGCCGGGCCCACTGGACATGCAGGCCGACCCGGACACATAGGTAACAGTATGTACCGGAGAGATGGGTTACACTTTTGCTCCGAACGGGTTGTCGATTATCTGCAGGGTTCTCTGCTCGAGGTCAACGTATCCGAGGTCATAGTGCATGAAGGAGACGAGCCATATTCCGTCGTCGACCTCCTTTACGCCGACACGCTGACCCGCGAGCACGGTGGAGATATTGATTTTTTTCCGATGCATGCAGATCCGGCCGCAAGCGGTTATCAGGACCTCGCGATCATGGAAGGGATAATCGATGTCTGGCAGGCCGTCATAGATGCGCGATGACGGCGTGTAGATCTCTGCAGGGGTCGCCATGGCGAGGCCTTCATGCGGACGTTCTGTGTTGTATTCCCTGACGAAGTCATCGAACCGCACCTGCTGTTGCAGGTGATTTTCGCAGGCCGGCCGGGTGGTTTCCTGCTTCAGGGTCAGGTGCATGCGCTCATGCCGGCCATTCTGCTGCGGATGGCCGGGCTTGATGCGTTCGATGGCGATGCCGAGTCTGAGCCACCAGACAGAGAGTTTCGAGAGATTGTAGAGCCCGTTGGGACTGGCAAACGGGACGCCATTGTCCGAACGTATGGCATCGGGCAGGCCACGCTCCTGGAACAGGGTGTGGAAGGCGGCAATGACGGGCACTTCCTTTGTGCCCTCCAATGCCTCGCAGGCCAGGATGAAGCGCGAAGCATGGTCGGTCACGGTCAACGGGTAACAGTAGGCCTGATTGCCGAGACGGAACTCTCCCTTGAAGTCGACACACCAGAGGGCATTGGGAACCGATCCGGATGAAAGGGAGGTCCCCAATGCCCTCTGGCGCCTCTTGCCTGCCCGCTTCACAAGGCCGTAGCGGTCAAGGACAGCATGGATGGTCGAGCGGGCGGGAATGCGCACATCTCCGGCCAGGCGCCGCACCAGGAGCTCCCTGATCTTGCGGGCGCCCCAGTGGGGCTTGTCCTTTTTGGCATCGATGATCGCCCGCTCGATGGGCACCGGCAGCTGGTTGGCATATCGCACCGGCCGTCGGGAGCGATCCTCAAGGGCAATCAGCCCCTCTTCCTTGTAACGATTGAAGATCTTGTAGCCGGTCTTGCGCGAAATTCCGAACTCCCGGCAAAGATCCGTCATCGATTCACCCTCCAGCCGGCGGGCGACAAAGCGCAGTCTCTCGTCCATTTTCGATTGTTCCTTCCATGGCATCGTAACCTCCCGCCAAAGCGGAAAGTGTTACCCATGTGTCCGGTACAATCTGTCACCTATGTCTCGAGCCGCTCA
>JBDRCF010000018.1:0-71554 GCA_043821985.1 Pseudomonadota bacterium
GTCCGAAGTAGCCGACGAAACCGGCCGCGAAGACGATTCCGATCCACTTGAGTACCTCGAGGGCGGTGTTCCCCGGTTCGACGTCCATGCTGAATACCCTGCTTTTTGAATAATATCTGGCGTCTCTTTTTGGCTACCAGACTCGTTATTCTTAAGGAACGCTACCAGAGGGCTGCCTGCGGGGGTTTTTCCCGGTTATCTGGTATATCGAGATGCTTATAAGCCAGCGGGGTGGCTACCCGGCCGCGCGGCGTCCTCTCCAGGAAGCCCAGTTGCAGCAGGTAAGGCTCGTATACGTCCATGATGGTGTCTGATTCCTCGCTTATGGCGGCGGCGATTGTCTCTAGTCCCACCGGCCCCCCGCCGAATTTATTAATGATAGTCTCAAGTACCTTGCGGTCTATTTCGTCAAGGCCCGTGGAGTCGACCTCGAGCTTGGATAGCGCCTCGACGGCCACCGTCTGGGTGGCCACGCCGTCAGCTACCACCTGGGCGTAATCCCGGACCCGCTTGAGCAAGCGGTTGGCCACGCGTGGGGTGCCCCTTGCCCGCCGGGCTATCTCCTTGAGGCCGCCGGTCTCGGCGTCTATGCCCAGGATACCGGCCGAGCGCTTGAGGATGGTCTCGATGGCTGCCTGGTCGTAGAAATCAAGGCGGTAAACGGCGCCGAATCTATCTCTCAGCGGTGAGCTCAAGAGGGCGAAGCGGGTAGTGGCGCCAATCAGGGTGAAACGGGGCAGGTCCAGCCGGAGGCTCTTGGCACCCGGACCCTTGCCTATAATCAGGTCCAGGGCATAATCCTCCATCGCCGGGTAAAGTATTTCCTCTACCGCCCGGTTGAGGCGATGGATTTCATCTATGAAAAGGATGTCCTGGCTGTGCAGGTTGGTGAGGATAGCCGCCAGGTCGCCACTGCGCTCGATGGCCGGCCCGGAGGTGACTCTGATATGAACCCCCATTTCCACCGCGATAATGTGAGCCAGCGTGGTCTTGCCCAGCCCGGGCGGGCCGAACAGCAGCACGTGGTCGAGCGCCTCGCTGCGCTTCCGCGCGGCGTGGATGAAGATTTCGAGTTGCTCGCGCGCCTTCGCCTGGCCGACGTATTCGGCCAGCGTGCGCGGCCGCAGCGCGCGTTCGATCTGCTCTTCCTGCGGGCTGACGGCTGCGGGTGCGATGAGACGGTCGGTTTCGATCATGGAGCCGGAAACGGCGTTACGGAATACAAGCGGATTCTACTCCGTGGCGTCTTCCCCTGGCGCAGCGTCCTGTGCCAGTTGGCCCCGCCCGTGCGCTTTCGCGCGATAAAGCGCCCGATCGGCGCGGGCAAGCGCGGCGTTGAGCGTGTCGCTGGCGGCACTGCCCAGCCAGGTCTGCCCCGCGCTGAGACCCGTATCCAGCTCGAGGCCGAAGGCATTCAGCTCGCTTCTGAAATGATCGCTCAGGCGCTGGTACCACGCGTTCACCCCGGCGGCATCGAGCCCCGACAGGAGCACCGCAAACTCGTCGCCGGCCAGACGCGCGGCCAGGTCGGCACGTCGGGTCAACGCTTTCAGCGACTGCGCCAGGGCAAGCAGGACCTGGTCGCCCACCCCATGCCCATAGCGATCGTTGACCCCTTTGAAATGATCGATGTCGAGCATGACCAGGGCGACGGCGTGCTGCCGCTCCGCGAGCCCCTGTGCCAGGGGGAAACGGGTCTCGAAGGCACGCCGGTTGGGCAGTCCCGTGAGCGGGTCGGTCAGGCTCAGGTGCTCCAGTCGCGCCCGCTGTTCCTGCACGTGCAGGGCGATCATGTTGATGTCGGCCGCCACCGTCTCGAACTCGACGTAGTGCGGCACGATGGTGGGGACCGGTTCGTCATGCGCCAGAGCCGTCAGGGCGTCGACCGTGGACACGATGTCGCGCAGCATGGTGTGGCGCAGCCGGATCATGGCGACGATCAGCACGCCCAACACGGCACCCAGGGTCAGCAAGCCCGCCACCACCTGCCGCCAGCCGCTGCGGGTCAGCCATTGCACCGGCGACTGCACGATCAGCGTCCAGTCCGTGTCCGCCACGGGCAGGCGGATTTCACGCACATGCCCGCTGATTTCGCCACGGCTGACGATCGTTTTCTCGCGTGCATCGACGAGCGTGGCGGCATGGCCCGGCTGGATCGAATCATCGAGCACGCGCTGGAATTGCGTCAGGCGCACGCTCAAGAACACGCCGCCCAGCAGATCGCCCCGGGCGTCGCGCACAGGCGCGAGCAGGTCGACATGCTCAGCGCCGGCGATCTCGCGATGGACCCGCGGGCGACCGTCCGTCAACGCGCCTGCGCGCTTCATGTCCTGACGGCAGGCCGGGCCGACGCGCAAGGACCCCGCGTCGCCCAGCACATTGCCCTGTGGATCGACCAATGCCACGCCCGATATCTCGGGCAGCAGCAGCTGACGCGAACGTGCCCACTGCTGCTTTGGCTCGATTGTGCCGTTGCGCATCAGGTCGACCAGCTCGGGCGCGCGCGCCGAGTTGTCGAGCAGCTTGCGGTAATACTCCAGTTGCCGCATCAGGCTGGTACGCGTCTGTTCGGCCTCATGCTGGATGAAGCGCTGCTGATCCTCCCGGCTGGACTCCAGGCTGAACCACAGGCTGAGGCCGATTCCTGCACCAAACATGCCCACCACGCTCAGCAGCAGCCATACCAGCTGGTGTTGCAGCGATGCCGACGGTCGATGTCGTGGAGCGCGGGCTGCGTCATGAAGAATTCAGGTCTTGGACAAGGCCCGTAGCGCCTGCCGGATCGCTTCGCCCACCGGCAGGTCGGGCGGCAACTGGCGTACAGCCTCGGTGGTCTCGCGTTCGTTGTAGCCCAGTGCCAGCAGGGCCTGGCGCACATCGTCCGATACGCCGGGCGTTTCCGGACTGGCGATCGCGCCCGCGAATACCGGCTTGCCCCTGAGTTCGAGCAGCAGACGCTCGGCGGTTTTCTTGCCGATGCCCGGGACTTTGACGATGCGGCCGATTTCCTGCGCCGCGATCGCCGCCGACAGATCGTTGACCGACAGACCCGACAACACCGACAGCGCCGTCTTGGCACCGATCCCCGAGACCTTCAACAGTTCGCGAAACGCCGCACGTTCGACTTCGCTGCCAAAGCCATACAGCAGATGCGCATCCTCGCGGATGGCCAGATGGGTGAGCAGGCTGATCTTCTCGCCGATCGCGGGCAGGTTGTAGAACGTGCTCATCGGCACGTCGATTTCGTAGCCGACGCCGTTGACATCCACCAGCACCTGCGGCGGCTGCTTGGCGGCGAGGGTGCCTGTAATGCGCCCGATCATAGGGCGCATCCATTAAAAACAGCGTTGCCTATCATGTGGAGTCCTTGTTCATACCAGTCGCCCGCCCTTGACGCGGTAGCCTGCGGTGGAGTGTGTGCCCAATCGGCTGCCATGTGCATGCGTGATGGCGCAGGCCAGCGCATCGGCCGCGTCGGCCGTCGGCGCGACAGGCAGGCTCAGCAGGCGTTTCACCATCTCCTGCACCTGTTCCTTGGCGGCCTTGCCGTGGCCGACCACCGCCTGCTTGATCTGCAACGCAGTGTATTCCGCCACCAGCAATTCGTTCGAGACCGCCGCGCAGATCGCCGCGCCGCGCGCCTGCCCGAGCAGCAGCGTCGACTGCGGATTGACGTTGACGAAGACGATTTCCACCGCGCAGGTATCGGGCTGATAGGTGCCGATCACCTCGTTCAATCCGGCAAACAGCACGCCCAGCCGCTGCGGCAGGCTGCCCTCGCCGCTCTTGATCACGCCACTGGCAATATAGGCCAGCTTCTGGCCGGTCTGTTCGATCACGCCGAAGCCGGTGAGGCGCAGACCGGGATCAATGCCGAGGATGCGCAATGGGTGGATTACTCCGGCAAGACCGCGTTGGTGTAGACCTCCTGCACATCGTCGAGGCTTTCGAGCGCGTCCAGGATTTTCTGCATCTTCACCGCGTCGTCGCCCGCGAGCTCGGTCTCCGCTTCCGGGCGCATGGTGATCTCAGCGACCGCCGGCTTGAATCCGGCCTTCTCCAGTGCCTCCTTCACTGCTTCGAAAGACTTGGGATCGGGCGAGGTCAACACTTCGATCGATCCATCCTCGTTGGGAATGATGTCGTCGGCACCGGCATCGAGCGCGGCTTCCATCACTGCGTCCTCGCTCGCGCCCGGCTCCAGGATGATCTGGCCGCAGTGCTTGAACTGGAATGCCACGCAGCCGTCGGTGCCCATGTTGCCGCCGTGCTTGACGAAGGCATGGCGAACGTCAGCGACGGTGCGCACCTTGTTGTCGGTCAAACAGTCGACCATCACCGCGACGCCACCGATGCCGTAGCCCTCGTAGCGCGCTTCCTCGTAGTTCACGCCTTCGAGCTGGCCGGTGCCGCGCTTGATCGCATTCTCGATGTTGTCCTTCGGCAACGACTCGGCCTTGCCCTTCTCGATCGCCAGCCGCAGGCGCGGGTTCATCGCGGGGTCGCCGCCGCCCATCTTGGCCGCCACGGTGATTTCCTTGATAAGCTTGGTGAAGATCTTGCCGCGCTTGGCATCCTGGCGTCCCTTGCGGTGCTGGATGTTGGCCCATTTCGAATGTCCTGCCATGTCGATTCCAACGCAAAAATAATGCGCGATTTTAGCACCCCGGCCCCGTCCCTCCGCCTCGGCATCGACCTCGGCGGCACCAAAATCGAACTCATCGCGCTCGACGCCGGCGGCGGCGAAGTCCTGCGCCGCCGCGTGCCGACCCCGCAAAACGACTACCTGGCCACCGTGTCAGCCGTCGCCGCGCTGATCCATCAGGCCGAAAGCGAACTGGGCCGACAGGGCAGCATCGGTATCGGCACCCCCGGCGCCATCTCGCCCGCCAGCGGCCTGATGAAGAACTGCAATTCGACCTGCCTCAACGGCAAACCCTTGCAGGTAGACCTCGAACGCGCCCTGAACCGCGAAGTGCGGCTCGCCAACGATGCCAACTGCTTTGCGCTGTCGGAAGCCATCGACGGCGCCGCTGCCGGCGCCGCCAGCGTGTTCGGCGTGATCCTCGGCACCGGCGTCGGCGGCGGCGTGGTGGTGCGCGGACATCTGCTGCGCGGCGCCAATGCGATCGCGGGCGAATGGGGACATTCGCCGCTGCCCTGGTTCCAGTTCGCCCATACCCAGGCCGATCGCGCCGGCACCGGCCAGCATCCGGCCACCGGCGAGGCAATCCTGCATCCGTGGCCGAACCCGCGCGAGCTCGACGCCGCGCCGGCCTGCTATTGCGGCAAGAAAGGCTGCATCGAAACCTGGCTGTCGGGCCGGGCGCTCGCGGCCGACCACGTGCGCTATGGTGGCGAGGAATTGCCCGCACACGAAATCGTGCAGCTGGCCAATGCGGGCTACGGCCCCTGCAGTGCGACGCTGGCGCGCTACGAAGAACGGCTGGCACGCGCGCTGGCCGGCGTGATCAACCTGCTCGACCCCGACGTCATCGTGCTTGGCGGTGGGCTCTCCAACATTGCCCGCCTCTACGACACCGTGCCGCGGCTATGGCCGCGCTACGTATTTTCCGATCGCGTCGACACCCAACTGGTGCCGCCGAAATACGGCGACTCCAGCGGGGTGCGCGGCGCAGCATGGTTGTGGGATGACTAATGCAGCTTGATGCGCGCCCGCGTCGGCGTGCTGATGAAATGGGCGTAGGTCGTGAGCGAGGTCTTGAACCAGCCATGCAGCGCAATCTGGTGCATCTTGTGCAGCGACCAGTAGACGAAGCGCGCCATCACGCCTTCGATCATGATGCTGCCGCCGGACAGTCCGCCCATCAGATTGCCGACCGTGGAGAAACGGCCCAGCGCGACCAGCGAGCCGTAGTCGCGATAGACATATTCGGGAAGCGACCTGCCGCGGAAACGGCGGCAGATCGATTTCACCAGCATCGAGGCCTGCTGATGCGCGGCCTGCGCGCGCGGCGGGACGAAGCCCTTGCCGTCGGGCAGTGCGCACGCCGCGCAGTCGCCGAAGGCGAAGATGTTGTCGTCGCGGGTGGTCTGTAGCGTGGGACGCACGATCAGCTGATTGCTGCGATTGGTTTCCAGGCCGTCGATGTCTTTCAGGAAATCCGGCGCCTTGATGCCGGCCGACCACACCATCATGCTGGCCGGGATGAACTTGCCGTCGGCAGTCAGCATGCCGTCGGCACGCACTTCGACCACCCGCTCCCGGGTATGCACCTCGACCCCCAGCTCGGCCAGGCGATCGGCCGCAGCGGCCGACAGGCGGGGCGGCCGCCCCGGCAGGATACGGTCGGATGCCTCGACAATCAGCAGTTTCAGGCTCTTGTCCGGCTCGATGTGGTCCATGCCGTAGGACGACAGCTCGCGCGTGGTGTCGTGCAGTTCGGCCGCGAGTTCGACCCCGGTGGCGCCAGCACCGACGATGCCGACGGTCAACTGGCCGGGCGCAACGGCCTCGGTCTGGGTGTTGGCGCGCAGACAGGCGTTGATATGGCGGCGATGGAACTCGCGCGCCTGCTCCGGCGTGTCGAGCATGATGCAGTGTTCCTTCACGCCGGGCACGCCGAAGTCGTTGCCGACCGAGCCGACCGCAATGATCAGCGTGTCATAGCGGAAGCTGCGGCGCGGGATGATCTCGACCCCGTTCTCGTCCAATGTGGGTGCGACGCGGACTTCCTGGCGTTGCCGATCCAGTCCGTCCATGCGGCCGAGACGGAACGTGAAATGGTGCCAGTGTCCCTGCGCCAGATATTCCAGGCGCTCGGCATACGAATCGAGGCTGCCCGCTGCGACTTCGTAGAGCAACGGCTTCCACAGATGCGAAGGCGAGGCGTCGATCAGCGTGATATTCGCGCGCTTCTTGTTTCCCAGCTTGTCGCCCAGACGGGTCGCCAGTTCCAGTCCTCCGGCTCCGCCGCCCACGATGACGATTTCATGCACCTGCTGTTCCATTGCCACAAACTTTCCTCCTGTTTTCATAATAGCGAGATGATACCCGGAGTATTAGCATTTACTTCTATTCTTTGCCCGGTACGCGTTGCCATCGAACTCGATAGAATCCGCATATCGACACCCCAGGATGCACCATGACCGAACCGTTGCTCGTCGCCCGGAACGCCACCACCGACCTCGTCCTGCTGCCGCAGATGGCCAACCGGCACGGCCTCATCACCGGCGCCACCGGCACCGGCAAGACTGTCACCCTGCAGACGCTGGCCGAACATTTCTCCAGCATAGGCGTGCCGTGCTTCATGTCCGACGTGAAAGGCGACCTGTCCGGCGTATCGCAGGCCGGCGGCGGCAACGCCAAGGTGGCCGAGCGGGTCGAATCGCTCAAGCTCGAAGGCTTTGCCTACCAGGGCTATCCGGTCACCCTGTGGGATCCCTTCGGCCAGGCCGGCCACCCAGTGCGCGCCACCGTGTCCGACATGGGCCCGCTGCTGCTGGGACGCATGCTGGACCTCAACGACACGCAAAGCGGCGTACTCAACCTGGTGTTCAAGGTGGCCGACGACAACGGCCTGCTGCTGCTCGACCTGAAGGACCTGCGCGCGATGCTCGCCTTCGTCGGCGAGAATGCCAAGCAATTCACCACCGAATACGGCAACGTCTCCTCCGCCTCCATCGGCGCCATCCAGCGCGGATTGCTGACGCTGGAATCGCAAGGCGGCGAACAGATTTTCGGCGAGCCGATGCTGAACATCGCCGACCTGATCCAGACCGATCGCGGGCGGGGCGTCATCAACATCCTCGCGGCCGACAAGCTGATGCAGTCCCCCAAGCTGTATGCCACGCTGTTGTTATGGCTGTTGTCCGAACTGTTCGAGCAGCTGCCCGAGGCCGGCGACCTCGACAAGCCGAAGCTGGTGTTCTTCTTCGACGAAGCCCACCTCCTATTCAACGACGCGCCCGACGCGCTGGTGGAGAAAATCGAGCAGGTGGTGCGGCTGATCCGCTCCAAGGGTGTCGGCGTGTACTTCGTCACCCAGAACCCGGCGGACGTGCCCGACAAGGTGTTGTCGCAGCTCGGCAACCGCGTGCAGCATGCGCTGCGCGCCTTCTCGCCGCGCGACCAGAAGGCCGTGAAGGCCGCCGCCGAGACCATGCGCGACAATCCGGCGCTGGACGAAGCCGCCGCCATCACCGAACTCGGCGTGGGCGAGGCGCTGGTGTCGCTGCTCGACGCCAAGGGCCGGCCCGGCGTGGTCGAGCGCGCCTTCGTCGTCCCGCCGCAGGGCCAGATCGGCCCGATCACCGACGCCCAACGCGCACAGCTGATCCAGTCCTCGCTGGTCGCGGGCGTCTACGACAAGACCGTCGACCGCGAATCCGCCTACGAAACGCTGAAGGCGCGCGCGGAACAGTCGGCCCAGGCGGCCGCACAGGCCCAGGAAACCAAGAAGACCGCCACCCAGCCCGCAGCAGGCGGCGGACTCGGAGGCGTGCTGGGCGATCTTCTGGGTGGGCGCGGCGGACGACGCGAAAGCGCGGTCGAGGCGATAGCGAAATCCGCTGCCCGTTCCATCGGCAGCCAGGTCGGGCGGTCGATTATTCGAGGGGTGTTGGGGAGTTTGTTTGGGGGGAAGAAGTAAACGGTTTATCTGCCGGCCACAGTGAAGTCTAGGTTCTTCCTCAGTTTGAGTTTCGTTGGCCGGGGGTAGCCCGGCTGCAAGTCACTTTCTTTTGTCTCGCCAAAAGAAAGTAACCCAAGAAAAGGCGACCCCGCTCATCCCCGAAACCCCGGAAATCGAACCTGCCGGACGGGCGGCAAAGAACTCGCCCCGCTTTGTTTGTATTTCGAAGGTGAGCGGGGCTCAGACACCTTTGCCGCTGATCCGCCCGGCAGGCTCGATTTCCGGCGGGACCGAGAGGGGCCGAAAGTCAAAACCAGTTTGACGATGAGCAACCGTCGCAACCGGATCGAGTGCTTCGCAGTGGGGCTATTGCGTCCTCACCCAAGCAGGCAAACCGGCCCGTCATCACTGCCCTGGTTTTGACGTTCCTCCCCTTACAGACCCGCCGAAGATCAAGTGTGGCGGGTGGATCAGCGGCAAAGGTGTTTGAGCCCCGCTCACAAAAATCAAAAAGGCATAACAAAAGCGGGGCGAGTTCTTTGCCGCCCACCCGACACGCTTGATCTTCGGGGTTTCGGGACTGTCGGGGTCGCCTTCTTTTGGTTACTTTTCTTGGCGAGACAAGAAAAGTAACTAGCTGCCGGGCTACCCCCGGCCAACGGTCAGCGGTCAGGCGAAATACCGAGCCATTGGAAAACCACTAAGCAGCAAACAACCGCGCCAACTCCGCCCCCGGGTCGGCCGCGCGCATGAAAGCCTCGCCGACCAGGAAGCCGTTGACCTGGTGGCTGCGCATGGTCGCGACGTCGGCCGGCGCGAGG
Organism: Pseudomonadota bacterium; assembly: GCA_043821985.1. Classification (GTDB taxonomy): domain Bacteria; phylum Pseudomonadota; class Gammaproteobacteria; order Burkholderiales; family Thiobacillaceae; genus Thiobacillus. Next base: position 9,416 of record JBDRCF010000018.1, read on the forward strand.
ATGCCGGACTCGGTAATGACGATGCGGTCGTCGCCGATTTTGGGCAACAGCGCCAGCGTGGTGTCGAGGCTGACCTCGAAGGTACGCAGGTTGCGGTTGTTGATGCCCTGCAACGGCGTTTTCAATCGCAGCGCGGCATCGAGTTCATCGGCGTTGTGCGACTCGACCAGCACCGCCATCCCCAGCTCGAACGCCAGCGCTTCCAACGCCTGCATCGCCGGCACCGCCAGCGCGGCGACGATCAACAGAATGCAGTCCGCCCCCATCGCCCGCGCCTCGTAAACCTGGTAGGGGTCGACGATGAAATCCTTGCGCAGCACCGGGAGCCGGCACGCGGCGCGCGCCGCCTGCAGGTACTCGGCGCTGCCCTGGAAGTAGTCGCGGTCGGTCAGCACCGACAGGCACGCGGCTCCGCCCTTCTCGTAACTGGCCGCGATCTCGGCCGGTCTGAAATCGAGCCGGATCACGCCCTTGGACGGGCTGGCCTTCTTGATTTCGGCGATCACAGCCGGCTGCCCGGCGGCCAGCTTCGCGCGCAGGGCGCCGACGAAATCGCGTGGCGGCAATGCGGCGGCGGCACGCGCCCGCATCTCGGCCAGCGGCACGCCGGCAAGTCCGGCGGCGATTTCGGTACGCTTGGTGGCGAGGATCTTTTCGAGGATGTCGGACATCGCGCCTAGGTTCCCGTGGCACGGTTGGAGAACGCCACCAAATGCCGCAGTTTTTCGCGTGCCGCGCCGCTGCGGATGACCTCGCGCGCCATTTCGATGCCTTCGCCCAGGGTATCGGCACGGTCGGCCACGTAGATGGCAGCGCCGGCATTGAGCAGCACGATATCGCACGCCGGCCCCGGCAATCCATCGAGCACGGACAGCAACATGTCCTTGGCCTGTGTCGCGTCCCACACCTTCAGCACCTCGCTGCCGCTGGTCTCCAGCCCGAACTCGCCCGGACGGATCGTGTATTCGCTGACTTCGCCGTCCTTCAGTTCGCCGACCAGGGTCTCGCCACTCAGGGTGATCTCGTCCATGCCGTCGGAGCCATGCACGACCATGACGTGGCGGCTGCCCAAGCGCTGCAGCACGCGCACCAGAATGCCGACCAGGTCGGGATGGAACACCCCCAGCAACTGGTGCGGCGCGCCGGCGGGGTTGGTGAGCGGACCGAGGATGTTGAACAGCGTGCGCACACCCAGTTCGCGGCGCACCGGGGCGGCGTGCTTCATGGCGCCATGGAATTTCGGCGCGAACATGAAGCCGATGCCGATGGCGTCGATGCTCTCGGCCACCTGCTCGGGCGTAAGGTCGAGGTTCACGCCCAGCGCCTCCAGCACGTCGGCACTGCCGCTGGTCGACGAGACCGAGCGCCCGCCATGTTTGGCGACCCGCGCCCCGGCTGCGGCAGCAACGAAGGCAGCGGTGGTCGAAATGTTGAAGGTGTGCGCGGCGTCGCCGCCGGTGCCGCAGGTGTCGACCAGGTGCGTGTCGTTCTGCGCCGGCACCTTGGCGGCGAATTCGCGCATCACCTGCGCGGCGGCGGCGATCTCGCCGACGGTTTCCTTCTTTACCCTGAGGCCCGTGATGATGCCGGCGATCTGCACCGGCGTGAGTTCGCCGCGCATGATCTGGCGCATCAGCGACAGCATCTCGTCGTGGAAGATTTCGCGCTGCTCGACCAGCCGGGCGAGCGCCTGCTGCGGCGTGATCATCGCGTCCCTTTCAGGAAGTTCGCCAGCATGGCGTGGCCGTGTTCGGTGAGGATGGACTCGGGATGGAACTGCACCCCCTCGACCGCCAGCGTCTTGTGGCGGACCCCCATGATCTCGCCGTCGTCGGTCCAGGCGGTGATATCCAGGCAGTCGGGCAACGACTCGCGCTCGATCACCAGCGAATGGTAGCGGGTGGCACGGAAGGGATTGGGCAGCCCCTTGAACACGCCCACATCCCGATGGTGGATCATCGAGGTCTTGCCGTGCATCAGTTCCTTCGCGCGCACGATTTTGCCGCCGAAGGCCTGGCCGATGCTCTGGTGGCCGAGGCAGACGCCGAGGATGGGCACCTTGCCGGCGAACTCCTTGATCAGCGGCACCGATACGCCCGCCTCATTGGGCGTGCAGGGGCCGGGCGAGACGACGATGTGGTCGGGTTTCAGCGCCGCGATGCCGGCGAGGTCGATTTCGTCGTTGCGGATCACCTTGACGTCTTCGCCCAGTTCGCCGAAATACTGCACGAGGTTGTAGGTGAAGCTGTCGTAGTTGTCGATCATCAGCAGCATATCGCGGCCATCCTATTGATTTGCATAGCCCCTGCTGCTTCGTCTGGAGAGGGATACCCGGCCGATCGTCCGGTTATTCTGTCGCTGCCGGGGAGGGCATCATTGAAAGGAGGCATTATCCCCTGCCGGCCCCTGCGGCGACAAGTTGGCTATCCTTTGCCGGACTCTGCCGGCCATCGCCATGAAAACATCAAGCGCATTCCTACCCGACGACCCATTGATTTCGCCTCGGCACCGCGTGAGCGACTGGCGGCGTGCCATGGCCTGCGACAACTGGCCATCTATGATTTGCATTTTCAATGACCGAATTAACGGCCGCTTTCTTGAGCCGATAAGGCTGATCGAAAATGACAAAGCCATTGGCCAGTTTGCTGGGTTCTCTATTCTGGCGCTTGACTGCCTTCTCATAGAAACATTGAATCAGTTCTATCAAGGCATAGACGAAACACCTGTACGACAACTTAGAAAACAGTTCTGGGTTTTTTTTAGAAACAGTGAGTATTTTAGCGAACACTTCACAGAAGAATCAGCTAAAGCCTTTTATTACCACGTGCGCTGCGGCCTTTTACATCAAGCCCAAACAAAGAAGCTGACGTTTATCAGAGCCGACCAAGAAGCAATGATCCAACTTACCAATGGCAACCCGTCTGATGGGATCATCGTTGATCGTGTGAAGTTTCACCAAGCCCTAAAAGATGAGATCGATTCATATATGACTAAGCTTGTTAGCGATAACGCGGCTCATGCCGTGCTAAAAGAGAATTTCATGAAGAAAATGCTGATTATCTGCGGGGGTGCGGATTAAATACACTGCAACCAAGCCTAAGCGTCAAGTCGCCTGCTGCTCAGCATTTGCCGGCGCGTGCCCTGTCCACTTCAGAATCCACTTTATGAATGTCCGATTCCAGCCTGCGCGCGCCCTCCCCCTCACAGGCGCAAAAAAAGCGCCCGAAGGCGCTTTGATGCCAGGCATCGAGGGGATTATTTGAGCTTCTTGATCCCCATCAGGCCCAGCACATATTTTTCATACAGCGGCTCGGTCGAGCCTTTTTTCATTTTGCGCATGAAGTATTTCTCGAACGCCACCTTGGCCAAGTGCACCCACTTGCCTTCCTTGAACCAGTTGACGTTGCGCGGCGGGATTTGCGGCAGCGCGACGAAGGCCGCGCCGGTGTCGCCGAAATCGGCCAGGCAGATGGCATTCCAGGAGGCTTTCTCGGTGGGTTCGCGACCATCGAGCACCGCACGGATGTTGTGTGCCGTGGCCGTGACCATGGACTCGATCATGTAGCCGGTCTTGGGCGTGCCGGTGGGCACCGGCGTGGGCTCGACCGGCGGAATGGCGACGCACACGCCGACCGAATAGATGTTCGGGAACTTGGGATTGCGCTGATAGGGGTCGATGACGATGAAACCGCGCGGGTTGGTGAGCCCCTCGATGCCGAACACGGCGTCGATGCCCTTGAACGCCGGCAGCATCATGGAGTAGGCGAACGGCAGTTCATGCTCCTTGATCACCTCGCCTTTTTCGTTGTGCTCGGAGACGAACATCTTGCCGGCCTCGACCTTGGTGACCTTGGCATTGCAGATCCACTTGATGTGGCGGTCGCGCATCACGGACTCCATCATGCCCTTGGAGTCGCCGACGCCGCCCAGGCCCAGGTGGCCGATGTAGGGCTCGGCGGTGACGTAGGTCATCGGCACCTTGTCGCGAATCTTGCGCTTGCGCAGATCGGTGTCCATGATCATCGCGAACTCGTACGCCGGACCGTAGCACGAGGCGCCCTGCACCGCACCGACCACGACGGGCCCCGGAGCCTGCACGAAATCGTCCCACACCTTGCCTGCCGCCACCGCGTGCTCGACCTGGCAGATCGACTGGGTGTGGCCTTCCGGTCCCAGTCCGGGCACCTCATCGAAAGCCAGCTTGGGGCCGGTCGCGATGACGAGGAAATCGTAGTCCACGATCTGGCCGTCGGTGAGCTCGAGCTGGTTCTTCTCGGGGTGCACGCGCGCCGCGCCGACCGCGATGAAATCGATGTTCTTCTTGTTCAGGTACGGCGCGGCGGGAATCGTGACGTCGTCGCGCTTGCGCCAGTTCACCGCCACCCAGGGATTGGACGGCGTGAACTGGAAATACGGCAGATTCGAAATCACCGTGATCTTGTCTTCCGCCCGCGCCGATTCGCGCATTTCATAGGCCATGGTCATGCCACCCACGCCCGCACCCAGAATAACGATATGTGCCATGCAGTCCTCCTTGTTTGATGTTGGCCAGTGTTGCGGCCAACACCATTGCAACAGGCATGCCACCCCGAAAAAGTGTCCCGCATGCGGGTTGCCGGGGATAAACGGATTTGACATGGCCATTTCGTCATGCCATTTTCCATCATTGTCATGACGAAAGTGTCAGATATGAACATCGAACTTCAAAGCCTGATCGACACGCACGAGCAGCCGTTCGTGGTGATCGACCGCAGCTACCGCATCGTCGCCGCCAACCAGCGTTACTGCGATGCCTACGGGATGACGCCCGCCGCCATCGTCGGCCAGCACTGCCACGCGGTGTCCCACCACTCGCAGCGACCGTGCCACGAAAACGGCGAACATTGCCCGCACCAGGCCTTGTTCGCCCAGGGCGAAACGGTCGAAGTCCTGCACACCCATTACCACGCCGACAACCAGCCCGAACGCACCCGCATCCGCGGACACCGCCTGCACGGCGCGGATGGCGAACTCTATCTGGGCGAGCAGCTGTTCCCGCTGGAGGCCGAGGCGGGCAGCGAATGCGACGCCATGCAGATGATCGGGCAGTCGCCCGCCTTTCTCGCCTGCGTCGACAACCTCGCACGCGTGGCCGAGAGCGAGGCCTCGATCCTGCTATACGGCGAGTCCGGCGTCGGCAAGGAACTCGCCGCACGCTTCATCCATGCGCGCTCCAGCCGCGCAGGCGCGGCATTTATCGTCATCAATTGCGCAGCCGTGCCGGAAAGCCTGTTCGAGAGCGAACTCTTCGGCCACGAACGCGGTGCGTTTTCCGGCAGCAACGGCCTGAAAAAAGGCCTGTTCGAACTCGCCGACAGCGGCACCCTGTTCCTCGACGAAGTGGGCGAGATCCCGCTGGCCATGCAGGCCAAGCTGCTGCGCGTACTGGAAACCGGCGAATTCCGCCGCGTCGGCGGCACGCAGACGCTGACTGCCGACGTGCGCGTGGTGTCGGCCACCAACCGCAGGCTGCTCGACGAAGTCGACGCCAAGCGCTTCCGGCTCGACCTCTATTACCGCCTGGCCGGCATCGACGTCACCCTGCCGCCGCTGCGCGAGCGCGCCGCCGATCTGCCCGACCTGGCGAACTTCCTGCTGAAGCGGCTGACCGGCGGACAAAGCCCCTGCCGGCTCGCACCGGACGCCGTCTCGGCATTGCAGGCCTACGACTTCCCCGGCAACGTGCGTGAACTGCGCAACCTCCTGCAGCATGCCGTGCTCAGCTGCCGCGACGGCACCATCCGCGCAGCCGACCTGCGGTTGCCGCCGCGCGTCGCGCACGCACGCCCCGACGCCGCCAGCGCCTCGCTGCGCGACATGGAACGCGCGCACCTGCAATCCCTGCTCGACGCACACCAGGGCCATCGCGCCCGCGTCGCCGCCGCACTCGGCGTCACCGAGCGCACGCTGTACCGCAAGCTCAAGCAGCACGGCCTGGGAAAGAACTGAATCCGTTACCGGCTTCCCTCCAAGAAGCCGCTCAAAATGTGCAGCCATACTGGCGACGAGTGAAGCGACATAGAGGCGGATGATGATGGCGGGGAAAAACACTGAAAGGAGGCTTAGCAAGAAATGCCGTCTCTGCGTGATCGCTATTCCGGCCAAAGCCGACGGTGAGAATGCAGAGACGGAATCGTCCACTCTCCGACTCAGTCCGGTTAATGCGTCTCACGTAGGTGCGATGGCAGCTCAACTTAATGGCCCGACCGTGAGTGCCCATCAACCTGCCGGCAAGTCATCGACCAGCGAATGGCAACCAAGTGCCGGTCAGGCTACTTGCTTGAAGCGCAATACGTGTAGCCCTCCTATCAGATATCCACCTCATTTATCGCGTGACTCAACTCCGACCTCTCTTCATCAGTGAAGAGTCTGGACCGCGTCAAAAAAGCTTTTCCTTCCGGTCCTTCGAGCGAGAAAGTTCCGCCTCCATAGCCATCGATGACGTCGATGATCAGCTGAGTGTGCTTCCAGTATTCATATTGCGATTTACTGATATAAAACGGGCAGCCGCCGATATCGCCCAGATAGTCATCGCCGGCACCAATGGTGATCTCACCTGGCAGAAAACAGTTGGCGGCGCTGTTGTCGCAACAACCTCCCGACTGGTGAAACATCAGTGGACCGTGTTTCTTCTTCAAGAACTCGATCAGTTCAACTGCAGCGGGTGTGGCGATGACTTTTTCAACCATCCACGGCTCCTCGACAAGAAAGAGGCGGTTGCTCACCCCGGTTGGATTTGCTGGACAGATTTTATTCGGTCAGAAGAAGCCGAGCTTCTGTTCAGCGTAGCTGACCAGAAGGTTCTTAGTCTGCTGGTAGTGATCGAGCATGACTTTGTGAGTCTCGCGGCCAATGCCCGATTCCTTGTAGCCACCGAAAGCTGCGTGTGCCGGATAGGCATGGTAGCAGTTGGTCCACACCCGTCCAGCCTTGATGGCGCGGCCCATGCGGTAGGCGACATTGCCGTTGCGACTCCACACACCGGCGCCGAGACCGTAAAGGGTGTCGTTGGCGATAGCCAGGGCTTCGGATTCATCCTTGAAAGTGGTCACGGCCAATACAGGTCCAAAAATCTCTTCCTGGAAGATGCGCATCTTGTTGTGGCCTTTGAACAAGGTCGGCTGCACGTAATAACCGCCATTCAGTTCGCTGCCGACATCGGCCTGGGCGCCGCCGATCAGCACATTAGCGCCTTCCTGCTTGCCAAGATCAAGGTAGGACAGGATCTTGGCAAGTTGCTCCTTCGAAGCCTGGGCACCAACCATAGTATCGGTATCCAGCGGATTGCCTTGCTTGATCGCCTTGACGCGAGCCAAGCAGCGTTCCATGAATTTGTCGTAGATGGATTCCTGGATCAGGGCGCGCGAGGGGCAGGTGCATACTTCGCCCTGGTTGAACGCGAACAGCACCAAGCCTTCAATGGCCTTGTCGAGGAAGCTGTCGTCAGCCGCCATCACGTCTTCGAAAAAGATATTGGGTGACTTGCCGCCAAGTTCCAGTGTGGCCGGGATCAGGTTGTTGGCGGCTGCCTGGGCGATAACGCGGCCGGTGGTAGTAGAGCCGGTAAATGCAATCTTGGCGATACGCTTGCTAGTGGCGAGCGGCATACCCGCTTCGCGGCCAAAACCGTTGACGATGTTGAGCACGCCCGGCGGGATGATGTCGGCGATCAATTCTGCAACGATGAGGATGCTCACCGGTGTCGATTCGGCCGGCTTCAGAACCACGCAGTTGCCGGCAGCCAGGGCTGGCGCCAGCTTCCAAACGGCCATCAGGATGGGAAAGTTCCAGGGGATGATCTGGCCGACCACGCCCAGCGGTTCATGGAAATGGTAGGCGACGGTGTTCTCGTCGATCTCGCCAATGCTGCCCTCTTGAGCGCGCACGCAACCGGCGAAATAGCGAAAGTGGTCGATGGCCAGAGGGATGTCTGCGTTGAGGGTTTCGCGGATCGGTTTGCCGTTGTCCACCGTCTCGACATAGGCCAGTAATTCGAGGTTGGCTTCCATGCGGTCGGCGATCTTAAGCAGTATGTTGGCGCGCTCACCGACCGAGGTTTTGCCCCATTTGTCGGCGGCCGCGTGAGCGGCATCCAGAGCCAATTCGACATCATCGGCACCGGAGCGGGCTGCCTTGGTGTAAGACTTGCCGTTGATCGGGGTGATCACGTCAAAGTATTCGCCTTTGACCGGGGCCACCCACTTGCCGCCGATGAAATTGTCATACTGTGTTTTGAATTTGACGTTGGCATCAACATTGCCCGGTGGCGCATAAATCATTTTGTCTCCTTCGAAGGTTTGGTGTAGCTGGTTATGATCGAGCGTGACGCAGCAATCGATGGCCATATCCGCAAAGACTATGCCAGTGGTCGAATAGTGGGCTAAATCAAGCTAAGTCATTAATCGGATTCAGATTTGTGGCCTGGCATCGACCTGTAATACAGGCGCCTGACACGTGTCAGGCTGACACGCTGCGCCAAATTGACACACCTCCAGATCCTAATTGGCAGCGGGTTTTGCGACGTCAGAGCGAAGCCGTATAGTAAGGAACGTTTTAGTTGGGAGGTCGTCAGCATGCTCAGTCCGACACCGAGAAGACCCGCCGCCGCCTTGCGTCAGGCGCGCAACCAGTTACTGGAAAGCGGCCAGTTGCCCTACGACAACCTGGTTGGCCCGGTAATCGCCCGCTCATGGGCACGCAGCCAGCAAGCCGGCCTGACACCGGTCGGCCGGCTACCGGAGGTGCAATATCTAAACGCTTCGCAATTGACGCGTCTGATCGCCCACCAACAGGAACTCATCGGCCACGCCCGGCCGATCATGGAGTATCTCTACAGCCAGTCGCGGGACAGCGGAAGCGTGGTGATCCTGGCCGATGATCATGGCGTTCTACTGCAAGCCGTGGGCGACGCCGATTTTCTTGATCGGGCCGAGCGTGTAGCCCTGACGCCAGGGGCTTCCTGGAACGAGTGCCATCGCGGCACCAACGCCATCGGAACGGCCCTGGCCGAGGCAGCGCCGGTGGTCATCAATGGCGCTGAACACTTTTTGGAGCGCAACAGTTTTCTGACCTGCGCCGCCGCCACAGTTGCGGCTCCCGACGGTCGACTATTGGGCGTACTGGACATCTCCGGCGACCAGCGACGCCGTCATCCACATACCTTCTGTTTGGTGCGAACTGCCGCGCAAATGATCGAGAACCGGCTGTTCGAGGTTTACCACAGCGGCGATGTGCATCTGCGCTTTCACACGCTGGCGGAAGGCATCGGCACTCTGACGGAAGGCGTGCTGGCCCTTTCCCGAGAGGGATTGATCGCTGGTGCCAATCCAGCCGCCATTCGTCAACTGGGGCTGCACAGCGCAGACCTGGGCAGCCTGCCACTGGAAAGCGTCTTCCATTTACGTCTATCCGAATTGCTCGATTGGGGCTATCGCCGGGGCCACGAACCGATGCTGGTTGAGCATACAGCCAGGCCAGATCGAGCCAGCATCAGTCGCCTGTTCGTGCGGGTTGAAACCAGCCGCGTGGTGCGTCAAGTGGCGGTGTCACAGCCCACTCCACCAACACCCAGGACTGATGCGCTGGCCGCCCTGGACATTGGCTGCGACCTCATCACGACAGCCATCGGCAAGGCCCGCAAGGTACTCGACAAGCCCATCCCGGTGTTGTTGCAAGGCGAATCGGGAGTCGGCAAGGAGGTATTTGCCAATGCCATGCATAACTCGGGTCCGCGCCGCAAACATCCCTTCATCGCCGTAGATTGCTCGGCTTTGCCGGAAAACCTCATTGAGGCTGAACTGTTCGGTTATTCGCCCGGCGCTTTCACCGGAGCACGCCGGGAAGGCTCGCCGGGCCGCATCCGCGAAGCGCAAGGCGGCACCCTGTTCCTGGATGAGATCGGAGACATGCCGCTGGTCATGCAAACTCGGCTGCTGCGCGTTTTGCAGCAACGTCAAGTGACGCCGTTGGGAGGCAGCAAACCGGTGGCAGTGGATTTCGCACTGATCAGCGCAACCCACCGCAATTTGCGGATGGAAATGGAAGCCGGCCGCTTCCGCGCCGACCTGTACTACCGCATTAACGGCATGACTCTGATGCTTCCAGCACTACGCGAGCGCAAGGATTTCCCAGCCTTACTCAATCATCTGCTCGAAGATTTGTTGCCCGGCCGGAGAGTCGCCCTCGATGCCAGCATTTCCGCCGCCTTCGCTGATTTCTCCTGGCCCGGCAACTTGCGCCAGCTGGTCAACGCCTTGCGCACCGCTTGTGCCTTGATCGAAAGCGATGAATGCCACATTGGGTGGCAACACCTGCCGGATGATCTGGTCGAAGAGTTGCGCCGACACGGTTCGCGTAGGATTGTGCCGACGGAAGTCACGGAAAATCTTCAGGACGTTTCGGCCACTATCATCAGCCGGGCCATCAGCCTGAGTGGCGGAAACATGTCGGAAGCGGCTCGTCGTCTGGGCATCAGCCGCAATACGCTTTATCGGCGCTTGAAGAAAATAGGGAGATCCTGACTTGGCTTCCATGATGCATGAACTCAAAGGACCACGTTCAAAACCTCCGCATACTTGGCGTCTGACGGTCCGTTCCGACACCACCGCCATTCAAAAAATCGGCAGCTGAAGACGACCATCGTCCGCATCATCATGCCCAACCGTCCCCGCTGCACCTGGTGCGGCAGCGATCCGCTCTACTGCGCCTACCACGACGAGGAATGGGGCGTGCCGCTGCACGACGAGCGCGCGCTGTTCGAATTCCTGATCCTGGAAGGCGCGCAGGCGGGGTTGTCGTGGTTCACCATCCTGAAGAAGCGTGAAGGCTACCGGCGCGCGTTCGACCATTTCGATGTGGAGCGCATCGCGCGCTACGGCGAGGCGGACGTGGCGCGGCTGATGGCGGATGCGGGCATCGTGCGCAACCGGCTGAAGATCGAATCGACGATTACCAACGCGCGCGCGACGCTGGCGCTGCGCGAGACGTCGGGCGGGCTGGACGGCTACTTCTGGAATTTCGTGGACGGCCGCCCCATCGACAACGCGAGGAAAAACATCGGTCAGGTGCCGGCCAGCACGCCGCTGTCCGACGCGATCAGCAAGGACCTGAAAAAGCGCGGCTTCAAGTTCGTCGGCTCGACCATCGTGTACGCGCACATGCAGGCCACGGGCATGGTCAACGACCATACGGTGGATTGCTTCCGCCATCGCGAGGTGGCCGGCGCGGCTCAGCGGAAGTAGCCGCTGGGCGATGCGCCGAACTGACGCTTGAACATGGTGGCGAAGGCGCTCGGGCTGTTGTAGCCCAGGTTGAGCGCGACGTCGACGACCTTCACGCCCGCGGCCAGCTGCTCCAGCGCGGTGATCAGGCGCGCCTGCTGGCGCCATTGGCCGAAGGTCATGCCGGTCTGGCGGGCGAAGCGGCGCTGGATGGTCTGGGCGTCGACGCCCAGGCGGCCGGCCCAGTCGGTGAGAGTGGAGGCGTCGTCGGGCGCATCGGTCAGGACGCGGCAGATGGTCAGCAAATCCGGATCGTTAGGCTGCGGCAGATGCAACGGCAGGCTGGGCAGCACCGCCACCTCGTCGAGCAGCAACTGCATCAGGCGGCCGTCGCGCGCAGCCGGATCGTAGGGCTGCGCCACCTCGATAGCCGCCAGAATCAGTTCGCGCAGCAGCGGCGAGATGCCGACCACCTGGCAGTCGGCCGGCAGGTTCGGGCTGGCGTCGGGGCGGATGTAGACGGTGCGGACCTGCACGTCGCCGACCATGCGGATGCCGTGCGGTTCGCGCGCCGGCACCCAGAGCCCGCGCGTGGGCGGCACCACCCATTGGTCGCCCCGGGCAGCGACCACCATGACGCCCTGGACGGCATGGATGAGTTGGGCGGTAGGGTGACTGTGGCTGGGTACCACGTGGCCGGTGGGATAGTCGATGGCCTTGCCGGTCACGGGCATGTAGCCCTGGTCCCGATCCAGGCCGCTGTGCAGGTGAATGTCCATTTCGAAAAGGTCGATGCCTTAATTCAGCGAGACGGACAAGCATCTTAGCCCTAAATTGGTGCCTCGCATTCTTTCGAGCCTGCCGCCATGACGACCGCGCATTCCGACGCCGACCGCACCGCCTTCAAGGTACTGGGCGCGATCAGCTTCTCGCATTTTCTCAACGACACCATGCAGTCGCTGCTGATCGCGAGCTACCCGCTGTTCAAGAGCAGTCTCCACCTCAGCTTCGCGCAGATCGGGCTCATCACGCTGGCCTTCCAGTTCACTGCCTCGCTGCTGCAGCCGCTGGTGGGCATCTATACCGACCGCCACCCGAAGCCGTTCTCGCTGGCGCTGGGCATGGGCTTCACGCTCGCCGGGCTGCTCCTGCTGTCGCAGGCGACGACGTTTCCGCTGCTGCTGGCCGCGGCCGCGCTGGTCGGCAGCGGCTCGTCGATCTTCCATCCGGAGGCGTCGCGGGTGGCACGCATGGCCTCAGGCGGACGGCACGGACTGGCGCAGTCGATCTTCCAGGTCGGCGGCAACGCGGGGGCGGCCTTCGGCCCGCTGCTCGCGGCCTGGGTCGTGCTGCCGCACGGTCAGAAAAGCCTGGCTGTGTTCTCGCTCTTCGCGCTGCTGGCCATGATCGTGCTGGCGGGCGTCGGCATCTGGTACCGCGACCAGCACCGCAAGCCGAAAAAGCCTGCATCCGCCGCCAACCACGATCTGCCACGCGGCCGCGTGCTGCGCACGCTGGCGGTGTTGATGGCGCTGATGTTCTCCAAGTTCTTCTACCTGGCCAGCATCAGCAGTTATCTGATCTTCTATCTGATGCAGCACTACGGCATCGGCGCGCAGGAAGCGCAATACCACCTGTTCTACTTCCTGTTCGCAGTGGCGGCGGGCACGCTGCTGGGCGGCCCGATCGGCGACCGCATCGGGCGCAAGCGGGTGATCTGGCTGTCCATCCTGGGCGTGGCGCCGTTCACGCTGGCGCTGCCCTACGTGGGGCTGGCCGCGTCGGCGGGGCTGATGCTGGTCATCGGCTTCATGCTGGCCTCGGCTTTCCCGGCCATGGTGGTCTACGCGCAGGAACTGATGCCGGGCAAGGTCGGCACCGTGTCGGGGCTGTTCTTCGGATTGGCCTTCGGCCTGGCCGGCATCGGCGCGGCCGTGCTGGGCGGGCTGGCCGACCGCTGGGGCATCGAAACGGTCTATGAACTGTGTTCGTTCCTGCCGCTGCTCGGGCTGCTGGCGGTGTTCCTGCCGGACCTGCGCAGCCAGACCGGCGCCGTGCAGGCGAACCCCATGCCGTCGGCCACGATTCCGGTCAAATGACGCAGGCCGGGTCTTCGTTCATCCCGGAAAAAAACCGGTACGACTGACGGTCCAGGCCGGCTCTGGGGAAGCGCTGAACAAGTCCTTCGACAAGCTCAGGACGAACGGCAACTTGTTGATTCCGTTCGTGGTGAGCCTGTCGAACGCTCTCCTGAGCGAAGTCGAAGGGCATGAGCGGAATCAACTTGTTCAGCGCTTCCCTAGGCAGCGCGCGCCATCTCCCCGAGTGTGCGCACGGTGTTCCAGTTGCGGCTGGTCATCGGCACGCCCAGCAGACGTTCCAGAGCGGCAGCGAGCTTGGACCGACCGATGCCGTCCGGCGCATGCAGGTAGAGCACGTCGTCCGCCAGCTGAAAACGTTCGCTCGCAGCCCGAAGTTTTTCCAGGCCCTCGAGATTGGGCCGGGGCGGAACGCTTGCAAGGAAATTCACATACAGGGTGCCGGGCACGGACTCCGCTTCGGCATAGGGATTGCCCCGGATCACCTGTTCCAGCTTCGGCATATCGAGCAGCCGCACCCAGGGTTCGAAGCCGTGGCTTTTGCCGATGGCAGTGCCGATTTTTTTCGACAGCAGCGCAGGATCGACGGCCTTGCCCTGGAACACCACGTTGCCGCTCTGAATGTAGGTCGCGACACCTTGCAGGCCGAGTCCTTCCAGCACCACGGCCAGTTCTTTCATCGGCAGTTTGTTGTTCCCGCCAACGTTGATGCCGCGAAAAAGTGCGATATACGTTTTCATCGCCTTGTCTCCGGCGAGCGCCCGGCCGGGGCGGGTTCGCGCTAGTCGACCGCTTCGCCGCCGAAGCGCGCCTGCGCCAGCTCGGCGGCACGCACCACGGCACGGGCCTTGTTGAGCGTTTCCATCCATTCGTTGTCGGGCACCGAGTCGGCGACGATGCCGGCGCCGGCCTGGGCGTAGAGCATGCCGTCCTTGACTACGGCCGTGCGGATGGCGATCGCCAGATCCATGTCGCCATTGAATCCCAGGTAACCCACCGCACCGGCGTAGATGCCGCGCTTGCTCGGTTCGAGTTCGTCGATGATTTCCATCGCCCGCACCTTGGGCGCGCCGGACACCGTGCCGGCCGGGAAGCTGGCGCGCAGCACGTCGAGCGCGGTGAGGCCGGGCTTCAATTTCCCTTCGACGTTGGAAACAATGTGCATGACGTGCGAGTAGCGCTCGATCTGCATGTTCTCGGTGACCTTGACGCTGCCGGTGACGGCGACGCGCCCGGTGTCGTTGCGGCCCAGGTCGAGCAGTTGCAGATGCTCGGCGCATTCCTTGGGATCGGCCAGCAGTTCTTCGGACAGGCGCTGGTCGTCCTCGCGCGTGAGGCCGCGCGGACGGGTGCCCGCGATGGGCCTGAGCGTGACGGTCTCGCCTTCGAGCCGCACCAGGATCTCGGGCGACGAGCCGACGACATGGAAGCCGCCGAAGTCGTAATAAAACATGTAGGGCGACGGATTCAGGCTGCGCAGCGCGCGATACAACGACAGCGGCGACTCGGTGAACGGCCGCGCCATGCGCTGGCTCAGCACCACCTGCATGACGTCGCCCGCTGCGATGTAGTCCTTGGCTTTTTGCACCGCAACATGAAATTCGAACTCGCCGAACTCGGAGGTCGGCTCGGTGGTGTCCGTCGCCGACTCGACCGGTAGCGTCACCGGTGCGCGCAGCTGTTCGCTCAGTGCCTCCAACCGCAGATGCCCCTGGGCATAGGTGTCCTGCTGCATCGGATCGGCATGGGTGATCAGGTAGAGCTTGCCCGCGAGGTTATCGAACACCGCCAGCTCTTCGGTGAGCATGAGCAGGATGTCGGGGGTGTGGATCGAATCGAGTTTGCGCGTGTCCGCAAGACGCTTTTCGATGTAGCGAATCGTGTCGTAGCCGAAATAGCCGGCGAGACCGCCGGTAAAGCGCGGCAGTCCCGCCACCGGCGCGGCCTTGAAGCGCGCCTGGAACTCGGCGATGAAGGCCAGCGGATCGTCCAGGCTGTGTTCCTCGACCACCTCGCCGTCGGTTTCCACCGTCAGCAGATGGGCGCGCACGCGGATCACGGTGCGCGCCGGCAGGCCGATGAAGGAATAGCGCCCGAAGCGCTCGCCGCCCACCACCGATTCGAGCAGATAGGTGTAGGGCGCGTTGGCCAGCTTGAGGTACACCGACAGCGGCGTTTCCAGGTCGCCGGGCAGTTCGCGCACCAGCGGAATGCGGTTGTAGCCCTGACGGGCGAGGTCGAAAAAGTCTTGTTCAGTCATTTGTCAGTGAGGCGTAAAGGGTAAGGGATGCGCAATGGAGGACAACACGACACGCCGCCATCGCGCACTCGCGCCGGCACTGCACCTCACGCCTATCGCCTCACGCTTCACCGATTCAGCCCTTCACCACCATCTTGGCCGCCTCGGCCAGGCTCGGCACCACCGCATCCAGGTCGAGTTCGGTCACCGGACGGCCGCGATTGTAGCCGTAGGGTACGCAGAACACTGCGCTGCCGGCGGCACGCGCGGCCTGGGTGTCGTTGAGCGAGTCGCCGATCAGCAGCAGATCGGTCGGCTTGATCTTGAACACCTCGCAGGCATGCAGCAAGGGCAGCGGGTCGGGCTTGCGCTTCGGCAGCGTGTCGCCGGACAGGATCAGCTCGAAATAATCGAACAGTCCCGTGTCCTTCAGCAGCGGGTGGGTGAACGCCTCGGCCTTGTTGGTGATGCAGGCCACGTGCAACCCCATCGCCTTGAGCGCCTGCAGGCCTTCGACCACGCCAGGGAAAGGGCGCGAGTGCAGCGACACGTGGGCGCTGTAATGCTTGTTGTACGAAGCAATGGCTTTCTCGAACAGCGCCGCATCCGGCTCGGCGTCCATGTCGCTGGTCAGCACGCGCTTGACCAGCCGCGACACGCCGTTGCCGATGTAGGTGACGATCGTGTCCTGCGACGGACACGACAGGCCGAGTTCGGTCATCATCAGTTCGGCGGCGTAGGCCAGATCGGGCGCGGTATCGAGAAGGGTGCCGTCGAGATCGATGACGACGGCTTTGATTTTGAGCGGGAAATTCATTTTTGGTGAGCAGTGAGTAGTGAGCAGGAAGCGGTGAGCTGTGCGGTCCACGGATTGTTCCGCTCACCGCTTACTGCTCACCCCTTACCGAGATTCAGACCTTCGCCAACTCGGCGCGCATCGCGGCGATGATGCTGTTGTAGCGCTGCGGGTCGCTGTCCTTGGCGGCGCCGAACACGGCCGAGCCGGCAACGAAGGTGTCGACGCCGGCGCGCGCGACTTCGGCGATGTTGGCGGGACCGACGCCGCCGTCGATCTCGATGTTCACCTTGAGGCCGCGATCATCGATCATCTTGCGCACGGCGCGTGCCTTGTCGAGTACGTAGGGAATGAATTTCTGGCCGCCGAAGCCGGGGTTCACCGACATCAGGAGCACCATGTCGAGCTTGTCGAGCGTGTATTCCAGCACGTCGAGCGGGGTGGCCGGGTTGAACACCAGGCCGGCCTTGCAGCCGTTTTCCTTGATCAGGCCGATGGTGCGGTCGATGTGCTCGGACGCTTCCGGATGGAAGGTGATGTAGGTGGCGCCAGCCTTGGCGAAGTCGGGGATGATGCGGTCGACCGGCTTGACCATCAGGTGCACGTCGATCGGGGCGGTGACGCCATGCTTGCGCAGGGCCTCGCACACCAGCGGGCCGATGGTGAGATTGGGGACATAGTGGTTGTCCATCACGTCAAAATGGACGATGTCGGCGCCGGAGGCAAGTACGTTGTCGACTTCCTCGCCCAGCTTGGCAAAGTTGGCGGACAGGATGGACGGGGCGATGCGGTACGTCATGGGAAGGGCTCCTGGGATTTCTGCGGATTTTCGGGAAACCCGGCCATTTTACCAGCCCGTCACGTCATTGCGTTACACTCGACGCATTCCATCCCGTCGAGCGAACCCGTGGCAGAAGGCAAGAAATATCAAATCAGCATCAGCGTCAACACCGCGTATCTGGCCGACCAGAGCGACCCGTCCGCCGACCGCTACGTGTTCGCCTACACCATCACCATCGCCAACAGCGGGACGGTAGCGGCGCAGCTGATCTCCCGCCATTGGATCATCACCGACGCGGAAAACGTCACGCAGGAAGTCAAGGGGCTCGGCGTGGTGGGTGAACAGCCGCTGCTGCGGCCGGGCGAGAGTTTCGAATACACCAGCGGCACCGCGATGGCGACGCCGGTCGGCACGATGCGCGGCACCTATCAGATGGTGGCGGAAGACGGCAACAAGTTCGAAGCTGAAATCCCCCCGTTCACCCTGTCGATGCCACGGGTATTGCATTAGGGTGAGCGGTAAGCTGGGAGCAGCAAGCGGTCTATCCCACTCACCACTCACCGTTTCCTGCTTCCCCATTCTCACTTCTTCATCGTCCACCACACGATGAAGGCCAGCAATCCCGCCGCAATGCCAGCTTCCAGTATCAACCAGCCCAGTCCTTGGGTTTCCATTTAGCGCGCTGCTCCCTTGATATACTCGACAGGTGTTTTCGTTGTGGGCCATCTTCACCCGTGATGCCGTTACGCGCAAGTCCGTGGCTGTTCGTTCTGTTGCTGTCCGCCTGTGCGGTAGCGCCTCCCACGGCGCCGCCGGTGCCCAGTCCGATTCCCCGTCCGGCACCGGAGCCGGCACCGGTGCCGCCTGCAGCGCCCCTCCCCACGCCGGCCGTCACCTATCCCACACTCAGGCCGGTGAGCTGGTCGTCGGTCGGTCTGGGGAAGGATGATCAGATCGGCGAAGCCTGGATCGCTTTCCTGCGCAGCTGCGCCACACTCGTCAAGCAAAGCGGCTGGCAGGCGGTATGCAGCGAGGCGATGTCCATGCCTCCGCCCGATGACAAGGCTGCGCGCGCCTTTTTCGAGCAGCGGTTCCAGCCTTACCAGGCCACGCAGGAAGACGGCGGCACCGACGGCATGATCACCGGCTACTACGAGCCCCTGCTGAAAGGCGACCGCATGCGCACCGAACGCGCGCGCTATCCGCTCTATGCCGCGCCAGACGATCTCATCACGGTCGATCTGGCGAGCATCTATCCCGAACTGAAAAGCCTGCGCCTGCGCGGCCGCCTGGTCGGCAACAAGGTCGTGCCCTACCTCACCCGCAAGGAAATCGAGCAGTCTTCTGCCAACGGCAACGGCGCCAGCTTCAAGGGCAAGCCCATCGCCTGGGCCGAGGATCCGGTCGACCTGTTCTTCCTGCAGATCCAGGGATCGGGCCGCATCGAGCTGCCCGACGGTTCGCATATGCGGGTCGGTTATGCGGACCAGAACGGCTATCCCTATCTGTCGATCGGCAGACTGCTGGTCGAACGCGGCGAACTCAAGCTCGACCAGGCTTCGATGCAAGGCATCAAGGACTGGGGCGCGAAGCACCCGGACAAGCTACCCGAACTGCTTGCCAGCAACCCGAGCTTCGTCTTTTTCCGCGAACTGCCCGACGGCCTGCCCGGGCCGCTCGGTTCGCTGGGCGTGCCCCTGACCGGCGGCCGCTCGATCGCCGTCGACCCGAAGTTCATTCCGCTCGGCGCGCCGGTCTTCCTGGCCACCACCCGGCCCAATTCGAGCCAGCCGATGAACCGGCTGGTGATGGCGCAGGACAGCGGCGGGGCGATCAAGGGCGGCGTACGTGCCGATTTCTTCTGGGGCTTTGGCGACGAAGCCGGTGAACTCGCCGGCCGCATGAAACAACGCGGCCGCATGTGGGTGCTGTTGCCCAAGGCCTTGGCCGGCATCGTCGCGAAACAGACCCCGCAGAATTCGAAAGACTGAGGCACGCCCCAGCCAGGGAATTTACATTAGTGCAGCAAGTCCGATAGCTCTTCGGCATGCCCTTCCTCGATCGCCAGGATGCCTTCCAGCATAGTGCGTGTCGTCGGGTCATGCTCGGCAAAATACCGCACCATTTCCCGGTAGCTCTCGATCGCGATTCGTTCGGCGACGAGATTTTCGCGGATCATCGCTTCCAGCGTGTCGCAGGTCCGGTATTCGGCATGCGACAGCTTCGCAAGCCGGTCGGGATTGAACTCCGGCGTACCCCCCAACTGCACGATCCGTTTGGCGATCAGATCGGCATGGACCAGCTCTTCGTTGGCGTGCACCAGGAATCCCTGCGCGATCGGCTCGGAATTGATCCCCTTGGCAACGAAGGAATGCTGGCGATACCGCAGGGTGCAGACAAGCTCGGTCGCCAGCGCATCGTTCAATATTTTGACCGCGGCCTCCGCGTCCATGCCGTAGTCGTCAGTCACGGCCCCTTCCTCGATATGCTTGCGGGCTCGGGCTCTGAGAGTTTTCACATCGGACAGGAAACCTGCCGGATCGGACGTTTCGCCGGACCGGCTCTGCCGGCTTGTCTGAGGGGATGCGCTGCGCATGGATGAACTCCTGTGGAAAAGCAATAGGGACCGATCCTTACATCTTGTTTTGAACGTCCTTCGCCGTATCCTGGACTTTTTCGCCGCCCTGCTCCATATCCTTGCCGGCGCCCGCCACGGTATTGCAGCCTGCCAGGACGACAAATACCGAAGACATCAAGAATGCAAAAAGTGTTTTCATGGTGTTCTCCCGAAGTCAAGAAATAGGCTGTGGTCATCGCAATCCGTTGCAGTCCGCCTTTTCGCCGGATTGTGAAAACATCATATAACCCGGCGACAGGACGATTCTGTCGGATGGAACGGATTGACCTGTCGGATGATTCCTGCAATAAACAAACGCACATCAAGACCGCGAGCGAAGCACGATCATGTCGAATACGCCTCTCCCCGCCCAATTGAATGAGATGCCGCCACCCGACGATGGCTTGCGACTCAGTACGCATCTGTACCTGGCGGCCGGCATGGCGCTTTTGATCGGGTTATTGGTGGCGAGCTACATGCAGGCTTCGGCAGGACTCGACGCCTTAAAGGAGTTTGGCGTAATGAATCAGCGGGCCGATCACCTGGACCGTTTGAGCCAGCTTCTGGTCGAGGCGCAATCCTCGGTTCGCGGCTACGCGCTCACGCACGACCAGACCTATCTCGACGCCTACAAGACCGTCCGCCCAAAAATCCACGACACGCTGGAAACCATCAAGCGGGACGAGCAGAACGGTCCGCAGGCAGACTCCGCCGAGCAACTCGTCAAACGGGCGGAAAACCTGGCGGCCCGCATGGAACTCACCGCCCGTCACGTGGAAGGCGGAATATCGCTGGACACCAACTGGTTTGATCAGGACTCGCTGGCGATGGATGCCTACCGGCAACAACAAGCCACGATGAAAGTCTCCCTGCTGACAAAAAACCTGCAAAACGTCAAACAATCCGCCAGCGGCTTCGAGAATGCCCGCATCAGCGGAGTAGTACTTGCCTGCGCATCGCTCTTGCTGCTGCTGCTGGTCATCTCGCAGCAGCAGAAGAAACAGGATTTGCGGGAAAGGATCCATCGCATGCTGGCGCTGGAAAATGAACGGCTCGAAAACGAGGTGCGTAGGCGTACTGAAGAATTGACCAATCTTGCCACCTACCTGACCACGGTACGGGAGACGGAAAAACTGGATCTGGCGCGCGAGATGCACGACGAGCTCGGCGCACTGCTGACTGCGGCCAAGCTCGACGCAGACTGGATCGGGCGCAAACTTCCGGTCGATGCGCAGGCGCTGGTTGCACAGCGTCTGGAGCGCCTGCACCAGAGTCTGATCAGCGGGATCACGCTCAAGCGCCGCATCACCGACAATCTGCGGCCCGCCCTGCTATACGACCTTGGGCTCATCGAGGCACTGAAGGCGCTTGTCGAGGAATTTCGGCGGGGTGAGGAGAAGATCGACGTCGTCGTAGCACTGCCGGAGTCCGAGCCCGAGCTCTCCGAGGACGTCTCGCTGAGCCTGTTCCGTATCGTCCAGGAGGCGTTCACCAATATCCGCAAGTATGCCCAGGCCCGCCATGTCAGGGTGTCGCTGTGCGTGACCCCGGAAGCCATCGAACTGGAGGTCGAGGACGACGGCGTCGGATTCGATCCCGGTTCACCCAAGCTCGCCCGGCACGGGCTGGCAGGCATCAAGCACCGCGTTTTCACGCATGGAGGACAGCTCGACATCCGCTCCGCTCCGGATGCAGGCGTCACGATCCGGGTGAAACTTCCAGCCTGAGGCACAGGCGCCGGTCCGGTTCAGGACGCAGATCGCTTCCGTGCCGCAGCTTCGTTGACGTAATCGATCAACTGGTTGATCTGCATGGATTTGTCGAAGAAGGCATCCATCCCGAAACGGTCGCAGCGCTGGCGCATGGTGGCGTGCGCGTAGTTGGTCAGCACCACCTTGTCCGGGGACCCATACAAGCCGGAATCCGTCTGCAGTGCGTCCAGCACGCCGATACCGCTGCCCTGTTTGAGTTCGATGTCGATAATCACCAGATCGGCCGGCGTCTCGGCCAGCAGGCTCAAGGCCTCGGTCTCACCCTCCGCGCAGCCGCAGAATTCGACCCCGTCGAGTTCGCCCAGTATGCCGCCGAGCAGTTCCTGCAATAAAAGCGAATCCTCGATCAGAAAAATTTTCAACATGGAAGTATCGGAAAGCATGCGATGGGGACTCGCCCTGTGAGACGCCGTCTTATTGAGCAATGAGTCCGTGCCGTAGCGCATAGGTTGCCAATTCTGCGTTGCTGGTGACATTGAGCTTCTCTGTCAGCCGCGAACGATAGGTACTGACGGTCTTGACGCTGAGATGCAGCTGTTCGGCAATGTCGGACACGGATTCGCCGCGCACCAGCCGCAAAAAAACCTGAAGCTCGCGATCCGACAGAATTTCATGCGGTTCACCGCTGCGCCCGCCGCTCATTTCGTCTGCAAGCAATTCCGCGGTGCGCGGCGATACATAACGGCGTCCGAGCGATACCGTATGAATCGCCTTCAACAACTCGGCCTGTTCGCAGTCCTTGCACAAATAACCGTTGGCGCCATTCTTGATCATGGCCAACGCATAGCTTTCCTCGGGAAAGCCGCTCAGAATCAGCACCTTGAGGTCCGGGTGGCGCTGTCGTACGGTACGCAACACATCCACCCCGCTCTTGCCTGGCAATGAAATATCAAGCAGCAGCACGTCGCATGGCGTGGTGCGCAAGCGTGCAAGCGCATCGTCGCCGTTCGCCGCCTCGAAACTGATGCTGATCGCGGAGTCTTCATTCAGCAGTTCGCGAAAACCGGTTCGAACAATCTGGTGATCATCCACGATGGCGACCTGGATCATGCCATGCTCCCGTTCTGTAAGGCTTCCGCCGATCTGGGCTCGATCATGTCAACGACCCCGCATGAGATTGACCACGAAGGTGGCGAGTGCCATCACCAGAAACACAATGAACAGAATCTTGGCGATGCCGGCCGCACCGGCCGCCAGCCCGGAAAATCCGAACACGGCGGCGATGATGGCGATAATAAAAAATACCAGGGCGTAATACAACATGAGCATTCTCCTGAGTTTTTCCGCACGGGAAATGGAAAGGGCGTAACAGGATGGGATTTCCCGCAGTAGTTACTTACCAGCTTAAGCTGGGCCCCAGGCTGTACCATCGGCCCCCACTGAAAGGCCTGTCAGATAACACTGACATGCAGGCGCAACCGACGGCATGTTTACTTGATTGCCCGTGCTGCGAACACGCCCAGTAGCAGAAACGCGACGAAAAGAACGACCGCGATGTAGAACAGGATCTTGGCGGCAGCGGCAGCGCCCGCGGCAATGCCAGTGAATCCGAACAGGCCGGCAATCAGCGACACGACGAAAAATAATAGTGCCCATTTAAGCATGATGATCTCTCCTTACAGGGTATTGCGGTAAAACGCAGGACAGCTCCGGCGCACGACAAGTACCGGCTGTAAGGCGCAAGAACAGTGTCCCCAGACCGATCCTCCATACGCCCGCCCTAACGGGGATGGAGAGGGGACGTGATCGCGACAGGGTGAAGATCGACAGCATCGACATGTTTTTTCAGGTGGTGTCGTTACGGCAATGCTTCATCCTGGACCGGGGGACAGGAAGCGTCTGTCAGAGAGCGCCATGACGCATCCCGGCAAACGGCACATTCCCATGTAAGCCTCGTCCGACGCCACGCAACTCCGGCATCCCGTCGGATGCCGCCTACAAGCGATCAAAGCATTGACGGACAAGGGACTCGGCATATGCCCATTCGAATCGCTCCCGCTGACGCCTACGATGGTTCCAGGCCAGTAATTCGACCTGGGCCCCTATCCTCTTCCTAACATTTGCAGGAACGCTTCCATGGAACCGACATCACTGAATCCCAAAACCCCGACATCGCAAAACGACACCGGCAACAACGCTGCCAAAGAGCATATCCACCGCTCGCTGGACGAGGCCCGGGCGGGTGCTGCAGAACTTGCCGCGCAGGGCAATGAGATCCTGCGCAACAGCACTGCGCGGGTCCGCGAAGCATTGGGCCAGACCACCGACCAGGCCGCCCGATATGTGCAGGCGCAGCCCTTGAAATCCCTGTTGATGGCAGCGGCGGCGGGGGCTGCCATCGCCATGCTGGCCGGCTCGATCGGCAAGCGTCACGGTCATTCTCGATGAACCTGCGTCATGAGATAGGGGGCTGAACGATCTCAAGCTAGCGGATACGGGAAATGAAACATGTGGAGACTGAACTCGTCCTATAGCGCCCACTCCCGAAGCCTGGGCTTTCCGGGCCTGTTCCAATGCCTCGTCCTGTTCGGCATGGCCTCA
The DNA here is from genome assembly GCA_043821985.1 of Pseudomonadota bacterium. Taxonomy (GTDB): domain Bacteria; phylum Pseudomonadota; class Gammaproteobacteria; order Burkholderiales; family Thiobacillaceae; genus Thiobacillus. The sequence continues at coordinate 33,519 of JBDRCF010000018.1, forward strand.
CTTTCAGCCTGCGCCACGCTGCACGGGACGCCGCCCGAGACGATGCATCCGATACCCGAGGCGGGGCCCGTGGCGTTTGAAAGCGCTCACGGCCCGGTTTCGGCGCAAACAAGCAAGCAGATCATCGACACCCTGGGAGACGCCTCAGGCGACGACACCATTCTGAAAAAACATCTCGCCGTCGAGGAGGCGCTGAACCAGGATAACCCGCTGGTTCTGGGCAACAAGCTCAGCCTGCTGCAGGACGGCCCTGCCACCTATGCCGCCATGTTTGCGGCCATCCGTGCCGCCAGGCACTCCATCAACCTGGAAACCTATATCTTCGATGACGGCAGGATCGGCACCGAATTTGCCGACCTGCTGCTGGCCAAACAGGCGTCGGGGGTCCAGGTCAACGTGATCTACGACAGCGTCGGCTGCCTGGACACCCCTGCGGAATTCTTCGATCGTCTGCGCGATGGCGGCATTCGGACTCTCGAGTTCAACCCGATCAATCCGGCGAACGCACACAAGCGGAAATGGCGGCTCAACAACCGAGACCATCGCAAGCTGCTCGTGGTGGATGGCCGGGTCGCCTTTCTGGGCGGAATCAATATCAGCGAGACCTATTCAAGGGGTTCCTTCTCGCGATCCAGGAAGAAGGGCGGCCCCTCCCAGGTCGGGTGGCGCGACACGCAACTGCAGATCGAAGGCCCGGTAGTCGCCGAGCTCCAGAACGATTTCATGGACACCTGGGCACGACAAAAAGGCCCGCCGCTGCCCGAGAAACACTATTTCCCGAAACTCGTCATCGAGGGCAAGGAAATCGTACGGGCTATCGCCAGCGAATCGGGCGAACCTGACAGTCCGATCTACCTCACCCTGCTGTCCGCCATCGACCACGCGGAGCGTTTCGTCCATCTGACCAATGCCTATTTCGTGCCGGATCCCCATCTGGTTCGCGCCTTGATCGGCGCGGCACACCGCGGAGTGGACGTGCAACTCATCCTGCCCGGGAAAAGCGATTCATGGCTGGTCTTCCAGGCCGGGCGATCGCATTACGCCGAACTGCTGCGCGCCGGCATCCGGATCTACGAGCGTCGCGATACCGTCCTGCATGCCAAGACGGCGTCGATTGACGGCGTATGGGCCACGATCGGTTCGACCAATCTCGACTGGCGAAGCTATTTGCACAACGACGAAATCAATGCCGTGATTCTGGGAACCCATTTCTCACGTCAGATGGAAGCCATGTTCGATCAGGATCGGGCGGCTTCCATCCTGATCGATCCCGCCCGCTGGCAACGCCGCTCTCCCCTGCAGCATATGGAGGAATGGGTCGCCCGGCGGTTCGAATACTGGCTGTAGCCCGCTTCCGCCATTTCATTCCCGCAACCGTAGAAAGGAGCTTGTGATGACTACGTTGATCGTCGGCCGTTTCCAACAGCTATCCAGCGCTGATTCCGCTGTACGCGACTTGGGGCGGGCCGGATTTCTGAAACCTGAGATGTGCCTGGTGTACGTCAATCCTCACGGCCAGCACGCCATCCACCCGGTGGGCGGCGATCTGGACGAATCCCCGGGCACGCACGAGGCCGGTTCCGGCGCGATGGCGGGGGCTACCGGCGGGCTGGGTGCCGGTACGCTGGTCGGCGTGGCGACACTTCCCGCGCTCGGACCGGTGGGTCCCGTGCTAGGAGCCGCAGTCGGCGCCTATGCCGGCGCCCTGGTCGGTGCGCTGAAACACATGGATGAAGACGAGACGCAGGAACCGGGGGACGCCCTGCCACGCGAGCCCGGCATGCTGCTGGCGGTTGCGGCCGAAACCCCGGCCCGGCGGGAAAGCGCGATCGAGATCCTGGGCGAATATGCAGATGCAGTGGAGGAAATCGATGGCACCTTGCGCGACGGCGACTGGGTGGATTTCGACCCGCTCCAGCCGGGCAAAGCCATCAGGTAAGGCCCGCAACTGCCGGCCTGCAACGCTCCCGCAACCGTAGCCCGGCATCCTGCGGACGCGCCGCCGTCAGACATGTCCTACTGCGTGCCTGACGCTAGACTGACTGCAGGCCCCTCGGGTTTCCTCTATGCTGTCTGCTCGGCCAACCAATGGGAGCCCCTCCATGCCACTGTCGTTCCTCGTTGCCTGGATGCCGGGATCAAGGAATCGCGTGCTGCCTCGCCCTGCGCAGCCGCCCGCCCGCGCCACGGATTTCCGGTCCCTGCTCGCAGGTGTCGTATCGATTGCGTGGGTCGCGACGGGCGCGTCGCTGGCGCACGCCGATCGTCTTGCCGGTGCCACGCTTGCGCAGACAGGCAGCGGGGGCGCCCCCGCCTGCATGACCTGTCATGGCGCCCAGGGTGAAGGCCAGGCAGCGGCCGGATTTCCGCGGCTCGCAGGACAGGGCCAGGCCTATCTGCTGAAGCAGCTCCAGGCATTTGCCGACGGCACGCGCAAGAATCCCCAGATGGCACCGATCGCCCGTTCGCTCAGCGCCGCACAGATGCGTGATGCCGCCGACTACTATGCCAGCCTCCCCGGCTGGAAGCAGGCGGGCGCGCCGCACACCCCTTCGGCTCAAAACGCGCAGGGGCTGAAAATCGCCACGGAAGGCGACTGGACCAAGGAAATGCCCGCCTGTTTCGCCTGCCACGGCATCACGGGCGAAGGGGTTCCGCCGCATTTCCCCGCCCTCGCCGGCCAGCCCATGGCCTACACCCAGACCCAGCTGAACGCCTGGAAAACGGCCCAGCGAACCAATGATCCGCTGGGCCTGATGCAGGCCGTCGCCGAGAAAATGAGCGACGCGGAAATCGCCGCCGTCAGCCGGTACCTCGAAAACCCGTCGCGCCCAGGGAAGGAGAAATAATGTCATTCAGAACCTGGTATGAAAGCCAGAAGCAGACGCGAAAATTTCATCCCGGCTGGATCGTGATGACCGTCGGCGGAACGCTCGCCGTGGCCGGCATCATCGCGATACCGGCCACCCTCGTTTCCGAGACCGCTCCGCCGCCTGCGACGGCCGCGCCTTCCTCCGACACCTCCGGCCACGACAAAGCGCCCAATGGGAATACGCCGAAAGTGATCGAACAAACGCCCGCCCCTGCCAGGTTGCGCAGCGCCAAGACGATCCAGGTCGATTTTTCGCCTCCGCCCGACGAGGCCATGCCCACCGGCGAATTCGGCAAGGCCGTCCGCTTGGGCAAGGCCATCTTCACCGACACCCAGGCCTATGCGCGCCAATATGTCGGCAACAAGCTCAATTGCGTGAACTGCCATCTGGGCGCGGGCCGCAAGGCGGATTCGGCCCCCTTGTGGGCCGCGTATGGCATGTTTCCGGCCTATCGCGACAAGAACAAGCACGTCAACACCTATGAAGAGCGTCTCGCCGGATGCTTCCGCTTCAGCATGAACGGAAAAGCGCCGGCCCCCGACAGCAGGGAAATGGTGGCGCTGGTCAGCTACAGCTACTGGCTGGCCAAGGGCGCGCCGCTGGGCGTTAAGCTCAAGGGCCGCGGCTATCCCCAGCTTGCCGAACCGTCGCAGAAACCGGATGCGGCACGCGGGAAGCAGGTGTTCGAGGCCAACTGCGCCCTCTGTCACGGCGCCGACGGACAAGGAACGGAAATGAGCGGCCGCTACGTATTTCCACCGCTATGGGGGAAGAATTCGTTCAACGGCGGCGCCGGCATGTCCAAGGTCAAGAATGCCGCCGCATTCGTCCGCGCGAACATGCCCCTTGGCAAAGGCAACTCGTTAAGCGAGCAGGACGCCTGGGATGTGGCGAAATACGTGGACAGCCAGCCGCGGCCGCCCGATCCGCGAAAGGGAAAATCCTCCTAGCGCGAGAGATCGTCTGCTCATACCGGCACGATGTGCTGAAACGCGCAAGAGGACCGTGATGAGAAACAGCCCGGGACGTAAGCCTGCCAAGCAAACTTGCGGCAAGGAAACCGTTGGCGCCGGGTGCACTGTGCTTCTGCCGCGGAAAGCAGGATGAGTACGCTCAACAACGGCAGCCGGTTTTCGCGGTTCGCCCAGGCGGCAGCCCGTATCATGGGAGGCCCTCGTGCTTTCATGCTTGCCCTCTGCGTCGTCGTTGTCTGGGGCCTGAGCGGGCCCCTCTTCGATTTCAACGACACCTGGCAACTGGTCATCAATACCGGCACCACCATCATCACGTTCCTGATGGTGTTCCTCATCCAGAACACGCAAAATCGTGACGCCGAAGCGATGCAGATCAAGCTCGACGAGCTGATTCGCGCGGCGCACGAAGCGCAAAATTCCCTGCTCGATCTGGAAGAGCTCGAGCCGGAGGATCTGGAACGCATCCGGGCCCGTTACACGGACCTGGCGAAGCAGGCCCGGCATGAATTGCGCAGCAAGCCCTACCCCGGTCCGCACCGCGACGAGCCGTAACAGCACCACGCAGGATTTGAAAATCAGAAGATCCTCGCAACCATACATTCGACATTCGGACGCCGTAAAAGTCGGTTGTCTCGAACCGTCACGCTATCGCCGCGCTACGCGACAGTTTGGCCAATTCTGAACGCGTGACGCAAGCCGTCTCTACTCAGGCGGACGCACGTTTGATGACGCTGAGTCGTCCATCCCCTTCCAGATAGCATTGACTGACGTCAGGCAATTCCCGTTCGCGGATACCGTGTTCACGCAGCTTCGCCATCAGTTCTTCTTCCCGAATCAGTTCGCGTTTCATGTTTTGCCTGAGCAGGCGACCGTTCTTGATCAGGAGAAGCGGAGCAGGGCGAAGGTAGCGCTCGATGCAGGTAAACCGGTAGCCGAGCCAGTCCAGAAAGAAGTCCCAGAACGCGATCGTCGCCACCAGTACCAGTCCCTCGGTGATCGACTTGTACTCGCTGGCCATGGCGTTTTGTGAAGCATCGGCGACAAGTACCACTACCAGCAGATCGGAAATCCCCATTCCCCCCGTTTCGCGCCGCGAGACCCGCAGCATGAAAAAGAGAAAAAGATAAATCACCGTACCGCGAAGAATGATCTCCAGAAGCGGAACAGTGGGAACGAAAACCGAACGCCAGTCCATGCCTGTGTTTCCTCACCTTCGCCATGACCGCGCCTGACGCGAACGGGGGGCCGTGGGGACTGCCTTCACAGGCTGCGCACGACCCGATAGCTGCGTCCACGGAGTTCGCTCACGGCCCGGTCGATCTGGACTTGCGTTACGGGATGGATGACGACGGCCCAGCGGTCCTTGCGAATGGCCCGCCGCACGGACGCGATCACGAGGACATGATCGGGACGCGCCGTCAACAAGCCGCCCACCAGAAGCCCCAACACCCCACCGAAGAAAACGAAGACCGCGAAGCTCATGCCGGCCGTACTCACGACGGCGGCATTGCCGGCCACGATGAAACCCAGATAAAGCAGGATGCCGGCTGCCACGCCCGCGGCGCCCAACACCAGGTGCGCTCTCACGAGCGTGCGCCAGATGCCCGCCTGCTCGGGTTCCAGCTTGCTGGAAAATGCGGGACTGCCCGTGGCATCTCCATCGGGCGGGCCCACCAGATTCACCTGGGCATCGTCGAGACCCGCCGCGCGTTTCACCTGCTGGGCGGCATCTTCCGCTCCGCTCCGGTTCATGAAAAGGCCAGCCACCTTGGTCAGCGACCGTTCGCCGAATATCACACGCTTGATTTTCATATCGCTCCTTTCCCGGATACCGATCCGACGGTGCGGCGAAACCTGCGAGGCTGCACTCGCCGATACAGAAATCCGCTGCCCCTATTTGGGGCGAAGGTTGCGCCCGACCGGCCGGTGCGACGCCCACTGCCCTGCACGCAATGCGGTCACCGCATGCACGACCGCGCGGCCGACGTTGCCGGCTTCTTCCTGCACGGCTGCGTCCCGGTCCAGCGTGTCATGGCTGTCGGCATAGGGTTCGTAATAGCCGATATAGCGATCGAGGCGCGCCTGGGGACCGGCATCGATCAAGCCCATCCAGTCGAGCCAGTCGGACAGCGCACGGCGCGAACTTTCTATCCCGGCCACGTCGCCATGCACCAACAGCCCATATACCCGCCCCGCCAGATGCTTGGGATAGTCCCATCCGGCCATTTCCAGGTCCTTGGCCCGCGCCGGATCCTTGCCGGCCGTGCGCGTGGGATCGGGATTTCCCCCGTCCGCGCACACCAGCCGGTCGATCATCAATTTGAGCGGGCTCGGACTCTGGTACCAGTAAACCGGGGTGACGATGACGACGGCATGGGCAGCCGTCCAACGCTCGTAGATCTCGGCCATCCAGTCGTTCGTCTGGTTCAGTCCGTGGTTCGGATAGCAGGAACAGGGCCAGTGACACAAGGGCATGGCGGTCGACACGCAGCCTTTGCACGGGTAGATGTGGCGGCCATATTCGGACGCCAGGAGACTGAGGTCGAGCACGTCGGTCTCCACCCCGTCCTGCATGACGGTTTCCCGAATGCGGCTGAGCAGGCGAAACGTCTTCGACATCTCGCCGGGACAGGTCCCATCGTTCCGGGCCGCACCGCAAACCAGCAGGACGCGTGTGGGCGTCTCCGGGCGGCTCCATTTCTCCTGGGCCTGCAGCACGCGGCGCCAGGTAGCCAGCCATTCGCTCGACAGTTCGAAATCGGGGTTCTCGAAATCCGCACCGGCACGCTCGGTGCGGGGCGATTTCCTGCCGGTGACATACGCCTGCCAGGCGACTTCCTCGAGGCGTTCGAGTGCGTCGGCAACCTTCTCGTACAACGGATCGGCATAGGCCATACGGAATCGCTGGCCAAAGGTCTGGCGATCCAGCATTGCTGGCGCCTGGCCTGTGCGGATCGTGATCATGGGCGTCATTCATCGTGCGGCGGCGCAACGGGAGACTCCGACATCGAGCCGATCCCGCCTGCCTGCCGTTTCTATGGAAACCGCCGATGGACGATCAATGGAACCAGTCGTCCTTGGCCTTGCTTTGCCATTCCTTGACCTGCTTCTCGGCGTCATCACGGGTCACGCCATAGCGTTCCTGGATCTTTCCGGTGAGCTGATCGCGACGGCCCTCGATGGCGTCGAAATCGTCGTCGGTGAGCTTGCCCCACTGCTCCTTGAACTTGCCTTTCATCTGTTTCCAGTTGCCTTCGATAATGTCCCAATTCATGGTTCTCTCCTTTTCAACACACACTACACAATCGCGCGCCAAGGGATCTGGCGCGCACCCACTGCTTACGGCTTGACGACGATGTCGTTCTTGACCGCCTTCACGTTCGGCACCTTGCGGGCAATCGATTCGGCCGTATCCCGTTCCGTCGCATTCTTGGCAAAGCCGGAGAGCTGGACGGTCCCATTCAGCGTTTCAACCTTGATCGCCATGGCGCTGACCACGGGGCTTTCCGCAAACCGGGCCTTGACCTGGGTCGTGATCGTCGAATCGTCCACATACTGGCCGACGGTCGACTGCTCGCGCGTCACCGCACACCCTCCCATCGTCAGGGTTCCGACGGCGAGCATGGCTGCAAATAATTTGCTGGCATTCATGATGGCTTCCTTTTTGCTGGTTAAGGATGCGGAGTCAATCGGGTCGGCCGCCTTCTTCGCCGCCCCTCAGCCAATCAACCGGCTTCCGGCCTTGCATCCCGTGATATCCAATGCGGCGACGCCTGATCTTCCAGCCGATCAAACCCAGCCCGGCCAGCATCATGGCGCTGACCTGCGCTTCGGGAACGGGCGTCACCGCGGCCGTGGTAGCCGTCAAGCCACCATATTTCTTGTCCACGTAGGCCAGCGACGACGATGCGCTCGTCGACGCCACGAGAAGATTCTGGAACGACACGTTCACGGTCCGGGTACCGGTCCACCCGGACAGGTCGGTGGATGCGGAAGCGGTCCACGGGTGCGTGTTGTCCCCCGTCTGATCCATGGCTGCACCAGGCGCAATGCTGGTCATCGCGTCTTTTGCAGGGTCGAGCACGTCGTAGACCCGTACCTGGCCTGCGACGTCAGCCGTACTGCCGCCGCCAAGCAGCATGTAATCGCCCCGTTCTGCAAGATCGATGCTCGAGAACGAATAGCTGTTGTGGGCCGTCATCTGGATGTTGGCGGTGTTGGCGGCAAGCGTATAGCCCGCGCCGTTGGTCGACGACGCCTGGAAATCCACCGGCGTGAAAGACAGGGTGTCGCCGCTCAGAACGGGCTGGCCAAAGAGCCCCATCAGCGTATCGTCGAACGTGAAATCGACGCTATCGCCACTGAGGGTGACCGACGCGGCAAAAGCCGCCCCGGAGAATGCCTGGGCCAGCAGAATGACGCCTGCCGCTATTTGATTCATCCGCTTCATGTGTTGCTCCTTCCCGGTTGCCATGGAATCGAAATAAAAAAGCCCCCTTCCCTCTACGCTTTCAAGTTCAAGAAAAGGTCGGATGGCTGCCGTATGCCCTCCGATGTGGTGTAGCTATCTGTCCGCTCAGCGGAAATCCTTGCCACGGCCGAGGAGACCCGTACTGGATGGCAGGATCCTTTCGCCAATACCGACTCGTGGATGCGGTTGGCGACAGCAGATAGCTACACGTCCACTCTAAGCAGAGTCCGTGGCCGCAGGTATAAGATGGCAACGCTTCCGTATGTAGGAATGAAGGAAGCGCGTGTCAGACAGCCTTGCTCGCATGCGGATCCAGGGTGCGGAAAAAGATGTACGCCGGGCGATCGCCCCCCCGGAAGCCTCAGCCCGCCATGAATTCTCCGACCGACTTGAATTCCTCGACGCGATCGCACATCGACTTGATGGCCATCATGATCGGCATGCCGAGCAGCAGGCCCCAGCCCCCCCACAGCCACCCCCAGAACAGCACGCCGATGAAGACAACCACAGCATTCATGCGGCTGGCACGGCCGGTAAGCCAGGGCGTCAGCAGATAGCCCTCCAGGCTGTTGATGACAAGCGAGATGCCAGCGACCGTCAGCGCCATGCTCACGTTGCCGAACTGAAGAAATCCCACCAGCGCCGTCCCGCCGGTGATGATGATTGCGCCCAGGTAGGGAACGACGTTGAGGATGGCGGCAGCAAGGCCCCACACGGCAGCATGTTCCAGACCAATCCACAGGAAGGCCAGCCAGCTGGCGATGCCAACCAGAACGCTGGTGAAGACCTGGACCAGCAGATAACGCTGAATCTGGTCGCTGATCTCGTTCAGCAGTTGCACGGTGATCTTCTTCCTGCTGAGCGTCGGTCCCGACAGCTTGACCAGCTTGCGCCGGAATGCGTCCCCGGAGACCATCAGGAAATAGGCCAGGAACAGCACCATGATCGCAAGGCTGATGAAAGACAGCGCACCCCTCGTGCTATTCCACAGATAATCCCGGATATTGAATGTAGGGGTCTCGATCTGCACCCGGGTCACGCCGCGCCGGGGAACTGACGACGGCGCAGCCGTCTCGCTCGCAGCGTGTTCGATCTGATCCGCCGCTTTCTGTACATTTTCAATTGCGCCCTTGGAGCCGCGCCATTCCCGATGCAGGGTATGGCGAAATTTCTGTGCCGCCTCGGGCAGGGTTTCAATCATGCTCGCCGTTTCATCCTGCAGCGAATACGCCATGAAGCCGCTGCCGCCCACGATCATGAGCAACAACACCGCGGCCCCGATCGCGCGCGGCACATGCCATGTCTGCAACTGCTTGACCAGCGGGGAAAGCGCATAGCTGATGATGATGCTCAGGACCAGCGGAATGAAAAAAGCCTGGGCCCAATCGAGAATGAATACGCTCGCGTATACGGTCAGCAGGATGAGCGGAAGACTGTGGATTCTGGTGGGAATCCGGGGGCGCTCCGTCGTCTCGGCGAAGCCGCTGTCTTCCTGGCTTCGCGCAACGTCGACGGGTGTTTCATGCGCATTGTCCATCATGCCTCCGGCAGGGATCGATGAATGAGGTGATATGTCATTCCGGACAGGCCCGATGAGGCGGTCGGCGATCGGGAATTCCCCCCCTCAAATCGGGCGTCGGCACGCGCTCTTGGTGCTGCGTCCGGCGTCAATCAACGGAGCGAGTGCCCGCGCGGATTGTCCGCATCCAGTGCACGCGCACCAAGGCCTGCAGGGTCAGATTGCCTTTATGTTGATGGGCGAAGCAGCCTTGCATGTGGATTGGCTACGCAATGCGACTCGACTGGCTTTCGATGTTGGCACCACGTCGAGGTCGAGGCGTTCTTGCCCGGGATCGATCCACCCGCTGCTCTCGATGTCGCTGACGTCGGCATCGAGGGCCAGGATGTCTGGCTGTACGACACCCCGCTTCACGCCGAAACCGACGATTCCGCGGCCTGTCTCCGTATATAGGCGAAGGCCGACATCAGTTGCTGGCTTCACCGCCATCGATCAGGCGTGACGCCTGCCCGCCCGCGCTGCTACCGCGCATTGCTGCGACGATATCCGTTCAGAACGCCGTTCCGAATCCCTTGTCTTGTTCTAGCCTCAGGGTCGGCAATCCGGCGAGCGCATGAATCGGCATGAGTACGCCACGCGCGCCTGGCACGGCATCGAATAGCCTGTATAGATATTTGCCACCGCCCTTGAACGCATACGCTTCCTCAAGGAAACGCATGTGTTCGTGCGCGGCAAGACAGTCGCGCGACCTGCAATCCTGTTTGTAGTGTTCGATCAGGGAATGGATCACGTTCATGTGTTCGTCGGTGACGTCAAAGTGTCGGGGGGCGGCATTATTCCGGACCGTCTTCTCGACCTCGTCCCGCGTGAGGTGCCTGACCGCGTCGTAAATCGGGATCTCTCCGTCGCGAGTGATGCGTTCGCTGTTGTTCATGGGGTTCGTTCCTTGGCGTAACGGGTTCGCGTTTCAGGCGAGATTGTCGGCGGCAAACTTCCAGTTGATGAGTTTGTCGACGACCCCGGCCACATGGTCTTTGCGCCGGTTCTGGTAGTCGAGGTAATACGCGTGCTCCCATACGTCGATGGCGAGCAAGGGCCTCATGCCGGACGTCAGCGGTGTATCCGCATCCTCGGTCTTCATCACGCTGATCTTCTTGCCGTCCAGCACCAGCCAGGCCCATCCGGTTCCGAACTGGGTCACGGCGGCATGCACGAGTTCCTGCCGGCACGCCTCGACCGAACCGAAGGACGCGTCGATCATCTGCTTCAGGGCGGGCGGCGGATCGCCCCCTCCTTTTTCACAGAGGCTGTCCCAGTAGAACGCGTGGTTCCATGCCTGGGCCGCATTATTGAAAATCCCGGTTTTTCCGCCCGCACCGGCAGCCAGAATCATGGCCTTGATCGGCATGGCCTGGAACTCGGTGTCGTCGATCGCCTTGTTGAGGGCATCGATATAGGTTTGATGATGTTTGCCATGGTGGAACCTGAGCGTGTTTTCGGAAATGATCGGGCTCAGCGCATCCATGGCATAAGGCAAGGCCGGAAGTTCGTAGGGGAAACTCATGTTCTCGAGCATGGCCGTACTGATGCCGCCGGATGTCGCCAGGGTCGAGGAAGGAAAGTCGTGTTGCGGTAAATTCATACAAGGGCTCCGTTCAAGGGTTGAGTTAAATTGGCCGTTCCGGCGCTATGCCTGGACAAGCACGGCACGCGACCAGACACGTCCGTATTTGGCGGCGTCGATATAGGAGGCCACGCCTTCGCGCGCATCCATCTTCACGACGCCGTCGTCGATCGCAGCCTCGGCCCGGTCCAGAAGAGGCATCGCATCGGGCGTGTACCCGATGATTTTCAGATGCGCATAGGCATCGAGAATGAAATTCATCACCGCCGCCTTCTGCTTCATGGCATCGACGGCCGTCCCTGAAATGGCCAGCACGACCGTATCGAACAGGACCGAGGGCGCGGCTGCCACGGCATGGTGCGGCGTGAGCGTCTCGCCCGTGCTGGATTGGATTTCGCCGACATGCAGACCGACCCATTCCAGAACCGCGCCTTCGGTCTCGGCCGCGGTCTGCAGGGCATCCAGAATGGCGGGGTCGTAGCCTTCGCTGACCAGCACGCCAATCTTCCGGCCCTCCAGCGTGGGCTTGGCCTTCGCCAACAGACTGAGGGTCGGGGAAAGATCCAGATCAACCGGCGTCGCAGCCGGCGCAAACGTGTCGGCCTGACCCTCCATGCCCAGCGCACGCTCCACCCTGTCGCCCAGTTCCGGATCGACATGGCGGAGATGGCCGAGTACCCGGCACCGTACGGCGACGGTTTCCACCTTGCCGAGCTCGAAGGCGAAGGCGCTGACGATATGGTCCTGTTCCGGCGCAGTCATCGACCGGTAGAACAGGCGCGCCTGGCTGTAATGATCCTTGAAGGTCTCCGGACGCACACGCAGCTTGTCGCCGCTTTGCGCGGCAGGATGCGTGACGAACCCGGCGGCCGGGTTTTCTTTCGGCGATTCGGGTGCCAGGCTGTTCGGCTCGTAGTTCACCCGTCCATGGGGAACGTCCGTCTGCATGACGGCATCGCGCTGAAAATTGTGCATCGGACAGCGCGGCCGATTGATCGGCAGCTGATGGAAATTGGGGCCGCCAAGCCGCGACAGCTGGGTGTCGAGATAGGAAAACAGCCGTCCCTGCAGCAGGGGATCGTCGCTGAAATCGATGCCCGGCACGATATGTCCCGGATGGAAGGCAACCTGCTCGGTCTCGGCAAAGAAATTGTCGGGATTGCGGTTCAACACCATTTTTCCGATCGGCCGCAGCGGAATGGTTTCTTCCGGAATCAGCTTGGTCGGATCCAGCACATCGAAGGGCAAGGACTCGGCGGTGGCCTCGTCGAATGCCTGCACGGACAGCTCCCATTCCGGAAAGTCGCCGCGCTCGATCGCCTCGTACAGGTCGCGCCGGTGAAAGTCCGGGTCAGCGCCGCAAATCTTCACGGCTTCGTCCCACAGGACAGCAGCCGAACCGATGCGGGGACGCCAGTGGAACTTGACGAAGGTCGACTTCCCCTCCGCGTCGACCAGGCGAAAGGTATGGATCCCGAACCCCTCCATCATGCGCAGCGAACGCGGGATCGCCCGGTCGGACATGGCCCATAGAATCATGTGCATGCTCTCGGGCATGAGCGAAACGAAATCCCAGAAGGTGTCGTGGGCAGTCGCGGCCTGGGGATAGCCCCGGTCCGGTTCCATTTTGGCGGCGTGAATCAGATCGGGAAACTTAATCGCATCCTGGATGAAGAACACCGGGATGTTGTTTCCCACCAGATCGAAATTGCCTTCCTGCGTGTAGAACTTGACGGCAAACCCACGCACGTCGCGCGGCAGGTCGACCGACCCCGCCCCGCCGGCGACCGTGGAGAAACGGGCAAACACGGGCGTCTGCACATCCGGATCGCGCAGGAATGCCGCGCAGGTGAGATCGCCGAGATCGCGATAGGCCTGGAAATAGCCGTGCGCACCCGAGCCGCGCGCATGCACGATCCGCTCGGGGATGCGTTCATGGTCGAAGTGGGTGATCTTCTCGCGGAGGACAAAATCCTCGAGCAGCGTCGGCCCCCGTTCGCCGGCCGCAAGCGAATTCTGATCGTCCGCAATCGCCACGCCCTGGTTGGTCGTGAGCGTAAGATCGCGCTGGTCGGTCGTCTGATGCAGTTCGCCACCGTTACCCGTCCGTTCGAACGAACGGCCGGCGGTGTGACTTTTCGCGGTCGTATGGGACGTATTCTTCGGCTTGGCCATGGACGCTCTCCTTGGGCAATCAGGTTCCTCTAGGCAATCAGGATTCGTCCGCAAGAGGCAGCGGGCGAGGGATCGGGAACCCGCCCGGCAACGGCGCGGCACCCGATCCATGGGCGTGCACCGCCGGAACGGTGCACCGTGAGTCCGTCTCCTACTGCCTGTATTTCATTTTTGCCTCGCTGACGCAGGCATCCTTGGCACTGCCCGACAGGCTGTCGCAACGCTCCTTGGCGGCCTTGTAGTCGGCTTTCATCTTGTCTTCGTTGGCCTCGGCCTGGCTCTTGGTCGCTTTCTCATCCGCCCTGGCCTGGGCCTTCGCGCCGACATAGGCAGCCTTCGCATCCTTCATGCAGACGTCCTTCGCATTGCCGGACATTTTTTTGCAATTGTCCTTGGCGATGTCGTAATTCCTCTCGGCCTGATCCTTGGCGGCATCGTGGCGGGCCTCGGCTCGATCCTCCATGACATCCTTCATATCGGCGGCATGGAGCGGGGCCATGAGAGAAAGTCCCAAGGCAATGAACAGCGCGTGGTGTAATTTCATTTCAGACTCCTTCAACTGGATTGGGTGGCGAACTGACCGGACCATTCGATGGCGGGCAGCCCGTCGGCCAACTCGGCATACGCACAACTCTAGGTCCCATGCTTGGTGCCCACCATCCGCATTCGCCGAGAAAATTGTCAGTTTTCGTTCTCGACGATGTAGGCAGATACCGACACCTCACGCGCCGCGTGCACAGGCGCACGCGGAGAGCGGCCTCGGGGGCGCCGCGACCTCCGTGCGATCGCTATTTATAAGAACCGTTGGGCGAACCGGCTGGCGAGCCGGACTGCCCGGATGAGCCGTCGGTGGGTCCTCCCATGGGGGACCCACCCGGCATATCGGTGCGACCGCCATCCTGATGGCGTTTCATGCCGGAGGATTCGCCGGACGAACGGGGATGTTTGCTCATCGCATCCTTCATGCACGTCGCCTTTACCGCTCCAGTCAGATCCTTGCACTTTTCCTCGGCTGCGCTTTTCATGCATTTGGACTTGGCCGCCCCGGTCTTTTTCTTGCAGTTATCCAGGGTATCCTGGTAGTTCTTTTGGGTCGCGTCATTCGTCATGCCGGTCGACGTACTGGATTGACCCTGTTGGTAGCCGCTTGAATCGGCGGCATACAGCGGGCCGGCAGCAGAAACGGCAAAACCGAGCGCCAGGAAAATTGCGGGATTGAGCTTCATGGATATCTCCTTCAATAAAGTTTGAACACGACCCAATCGGATGGGCGCGCCATGAGCACAGGGACTCGTGCCGCCGGCGTCGCGCTCGATTCGGTGTGTTGAACGTTAATTCCTGCGCAGGGAGGGCGGTATCCGACACTGCCGAGAAAACTGTAAGTTTCCCTGCACAGCGATGTAGGTTCTCGCTGACGGACAACTGAGCGCCGGTTTCCGGTCCGCAGTAAGTGTCTCGCGTCCAACAATGCAGGCACTGCCCTTCGGAACGGGTGCGTCATCCATGCGCGCACTCACCGCCCATCCTGGCGGATTCACTTCGCAAGCGATCGTGCATCGATTCCATTCGGCCTTCAGGCTCCCGGCTTCCTGGTCGCGGCATGACGGGCGCGTGTTTGGGCAGCCTTTTTCGCCGAGGCGCTACGTTCGGCTGCCGTGCGCGCGGCGGAGGCGGCGCCACCCTTTCTGCCGCCTGTTCTGGCGGGAGAAGGATCGATTTCTTTGCCTCGTCCCGAACCGCTTTTCTTGCCCCCTCCCGTCATTTTGTTGACGGTGGCCCAAGCGCGCGCTTCGGCTTCGTCCTGCGGGACACCGCGTTCGCGGTAGCTGTCTTCGATGTGCTCAGCCTGGCGTTTCTGTTTGTCGGTGTACTTCGATTTGCTTCCTCTTGGCATGACGACCTCCTTCCTCTGCGTGATCACGCTGTATCGGCCCCCACTCCCCGGCAGCCCGAAGGGACGATGGCACGCACGCTTCAACGAACCGGCTCGGCGGTGGGCGGGCACGCTCCGGAGCCTTCGGCTCGTGCGGGCTCGCCCTGCGCGAAGCGGGCGCATCCGCTGCGACCCGATACGCGCAACATATAAGGCTGGAGCGTTGCGTCGATGCACAGGCCGTGGGTCGCATTCTCCAGATGGGCACGCGGTTCGATCTGCCACCATTTGCAGGACATGCAGACGCCCCATTGAGTCGTACTGTTCATGGGAACTCCTCGAATAAGCCGGAAAATCCTGCGGGCAACCCCGCCGGGCGGATAAAAGACGCCATTCTCTCCATCCAGGCAAGGACGAAAGTCCATTACTCCCAGTACGGGCGAACGCCATAATGCGCATGAACATTCGTACCCCAATCGCGATCGGAGAAATTCGGCCAGTTGTCCTTGTCGAACCCGGGCGCGTTTTTCAGCATTTCCTCGCTCTGATCGAAGATGAAGCGATGGTTTCCCGGATCGATTTCCATCGCTGAAAGGGGAACGGCAAACAACTTGCTGCCCAAACCGAGGAAACCGCCGAATTCCAGAACCGCATACGCGACGCGACCGCTATCGACATCGATCATCAGGTCCTTGATGTCGCCCAGATCTTCGCCCTGGCGGTTGACGACCTTGTCGCCCGAGATCGTGCTGGATGAAAGGATGGGGCTGGATGAAAGCATATTCATGGGTATCTCCTGATTCATTGGATAAATTCAGTGCGTGACAAAGCGGGGATCAACGTCCGGGCAGCTTTTCCGGAGCGGGGTTGTGTCCCTGGGGATGCTTGCCCGGTGCTTCCTTGGCCGGCTTGGGACGGCTGGGCGACCCATCGTCCTGACCGCCTTTGGGATCGACTTTGGCGTGCGATCGCCCTTCGGCCTCAGCCCTGAGCATGTCCTCCTGCTCCTGCGCATTGCGCGGTGCGGCGGCTTTCGCCGCCTGCTCGACCTTGCCTGACTCGGCAAAGGCACGCGCTTGCTCGTCGTATTTCTTGGCGGAGTCGTAATCGCCCTCGCCCTGTATTCCGGGTTTGCTCGTGTTGGGTTTCATGACATGTTTCTCCTGTCCAGTAAACACGTCCGGCGGATGCCGGACAGACCACGGCTCGCCATTCGCCTCTGCAGCGAGATGGGGTCGGTACGAACCTGTAGGAGCAGTGTGGACGAGCGGCAGGGAGGCTGCAGTCGGAGGCGGTTGCCGGTCCGTGTAGGAATCAGCCGAAAAGTGTCGGCGGGGATTTACAGATCGGGGCCGGCCGGCTCCCGATCCAGTCCGGGCAACAACCCGGAGAGCAGGACCAGGGCTTCCGGGCCACATGCTGCTTCGAGGCAGTTCAGACTATCGTCATAGCTCAGGGCATAGTCGAGACTGCTCCGGCCGAACCGATTCTCTGCCGACGATTCCGCCCGATGCAGCACCCGGAAGCCGGTATGTCGTTCATCCCTGCGAATGCGATCGGCCAGGTCGCATACCGCCGCATATTCGCCCTCGAGCGTTTGGCAAAAACGCCAGCCGTCGAATACAAGCAGGCTGTTGATGTGGAAAGCCAGATTGCGCTGGCGCGCCACCCGTACGATTTCGGCCACGCAGGCAGGTGAGGCCGCCTCGGCCAGGCGGCTCAGATAGATCAACTGATAGACATTCGACATACGATGGATTTCCGGTAGCGGGAGTGCAACATAATCGACGGCCGGGGTGGCTGCAATGTGAAAAGACATACCTGCCGTTACGCGAAATCCCTTACGATTCCTGCGGCCTGTTTACCGGTATCGATTGATGGATCAGCCCATTCCCTGCAGCGCCTGCCCTTTGCGCAAAACCGGCGCCTTTTCCGCCAATAGCGAAGCGGAAATCGAATTTATCCAGGCCATCAAGCATCGCCAGATACAGGTGCGGGCCGGCAAAGGAATCGTGCGCGAAGGCGACGCCAGCAACACGCTCTATACGCTGCTGTCAGGCTGGGCCTTCCGCTACCGCACCTTGAGCGACGGTCGGCGCCAGATTTTCAATTTCCTCCTGCCAGGCGACTTCATCGGCCTGCAGCATCAACTGGGGCAGGCTTCGCCGCACGGCGTCGAGGCATTGACCGACGTCTCCCTGTGCGTGTTTCCGAATGAGCGCCTATGGGACATTTACCGCAGCCACCCCGGACTGGGGTTCGACATCACCTGGCTGTGCGCGCACGAGGAATTGATCGTCGACGAGAACCTGCTGTCGGTAGGACGCCGTTCGGCGGCGGAACGCATCGCCATGCTGTTGATCCACCTGTACAAACGGGCGGAGAGCGTCGGCCTGGGCGGCCCTGGCGGCGTGCCCTTTCCCTTGATCCAGCAGCACATCGCCGATGCGCTCGGCCTGTCGCTGGTGCACACCAACAAAACCCTGAAACGTCTGCAGACGATGGGACTCTATACCCTTGGCAATGGCTGGCTCAAACTGACCAATCCGGTCGCCATGGCTCGCCTGGCCGATTACTACGCCCTGCCGCTGCGTGCACGTCCCTTGATCTGACCCGCGGCAGATGGGCTTGACCTTGCCATGATGGTAAGGTTTATGGTGCACTCAACCGTATCCACAGGAGTTTGCACATGACCAACCCATTATCTGTCGGCATCCAGGGCATGACCTGCGCCAGCTGCGCCGCGCGGGTGGAAAAAGTGCTCAAGCAACTGCCGGGCGTGACCGAGGCCACCGTCAATCTGGCGACCGAGATCGCGACGGTTGCAGGCGACACCGATATGGCGTCGGTGCAGCGTGCCATCGAGAAGGCCGGCTTCAGCGTGCCGACCGAATCGCTGAAACTCGACATCCTCGGCATGACCTGCGCCAGCTGTTCGGCGCGGGTGGAAAAAGCCTTGAACAAGGTAGCCGGCGTGCTCGATGCCAGCGTCAATCTGGCCACCGAGCAGGCGACGGTGAAACTCACGCAGGGCACGTCGACGGCCGCGCTGATTGCCGCGGTGGAGCGCGCCGGTTATGAGGCGAGACTGCCGCAAGCCACCGCAGCACCCTCGACCCTCCCGGCACGCACCCTGCCCGACTGGTGGCCGGTTGCGCTGGCGATCGCGCTGTCGCTGCCGCTGATCGCGCCGATGCTCGGCAGCCTCTTCGGTGCGCACTGGATGCTGCCGGGCTGGCTGCAACTGGCGCTGGCGACACCGGTGCAGTTCTGGCTGGGCGCGCGCTTCTACCGCGCGGGCTGGAAGGCGCTGCGCGCCGGCAGCGGCAACATGGATCTGCTGGTGGCGGTCGGCACCAGCGCGGCCTACGGCCTGAGCGTGTACCTGCTGCTGGCGCATGCCGACGCCATGCACCTGTATTTCGAAGCCTCGGCAGTGGTCATCAGCCTGGTGCTGCTCGGCAAATGGCTGGAGGCGCGTGCCAAGCGCCAGACCACCGAAGCCATTCGCGCCCTGCAGGCCCTGCGCCCGACGACCGCCCGCGTGCGCCTCGACGGCGTCGACCGCGATATGCCGATCGACGCGATCCGCGTGGGCGACCTCGTGGTGATCCGTCCCGGCGAGCGGGTGCCGGTGGACGGCGAAGTGGTTGAGGGGAATAGTCAGGTCGACGAATCCATGCTCACCGGCGAATCACTGCCGGTCGACAAGCAGGCAGGCGACACGGTGACCGGCGGCGCCATCAACGCGCAGGGCGTGCTGGTCGCACGCACCACGGCGGTGGGGACGGAGACCACGCTGGCGCGCATCATCCGCCTGGTGGAGAACGCGCAGGCCGCCAAGGCGCCCATACAAAGACTGGTCGACAAGGTGAGCGCGGTGTTCGTGCCGGTGGTGATGGGCATCGCGCTGGTCACCTTCGTCGCCTGGTGGGCATGGGGCGGCAACGCCGAACAGGCCATCCTCAACGCGGTGGCGGTGCTGGTGATCGCCTGCCCCTGCGCGCTCGGGCTCGCCACCCCCACCGCGATCATGGCAGGAACGGGTGTCGCCGCGCGCCACGGCATCCTGATCAAGGACGCCGAAGCGCTGGAACTGGCGCACAAGATCAATATCGTCGTGTTCGACAAGACCGGCACGCTCACTGACGGCACGCCGCACGTAGCCGCGTGCGTGGCCGTGGAGGGTGGCGACCGAAACGAGGTATTGGCCATCGCTGCCGGGCTGCAGGCGGGAAGCGAGCACCCGCTCGCGCGTGCGGTGCTGGCCGAGGCCGCTGCGGCTTCCATTGCGCCGCGGCCCGCGCGGGCACAACAGGCGCTGCCGGGTCGCGGCCTCGTCGGCGAAGTGAACGGCGAAACACTATGGCTGGGTAATCGCCGGTTGATGGACGAGAACGGTGTCGATACCGCAGCGTTCGATGCCGCGGCAGCCGAACAGGAAGCAGCCGGCCGCACCGTGTCGTGGCTGGCGCGTGCCAGCGACCGCCGCGCGCTCGGGCTGCTGGCTTTCGGCGACGCGGTCAAGGCCAGCGCCGCTGCAGGCGTGGCCCGCCTGAAAGCGAAAGGCGTCCGCACCGTCATGCTCACCGGCGACAACCGCGGCGCCGCGCAAACGGCCGCCGCGGCGCTCGGTATCGACAGCGTGCTGGCCGAAGTCCTGCCGGCCGACAAGGCCACCCACGTGGGGCAGCTGAAGACGGCGGGCGTCACGGTGGCGATGGTGGGCGACGGCATCAACGACGCGCCGGCGCTCGCCGCCGCCGACGTCGGCATCGCCATGTCTTCCGGCAGCGACGTCGCCATGCACACCGCCGGCATCACGCTGATGCGCGGCGACCCAGCGCTGGTCGCCGACGCCATCGACATTTCCAAACGCACCTACGCCAAGATCCGCCAGAACCTGTTCTGGGCCTTCGTCTACAACGTGGTCGGCATTCCGCTAGCGGCGCTCGGCTTCCTCAACCCGGTGATCGCCGGCGCGGCGATGGCGTTCTCCAGCGTCAGCGTGGTGACGAACGCGCTGACGCTCAAGCGCTGGCGGCCGGCAGGCGGTGAACGATGAACATCGGCGAGGTTGCGCAGGTCAGCGGCGTGTCGGCCAAGATGATCCGCCATTACGAAAGTATCGGCCTCCTCCGCGCAAGCAGCCGCACGCGCTCGGGTTACCGGCAATACCACGAGCGCGACGTCCATCTGCTGCGTTTCATCCGCCGCGCGCGCGACCTCGGGTTCTCGCTCGAGCAGATCCGACAGTTGCTGTCGCTGTGGGACGACCCCGAACGCGCCAGTGCCGACGTCAAGCGCCTGGCCGAAGGCCACCTCGCCGAGCTCGACGCCCGCATCGCCGCACTGAGCGAGATGCGCACCACGCTGGTCGCGCTCGCGCAGGCCTGCCACGGCGACCACCGTCCCGACTGCCCCATCCTGCAGGGTCTCGCCGCACCGCCGCAGGCATCCTGAATGCTGCCTGCGGCAGTTCTAGTGAAGCTGCCCTGCCCAGTCGTACACCACCTCGATCACCACCAGCGCGCGTACCGGGCGGCCGTTCTTTTGCGCCGGCGCAAAGCGCGCATCGCGAAACGCCTTGATCGCCGATTCCTCGAATAGTCCGGGCGGGTTCGCGCTCACGACGTCGATGTCGCTGACACGGCCATCGGCTTCCAGCTTCAACTGCAAACGTAGCGTGCCGGACAGCTTCTGGCGGTCGGCCGCGATCGGATAGTCCGGCCGGATGATGCGCAGGGCGTGCGGCTGCACATCGAGATCGCGCGCGTTGTAATAGGTGAGATCGACCGAACTGGTGAGCGTCGCCGGGGATACCGGAGCCGGCGCGGCTGACGGTGCTGAAGCGGCGGAGGCGGCGGCAGGCGCAGCAGGCGGCGGCACCTCATGCGGGGCCTCGACGGCAGGCGATGAAGGCGGCGGCGCAACCGGCTTGGCCACGGGCAGCGTTTCCGGCGCCGCGCTCGGCGTGAGCCGTGCCACCGGCACAGCATCCGGCTGCTGGACGGCAGGCGATGAAGGTGGCGTTTCTTTGACAGCTGGCGCCGCCGGCGTCGACACCAGGCGCACCTCGATCACCGGCGCCTCCATACGGACCCCCGCGGGCGGCGCCACCTGCACCAGCGCAATCACCGCCGCGTGCAAGCCCAGCGAAATCCACACGGCTGCCAGCGGCCGCCGCAGCCGCGGCGGAATCGTCGGCTCGTCGAAGGCAGCGCTCATGGCTGTGTATGCCCTTCAGGGAAACCGTGACCTGAAGCATATTGATGCCCGGATGGGTATTGATGCCCTGACGGGTACGTTTGGACTGCGCAGGAAATCAGGTGCGCTGGCCTAGAATGAAGGCCAGAAAAACGACAGGAGAAGACCATGAAAAGACATGTCATTGCGGGCGCCATCTTAGCATCGGCACTGGCCGCGCCGTCCCTCGCCCAGGCGGTCGAGTTGAGCAAGACCACGATCAAGTCCGCCGACGGCACCGAGGTGCCGGTCGAAGTCGCCACGCCTGAGGGGAAAGGTCCTTTCCCGCCGGTGCTGTTCATCCATGCCAAGCGCGGCTACGAAGGCGACGAACGCGCCCACGTGCGCGAACTCGCCGAACAGGGCTTCCTGGTCGTCGCCCCCGACTGGCAGAGCGGCCGCTTCATCGAACGCTGGCCCTCGGCGCACAATCCCGACACCGAAATGGACGTGGAGGCCGGGCTGGACTACCTGAAGTCGCTGCCCAATGCCTGCAAGCAGCCGGTCGGCATCGTCGGCCTGTCGCGCGGCCCCTACTACGCCATCCGGCTGGCCGCCAAACGCGGCCCCGACATCGCCGCCATCGTCAGCTACTACGGCCACATGCAGAACCCCAACGCGCCCGAGCCCGACCAGTTGTTCCGCATTGCGCCCGAGATCATGCAGATCACCACGCCGATCCTTTATCTCATCGGCGATGCCGATTACGAACTGCGCCGCATGAACAGCGGCCGCGCGTTCTATGCGCTGTGGGAGCGTGGGGTGCCGGTGGAATGGCAGGAATACCCGATGGCACGGCGTGCGTTCGACTTCCGTCCCGACCAGACGCCGGAGGAGAAGATCGCCGCGCGGCATGCGCGCGCACGGGCGAAGGCGTGGCTGATGAAATGGATGAAGCTGACGCCGCAGATGCGATGCGCGTAAGCCGGAACCGGCTGGCAGGACATTCCGTCCCCACCTTCCAGAATGGAAACGGGATGGAGATTCCCAGCGCACGGGAATCCCGACTGGAGCCACGATGATTCCACTCAGGTTACTTTGTTTGCTGCTTGTCGGATTTGCCTGGCAGGCGGCGCATGCCGCACCGCTGTATAAATGGCGGGACAGCGCGGGGCGTGTCACCTATTCCTCCCTGCCGCCGCCGGCCGGCTTCAAGGCGGAGCAGTTGAAGGACGCGTCGCGGCCCGATGCGGAAGCCCTCCAGCAGGCCGAGGCACGAGCGAAAAAAGCCCAGGAACTGGCCCGCGAAATGGAAGCCGCCCGGCGCGCGCAGGAGGCCGAAGATGCCCGGCGCCGTGCCCTGCAGCCTCCGGCTCCCATTGTGATCGAGAAGCCGGTTTACGTGCCCCAGCCGATCTATTACCCGCCCGTCCGGCATCCGCCGCGGCGGCACCCGCGCGACAGGCCACACCACGACCGGTCACGCTGACGCGTAGGTGACGACCGGACATTCGGGTAGCGGGATGCCCGGCCGCCTCGCATGCGCCCTGTTTTGATTCCGATTGTCCGTTTCATGCACCACAAGCGTACATCCCGGCCAACGGGTTCACCCCCACGATTATCAATAAGCATTTGATTATTAATCAATCTTCAAGCTGGCACGCCCTCTGCTATACCCTGAATGAGTATCCAAACCGCAAGGCCAGGTTGCTCAGGCAGTCTCCTCCGACTTGGCGGCCTCTCCGGAGGCCGCGTTTTTTTGGAGGCAACCCAGAACATGAAACAAGCATGCGCGTACTGATTGTCGAGAACCAGCCGGAGCGGCTGGCAATGCTGGTGCCGGCCCTGGAGGCAGCGGGTTGCCTCGTGACGGCCACATTGAATTCAGCACGCAGCCTGGACGTGCAGATCCAGGCGTTGCGGCCTGACGTGGTGATCATTGCGCAGGACTCGCCCGACCGCGACACGCTGGAGCATATCTGCGTGGTCAACCAGGATTGTCCGCGCCCGATCGTGATGTTCACCGGCGACGGCAGCGCGGAGTCGATCCGCGCGGCGACGCAGGCCGGCGTGACGTCGTACGTGGTCGACGGACTCGACCCGGCACGCCTGCGCTCCATCCTCGACGTGGCGGTATCGCGCTTCGAGGCATTCCAGGCGCTGCACGACCAGCTGGAACAGACGCGCCTCGAACTCAGCGAGCGCAAACTGATCGACCAGGCCAAGGCCTTGCTGATCAAGCAGACCGGCGCATCGGAACCTGACGTATACCGCGAGATGCGGCGCGCGGCGATGGATCGCGGCCTGAAGCTGGTGGACATCGCACGGCAGGTTCTGCAAAAGCCGACAGCCTGATCATTGCTGCCTTGATTGGTGCACGCACCCGTAAACATGCACTACATAAGTGCACAATCGGATGGCCAGACATAGGCCCGGCATGAGCGGATCCGCGGTAATCCCAGGTCCGACAAGGGCTTGCCGCTGCTGGCACAGCGGTTGCTAAATCCGAACTGAACAGTCGCAACGATGTGGCTTTCAGCGTGACCGTCAAATCATTCATCTATTGGACAAAGGCGTCCGCCCTGAAGGCGACGCCTTTTTTATTTGGAGAGCACACCGTGAGCGACCCCCAGAACAAGATCATCGTGCAAGACCCGAGCAAGCGAGATTTCATGAAAAAGACCACTGGACTTTCCGTTGCCGCCGCCCTGATGGCGCTCGTTCCTCCCGGTGTGCGCCAGGGCGCCTGGGCCGCCGGTTCCGATGCACCCGAAAAAGTCGATCTGAAGGTCGGCTTCATTCCGCTGACCGACTGCGCCAGCGTGGTGGTCGCCGCGGAAAAAGGCTTCGACAAGAAATACGGCATCAACATCACGCCCAGCAAGGAGGCCTCGTGGGCCGCGGTGCGCGACAAGACCGTGAACGGCGAACTCGACGCCGCGCACGTGCTGTACGGCCTGGTCTACGGCGTGCACCTGGGCATCGGCGGTCCGAAAAAAGACATGGCCGTACTGATGACCATCGACAACAACGGCCAAGGCATCTCGCTCGCCAACCAGTTGCTGGCCAAGGGCGTGAAGGACGGCCCGTCGCTCGCCAAGCTGATCAAGGCCGAGCCGCGCGAATACACCTTCGCCCACACCTTCCCCACCGGCACCCACGCGATGTGGCTGTATTACTGGCTGGCGACGTATGGCATCAACCCCTTCACCGAAGTGAAGACAATCACCGTGCCGCCGCCGCAGATGGTGGCGAACGCGCGCGTCGGCAACATGGACGGCTTTTGCGTGGGCGAGCCGTGGAATGCGCGCGGCATCTACGACAAGGTGAGCTTTTCGGTCGCCTCCTCGCAGGACGTCTGGGTCGACCACCCGGAAAAAGTGCTCGGCACCACGGCCGAGTTCGTGCAGCGCTATCCCAACGCCACGCGCGCGATGATGATGGCGATGCTGGACGCGGCGAAATACATCGACGACACCAGGAATCGGGCGGAAGTCGCCAAGCTGATCTCGGCCAAATCCTACGTCAACGCGCCGCTGGAAGTGATCGAGGGGCGCTTCCTCGGCAAGTATGAAGACGGCCTGGGCAAGAAATGGGACGACCCGCACTACATGCGCTTCTACAACGACGGCAAAGTGCCCTTCCCCTACCTGTCGGACGGCATGTGGTTCCTCACCCAGCACAAGCGCTGGGGGCTGCTGAAGTCGCACCCGGACTACCTCGGCATCGCCAGGAAGATCAACCAGATCGATCTCTACAAGCAGGCCGCAGCGCAGACCAAGACGCCGCTTCCCAAATCGGACATGCGTACCTCCAAGCTGATGGACGGTGTGGTGTGGGACGGCAAGGATCCCGCCAAATATGCCGACAGCTTCAAGGTCAAGGCTTAATCGAGACGTGCACCCCGGGCCGCCCGGGGTGGAAGGAGAATCCGCATGAATGCAATCACTTTGAACGAGCGAAGTCTGTCCGCCGTGATGGACGCGCCGGAAACCGAGACGCTCGCTCCGCAACCGGCCAGCGAACCCCGTGCCCCGACACGCCGCACGCCGCTGTTCGAAACCGCAACCGGCCAGCGTGCCATCGAGGCCACGCGCAACGCGATCAAGGCCGCCATTCCGCCGCTCATCGGCATCGCCTTGTTCATCGCCCTGTGGGCACTGGTGTCCGGCAACATCAAGAACATTCCGGGCCCTGTCGCAACCTGGCACTCGGCGGTGGAGCTGTTTTCGCACCCGTTCTATGACAATGGCCCGAACGACCAGGGGATCGGCTGGAACATCCTCTATTCGCTGTACCGCGTCGGAATCGGCTTCGGCGCCGCGGCGCTGATCGGGATTCCGCTCGGGTTCATGGTCGGGCGTTTCGATTTCCTCAATCGCATGCTGTCGCCCATCATCAGCATCCTGCGCCCGGTGTCGCCGCTGGCCTGGCTGCCGATCGGCCTGCTGGTGTTGCAGAAGGCCGAGCCGGCGTCGATCTGGGTGATCTTCATCTCCAGCATCTGGCCGATGGTGCTCAATACCGCGGCCGGCGTGCAACGCATCCCGCAGGACTACATGAACGTCGCACGCGTGCTCAATCTGTCGGAATTCAAGGTCTTCACCAAGATCCTGTTCCCGGCCGTGCTGCCCTACGTGCTCACCGGCGTGCGGCTCTCCATCGGCGTGGCCTGGCTGGTCATCGTCGCCGCCGAAATGCTCACCGGCGGCGTCGGCATCGGCTTCTGGGTGTGGGACGAGTGGAACAACCTCAACGTCGCCCACATCATCATCGCCATCTTCGTCGTCGGCATCGTCGGGCTGCTGCTCGAACAGAGCCTGATGCTGCTGGCGAAGCGGTTTAGTTATGAGTGAGCGGTGAGCAGGAAGCGGTGAGCGGAAAAAAACGGTCCGCCCCCCTCACCGTTCACTGCTCACAGCTCCCCGCTCACCGCTCACCACTTTCGGAGAAAGAAATGCAAAGCTACGTCCAGATCGAAAATGCCGGCATGGTATTCAACACCAAGAAGGGTCGCTTCACCGCGCTCACCGACATCAACCTGAATGTCGAGCAGGGCGAATTCATCGCGCTGATCGGCCACTCGGGCTGCGGCAAGTCCACCCTGCTCAATCTCGTGGCGGGCCTGCTCGACGCCACCGACGGCTTGCTGCTGCTGGCCAACAAGGAGATCAAGGGGCCGGGGCCGGAACGTGCGGTGGTGTTCCAGAACCATTCGCTGCTCCCCTGGCTCACCGCCTCCGAGAACGTGTATCTTGCGGTGGAGAAGGTGTTCGGCGCTGACGAGTCCAAGGCGCAACTGAAGGCACGTACGACCGCCGCGCTCGAACTCGTGGGCCTGACGCACGCCGCGGGCAAGCTGCCCGGCGAAATCTCCGGCGGCATGAAGCAGCGCGTCGGCATCGCCCGCGCCCTGGCGATGGAGCCTAAGGTCCTCCTGATGGACGAACCTTTCGGCGCGCTCGACGCGCTGACGCGCGCCCATCTGCAGGACGAACTGATGAAGATCGTCGCCGCGACGAAGAGCACGGTCATGATGGTGACGCACGACGTCGACGAGGCGGTGCTGCTGTCCGACCGTATCGTGATGATGACCAACGGCCCGGCCGCGACCATCGGCGACGTGCTCAGCGTCGACCTGCCGCGCCCGCGCGACCGTCTGGCGCTCGCCCACGACCCGCATTATCACGCGCTGCGCAGCCAGGTCCTGGAGTTTCTCTACAGTCGCCAGATGCGGCCTCTGGAAGCCGCCTGACGCGCGGCCGCAATGGCGGGCACGTGCTGGATGGCGTGTGGATGATGGCGGCGGCCGTCGGATTATTGGTCGGCCTGGGCCTGTATGTGTATCTCGGTGCTCGCGCGGAGTTGTTGCTCTTGAGTCAGAAACCGAAAACAGGCACGATGAACCCCGACTGAGCTGATTTTCCACACGCCATGACTTACTGCGTCGCCATCAAGACCGACAGCGGACTGGTTTTCGCCTCCGACTCGCTGACCAATGCCGGGATCGACCACGTCAGCACCTATTCCAAGATGCACACCTTCGTGCGGCCCGGCAACCGGGTGTTCGTGCTGCTTGCTTCAGGCAATCTCGCCACCACGCAAGGTGTCGTGAAGCGCCTGAACGACGACAACCTGACGGGGCATCTACCCAATCTGTGGAACGTCTTTTCGATGAGCGAGGCGGCCGACTACGTGGGCAACATCTCGGCCGACATGCAGCGCAACCAGTCCGAACGCGACACGGCCAGCACCAATTTCGAGGCCACCTTCATCTTCGGCGGGCAGATCGCCGGGCATGCGCCCGAGATGTACATGATCTATCCGCAGGGCAACCACATCCACGAGTCGAGCGCGCATCCCTTCCTGCAGATCGGCGAAACCAAGTACGGCAAGCCTATCCTCGACCGCGTCATCCGCGCCGACACCTCGCTGGAGCAGGCCGCGCGCTGCGCGCTGGTGTCGATCAACTCGACCATCCGCTCCAACCTCACGGTCGGCCCGCCGGTCGAGCTGCTGATCTACAACGCGGGCGCCCTCGACGGCGGCCGCCGCCTGCAGTTCTCGGAAGACCATCCCTACTATCGCGCGCTGGGCGATGCCTGGAACGAGGGCCTGTGCCAGGCGCTCAACAACCTGCCGCCCTTCGAATGGGAAAGCCAGCCGCAGCCGCTGCAGGTCGTGGCGACCGGCAACGGCGGGCAGATGCAGGGGTAATCACGCGCGGCAAACGGGCGAGCCGCCGAATGAATCGGCCCGCACCGTTGCCGCCGCCCTCAGGCCGGCTCGTAGGCGGCCTCCTTCATCACGCCCGCCAACGTGCCATAGGCGATCGCCCAGGCCTCTTTCACGTCGTCGGTGAACGACGAACCCAGACCTTGTTCCAGCGTCCACAGCAACGCCGCGCCGACGGTGTCGTAGTGCTGGGCCTGCACGCCATAGCCGACGTGGCGGCGCGCCATGTCCTGCGCCACCGGCACCAGCTCGTCGAGCCGGGTCAGGCTGTTGACGATGAAGCCGAGCGCCTGCATGAGTTTCTTGCCCTGCGACTGCATGTCGCCCTTGAACATGGGCCGGACCGAGGGATCGAGCACGAACAGGCGCTGATAGAACAGACCGGCTGCGGTGTCCTGAATCGGAAGGACGGCCGCCCAGGAGGTCTGGATGAGGGAGATTTGCTGGGGAGTCATGGTGTATTCCTCGTGGGGTTGACAGTGGAAAAAATGAAATCGACCGCGGCTTTGACCTCGGCATCGCTCAACTCGGCGCGGCCGCCGCGCGGCGGCATCTCCTCGCCGGTGGCTCCGACGAAGCCGTTCAGCGCACTCTGGTAAAGCGCGTCGCGGCCCTTGGTGATGCGGGCTGCCCACATCGACGGCTGCTTCACCTGCGGCGCTTCCGAGAGATCGTTGACGTGGCAGGCGGAACAGACGCGATCGAAGATGCGCTTGCCGTCCGGCAGATCGTCGGCCAGGGCCGGACCCGCGCCGAGTGCGGCAATGAGAAATGTCAGGCTACGCATCGGAGCGGGCTCAATTCATCGGCAGGCGCAGGACCACGCCGCCCATCACGTCGCCCATCTTGAAGTCGTTGCGCGGGCTGTCCTTGTGGTCGTTGTGGCAGCTGATGCAGGCTTTGGCGACTGCCTTGTCGGGATAGACGGCCGTGAAGTACTTCTTGCCGCCCAGGACTTCGGTCTTGTAGTAGGGATCGCCCTTGAGCACCGCCTGCAGGCCTTCCTTCTCGACCGCCGTCTTGGCGTTGTTCTGCTTGTTCACCGGCCACAGCGAGAGCAGCGAGTAGCTGAACTTGGCGCCCTTTTCCGCGACCGCTTCCGAGCCGTAGCGGAACATCTGCGCCGGCAGCACCAGGGCCTTCTCGTCCTTCCAGTGTTCGCTCGCCTTGATCACCTTCTCCTGGTTCTGCAGGCGGTTGATGATCAGCTTGGTGTACACCGTCCGGTCGGCCTCCATGACGCTGTGCAGCGCGTCGGCGATGTCCTTATAGTCCCAGTCGGCAGCCTGTACGGGCGCGGCCAGAGCCAGCCCGATGGCGGTGAGGGGAAGCAATTTGCGCATGTCAACACTCCTTATCAAGGTTACAAAAAACCCGCCAGGCGGGGATACGGTCGCCCTTCCGGGCTAATCCTCTGCGGCGCCGTCCGACGCCTTGTGCTGCTTGCCGCGTTCGAGCGCCATGCGAATGCTGTCGACGTGCTTGTCGGGCATGCCCTGGAAATTGCGTGAGACGAGCGCGCTGTCGGCCAGTGCGTCGAGGCTGAACTGCAGGCCATGGCAGTCGAGGCACACGCTGCGCACCATCTTTTCGTTCGGTCGCAGGTTGTCGTTCTGGTTGTGCTGTACCAGGATGCGGCGCTCGTCCTCGGGCGTGGTGAACTCGACCCGCGGCAGATGGCAGGTGGCGCACGACACGCCGCTGCCCTTGGCGCCGCGGCCGCTGATTTCCTCGTGCCACAGGCGGAAGTGCGGCGAAGCCTTGTAGGCTTTCGTATGGCTGTCGTCGTGGCAGGTCAGACACGCCTCCACCGCAGCCTGACGCGTATCGAAGCGGTGGCTGCCGTGGCACGACATGCACGTCAGCTTGGCATGGGCTGCGCTGGCCTTCATCGGCAATTGCGCCATGTCGGGCTGCATCGGCGTCAGTCCCTGCTTGAGCCGCATGCCATGCAGGCCGGACAGAAAGCCGTTGACCTCCTCCTGATGGCAACTCGCGCACACCGTGTGATCGGGATTCCGGATCCAGGCGAGCTTGCCCGAGGCGTCCTTCGCCTGGTGGCAAGCCGAACAGTTCACGCCGGATTTCGCGTGCGCAGTGTGTTCCCACTCCGCCACCAGCTTGGGCACCGGGTGCAATTCCTCGCGGCCATTCATCGATGCGGCGTCGACAGGCTTGCCATCGAGGTATTCCATGTAAATCATGAACTCGCGCAGATTCCGCTCAGGCAGCCTGGGGGTGGCGGTGAGCCTGTCGCCCTTGCCGTGTTGAATCAGAAAATCCTCGTACAGCGCACGGTTGTCGTGGAAGTTGTGGCAGCCGCCCGTGGCGCAGCTGTTGAACGCCATGCCCTTGTGGCTGGGGCGATCCTTCGCGATATCGCTGTGGCAGCGCACGCAGAAGTCGTCCGGCAGGGTCACCCCCATCGGATGGGTGATCTCGGTCTTGTGCTCGGTATGGCAGGTGACGCATTGCCGGGCATCGAGCTTGGCCAGGGTATCGGCGTTGCGCGGGTCGGTGAACTTGCTGATCGGGTGCGAATCGTCCATCGCCTTCAACTCCTTGGCGTGACAATTCAGGCAGGCCTCCTGGATGCCGGCACGTCCCTTGAACGGCTCGGCATGACAGGCCACGCACTTGAGCTCGATCTGATGGTGCGCATGGGTCACCGGGCCCGGCATGAAACCCGACTGCCGGTCCGGCGTCTGCACCGCGTAGGCGAAGTAGGCGGCAAGCAGCCCGCTGATGGCGAGCCACACCAGCCAGATCCGGTAGGGGGCGAGCCGCTTCATCAGTAGTAGTAGACCTTGAAGATGTGGAAGCCGAGCAGCACCGGCAAGGGCCACAACAGCAGCGTATGCATCCATTGCAGCGTCGGCCGCAGGGCCGATGCCTGCGCCAGCGCGACCCGGTGTTCACGTGTGAGAAAGAGCGCGAGCGCACCGCCGGTCAGCGAGGCGCCCAGCATCGACAGCGAGAGCCATTGATTGAGCCCGTCGCCCAGGCGGCCGCCGGTATGCGCCCACAACACCGTGAGCGCGACCCCGCCCGCCAGCGCGTGCAGCCAGCGCCAGTGCACGAAGGCCAGGAGGTTCAGGCGCTTCCAGCGCTTGCGCAGGCCGATCAGCGCCAACAACACTGCCAGCGCCAGCAGGCTGTAGCCGCTGATCTGCTTGATGAGGCCGTCGCGCCACAAATCGTCCCAGTGCCAGGCGATTTCCTCGGTCGAGGCATACGGCAGGTTGGCAGGCAATACGAACAGCGTGGCCAGCAGCACCGCCCAGGCGCTGAGGGCCAGCAGGCGCCGTGCAAGCGGGATCGGCTCCCGCGGGCTGCTGCCGCCGAGCAGGTTGTCCAGCAGCGGGCGACAGCTGCCGCACACGCCGCACGCACCGGTTTGCGCCGTGAGCGCGGCAACGCTCGAACACCCGCCGGCAATGGCGCCCGACAGGGCGCCGCGCGTCACCCCGGTGCAATTGCACACCGTCGCCTCGGCCGGCCAAGCGGCGACCGATTCAACCGTCTCCCCCCAGAGTTCGCCGCCCGAGCGAAAGCGTACTGTCTGCCAGGGCCAGATACGGCGCTGCTGCTGTACCGCTTCCTGGACCCGAGCCAGCTCGCGCCACTCGCCCAGCGCCAATGCACCCACGAGCCGGCCGCGCCTGATCACCAGCTTGCGGAAACAGCCGTCGGATTCGTGAACATGCGCACGCGCCAGATCGGGCGGCTCCCATGCGCCCACCTCGCCCATGCTGAACACTGGCCAATTGGCCACCTTGAGCCGGGTGGCCGACAGCGAACCCAGGTATTGCGCGGGCTCGCCGGCAATGACGCGTGCGGCGACCGCCGCCTGTTCGAACCCGGGGGCGACGAGCCCATGCACCAGGCCGCGGTGCTGCGCGCATTCGCCGACCGCATAAATGCCTACCGCGCTCGCCTGCATCCGGTCGTTGACCAGGATGCCGCGCTGGAACGCCAGCCCGGCATCGCGCGCCAGTTCGATATTCGAACGGATGCCGGTGGACAGCACCACGGTATCGCACGCCACCACACGGCCGCTGCGCAGCCGCACGCCGGTGACGCGTCCGTCGCCCAGGATCGCCATCGGCCCGTCGTCCAGCACCACCTCGACGCCGCTCGCCCTGACGTGGCCGCACAAACGTTCCGAGGCAGCCTGGTCGAGCTGATTCGGCATCAGCCGCGGATGATGTTCGACCACCACCACCTCGGTTCGATAGCGATGCAGTGCGCGCGCGGTTTCCAGCCCCAGCAGGCCGCCGCCGACCACCACCACCCGGCGGCAGCGGGCAAGCCGCGCCTGCAGCGCCTCGGCATCGGCCAGCGCGCGAAAGCGGAACACGCCGGCGAGCGCGATACCGGGAATATCGGGAATGTGCGCACGCGAGCCGGTCGCCAGAACCAGCGCGGCATACGGCTGTACCCCCCCGGTCTCGTCGGTCACGCATTGCGCGGCGGGATCGATGGCCGCGACGCGGCAGCCGAAGCGCGTTTCGATCCTGTCAGGCAACGCGAGCCCGGCCGTGAAATCGGCCCAGGCGGCGTCCCCCGCCAGGAGCGACGAGAGCCGTACCCGGTTGTACGGATGCCAGGGCTCGTCGCCATACAGCACGATGGACGCCCCGGGCAAAGCCCGGCGCAGCTCGACCGCGGCACGTACCCCGACCGGTCCTGCGCCGACGATCACCAGCGGATTGTCGCCCTGCTTCGCGTGTGCCATCTGCCTGTCCGATAACCAAAAAAAACGGCGCCCTGGCGCTATGCGCCACGGGACACCGTTGTCCTTGCCCGATCCGCGCAACATTGCGCGAGCCAGGCAAACAATCCAAAGCGAAGACTGTGCCAACCCCAGGCGCGGCGTCGAAGCGCGCCTGAAGCCGATATTCCATCCGATCACGTCACATTGCGTGCCACCTCATCGGGCATGTCGCACCATCGGAGTGCGCCTATCCGGATGCGAACGGGCGACGCCGGGCAAACGAGCCTGCCCAGCGCCGCGTCAGCCGAACGCGCGCACTGGTGCATCCCTTGCTTGCAACAGGTGGTCCCTATACTGTCCCTCGCCATGAGCATCCGCGTCGCCATTCGCCACACCACGCAGTACCGGTTCGATCGCCGCGTCACGCTGGGGCCGCACGTGGTACGACTGCGCCCGGCGCCGCACTCGCGCACCCCCATCCTTGGCTACACGCTGAAGATCACGCCCGCCAGGCACTTCATCAACTGGCAGCAGGATCCGTTCGGCAATTACCTCGCGCGCCTGGTGTTCCCGGATGCGACGCGCGAATTCTCGGTGGACGTCGAGGTGATCGCCGACATGACGGTGATCAATCCCTTCGATTTCTTCGTCGACGAGCGCTGCGAGACCTGGCCGTTCGATTACGGCAACGCGCTGAAGAAGGAACTGACGCCCTATCTGGAAGCGGAACCGGCGGGCGAGAAACTCGCCGCCTGGCTCGTGCGCGTGCCGCGCGACACCACGCGCAGCATCGATTTCCTGGTCGCCCTCGTCCAGCGGCTGCAGCGCGACATCGCCTACACCGTCAGGATGGAGCCCGGCATCCAGACCTGCGAGGAGACGCTGGGCAAGGCGCTCGGCTCATGCCGCGACTCGGCCTGGCTACTGGTGCAGATCCTGCGCCATCTGGGACTGGCGGCGCGCTTCGTGTCGGGCTATCTGGTGCAACTCGCCGCCGACGAAAAATCCCTGGATGGCCCGTCCGGACCGGAACAGGACTTCACCGACCTGCACGCCTGGGCCGAGGTCTATCTGCCCGGCGCAGGCTGGATCGGCCTCGACCCCACCTCGGGCCTGTTTGCCGGCGAAGGCCATATCCCGCTGGCCTGCACGCCGCAGCCGTCGTCCGCCGCGCCGATCGACGGCATGACCGACCGCTGCGAAACCGAATTCAGTTTTTCCAACACCGTCACCCGCATCCATGAAGACCCGCGCGTGACGCTGCCGTACTCGGAAGAAGCGTGGGCATCGATTCTGGCGCTCGGCCATGCGGTCGACGAAAAGCTCGTGCAGCAGGACGTGCGCCTCACCCACGGCGGCGAACCGACCTTCGTTTCGATCGACGACATGGAAGCGCCCGAATGGAATACCGCTGCACTCGGCGCCCACAAGCGCGAACGGGCCGAAGTGCTGGTACGGCGGCTGATGGATCGCCTCCCGTCCGGCGCGCTACTGCATACCGGGCAGGGCAAGTGGTATCCCGGCGAACCCCTGCCGCGTTGGGCGCTCGGGCTGTACTGGCGTAAGGACGGCATACCGGTCTGGAAAGATCCAGCCCTGCTTGCCCTGGCCGATCGGGACGACGGCCATACCCATGCCGATGCGCAACGCTTCGCCGACACCCTGGCCCATCACCTGGGCCTCCCGGGGCGCTACGTTCAACCGGTGTACGAGGATGCCCTCGCCGCGCTGCTGCACGAAGCCGAGCTGCCGTCCAACGTCGACCCGCTGCATCCGGGCGCCGGCCTCGACCATCCCGATCTGCGCGGCGACCTCGCCAACACCCTGTCGCGCGGGCTCGACACGCCGACCGGCTATGTGCTTCCGCTGGGCTGGCGCGGCGGCGCGCAGCCCTGGCATAGCGCACTGTGGCGTACCCGGCGCAATCGCCTCTATCTCTCGCCCGGCGACTCGCCCATGGGGCTGCGCCTGCCGCTCGGCTCGCTTCCGCGCATGACGGAAGAAGAGAACGAGCCGTGGGTCGAAGTCGACCCCTTTGCCGCACAACCGCCGCTTGCCGATTTTCACGGCGAGATCGCGGCCCGCTTTGCCAGCCGGATTCCGGCGTACCCCGTGCACCCCGAGATCCATCCGCAAACCGCCTCGACCCGCCCGTCGATCGAGGTGCCGCGCACCGCGCTGTGCGTCGAGGCACGTCACGGATGCCTGTTCGTTTTCATGCCGCCCACCGGCACGCTGGAGCAGTATCTCGAGCTGCTCGCCGTGGTCGAAGCCAGCGCAGCCGCCCTGAAGCTGCCGGTCGCCATCGAGGGCTACACGCCGCCTGCGGATTCGCGGCTGGACAAGCTGCTGGTCACGCCCGACCCTGGCGTGATCGAGGTCAACATCCATCCGGCGCACAGCTGGCAGCAGCTGGTCGACACGACGACGATGCTCTACGAGGAGGCGCGCCTGTCCCGGCTCGCCGCCGAGAAGTTCATGCTGGACGGCCGCCACGCCGGCACCGGCGGCGGCAACCACGTCACCCTCGGCGGGGCGACGCCTTCCGACAGCCCCTTCCTGCGCCGTCCGGACGTGCTGGCCAGCCTCATCACCTACTGGCAGCATCACCCGGCGCTGTCCTACCTGTTCTCCGGTCTCTTCATCGGCCCCACCAGCCAGGCGCCGCGCGTCGACGAGGGCCGGCCGGAACGGCTGTACGAGCTCGAAATCGCCTTCCAGCAGATGCCGGACGGCGAAACGCCCCAGCCCTGGCTGGTGGACCGCCTGTTGAGAAACCTGCTGACCGACCTGACCGGCAATACCCACCGCTCGGAGTTCTGCATCGACAAGCTGTACTCGCCCGATTCGGCCTCGGGACGGCTCGGCCTGCTCGAGTTCCGCGCGTTCGAGATGCCGCCGCATGCGCGCATGAGCCTGGCGCAGATGCTGTTGCTGCGTGCGCTGGTGGCGCGCTTCTGGGCGCAGCCCTACCGCAGGCCGCTGGTGCGCTGGGGCACCCTGCTGCATGATCGCCACATGCTGCCGCATTACCTGTGGGCCGACCTGAAGGATGTGATCGACGACCTGAATGCGGCGGGTTTTCCTTTCCAGCTCGACTGGTACAAGCCGTTTCTGGAATTCCGCTTCCCGCGCCATGGCACGCTGCAACTCGACGGCATCCAGATCGAATTGCGCACCGCCATCGAACCCTGGCACGTGCTCGGCGAGGAATCGACCCGTCTCGGCACGGCGCGCTATGTCGATTCGTCGATCGAACGCCTGCAGGTGAAGGCAAGCGGGCTCACCGACAGCCGCTACGTGTTGACCTGCAACGGCCGCCGCGTGCCGCTCGCCGCCACCGGCACCCACGGCGAATATGTCGCCGGCGTGCGCTATCGGGCCTGGCAGCCGCCGTCGGCGCTGCATCCCACCATCGGCATCCATGCTCCGCTTGTATTCGACCTGATCGACACCTGGAACGGGCGTGCCGTCGGCGGCTGCACCTACCGCGTCGTCCATCCCGGCGGGCGCAGCTACGACACGTTTCCGGTCAATGCGATGGAAGCCGAGGCGCGCCGCCATATCCGTTTCCAGGATTGGGGACACACGGCCGGCAGCTTCACGCCGCCGCCATGGGCCGCGTCGTTCGCCCGCTTCCATCCCGGCGGCACGCCGCCCGGGCCGTTGGCCCCGCCGCCCGAAGAGCCCGCTGGCGAATACCCGAACACGCTCGATTTGCGCCGCCGTTGACTCGCCTTCACCCACGCCGCCCGATAAGCGCGGACAATCGTGGCCATCGGAAGGACCGGCCAATCCCGGCACAGGAGGCCTGAGACATGCAGCGCTACAAGATCCTGCATCGCACCTACTACAACTTTTCCGCCGAGGTGCGGCTCGAGCCTCATACCTTGCGCCTGCGACCGCGGGAAGGCCACGAATTGCATATCGAATCCGCCGTCCTGCGCATCACGCCAGCGGCCACCTTGCGCTGGCATCGCGACGTGGAGGACAACTCGGTTGCGACCGCGACCTTCGACACGCCCGCCAGGCAGCTTGCGATCGAAAGCGAGGTCATCATCCAGCAATTCAACGAAACGCCGCTCGATTTTCTGGTGGCCGACTATGCAATGTATTACCCGTTCGCCCATACGCCCGAGGATCGGGTGGTGCTCTCGCCCTACCTGAATACGGCCGAACACCCGACCGACGATCCCCTGGCTGCATGGATCGCCCGCCTGTGGCAGCCGGGCGAACGGATCCAGACCTACGCCTTGTTGCAGCGTCTGGGTAGCCACATCCATCAAACCCTGGCATACCGGCTTCGCGAAGAACCCGGCGTCCAGCCCGCCGCCGACACCCTGTCCCGCGGCACCGGCTCCTGCCGCGACTTCGCGAACCTGTTCATGGAAGCCGCACGACGTCTCGGCCTTGCTGCACGCTTCGTCAGCGGCTACCTGCATGCCCCGCCTTCGGCGATCGACTACGGTGCGACCCATGCCTGGGCCGAGGTGTTCATGCCAGGCGCAGGCTGGAAAGGATTCGACCCGACGATCGGCGAAATCGCGGGAACCGGCCATATTGCTGTCGCCGTAGCGCGGCTGCCCGAATCCGTTCCGCCCATCGCCGGCTCGTTCGTCGGACCGCCCGGCGCAAATCTCGATGTAGGGGTCTGGGTGACCGAACTGGATTGAGGATCAGCTTTGCGCCAGAGGCGAAGTCTGTTTTCGCTACGGAAATTCAGGTTGAGATATTCGATCGGCTCTTGTTCGGCGAGGCTGTGTGGAAACTCCCCTCAAATTTCCTAAACTGATCGCAGTTGTATCAGCGAGGGAAATGCGGCATGAAGCGATTCATCGAAGGCGAATCCCGTAGCCAGATCACCCTGCTACCTGAGTCTCTCGACGACT
>JBDRCF010000019.1:0-133758 GCA_043821985.1 Pseudomonadota bacterium
AACAACAAGATTCGCGTGCTCCAGCGACGGGCATATGGACTCCGCGATGAAGAGTATCTCCGCCTCAAGGTGCTCACCTCCATGCTGCCCGCGATCTGATCGTCATGCGATTTCACCCACACTATTCCGAGAAGACCCAAATCAGTAGTCGGGCGACGGGCTGGCCGGACCACAGGGGGAACGGGGCGCGGGCGGCCTGATGCCATGAGGTTTCCCAGCGTGCCTCATAGCCTTGCCAGCCCTCTGAGTACTTTCCTTGCGCAAGCTGCGCGGCGGCGCGGGTAAAAGTGGCACCGGGGTGCTGCGGGTGCTTGGTCAGCCAGTTCGTCATTTGCGCTTCCGCTTCGGCATGCCGCTTTTGCCGATTTAGGAGAATGGCTAGGTTTAGGCAGGCATCCTCGTTGTCGGGAGCCAGTCGGGTCGCCGTCTCCGCGCAGGAGAGCGCCTGTTCCATTCGTCCGATTTCTGCCAAGGCGTCGGTGCGCACGATCCACCCGCCCCCGAATTCCGGGGCGGCCTCGATGGCAGCCGACGCGGCCCTGTCCGCCGCCTCGGGGTTACCTCCCTTCAACAGCCTGCGGGCAGATGCAATGTGGTAGCCGACAGTCGCCTGCGTGATAGCGGCGGAGGGTGCGCAAGTACCCATGCGTTGCAAAAATTCAGTGGCCAGGGCGTCATCCCCGAGGGCACCGGCAATCTCGACACAGCTCGCCATTGCCTCGATATAACCGGGGTTCAGATCCAGTGCCCGGCGATTGGACTCTCGGGCGTCGACGGGATGGCCTTCGGCCAGGAGGACGAGGGCCAGATTATGGTGCGCCATGGCCATGCCGGCGTCGATTCGAATAGCTTCCTTCAGGTGCGCTTTCGCCTGTTCGAGCTTGCCCAGGCGGCGCCAGGCATCGCCAGCGGTATTCCTGAAGTTGGCCACCTGCGGCGCGGCGCGGATGGCGGACTCAGCCAGCTGCGCAGCCTCCTGGAAACGCGATTGCGCATGGGCGACCAAAGCGCGCAAATGCAGCGCATCGGGGTGGCGAGGGTTCTGTTGCAGGACGCGCCGGTAAAGGCCGTCCGCCTGTTCGAGCTGGCCACGGTTGTGTAGTGCGATCCCCGCCTGCAAGGTGGCGAGTAATGGGGCCGGGCGTTGAGTGCCTTTCACGGGTGATCCTGAGTAAAAAGTATGGGGGGCTGCGTCATTGTTTATTGATCCTGCCAAAGCGGTTGGGGGCCATTGCATCCGGGCAATGATCAATGGAATCACTCGAGAATTTTTAGTAGTCAGTCATCGAAGAATTGATTGAGGAAACTGCTGCGGTTCTGGCGAAGATATTCAGGAACAGGCCACGATTTCGCGGCGGCTCGTCACCGGCGCCGAGTCGCTAGCCATCTCTCGAACGATCCCTGGCTCTCGCCGGACCGTTTGCCGAGGAGCAGCTCTTCGATGCTGATGTCTTCGTCGATACGTCCCAGTGGATGCCCGAGCCGCACCCGACCAGCCGCCAATGTTCGCGTTCCTCGGGCGTGGCGTTTGCAAGCCGGGGATACCAGCCGAGCGGAGCCGACAGTGTTCTGCCGTCTTCGAGGTCCACCGTCAGCGTGTGCTCAGTCACCGATACGTGCTGAGCGCTCGGGATAGCGATTTCAGTTTGCGAAATAATCATTCCACGCCTCCATGGCATCGCGGTGTTCGGCGGCGAGAGACTCTAGTTTCACCAATTGCGCATACTCAGTGTGCGTCTTGTGCCATACCGAAATGATAGGCGACTTGGTACATGACAAAGCCTTGAGCTGCACTACCTTCGGTTCGCCGTCAGCGCCGACTTCTATTGCCGCCATCACTCGCCCATTCGCCAAAACTCAGGCGCCCTCGCGTTCGGCGAGCCGGCGCAGGACGAGGGGAAAGGCGCCGGTCAGAAAGCAGGCGACGGCCGACACGATCAGCGCCCAGCCGGCCATGTCGTCATTGAACAGCGGATGCACGCCCTTCAGCATTCCTGCCAGCGCAGCGATGCCGGCCAGCAGGCAGATGGCGCCGAGCGCGGTGAAGGCGACGAAGGTAGGGGGCCAGTGCTGCGGTTTCATGCTTCACTCCGGGTAGAACGGGGCAGCGCCACATTGATATTCAAAGACGAGGTGTTTCCCATTAGCCCAAATACTCAGTCCGGCGCCGCGACTTTGGGTTCCAAACCGAAACGGCGGGCAGTTTTGGCGAAGCGGGCATCGAAAGTGGCGAGGCCCGTGCAGAGGCCGGACTGGGCCAGGTGCAAGGCGTCGGAGAAGTCCAGCCCCCGGCGATACCAGGCGATCGCCTGACTGACAGCGGCGGCGCGGTCGACGGTCAGGTTCTCGACGGCGAGCATGTCCTCGAACACTGCCGCGATGTCTTCCGACAACATGCCGTAGGCGCCGCGCAGCACCCATTCGAGTTCCTCGATCACGGTGACCGGCACGAAGAGTTGCCGGCCCGACGACAGCAGAGCCTGGGCGCGCTTCCTTTGCGCCTTGGTCGCCGCGTCGGCGTCGATCTCGGCCGCGATGGCGCGGGCAAGGACGATGGTGTCCAGCGCAATCACGACTTGCCTTGCTTTTTCGCCACCGCCAGTCCCTGCAAGTCCTCGACGGCGAGCGGCTTGCCGCGACGGGCGACGCGGTCGAACAGGATCGAGGCCGGCTTCTTTTCGCCGGCGCTGGCGGCGCGCACCAGGATGCCGTCTCCGTTCGGCGCCAGCTCGACGCGGACGCGGGCGCCTGGCGCCAGCGAGACCTGGCGGCACAGATCGGCAGGGAGTACTACTTGCCGTTTGCCGGAAAGAATCATGGTGCTCATGGCCGTCTCCTGCTGTTCATGAAGCGTCAGTGTAAGCCAACCGCCTGCCTCGTTCAACTGCGTTCAACGACACGGTTTGTCGGCAGGCTGCGCGAACCGATCCCAAGCCCCGCCCATGCCGCTTGGTGATGGCGGATGCCCTTCCCTGCCCAGGCTTCACTTGGCCTTGATGCCGAAGTGGGCATGCGCCGACGCCACATCGGCGCCGGCTCTCACGAACAAAGTTGGCGCTGGCGAGACGGCGCATGAAACGATCGCCGCCGCGCAATGACCCGGACATGCGCGGCCCCGGTGGTTTCCGAGGCAAAATGACGGACCTGAGCAAGGAGCTGTAATGAATCCAGCAAGAAAATCCGTTTCTCGATATGCCTTTCCCGGTATCGCGGGACTGTGCGCCATCGGGCTGCTCGCTGCCTGCGGCAAGCCCGAGCCGGCGGCGACGGCGCCGGCCTCGGCGCAGCAGGCAAAGAGCCCCTGCCTGATCCCCCTCATCATTGCCAGCGGCGAGTTGAGCAAGAGCGATGGCGAATTGTTTTCCGCGGCCGCCGCCGGCGATGTTGGCGCGGTGGAGCAGTCGCTCGAACAGGGCGCCAGTGTCAATACCATTGGCGCGCTCAAACGCACGCCGCTGATCGTGGCGGCATTCTGCGATCACCCGGAACTGGTGAAGCTGCTGCTGGAGCAGGGCGCCCGGCACGACGCCGCCGATTCGAACGGCATGTCGCCGCTGCATGCGGCGGTGATCATCGGCGGCATGGAGACGGCAAAGATCCTGCTCGCGGGCGGCGCCAACGTCAATGACCGGGATGCGGCGGAACGCACGGCATTGCAT
Source organism: Pseudomonadota bacterium (assembly GCA_043821985.1). Classification (GTDB taxonomy): domain Bacteria; phylum Pseudomonadota; class Gammaproteobacteria; order Burkholderiales; family Thiobacillaceae; genus Thiobacillus. Next base: position 3,660 of record JBDRCF010000019.1, read on the forward strand.
GTGGCGGCGGCAACCAATCAGGTTGCGCTGGTCGAACTGCTGCTCGCCAGCAAAGCCAATGCCGCCGCGCGCGACAAGAATGGCAAGACCGCCGCGGCGCTGGCCGACGGCAACGGCCATTCGACGCCAGGCACCCTGATCAGGAAATGGCAGGAGGCGCACAAGACGCCGCGCCCCAAGTGACCCAGGATCGCGCAAACCCACCGGCCTTGTTTGATTCGCGGCCAACTCCCCAACCCTTGTTTCGGAAACCACTCACATGCAAAGCAAACCCTACATGACCCAGGAGGATGCGGCTCGCATCCTGATCGCCGCCCGCCAGGAAGCCCGCAACAACAACTGGGCCGTGACCATCGTCGTCGCCGACGACGGCGGCCACCCGCTCGCGCTGGAGCGGCTCGATGGCTGTGCGCCGATCGGCGCCTACATCGCGACCGAAAAAGCCCGCTGCGCCGCCCTCGGCCGGCGCGAATCGAAGCAATACGAAGACATGATCAATGCCGGCCGCAACGCCTTCCTGTCCGTCCCGCTTCTGCAAGGCATGCTCGAGGGCGCCGTGCCCATCGTCTTCGACGGCCATGTGGTGGGCGCCGTGGGTGTTTCCGGGGTCAAATCGGAGCAGGATGCCCAGATTGCCAGGGCGGGCGCGGCGGCGGCCGCCTGACGCCCGTTGCCGCGAGGCCTGAGCGCTTGCGCGCTCAGGGGCCGATGCCGTGGCGCGCCCGGTCCTTGAACGAGCAGATGGCGCCGTGTATGTGCCCGGGATAGTGCTGTTCGAAGACGCGGCAGATATCCGGTTTGAACAGCCATTTCCCGTCCGGCGTGGTGAATAGCCGCGCGTCGATGGGCGCTTCCTGTTCCAGGTAAACCTCGAATATCCCGACGCCGGGCGGCGCGATCTGCTGCCGGTCCAGGTACTCGATCAAGCCGCAGATCGTGTCGGAAAAGTAGGACTTGTAGTCGTCGCTTTCCTCGAACATGCGTATGCGTGCCTCATAGGTATAGGGCAAGGTGTCGTCGTATTTGGATTTTGGACCGAGGATGTTTTCAAGCAGGCTCATGATTGATCTCCTTGAAGAGCAAGGCAGATAACAATGCTACTCCTAGGGATTATCCCGGGGGCGCTTTTTTCCAGCCAGCCTGGTGCCCGCGGCCGGCGCCGGACCGCACCGGGCGGACCTACCAGACCGCCGGGGCCTGCTCGTCGGGGATGGCTTCGCCGAGATAGACGCGCTTGATCAGCTTGTTGCCGCGCAGTTCCCAGGCGGCGCCCTCGGCGATCATTTCGCCGTGACCCAGCACGTAGGCGAAATCGGCGACATTGAGCGCCTGGAACACGTTCTGTTCGACCAGCAGCACGGTAGTGCCTTCCCGGTTGATGCGGCGCAGTGCGGCGAACATCTCGTCGACCATTTTCGGCGCCAGGCCGAGCGAGGGCTCGTCGAGCAGCAAGAGGCGCGGCCGGCACATCAGGGCGCGGCCGATGGCCAGCATCTGCTGCTCGCCGCCGCTCATGGTGCCGGCCAACTGGGCGAGGCGTTCGCCGAGGCGCGGGAAGGTTTCGATCACGCGCTCGAGCATTTCGCCGCGCTGCCGGCGTGAGGTGAGGTAGCCGCCGAGTTCGAGGTTTTCGCGCACGCTCATGTCGGGGAACAGGTGGCGGCCTTCGGGCACCAGCGCCATGCCGCGCCGCACGCGGTCGGCGGGGCTGTCGCCGGTCAGAGCCTGGCGATCGATCAGCACGCTACCCGAGACCGGCGCCATGACGCCGGCAAGCGTCTTCAGCAGCGTGGTCTTGCCGGCGCCGTTGGCGCCGACCAGCACGGTGATGCGCCCGGCCGGCGCGATCAGCGAAATGCCGTGCAGCACCGGCAGGCCGCCGTAGCCGGCGCGCAGTTCGCGCACCTCGAGTTCGAGCCCCCGGGTGCCTGTTGCTGCCGTCATTGCTCGCCTCCGGCTCGATCGCCGAGATAGGCATCAATCACCAGCGGGTCGCGGCTGACGTCGGCCGGCTTGCCGTCGGCAATCTTGGCGCCGAAGTTGAGCACCGCGACGCGGTCGACGGTGCGCATCAGGATGTTTACCGCGTGCTCGATCCAGATCACGGTGAAGCCGTGCTCGCTCCACAGTTCGCGGATCAGTGCGGCAATTTCCTTGACCTCGGCTTCGGTCAGGCCGGCAGCGACTTCGTCGAGCAGCAGCAGGCGCGGGTGGCTGGCCAGGGCCATGGCGATTTCAAGCTGTCTCTGCCTGGCCGGCGGCAGGCTGCCGGCATGGAGCGTGGCGTAGCGATCGAGGCCGACACGCTCGAGCAGTGCGCCGCCGGATTTCGCTTCGGCGTCGGAGTAGTGGCGGCGCCGCAGGTTGCCGACGAAGTCGAGGGCGAACTGGACGTTCTCGGCCACCGTCAGGCTGCCGAACACGCGCGGCGTCTGGAAGGTGCGCGCCAGGCCGGCGTGGGCCAGCATGTAGGGCGGCGCGCCGGTCAGGTCGGCGCCGCAGAAGCGCATGCGGCCGGAGGTGGGTTTGACCATGCCGCTGATGGCGTTGAAAAAGGTGGTCTTGCCGGCGCCGTTGGGGCCGATGATGCCGATGAATTCGCTGTCCGCGGCGACCAGATCGATGCTTTCGAGCGCGGTGAGGCCGCCGAAGCGCACCGTGAGATTGCTGATTTCGAGGAAGGGCTTACTCATTGCGCGACCCTTTCCCGAACCACTTGCGCCACATCGCGCGCCAGTCGTGGCCGGCGATGCCCGCGGGCAGGTAGAGCACCGAGACTATCAGCAGCACGCCGAGCAGGATCATGTAGAGGTAGGGCAAGGAGAGCCGCAGGAATTCGGAAAGCAGGCTGAACACCAGCGCGCCTGCCAGCGGGCCGCCCACCGTCAGCGGGCCGCCGACCATGGAAATCAGCACGGTCTGGAACACGATGAAGGGATTGAACACCGTGTTGGGGTCGATGTAGGTCCAGCGCACCGCCATCGCCGCGCCGAGCGCGCCGGCGAACCAGGCCGAGAGACAGAAGCCGATCAGCTTGACGCGCATCGGATTGACGCCGAGCGTGGCGGCGCGCTCCTCGTCCATGCCGATGCCGCGCAGGGCGTGGCCGTAGCGGCTGCGGCCGAAATGCACATAGGTGAGGACGGCGAGCAGGGCGATGATCAGCACCGTCCAGTACACCACGTTCGACGAGGGCGTCTCGGTCATGACGCGGCCGACGGTGCCGGCATAGGTTTTCTCGACATGCGTGATGGTGTGCTTGACCAGTTCGCCGAGACCGTAGGTGATGACGGCGAAATAGGCGCCGCGCAACTTCAGTACAACCAGGCCGATCAGGAAGGCGAAGGTCATCGCGGCGAGGCCGCCGGCCATGATCACCACCGGCCAGGGCAGCTTGGCCAGGCCCCAGGCCGTGCAGTAGGCACCGAGGCCGAAGAAGGCCGAGGTGGCGAGCGAGAGGTAGCGCGTCGGACCGCTGAACATCGACCAGCTGACGGCCAGCCCGGCGTACATCAAACAGGTCAGCGCCATCGACTGCACGAAGGGCGAATCGAGCCCCGGCAGGGCGGCCAGAACGATGGTGACAACCGCGGCGGCAACCAGAAAAGGGGCGCCCTGTTTCATCGGGTGAACAGCCCCTTCGGCCGCAGCAGCAGCACGCCGACCAGCACGCCGTAGCTGATCAGGATTTTCAGCGAGGGGCTGGTGTAGTACATGCCGAAGGTTTCGACCAGGCCCAGCAGCACGGCGCCGGCGATGGCGCCGGGGATGTTGCCCAGCCCGCCCAGCGTGATCACGATCAGCGCCGAGATGGTGTAGGGCTCGCCCATAGCCGGCGTCAGTTCATAGACCATGCTCAAGAGGCCGCCGGCGAGTCCCGCCAGCGCCAGGCCGAGGCCGAAGCAGGCCGGGTGCAGCGTGCGCGTGTCGATACCGACCAGCATGGCGCCCAGCGGCGCCTGCAGCATGCCGCGCACTGCCTTGCCCAGCAGTGTTTTCTTGAGCACCAGCACCAGCGCCAGGCTCGCCGCAGCGACCACCACCAGCACCAGCAGGCGGTTGGCGGCTACCATGACCTCGCCGAACTTGATTGCCTCATCCAGATAGGGCTGGCCGCTCATGCCGCCGCCCCAGGTCAGTTGCGCGGCGTTCTGGGCGATGAACATGAGGCCGAAGCCGACGATCAGGCTGCGCGATTCCATGGCCTCAATGCTCGGCGAGGTGGCGGCCAGGCGGCGAAAGATCAGGCGGTGCAGCAGCAGGCCGAGCAGGAACAAGACGAGCATCATCGGCGGGATGAACCACAGCGGGCTCAGGCCGGTGAGCTTGACCATCGTGTAAGTCAGGTAGGCGCCGAGCATGAGGAACTCGCCGTGGGCGATGTTCATGATGCGCATCAGGCCGTACTGCAGATTCAGGCCGAGGGCGACCACGGCGTAGATGCCGCCGGTCACCAGGCCGGCGACGACGAGGTCGATGAACAGGTAGAAATTCATTCGGGGATCATGCGAGCGAAAGCCCTCTCCCGGCGGAACGGGAGAGGGCGCAATCAGCCTGCGTTCAATTCCAGGTCTTCGGCACCACCGCCTTGGCCGTGGCCCGCGCCGGCGGCCAGACGATTTCAAATTCGCCGTTCTGCCACTGGCCGACCATGCCCGGCACGCCGACTTCTTCGGTGCCGTTAAACTTCATCTTGCCCAGCACGGTGTCGAACTCGGTCCTGGCGATGTGGTCGCGCATCGCCTTGCGGTCGAGGCCGACTTTTTCCACCGTCTGCTGGATGATTTCCAGCGCGGCCCAGGCGTGGGCGCTGGCCCAGCGGTCCGGTTCCTTCTTGTTCACCGCGACGTGGGCGTCGAAATAGGCCTTGGCCGCCTTGCTCATCTTGGGGTTCCATGAGCCCATGCCCATCACGCCTTCCGAAGCTTTGCCCATGCGCTCGCGATAAATCGGGAAGGCGGTGCCGACGGCGGTGTAGAAGATCTTCGGCGCGAAACCGATTTCCTTGGCCTGGCCGGTGATCAGGAAGTTGTCCGGCGGGTAGGTGATGCCGATGAAAGCGTCCGGGTTGGCGGCCTTCATGCCCTTGAGCATGGTCGACAAGTCCTTGACGCCGAGCGGGTAGCTTTTCTTGTCCAGCACCTTGATGCCCTTGGCCTGGAGCAGGGGCTCCAGGGCGCCGATGTTCTCCAGCCCGAACAAGTCGTCCATGTAGCTGACGGCGACGGTCTTGACGCCGTTGGCAGCCAGCATGTCGACCAGCGCCTGCATCATCGGCCTGGGTTGCTGCAGGGTGACGAAATAGTAGGGCAGCTTCATGTCCACCAGCTTCTGCGACAGCGCGGTCGGCGCCACCAGCGGGTAGCCGTGTTTGTTGGCGACGGGCGCCACAGCGAAGTTGGCGCCGGTGCCCCAGGGCGGCAGGACGATGTCGACCTTGTCAGCGGTCATGAACTTTTCGTAGCTGCGGACGATGGTTTCCATGTCGCTGCGGTCATCGACGCCGATAAGTTCGATCTTGCGCTTCTTGCCCTGCACGTTGAGTCCGCCAGCCTTGTTGACCATGTCGGCCCAGAGCAGGTAGTTGGGCTCCTGCGTGGTCTGCGCGCCGGGCGCGAAGGGGCCGGAACGCGACTGGGTGTAAGCGACCTTGATGGTCGGCTCCTGCGCCACGACAAAACCGGGAAGTGCCAGCAGGCCGGCGATGGCGAGGGCGGCTTGCAGGGTGAGTCTTCTGGCTGATGGGTGCATGGTGTCTCCTCCTTATTGGTTTGTTTGACGGTCAGAAGGGATAGCGCGGCGCGCTGTCCTTGATCGTGACCCACTGCCACTGCGTGAACTCTTCCCAGTTGGCCGGCCCGCCGTGGCGCCCGCCGTTGCCCGAGGCACCGCGGCCGCCGAAGGGAATGTGCGGTTCGTCGGCCACGGTCTGGTCGTTGATGTGCAAGAGGCCGGTCGGGATGCGGTTGGCCAGCGCCATGGCGCGGCCGACCGAAGCGCTGATGACGCCAAGCGAAAGGCCATAGTCGGTGCGGTTGGCCAGCGCCACGACCTCGTCCTCGTCCTTGAACTCGACCACCGAGGCCACCGGGCCGAACACTTCCTCGTCGAAGCAGCGCATGCCGGGCGCGACCTGGGTCAGCACCGTCGGCTTGTAGAAATTGCCCTCGAAGCTGCCGCCGGCGGCAAGGCGCGCGCCCTGCTTGATGCTGTCCTCGACGATGCCGTGCACTCGCTCACGCTGGCGTTCGCTTATCAGCGGCCCCAGCGCCACCTGCTGCGTCGCCGGATCGCCGACCGGCAGGTGGGTGGCCTTGCCCACCAGCAGATCGGTGACTTTCGCCGCGATCTTTTCGTGTACCAGGATCACCCCGGTGCTCATGCAGATCTGCCCCTGATGTAGGTAGGCGCCCCAGGCCGCACACGATGCGGCGAGATCGACATCGGCATCGTCGAGGATGATCAGGCGGTTCTTGCCGCCGAGTTCCAGCGTGACCTTCTTCAGGTGCTTGCCGGCCAGTTCGCCGACGCTGCGCCCAGCCGCGGTGGAACCGGTGAAGGAGATCATGGCGATGTTGGGATCGGCGCACATGGCCTGGCCGACGTCGGCGCCGCCCGGCAGCACCTGCAGGCAGTCCTTGGGCAGGCCGGCTTCCTCGAAGACGCGGGCGATCAGGTAGCCGCCGGTGATCGGCGTCTGCGGATCGGGTTTCAGCACCACGGTGTTGCCGACGGCGAGTGCCGGGGCGACGGCACGGATCGACAGGATCAGCGGGAAGTTGAAGGGCGAGATGACGCCGACCACGCCGTGCGGCACGCGCCGCGCCATGCTGATGCGGCCGCCGTCGCTGGGCAGCATCAGGCCGCTGGGCTGGGTCACCATGCCGGCGGCCTCGTGCAGGATGCCGACCGCCATGTGCAGCTCGACGCCGGCCTTGGGCGGGATGCAGCCGGTCTCGCGCACGATCCACTGCGTCATGCCCTCGGTCTCGCGCTCGATGATCGCAGCGGCCTTGCGGAAGATCGCGGCGCGCTGCTCGTAAGGCAGCGCCACCCAGGCCGCCTGCGCGGCCTTGGCGGCATGCGCGGCTTCGGCGACATCGGCCGGCGTGGCCATGCCGACGCGGGTCAGTACCGCGCCAGTGGCCGGTTCCAGGATTTCGCGTGCGGCAGCGGCGGCCTTCCAGCCGCCGAGGAACAGTTTGCCGTTCCAGATGCCGGTATTCAGGAAAGGTATGTCGTTGGCACCCATTGAGGTCTCCTCTGTTGGTTCTTGCTGGTGGCTGCAGCAGACCGCAGAGTAGGCCGCCCGGCCGCGCGCGGCTTGCACCACAGCGCACGGATTCTTGTCCGCCAGCGCACATTCGATTGCGCACCGCAGCAGCCCGGCGCGGTTTGCGCCGTCCCGGATTGTCTGCTATGTTGTTTAGTATTAAACAGTTGGCCATTCCAATCAAAAGGCCGACGGAGGAGAACACCCCATGGGCACTTTGGCGACGGTTTCCACCGACGAGGTTCGGCCGCATGAGCGGACGGCTTTCTGGACCGATCTGATCTGGCACAAGCTCGGACGACTGCGTTCCGAGACCTTCGGCGACGAGAACTTCCGCGGTCGCATGGTGCTGGGCGAGGTCGGCAGCGTGAAGATGTGCCGCCTTTCGGCGGCGCGCCACCGCGTGCTGCGCACGCCCGACCTGATCCGCCAGGATGACCGCGGCTATCTCAAGCTGGTGGTGCAGCTGGAAGGCAGCACCTGGTTCGAGCAGAACGGGCAGAAGACCCTGTTGTCACCGGGCGAATGGAGCATCTACGACACGATGAAGGCCTACAGCGTCTCCAACACCGGCCCAATCGAACAACTGGTGCTGCTGGTGCCGCGCGAGCAGGTGCTGACGACCGGCATGAAAGCCGACGACCTGATGGTGCAGCGCTATTCGGCGCGCGCGGGCATCGGCCGCCTGGCCTGCGATTTGATGGGCGCCGCGTTCGACGAAATTCCCGGCAGCAGCCCGCAATCGGCGGCAGCCGTGGGCGAAGCGATCACCCAATTGCTGCGGCACTCGCTGCTGGAGCGCTCGGGCGTACCCACCGACCTGTCGCACCGCGAGGCGCTGCGCGACCGCATCAAGGCCTACATTGATCGAAATCTGCGCGACCCCGGACTGTCGATCGACCAGATCGCCAATGCCTTGCATTGCGGCAAGCGCAATCTGCACAAGGTCTTCAGTCATGACGGCACGACGCTCAGCGATTTCATCTGGAGACTGCGGCTGGAGCGCTGTCGCGATGACATGGCGGCGCCCACCTGCGCCTGGAAATCCATCACCGAGATCGCATTTTCCTGGGGCTTCAACAGCTCGACGCACTTCAGCAAGGCATTCAAGGAAGCGTTCGGCATGCCACCGCGCGCCTACCGGCTGGCGGCGGGCAAGGAGGGTGAACACCTGCGTCCTCGGGTTCGGCGCGACGCGCCATTCACGTCGTCGGTGGCGTCGGTCCTGCGCGGCATCGACCTGCCCGACGAGTATCTCGCCAGCTAGGCAGGGCGGTCGGGCCGCGGCTGCAAGCGTTCGGGAGAATCAGGCCGGCAGCGGAGCGGCCACGGCAGGCGCAAAAGTAAAAGCGTCGGCGAAAAACTCGTGCTCGGGCAGGCCGTGCGCGATGAACTCGGCGCGCGCGGCATCGATCATGGCCGGTGCGCCGCAGGCATAGACCTGATAGGCGGACAGGTCGCCGTGATCTTCCAGCACGGCGCGATGCACCAGGCCGCTGCGCCCGGCCCAGGCATCCTGGGGCGTGGCGTCCGACAGCACCGGCACGTAGCGGATATGCGGGTGCGTGGCTGCCCAGCCCGCGGGCAGGTCCGGCAGGTAGAGCCCGCCACGGTTGCGAGCGCCCCAATAGATGTCCATAGGTCGCGCGATGTGGCTGTGAATGGCGTGTTCGACCAGGGCCTTGATCGGCGCGAAGCCGGTGCCGCCGGCGACCAGGATCACCGGTTTGCTCGATTCCTCGCGCAGGAAAAAGCTGCCGTAGGGACCCTGGAAGCGCAGGATGTCCTTCTCTTTCATGCCGGAAAACACGTGGCCGGTGAATTCGCCGTCGGCGATCAGGCGCACATGCAGCTGCAGGAAGCCGTCGTCATGCGGCGCGTTGGCGATGGAAAAGGCGCGGCGCTTGCCGTCCTTGAGCATGAACTCGATGTACTGTCCGGCGAGGAACTGCAGGCGCTCGTTGGCCGGCAGCTTGAGGCTCAGCACGATCACGTCGTCGGCCACGCGCTCGATCGTCTGCACCCGGCAGGGCATGATCTTGACCGGGATGTCCTTGGCCGTGCCCACCTCGCGGCATTCGAGCACCAGATCGGAGAGCGGCCTGGCGCAACAGAACAGCGTCAGCCCGCTGGCGCGATCGGCAGTGGACAGAGCCTGGTCCTGCGCTCCGCCGTGGTCCACCAGGCCTTCGAGCACCTTGCCCTTGCAGGAGCCGCAGGCGCCATTGCGGCAGCCGTAAGGCAGGGTCAAGCCGGCGTCGAGCGCCGCCTGCAGCACAGAATCGCTGCCGTCGGTGCTGAAGCTGTGCCCGCTGGGCTGCAGGGTGACGCGAAATGGGGTGGCTGAGGGGGCAACTGAGGGGGCAACCGAGGGGGCAACTGAGGCCATGCGATAATCATCCGATGCGAAGATTGCTGATAATTGGTTGCGGCGATGTGATGCGCCGCGCGTTGCCGCAACTCGTGCGTTGCTGGCACGTGCTGGCGCTGGTGCGTCAACGCGATCCGCAACTGTCCGCGCTGGGCGTCACGCAAATCGAGGGCGACCTCGACCGGCCCGAGACCCTGATCCGCCTTGCCGGCATCAGCGATGCCGTGATCCACAGCGCGCCGCCGCCCCCGCAGGGAACGGACGACACCCGCACACGCAATCTGATTGCCACTTTGCAGCGCGGCAAAAGTCTACCACGCCAACTCGTGTACATCAGCACCAGCGGCGTCTATGGCGATTGCGCCGGCGCCTGGGTCAGCGAAACGCGAAGCCCTGCCGCACAGTCGGCCCGCGCGGCGCGGCGCGTCGATGCCGAACGCCGCCTGCGTCGCTTCGGCCGCCTGCCGGGACGCCACTGCCGCGTCAGCATCCTGCGCGCGCCAGGCATCTATGCGGCCGACCGGCTACCGCTGGAGCGCCTGCACAAGCGTCTGCCGCTGATGCTGCACGCCGAGGACAGCCACACCAACCACATCCACGCCGACGACCTCGGGCGCGCCTGCATCGCGGCGCTGGCGCGCGGACGGGCCAACCGGATTTACAACATCAACGACGACTCGTCGCTGCTGATGGGAGAATGGTTCGACGCGCTGGCCGACGTCTTTGCCCTGCCGCGGGCGCCACGCCTGACGCGCGAGGAAGTGCGCTGTACGGTACCGGCGCTGCAGTGGTCGTTCATGAACGAATCGCGGCAACTCGACAACACCCGGATGAAACAGGAGCTGCGCCTGCGCCTGCGCTATCCGACCGTAGCTGCGGGAATTTCGGCAGCCTTATAAGGGAAGCATCATGCTCTGGACCAAAGCCTTTCACATCGTCTTCGTCGTCAGCTGGTTCGCCGGCCTGTTCTATCTACCGCGCATATTCGTGAACCTCGCCATGGTGCCGGCCGACAGCCATGCCGAACGAGAGCGCCTGCTGCTGATGGCGGGGAAACTGTATCGCTTCGTCACTCCGATCGGCGTGCTGGCGATCGGCTTCGGCCTCTGGCTGTGGTTCGGCTACGGCTTCGGCGGCGGCTGGCTGCATGCCAAGACCTCGCTGGTGGCGGTCCTCGCCGCCTATCACATCTGGTGCGGCAGGCTGCTCGCCGCGTTCGCCGGCGGCCGCTCGACCAAGACGCATGTGTGGTTCCGTTTCTTCAACGAGGTGCCGGTACTGGTGCTGGTCGCGGTCTGCATCCTGACCGTGGTGAAACCCTTCTGAACATGAACCACTATTTCGTCACCTGCCCGCGCGGCCTCGAAGCCCTGCTTGGCGAAGACCTCGCCGCCGCCGGCGGCAAGGATATTGCTACGGTGCCGGGCGGCGTCAGCTGCAACGGCAGCCCTGAAACCGGCTATCGCATCAACCTCGAATCGCGCATTGCGACGCGCGCCCTGTGGCGCATCGCGCGCGGCGGCTATCGCAACGAAGCCGAAGTCTATCAACTGGCCTACGACGTCGACTGGTCGCGGCTGTTTTCGGTGGATCGTTCGATTCGCGTCTATGTCACGGCGATCCGCTCGCCGCTGAAAAGCATCGAGTTCATCACCCTGAAGGTCAAGGACGCCGTCTGCGACCGCTTTCGCGCCGAGACAGGGCGGCGCCCCAGCGTCAATACCAAGAATCCCGAGGTGCGGATCCATCTCTTCATCACCGAACAACAGGCCACGCTCTACCTCGACACCTCGGGCGAACCGCTCTACATGCGCGGCCACAAGCTGGCCAAGGTCGGCGCGCCGCTCAAGGAAAACCTCGCCGCCGGCATCCTGCGCCTGTCGGGCTGGCAGCCCGGCACGCCGCTGCTCGACCCGATGTGCGGCAGCGGCACCTTCCTGCTCGAAGCGGCGCAGATCAGCCTCGACGACGCACCGGGGCTGTCGCGCGAACCTGGCGATTTCGGTTTCGAGCATCTCAAGAGTTTCGATGCGGCCCTCTGGCGCAAACTGCAGCGCGAATCCGCCGAGCGCCGCCGCGAAGCCGTCGCCCTGCCCTTGTTCGGCAGCGACATCGATGCCGATGCCGTCGCCCGTACCCGGCAGAACCTTGCTGGCGCCGGGCTCGACGACCTGGTCACGCTGCAGCAGGCCGACCTGCTCACCCGCGCGGCGCCGGCCCCGGCAGGCGTGCTGGTGGCGAATCCGCCCTATGGCGAACGCTTGGGCAGCGAAGAGGAACTCGCGGCCTTCTATCCTCTGCTGGGCGATGCGCTGAAGCAGCGCTTTGCCGGCTGGAGCTGCTGGTTCCTCTCGGCCGACACGCGCCTGCCCAAGCTGATCCGGCTGCAGACCTCACGCAAGATCCCGCTCTACAACGGAGCGCTCGAATGCCGGCTGTACAACATCGAGATCATCGCCGGCGGCAACCGCCGCTGATGAACACGGCGGGGGAGGTTCGGAGCGCCCCGTCACTACGAGCGCAGCGAGCCAAATATCCGGAGTGGCTTTGCCCGCGTCGTTTGCGGGCTTAGCCCACTCCGCAGGGGAATCATCAGTAGCCTCCCCGCGAGGGGCGAGGCGGGAATTCGCGACGCATGCGTCGCGCCGCCGCAGCCGGCTGGCTGGACAAAGCCAGCCGTGGGCCGCGTAGCGGAAGAGGGGCGGGCGCTTTTTCCAGATTGTCTGAACTTCGTGATCTCGAGCAAAGCTCGCGCATCGTGAGGTTCAGACAATGTCGAGGTGCTGGATCCCGGCGTTGCGGTCCATGTCCTGCGACTGCTTGCTGTGCAGCTTGATCATCAGGCGCACCTCGTTCATGGAGTCGGCGAAACGCAGCGCATCGTCGTAGCTGATGCGGCCCTCCTCGAACAGGTCGAAGAGCGCCATGTCGAAGGTTTTCATGCCGAGTTCCTTGGACTTCTTCATGATCTCCTTGATGCCGTGAACCTCGCCCTTGAAGATCAGGTCGGCAATCAGCGGTGAATTGAGCAGGACCTCGACGGCCGCCGCGCGACCCTTGCCTTCCTTGACCGGAATCAGGCGCTGCGAAACGATGGCCTTGAGATTGAGGGAAAGGTCCATCAGCAACTGCGGACGGCGTTCCTCGGGGAAGAAGTTGATGATACGGTCGATCGCCTGATTGGCGTTGTTGGCGTGCAGAGTGCCCATCGCCAGGTGGCCGGTTTCGGCAAAGGCGATGGCGTGCTCCATGACCTCGCGATCGCGGATCTCGCCGATCAGGATCACGTCGGGCGCCTGGCGCAGGGTGTTCTTCAGCGCGATTTCCCAAGAGTCGGTATCGACGCCGACCTCGCGCTGGGTGATCACGCAGTTGCGGTGGTCATGGACGTATTCGACCGGGTCCTCGATGGTGATGATGTGGCCATAGCTGTTCTGGTTGCGGTAGCCGATCATCGCCGCCAGCGAAGTCGACTTGCCCGAACCGGTGCCGCCGACGAACAGCACCAGGCCGCGCTTGGTCATCGACACGTCCTTCAGCACCGGCGGCAGCTTGAGATCCTCGAATTCCGGAATCTGCACATTGATCGTGCGCATGATGATGCCGACGCGCCCCTGCTGGACGAAGGCGTTGACGCGGAAGCGGCCGATGCTGGCGGGCGAAATCGCGAAGTTGCATTCCTTGGTCGCCTCGAACTCGGCCGCCTGCTTGTCGTTCATGATGGCACGCGCCAGTTCCTGCGTATGTTGCGGCGACAGCGGCTGGGTGGTCGCCGGCGTCATCCTGCCGTCGATTTTCATCGCCGGCGGGAAGCCCGCAGTGATGAACAAGTCCGACCCCTTCTTCTGCATCATCATCGTCAGAAGCTGGTACATGAACTTAAGGCCTTCGTCGCGTTCCATGGTGGGAATCTCCGTTGATTCTTTCTGCTTTAGCCGCGTCAGCGGCTCCGACTAGTAGCCTCCCCGCGAGGGGAGGATGGGAGGGGCGGGCGTTAATTTGCGAACAAGGATAATTCCCTGGCGTCAGCCAGGGAAATTGTCCTTGTTCGCGGCTTTGCTGCGCGCCTCTCCGGGAGAAATTATCTTGCGCTTGACCAGATCCTGCAGGTTCTGGTCCAGCGTCTGCATGCCGTACTGCTGGCCGGTCTGAATCGCCGAGTACATCTGCGCCACCTTGGCCTCGCGGATCAGGTTGCGGATGGCCGGGGTGCCGACCATGATCTCGTGCGCGGCGACGCGGCCGGTGCCGTCCATGGTCTTGCACAGGGTCTGCGAGATCACCGCCTTCAGCGATTCCGACAGCATGGCGCGGATCATTTCCTTTTCCGCGGCGGGGAACACGTCGATGATGCGGTCGATAGTCTTCGCCGCCGACGAGGTGTGCAGCGTGCCGAACACCAGGTGGCCGGTTTCGGCGCCGGACATGGCCAGGCGGATGGTTTCCAGGTCGCGCATTTCGCCGACCAGGATCACGTCCGGGTCTTCGCGCAGGGCCGAGCGCAGCGCGTTGTTGAAAGACAGCGTATGCGGGCCGACCTCACGCTGGTTGATCAGGCATTTCTTGGTTTCATGGACGAACTCGATCGGGTCCTCGACGGTCAGGATGTGTCCGTATTCGCTTTCGTTCTTGTGATTGACCATGGCCGCCAGCGTGGTCGACTTGCCGGAACCGGTCGGCCCGGTGACCAGCACCAGTCCGCGTGGCTGGTCGGCGAGTTCCTCGAAAATCTTCGGGCACTTGAGATCTTCCAGCGACAGGATTTTCGACGGAATGGTCCGCATCACCGCCGCCGCGCCACGGTTCTGGACGAAGGCATTGACCCGGAAGCGCGCCAGATTCGGCACCGCGAAGGAAAAGTCGCACTCCAGATTTTCCTCATACGCCTTGCGCTGGCCGTCGTTCATGATGTCATAAATCATGGCATGCACGTCCTTGTGCTCCATCGGCGGCAGATTGATCTTGCGCACGTCGCCATGGACCCGGATCATCGGCGGCAGACCGGCGGACAGGTGCAGGTCGGAGGCCTTGTTCTTGACGACGAAGGTGAGCAGTTCGGTGATGTCCATGAGCGCTTTCCTCTATATGGGGTGCGATATACTTTGAAAACGCTATATGACATCAATCGCCGCCAACTTGCAAGCCGTGCGTGCACGCATCGCCGCCGCCTGCGCTGCCGCGGGACGGCCGGCGGATTCCGTGCAATTGCTGGCGGTTTCCAAGACCTGGCCGGCGGCCGGCGTGCGCGAAGCGGCCGCAGCGGGCCAGCGCGCCTTCGGCGAGAACTACGTGCAGGAAGCCGTCGACAAGGCTGCTGAACTGGCCGCACTGCAACTCGATTGGCATTTTATCGGCCCGCTGCAGAGCAACAAGACGCGGCCGGTGGCGGAAGGCTTTGCCTGGGTGCATTCGGTGGACCGCCTGAAGATCGCCGAACGGCTCGCCGCGCAGCGCCCGCCGCAGCTGCCGCCGCTGCACGTCTGCGTCCAGGTCAATGTCTCCGGCGAAGCGTCGAAAAGCGGCTGCGCACCGGACCAGGCGGCGGCCCTGGCGCATGCCGTGGCCGCCCTGCCCGGTTTGCGCCTGCGCGGCCTGATGGCGATTCCCGAGCCGAGCGACGACAGCCGCCTGCAGCGCGGCCGCTTCGCCCTGTTGCGACAGTTGCGCGATCGGCTCAATGCGGAAGGACTGGAACTCGACACCCTGTCGATGGGCATGAGCGAAGACCTCGAGGCGGCGATAATGGAAGGCGCGACCATCGTGCGCGTCGGCACCGCAATTTTCGGCAAACGGGATTGATATGACCTACCCCCCAGCCCCCGTCCCATGGAAGGGGATGACTACGGTTCGCAAGCTACGCTTGCTCCAATTTAATGGCTGGTCGTCTCCTTGGGGCGGCCCAGCGGAGACGACGACATGAAGATTACATTTATCGGCGGCGGCAACATGGCCGTCGCCCTGATCGGCGGCCTGCGCAAGCAGGGCTTTTCGGCGGCCGGCATCCAGGTGGTGGAGCCCTTCGCCGCGGCGCGCGAGAAGCTCACCGAGAGTTTCGGCGTGCGCTGCACGGCGGAGGTCGACGCCGCGGCGCTCGATTGCGAGGCGCTGGTGCTGGCGGTCAAGCCGCAACAGCTCAAGGAAGCGGTCGCCCCCCTGCGCGGCAAACTCGGCACGCAACTGGTGGTGAGCATCGCCGCCGGCCTGCGCATGGCCGACATCTCGTGCTGGCTGGGCAACTACAGCAAGCTGGTGCGTACCATGCCGAACACGCCGGCGCTGATCGCCGCCGGCATCACCGGCCTCTGCGCCGACCCGAGCGTCGACCTCGAAGGACGCGTCACGGCGGAAAAGATACTCAAGGCGGTGGGCAGCACGGTGTGGATAGCCCAGGAGGAACAGATGGACGCCGTCACCGCGATTTCGGGCAGCGGCCCGGCCTATGTCTTCTACTTCATCGAGGCCATGGAAACGGCCGCGCTCAAGCTGGGCTTCGATGCGCAGTCCGCGCGCCAGCTAAGCGTCGAGACCTTTGTCGGCGCCGCCCGCCTGGCGCAACAGAGCAGCGAGTCGATCGCCACCTTGCGCGAGCGCGTGACCTCCAAGGGCGGCACCACGGAAGCGGCACTGTTGTCATTCACTGCCAGCGACATCGCCGGCGCCATCGGCCAGGGCATCATGGCCGCCGAGGCGCGCGGGCGCGAACTCGGCGAAATTCTCGGTAAAGACTGATGATTGCGCAGATATTCCTGTTCGTCCTCGACACCGTCTGCGGCTTTCTGACGCTGGCGCTGCTGGTGCGCTTCGCGATGCAATGGGCGCGCACCCCGTTCCGCAATCCTCTGGGGCAATTCATCGTCGCCGTCACTGACTGGATGGTGCGCCCGCTGCGGCGCTTGGTGCCCGGGCTGTTCGGCCTCGATCTGGCGAGCCTGCTGCTGGCCTGGTTGTGGCAGGTGGCCTATCAGGGACTGGCACTGGGGCTCTCGGGCGTGCTCTCCGCCGTGTCGCCAGCGCCAATTCTTGTGGTGGCCATGCTCGCCGCGCTGGACGTGGCGAAGATCGGCATCTACCTGATGATCGGCGCGGTGCTGATATCGGCGGTGTTTTCCTGGGTGAACCCCCATGCGCCGCTGGCCGGGGTGTTCGACACCCTGACGCGGCCCCTGTTGCGGCCGTTTCGCCGCGTCATCCCGCCCATCGGCGGGGTCGATCTTTCACCGCTGGCGCTGCTGCTGGTGCTGCAGATTGCGCTGTTCATCATCGCCGGCCTGCGCCAGAACGTGATGCCCATGATGCTGCTCTCATGAACGGCTCGGCGCCCAGTCCCTGCTTCAGGAGAAGGGGTGTGCTGGCGCACCCCTTAGGGAAACATGGCGCCCCCCTCCCTTTCCCTCGCCCCAAGGGCGGGGGTGACTGGGAGGGGGTGTCCAGCATGCTCCCGCGTCAGCGCGGGCGGCTCGGCGCTAGATCATGACCTGGCTGGTCGCCGACGGCAGCGGCGTGACTCTACGTCTGCATATCCAGCCGGGGGCGAAGAAAACCGAAGTGGTGGGCCTGCACGGCGAGGCGTTGAAGATCCGCCTTGCCGCACCGCCGGTGGACGGCAAGGCGAATACCTGCCTGCTGTCCTTTCTTGCCAAGCAGCTCAATGTGGCCAAATCGGCGGTCAGCCTGGTCAGCGGCGACAGTTCGCGCGCCAAGCGGGTGCGGGTGGCCGGCATCGATACGTCTGCCGTGCAAGCCCGGCTGGGCGGCGCTTGACCGACATAACTACATCTACAGGCCGCGCCCCACCATGGAAGGGCTATTGCGCAAGCACTGGAGCATCGCAAAGTGTTCGTTAGCCGGCTAACCGGACTGTCAGAAACATTGCAGCAGATGTTCGTCGCAATAGAGCTTCTTCCAGTATGCCAGGGCAATCCAGAGCCAGAACAGCAGGAAGAACGCTACCACGGGCACATGACGGTCGATAATCTGCCGCGGCGTGATCTTGCGCACCAGCTTTACCACCGGCGCCGTGACGATCAGAAACAACTTGTACATGGTGTTGTTGTGGCGTCGGCTGCCCGCCAGCAGGGCCAGCAGACCCTGACCGAGCAGAAACAACATTGCGACTTCTACCAGCGCACGCAACACGCCGATCATGAAAAGTTCAGGGTGGCTCATGGTATGTTTCGGTCTCCGTTATTTTGCTTGGTCATTCCGATGAACTACGATCATTGGCGGCATTATGCCCGCGGCTGGCTGTTTCACTTCTTCGGCCGCGAGAACAGTGCCTTCGAGGCCTACCTGACGGCGTTCCGTATCAACCCGCAGGATGTGCACTCGGCACGCCATCTGGCCGCCATTGCGGCGAAACGGAAGAACTACGAGGTCGCGATCAAGTGGTTCGAGACGGCGCTGGCGCTGACCCCCGACGACGGCGCCAACTGGTTCAACCTCGGCTACGTTTGCGAACATGCGGGCAAGCCGAAAGAGGCGATTGCCGCCTTCACCGAGGCGGTGCGCCTGACGCCGACGCAGGACATGGCCTGGTACGGCATGGGGCTGGCGTATGCGCGCCTGGGCCAGCACGACGATGCCGCGAAAGCGCTGGAAAAAGTGGTCGAACTGCAGCCCATGAGCGGCGAAGGCTTTTATCAACTGGGCATGGCCTACCACCATGCCAACCGCCCCGATGACGTCACGCAAATTCTCAAGCGCCTGGTCGCCTTCGAGCCCAAGCGGGCAAGGAAACTGGCGCAGGACACCCAGCGCGCCGATTTGATGAAATTCATTCCGGAACTTCCCTTCTGATTCGTTGAGGCCGCCGCTCGCAGCAACACGATAGTTGCCGCTGGCGACACGGCAAATTCGTATCCATCCAGGCTGAAGACCTCCTGCGGATGTAGTCAGCCGGTGGCTGGATATATCCCGGGACGCGGGCCCGCGATATCCCACCGGGGAATACCGTCTCTCCCTCCAGTCGAGACATAAAAAAACCGGCCCGTGGTTGCCCAGGGGCCGGTCGAATGAGGGTGGGTATGCTCCCTAGCCCTCCTCCTCCTCCATAAGCTTGTTAGATACCTTTGGTGTCGATGTCGCCTTCCAGGCTCGGATAGCGCACATGGTCGACCATTTCCGTGATCTCCTTGGGCGGCGCCGCCGAAATCAGGGTGCCGATGATAACGCCGAGGAAACCAGCCGGAATACCGAAGGTGCCGGCGGCGATCGGCTTGATGTCCCACCACAGCGGGGCATTGACGCCGAAGAACGGATAGGTCAGGTACATGTAGTAGCCGCAGATACCCAGACCCAAGCTCATGCCGAGCACCGCCCCGAGGTAGTTGGCGCGCTTCCAGAACACCCCGCAAACGAGTGCCGGGAAGAAGCCCGAGGCTGCCAGCGAGAAGGCCGCACCGACCAGGAACAGGATGTTGCCCGGCTTAAGGCTGGTGACGTAGGCGGCGATCAAGGCCACCACGAGCAGCAGCCCCTTCGATACCGCGATACGGCGAACCGTCGAGGCATTCGGGTCGATCATCTTGTAGTACAGGTCGTGCGACATCGCGTTGGCAATGGTCAGCAGCAGGCCGTCAGCGGTAGACAGCGCCGCCGCCAGACCGCCGGCCGCCACGAGGCCCGAGATCACATAAGGCAGACCCGCAATTTCCGGGGTTGCCAGCACGATCAGGTCGCCGCCGATGACGACTTCCGCCAGTTGCACGATGCCATCCTTGTTGATGTCGGCAATGTTCATCAGCGTCTTGTCCACCGTGGACCAGTTGCTGACCCAGGCGGGTAGCGCCGAGAAGCTCGATCCCACCAGATTGCTGTACACCTCGTACTTGGCCAGAATGGCCAGGGCCGGTGCCGTGAAGTAGAGCAGGAAGATGAAGAACAAGCCCCAGAACACCGACTGGCGCGCTTCCTTCACCGAAGGCGTGGTGTAGTAGCGCATCAGGATATGCGGCAGGGCGGCGGTGCCGACCATCAGACACATGATCAGGGCGAGGAAGTTCTTCTTCGCGATGCCACGGTTCTTCTCGATCTCTTCCGGCGTCTTGCCACCCACGCTAAACGCCTCGGCGTGCCGCTTGACCGGTGCAGCGCGGGCGCCGACCTTCGATTCGGCGGTCCAGGCGGTCTTGGCGGCAGCGGCATCGGCCGGGAAGTCCTTGACGGACTTTTCAGCGGCTTCGATCGCCTTCGCATCCGGGGCTGCTGCAGCCTTCAGCGCGGCCACGTTGTCCACCAGCTTCTGCTTTTCAGCGGCGAGGAAAGCCGGGCCGTCCTTCGCCAGACCCGCCAGCTTGGCGTTCGCGGCGGCAGCACGCTCGCGGAAGATCGCTCGAACCGACTCTTCCTTGGCACCCTTGGGCGTGGCCTTGTCGTTGAACTCGGCCTCCAGCGCGGTGACCTTGGGCAGGGCCGAGGTGTAGGCGGAGATCTGCGGGATCGGCACACCGGTATGCTTCACCGACAGCCACACCACCGGGATCATGTAGGCCACGATCAGAATGATGTACTGGGCCACCTGGGTCCAGGTCACCGCCTTCATGCCGCCGAGGAAGGAACACACCAGAATGCCGGCCAGACCGACGAAGACGCCGACCTGGAACTCGAGCCCGGTGAAGCGGCTGGTGATGATGCCGACGCCGTAGATCTGCGCGATCACGTAAGTGAAGGAACAGACGATGGCCGCGATCACGCCGATGAAGCGCGGCAGGTGGCCGCCGAAGCGCGCGCCGAGGAAGTCCGGAATCGTGAACTGACCGAACTTGCGCAGGTAGGGCGCCAGCAGAATTGCCACCAGACAGTAGCCGCCGGTCCAGCCCAGCACGAAGGCGAGGCCGTCATAACCCGCGTGGTACAGGGTGCCGGCCATGCCGATGAAGCTCGCGGCGGACATCCAGTCGGCGCCGGTCGCCATGCCGTTGAACAGCGCGGGTACGCGCCGTCCGGCGACGTAGTACTCGCCGACTTCCGCCGTCTTCGACATGAAGCCGATGCCGGCATACAGGGAAATGGTGGCGAACAGGAAAATGTAGCCGAGTATCTTGTTCGGCACACCCAGCTGTTCGAGGATGCCGACGAGAATGACGAAGGCAACGAAGCCGCCGGTGTAGAAGGTGTAGTACTTCTTCAGGTTGGCAGCGAATTGCGATTGGGTGATTTGTGTGGACATTTCAGTCGCCCTCCCCTTCATGGACGCCGTATTCGTGGTCCAGGTTGTTCATGTAGTGGGCGTAATACCAGATGATCGCGACGTAGATGATCAACGAGCCTTGCGCCGACATGTAGAAGCCCAGGGGGCCGATGAAGCTGATTTCGTTGAGCTCGCGGGCAAACCAGCCCATAACGAACGTGACCACGAACCAGACGACAAGCAAGATGCTGCTTATCTTCAGGTTGATGTTCCAGTACTGCTTATGCTTCTCAGTGAGTTGCATCTGGCACTCCTCCTTTTATTGGCATGCGGCGAACCGGATCAGTTCGCCGTTCCTGTAACGCACGCCGGATTCCCCTGTGTCGCGCGCCGTTTTTATCCCCGGAGCAGTACCAACGTTATAGACGGCCAACGCCAAATGCCCCAAGATGCGGCATTGTCAGTCAGCAATCCTGACGTGAAGCTTACAGACCATCAGGGAAGTTTCCGGCCAGCGGTTTTTGCGGCACCGCAGCACGCTGGCCCGCTGCACGCGGCCTTTCCGGAAAGCTGACCCGAAACAGGCAGCCGCGGCCTTTGGTGCCCGACAACAGCTCGATCCGCGCCTGATGCAGTTCGGCGATCTCGGCTGCGATCGGCAGGCCCAGTCCGCTGCCATCCACATCGGTGCCGAGAACGCGATAGAAGCGCTCGAACACATTGGCGCTTTCCTCCAGGGGAATGCCGATGCCGTCATCATCGACCTCGACCACGACCCGATTGCCGCCGCGCACACGCAGGGTGACGCAACCATGCCGCGGCGTGTACTTGATCGCGTTGTCGACCAGATTGGCCAACAGTTCGCGCAGCAGCAAGGGCACGCCCGAGACCATCAAGGGTGCGCCGTTGCCCTCGAAACCGAGATCGATCTGTTTCGCCAGCGCACGCACGACCCATTCGCCGGCGACGTCTCTTGCCAAGGCGTCGAGGTCAACCGGAACCACGCGGTGCAGCTTTTCATGACTGGCCTCGGCGCGCGCCAGGATCAGCAATTGGTTGATCATGTGCGACGCGCGGTCGGTGCTTTCGGCAATCAGTTGCAGGGCAAGGCGCATCTGTGCCGGGTCGGTTTCGGAGAGCGCGATCTCGGTCTGCGTCTTGAGCCCGGTCAGCGGGGTTCGCATCTGGTGTGCGGCCTGGGCGATGAAACGCTGCTGGGCCTGGAGATTGTCTTCCAGACGTCCCATCATTTCGTTGAAGGCGACCACCAGCGGTCGCACCTCGTCCGGTACCGGATAAACCGGTATCGGCGACAAATCCGTGGGCCGACGGCGGCGTATCCTGTCGCGCAATTTGTGCAGCGGCGCGATGCCGCGCGTGAGGCCCAGATAGACCAGGATCACCGCCAGCGGGATGATGGCGAATTGCGGCAGCAGCACACCGGAAATAATCCGCGACGAAAGCTCCTCGCGCTTGCGCAGGGTTTCCGCCACCTGCACCACGACGGGCGGCAAGCCGCTTTTTACCGGAATGAAGGCATAGGCGATGCGCACGTTGTCGGCTTCGATACGATCGTCGCGGAACAGAATCTTGCGCTCCTCCACCTGCAGCGGCAGGTTGGGCCAGGGTATTTCCCGATCGCCGTGAAGCAGCTTGCTGTTGGGGCCAACCACCTGATAGAACAACATATCGGTATCTTCGGCGTGCAGCAGGGTGCGCACCGACGCCGGCAGGTTGACGGTGACCCGGTCGCCGTCGATGCTCACCAGGCGCATGATTGAGGCGACATTGTCGGCCAGCGCCTGGTCGTAAGGCTGGTTGGCGATGTAGCTGGCAACGTGATTGGTGGCGGCAATCGATATCGGCCACAGCAGCAGCAGCGGCGCCAGCATCCAGTCGAGAATCTCGCCGAACAGCGAGTTCGGGTATTCATTGTGCTGAAAGGGATTCGAATCGCGCAGCGTCTTGGCCGGCGCGCCCCCTGCTGCGCCGGCGTCAGGCTCTGTCATCGGCGGCAGCGGCGGAATCGGAGGGCTTCTCCAGGCAATAACCAAGGCCACGCACCGTGGTGATGCGGGCACCGCCCGGTTCCAGCTTCTTGCGCAGGCGATGGATATAGACTTCGATGGCGTTATTGCTGACTTCCTCGCCCCAACTGCACAGCTGGTCCACCAATTGCTCCTTGCCCACCAGGCGCCCGGCGCGCAGCAGCAGGATCTCCAGCAGCGCCAGTTCGCGCGCCGAAAGCTCGACGATGTCGCCGTTGAGGCGAGCCATGCGCTCCGACTGGTCGTACGACAGGCTGCCGACTTCGATCAGCGTCGGATTGCCGGTACCCCGCCGGGTAAGCGCCCGCGCCCGGGCAAACAGCTCCGGCAGGGCAAAAGGTTTGGTCAGGTAGTCGTCGGCACCCGCATCGAGCCCGCGCACCCGGTCTTCGACGCCATCCTGGGCCGTCAACACCAGTACCGGCATGGTCAGCTTGCGCGCTCGCAGGCGCTTGAGGACTTCGATACCCGACAGCCGCGGCAAGCCCAGATCGAGGATCAGCAGGTCGTATTGCTGGGACAGCAGGGCCGTATCGGCATCGGCACCGTTATTGACGTGGTCGACCGCATAACCTGACTTGCGCAGGGCGGCGATAAGCCCCTGGGAAATGATGCGGTCGTCCTCTGCAAGCAATACTCTCATGGCGGCCTCGCGACTACGGGGTTTGGAGCGACGTTCGGTACAAAGTTCCGGCGGAGGCCAGGGCCCGCCTGATTCGCCTCAAGCGCTACGGCCGAAACTAAATCCCCGTCCAGCTTGCCACAAATCAGGCCTGGGGCAAGCGGACGCTGACACCCGCCCAGAATTCGTCGGCCTTTTTCTTTCCTGCCATGCCCTGAATGACCTGACGACATTTTTCGAGTCTTGCGGTGAGATCTGGCACATTGGTGCATTTCTCGACCAGCACGGTCAGATCGTCGGCTCCTGGCCCCAGATACGTAACCAGAGCGCGACAGGCAAAGCGCGAGGCCGATATCAGGGAAACCTCGACAGGCGGGGCGCCGGGTGCTGCTGCAGGCGCCGCGGGCGCAGCACTCGCCGCGGCCGGCTCGGTGCCGGGCGCGATCTCGATATAACCGTCGGCCAGCAAGTTGTTGAGTATGCCTTCGCTGGTCGGGTGGGAATTCTTTGCCAGCAACTCGCGACGGGTGGTCTTGTCGTCGACCATGATCAGCATGGTCCGTTCCCGCATGCCGAGTTTGTTCGCGCGCGTGGCGATCTCGGTTCTTCCTTTTTCGGTTTTGCGATAAATACCCTCGCTACCCATGGAACTCCTCCTAGGAATACAGGTTTTCGCCAAATGATAGCGTGTCCGCCGCAGTGCCGGGGACTGTTTTACGCATTCCGGCCTCTTGCGTAAGTACTAAGTAAGCTGGCTCCCCGATAGTCGCACCTCTCGAAGCCGGGTTACGCGTTTGCCGCATCGACGCGTATCCACCCCGGTTCGATCTGCATTTCAATAATCTGGAGGACGACTCAATGCAACACAAGCACGACGTCAAAGGCTACTGGAGCGCGACGCTGGGCCTCTTGACCAAGATCCTGATCGTCTGGTTCCTGGTCTCGTTCGGCGCCGGCATTCTGTTCGCCGACATGCTCAACGGCATCAGTCTCGGCGGCTATCCGCTGGGATTCTGGTTTGCCCACCAAGGTTCGATGTACATCTTCATCGCGCTGATTTTCTGGTACGGCAAGAAGATGGGCGACATCGATCGCGAATTCGACGTTCACGAAGACTAAGGAAGCCTAAATGGATCTGCAAACAACAATCTACCTGATGGTCGGCTTGAGCTTCTCGCTGTACATCGGCATCGCCATCTGGGCGCGAGCCGGGTCGACCAGCGAGTTCTACGCCGCGGGCGGCAGCGTGCCCCCGGTGCTGAACGGCATGGCCACCGCCGCCGACTGGATGTCGGCGGCGTCCTTCATCTCCATGGCCGGCCTGATCGCCAACATGGGTTACGGCGGCGGCCTGTTCCTGATGGGCTGGACCGGCGGCTCCGTGCTGCTGGCGATGCTGCTGGCACCCGACCTGCGCCAGTTCGGCAAGGTCACCGTGCCGCAGTTCATCGGCGACCGCTTCTATTCGAAGACGGCCTCGACGGTGGCGGTGCTGTGCCTGCTGACCGCTTCGCTGACCTACCTCATCGGCCAGATGACCGGCGTCGGCGTGGCCTTCTCGCGCTTCCTCGGCGTATCGAGCGAAACCGGCATCTACGTCGGCATGGCGATCGTCTTCGCCTACGCGGTGTTCGGCGGCATGAAGGGCATCACCTACACCCAGGTCGCCCAGTACTGCGTGCTGATCGCGGCCTACATCGTCCCGGCCGTGTTCATCTCGATGCACCTGACCGGTGTGCCGATCCCGCAACTGGGTCTGGGCGCCACCATGAGCGGCACCGACGTTTCGCTGCTGGCCCGTCTCGACCAGGTAGTCGTCGATCTCGGCTTCGGCAAGTACACGACCACGACAGCCGGCAGCACGCTGAACATGTTCGTCTACACCCTGTCGCTGATGATCGGCACCGCCGGTCTGCCGCACGTGATCATGCGCTTCTTCACCGTGCCGACCGTCGCTGCCGCACGCAGCTCGGCAGGCTGGGCGCTGGTCTTCATCGCGCTGCTGTACACGACCGCACCCGCGGTCGCCGCGATGGCCAAGCTCAACCTGCACGGCACGGTCAACACCGCAGTTGCCACGGGTGGTGATCTGTACGCGCCGGAAGCCAGCATCAAGGCCGACGAGCGTCCGGACTGGATGAAGCGCTGGGAAAAAACCGGCCTGCTGAAATTCACCGACAAGAACGGCGACGGCCGCATCCAGTATTACAACGACAAGACCAAGAACCCGGAAGCCAAGGCCAAGGCCGAAGCGGCGGGCTGGAAGGGTAACGAGCTGGCGGTCAATGCCGACATCATCGTGCTGGCCAATCCGGAAATCGCGCTGCTGCCGAATTGGGTCATCGCCCTGGTGGCCGCCGGTGGTCTGGCTGCCGCACTGTCGACCGCTGCCGGCCTGCTGATGGCGATTTCTTCGGCCATCTCGCACGACCTGGTGAAGAATGTGTTCGCGCCGAATATCAGTGAAAAGGGCGAACTCATGACCGGCAAGATCGCGATGGCGGTTTCGATCGTGGTCGCCGGCTGGCTGGGCCTGAACCCGCCGGGGTTCGCCGCGGGTACCGTGGCGCTTGCCTTCGGTATCGCGGCAAGCTCGCTGTTCCCAGCGATCATGATGGGCATTTTCTCGAAGAAGATGAACAAGGAAGGCGCCATCGCCGGCATGCTGGCAGGCCTCTTCGTCACCCTGTTCTACGTGTTCGCGCACAAGGGTCTGTTCTTCATCAAGGGTACCGACTTCCTGCCAGTGATCGGCGGCGCCAACAGCTTCTTCGGCATCACGCCGGAAGCCTTCGGCGCGGTGGGCGCCCTGGTGAACTTCGTCGTCGCCTTCGCGGTCGACAAGGTCACCAAGGAGCCGCCGGAGCACATCCAGCACATGGTCGAATCCGTGCGCATCCCGCGTGGCTCCAAGCTGGTGGACGGCACGCACTAAGCAGCAGACAGACGCGGCCGGCCCGGATCATCGGGCCGGCCAGCCAGCGGCCCCGCCAGCGTGCGGGGCCGTTGCATTTCTGCCAATGAATTACAGTGGCGAATTACTGTGGCACCAGGTCGGCAGCCGCCGGCCTTGCCCGCCATATGCATGCAAGGGGTTTCGATGGTTTTTGATATCAGCGTCGCAATGACCTGGATTTTGTTTCTGGCACTCTTCCCGATCACGTTCTACTGGCTGCGCCGTGCCTGGCGCGTCGGCGTGCGCAGGAACTATTCGGAGGTCGCGCTGAAGGGCGGAGTATCCCCGGCCAATCCGGCGAAATACGCACCCTTTGCCACGGCGATCAACCTGATCGGTTCCGTCGCGCTGATCTATGTCGTGATCGGCGTGGTCAGCGGCAGTCTGGCCTATGAAACCTGGTCGGCGATTGCCGGCTCGACCATCTGGCTCAAGCTGATCCTCGACTTTGCCCTGAGCCGCCACGCGCATTTCAGGGTTGACCAGAAAAAGCCCGCTGCGGGCGAGGCGAAGAAGTAGCCCGGATCAGAGCTGGTAGTTCATTTTCAGGCGCTGCTGCAGCGCCCTGGCCTGGCGGAAGGCCTCCTTCAGGATACGGCGGTCGAGCTGATTGAGGCGGCCGATGAAGATCCGGTTGTCGCCGGGCCGTCCCTGGCCGGCTTCGAGGTGCTGGTGGCGCAGACGCAATAGCTGGATGTAATGGAAGGCGTCGATCAGGCTATCCACGCCGTCGCCACCCGGCAACTTTTCCGTGCGCCGCAGGCGCGTGACGGTCGATGCGGCATCGATGCCGTGGGCCAGCGCGAGCACCCGCGCGGCATCGACGAAGAGCCGTGCGCCCGATTTCTTCAGATCGATGTAGGCCTTGCCCTGCTCGTCGCTCTCGGTGACGAAGTCGCGGATCATGCCCAGCGGCGGGGCGACCGTCAGCGCGTTCTGCGCCAGCATGCGCTGGAAGGCCGAATTCGCCATGCTCAGGCCGAACAGGTGTTCGTGCATGCGCGCGGCGAGATCCCGCTTGCCGTAGATCGCGCGGAAGTCGAAGAAGATCGTGGCGTTGAGCAGCGCCTCGGGCTGGGGCGAACGTATCCAGTGGCTGAACTTCTGCCGCCATTCGTCGAGCGTAAGGCACCACTCGGAGTTGCCGGCCATGATGTTGCCCTTGCACAGCGGGAAGCCGCAGCGGTCGAGATCCCGGTTGACGTCGCGGGCGAAGGCCAGCAGACGTGAGCGGAAGGCATCGCGCTCGCCTGCATCGGCGGCCAGGAAAACAATGCCGTTGTCCTGGTCGGTGGCCAGCGTCTGCTCCTCGCGGCCTTCCGAACCGAAAGCCAGCCAGGCCCATTCAATCTCGTCCACGGCATGACGGCGCAGGTTCAGGTCCAGGATGCGCGCGGTCGCCGCATCGTTGAGCGTCGAAATGTACTGCGTCATCTGTTCCGCGCCTATACCCTGCGCCAGCATGTTGAAGGCCGATTGCTGCACGTCGCGCAGCGCCGCCTGCAGCGCCGCGATGTCCTCGGCGGATTCGATGGCGCGGCGCACCTGGCCGACGCCGACGCGTTGCAGGGCGAACAGGTCGCGCTCGGAAATCACTCCCGACAGGCGCCCCGCCGGATCGACCAGCAGCAGGTGGCGGATGCCGCGCGAGGCCATGGTGAATATCGCGTCATAGGCCGTGGCGGTTTCCGGCAGCGTGGCCGGACTGTGCGACATCACCTCGGTCAGCGACTGCTCCAGCGGCACCCGGCCCAGCACCACGCGCCGCACCACGTCGGACTGCGTCATGAGGCCGATCGGCGCGCCGTCGCCATTGACTGCGACCACCGAACCGGTCTTCTGCTCGCCCATGATTTCGACTGCGCGGCGGATCGGCGTCGTCGCATTGACCGAAATCGGAGGGCGCTTGATCAAATCGATCAGCCGGGTATTGAGCGACTGCGTCGCGTTGGCCTGCTGCGCGAAATGCGCCTGCAACTGCTGCCGCGACTGGCTCACCAGCGACGCCAGATAGCCGGTGCAATGCCGGCTGAAGGCCGGGCTCAGCGCCAGCAACTGGTGGAAGGCGGCGGCCGGCAACAGCCGGGCCTCGACCTCGGTGAGCGCCGTATAGACATTGGCCGACGCGCGGCGGCCGGAGAGCGCGCCGATCGGAAAGCATTCGCCGACCGCAAGCGTCAACTCTGTCTCGCCCGCGGTGCCGGTGGCGCCGGCCGAGACGGCCTGGACCTTGCCGCGGACGATGATGAACATCGCCTGCGCCGCGCCCTGCCCGGGCGACGCCATCACGGCGCCGGCGGCAAACTTCGCCGGCTGCAGATGCCCGTCGAGAAAGGCCAGCGCCTCCGGCTCGAAACGGTCGAAAGGCGGGTAGGGACGCAGGGTTTCGGCAACAGACGGAGCAGTCATCATCGCGGGCTACAGACTTGAAGAAGGCCCGATTCTAATGGAGCCGCATTGCATGCCGACGCCGTACCGCCAGCGCCAACTTTCGCGCCTCAAAAGCAAAACCCCCGCCCCTGTTTCCAGAGTCGGGGGTTTCGGTAAAGCAGAGCCCCAGTAGGAAGGTGGGTAACGGGAGGAAACCTAGGTTTCCTCCTGTTCCTTCCACTGGATATGTAATCGGTAAAACCGATTACATATCCATTCCGCCCATGCCGCCCATGCCACCCATGCCGCCCATGCCGCCCATGCCGCCACCGCCGGCCGGCTTGTCTTCGACCAGCTCGGCCACCATGCAGTCGGTGGTCAGCATCAGGCCGGCCACCGAAGCGGCGTTCTGCAGCGCGGTGCGCGTCACCTTGGTCGGATCCAGCACGCCCATCGCCACCATGTCGCCGTATTCGCCGGATGCGGCGTTGTAGCCGAAGTTGCCCTTGCCTTCGAGCACCTTGTTGATCACCACGGACGGCTCGTCACCGGCATTCGCGGCGATTTCGCGCAGCGGCTGCTCCAGGGCGCGCAGCACGAGCTTGATGCCGGCGTCCTGTTCGTGGTTGTCGCCCTTGAGCGAAATCGCGGCGCGGGCGCGCAGCAGGGCCACGCCGCCGCCGGCGACGATGCCTTCTTCAACGGCGGCACGCGTGGCGTGCAGCGCGTCTTCGACGCGGGCCTTCTTTTCCTTCATTTCCATTTCGGTCGCGGCACCGACCTTGATCAGCGCAACACCGCCTGCCAGCTTGGCCACGCGCTCCTGCAGCTTTTCCTTGTCGTAGTCGCTGCTGGCTTCCTCGATCTGGGCGCGGATTTGCGTGACGCGGCCCTTGATCGTGTCTTCGGCACCGGCGCCGTCGATCAGCGTGGTGTTTTCCTTGGCGACTTCGACGCGCTTGGCCTGGCCCAGATCCTTCAGCGTGGCTTTTTCCAGCGTCAGGCCGACTTCCTCGGCGATCACCGTGCCGCCGGTCAGGATGGCGATGTCTTCGAGCATGGCCTTGCGACGATCGCCGAAGCCCGGAGCCTTGACGGCGACGGTCTTG
This sequence comes from Pseudomonadota bacterium, assembly GCA_043821985.1. Classification (GTDB taxonomy): domain Bacteria; phylum Pseudomonadota; class Gammaproteobacteria; order Burkholderiales; family Thiobacillaceae; genus Thiobacillus. The sequence goes on from JBDRCF010000019.1 coordinate 33,537, forward strand.
AGGATGCCGCGGATGTTGTTCACCACCAGGGTGGCCAGCGCTTCGCCATCGACGTCTTCGGCGACGATCAAGAGCGGACGGCCGGCCTTGGCGACTTGCTCGAGTACCGGCAGCAGGTCGCGGATGTTGGAAATCTTCTTGTCGTGCAGCAGGACGAAGGGATTGTCCAGAATCGCGATTTGCTTGTCCGGGTTGTTGATGAAGTAGGGCGACAGGTAGCCGCGGTCGAACTGCATGCCTTCGACCACTTCGAGTTCGCTTTCCAGCGACTTGCCGTCTTCGACGGTGATCACGCCTTCCTTGCCGACCTTGTCCATCGCATCGGCGATGATCTTGCCGATATCGGAATCGGCGTTGGCCGAGATCGAGCCGACCTGGGCGATTTCCTGGGTCGTGGTGCAGGGACGGGAAATCTTCTTCAGCTCTTCGACGACGGCGATCACGGCCTTGTCGATGCCACGCTTCAGATCCATCGGGTTCATGCCGGCGGCGACGAACTTCATGCCTTCGCGGACGATCGACTGGGCCAGCACGGTGGCGGTGGTGGTGCCGTCACCGGCGACGTCGGAGGTCTTGGAAGCAACTTCCTTGACCATCTGCGCGCCCATGTTCTCGAGCTTGTCCTTCAGTTCGATTTCCTTGGCGACGGACACGCCGTCCTTGGTCACGGTGGGGGCGCCGTAGGAACGGTCGAGCACCACGTTGCGGCCTTTCGGGCCCAGGGTTACTTTTACGGCATCAGCCAGGATGTTGACGCCTGCCACCATGCGGTGACGCGCGGAATCGCCAAAACGTACGTCTTTTGCAGCCATTGCTTAACTCCTAAATTTTGAATTCGGTTTGGATTTGCGTACGGCGTTCGATTACTGCTCGACCACGCCCATGATGTCTTCTTCGCGCATCACCAGCAGCTCGTCGCCCTCGACCTTGACGGTCTGGCCGGCGTATTTGCCGAACAGCACACGGTCGCCGACTTTCACGTCCAGCGGAATCAGCTTGCCCTGGTCGTCTTTCTTGCCGGCGCCGACGGCGATCACTTCACCCTGGTCGGGTTTCTCGGTGGCGGTGTCGGGGATCACGATCCCGGAAGCGGTCTTGCGCTCTTCTTCCATGCGCTTGACAATCACTCGGTCGTGCAGAGGACGGATTTTCATTGCAAAGTCTCCATTGCGGTACGTTGATATAAGGCAGCCGGAGCTGCCCGAAAAATGAGGAAGCGGCGAAGGTGTTGTTAGCACTCGTCGCCGTTGAGTGCTAATAGTAGGGGCGGAGAGTTTCAATTTCAAGTCCATGGACGATTTAATCAGCCGTACCCGTGCCGCCGTCTGGCACCCCTGCACCCAGATGAAAGCGCTGGAAGCCACGCCGCCGCTGGCGATCGCGCGTGGCGAGGGGCCGTGGCTCGTCGATACGGGGGGACGACGTTACCTCGACGTGATTTCCAGCTGGTGGGTCAACCTGTTCGGCCACTGCAATCCGCGCATTAATGCCGCCATCATCGACCAACTCGGCCGGATTGAGCACGTGATGCTGGCCGGCGCCACCCACGAACCGGTCGTGGCGCTCTCAGAGCGGCTGGCCAAGCTGTCCGGGCTGGGCCACGCGTTCTATGGCTCGGATGGCGCGTCGGCCACCGAGATCGCACTGAAAATGAGTGCTCACTTCTGGCGTAATGCTGGCCAGGCAGAGAAAAATGGCTTCGTCAGCCTCAGGAACGGCTATCATGGCGAAACCGTCGGCGCGCTGTCGGTGACCGATATTCCGCTGTTCAAGGCCACTTATGCCCCCCTGCTGCGGCACACGGTGCAGGTACCGACGCCGGATGCGCGTCTGGCCGAAGCAGGCGAAACAGCGGAGGGATTTGCTCTGCGTTGTGCGGATGCATTGGAAGCGCATTTGGTCGAGCACGCCGCCGAAACGGCCGCTTTCATCGTCGAACCGCTGGTGCAGGGCGCGACAGGGATGGCGATGTATCACCCGATCTATCTCAAGCGGGCCCGGGAACTGTGCACGAAATATCGAGTGCACTTGATTGCCGATGAGATTGCCGTGGGTTTCGGCCGCACCGGCACCATGTTCGCCATTGAGCAGGCCGCCATCCGCCCCGATTTCATCTGCCTGTCCAAGGGCATCACGGGCGGCTACCTGCCGCTGTCGGCCGTGCTGACGACCGACGAGGTCTACGCCGCGTTCTACGGCGACGCCACGGCGCGCGGTTTCCTGCATTCGCATTCCTACACCGGCAACCCGCTCGCCTGCCGGGCGGCGCTGGCGGTACTGGATATTTTCGAGGCCGATCAGGTCATTGCCGCCAACCGCATCAAGGCGCAGGAATTCACGGGATTGCTGGCGGACGTGGCGATGCACCCGCGGGTACGCCATTTTCGTCAGCGCGGCATGATCTGGGCGTTCGACGTGGCGGAGGCACAGCCCGGTTTCTCCGCCCGCCTGCATCAGGCGGCGCTGGGGCAAGGCGTGTTCATCCGCCCCATCGGCAATACGGTGTATGTCATGCCGCCCTATGTGACAAGCGCCGACGATATGCGCATCCTGGCGGTGACCCTGCTGGCCTGTCTTAAAAACCCGGATATCTGATTGGCACCTCGCGGGGCTTGACGCGTGTCGAGCCCGGCCATAAGATAGTGATCAATAACTATCTAGTGGCTACGCTCATGTCCGAAGCTGTGCGCAAACGCTTGGGTGCCGACGAACGGCGCGAGGAAATCATCCGCGTGACGCTCGAACTGGCTGCCAGGCAGGGTGTCGACGACGTGACCACCCAGGACATGGCCCAGGCGATGGGGGTGACGCAGGGCGCGGTGTTCCGGCACTTTCCAAGCAAGGACGCCATCTGGATGGCGGTGATGCTGTGGGTGCGCGACCGCATGATGGCGGTGTTGACGCGTGCGGCCGCGCAAGGCCGCGATCCGCTGGACTCCCTGCAGCGCATGTTTTTTGCCCATATCGCGTTCATCGCCGGGCATCCGGCCATTCCGCGTGTGCTCACCTCGGAACATCTGCATGGCCGCAATGCGGTGCTGCGTCAGGTTGTGACCGAAATCATGCTGGCGTACGAGGCGAAAATCGCGCATCTGCTGCAGGATGGCCAAGTGCAGAAGCAAGTCCGCCCCGATCTCGATACGCAGGCCGCGGCCACGCTCTACATCGGCATGATCCAGGGACTGGTTCTGCAAACGTCCATACTGCGTGGCCAGCGCACGCTGGCTGCCGAAGCCGCCCGCACCTTCCCGGTTTTTCTCGCGGCAGTCCGGACGCCCTCACCCACCCAAGGAACGCACCCATGATGAAATATTTCTCGATACCGCTCGCAGCCTGCCTGTGCATGAATCTGGCCACCGCGCATGCGCAGGACATGACGCCCCACCATGCCCATGCGCCTGCCGCAGACAATCGCGTGATCCTGGCCTTGTCTCCGGACGAACGCGCCATGATCCTGGAAGAAATGCGTCTCTTCCTCGACGGCGTCGGCGCCATGACCGGCGCGCTCGGCAAGCAGGACATGCAGGCGACGGCGGCCGCAGCACGCGGGATGGGGATGAAAATGGTGCATGAGGTACCGCCCGAATTGCGGGCCAAGTTGCCCATGGAATTCAGGCAGCTGGGCTTTTCGGTGCATCGCGATTTCGATCAGATCGCAATGGATGCCGACAGCCTGAAAGATGTGAGCCACACGCTCAACCAGATGTCCGCCACGCTGCAAAAATGCGTGAGCTGCCATGCGGCTTATCAAATCCGCAGCCCCCTGAATGACGACAAACACTGAGCGGGTCCGTATGAAGCACCGCGCTGTCTCGTTCATCAATCGACGTAATCTGCTCCTGGCTGCCGGTTTCCTGGCATTTGCCGCGGCCTTCGTCTGGCTGCTCGCCACACGCGGGCCGCTGGCTCCGGTGGGCGTCGAGCAGGCCGCCGTCACGCGTGCCGATCTCAGTCCCGGCGTGTACGGAATCGGCACGGTGGAGGCGCAACATGCCTACAGTGTCGGCCCGATCCAGGCCGGCCGGTTGTTGCGGGTGATGGTCGATCAGGGCGACCGGGTCGAGGCCGGCCAGGTGCTGGCCGAGATCGATCCGGTGGATCTGCGCCAGCGTGCCGACGCGGCGATAAGCGCGGCCGCACGCGCCCGGCAGGCAGCCGAGGCGGCGCTGGCGCAGGTGGCCGAGGCCGAAAGCCGGACGCATTTGGCACAAGCCAATCTGGCGCGCTACCAGACGCTGTATCGGCAGAATTTCGTCGCCAAGGAAATGGTGGACAGCCGCCTGCACGAAGCGGCGGCCGCCGAAGCGGCGCTGGCTGCGTCGCGCGCCAATGCCGCAGCCGCGCAGCGCGAGATCGGGCGGGCCGAAGCCGAGCGGCAGGGCGTCGATCAGCTGCGCAACAGCCTCCGATTGCTGAGTCCGATCACAGGCGTGGTCACCGCGCGGGAGGCCGAACCCGGCACGACGGTGGTGGCAGGGCAGGCCGTACTCCGGCTGGCCGATCCGGCACATCTGTGGGTGCGCGCGCGGGTCGATCAGGCGCGCGCGCAGGCTATACGGGTGGGGCAGACGGCGGATATCACGATGCGTTCTGCGCCCGACACGGCCCTGCCGGGGAAGGTGGCGCGTATCGAACTGCAAAGCGATGCCGTGACCGAGGAGCGGATCGTCGACGTGGCGTTCGATCCGGTACCCGACCGCCTGTATCTGGGTGAGCTGGCAGAGGTGATGCTGCATCTGCCCGGTACGCGCAACGCGTTGACGGTGCCGCGTGCTGCCATCGGCTTGCGCAACGACCGGACCGGCGTATGGCAGGCAGTCGACGGCCGCGCCCGCTTCAAGCCGGTGCAATTCGGCGTGCAAACCGCGGATCGTGCGCAAGTCGTCTCCGGCCTGGCCGAGGGCGAGCGCGTCATCGTCTACAGTGCCAGGCAACTCGACGACGGCATGCGGGTGCGCGAACAACGATTGATGGCGCGCTGAGCCGCTCCAGTCATGATCAATCTCGCCAGGCGCGACATCGCCCACCACCTGAAAAGTTATCTGCTGACCGGGCTGGGGCTGGGCTTGCTGATCGGGGTGACGTTGACCATGGCCGGGGTGTATCGCGGCATGGTCGACGACGCCAAGGTGCTGCTGCGTGCGGTCGACGCCGACGTCTGGGTGGTGCAGCAGGATACCCTCGGCCCGTTCGCCGAGCCCTCTTCCGTGCCGGACGACCTCTATCGCGCGTTGCTGGGGTTGCCAGGCGTGGCACAGGCGGGAAACGTCGCCTACCTCACCATGCAGGTGTCGCACGCAGGCAAGTCGCAGCGCGTGATGGTGGCCGGGTTCGAGCCGGGCAAGCCGGGCGGACCGGCGTTTCTGGTGGCCGGTCGGCCCATCGCCCACGCACATTACGAGGCGGTGGCCGATGCCAAGACCGGATTCCAGGTGGGCGACGTGGTGCAGATCCGCCGCAATGATTACACCGTGGTCGGCCTGACCCGGCGCATGGTGTCGTCCAACGGCGATCCCATGCTGTTCATCCCGCTGAAGGACGCACAGGAAACCCAGTTCCTCAAGGACAACGACGCCATCGTCGAGGACCGCAAGCGGCTGGCCGCCAATCCGGCGATCAACCGCCCCGGCCAACCCGGCGTGCTCGATGCGGTGCAGGCGATCCAGACGTCCAGCCACAAGGTCAATGCCGTGCTGCTGCGGTTGCAACACGGGGCCGATGCGCGCGCCGTCGCCGGCATGATCGCGCGCTGGCAGCGCTTCACCGCCTATACCCGCGACGACATGGAAGAGATCCTGGTGGCCAAGCTGATCGCCACCGCAGCCAGGCAGATCGGCCTGTTCCTGATGATCCTGGCGGTGGTGAGCGCGGCCATCGTCGCTTTCATCATCTATACGATGACGCTGGGCAAGATCAAGGAAATCGCCGTGCTGAAGCTGATCGGCACCAAAAACCGCACCATCGCCGCGATGATCATGCAGGAGGCGCTGGGGCTGGGCGTGATCGGTTTCTTCGTCGGCAAGTTCGCCGCCACCCTGTGGGCGCCAGCCTTTCCCAAATACGTGCTGCTCGAAACCGGCGACGCGGCACGTGCCTTCGTGCTGACCCTGGTGGTGTGCGCATTGGCCTCGGTACTGGCGATACGCGCTGCGCTCAAGATCGACCCGGCGGAGGCGATCGGTGGCTGACGTTGCCTCAATCCGGCCCGCGATCCTCATCGAGGGCCTCACCAAGCGCTACGGTAGTGGCGGCGCGGCGGTCGATGCGCTGAAAGGCGTCGACATGACGGTCTGGCCCGGCGAGGTGGTCGGCCTGATCGGGCCGTCCGGCTCCGGCAAGACCACCTTGCTGAAATGTCTGGGCGCAGTGATCGAGCCGACCGCCGGCCGGTTCACCCTCGGCGGCGAAATGATCTTCGACGGCGGCTGGAAGACCGGCGACCTGCGCGCGCTGCGTCGCGACCGTATCGGTTTCGTGTTCCAGGCGCCCTATCTGATCCCGTTCCTCGATGCGACCGACAACGTCGCGCTGCTGCCGATGCTGGCCGGCGTACCCAATCCGCAGGCGCGCGCGACCGCGCTGGAGATGCTCACCGCGCTCGACGTGCAGCACCGTGCGCAGGCGCGCATCGCCGAACTCTCGGGCGGCGAACAGCAGCGCGTGGCGATTGCGCGGGCGCTCGCCAACAAGCCGCCGATCATTCTTGCCGACGAGCCGACCGCGCCGCTCGACAGCGAACGCGCGCTCACCGTGGTGACGATCCTCAACCGCCTGGCGCAGGAATTCCAGACCGCGATCATCGTCGTCACCCACGACGAAAAAATAATCCCGACCTTCAAACGCATTTACCATATCCGTGACGGCAAGACTTACGAAGAAGCGGGCGAAGGACGCGCGATATGAAACTGACCTTTCTTGGCGCGGCGCGCGAAGTGACGGGATCCAGCTATCTGCTGGAAGCCGACGGCGTGCGCTTCCTGGTCGATTGCGGCATGTTCCAGGGCGGGCGCGAAGCGCGCGACAAGAATTGCCGCGCCTTCAGCTTCGATCCCCGAACGATCGATTTCGTCATCCTGACGCATGCCCACATCGATCACTCCGGGCTGCTGCCGCGGCTGGTCGCGCTCGGTTTCAAAGGCCGTATCCACACAACGCGTGCGACCTGCGACCTGTTGGCGGTGATGCTGCCCGATTCGGCACATATCCAGGAAAAGGAAGCGGAATACCAGAACCTCCATCGTTTCCGCCAGGGGATGGCCCGGCGCGACGCGGCACGCGGTTCGTTTCCGCGCGACATGGCGCCGCTGTATACCGTGGCGCAGGCGCAGGCCTCGCTCAAACAGCTCAATCCGGTCGATTACGATCTGGAAATCGCGCCGCATCCGCAGGTGCGCTGCACCTTCCGCGACGCCGGCCATATTCTCGGCTCGGCGATCGTCGAAGTCTGGGTGGGCGAAGGATCGCGCCGTCGCAAACTCGTGTTTTCGGGCGACCTCGGCCAGCCTGCACGGCCCTTGCTGCGCGACCCGACGCCGATCTTCGACGCCGACTACCTGCTGGTCGAGTCGACCTACGGCAACCGCGACCACAAGAGCATGGAAGCGACGCAGGATGAACTGGTGACAGCGATCAACGACACCATCGAGCGAAAGGGCGGCAACGTCATCATTCCCGCCTTTGCGGTGGGGCGCACGCAGGACATGCTCTACCTGCTGGCCGACCTGGCCCGGCAGGCGCGCATTCCCAAGCTTTCCGTCTTCGTCGATTCGCCGATGGCCACCGCGGCCACCGAAATCACCTTCAAGCACATGGAACTGCTCGACGCCGAAACCCACGCGTTGATGGGTCGGCATGGCGGGGCGCAATATTTCCGCAAGCTCGAATTCGTCGAGGATGTCGAGGAATCGAAGGCGCTCGACCGCGTCACGGGCGGCGCCGTCATCATCTCGGCCAGCGGCATGTGCGAGGCCGGCCGTATCAAATACCATTTGCGCGCCAACCTGGCGCGCCGCGAATCGACCATCCTCATCACCGGTTTCCAGGCTGCCGGCACCTTCGGTCGCCGCCTCGTCGACGGCGCCAAGCGCGTGCGCCTGCTGGGCGAGGATATTCCGGTGCGTGCCGATCTCTACACATTGGGCGGGTTGTCGGCGCATGCCGACCGTACCGCCCTGCTCACCTGGCTGGGCCATTTCCGCAGCAAGCCGCGCCAGGTATTTGTCGTGCATGGCGAGGAGACGGTGGCGAAGGATTTTGCCGCCGACCTGAAGACGCAGTTCGACTGGAATGCGATGGCGCCGGCGCCGGGCCAGGGCGTCATCCTCGAATGAGCCCGTGCCGATGAATTTTCCCCGTCTATCATCCGGCCTCCTGTTGCTTGCTTTGCTGGGGGGCGGGCTGGCGGGGCATGCGCGGGCCGCTTCGACGGCTGACTGGGAAGGGTGCAGCGCCATTCCGGCGGATGCCGAACGATTGGCCTGCTACGACCGCGTGTCAGGGCGTTCGCAACTCGAGACTGCCCCCCGGGTCGAGGCCAAACCGGCACCACAGCCTGCCGCAGCGCTCCCGCCGGCGCAAACCGTGCTGCCGGAACCGAAGCTGCTTTCTGCGCTGTCGCGCCACTGGGAACTGGACGACGAAGCCAAGCAGGGCGCTTTCCTGTTTCAGCCTCACCGGCCCAACTATTTCCTGCCCGTCAAATACAGCAACGCACCCAACGATTCCCCGTTTCGGAATACCTTCGCCCAGCCCGGCCTCGGTCTCGAAAACGTCGAGACGGAATTGCAGTTGAGTTTCAAGATCAAGGCCATGCAGGGCGTGTTCGGTCATGACAATGCCGATCTGTGGTTCGGCTACACGGCGACTTCGTTCTGGCAGGCCTACAACCACAGCATTTCCTCGCCGTTTCGCGAGAATAACTACGAGCCAGAGGCGATGCTGGTGTACCGCACGAATTACGAGCTTGCCGGTTTCCGTGGACGTTTCATCAATTTCGGTCTGTCACACCAGTCGAACGGGCGCGGCGAAGGCCTGTCGCGCAGTTGGAACCGGGCGTATGCACAGTTCGGGCTCGAACGCGGCAATCTGGCCCTGCTGGTCCGACCCTGGATCCGCATCCACGAAAACCGGGGAAGTGACGACAACCCCGATATCGAAGACTACATGGGGCATGGCGATCTGCTGGCGGTCTACAGCAAGGGCCGCAACGCCTATTCGCTCCTGCTGCGCAATAATTTCAAGAGTCCGGACAACCGGGGTGCACTTAAACTGAATTGGAGCTTCCCGCTGATCGGGCGCCTGAAAGGCTACGTGCAATATTTCAACGGCTACGGCGAGTCGCTGATCGATTACAACCACCGGCAGCAGTCCCTGGGCCTCGGCGTCAGCCTGGCCGAAGGCATGTAAGCTTCAGGGCGCGTGGGGCAGCGCTTCCTCCAGCAGGCGGTGCACGTACTTGACCGGAATGGCGTAACTGATTCCGCTGGGTGCGGAGATCGCGGATTCGCGCGTGCCCCGTACGTACACCGAGTTGACCACGCCCAGGACCTCGCCGGTATCGGGGTGCCATACTGGGCTGCCGCTGTTGCCGGGATAGGCCACGGCGTCGAGTTCGAATACTTCATACGGCGACGCGGCCTGTTTGATGACATGCGCATTCAACTGCGACGCGGCCGCGACAGGCGTGAAGATGGGAATGATGGCGGCCAGTCCGGCGCGATGCGTGGAGGGATTGAGACCCAGTATCGAGCCGATCGGATAGCCGGTGAAATAGAGCTGCCAGCCTTCGCGCACCTGGCTGGAATCGCCAAGTTTCAGCGGGGGCAATGGCTCGCCCGCGATTTTCAGCAAGGCCAGGTCGCGCGTCTTGTCGCTGGCGATCAGCTCCGCGGCGCGGACCGATATCCGCTGGTCGCGACCGACGAACACGGCGTACATTTCCTTCTTCTCGCTATCCAGCGGCTTGCTGAATATATGCGCGCACGATACGACGTAGTGCCCGTCCAATACCGCGAAGCCGGTGCCGAGCAGGTTGGCGGGCGGCCGGCCGGTGGGTTTGAAGGTGCCGACGCCGACCACGCCCGGTTTGATGCTGGGGAGCATGTCGGCCACGTCGGCATGGACAGGGGAGGCCAGCAGGAACGCAATCACGGCCCAACTGGTACGCGGCTTGCTCGCCCATGAAGCGCCCAGCCGCCGGAGGTGGCCGGGCAAGGACCTGTAAATTCGATACAATCCGGGCGGCAGCAAAGACTTTATATTCATAGGGGAATCCAAGCATGAGCGTTGTTGCGGTTGTCGGGCTGGGCTATGTGGGCCTGCCGTTGGCGGTGGAATTCGGCAAGAAAATGACCACCATCGGCTACGATCTCTCGGTTGAAAAAGTCGAGCACTACCGACGATTCTGTGACCCCACCGGCGAAGTATCAACGGACGACCTCAAGGCGGCGACCCGGCTGACGGTGACCACCGATCCGTCCGACCTGGCGAAAGCCGACTTCATCATCGTGGCCGTACCGACCCCGGTCGACGCAGCGCACATCCCCGATTTCTCACCGCTGGTGGGGTCGTCCACCACCGTCGGCAAACACATGAAAAAAGGTGTGACCGTGGTGTACGAGTCCACAGTCTACCCCGGCGCCACCGAAGAGGTCTGCATTCCGATCCTGGAAAAGCATTCCGGCATGAAATGGCTGCAGGACTTCCATGTCGGCTATTCGCCCGAGCGCGTCAACCCGGGCGACAAGGAGCGCACCATCACCAAGATCGTCAAAGTGGTGTCGGGCGACGATGCCGCCACGCTCGACCAGGTCGCCGCGCTATACGGTTCCATCATCACCGCCGGCGTCCACCGCGCCAGCTCGATCAAGGTGGCCGAAGCCGCCAAGGTGATCGAGAACACCCAGCGCGACCTCAACCTCGCGTTGATGAACGAGCTCTCGCTGATCTTCCATCGCATCGGCATCGACACGCTGGAGGTGCTGAAGGCGGCCGGCACCAAGTGGAACTTCCTGCCCTTCCGTCCCGGCCTGGTCGGCGGCCACTGCATCGGCGTCGATCCCTACTATCTCACGCACAAGGCCGACATGATGGGCTACCACCCGCAGGTCATCCTCGCCGGTCGCCGCATCAACGATGGCATGGGGGCGTACGTGGCACAGGAAACGGTGAAGAACATGATCGCCAACGGCGTGCAGGTGAAAGGCGCCAAGGTCAACGTGCTCGGTCTTACCTTCAAGGAAAACTGTCCCGACCTGCGCAATTCGAAAGTGGTCGACGTCATCCGTGAACTGCAGTCTTTCGGTTGCGACGTGCACGTGCACGATCCGCTCGGCGAGGCGAAGGAAGCCGAGCACGAATATGGTATCCGTCTCACGGCATGGGGCGACCTGCCCGAATGCGATGCCATCATCGCAGCGGTATCGCATAGCGCGTATCTGGAAAAGTCGTTTGCCGAACTGACCGCCAAGCTGAATAAGGGTGGCGCCTTTACCGACGTCAAGGCGGCTTACGATCCGGCTGCGGTGAAAGCGGCGGGCTTCACCCTCTGGAGGCTGTGATGTCCGCATTCGATGCGCTGAAGAAAACGCTCGAAGCCGAGCCTGGCACCTGGCTCGTCACCGGGGCTGCCGGCTTCATCGGCAGCAATCTGGTGGAAGCGTTGCTGTTGCTCAACCAGCGCGTCGTCGGTCTCGACAACTTCGCGACCGGCCACGAAAAAAACCTGGCGCAGGTCCAGGCCAGCGTCGGTGCCGAGCGCTGGGAAAACTTCAGCTTCAAGCGTGGTGACATCCGTGATCCCATCACCTGCCATACCGTGTGCAAGGGCGTCGATTACGTCCTGCATCAGGCTGCATTGGGTTCGGTGCCGCGTTCGATCGAGGATCCGTTGACGACGCACGCCGCCAACAACACCGGTTTTCTCAACATGCTGGTCGCCGCGCGCGATGCGAAGGTCAAGCGTTTCGTTTACGCCGCATCGAGTTCCACCTATGGCGACCATCCCGGCCTGCCCAAGGTCGAGGACGTCATCGGCAAGCCGCTGTCGCCCTATGCGGTGACCAAGCTGGTGAACGAACTGTATGCCGACGTGTTCGGCCGTTGCTACGGTATGGAGTCGATCGGCCTTAGGTACTTCAACATCTTCGGCCGTCGCCAGGATCCGCAGGGCGCCTACGCCGCCGTGGTGCCGAAGTGGGTGTCGAGCATGATCAGGAACGAGCCGGTGTACATCAACGGCGACGGCGAAACCAGCCGCGACTTCTGCTACATCGACAACGTCATCCAGGCCAACCTGCTTGCCGCCACCAGCCAGCATGCGGACGCGGCCAACCAGGTCTACAACGTCGCGGTCGGCGACCGTACGACCCTGAACCAGCTGTTCGAGGCCATACGGAGCCTGCTCGCACCGAAATACCCGCACCTGGCCGGATTCAAGCCGGTCTATCGCGATTTTCGCGCCGGCGACGTGCGTCATTCGCTTGCCGACATTTCCAAGGCGCGCACGCGGCTGGGTTACGATCCGACGCACCGCATCGGCGAAGGCCTGGCCGAGGCGATGGACTGGTATGTGCAGGACCTGAGTTGAGGCTGTTTGCCGAGCAATGTGCCGGGCCTCGCACCAGACGCATGCAGTGTGCCGCGCAGCGGCCAGGAACGACGCTGTTCAACCATGACGACGCATGACGAGCAGACCCTGGGCGACGCCGTGGGGCAGAGTGCACTGGATATCCTGTTGCGGCGGATGCAGGCCGAGAGCGACTTCCCGGCCCTGTCCGAAGCGATCGGCGACATCAACCGGATCGCCTCGTCCGACCGCGAGGGCGTCAACGAACTTTCCAACCATATCCTCAAGGACTTCGCGCTCACCAACAAGCTGTTGAAGCTGGCCAACGTCGCCTTCTACAACCAGGTGGGCGGCGGCTCGATCAGCACGATTTCGCGCGCGGTGGTGGTCCTCGGCTTCGATGCGGTACGGTCGATCGCATTGAGCCTGATCCTGTTCGACAACCTGGAAAACAAGGCGCACGCGCAGCACCTGAAAGAGGAATTCGTCAAGGTGCTGTATGCCGGCATGCTGGCGCGCGAGATGGCGGGCAATGCGCAGGTGAAGGATGTGGAAGAGGCATTCATCGGCGCCATGCTGCACAAGCTCGGTCGCATGCTGGCGATGTTTTATTTTCCCGAGGAGATGGCGCTTGTCCTGCAACGCGTCGAAACCGAGGGCTTGAGCGACGCCCGGGTGTCGACCGAAGTGCTGGGCGTGTCGTTCGAGAATCTCGGCATCGGCATCGCGCGCAACTGGGGGTTTCCCGATCAGCTGGTACAGAGCATGAAAAAGCTGCCGGACGGGAAGATCAGAAAAAGCGCCAGCAACGTCGAACGGCTGCGCGCGCTGGCAGGATTCGCCAACGAGTTGTGTGAAATCATCCTCGAGACGCCCGATGAAGACCGCAGCAAGGCCCTGGGCAGGCTCACGGCGCGGTTCGGCGATACCGTGCCGGTGACGGCGGAACAGCTGTCCGGCATGATGGAAAAATCGATGCAGGACATCGGCCAGTTCGCGCGGGTGGTGAATGTGAATCTGAAGCACAGCGATTTTGCCCAGCAGGCGTCGAAATGGGCGGGTCTGGCGGCACCGCCGGGCCAGACGTCGGCACCGCAGGAAGCGAACACAGGCATGCCGGACGCCGTGCCGGATGCCATGGCGGCACTGGATGCCAATGTGTTGCACGAGGCCGCACCGGCTATCGAACAGGGCGCCGTCGTCCGCGGCAAACAGGAACGCACGCCGCAGGAGATTCAATCCATCCTGGCCTCGGGCTTGCAGGATGTCGGCAATTCGCTGATCGACGACAGCATTTCCATCAACGATATCCTGCGCATGATCCTCGAGGCCATGTATACCGGCATGGGATTCGAACACGTGGTGCTGTGCATCAAGGATGGGCGCCGCAACGCGATGTGCGGCAAGTTCGGTTTTGGCGACGACGTGCAGCGCCTGGTCAAGGCATTCGATTTTTCCCTGGCGGGCCAGCCGGATGTCTTCCTCGTCGCGCTGCAGAACAATGCCGACATTCTGATTTCCGACATCGACGATTCCAAGATCGCCACGCGGATTCCGGCCTGGTATCGCAAGCATGTTCCGGCGCACACCTTCGTGCTGTTTCCCATCATCGTGAAAGGCAAGCCGGTTGGTCTGATCTATGCCGACCGGCCGCATGCCGGCGACATCACGATCCCCGAGAAAGAGCTCTCCCTGCTCAAATCCTTGCGCAACCAGGCAGTATTGGCGATCCGGCAATCCTTGTAGGTCCCGCCTGGGGCGTCGGCAGTTGCGGTACCGGTCGCCGCTCCGGAATTCGGCATAATGTCGCCATGCCGTTTTTCCGAATCGTGTCCTGTTTCCTGTCTGGTCTGCTGTTTGCAGGCCTGTCCGTCGCGGCGCATGCCGAATCGCTTCCATCCGCCGTCACGGCTGCGCTGCAACAGGCCGGCATCCCGCTCGACCACGTGGCGGTGGTGGTGCAGCCGTTGGACACGGATAAACCGCTGATCAGCCACAATGCCGATGCGGCGCTGAATCCTGCATCCGTCATGAAACTGGTGACCAGTTTTGTGGCATTGAATCAGCTGGGTCCGGACTATGTGTGGAAGACGGATGTCTGGGCGGAGGGGCCGATCAGGGAGGGCGTGCTCGAAGGCGATCTGGTCATCAAGGGCTACGGCGATCCCACCTTGACGCTGGAGCGGATGTGGCTGCTGCAGCGCGAGCTGCGGGCACGCGGGGTACGCCACATCCGCGGCAATCTGGTGCTCGACCTGAGCGACTTCGAGTTGCCGGCCAGCGATCCGGGGGCATTCGATGGCGAGCCGCTGGCCCTGTACAACGCCGCACCGGGCGCACTGGTTGCCAATTTCAACGCAACGACCTTGCGTCTCAAGCCCGATGGCAACGTCATCGGGATCGAGCCGGATGTGGCGCTGCCCGGCGTCGCGATTCGTTCGGATATCGTGTTGACCGAGAGTGCCGCCTGCAATGGCTGGAAAGATACGCTGGCACCGAGCATTCCCGATCCCGAGCGAAGAGAGTTGGTCGTTGGTGGGCACTACCCGCGCGGATGTGGTGAACAAGTCTTGTCGCTGAACCTGTTCGAGCCTGCGGTGACCTTCGATTTCCTGTTTCGCGGCCTATGGGCGGAAACGGGCGGCACGCTTGGCGGGCAGACCGTGCCCGGCATGGCGCCGGAAACGCCGCCTCTCTTGCGTTTCGAATCACTTCCGCTGACCGATGCGCTTATCCGTCTCAACAAGTATTCCAACAACCTGATGGCGCGCAACCTGTTCCTGACGCTGGGTTCGGAAGCCTATGGCCCGCCGGCGACGCCGGACAAGGGGGCTCGCGCGGTACGCGAAGACTTGGCGCAGCGCGGGATTTCAACGCGGAAGCTGGTGCTGGAAAACGGCGCCGGCCTGTCGCGCATCGAGCGCATCAGTGCGGGCGCATTGAACCAGCTGTTGCGCGCGGCCTATCGGAGCCCGCTGTTCGCCGAATTCGAATCGGCCCTGCCCATTGCCGCGACCGATGGCACCCTGAAGCGCCGCTTCAAGGGCAGCACCCTGACCGGCAGCGCGCATCTCAAGACCGGCACCCTGCGCGACGTCAGCGCACTGGCGGGCTACGTGGACACGGCGAGCGGCCGGCGGGTGAGTTTCGTCATGCTGGTGAACCACGCCAACGCCAGCCGCAGCGAGGCGGCGCAGCGCGCGTTGCTGGAATGGGTGCAGTCGGAGATGTTTTTGGATAGCGGGGCGCGGGATGACGTTCGATAAGGTGCCCGCATGGGCGACGTGGCTGGCACAGGATGCGGACGGCACCTGGTGGGCTTACGAAGCCGAGCCCAATCAGCAGGATAAGGGCTGGTACGAAAACGAGGTCGGGCGCATCCTGCGGCTGGGTCAGACCGCGCCGCCTGCGGATTGGGAGGCGACACTGACCGCTTGGCCACCCAAGGCCTGAGACTGGTTTGAATCAGGGTTCGGCGGGTGCGTCCAACTGCAATTGGCCGTCCTTGACCGGAATGCGCGAACCGGGTTGATGATCCATCCGCACGTGGCCTTCTTCCTTGCCCAGGCGGTAGCGCACGTCATAACCGATCGTTTTGGTATGCGATTCGTAGACGGTCTTGCAGCGCGTCTCGGTCCGGCTGACGGTATCCTTTTCCTGCAGGTTTTTCTGTATCTGATTGCCCGCGTAGCCCCCCGCTGCCGCACCGCCGACAGTGGCCAGGGTGCGCCCGGTACCGCCGCCGATCTGGTGGCCGAGCAGTCCGCCTGCCACCGCGCCGATCGCCGTGCCGGCGATGCGGTTGCTGTCCTTGACGGGCGCCTGCTCGTTGACGACCACGTCATGGCATTCCTGTCGAGGCGTTTTGACGGTTTCGGTCACCGGCTTGGCGGCCAGGACCTCGGCAAATTCCGGCTTCGGATTCAGGGCCTTGTAGCCCGCTACGCCACCAATCGCCGTTACGGCGATTGCACCCAGTACGACGCCCGTCAGCATGGATTTATTCATGATTTTTCCAGGAAGGTTGCATGAAGGTCACTGAATTTCAATTCGGATGATAGTTCAACTCACGGTACGTTTCCGTAGCGCGGTCAGTCCGGCTGCAGCAAATCGATCCTGAAGCCGGCTTCGTATGGCGGCACATTGCATTCGATGACGTCAGGCGGTGCGACATCGAGACGGACACCCACGATGTCGGAGCGTACCGGCAGCTTCGCCGCCCCGCGATCCACCAGCACCACGGTGCGGATTTCATCGGGCTGCCTGCGGGCCAGGTATTCCACCGCGCGCAGCATGGAATGCCCGCGATACATCACGTCGTCCACCACCAGCACGGTATGGCCCGTGAGGTCGAGGGTGGCGTGCAGCGGGTTTTCCGTCAGCCGGGTTTCGGGATACAGCAGGGTGAGATCGTCGGCATAGCGAGTGATCTGCAGATCGAGACGTATGCAATCGGCGAGGCCGTAATGCGCCTGCAAGCGTGCATGCAGGCGGTCGGCCAATGGCGCGCCGCGGCGCAGGATCCCGACAAGCGCAACCCGGGTGCGTCCTGTCAGCAAACCCGCGGCCTGGCGCGCCATGTCGTCGACGATGGTGTCGAGTTGCCGGGTGGTGTAGAGACAGGTTCGCTTGCCCTGAGGTACTGTCATGGTAGCGGCGCTCGCGGCGGCTCAGGCAGGGCTGTCTGCCACCTGGTTGGCCCATGCCATGGCTTCGATCTCTGCCGTGGTCAGATCCGAAAGCGTCAGCCCGCCAGCCTGCGCCAGCAATGCGTTGGTGTAGTCCAGGTCCAGATGCTCGACGCTCTCGACCAGTTGCAGCAGGACGCCCATTTCGCCCTCGCGGCGCAGCAGGCCTGCCGCAAGGCGCTCGCCCAGATTGAGTTCGCGCACGATATCGGTCAGCGGTTTGTCGATGAGGCTTTCGATCAGGGACAGGATGCCGGCCATGAAGGCCTCATCGCAGTAGTCGGCATTGCGTTGCTGTTTGAGCGCCAGCACTTCCATCATCTTGCCGCGCGTGGCGGCGAGCAACAGCAGGGGGCTGGGGTAGACCGCACCGCTTTGCAGGGTAAACATCAACAATTGCAGCCAGCGTTGCAGTTGTTTGCGCCCCAGGACCAGGATGGCCTGCGAAACCGAGGTGATGCTGCGGTGGACGCCGCTCGCAACCGAGTTCACCAGTCGCATCAGGTTGTAGGTGAGATTGGGATGCTGCTTGAAGATCTGCTCGATCTGCACGGTGTCGGCGTCGCTCAGTACCAGCCCCAGCAACTGGATGAGCGCCAGCTGGCTGGAGTCCGCCCGTTTGGCGGAGAGCACCAGTGGCCGCGCAAAGTAATAGCCCTGAAACAGGTCGAAGCCGAGGGAATGGCAATAAGCCGCCTGCTCGGCACTGTCGACTTTCTCGGCCAGCAGCTTCACCGGCCAGTGTTTAAGCTGTTTGACGATCGCACGCAGCTGGTCCGGGTCGTGCAGCAGCAGATCGACCTTGATGATGTCGACCAGCATCAACAAGGGGCGATAGCTCTCATCGAAGACGAAATCATCCAGCGCCAGCGTGAACCCCCGTTGCTTGAGGGCGCGGCAGCGTTCGATGATGGCATCGTCGACGCGGATGGTCTCGAGCAGTTCGAGCACCACCTGGGCCCTGGGTAGCAGTTCGATCATGTCGGACAGCAGCATCTCGGCACTGACGTTGATGAACCCCAGCTGCGTCCCCAGTACCGTTTGGACGCCCATTTCGCTGAACGCATGATGAATGACGCTCGCGGTCGCCTGCATGTCGTCGGTGACTGCGGCGCCGGCCGTGTTGCCGGCGCGGAACAGCAACTCGTACGCGACGATGCGCTGGTTGCGGTCGAGGATGGGCTGGCGGGCGAGGAATATGTTCTGGGTGGTCATGATTACAGGCCCAGGTCTTGCCACAGCGCATCGACGCGCGCCTTGACGTCGGCATCCATCACGATCGGCGTGCCCCATTCGCGGGTGGTCTCGCCCGGCCACTTGTTGGTGGCGTCGATGCCCATCTTGCTGCCGAGTCCGGACACCGGGCTGGCGAAGTCGAGATAGTCGATCGGCGTGTTTTCCACCAGCAACGTGTCGCGCGCCGGATCGACGCGCGTGGTGAGCGCCCACATGACCTCTTTCCAGTCGCGTACGTCGACGTCGTCGTCGGTGACGAGGATGAACTTGGTGTACATGAACTGCCTCAGAAAACTCCATACGCCGAACATCACGCGCTTGGCGTGGCCGGGGTAGGCCTTCTTCATGCTCACCACTGCCATGCGATAGGAGCAGCCTTCGGGCGGCAGGTAGAAGTCGGTGATCTCGGGGAACTGCTTCTGCAGCAGAGGCACGAAGACCTCGTTGAGCGCCACGCCAAGGATGGCCGGTTCGTCTGGCGGCTTGCCGGTGTAGGTGCTGTGATAGATCGGGTCGCGCCGCATCGTGATGCGCTCGACGGTGAAGACCGGGAAGGTTTCCTGCTCGTTGTAGTAGCCGGTGTGGTCACCGTAGGGCCCCTCCAGTGCCGTTTCGCCCGGATGGATCACGCCTTCGAGCACGATCTCCGCGGAGGCCGGCACCTGCAGCTCGCTGCCGAGGCATTGCACCACTTCGGTCTTGGCGCCACGCAGGAGACCCGCAAACTGATATTCGGAGAGCGAATCCGGCACCGGCGTGACTGCGCCGAGGATGGTCGCCGGGTCGGCGCCGAGGGCGACGGCCACCGGGAAGGGCTCGCCCGGGCGAGCGAGCGTGTGCTCGCGGAAATCCAGCGCACCGCCGCGATGCGCCAACCAGCGCATGATAAGTTTGTTCGGCCCGATCACCTGCTGGCGGTAGATGCCGAGGTTCTGCCGCTTCTTGTGCGGACCTTTTGTAACGGTCAATCCCCAAGTGATCAGCGGAGCCACGTCGCCCGGCCAGCAGTGCTGGATCGGCAGGCGCGACAGGTCGACGTCGGCGCCTTCCCACACGATTTCCTGGCATGGCGCGCTTTTCACTTCCTTCGGTGCCATGTTCAAGACCTGTTTGAGAACCGGCCACTTGTCCCAGGCGTCGCGCAGGCCCTTCGGCGGCTCGGGCTCCTTCAGGTAGGCCAGCAGCTTGCCGACTTCGCGCAGCTGGCTCGGGTCGTCCTCGCCCATGCCGAGCGCCACGCGCTTGACCGTGCCGAACAGGTTGGCCAGCACGGGCATGTCGTGCCCTTTGGGGTTCTCGAACAACAGCGCCGGGCCGCCGGCACGCAGCACGCGGTCGGCGATTTCGGTCATTTCCAGTCTGGGATCGATTTCGACGGCGATGCGCTTCAACTCGCCCATTTTCTCGAGTTGTGCAATGAAGTCGCGCAGGTCGTGATAGATCATGGATGGCCGATCATGAACGGATGCGCTGGAGGAGCGCGGTGGTCGAGGTGTGGTGCCGGAACGGGATCGAGTGCACGCTGCCGCCCCAGCCCGTCACGTCCGCCGCGCCGACGATCCGGTCCGGCGTCCAGTCGCCGCCCTTCACCAGCACATCGGGACGGATGGCGAGAATGAGGTCGAGTGGCGTATCGGCATCGAACCAGGTGACCAGCGTCACCGACTCAAGCGCCGCCAGCAAGGCCATACGGTTTTCCAGTGTATTGATCGGGCGATCGCCGCCCTTGCCCTGGCGTTTCACCGAGGCATCCGAATTCACCGCGACGATGAGCGAGGCGCCGAGCGCGCGCGCCTCGGCCAGATAGGTCACATGCCCGCGATGCAGGATGTCGAAGCAACCGTTGGTGAACACCCGCGGGTGCGGCAGCTGTGCGACCCGTTCGGCCAGATCGGCGGGGCCGCACAGCTTGCGCTCGAATGCGGGTGCGTGCATCGATTGGCCGGCCGGTCAGTTGAGGTATTCGAACAGGGTGACGACCTTGGCCACGCCCGAGGTGGTGCGCGCGATATCCGTGGCGGCTTCGGCCTCGGTTTTCGTCACCAGGCCCATCAGGTAGACCACGCCGGCTTCGGTAACCACCTTGATCTTGGTTCCGGGTACGCGCTCGTCGCGCAACATGCGCGCCTTGACCTGGCTGGTCAGGGCGACGTCGTTGGCGTCCGAGGTCAGCGAGGTGATCCCGGCGACGGTCAGCTCGTTGAATACCGTGCGCACGTCGGGAATGGCCTTGACCACGTCGCTTGCCCGCGAGCGGGTGGCCTCGTCCGGCACCTGGCCGGTGAGTAGCACCTGGCGGTTGTAACTGGTGGCGGAAATGTTGTCGGTCTTTTGCGGGAAGACTTCACGCAGGCGTGCCAGCGCACGCAGCTCGATTTCCTGGTCGCTCACGTACACGCCGGCTGTGCGGCGATCCAATGCGACCGAGGTGCCGACGGCGGCCCCGCCCACGACGGCGGCGGCACAACCGCCCAATTGCGACAGGACTGCGCCAATCAGTGCGACACGAATTAGTTTGCTCATTCCTCGACTCCTAATAAAACGCTGTCCACCGCATCGCACAGGCAATGGATGGTCAGCAGATGGACTTCCTGAATGCGCGCCGTGGATTCGGCGGGCACGCACAGGAAGACGTCGTCCTCCTGCATTTGTTCCGCCAGCCCGCCGCCGCTGCGTCCGGTCAGTGCGATGACATGCATGTTGCGTGCGTGGGCAGCGGCCACGCCCTGCAGCACACTGGGCGAATTGCCGCTGGTCGAAATCGCCAGCAGGATGTCGCCCGGGTGTCCGAGTGCTTTCACCTGCCGCGCGAACACCTGCTCATAGGCATAGTCGTTGGCGATCGAGGTCAGGGTCGAGGTATCGGTGGTGAGCGCGATGGCCGCGAGACCCGGACGCTCCTGCTCAAAACGGTTGACCATTTCCGATGCGAAATGCTGGGCATCCGCTGCCGAGCCGCCATTGCCGCAGGCGAGGATCTTGCCGCCCTGAGCGAGGCTGTGCACCATCAGGCGTGCCGCACCCTCGATCGTTGGGGCAAGTGTTTCGGCAGCATCCAGCTTGGTCTGTGCCGAGGCCTTGAAATGGCCGAGAATTCTGTCGTGTAAAGGCATGTTGGTCGCGATTATCCCATATCGTCGAAGGCGTTCCGGATCCATTCCGGGGCACTGTCGCCGGAGAGTGCGATCACGTCGAAACGGCACGGCGGCAGCGTTTTCAGCGTGGCCAGATATTGACGCGCGGTGGCCAGCAGCTTCTTCTGTTTGGCTGGGGTGACGCTGGCGGCAGCGCCGCCGAAATCGCTGCGGCTGCGCAACCGCACTTCGATGAACACCAGTGTCGAATCGTCCTGCATGATGAGGTCGATTTCCCCGAAGCGACTGCGCCAGTTGCGCGCCACGAGCTTCAGGCCCTGGGTCTTCAGGAAGGCGGCGGCGCGCGATTCGGCGGATTGGCCGAGCAGGGATTTCAACATCTGCGACAATGCAGGGATGAGTGAAAGTCCGCATCATACGCCTCTGTTTCCCGCGCTCTATGTCGTTGCCACGCCGATCGGCAATCTGGGCGACATCACGCTGCGTGCGCTCGACATCCTGCAGCGTGTGGATCGCGTGGCGGCCGAGGATACCCGCGTATCCGGACAGCTGCTGGCGCATTTCAATATCTCCAAACCGCTGATGTCCATCCGCGAGCACAACGAGCGCGAAGCCGCCGCCGGCATGGTCGCGCGGATCGCTGCCGGCGAGGCGGTCGCCTATGTGTCGGACGCGGGTACGCCGGCCGTATCGGACCCCGGTGCGCGGCTGGTGGCAGCGGTTCGCGCGGCAGGGCTGAAGGTGGTGCCGATTCCTGGCGCGTCGGCCGTGACGACGGCGCTGTCGGCAGCCGGGGTGGAATCGGGCGCATGGCTGTTCCATGGTTTTCTGCCGCCCAAGCCGGGTGCGCGCCGTGCCCAGCTGCAATCGCTCGCCGCGCTGCCGGCGGCGCTGGTGTTCTACGAGGCGCCACATCGCATCGAGGAGACGCTGGCCGACATGGCGGCTGTGTTCGACAGTGCTCGCCGGGTGACCCTGGCGCGCGAGCTGACCAAGCGATTCGAGACCATCGTCACGCTGCCGCTTGCCGATGCGCCGGCCTGGCTCGCCGCCGACACGAATAATGTGCGCGGCGAATTCGTCGTCATCGTGCATCCGCCGGCGACCGAGGTGGCGGTCGATGCGGAAGCGATGCGCGTGCTCGACATCCTGCAGGGTGCGTTGCCGCCGACGCTTGCCGCCAAGCTGGCGTCGCAGATCACCGGGCGCAGCAAGGCCGAACTCTATAAAATGTCGCTGGCACTCAAGCCGCACCCGCAGGACGCAGAATGACCGACACCCTCACGATCACCCGCCCCGACGACTGGCATATCCATTTCCGCGATGGGGCGGCCATGCAGAGCGTGCTGCCCGACACCGCGCGCGTGTTCGGCCGCGCCATCGCCATGCCCAATCTGAAACCGCCGGTGGTGAACGTGGCCGACGCCGCGGCCTACCGCGACCGTCTGCTCGCAGCGGCGGGCACCGCCGCATTCGATCCCTTGATGACGCTTTATCTCACCGACAACACCCAGCCTGACGAAATCCGCCGGGCGCGCACCAGCGGCTTCGTGCACGCCGTCAAATACTATCCGGCCGGCGCGACGACGAATTCCGATTCCGGCGTTACCGAGTTGGCGAAGGCCTATCAGGCGATCGCGGCGATGGAGGAAGTGGACATGCCGCTGCTGTTGCATGGCGAAGTGGTCGATGCCGAGGTCGACGTGTTCGACCGTGAAGCCGTGTTCATCGAGCGCCATCTCATACGGCTCATAAACGATTTCCCCCGCCTGAAGATCGTGCTGGAGCACATCACCACGCGTCAGGCTGCCGAATTCGTGGCGGCGGCGCCGACCAATGTTGCCGCGACGATCACCGTGCACCACTTGCTGTATAACCGCAACGCCATGTTCCGCGGCGGCATCCGCCCGCACATGTATTGCCTGCCGGTACTGAAGCGCGAACAGCATCGCCAGGCACTGGTTGCCGCGGTCCTCTCCGGCAACCCGAAATTCTTTCTCGGCACCGATTCCGCACCGCATGCGGTCGGCGCCAAGGAGGCCGCATGCGGTTGCGCAGGCATCTATTCGGCGCATGCCGCGATCGAGCTGTATGCCGAGGCGTTCGAGGATGCCGGTGCGCTCGACCGTCTGGAAGCCTTCGCCAGTTTCCACGGCGCTGATTTCTACGGTTTGCCGCGCCATGCCGACACGATCACGCTACGCCGTGAAAACTGGACAGCCCCCGACCGTCTCGGGCTGGGCGACGAGGTGCTGATCCCACTGCGTGCCGGCGAGACGATCCGCTGGCGCGTGGTCTGACAAAAAAACGGCAGACCAGGGGAAGTCTGCCGCGGTGGGAGCCCGTCAGCGTTGGCTTGCTGACTGCTTCCAGGTGTCGCGCAGCATTGCGCTGCACGCGGGGAGGGAGGCGTTACGGGAACGCCGGGATGGTGGGTTCGATGCCGGAGCTCAAGGCTTCGGGGTGGTATGCGGCGATCCGTTTCTTGATTTCATCGACCCGCCCGGACGGTACGTCGACCATCATCAGAATGCGCCCTGCGGCAATGGCCGACTCGAAGGATTTCAGTCGCGAATTGGGGATGGCGCTGGCCACCATGCTGGCGACCCAGGCGCCGAACGCTGCACCGATCAAGGCCGTGAGCAGGATGGTAACCAGTTGCAGATCCACGCCCGCAGGCGGAAATACCACAGCAACCAGCCCGGCGATAATGCCGATGCCTCCGCCGACTGCCAATCCCGTTTCGGCACCGTGGACAAAATCGGTTTTCTGCAGGATCGAGGCTTCGTGCAGTCCGGGCAGGGAGACATCATCCCGGGCCAGAACATGAATATGGCCATTCTCGATACGGGCCAGCAGAAGTTCGTCGTGGATCTGTCGGGCGCTCGCCACGTCCGGCACCATGAAATACAGTCGTCTTCTCATGATGGCTCTCCTGACGGGGGCAGGAATGTCCCCGGATACCTTGGATTAGCAAATTAGCGGATGCAGTCAAGTTAAAGTTCTATAATCCGGAGTGGAAAAGCAGGTCAGGCAACCGCTGTCCTCACGTCCATTGGGCGCGGGGGGAGAGGAAAGTCCGGGCTCCACAGAGCAGGATGCCGGCTAACGGCCGGACGCCGCGAGGCGAGGAATAGGGCCACAGAGACGAGCGTATTCAGTTACGGTGAAACGCGGTAACCTCCATCCGGAGCAACACCAAATAGGCAGGCGATGAAGCGGCTCGCTGAGTCTGCGGGTAGGTGGCTTGAGCCGGCCAGCAATGGCCGGCCTAGAGGAATGGTTGCCCACGACAGAACCCGGCTTATCGGCCCGCTTTTCCACTTTCCATTCAATTCAATCACTTAGCTTTTCTTCCTAAAATAAGAGACAGAAATAGCGGCTAAGCGCCGGTTTTTCCAGAAACTTATCCACAACCCAAAACCACCCCTAAGTCCTTGAGGCGTAGGGGTTTTTTTGTGTCCGTCAGCTTGACCCCCCCAAAACTATCCCCTATAGTGGGTGCAAGTGGTGATTGGTGGGAAGTTGTGGGAGAATGCGCCCGTCCAATCCCAATCAAATTCAGCCGGATTGGGTTTCAATAAACTGGGGGGAGCATGTTTCGGGGGGTCGCAACAGTCAGTCTGGATAGCAAGAACCGGCTCGTGGTGCCGGCACGCTATCGCGACGCCCTTCTGGTGAACGGAGGCGGTCGCGTGGTGATCACGGCCGACCCCAGCCAGTGCCTGCTGCTCTATCCCTTGCCCGAATGGGAGCCGATCGAGAAAAAGCTCAACGGCTTGTCCGATTTCAATCCCCGTACCCGCAGCCTCAAGCAATTGCTCGTCGGCTATGCGCACGACATGGACATGGACGGCGCCGGCCGTGTGCTGCTGCCGCCCATGCTGCGCAAGTTTGCCGAACTGGATAAAAACGTCGTGCTGGTGGGGCAGGGCAGCAAGGTCGAGCTGTGGAACGAGGCGCGCTGGGAGGCGCAGGTGTCGCAGGCGCTGAGTTTCAGCGACGACGCGCTGCCGCCCGAATTGGAGGGATTTACGTTGTGATGGCGCCCGCCCATGTGCCGGTGCTGGCACAGGAGGCGGTGGCGGCGCTGGCGATCAAGCCCGATGGCGTGTATGTCGACGCGACGTTCGGACGTGGCGGCCACAGCCGGCTGATCCTGACGCAGTTGGGCGCGCAGGGGCATCTGGTCGCGCTGGATCGCGACCCCGATGCCATTCACGTTGGCCGTACCCTGAAGGACGCCCGGCTGACGCTGGTGCAGAGTACGTTTTCGCGCTTGGGCGCGGTACTGGATGAATTGGGCGTAGGGCACGTGGACGGGATTTTGCTTGATATCGGCGTGTCGTCGCCGCAACTCGACGATGCGACGCGCGGATTCAGTTTTCGCTTCGATGCCCCGCTCGACATGCGCATGGATCCGGGGAGTGGACTGTCGGCTGCAGACTGGCTGGCGACGGCGGCAGAGGAGGAGATCAGTGAAGTCATCCGCACCTATGGGGAAGAGCGGTTTGCTAAATCGATTGCGCGCGCGCTTGTTGCGGCACGGCAAAAAGAGGCCATCCGCAGCACCGGGCAACTGGCGAATCTCATCGCCACAACGGTCAAAAAACGCGAACCGGGGCAACACCCGGCGACCCGCAGCTTCCAGGCTATACGGATTTATATCAACCGCGAGCTTGAAGAACTGAGCATCGTGCTGCCGCAATGCGTGGACAGGCTGCAACCCGGCGGCCGGCTTGTCGTCATCAGTTTCCATTCGCTCGAAGATCGCATCGTCAAGCGTTTCATGCGCGATGAGTCCCAGGGCGAGCAGGCGCCGCGCCGGCTGCCGATCCCAGCCGCCATGCTGAAACCGGGGCGCCTGAAACGCGTGGGCCGCGCCCAGCATGCAAGCGACGCCGAAATCGCAGCCAATCCGCGTGCACGTAGCGCCGTATTGCGGGTGGCGGAGCGTATGGGCGAGACGAAATGAGCCGCCTCAACGTCGTCCTCGCATTGGTGCTGGTGGCGTGTGCGTTGGCGGTGATCCAGGCGCAGCACCGCGCGCGCACGTATTTTGTCGAGCTGGAGCGCCTGAAAAAAGAGGCGCGCGTGCTGGATGAGCAATGGGGGCAATTGCAGTTGGAACAAGGCACCTGGGCCAATCCGGCACGGGTCGATACGCTTGCGAGAACCCGGCTGGGCCTGGTCGCACCGCCGCATGACCGTGTGCGCATCGAGACGCTGACGAACGCGCCATGAACTACCACTCGCGCAAACTGCTCAAGTTGAATCTCGCTCCCTGGCGCATGGCGACGGTGGGCGGCCTGCTGCTTGCCGGATTGACGGTGGTGGCCGGGCGCGCCTTCTATCTGCAGGGGCTCAATACCGACTATCTGCAAGGCAAGGGCGATGCGGTGTCCAATCGCAACCTCACCCTGCCGGCGCATCGCGGACAGGTGACGGATCGTTACGGCCAACTGCTGGCGATCAGTACGCCGGTCGAATCCCTGTGGGCGCGCGCGACCGACCTCAATCTGTCGGCAGACCAGCGCGTGCATCTGGCCAGGGTGCTCGAGATCTCGCCGTCAGAGCTGGCAAAAATCCTGGCGCACAAAACGCGCGGCGAATTCAGCGTGCGCCGTCCCGTTACTCCGGAACAGGCCGTCAAGATCGCCGCCATGGGGTTGCCGGGCTTGACGCTGCGGCGCGAATACCGCCGTTACTATCCCGCAGGTGCGGTCACTGCCCAGGTGGTGGGTTTCACCAATGTGGACGACAAAGGACAGGAAGGCGTCGAACGCGCCTATCAGGACTGGCTGGCCGGCCGAGCGGGAGAACGCCAGATCCTGCGCGACCGCCACGGCAACACCATTCGCGATCTGGCGCCGATCAAGACTGCGCAGATGGGCGGCAACCTGACCCTGTCGCTCGATCTCAAGATCCAGTATCTGGCACACCGTGAACTGGCGGCGGCAATCGAGAAGCACAAAGCCAAGGGCGGCAGCATCGTGGTGCTCGACGCCAAGACCGGCGAGATTCTCGCGCTGGCCAACCAACCGGTTTTCAATCCCAACAATCGCCAGAATTACAAGCCGGATCTGATGCGCAACCGCGCGGTGATCGACACCTTTGAACCGGGGTCCACCGTCAAGCCCTTCGTCGCGGCAGCGGTACTGGAGCGGGGCCTGTTCCGCCCGGACAGCGTGATCGAAACGCCGGACAACTTTCGGGTCGGAAACAAGCTGGTGCACGACGAACACCACCACGATCACCTGACGGTGACGCAGATCATCCAGATATCGAGCAATGTCGGCGCAGCCAAGATGGCGATGATGCTGACGCCGCAGCAGCATTGGGAGGTGCTGCATCGCGCCGGGTTCGGGCAGTTGCCGGGTTCGGGCTTCCCGGGCGAGACTGCCGGGCGGCTGCGCGATCCGGCGACCTGGAAGCCGGTCGAACAGGCCACCATGGCGTATGGTTACGGACTGTCGGTCAGCCTGCTGCAACTGACCCGGGCCTACATGGCGTTCGCCAACGACGGCGAAGTCATGCCGCTGTCTTTCCTCAAGCGTGAGCCGCAGGAGATCGTCGGCGAACGGGTGTTCTCTCCGACCGTGGCACGGGAAGTGCGCGCGATGATGGAGACCGTGACTCAGGAAGGCGGTACCGGGACATTGACCCGGGTGCCGGGCTATCGCGTGGCCGGTAAGACCGGTACCGCACACAAGCTCGTCAATGGCCATTACGCGCCGGACCGTTATCTGGCCTCCTTCGTCGGCATGGCGCCGGCGTCGAATCCGCGTCTCATCATCGGCGTGACGATCGACGAACCGTCGGATGGCGTGTATTACGGCGGCAGTGTCGCAGGGCCTGTCTTCGCACAGGTCATGGCAGCGAGCCTGCGCCTGCTCGGGCTGCCGCCCGATGCGCCGGAAACCGAAACGAAGATGACCGATAATGCCGTGTCGGCCAGGGGGGGTGCGTGATGGCGGCTGCCGGCTCGCACCCCGTTTCCGGCCTGGCCGCATCCCGGGCTATCCACGAGACGGTGCCGCATATTCTGGAACGGCTCGGGCTTGCCGTCGGCGAACTCACCAGCGACAGCCGCAAGGCCGCGCCCGGCACCGTGTTCGCCGCCTACCCTGGCGAGGCGCGCGACGGGCGTGATTTCATTGCGCAAGCCGTGGCGCGGCGTGTCGACGGCGTGTTGTGGGAAGCGGACCACTACCAGTGGGATCCGGCGCTGGACATTCCCAACGCCGGCGTGGTCGGGCTGAAGACCCGTATCGGCGAAATCGCCGCGCACGTATATGGCGAGCCTTCGCGCGCGCTGCACATGGTCGGTGTCACCGGCACCAACGGCAAGACCTCGGTGGCGCACTGGGTGGCACAGGCCTTCACGCAACTGGGGCGCAAGGCGGCCGTCGTCGGCACCGTCGGCAACGGCTTTCCGCCCGTCGGGGCCTCGCCCGGTGCGCTGACGCCCGCACTCAACACCACGCCCGACGCCATCGAGTTGCAACAGCGTCTTGCGGCATACCGACAGCAGGGCGCGGTTGCCTGTGCGATGGAAGTCTCGTCGCACGGGCTCGCGCAAGGCCGTGTCAACGGCACCCGCTTCAATGTCGCCGTGCTGACCAATTTGTCGCGCGACCACCTCGATTACCACGGCAGCATGGAGAACTATGCCGATGCCAAGGCCCGGCTGTTCAGCTGGCCCGGGCTGCAATGGGCGGTGGTCAACGTCGACGACGAATTCGGGCGGCGGCTGGAAAGCGAAACCCGGCCTGCGCGCGTCGCCGGATACGGATTCCAGCGCGGTGCGGTGGTGGGGGAAAAGTTACATCTGTCCCAAGCCGGCTTGCACCTGCGGGTTCATACCGACTGGGGCAACGTCGAGTTCGATGTGCCGCTGCTGGGGCGTTTCAATGCAGCCAATCTGCTGGCCGTGCTCACCACCTTGCTGGTTTCGGACGTGAAGCTGGACGATGCCTGCCAGGCATTGGCCCATGTCACGCCGCCGCCGGGGCGGATGCAGACGCTTGGCGGCAATATGCATCCACTGGTGGTCGTGGATTATGCCCATACGCCCGATGCGCTGGAAAAAGTGCTCGCCACGCTGCGTGAAATCGCCGGCGGCGGGCGCCTCATCTGCGTCTTCGGCTGCGGCGGCAATCGCGACAAGGGCAAGCGTTCGTTGATGGGGCGGGTCACCGCCAAAGGCGCGGATGAAATCTGGGTCACCAGCGACAACCCCCGCAACGAAGACCCGCATTACATCATCCAAGACATTCTCGCCGGGATGAACGGCAAGCCGCATGTCGAGCCCGATCGCGCGCGCGCTATCTTCGAGGCCATCGGCGGCGCGCATCAAGGGGATGTGGTGCTGATCGCCGGCAAGGGCCATGAGGATTACCAGGAAGTTGCGGGCGAACGCCTGCCATTCTCCGATGTGGCCGTGGCGAAGAAGGCACTGGAGGCGTGGACATGATGCGTCTTTCCGCAGCCGCCGCCATGCTGGACGTACCGTTTGCGGGTGAGGATGTCGAGGTGCTGCGCATCTCCACCGATAGCCGGACGATCCGGCCGGGCGATCTCTTCATCGCGTTGCGCGGCGAAAAGTTCGACGGCGGCAGGTTCGCCGCCCAGGCGCTGGAGCAGGGTGCGGTCGGCGTGGTGCTCGACCAGGCTCAGGCACCCGATGTGACCGCCGCCATCCGTGTCGACGATACCCGCCTGGCATTGGGTAAGCTGGCTGCCGCCTGGCGCCGGCGCTTCGCCGTTCCGGTGGTCGCCATTACCGGCAGCAACGGCAAAACCACGGTCAAGGAAATGCTGGCGACGATCCTGCGGGCGGACGCCGGGTCGGACGCCGCCGTGCTCCATACCGAAGGCAATCTCAACAACGACATCGGCCTGCCGCTGATGCTGCTGCGCCTGCGCGAGTCGCATCAATACGCCGTACTGGAAATGGGCATGAACCATGCAGGTGAAATCGACTATCTGACGCGCCTGGCCGCGCCCGATGTAGCGGTGGTCAACAACGCCCTGTCCGCGCATATCGGTTTCCTTGGCTCGATTGAAAATATCGCACGTGCCAAGGGCGAGATATTCAATGGCCTGTCGGATGCCGGTATCGCAGTATTCAACGCCGATGACCCGCATGCCTGGCTGTGGCGCGAAGCCAATGCACATCGCTGCGTGATCGACTTCGGCCTCAAGCAGTCGGCGGCAGTACGCGGCCACTATCAAGCCGGCGATTTCGGCTCGACGCTCACTCTCACGCTGCCCAATGCGACCCTGGACGTCGCCCTGCAGGTGCCGGGCGAGCACAACGCGATGAATGCGCTTGCCGCTGCGGCCGTTGCATTCGCGCTCGACATCAGTCATCTCAGCATCGTCGCCGGACTGTCGGGATTCGGCGGCGTCAAGGGCCGTCTGCAGAAGAAGCCTGCACTGCACGGCAGCACCTTCATCGACGACACCTACAACGCCAATCCCGATTCGGTTAAGGCCGCATTGGCCGTGCTGGCACAGCAGGCCGGCAAGAAAGTGCTGGTGCTGGGCGACATGGGCGAACTGGGCAGCGACGCCGCGGCGATGCATGCTCAGATCGGACAGGCGGCACGCGAAGCCGGCGTCGACAGACTGCTGGCGCTGGGCGAGCTGACGAAGGAAACCGTCGGGGCCTTCGGCGCCAGTGCAATGCATTTCGAACGTATCCAGGAACTGCTTGCCGAACTCGAAAACGCACTCACGCCCGACACCACCGTGCTGGTGAAAGGCTCGCGTTTCATGCAGATGGAGCGCGTCGTCAACAGTTTTATGGAAGACCCGGCAGCGACGCAGCCGGGGCGCGAGGAACACTGACATGCTCCTGTGGCTGTTTCAGCATCTGGGCCAGGACGTTCGGGCATTCAACGTCTTCAATTACCTGACGCTGCGTGCCGTGCTGGCCACGCTCACCGCGTTGACGATCTCCTTCATCGTCGGCCCGGCCGTGATCCGCAAGCTCACCGCCCTGAAAATCGGCCAGTCGGTGCGCAGCGACGGCCCGCAAACTCATCTGGTCAAGGCCGGTACGCCGACCATGGGCGGCGCGCTGATCCTGGTCTCGGTCAGCGTGACCACGCTGCTGTGGGCGGACCTGTCCAACGATTATGTCTGGGTGGCCTTGCTCACCCTGCTCGGCTTCGGCGTCATCGGCTGGGTCGACGACTGGCGCAAGGTTGTCGAGAAGAACTCGCGCGGCCTGCTCTCGCGCTGGAAATACTTCTGGCAGTCGGTGATCGGCCTCGCGGTCGCGGCCTACCTGTGGCACAGCGCCAGCCTGCCGGCGCACACCGAACTCATCATTCCCTTTCTCAAGCACGCCACGGTCCCGCTGTCGGCGGTGGGCTTCATCGCACTGACCTATTTCGTCATCGTCGGCTCCAGCAACGCGGTCAACCTCACCGACGGCCTCGATGGCCTGGCGATCCTGCCGACCGTGATGGTGGCATCCGCCCTGGCGATCTTTGCCTACGTCGCGGGCAATGCGGTGTTCTCGAAATACCTCGGCCTGCCGCACGTACCCGGTGCCGGCGAGCTCGCGGTGTTCTGTTCGGCGATGGCGGGTGCGGGGCTGGCCTTTCTGTGGTTCAACGCCTATCCGGCGGAAGTCTTCATGGGCGACGTCGGCGCGCTGGCGCTGGGTGCGGCCCTCGGGGTGGTCGCCGTTATCGTGCGGCAGGAGATCATCCTCTTCATCATGTGCGGCGTGTTCGTGGTGGAAACCCTGTCGGTCATGGTACAGGTCGCCTCGTTCAAGCTCACCGGCAAACGCGTGTTCCGCATGGCGCCGATTCATCACCACTACGAACTGAAGGGCTGGAAGGAAAACCAGGTGGTGGTGCGATTCTGGATCATCAGCATGATGCTGGTGCTGATCGGCCTGTCGAGCCTGAAGCTGAGATGAACTACGACAGCCTGAACCTTTCCGGCAAGCAGGTCCTGGTGCTCGGCCTCGGCGACACCGGGCTGTCATGCACCCGCTGGCTGGCGGCGCGCGGCGCCCGGGTGAGCGTGGCCGACAGCCGCGCGACGCCGCCGCATGCTGCGCGCCTGGCGGAATGGCTGCCGCAGGTGCCACTCTTCACCGGTCCGTTCGACGATGCCCGTCTACAGGCGGCCGACATGCTGGTGCTCAGCCCGGGCGTGCCGCTGGCCGAACCGGCCGTCGCGCGTGCCGTCGCTGCAGGCGTCGAGGTGGTGGGGGATGTGGAACTGTTCGCCCGTGCAATCCATGCACTCAACACTGAGCGTGCCGCGTCGACCGGTTCAAGCGGCCCGATGCGGGTGATCGCCATCACCGGCAGCAATGGCAAGAGCACCGTGACCTCGATGTGCGGCGACATGTGTCGCACGGCCGGGCTGACCACGTGCGTGGCCGGCAATATCGGCCTGCCGGTGCTGGATGCGCTGGTCGAAATCGAACAGGGCATCGCCCCTGCGCCCCAGGTGTGGGTGCTGGAATTGTCGAGCTTCCAACTCGAGACGACCACCAGTCTCAACGCCGATGCCGCCACGGTGCTCAACGTGTCGGAAGACCATATGGATCGCTATCCAGACATGGACGCTTACGCTGCCGCCAAGGCACGCATCTATGGCGGCGACGGCGTGCAGATAGTGAACCGAGACGATGCACGCAGTCTCGCCATGGCACGCTCCGGCCGCCACGTGGTGAGCTTCGGCCTGGATCGCTGTCCGAAGGGCGAGAATTTCGGTTTGTGCGAGGACGAACTCTGCCTGGGCGGGGACATGCTGATGCCCTTGTCCGCGCTGCCGGTGGCCGGCCTGCACAACGCGGCCAATGCCCTGGCGGCCCTGGCGCTGACCCGCGCGCTGGATTTGCCGATGGAGGCCTTGTTGCGTGGCCTGTTGCATTTCAAGGGGCTGCCGCACCGGGTGGAAAAGGTCGCCGAGATCGAGGGCGTGACCTACTACGACGACTCGAAAGGCACCAATGTCGGCGCCACCGAGGCCGCGCTGTATGGCATGGGCAATCGCAAGGCGGTGGTGATCCTGGGTGGCGACGGCAAGGGGCAGGATTTCAGTCCGCTCAAGGCGGCAGTGGAAGCCAATGCCCGGGCCGTGGTGCTGATCGGACGCGATGCACAACTGATCGATGCCGCCATCGCAGGCTGTGGCGTCGACGTGTATGCGGCCACCAGCCTTGCCGATGCAGTGGGCCAGGCGCAGCGTCTCGCCCATCCCGGCGATGCGGTCCTGCTGTCGCCCGCCTGCGCCAGCTTCGACATGTTCCGCAACTACGTTCATCGCGCCGAAGTGTTCGTCGCCGCCGTGAACAGGCTGGCGGCTGAACGGGCGGCGAACTGATGCTCTACGCCGCGCGCGCGCCCAAACCCAGTGCCGAGCTCGATTTCAGCCTGTTGTGGCTGGCCATGGGCCTGCTGGCGATCGGCCTGGTGATGGTCTACTCCGCGTCGATCGCGATCGCCGAGGCTGCCCGCTACACCCACCACAACGGCGAGTACTACCTGATACGGCAGGGGATCTTCATCGCCATGGGCGTCGGGGTCGGCATGGCCGCGTTCCGGGTGCCGATGCGGGTGTGGCAGCAGGCCGCGCCCTATCTCTTTCTTGCCGGCCTGCTGTTGCTGGTGGTCGTGCTGATTCCGCATATCGGTCGTGAGGTCAACGGCAGCCGTCGCTGGATTCCGCTCGGCTTTGCCAACCTGCAGCCCTCGGAACTGATGAAGTTCCTTGCCGTGCTGTATGCCGCCGACTACACCACGCGCAAGGCGGCCTTCATGCACGATTTCAAGAAGGGTTTCCTGCCGATGGCCGCGGTGATGATGCTGGCCGGCGCCCTGTTGCTTCGCGAACCGGATTTTGGTGCCTTCGTCGTCATCGTGTCGATCGCCATGGGCATTCTGTTTCTCGGCGGCCTCAACTGGAAAGTGTTTGCGGGGTTGGTGGTGGTGCTGCTGATCGGCTTCGTCCTGCTGATCCTGACGTCGCCGTATCGGCTGCAGCGCGTGCTCGGTTTCATGGATCCATTCGCCGATCCGTATGGCAAGGGTTATCAGCTGTCGCATGCGCTGATCGCTTTCGGCCGCGGCGAGTGGCTGGGCCTGGGTTTGGGGGGCAGCATCGAGAAACTGTTCTACCTGCCCGAAGCGCACACCGATTTCTTGATGGCGGTGATCGCCGAGGAATTCGGTTTCGTCGGGGTGGTCGTGGTGATCGCCCTGTTCGCCTGGCTCATCGTCAAGGCCTTCGTGATCGGCCACCGCGCGGCCCAGCTCGAGCGCAACTTCTGCGCACTGGTGGCGCAAGGCATCGGGATCTGGATCGGCGTGCAGGCGCTCATCAACATGGGCGTGAACGTCGGCCTTTTGCCGACCAAGGGCCTCACGCTGCCTTTCCTGTCGTTCGGCGGCAGCGGCATCATCGCCAACTGCCTGGCGGTTACCATCCTGTTGCGCATCGACTGGGAACACCGGCAGATGATGCGGGGAAAAACCTTCTGATGGCCGCCCTGAACCGTACGCTCATGGTCATGGCCGGCGGCACCGGCGGTCACGTCTACCCGGCGCTTGCGGTGGCCGACGCGTTGCGCGCGCGCGGCTGGGAGGTGTTCTGGCTCGGCACGCGGGCGGGGCTGGAAGCGCGCGTGGTGCCGGCGGCGGGCATCGACATGGTGTGGGTCAGCATGGGCGGCGTGCGCGGCAAGGGCGTGCTGAAAAAGCTGCTGTTGCCGGCCACCCTGCTGGTCGCCTTCTGGCAGAGCCTCGTCGCCATCCTCAAGCGCCGCCCCGATGTCGTGCTCGGCATGGGCGGTTATACCGCCTTCCCCGGCGGCATGATGGCGAGCCTGCTCAACAAACCGCTGGTTATCCACGAACAGAATTCGATCGGCGGCCTCACCAACCGCGTGCTGGCTTGTCTTGCCGACCGCGTGCTGACCGCTTTTCCCAAGGTGTTCACCCATGCGCACGACAAACCGATTCCATGCCGTCGCGTGACGACCGAATGGGTAGGTAATCCGGTGCGCACCGACATTGCCGCCGCCGCGCCGATGGCGCACAGCGGACCGCTGCGTCTGCTGGTGGTCGGTGGCAGTCTCGGCGCCCAGGCCCTGAATGAACGGGTTCCGCAGGCACTGGCCCTGCTGCCTGCGGACAAGCGTCCGCAGGTCGTCCATCAGTCCGGTCGTCAGCACCTGGATGCGCTGCGTGCGAATTATGCAGCCGCCGACGTCGAGGCCGAGGTGCGCGATTACATCGAGGACATGGCCGCCGCCTATCGCGACTGCGATTTTGCCATCTGCCGCGCGGGCGCGATGACCGTCGCCGAACTGGCCTGTGCCGGCGTGCCTGCGGTGCTGGTGCCTTTCCCCTTTGCGGTGGACGACCACCAGACCGGCAATGCCGAATTTCTCGCCGACGCCGGCGCGGCGTGGCTGATCCAGCAGAAGGACCTCACCGCGGAAAAACTGGCGACGCTGATCGGCGGCCTCGATCGCACCACGCTTGCCGCCATGTCGGACAAGGCACTCGAACTTGCCAAACCCGATGCGACCCGGCAGGTCGCCGATATTTGCGAGGCTTTGGCGAAATGAAACACGCCGTCAAACACATTCATTTTGTTGGCATGGTCGATCCGAGCAGGGAGCTGGGTTCCCGCTTGCGGGATGCGACCGGTCGCGAGGGTCGCCGGATGCCTGCGTCGGGCGTCAGCAAGGGAGGGCGCGCCTGATGAAGCACGCCGTCAAACACATCCACTTCGTAGGCATCGGCGGCGTCGGCATGAGCGGCATCGCGGAAGTGCTGTTGAACCTGGGCTACGCGGTATCTGGTTCCGATCTCGCCGACAATGCGGTGACGCAACGCCTGGCCAGCCTCGGTGCACGCATTCATCGAGGCCACGCGGCAGAAAATATTGCCGATGCCGATGCGGTGGTCACCTCGACCGCGGTGCAGGAATCCAACCCGGAAGTGATCGCCGCGCGCGAGAAGAAGATCCCCATCGTGCCGCGCGCGTTGATGCTGGCCGAACTGATGCGACTGCAGCGGGGCATTGCGATCGCCGGCACCCATGGCAAGACCACGACGACCAGCCTGGTCGCCAGCATCCTCGGCGAAGCGGGCATGGACCCGACCTACGTGATCGGCGGCAAGCTCACCGCGGCCGGCACCAACGCGCGGCTCGGCCAGGGCGATTTCCTGGTGGCCGAGGCCGACGAGTCCGATGCGTCCTTTCTCTATCTCACGCCGGTGATCGCGATCGTCACCAACATCGACGCCGATCACATGGATACCTATGGCCATGATTTCGAGCGCCTGAAAACCGCCTTCGTCGATTTCTGCCAACGGCTTCCCTTCTACGGCATGGCCGTGCTGTGTATCGACGACCCGCACGTGCGCGAGATCTTGCCGCGCATCACCAAGCCGATCACCACCTACGGTTTCGACGAGGCGGCGCAGGTGCGTGCGGTCAATCCGCGCTTCGAGCGCGGCCAGATGCGTTTCACGGTCAAGCGCGAGGGCATGGCCGATCTCGACGTGATGCTGAATCACCCGGGCATGCACAACGTGCTGAATGCGCTGGCGGCAATTGCCGTGGCGAGCGAAGTCGGTGCCGACGATGCCGCCATCGTCAAGGCGCTTGCCGAGTTCCATGGCGTGGGTCGCCGCTTCCAGCGCTACGGTGAGTTGTCCGCGAAGGGCGGCGGGAAGTATTGCCTGGTCGACGACTACGGCCATCACCCGGTCGAGATGGCCGCTACGCTCGCCGCAGCGCGTGGCGCCTTTCCCGGCCGGCGTCTGGTGTTGGTGTTCCAGCCGCATCGTTTCACGCGCACGCGCGACTGCTTCGAGGATTTCGTGAAAGTCCTGTCGGAAACCGACGTACTGGTATTGACCGAGGTGTACCCGGCCGGCGAGGCCCCCATCGTGGCGGCCGACGGCCGTGCGCTGGCGCGTGCGGTGCGCGTGGCGGGCAAGGTCGAGCCGGTGTTCGTGGAAAACGTGACCGATGTGCCTGCCACGGTGCGCGATCTCGTGCAGGCGGGCGACGTGGTGCTGGTGATGGGGGCCGGCAGTATCGGCCAGGTGGCGCCCACACTGGGTTCGGAATCCGCCGGGAGGACAAACCATGCGGCATGACTATCGCATGAGCGAAGTCGACATGGCGGGCGGGGGCGCGCCGGTCCTGCGCGGACACTTCCTCTACAACGAACCGATGAAGAAGCATGTGTCGTGGCGTGCAGGCGGTGCCGCGCAACGCGTCTACATTCCGGCCGACCTCGAGGATTTGACCTGGCTGATCCGCTCGGTCCCGGCGCACGAAAGCGTCCACATGGTGGGCTTGGGCAGCAATCTGCTGGTACGTGACGGCGGGGTCGCCGGCGTGGTGATTTTGTTGCACGGCGTGCTGAAAAAACTGGCTATCGAAAGCCGTACGCATGGATTGCCGCCGGCGCCGGCGGATGTCGACACAGCCTTGGTGTATGCCCAGGCAGGCGTCGCCTCGCCCAAGCTGGCGCGTTTTGCCGCCAACCACGATCTCGTCGGCGGCGAATTCTGGGCCGGCATTCCCGGCACCGTCGGCGGTGCCATCGCGATGAACGCGGGCTGCTACGGCAGCGAAACCTGGGACAAGCTGGTGCAGGTACAAACCCTGGATCGCGACGGCCAGCTGAACGAGCGGTTGCCGGATGAATATGTGACCGGCTACCGCCATGTCGCGCTGAAGCTTCCGCATCAGGAATGGTTCATCGGCGGCTGGTTCCGCCTGGCGCGTGGCGATGGCGCGGCCTCGCGCGAAACCATCAAGGACTTGCTGAAAAAACGCATTGCGTCGCAGCCGCTGAATCTGCCCAACGCCGGTTCGGTGTTCCGCAATCCTCCTGGCGACTATGCGGCCCGGCTGGTCGAGAGCTGTGGCCTCAAGGGTTTCAGGATCGGGGGCGCGCAGGTGTCGACCAAGCATGCCAACTTCATCGTCAATACAGGTAACGCCACGGCGGCCAACATCGAGCGCCTGATCGAGCATGTGGAAGAGACCGTGGAGACGCGCACCAATGTGCGGTTGATCCGCGAAGTGAGAATTATTGGAGAACGTCAGTGAGCACGATCGAATCGGCGAAGGTGTTCGGAAAAGTCGCCGTGATGCTGGGCGGCACGTCGGCGGAACGGCCGGTGTCGCTCAATAGCGGCGCAGCGGTGCTGGCCGCGCTGACCCGGCAGGGCGTCGATGCGCACGCATTCGACCCGGCGAACCGCAATCTCGGCGACCTCATCACGGGCGAGTTCGACCGGGTCTTCATCGCGCTGCATGGACGCTACGGCGAGGACGGGTGCATGCAGGGCGCACTCGAGCTGCTGGGCATTCCCTATACGGGCAGCGGCGTGATGGCGTCGGCCATCGGCATGGACAAGTGGCGCACCAAGCTGCTGTGGCGCGCCGCCGGGCTGCCGACGGCGGACTGGGACATCCTCACCGCCGCCAGCGATTTTGCCGCAGCGGAAAAGAAGCTGGGCCTGCCCATTTTCGTGAAGCCCGCCCGCGAGGGATCGAGCATCGGCATGAGCAAGGTGACCGAACCGGGCACGCTGAAGGCCGCCTACGAGACCGCCGCCGAACACGACACCTTGGTGCTGGCCGAGAAGTTCATCGACGGCGCCGAATTCACCGTCGGCATTCTCGGCGAGGCCGCCCTGCCGCTGATCCGGCTGGAGCCCGCGAAAGACAAGGCCTTCTACGACTTCGAAGCCAAATACCTGCGCAACGACACCCAATACCACTGCCCGGCGGGACTCCCGGAGGCGCAGGAAATGGCGTTGCGGAAGTTGGCGCTCGATGCTTTCCGCCTGGTCGGCGGGCGCGGCTGGGGACGGGTCGACGTCATGCTGGACAGCCTCGGCAATCCCTACCTGCTGGAGGTGAACACCTCGCCCGGCATGACCGACCACAGCCTGGTGCCGATGGCTGCGCGCGTCGCCGGCCTGGATTTCGACGCCTTGTGCATGAAGATACTGGAGCAGACGCTGTGAGGTCTCCGGAGCTCGCCGCCCATCCGCTGTCGCAGGTCGCCCGCGTGCTGACCTGGGGCGCGCTCGGCCTGCTGGCCTATGGCACGGCCAGCTGGGTGGCGGCACAGCCGTGGTTCGCCCTGCACACCATCGAGGTGAAAACACCGGTGGCGCACGTCACCGAGGCGCAGATCCGCCTGGTGGCCGAGCGTCAGGTACGCGGGACCTTCTTCACCGTCGATCTCGAGCATGTGCGCAACAGCCTGGAGAAACTGCCCTGGGTGCGCGAAGCGCGCGTGGAGCGCCGCTGGCCCGATACCCTGGTGGTCTCGCTCACCGAGCATGTGCCGTTCGCCCGCTGGAACGACGACGCCCTCGTGAGCGAGACCGGCGAGGTGTTTGGCGCCGCCGTGTCCACCAAGCTGCCGCGTCTCGTCGGCCCCGATGGCAGCAGCACCGAGGTGGTCGCGACCTATCGCCGCTATCAGGCGGCACTGGCTCCCCTGCGCATGACGATAGACGAATTGCGGCTGTCGCCGCGCCGCGCCTGGCGCATGCGCCTCGACAACGGCATGCAGCTGGCGCTTGGCCGAATGCAGACCGACAAGCGGCTGGCGCGTTTCGTCGCGCTGTATCCGCGTCTGTTCGGCCAGCAGCCGGCAAAGGACGGACAGGTTGCGGCCGTCCCCCCGATCCCGCTGATGGTCGACCTGCGCTACACCGACGGCTTCGCCGTGCGCATGCCGAACGGCGTGACCCCTTTCAAATCGAGTGAAACATGAGTGCACCGCAACATGAGTAAGCCAAGAGATCCCAAAAACCTCGTCGTCGGTCTCGACATCGGCACGTCCAAGATCGTCTGCATCGTTGCGGAAATCAACGACGAAGGTCTGCTCGAGGTCATCGGCATGGGCACGCATCCGTCGCGCGGCCTGCGCCGCGGCGTGGTGGTCAACATCGAAGCCACCGTCAACGCCATCCAGCGCGCGCTGGAAGAAGCCGAGTTGATGGCCGACTGCAAGATCCGCGAGGTGTACACCGGCATCGCCGGCAGCCACATCAAGAGCTTCAACTCGCACGGCATGTTCGCCATCAAGGACAAGGAAATCAGCCAGATGGATGTCGATCGCGTGGTGGATACCGCGCGCGCGGTGAACATCCCGACCGACCAGCAGATCCTGCACACCATCCCGCAGGAATTCATTGTCGACGGCCAGGAAGACGTACGCGACCCGCTCGGCATGAGCGCGGTGCGCCTGGAAGTGAAGGTGCACATCGTCACCGGCGCGGTGTCGGCGGCACAGAACATCATCAAGTGCGTACGCCGCTGCGGGATCGAAGTCGCCGA
Organism: Pseudomonadota bacterium; assembly: GCA_043821985.1. GTDB lineage: Bacteria > Pseudomonadota > Gammaproteobacteria > Burkholderiales > Thiobacillaceae > Thiobacillus. The sequence continues at coordinate 74,495 of JBDRCF010000019.1, forward strand.
CCTGGTACTGCAGCCGCTCGCCTCGGCGATGGCGGTGCTGACCGAAGACGAGAAGGAACTCGGCGTCTGCCTCGTGGATATCGGCGGCGGCACCACCGACATCGCCGTGTTCACCAACGGCGCGATCCGTCATACCGCGGTCATTCCGGTGGCGGGCGACCAGGTCAACAACGATATCGCGGTGGCGCTGCGTACGCCACCGAAAGAGGCCGAGGACATCAAGGTGCAATACGGATGCGCCTTGCGACAGCTGGCCGACGCGCGCGACATGATCGAGGTGCCCGGCATCGGCGACCGCCCGCCGCGTACGCTGTCCCGCCAGACGCTGGCCGAGTTCATCGAGCCGCGCATGGAAGAACTGTACTCGCTGGTGCAGGCCGAATTGCGCCGCAGCGGATTCGAGGAACTGCTGTCGTCCGGCATCGTCATTACCGGCGGTTCGGCGGCGATGCAGGGCATGGTCGAGCTCGGCGAGGAAGTCTTCCACATGCCGGTGCGGATGGGCTGGCCGCGCTATGAGGGCGCACTGTCGGATGTCATGCGCAATCCGCGCTATGCCACTTGCATGGGCCTGTTGATGGCAGGCCTGGAAGCGCGCGGACGCGATGCGCCGAAGTTGTCCAGCGGCAACTTCAAGGACATCTTCGAACGCATGAAGAGCTGGTTCAAGGGGAATTTTTGACGCCGTGCGAACGACGTTGAAACGGTATTTGGCGGTGGTGTCGGGTGTATCGGTACATCGAGGCAAACACGCCAAAGGATTTTCGAGTGTGGTTTTTGATTGGGCAAAAAAGGAGGAAGCAATATGTTTGAACTGATGGATGTAGACACCCAGGACGCAGTGATCAAGGTCATCGGCGTGGGCGGTTGTGGCGGCAATGCGGTCGATCACATGATCAGCTCCGGGCTGAATGGCGTGGAGTTCATCGCCATCAACACCGACGCGCAGGCACTGAAGCGCAACCAGGCCAAGCTGCAGCTGCAACTGGGCAATGGCGTGACCAAGGGCCTGGGCGCCGGCGCCAACCCGGATGTCGGCCGCGAAGCCGCGCTGGAAGACCGCGAGCGCATTGCCGAACTGATCGACGGGGCGGACATGCTGTTCATCACCGCCGGCATGGGTGGCGGTACGGGCACCGGCGCGGCGCCGGTGGTGGCCGAAGTCGCCAAGGAACTCGGCATCCTGACGGTGGCGGTCGTCACCAAGCCTTTCATGTTCGAAGGCAAGCGCGTGCGTGCCGCCAACGCCGGCATCGAGGCGCTGTCCCGTCATGTCGATTCCCTGATCATCATTCCGAACGAGAAGCTGATGCAGGTGCTGGGCGACGACGTCTCCATGCTCGACGCCTTCAAGGCCGCCAATAACGTGCTGCATGGCGCCGTCGGCGGCATCGCCGAAGTCATCAACTGCCCGGGCCTGGTCAACGTCGACTTTGCCGACGTGCGCACCGTGATGAGCGAGATGGGCATGGCGATGATGGGCTCGGCCCAGGCCAGCGGCGAAAACCGTGCGCGCATCGCTGCCGAGCAGGCTGTCGCCAGCCCGCTGCTGGAAGACGTCAACCTCGCCGGCGCGCGCGGCGTACTGGTCAACATCACCGCTTCGTCGACCGTCAAGATGAAGGAAATCCACGAAGTGATGAACACCATCAAGGGCTTCACCGCGGAAGAAGCCACCGTCATCGTCGGCCAGGTGCTGGACGACACGATGGAAGACGCCCTGCGCGTCACCATGGTCGCTACCGGCCTGGGCAACCCGGTCGCCCGGCAGAGCCAGAAGCCGATGCAGATCATCCGCACCGGCACCGACGATGCGCCGATGATGGTGAACGGCAACGGCGAGGAACTGCCCAGCGTGATGACCAGCCGTCGCAGCCGGACCATCCAGGCGATGACCGATTCCGGCATCGACACCCTGGACATCCCGGCCTTTCTGCGTCGCCAGGCGGACTGAACGAGGTTGTTGCCGCGTACGATTCCACGATGGACTTCCGCCCATCGTGGATCGGAGTCCTTTGCGTGGGGAATCCCATGCCGGGTGAACTCGTCCACATGGAGCCGGGTCCTATTCCCGTTCCATGTATAGGGTTGCCCGTCGCGCGACCGGTTAAAATGACGGAATGATCAAGCAACGTACTCTTAAAACGCCCGTCAAGGCGACCGGCGTCGGCCTGCATTCCGGCGTCAAGGTCGAGATGACCCTGCGCCCTGCCGGGCCCAATACCGGCATCGTGTTCAGGCGAATGGATCTCGACCCGCCGGTCGACCTCAAGGCCGACCCCTATCTGGTCACCGACACCCGGCTGTGCTCGATGCTCGAGTCCGGTCCGGCCAAGGTGTCGACCGTCGAGCATCTGATGTCGGCGCTCGCCGGCCTGGGGATCGACAATCTGCTGGTCGACCTGACTGGCCCGGAGATTCCCATCATGGACGGCTCCTCGGCGCCGTTCGTGTTCCTGCTGCAGTCCGCCGGCATCGTCGAGCAGGATGCGGCGAAGCAGTATGTGCGCATCACGCAGCCGATCGAGGTGAAGGACGGCGACAAATGGGCGCGTTTCGTTCCGCACAACGGCTTCAAGGTCGAGTTCACCATCGACTTCAAGCACCCCGTGTTCGACAAGAGCGGCAAGACCGTCAGCATCGATTTCGCCGACACGGCCTACACGAAGGAAGTCGCGCGCGCCCGCACCTTCGGCTTCATGCACGAGGTCGAGGCCTTGCGCAACAGCGGACTCGCGCTGGGCGGGTCGCTCGACAACGCCATCGTCATGGACGAATACCGCGTGCTGAACCAGGATGGACTGCGCTACGACGACGAGTTCGTCAAACACAAGGTGCTCGACGCCATTGGCGATCTCTATCTGCTGGGACATCCGGTCATCGGTGCCTTCGAGGCCTACAAATCCGGCCATGCACTCAACAATGCGCTGCTGCGCGAGTTGCTGCAGCATCGGGAGTCCTGGGAATTCGTCAGCTTCGCGCATGACGAGGAGGTGCCGGCCGCTTTCCTGCGCCTGCATCCGCTCACAGCCTGATGATCGTCATCCGGCTACTGATCGTCGCCCTGCTCATAGCGGTGGCTGCGCTCGGCTTGGCCTGGCTGTTCACCGGCAATCGGAAATATCTCGGGTATATGGGCCGCGTGCTGCGTTTCGCGATCGTTTTCGGCTTTGTTGCCGCTTTGTTGTTTGTGGTGGAACGCGTGGTGCTGAGATGAGCAACGATGTGGAAAGGCCACAGCAAAGGCATGGAATTGATGCTATAAAACGACGAAGCGTGCGGACCCTATCGAGTACTAAACAAGGCGCATTCCGCGACGGCGCTTGCGAAAATCAGGGTGGAATGGCGTATTGGCAAGGCCGCCGAGGCTATCCATACAAAACCCTGGAGGAGTAACATTGCGCCAGACCGCTCTCCTGCTGGTGCGGGGGCGCTAGCTTATTGTTGAAGATCCGCCCATTTTGAATCCCACAGATCCCAAGGAGTAACCCTATGCATATCAAGACCCTGTCAGTCCTCATCGCCCTTGCCGGCACCGCCCTGCAGGCGCACGCGGCGGACGACCGCCTCTACGTCGCGCCGACCGTGAACTACACTTTTTCCGACAACGATCGCCAGGCCGACGACGGCTGGGGTGGCGGCCTGGCACTCGGCAAGCCCATCACCGAACACCTGAACATGGAGTTGTCGCTGACGGGCAGTTCGCTTGATTACAAGACCGGCAGCGGCAAATACGACCTGTGGGGTCTGGGGGTCGACGCGCTGTATCTCTTCAACCGCAATGCCGACTTTACGCCCTATGGCGTGGTGGGCCTGGGCGCCTTGTATACCGACATCCCGGGCAAGCATGACACCGGCCTGATGGGCAATATCGGCCTCGGCATCATGAAGCGCCTGACCGACAATATTTCCCTGCGTGCCGACGCACGCTACCGCATGGACGGCAACTCCACCAAGGCGTTCGGGGCGAATGATTTCGGCGACGCGATCATCAGCGTCGGCCTGAATTTTGCCCTGGGCCAGAAAGCCCAGCCCATGCCCAAGCCGGAACCCGCGCCCGCCCCCGTTGCCGAGCCCGCTCCCATGCCTGCTCCCGCACCTGCGCCTGTCGTGCAGCCGGAGCCTGCCGCAGCGGCGCTCACGACTCCGCAGGCGCAGCAACTCGATCAAGCCAAGTCGGGCGATGTGGTGGTGATCCTGGAAGGCGTGAATTTCGAGTTTGACTCCGCCCGCCTGCGCCCGGATGCCATCACCATCCTCGACGAGGCCGTGACCGTGCTGAACCGTCGCAAGGACATCAGCGTGGACGTGGTCGGGCACACCGACAGCACCGGTACCAAGCAGTACAACCAGGGCCTGTCCGAGCGCCGTGCCAAGTCGGTGTACGACTATTTCGTCAACAAAGGCATCGCCGCCGATCGGCTGACCACCCAGGGTTATGGCGAGACCAAGCCCATCGCCAGCAACGCCACCCGCGAAGGTCGTGCCAAGAACCGTCGCGTGGAGTTGGTCGTCAAGTAAGCGCGCAACCCGCTGTAACGGAAAGGCCGCATCTACGGATGCGGCCTTTTTGTTTTCATGGGCGAGAGGAAACAGGCGCGGCCCGAGGAAGGGACTTGCCGGGCGGCTGCAAGCGACCGTCTCGAATCCGCGTCCAGGTGGGCAATCAATGATGGCCCTAGGCGCGCGGCGCCACGCAGACACGATTGCGGCCGCCATGCTTCGCCGCATAGAGGCCGGCGTCCGCGCGGCTGATGGCCTGTTCGTAGGATTCCGCGCCGTCATACTGGCTGACGCCGATGCTGACGGTGACCGAGACCGGTTGTGCGTCGACGGCGAACTGCGTCTGCTCGATTTTCAGGCGCAACTGTTCGGCGACATGCTGTCCTTGTTCGAGGGTGCTGCCCTTGAGTACGACGAGAAATTCTTCTCCGCCCTAACGGATGGCGATATCCGATGCCCGCAGCCCTTTCTGAAGCGAGACCGCGACCTGGCTGAGGATGCGATCGCCGCCGATGTGCCCGAACCGGTCGTTGATCGATTTGAAGTGATCGATGTCGATCAGCAGGATGGAAATCGGGCGCGGGTCGCGCCGGTATTCGGCAAAGGTCTTGTCGATCAGGATGCTGAAGGCCTGGCGGTTGAGCAGGCCGGTGAGCTTGTCGGTGGCGGCCATGTCCTCGATGCGTTGTTGGTACCGCGCGAGCGCGATATGGGTCAGGAAGAGCACCAGCAGCGTAATGCCCAGACATACCGCGAGATTGACGTAGAGGGTCTGACGGATGTCGGCCAGCGCGGCATCCACGCCTTTTTCCACGAACAGATACCACTTGAGTTCGGGGATGTAGTTCACATTGAGAAGATGCAGGCCGTGACTGTCCCTGAACTGATAGGAACCGGATTTTTCACGCAGGACGCGGTCGACGACGTCGCGCAGGCCCGGCGTCGCGCGCAGGTCGGTTTCCTGGCGTCCGGACTGGTTGCCGAACAGGACGGTTTTGCCGCGCGCATCCACGAAATAGATGGTGCGCTGGAAGCGCTGCTGGTAATTCGAGATGAGATGGCGCACGGCATCCACGGTGAGCCCGACGCCGGTGGCGCCGAGAAAGCGGCCGTCGAAGTCGAAGACGCGATAGTTGACGAAGATGGTCAGTGCATCCCGGTTGGCGAGATCGGGGTCGACATTGATCTCGTAGGGTTCCGACATGGCGCGCACCCGGTAGTACCAGACGTCGCGGGGTGCCTTCGGCGACACCTGCTTCAGGATGCCCTCGCCGGTGTAGTAGTTGGCGCTACGCTCGGACACGAAGAAGCTGCTGAATGCGCCGTAGCGCGTTTTGATCTCCCGCAGATAGCGGGCCATGGCGCCGACGTCCTGCTCTCCGCCCACAACCCAGTCGCGCAGGAAGGTGTCGTGCGCCATGGTCGACGAGATGAGCACGGGCCGCACCAGGTCTTTCTGGATTTCCGAATAGATATTGCTCGATGTGAGCGGCAGTTCCTGGGCGACGATGGCATTCAGGATCGCCTGTTTCGACACGTAGTAGCTGCTGAGCGTGGTGGCGAAGAAGCCGGCTGCCAACAGGATGCTCAGCCACAGGAGCAGGCGCTGGCGCTTGAAAATACGGTGTGCTGAGTACATATACGAGAGAAACGGGGCGCGCGCGATGTTAGCAAACACCCATGCGGGGCATGGGGTCAATGCGGGCAGTATGACATCGGCCGGGCTGTTTTCGGCGAGCGAGCAATATTTAGTTCAACGTGCAATAGAACGAGCGCGGCTGGCGGGCCAGGCCAGCTTGATCAGGTTTTCCGGTGGTGGCGCAACAGCTTGTCCAGGGCGTCCTTCAGCGGACCGTCCTCGATTTCCGCATTGAGATGCGCCAGCCCCTCCAGTGCGGCGGGCGGCAGGCCGGTTTTCTCGACCGGATGGACATAGCGCGCCAGCAACTCGGGGTTGACGCTGACGCGTACCGCCGTCGCCACGATTCCATGCTTGCCGAGGCTGGCGATCAACGCGTCGGTCTGGTGGCGCAGGCGGCTGGCGACGGCCCCGCTGTCGCAGGCGAGGCTCAATACCTCGTTATCCAGCTGCATGACGCGAATGTGCCCGGCCAACGCAGCGGGCAGGGAACGATCGAGCGCGGCCTGGGTCTTCAGCAGGGTCCGGGCGCGTATGGCCAGGCCGTTCGGCAGTTGGCTGGCGAGCAGGTCGGCCAGGCTCGAGGCACTCATGGGCGTGACACGCCGGCGTCACGGGATGCCGGCCCCGCTATGTTAAGATTCAACGGTTTACCGCGTCCTGCGGGCATTTCGGATTCCTCATGCTGCAATCCCTCGTCAAGAAAGTCTTCGGCAGCCGCAACGACCGGCTGGTCAAACAATACCTGCAAAAGGTGAAAGCGATCAATGCGCTGGAGCCGGCGATGGAGAAATTATCCGACGCCGAACTGGCAGGCAAGACGACCGAGTTCAAGTCGCGGCTCGAAAACGGCGAGACGCTCGACAAGCTGCTGCCGGAAGCTTTTGCCGTGGTGCGCGAATCCTCCCGCCGGGTGCTTGGCATGCGCCATTTCGACGTGCAGATGGTGGGCGGCATGGTGTTGCACGACGGCAAGATCGCCGAGATGCGCACCGGCGAAGGCAAGACGCTGATGGCGACCTTGCCGGCCTACCTGAACGCGCTGGCGGGCAAGGGTGTGCACGTGGTGACGGTGAACGATTACCTGGCCAGCCGGGATGCGGAGTCGATGGGCCGGCTTTACGGCTTTCTCGGGCTGACCACCGGCGTCAACATGTCGCAAATGCCGCACGACGAAAAACAGGCCGCGTACGCCGCCGACATCACCTACGGCACCAACAACGAATACGGCTTCGACTACCTGCGCGACAACATGGTCTACCAGATGAGCGAGAAGGTGCAGCGTCCGCTGGCCTTCGGCATCATCGACGAGGTCGACTCGATCCTGATCGACGAGGCGCGCACGCCGCTGATCATTTCGGGGCAATCGGAAGAGAACACTGCGCTGTACCAGCAGGTCAACCTGGTGCCGCCGCGGCTGATCCGGCAGAAGGACGAGGAATCCGAGGGCGATTACTCGGTCGACGAGAAATCGCGTCAGGTCCTGTTGTCCGAAACCGGACACGAAAAGGTCGAGGAAATTCTCACCGAGATGGGGCTGCTGCTGCCCGGCGGCAGTCTTTACGACGCCTCCAACATCATGTTGATGCACCACGTGTACGCCGCGCTGCGCGCGCACGCGCTGTATTTCCGCGACCAGCACTACGTGGTGCAGAACGGCGAAGTCATCATCGTCGACGAGTTCACCGGCCGCCTGATGAGCGGCCGCCGCTGGTCGGAAGGCTTGCACCAGGCGGTGGAAGCCAAGGAAGGCGTGGCGATCCAGAAGGAAAACCAGACCCTGGCGTCGATCACCTTCCAGAACTACTTCCGCATGTACCAGAAGCTGTCGGGCATGACCGGCACGGCGGACACCGAAGCCTTCGAATTCCAGAGCATCTACGGCCTGGAAACCGTGGTCATCCCGACCCACCGGCCGATGATCCGCAAGGACGAGCACGACCAGGTCTACCGGACCGCCAAGGAGCGTGACCAGGCGGTGATCAACGACATTCGCGCGCGCAATGCCGGCGGCCAGCCGGTGCTGGTCGGCACCACGTCGATCGAGGCCAACGAGCATCTGTCCGCCGAACTGACCCGAGCCGGACTGCAGCACAACGTGCTGAACGCCAAGCAGCACGCCCGCGAAGCCGAGGTGATCGCGCAGGCAGGCATGCCGGGCGGCATCACCATCGCCACCAACATGGCGGGCCGCGGTACCGACATCGTGTTGGGCGGCAGCATCCAGAAGGAGATCGACGCGATCCGCACCGACGAGACGCTGTCCGACGCGGAGAAGGACGCGAGCATCGCCGCGCTGAAGACCGACTGGCAGCCGCGTCATGACGCCGTGGTGGCGGCCGGCGGGCTGCACATCATCGGTACCGAGCGCCACGAGTCGCGCCGCGTCGACAACCAGTTGCGCGGCCGTTCGGGGCGCCAGGGCGACCCCGGCTCCAGCCGCTTTTTCCTGTCGCTGGAAGACCCGCTCTTGCGCATCTTCGCATCCGACCGCGTCGCTGCGATCATGAACCGCCTGAAGATGCCCGAGGGCGAGGCGATCGAGCATCCGTGGGTGACGCGCGCGATCGAAAACGCGCAGCGCAAGGTCGAACAGCGCAACTTCGACATCCGCAAGCAGCTGCTCGAATACGACGACGTCTCCAACGACCAGCGCAAGGTGATCTACGAGCAGCGCAACGAACTGCTGGCGAGCGCCGACATCGGCGACACCGTCCGCGCCATGCGCGACGACGTGCTGGACGAAACCGTCAACCTGCACATTGCGCCGGGCAGCATGGACGAGCAATGGGACGTGGCGGGCCTCGAAAAGTCGCTGGCGGCGCAGTTCTCGCTCGATCTGCCGCTGCAGCAATGGCTGGACGAGGACAAGACCTTGAATGAGGAAGGCCTGCGCAAGAAGATTCTCGAGGCTGCCGACGCGATCTATCGGGAAAAGGAAGCCCAGGTCGGCGGCGACGGCCTGCGCCAGTTCGAACGCGCGGTGATGCTGCAAAGCATGGACACCCACTGGCGCGAGCACCTGTCGGCGCTGGATCATCTGCGCCAGGGCATCCACCTGCGCGGTTATGCGCAGAAGCAGCCGAAGCAGGAATACAAGCGCGAGGCGTTCGAACTGTTCTCCGCCATGCTGACCGCGATCAAGACCGAGGTGACGCAGATCACCACCACCGTGCAGATCCGCGCACCCGAGGATGTGGAGGCAGTCGAGCCACGCGAGCCATCGAACGTCCAATTCCAGCATACCGAGTACGACGAGAGCCAGGACTTTGCCGAAGTCGACCAGGCTGCGGCTGCGGGCGAGGGCTATCCCAAGGTCGGCCGCAACGATCCCTGCCCGTGCGGTTCGGGCAAGAAGTACAAGCAGTGCCACGGCCGGCTGAACTGAGGATCCGCCATGCCTTACTACGTTTTCCGTCTGGGAATGTTCAAAGTGCTGGAAAAGCAGGGCGAATGGGCGAGCTTCAAGGAAGCCAAGGCCCACACCAACGAACTGCGCAAGACGCTCGATCCCAAGACCGGCGACAAATACAAGATGATCTTCGCCGAGAACGAGATCGCTGCCCAGGACACGCTGATGGCGGAGCGGGAACTGGATCAGCGCTTGTCGGGCGACGACTGGTAAAGTTGCTCACCCACTGTCGCGACCTGTCGCCCGGGACGCGTACGGCGGTTGCTGATCAACACTGATTAAGCTGCGATGGCTGAATACAACGAAGACGCTTATCGGCTGGCTAGAAAAGCCTACATCGAATACAGCTGCCCATTCGAGCGGGCCCTGTTGTCGCGCTGCGTGAGCTGCGACCGCTCGCGCAAGCTGAATCTTGCCGAGCGCGAGGCGATTGCCTGCAGCGATCCCACGGTACGCGAGCATTGCCTGGCGTTTTACCAGGACCTGCACGAGAACGCGCAGTTCGCGCTCAGGATCAACCCCGATGCGCCATGGCCGTTCGGCAAGGAGATCCGTGCCCAATGCGGCGGCGTGCGTGGGCTGTCGGCTGCGCTGGATGGCCCGACCGACGAGGCGACCGACATTGCCGCCAGCGTGCTGCAGGGGCGGGTGCGTTTCGGCGACATTGCCGATTTCCCCTATTCCGAGATCATGCGAGCCGTGGTGCACTACGAACCGCGCAAGCGTCGCCCATGAGCGGCGGGGAACCCGGGCCGCTGCGCCCGGTCACTTGTCAGCTTTCGCTTTTTGATTACACTTTCCGCGTGCGCACCCGACTCCGACGATTCCTGCTGTTGTTGTTGATGCTGACCCTGCCGGCGCAGGCGTTTGCCTATTCCGCCATGCAGGTCTGCATCCTGCCGGACCGTGCAGCGATGGAACAGATGGCGATGCCCGACGAAGCCATGACCATGGCGGACTGCCACACGCCCGACCAGCCGCAGCCCCCGCCCGGCCAGCACGAATGCAAGTTCTGCGCCGCCTGCGCACTGGCCACGGCCTTGCCGATCGGGTTCGCCGACAGCACCCCGGTCGTCCCGATCGCACACCACTTCGCTCCGCAGCCTGCCGCATCGTTCAGCGGCTTCATTCCCGACAGTCTCGACCGTCCACCCCGAACCGCCCTCGCCTGAGCCCCGCGCGACGACGCGCGGTTCCGTTTTGCGCGCGGCGATCCTGCCGCGAACTTGCGAGGACGATCATGTTGAAACTTTTCTTATGCCATGCGGCGCCGTTGGCGCGCGCATCGCTCCTTGGCCTGACGGCGGCTTCTGTGTGGCTGGCAGCGTTGCCTGCCGCACAGGCTGCCGAAGCCCCGGCTTCTCCGCCGGCGGTATCCAATCCTTTCGCGCACTATCGGGCCTGGCGCGAGGACGCATTGCAGGACTGGCGCAAGGCCAACGACCGGGTGGGCGAAATCGGCGGCTGGCGTACTTATCTGCGCGAGTCGCAGCAAACCGGCGAGGCCCCGGATCAGACCGGGCAGGCCCATCATGCGCACTGAGGGGACGGCCATGCATCCGACTTTTCCTGTGCCGCGTACGCTGGCCCTCGCCGTGCTGTCTGCCGTCCTGCTGGGCGGCTGCGCGAGCTTTTCGGCTGACGGCGGCTTCGGCGCGGTCCAGTCCGCCACCCAGTCGCGCATCCAGAAGGATGTCGTCTGGGCGCGCGACGAAGCAGCCCGGTCGCAAACGCAGGCGCGCATCGATGCGCTGCTGGCGCAACCGCTTTCAGCGGACGACGCGGTGCAGATCGCGCTGCTCAACAATCCCGGCCTGCAGGCGGCCTTCAACACGCTCGGCATCGCCGAGGCCGACTGGGTCGCGGCGCAGCGCCTGCCGAACCCGGGCGTGTCCATCGGCCGTCTCACGCGGGGCAGCGAGGTGGAATGGGAACGCAGCCTGCATCTCAACCTGATGCGGCTGCTGACCATGCCGATGCGCATCGACATCGAGCAGCGGCTGTTCGAGCAGACCCGGCGCGAACTGGTTCTGAACGTGCTGCGGCTGGCGGCGGACACCCGCAAGGCCTGGGTCGTCGCGGTGGCGGCGAAGCAATCCGCGCATTACCAGCAGCAGACGATGGATGCTGCCGAAGCCGGCGCGGAACTGGCGCGCCGTATGGCGCAGGTCGGCAACTGGAGCAAGCTGAAACAGGCACGCGAGCAGTCGCTCTATGCGGACGCCGCACTGGCGGTGGCGCGTGCCGAACAGACGAAGCTGCAGGCGCGCGAACGTCTGGTCCGGCTGCTGGGCCTGCCCCATGGCGATGCGCTGCAATTGCCCGAACGCTTGCCGGATCTGCCTGCAACCCTGCCCGCGCTGCCGGATGTCGAACAGCAGGCCATGGATTCGCGCCTGGATCTGCAGGCAACCCGGCTGCAAACCGAGGCGCTGGCCAGGAACCTGGGCCTTACGCGCCGCACACGCTTCGTCAACGTGCTGGAGCTGGGCGCCATCAGCAACAGTTCGAACGAAGCGCCCTTGCAGCGCGGCTACGAAATCAGCTTCGAACTGCCGCTGTTCGACTGGGGGCAGACCCGGGTGGTGCAGGCCGAATCGCGCTACCGCCAGGCGCTCGAGCGCGCACGCGAGACCGCGGTCAACGCGCGTTCCGAGGTGCGCGAGGCCTATGCCATGCAGCAGACCCAGTACGCCATCGCACGGCACCTGCGGGACGAGGTGGTGCCGCTGAAGCAGCGCATTTCCGAGGAAAACCAGTATCGCTACAACGGCATGCTGATCGGCGTGTTCGAACTGCTCGCCGATGCGCGTTCGCAGATCGCGTCGGTCAACGCCGCCATCGAGGCGCAGCGCGATTTCTGGCTCGCCGACGCCGACATGCAGATGGCGCTGGCCGGCACGCCGGGCAAACTCCCGGTCACCTCTCTCCCGCCCGCGTCTGCCGATGCGGCGGGCGGACACTGAAAGGATTCTTCATGACCTCAAGACGTGATTTTTTCAAACTCGGCGGCGCAGCCGCTGTCGCCACGGTGAGCCCGGCCGCCCTGGCGGCCCTCCCTGAAGTGGTCAGCATGGACAAGCCCGATACCCAGCCACCATTGCTGCCGCCCAACGGCCGTCCCTACAATCCGGTGGTGACGCTCAACGGTTGGACGCTGCCGTGGCGCATGAAGGATGGCGTGAAGGAGTTCCACCTGGTCGCCGAGCCGGTGGTGCGCGAGATCGCGCCCGGCATGAAGGCGCATCTGTGGGGTTACAACGGCCAGAGCCCCGGCCCCACGATAGAAGTGGTGGAAGGCGATCGCGTGCGCATCTTCGTCACCAATCGCCTGCCCGAGCACACCACCATCCACTGGCACGGCCAGCGCCTGCCCAACGGCATGGACGGCGTCGGCGGATTGACCCAGCCGCAGATCAAGCCGGGCAAGACCTTCGTCTACGAATTCGTCGCGCGTCGCCCCGGCACCTTCATGTACCACCCGCATGCCGACGAGATGACGCAGATGGCGATGGGCATGATGGGCTTCTGGGTGACGCATCCGAAGGGCAGGCATCCGGCGATCGAACCGGTCGACCGCGATTTCTGCTTCCTGATCAACGCCTACGACATCGACCCCGGCAGCGCCACGCCCTCGGTCAACACCATGCTCGACTTCAATCTGTGGACCTGGAACAGCCGCGCGTTTCCCGGCATCGACAGCCTCAACGTGCGGTTGAATGACCGCGTGCGCATCCGCATGGGCAATCTCACCATGACCAACCACCCGATGCATCTGCACGGCGTGGAGTTCGAGGTGACCGGCACCGATGGCGGTGCAGTACCGAAGTCCGCGCGCTGGCCGGAAGTGACCGTCGACATCGCGGTCGGCCAGATGCGCCAGATCGAATTCGTCGCCGACGAGGAAGGCGACTGGGCCTTTCATTGCCACAAGAGCCACCACACCATGAATGCGATGGGCCATGCGGTGCCGACGATGATCGGCGTCGATTACAGCGGCCTGGCGGGGAAGATCAGCAAGCTCATTCCCGACTACATGGCGATGGGCGAGCGCGGCATGGCCGACATGGCCGAAATGGAGATGCCGCTGCCCGACAACACGCTGCCGATGATGACCGGCCGAGGCCCCTACGGCCCGGTCGAGATGGGCGGTATGTTCAGCGTGATGAAGGTGCGCAGCGGGCAGAAGCGCGGCGACTATTCCGACCCCGGCTGGTACAAGCAGCCGCCCGGCACGCAGGCGCGCGAGCTTGCCGGCGCGATGGCCGAACCGATGCGCGCGCCCTCCGCTGCCTCGCCCCGGGGTGCCCCGGGCGATGTCGAGGTGAGCGTACGCAAACCCGCCGGCCACGCCGGTCATTAAATGCCATGTTTATATCGATACGTTTAGGAACTGAAAAATGAAGATCTGGATTCCCTTGCTGGCCGCCCTGACGATCGCCGTGCCGCTGCACGCCGAACCTGTGAACCCGCCGGCCGCACAGGCCAATGTGATGACCGATGGCGTCGTGCGCCGGGTGGATGCCGCCAATGGCAAGCTCACCCTGCGTCACGGGCCGATCGTCAACCTCGACATGCCCGCCATGACCATGGTGTTCCGGGTGCAGCCGCCGGAACTGATGAAAGGCCTCAAAGTGGGCGATGCGGTGAAATTTCATGCCGAGAGCATCGACGATACCCTGACCGTCACGGCGATCCAGCCCGCACACTAGCGGACAAGGCATGGACCTGACGGGCCGCCGGGCCCATCCCGGCACGAAGCATCCAAAATTAGGATAAGCGAGTCTTTTGTACTAGATTGAAAATGAGTGATGTCGAACACACGCAGTATTGGGTGTGAGGACATTTTCCCCTCGCTATGGAGACAGAGATGAAACACATATCACGCATATCAATAGCCGCCCTTGCCCTTTCCTTGGGGATGGCGGGCATCATGCCGGTGTATGCCGCCGATCAGGATCGTACCCAGGTGCGTGATCAGGATCGCATTTACGGTTCCGAACTGATGACGCGGCAGGAGCGGGCCGAATACCGCAATCGCATGCGCACCCTGAAAACCCAGCAGGAACGCGACGCCTTCCGCCTGGAACATCACAAGCAGATGCAGGAGCGTGCCCAGGCCCAGGGCAAGACCTTGCCCGACATGCCGCCTGCGGGCATGGGACCCGGCTCCGGTATGGGGCCCGGGATGGGACCGGGTTCTGGCATGGGGTCCGGTTCCCGTCGCTAGCGGGTTGCCCCGAGTGGTCAGGTGGGAGCGGCTGGTGCGCTGAAGTGCAGCGTGGCCGCGAACCCGTGGCCGCCATCCGCGCGCGGCAGTCCATCCCCCAGTTCAAGCTGGGCATGTGAGAGTGCTGCAATGCGCGCGACGATGGAAAGACCGAGGCCGCATCCCTCGTTCTCGACCTCGCCGCGCACGAAGCGGGCACTGAGTTGCGACCGTAGCGCAGGGGCTACGCCCGGGCCATCGTCGGCAACGGTGATGGCACAGCCCGTTTCGCGATGCGCGATGCGCACGTCGATCCGCGCGCCTTCCCCTGCATAGTGCACGGCATTGTCGAGCAGGTTGCGGACCGCGACCTGCAGCCATGCCGCCGTGATGGCGATACGGCATCCCGCTGCCGCATCGACCGTCAGGGTTTGCCCTTGGCGTTGCGCTTGAGGCAAAAGTTCTTCGCACACTGTCGCCACGATTTCTGCGGGATCCAGCGGTGCGGGCGGGCTGCCCTGCGTAGCCGGATCGACGCGCGCGAGCGTCAGCAATTGCTCGACCAGGTGCGTCATCCGGTCCACGCCGACGATCACCTGCGCCAGCGCATGCTGCTGGCTGTCAGCCGTTTGCGCGCGCAGCGCGACCTGCGTCTGCACTTTCAAGGCCGCCAGCGGCGTGCGCAATTCGTGCGCGGCATCCGCGGTGAAGCGGCGCTCGTTTTCGAAGGCTTCGTTGACACGTCGGATCAGCGCATTGAGCGCGGTGCGCAGCGGCGCAATTTCCTCGGGCAGCGCGGGCGATTCGTCGAGTGGCGTCAGGGCCTGCACATCGAGCGCGCCGACCTGATGCGCCACCGTATCCACCGGCCGCAGGTTGCGGCCGATGCCCCACCAGACCGCCAGCGCCATCAGCGGCAGCGCCAGCGCGGCAGGAATCAGCAGCGACAGGCCGATCTCGCGCGCCAGGCCTTCGCGTGCCGCATGGGCCTGGCCGACGACGACCCGATATTCCGCGTCGGGATCCTGTACCGCATAGAACCGCCAGCGTGCGCCTTCGTACTGGCGCTCGCTGAATCCCGGCCCGATTCCGGATTCAAACCCGGCGTGGCCCATGGACGTGGCCAGACGCAGCATCCGTCCGTCATCGTCGTGCCACACCTCGAATGCGATGGGCACCGGATTGTGGTGGCTGTGATCCTGGAGCTCCTTCGCAAAATGCTCGACTTCGCCGGCCGCCACGATCGCCAGCAGTGTGTCGGCGACCTGCGTCAGCTGGTCGTCGAGCAATTCGTCCGCTTCATGGTGCGCGCGCTGATACACCACCAGCGCGGACAGCAGCCAGATCGCCGCCACCGAGCCGGTCAGCAGCCACACCAGCCGCCGCCGCAGGGAATACGGCCGGCTCATGGCGTCGCGCCTGCCGGCACCATGTAGCCGACGCCGCGCACGGTACGGATCAGGTCGTTGCCGAGCTTCTTCCGCAGGTGGTGGATGTGGACTTCGAGCGCGTTGCTGTCGACGGCCTCGTTCCAGGTGTAGAGCTGTTCTTCCAGCGTGCGGCGTGTCAGCACCCGGTCGGTGTTTTCCAGGAGCAGGTGCAACAGGTCGAATTCGCGCGGGGTCAGTTCGACGGCCTGGCCGCCGCGCGTCACGCTGCGCGCCGCCGGATTGAGTTCGATCTCGCCGACGGCGAGCACCGGCTCCGGGCGGCCATGGGCGCGCCGCACCAGCGCGCGCAGGCGGGCGGTAATCTCGTCGAGGTCGAAGGGCTTCAGCACATAGTCGTCGGCGCCGAGGTCGAGCCCGCGCACTTTGTCCTCCAGCTGGTCGCGCGCGGTCAGGATCAGCACCGGCGTCGCGTCATGGCGACCGCGCAGCCATTGCAGCACCGACAGGCCGTCGCGTTTCGGCAGCCCCAGGTCGAGCACCACGGCCGCAAACGATTCGGTGGACAGGGCCGTTACCGCCGCTTCGCCATCGCGCAGCCAGTCGACGGCATAGCCCGCCTGGGTCAGTCCCGCTTGCAGGCCGTCGCCCAGCAGGCGGTCATCTTCCACCAACAATATGCGCATCGTTCCGGTTCATCCTTGGGTCATTGTTTCGGAATCCTGACCGTGTCCTCGTCGAACACACCCTGTTCCGCCTGGCGGTGGCAGGCAGCACAATTGGCGGCGGAGCCGATCGATTTGCGCGACCATGTCGCCTGCGAAACCTCGTCGTGCTTGCGCACGAACCAGCGGGTTTCGGTGATGCGCAACGGCGCCGCGCTGGCTTCCATGCTTTGCATCACCCGACTGCCCATCCGGCTGGTGCCGCTGTCGGCGGCGTTGGCCTCCAGGAATCGCAGGATATCAGCCTGGGTTGCCGGATCAAGGCTGGCGTTCTCACCGAAGTGCTGGTCGAGTCCGCCCATCAGGCGTCGCCACGACGCCTTCGGCAGGAAAGCCGGCGAATAGGCGATATGGCAGCTTGCACATTCCTGTTGCCAGGCCTTGTTGGTCGTCCGCGGCAGGACATTGCCGCCGCCATCGCCATGCGCATCGCCCGAAGGCAGCGAAAACGCCAACAGGCTGAACACGCCGACCGCCGCGACGACCCCGATTCCGCGCAATAGATAATTCATGGTGTGCTCCTTATCGGGCCTGGCTCAGCCAGGCGATGAAATCGCCTTTTTCCTGCGCGCTGCATTCGCGTTGCAGGACATCCTGGCAGTTGCGCCGGAACCATTTCTCGACCTTGGCCGCATCGGTGAAGCGCTGCGGATTGGCCGCCGGCGCCAGCGGCTCGATGCGCTTGCCGACGCGGGTGCGTCCCGCCTGGGTTGGGTTGGCGGTATGGCAGCCGGCGCAGCTCACGGCCTGGCCATCGCGGCCCGGGTGCTCGGTGCGATACAAGGCCGCACCGCGCGAGGCGGACAAGCCGGACACCGGCATGCCCGCCTGCTGCGCATACTGCGCCATCAGACTGGCAGGGCTCTCGGCCGCCGCCACGGCGGAGGCCATGCCGAGTACCGCCAGGCCACCGTAGAGAAGGTGCTTAATCATGCGGCACCTCGTTTCCCGCGCCGAGGTATTGCTTGCCGGTCACCATGCTTTGCGCCACCCGTTCGCCTCGCCACTGGTGAAACGCCAGCGCAGCCAGATGCAGGCCGATGAAACCGAGCATCAGGCCGAACCCGAATTCGTGCGGTTCGCCCAGCACATCCTCCAGCCAGGGCATATTGCCCAGCCAGCCGGCGAGCGGGCCGGTCTGGAACTCGCTGGCGGCCAGCCCCAGTCCGGTGACGACCATCAGCGCCATCACGCCGTAGGCGAACAGATAACCCAGGCTGGCGAGCGGATCGTGGCCTGCGCGATGCTTCGCGGGAAGGCGCAAATTCCTGAGGCTGTCTTTCCACACGGCGGGATGCCACAGGTCGCGCCAACGCGCGCTGGCCGGACCAGCCAGACTCCACAGCAGCCGTGTCAACAGGCCGGCCGTCAGGGTGTAGCCGATGAGAATATGCAGGTTCCACAAGGTTTTTTCATACGGCCCGTGTTCGAACCAGTCGGCCAGCTGGCTGGTGACGATGAGCGATACGATGGACAGCGCAATGACCCAGTGCAGCAGGCGCAGCAAGGGGTCGAACACGCGATGCGGATGGGTGGCGGCATGTGACATGGCAGTCTCCTGAGAGGGGAATGCAGCAGACTGTAGGCGCCCCAGCTTAGGGGCACCTTAAGAGAAACGTTTATTCGGCAATCCTGGGCGCCGCATGGATTCACTTTCTCCAAACACGCGCGTAAAGGCTATTCTGACAGTGGGCCGAAAAACACAGGCATGTCCACATGCGTGCTTTGAGTCATCGCACGGAGCCATTTGCAATCAACCGGATCGAGATTGGGGCATGAAGAACATCAAGCTGGGTTTTTGGACGCTACTGCTGGCACTGACGATCCTGTGGCTGCTGGCCGACACATGGATGCCCGACCCCTTCACCTATTTCTCGCTTCGCACCGCGCTGATGCAATACACCGGCGTCATCGGCATGGGCGCCATGAGCGTCGCCATGCTGCTGGCCACGCGGCCGAAATGGCTGGAGCCCCCACTGGACGGGCTCGACAAGATGTATCGCCTGCATAAATGGCTGGGAATCACCGGACTGGTGTTTTCCTGCATTCACTGGTGGTGGGCGCAGGGAACCAGGTGGATGGTGGGCTGGGGATGGCTCAGCAGGCCTGCACGCAAGTCGACTGCCGGCCAGGTGCTGGCGCCGGCCGAGAGTTGGCTACGCGGCCAGCGCGGGCTGGCTGAATCGCTGGGCGAGTGGGCGTTTTATGCCGCGGTGGTGCTGATCGTCCTGGCGCTGGTCAAGCGTTTTCCCTACCACCTGTTCACCAAGACGCACAGATGGCTGGCGGTGGTTTATCTGATACTGGTTTATCACTCCGTCGTGCTGCTCAAGTTTGCCTACTGGTCGCAGCCAGTCGGGTGGGTCATGGCCCTGTTGATGCTGGGCGGCACCGTGGCGGCGTTGCTCGTCCTGTTGCGCCGCGTCGGGGTCGGCCGCAGAGTGCAGGGCACGATCGAATCGCTCATCTACTACCCGGAATTGCGCGTACTCGAAACGGCCATCCGCCTGGAAAGCGGCTGGCCTGGCCACAATGCCGGACAGTTTGCCTTTGTCACGTCCAAAGAAAGCGAAGGCGCCCATCCGTACACGATTGCATCGGCCTGGGATGCCGACGACCGCCGCATCGTCTTCATCACCAAGGCGCTTGGCGACCATACCAGCAAGCTGCACGATCGCTTGAAGGTCGGTGCGCCCGTCACGGTGGAAGGGCCTTATGGCTGTTTCGATTTCCGCGACGGGCATTCGCGCCAGATATGGATCGGCGCCGGCATCGGCATCACCCCTTTCATCGCCCGCATGAAGCAGCTGGCGCGCACGCCTGGCGAACAGGAGATCGACCTGTTCCATCCGACGGCGGATTTCGAACAGGCCGCCATCGATAAACTCACGGCCGATGCCCAGGCCGCCCATGTACGCCTGCATGTACTGGTCAGCGGGAAGGACGGACGACTCGATGCCGACCGCATTCGCGCAGCCGTGCCGCAATGGCAGTCGGCGGGCATCTGGTTCTGTGGCCCGCCGGGATTTGGCCAGGCCATACGGAACGATTTCGTCGCCCATGGCCTGACGCCGGATGACTTTCACCAGGAGATGTTTCAGATGCGCTGAAGGCCTTCGTCCGGAATGGGACGACCGCCCTGCCAGGCGCGACGGACAGCCACTTAAGGCGGTCTTAAGAATTCACCGGCAGGATGCGCATCGAGCCGGGTGAATGTGCCGGTGCCGACGCCTGTCCCTATAACTTTTTCCACGCATTCCACTTCGACCCGTGCCGAACCGATTTCTTCGCTTGTTGATGCTCTGGTTGGTCATCGCCTTGCAGGCGATGACGCCGTTCGTCCATGCCCATGTGGGACCGGTGCAAGCGAGCCATGCAGGCTGGCTGCATGGGTATGCGGGCGCGCCCGGCGACGTGGCCTATCACCTGGCCGAAAACAGGGAGCAGGGCGCGGAGATCGAAGTGGCGCAGGGCATACGATCGTTGCGGCAGGCCGTGCTGTTTGTGGCGGATGCCGATGCGTCATACCCGGTGCCGGCGCTTCCGCCGTCGGTGGCAACAGCAGCCAGGGTGAGCCCTGCCTGGCTGGGCGTCACCCCGTTGCAGGCCATCCTCCCCGATCACGCTCTGCCGCACGCGCTGGCGCCGCCGCGCCGCTGATCGTCCCACGCGGCGCACCTGCCTGTGCGCCTGCCCGAATTTCTTGCTCATGGAGATCAAGCATGATCGCTGGTTATGTTTCTACCCGTATTCTCGTATTGGCGCTGCTCGGCGCCGCTCCGGCTTTCGCCGCCGACGTCCTGCCCTTGTCTGCCGCGCAGAAGAAGAACCTTGGCATCGTCACCGTCGTTGCCGCCACGCAAGACGCCAGTCCCGCGCTTGCCTATACGGCGCGGGTGACCCTGCCGCCTGCCAGCGTGCGCGTGGCCGCGGCGGCCGGCGCCGGGCTGGTCACCCAGCTGCATGTACAGGCGGGCGACACGGTCAAGCGCGGCGCCCCGCTCGTCACCCTGTCGATGACCGGCCTGGCCGAGGCGCAGAATGCCCTGACGCAGACACGGCTGAGATCGCAGCTGGCGGCCAGCAATGCCGCGCGCGATGAGAAGCTGTTCGGCGAAGGCCTGATCGCGGAATCGCGCCTGCGCGCCACCCGCTCCGAAGCCCAGTCGGCACGCGCCAGTCTGGCGGCGGCACAGGCTGCGCTGTCGATGATGGGCACGGGCAAGGTGACCGGCAGTTCGATCACGCTGACCGCGCCGATCGCCGGCGTGGTGACGGAGAGTGTCGCCGAACCGGGCCAACGCGTGGATGCCGGCATGGCGCTGGTGAAAGTGGCGGATCTGTCGAATCTGACCCTGGAGATTCCGTTGTCGACGATCCAGGCGCGCCAGGTGGCGGTCGGGCAATCCGTGACGGTGGCGGACAGCAAGGCCAGCGGGCGCGTCATCGCGCTGCTGCCGCAACTCAATGCGTCGCAAAGCGTGCTGGCACGTGCCAGCCTTGTCGATCCCGACAAGCTGCTGCGTCCCGGCCAGTCGGTTCAGGTTGCGCTGGCCGGAACGTCAGTCCCGCAGGGCAAACAGTCGGCCCAGACCCTGATCGTGCCGGCCGCCGCGCTGGTGTGGCAGGCCAGCCGACCCTATGTGTTCGTCGAAACCGCGCAGGGCTTCGCGCCGACGCCGGTGCAGCTGATCCGCCAGAACGCCAGCCAGGCCGAAGTCAGCGGCCTCGCCGCCGGCAGCCGCGTCGCCGCCAAAGGTGTGGCGGCGCTCAAAGCGCAGTGGCTGGGAGAGTAATCCATGTTGAATATCCTGATCGAAACCGCGCTGGCGCGACGCTGGTTCGTGCTCGCGCTGGCGCTGGTGCTGGCGGGGCTGGGCGTGCGCGCATTCCAGCAGATTCCCATCGACGCCTTCCCCGATGTCTCGACCACGCAGGTCAAGCTGATCCTGAAGGCGCCGGGCATGACGCCGGAAGAAGTGGAGGCGCGCATCGCCCAGCCGGTTGAAACCGAACTGCTGGGCATTCCGAAACAGACCATTCTGCGCAGCCAGTCGAAGAACGCGCTGGTCGACATCACCGTCGATTTTGCCGAAGGCACGGACATTTACTGGGCGCGCCAGCAAGTGGCGGAGCGCTTCGCCAACGTGAAGGGCGACCTGCCCGCCAGCGTGTCGGGCGGCCTGGCGCCGATTTCCACGCCGCTGTCGGAACTCTTCATGTTCACCCTCGAAGGGCCGCTGTCGCTGGCGGAAAAACGCACCCTGCTCGACTGGACGGTGCGCCCGCAACTGAGGGCGATTCCCGGCGTGGCCGACGTCAATTCGCTCGGCGGCCGCGTCGCGACGTTCGCGGTGAGCCCCGATCCGGCGGCGCTGGCCGCGCGCGGCGTCACCTATGACGAATTGCGCACCGCGCTGGAGAAAAACACCCGCAACGACGGCGCCGGGCGCGTCAACGAGGGCGAGGAAACCTGGGTGGTGCGCGTCAACGGCGGCATCGGTTCGCTGGAGGATTTGCGGCACATCGGCATCAAGACCGTGGGGGGCGTGGTCGTCACCGTCGGCGATGTCGCGCGCGTGGAGCTGGGCGAGATGACCCGTTACGGCGCGGTGACGCAGAACGGCCAGGGCGAGGCCGTAGAGGGCCTGGTGATCGGCCTGAAAGGCGTCAACGCGGGCGAGCTCATCAAGAACGTCAAGGCCAAGCTTGCCGAGATCCAGGCCACGCTGCCGAAGGGCGTGACGATTTCGACGTTCTACGACCGCGCGCAACTGGTCGACCGCGCCGTCGGCACGGTGAGCAAGGCGCTGCTCGAAGCGGCGGTGCTGGTGGTCATCCTGCTGCTGCTGTTCCTCGGCAATCTGCGCGCGGCCATTGTGGTGGCGCTGATCCTGCCGCTGTCGGTGCTGGCGACGTTCGTGCTGATGCGCCAGTTCGGACTGTCGGCCAATCTGATGAGCCTGGGCGGACTGGCGATCGCGATCGGCCTGCTGGTCGATGCGGCGGTGGTGGTAGTCGAAAACGTCGTCGCGCATCTGGCGCACGATCCGGAGGACACCAGCGAAACGCCGCTGCAACGCGTGCTGTGGGCGACGCAGGAAGTCTCCAGCCCGGTGACCTCGGGCATCGCCATCATCGCCATCGTGTTTCTGCCGCTGCTGACGCTGCAGGGGCTGGAGGGCAAGCTGTTCACCCCGGTCGCGCTGACCATCGTGTTCGCTCTGGCGGCCTCCCTGCTGCTGGCGCTCAGCGTGATCCCGGTACTGGCCTCGCTGTTGCTGAAGCAGGGTGCGCACACCGATCCGTGGCTGCTGCGCAAGGCGCAAGGCATTTACACGCCGCTGCTCGATCGCGCGCTGGCGCGGCCGAAGATCGTCTACGCCACCGCAGGCGTGCTGATGCTGGCGGCGGTCGGCGTTTATCCGCTGATCGGCAAGACCTTCATGCCGACCATGGACGAAGGCGACATCCTGGTGCAACTGGAAAAACTGCCGTCGATCAGCCTGGAAGAATCGGTCGCACAGGATTTGCGGGTGCAGCAGGCGCTGCTGAAGAATGTGCCGGAGATCCGCCGCATCGTCGCGCGCGCCGGTGCCGACGAACTCGGGCTCGATCCGATGGGGCTCAACGACACCGATTCCTTCCTGGTGCTGAAACCGATGGCCGAATGGCGCAAGCCCGACAAGGAATGGCTGATCGGGGAAATCCGCAAGGTGGTCGAGGGCTTCCCCGGCATTGCCTACACCTTCACCCAACCGATCGACATGCGGGTGTCGGAAATGCTCACCGGCTCGCGCGGCGACATCGCGATCAAGATTTTCGGTCCCGACCTCGCCACGCTCAACCGGCTGACTGGCGAGATTTTCAGCGTGGTCGGAAAAATCCCCGGCGCGTCCGATGTCTATACCCAGCAGAACGCGGGCGTGCAGTATCTGCAGGCGGAAGTCGACCGGAATGCGGCCGCCCGTTTTGGCCTGTCCGCCGACGACATCGCCATGCTGTTGCGTACGCAACTCGAGGGCGAAGTCATCGGCACGATCCAGCAACAGGGTCGGCGCATTCCGCTGCAACTGCGGGGGCCAGCCGATTTGCGCGCGTCGCCCGACGCGCTGCAGGCGCTGCGCCTGACCCTGGCGGACGGTCGCGAGATCAGCCTCGACCAGGTGGCGCATCTCAAGCGCACCAACGGCCCGGTGGCGGTGAAGCGCGAGAACGCGGCCCGCTTCACGGTGGTGCAGAGCAACGTCGCCGGGCGCGACCTGGTCAGCTTCGTCGAGGACGCGAAAGCCGCCGTCGCCGCGCAGGTCAAGCTGCCGCCCGGCTACAGCATCACCTGGGGCGGCCAGTTCGAGAACCAGCAGCGTGCCGCGAAGCGCCTGATGGTCGTGGTGCCGGTGGCGCTGCTGCTGATCGGCTTCCTGCTCTACGTCACCTTTGGCGACGCGCGCCAGGCGCTGCTGGTGATGATGAACGTGCCGCTGGCGCTGATCGGCGGCATCTTCGCGCTGTGGGCGTCGGGCGAGTATCTGTCGGTGCCTGCCTCGGTCGGCTTCATTGCGCTGCTGGGCATTGCGGTGCTGAACGGGGTGGTGCTGGTCAGCCACTTCAACCAGTTGCGCGCACAGGGCTTGCAGGGCGACGCCGTGGTGCGCGACGGCGCGCTGCGCCGTCTGCGTCCGGTGCTGATGACCGCCAGCATCGCCGCCTTCGGCCTGGTGCCGCTGCTGTTCGCGACCGGGCCCGGCTCCGAAATCCAGCGCCCGCTCGCCATCGTCGTCATCGGCGGCCTGGTCAGCGCCACCCTGCTGACGCTGGTGATGCTGCCGCTGTTGTACCGCCAATTCATATTGAAAGGAGCGCGCGCATGAAGGCCGTGCACACATTGAGTCTCGCGCTGGCACTCGCGTTTGCCGCGAATGCCAACGCCGATTATCTGCCCGATCCGGTCGCCGCCGAAGCTGCCTTACGGGCCTCGCCCATGGTGGCGCAGGCACGCGGCGAATTTGCCGCGCAATCGTTGAGGAGCGAGAGCCTGCGCCGCGGGCGCGAAGAGTGGGTGCTGGGTGCGGATGCCCTGCAACGCCGGATCGATGCGCCGCAGGATCGTTTCGCGGAGTGGGGCGTGGCGCTGTCGCGTCCGCTGCGTCTGCCCGGGCGCGCCGCGGCCGACCGCGTGCTTGCCGGTGCGCTGACTGCCCATGCCGAAGCGAGTTACGGTGAAGCGATGCACGAAAGCGGACGGCAACTGCTTGCGTTCTGGTTCGACTGGCTGAACGAAGCCGGCCAGACCAGGCTGTGGCTGGCGCAGGTGAATCTGGCCGAACAACAGCTCGCCACCGTGGATGCGCGCATTCGCCTGGGCGAGGCGCCGCGCTCCGAGCGCGTCAACGCGGAAGCGGCGCTGGCGCAGGCGCGCCTGCAGCAGCAGCAGGCGGCCACACGCGAGCAACGGGCGCGCAGCCGGCTCATGGCGCAATACCCGGGCCTGCCGGTGACGGCGGACGACACGTTGCCGGCGCCGGTCGAGCCGGCCGGACCGGCCGAGGACTATGTCAGCGCCGTGCTGGCACACAACCACGAACTGTTCCGCGCGCGGCGCCAGGCCGAGGTGTTGCGGGCCGAAGCCCGGCAACTGGCCAGCCGCCGCAGCATCGACCCCACTGTCGGCGTGTTCTACAAAAACGAATTGGGCGGCAGTGAGCACCAGCTGGGCGTAAGCGTCGGGCTGACGTTGCCGGGCAGCGCGCGGCGTACCGACCAGCA
Source organism: Pseudomonadota bacterium (assembly GCA_043821985.1). Taxonomy (GTDB): domain Bacteria; phylum Pseudomonadota; class Gammaproteobacteria; order Burkholderiales; family Thiobacillaceae; genus Thiobacillus. The sequence goes on from JBDRCF010000019.1 coordinate 100,137, forward strand.
GGCCGCCGAACAGCTCAGCACCACCGCAGAGGAGGCCGCCATCCGCCTGGAACAACGCTTGCGCCAAGAGGCGCGCGCGGATTTCGAGGCGGCGGCGGCCCAGGTGGCAAACTGGCAGCAGGCCGATCATGCCGCCCAGTCGTTGGCGGAAGCGGCGCGCCTGGCGGCGCGTGCCTACAGCCTGGGCGAAGGCAGTCTGGATCAGGTGTTGCTCAACCGCCGGCTGGCGCTGGAAGGCCAGTTGAACGCCCAGCAGGCGCAATTCGCTGCGTTGGCGGCAGATGCCCGATTGAAGCTGGACGCCCATCGATTGTGGCCGCTCGATGTGGCTGCGGACCAGGACGGCGAGCACGCACATCCGTAAAACGGGGCGTCAAGCCGGGACCGCCCTCGTTCAGGGCGTGGCGGGGGCAGGCGCCGCTGCGGGCGCCTGCTCCGGGCGGGCCGAAGCGGGCGACGAGGGCGTCGGGCTCATGCGCCGGGCCTCTTCCTGCATCGCGGTGATCTGTTCCGGCTTCAGCTGCCATACCAGGCTGTCGCGCGCCTTGGCGGCGGCCTCGATCCCTTGCGCAGCGGCGAGATTGAACCAGAGATAGGCACGTGCCTTGTCGATCGCCGTGCCGGTGCCATAGCGGTAGAGCTCGCCCAGGCTGTACTGCGCCTTGGCGTAGCCGCGCTTCGCGGGTTTTTCGATCCAGCTGAATGCTGCGCGGTAATCCTGCACGACGCCGCGTCCCTTCAGCAAGGCGAGGCCGTAACGATATTGCGCTTCGGGCAGGCCCTGCTGGGCGGCCAGAGCAAACCAGCGGGCCGCTTCCTTGTCGTTCTGGACCACACCATCGCCCTCGGCGTAGCGCATGGCCAGTTGCAATTGGGCCTCGGCATCGCCTTTCTCGGCCCGGGCGTGCGGCACGCTGATGGGCTCCTGTGCGGCGGTCATGGTGTCGCGCGGGTCGATGGCAAACCAGGCGGTGATGGCGACCAGCGCACCGACGGTCGCCAGCAGCAGCACCGGTTTCAGGGGATTGAAAATCCAGAAGCGATGGCGGCAGTCGCGGCAGCGCAGGGGCGTGTGCAGCAGCAGGTGGCGGATCCCGTCATGGGCATGCAGCGAACCGCTGCGAATCTTGTCGCTTCCGCATTGGGGACAGATGTGCGGCAGGTGGGCCATCACTGTACCTGCCCGGCGAGGTAATCGACCGCCGCCCGGACGTCGGCATCCGCCAGCGACGGATTGCCGCCTTTGGCCGGCATGGCGTTCCTGCCTTGCAGGGCCGAGGCGTAGAGGGCGGTCATGCCTTGGGCCAGGCGGGGACGCCAGTCGCTGGCTTCACCGATGATCGGTGCGCCCGCGATGCCCTTGTCATGGCAGAAGGCGCAGGTCTGGCGATAGACCTGCAGGCCGTGAGCGAGGTCGGACTGGATTGCAGGAGAGACGCCGCCGTCGTCGCTGGGGGCAGCGGCTGGAGCGAGTTGTGCGGACGCGGCGGGAAATTCAGGCGGGCGCATGGCGCGAGGCCCGGTTTGCATCTGGGTAGGCGTCATGCCCATTCCCGCCGGGGTTATGCCGGATTGATCGCAGGCTGCGAGCGTCAGGGGAGCCAGCATGGTCAGCGAAGTGACGTATTTCATGGCGGCTACCTCCTCGTCTCCCAATGCGCGTTCGGGCGAAACCCGTTCGCGCAATCCCGGTTTACAGCTTGCCGCCTCCCTGGGTCATGAGGAAGCCGACCGCGTTGGCGAGATCGGCTTCCGACAAGCCGGCGTTGCCCCCTTTGGCCGGCATGCCGCGAATGCCGTTCAGCGCATGGCTGTAGAGCGTCGCATAGCCCTGGCTCACGCGCGGCCCCCAGGCTGCCTTGTCGCCCATCTTGGGGGCGCCGGCCACGCCGGTGGCATGGCAGACGGCGCAATTGGCTTCGTAGACGGCCTTGCCCTTGGACGGGTCAGGCTTGGCGGCCGACGCCGCGGCGGCTGCGGGTGCGGCCGGTGCCGCAGCTTCCGGTGCCTTGAATTTGGCGCCGGCTGCATCGGCCATGTAGGCCACTGCGCGAGCCACTTCGGTGTCGGACAAGTCGCCGTCGCCACCACGCGGCGGCATCTGGCGGATGCCTTCGAGAGCATGCTTGATCAGGGTCTCATAGCCCTGGCTGATACGTGACCCCCAGTCGCCTTTATTGCCGAACTTGGGCGCGCCCAGCGCGCCGGGCGTGTGGCACGTGGTACACACGGCATCGAAGACTTCCTGGCCGGACTTCTCGACCTTGGGCGCATTGGCGTCGAGCGCGACCAGATGGGCGAAAGGCTTGATGCGGTCGAGCGTTGCTTTCTGGGCGGCTTCGCTGGTGGTGTCGGGCAGGTGCTTGTCCTGAATGCTGAGCACCAGCATGACGATCAGGAAAATCGCCAGCAAGGGCGCGAACAATCCGGCAAGAACGGAAATGATGATCTCCTGCGGGGTGGCTTGAGTCATCTTGGCGTGCGAATCGGCCATGAAAGGTTCCTTGGGGGGTGGCATCGAAAGCGGCGATTATAAGGAAAGCCACCCCGACAGGAAAGGGCGTCGCGCCCGGCGGATGGACGCCACGTGGCAAAAAGGCTATGCTTCGCGGCTCCTAGCGCCCGTAGCTCAGCTGGATAGAGTACTGCCCTCCGAAGGCAGGGGTCGTGCGTTCGAATCGCGCCGGGCGCGCCAGTTTTCCCGATCCCCCGTCGGCTTCAGCCCCTTGTCCCTCAAGGGTTTAAACTTCGCATGACGGGTTTAAACTTCGCGCTGGCGTTCAATTTCGAGTGTTACAACATGGCCCATCCCACCCCGACCGACATCAAGTTGCATCAGGCTTCGCGCAAGCTGGAAATCGCCTTCACCGACGGCGCCCGTTTCGAGTTGCCGTTCGAACTTCTGCGGGTCTATTCGCCGTCCGCCGAAGTGCGCGGCCACGGTCCCGGGCAGGAAGTGCTGCAGGTCGGCAAACGTGAAGTGCTGATCAATGCCGCCGAACCCGTAGGCTTGTACGGCATCAACTTTTTCTTTTCCGACGGCCACGACACCGGGATCTATTCCTGGGAATATCTCTACGATCTGGGCACCAACCAGGCTGCGTTATGGGACGAGTATCTCAAACGCATGGACGCCGCTGGCGCCTCGCGCGATCCCGGCATCGCCAAGATGTTCGAGCAGCGCCCCAAGGCCAAGTAGCCTGTCATGGGCAATTTCTGTACGGCACCCACACACGCGCCTTCCGGGGCGCGTGTTGTTTTGGTGAGTCCGTACGAACTGGGTCGACAGCCGTTCAACCTGGCGCAGCCTGCCGCATGGTTCGCGCGCGAACACATTGCCGCCGCCTGCGTCGACCTGTCGCAGCAAAAACTCGACCCGGCCACTTTTGCTGATGCCGAATATGTGGCGATTTACCTGGGCATGCATACCGCCACGCGGATTGCCGCTGCGGCGCTGCCGAAAATCCGCTCGCTCGCTCCGCATGCGCGCATCGCCGCCTTCGGCCTGTATGCGCCGGTCAACGCCGCATGGCTGAAAACACTGGGCGTGGACGCGGTCTTCGGCGGCGAGTCCGAGCCCGACCTGCTGGACTGGGTGCGAACGGGGATTGCGCCGGCCGACACCCTGGTGCGGCGCGACAAGATCACGTTCCTGCTGCCCGAACGACGCGGATTGCCCGATCTGCAGCGCTACGCCAAGTTGATCCTGGCTGACGGCACGCAAAAAATCACCGGCTTCGCCGAGGCGAGCCGCGGTTGCAAACATCTGTGCCGCCACTGTCCGGTGGTGCCGGTATACGAAGGGAAATTCCGCATCGTCCCGGTGGAGACGGTGATGGCCGACATCGCGCAGCAGGTCGAAGTGGGTGCACAGCACATCAGTTTTGGCGATCCCGATTTTCTCAATGGGCCGACGCATGCGTTGAAAGTGGCCGAGGCCTTGCATGCGCAATTCCCCGACTTGAGCTGGGATGCCACGGTCAAGGTCGAACACCTGCTGAACCACGCCGACCTGCTGCCGCGCCTCAAGCAATGCGGCCTGTTGTTCGTCGTCACCGCGGTCGAATCGGTCGACGATGCGATTCTTGATCGCCTCGCCAAGGGCCACACCCGCGCCGATTTCGAGACGGCGCTCGCGCATTGCCGCACACTCGGCATCGCGCTGGCCCCCACCTTCGTGCCGTTCACGCCGTGGACCACGCTGGCAGGCTATCGCGAGTTGCTCGCCACCTTGCTGCGCCTGCGGCTGATCGAGGCCGTGCCGCCGGTGCAGCTGGCGATCCGCCTGCTGGTGCCGCAGGGATCGCACCTTCTGCACTTGCCCGATTTCGCCGCACAGGTTGGTGCCTTCGACGAGGTCATGCTGGGGTATCCGTGGCAGGCGGACGACCCGCGCGTCGATGCGTTGCAAAGCGAGGTCATGGCCTGGGTAATGGACGCCGAGAAAAATGGATTGCCGCGTGCCGACGTGTTCGCCGGAATCTGGACACGCACCCATGCTGCCCTGGGCGAGCCGCCGCCGCCGCTCGATCCCGCGCAATTCGGCGAGACCATCGCCCATCATTCCGAGCCCTGGTACTGCTGCGCCGAGCCGACCGAAACCCAACTCGCCAGCTTCTAACCATGCCGCGTCTCCTGTTGCTGCTCCCCGCCGCGGGCTATGCCAACCAGGACTTCATCGCCGCCGCCAGGCGGCTGAACATCGAACTCGTCGCCTGCGCCGACTATTGCCATCGGCTTGCGCCGGGCTGGGGCCTGCCGCCGCTGATGAGCGTGCCTTTCGATCAGCCCGACATCGCCTTGCGCCAGGTGTTGCGCGCCTTGACGCAGACCGTCGATGCGGTGCTGGCCGTGGACGATCACGGTACGGCTCTGGCCGCGCAGCTGCGCGTGGCACTCCAGCTGCCAGGCAATCCACCCGAGGCCGTGGCGACCTTGACCGACAAGCTGCGCTTCCGCCGGCAGCAGCAGACGATCGGATTGCCCTGCCCTGCATTTGTCGAAGTCGGCGGCGATGACGTGGGCAACGCGCTTGCGCTGGGTTTTCCGCTGGTGGTGAAGGCGCGCCGGTTGAACGCCAGCCGCGGCGTGGTCCGGGTGGACGATGCCGATCAACTCAGGCGTGCGCTCGGACAGGTTCGGCGCATCCAGGCGCGTGCCCAGCGCGACGCCGGTGCAAGCCTGCTGGTCGAGCGTTTCATCCCGGGTGTCGAAGCCGCACTCGACGGCGTGCTGGTCCACGGCGTATTGCAGGTTCTTGCCGTGTTCGACAAACCCGATCCGCTCGACGGGCCCTACTTCGAGGAAACGCTGTTCATCACGCCTTCGCGTCTGCCTGTGGCCACGCAGGCCGAACTGATCGCCGCCGTGCAGCGCGCCTGTGCGGCGAGCGGCGTGGCCGAGGGCATGATCCATGCCGAAGCCCGCATCAACGACGCCGGCGTGTGGTTGCTTGAAATCGCGCCGCGCGGCATCGGCGGGCTATGCGGACGCGTGCTGGACGCAACGCTGGGCATGACGTCGGCCGAAATCGTGCTGCGTCATGCAGCGGGCCTGCCGCTGCCGGCGCAGGCGGGGAAGGAGGCGGCCGGCGTGATGATGATCCCCGTGCCGGCGAGCGGTATCCTGCAGGGCGTCGACGGCCTCGATGCGGCGCGCGACGTACCGCATGTCAGCGGCATCGAAATCACCGCCCAGGCCGGTCAGTTGGTGGCGCCGCCGCCCGCGGGCGCGAGCTATCTCGGCTTCATCTTCAGCCGTGCCGCCACGCCGCAGGCAGCCGAACATGCCCTGCGGGCCGCCCATGCGGCGCTCACCGTCCGCGTCCAGCCTTTGCTCGCGCCATGAACACCTTCCATCATGAACTCGCTACGGCCATCGGCCACGCCACGGGCTTGCCATTCGCGGTGTCCGGCGCACAGGCCGTGCATGGCGGAGACATCAGCCAGGCTTTCAAGCTCAGCGACGGGGTACGCAGCGTGTTCGTCAAGATCCAGCCTGCTGCGGGGCTCGCGATGTTCGAAACCGAAGCGGCCGGGCTCGCCGAACTGGCGGCCGCGAACGCCGTGCAGGTCCCGCAGGTGATCTGTCATGGCATGGCCGCAGGGCAGGCATATCTGGTACTCGACTATCTGTCCTTGGGTGCGCGTGGCGACGCCGTGCAACTGGGGCGGCAACTCGCGCAACAGCACCGTGTCAGCGCCGCACAGTTCGGCTGGGCGCGCGACAACTGGATCGGCGCCACGCCGCAGCCGAATGCCTGGCACGACGACTGGGTCGGCTTCTGGCGCACGCAGCGGCTCGGGTTCCAGTTGCAGCGTGCAGCCGAAAATGGCTACGGCGGTGCGCTGCAGCGGGACGGCGAAGCCCTGCTCGCCCGCCTCGACGCCTTTTTCGACAGCTACGTGCCTGTCCCTTCGCTGCTGCACGGTGACCTGTGGGGCGGCAACCACGCCTATCTGGCCGACGGAACGCCCGTGATCTTCGATCCGGCGGTGTATTTCGGCGACCGCGAAAGCGACCTGGCGATGAGCGAACTGTTCGGCGGGTTCGCACCGGATTTTTACGCGGCCTACCGCGAGGCATGGTCGCTCGACGCAGGCTACGTCGTGCGTAAAACGCTCTACAATCTCTACCATATTCTCAACCACGCCAATCTGTTCGGCGGCGGCTATGCAACGCAGGCCGCGCACATGGCCGCCCAGCTGCTGGCGCAGATTCGATAGGCTTTCCATGCTGCAGCGTCTGCTCGTCCTGTTCTTCGCCTTGGGCCTGGCCGCCTGTTCCGGCTTGCCGTTCAATGCGGTCGCGCCCAAGGTGAGCGTGGCGGATGTTGCGGTCAGCCGTCTCGGTTTCTTCGAACAGCATTTCGATGTGGGCTTGCGCGTGAGCAATCCGAACGATTTCGACCTGACGATCGAGGCGCTTGATTTCGAACTGGAGCTCAATGGGCTTCCGTTTGCCAATGGCTTGTCGCAGACCTCGACCCGCATCGCGGCGACCTCCAGCACATTGCTGCGGATCGATGCCATCACGCAATCGAAGGACCTGATCCGGCAGATCGAGAGCCTGGCGCCGGAATCCTTGAAGGCAGGCGTCCCCTATCGCATCCACGGCCGGCTCAAGACCGACCGCTCGCCCAACTGGGTGCCGTTCGACCATGCGGGGGTGTACGGAGGCGGCAAGGAGAAGTCCCCGGGCCACGCAGTCTGACCGGGGCGGCAGACGCCCATCCAAGGCAGGATCAGCCCGCCAGGGATCGCAGGGTGGGGACGCTCAGCCCGAATGCGTCGGCGTGCTGCAGCGCGCGCGCCAGCCGTGCCGGCGCCGAGCGGCCGGTGCAGCCATGGTCGGGATTGCCGTCGAAAGCCTCGAGCATGCCGGCGATCAGCGCGTTGCGGTCGTGCACGACGCCGGTCAGCGCATCCTGAATGTCCATCACCTCGTTCGCCACCTGGCGCGCGAAGGCTTCGTGCTGCGCCCACAGCTGTGAAACCGTACCGCCGGTTTTCAAACCGGCGATATTGGTGGTGAGGATGTAGACGTTCTTGCGCACCAGTTCGAACAGCAATGCGCCGCCCGGGGAAACTTCGCGACACGGCAGATCGATGGCGGCCAGCGCCCTGCACAGCAGGCCGGCGCCCGGCCCGGCCGCCGGCGAGGCGATCAGGGGCTTGGCATCGGTGCCCTTCTTCTTTTCGAACCAGACCGAGATCACCGTGGGGTCGACGTAGCCATGGGCTTCCCAGTCGCGCGGCAGCAGTTCGTTCTGGATCAGCGCGGCACGCGGCTTCCAGGCATCGGGCAGCGCGGCCAGTATCGCGTGCAGATCGGCTTCGGCAACTGCGATCAAGACCAGTTCCGGCGCGGGATGGCGTTGCGCCACCGCAGCCATGTCGTCGCCGCGATTGACCGGAACCACGGTACGGCCGGCGCGCAGCAGGCCGCCGGCGAATACGCGGCCGAGCTGGCCGAGGCCGATGACGACGACTTCGTTCACTCGAGGCCCTTCGAATGCAGGTATTCGTCGTAGGTGCCCATGTAGAACTCGACGCCTTCAGGCGTGATTTCCAGGATGCGGGTGGCCAGGCTGCTGACGAACTGGCGGTCGTGCGAGACGAAGATCAGCGTACCCTTGAACAGGTCGAGCGCGAGGTTCAACGATTCGATCGACTCCATGTCCATGTGGTTGGTCGGCTCGTCCATGACGAGCACGTTGTGGCGGCCGAGCATCAGCTTGCCGTAGAGCATGCGGCCCTTTTCGCCGCCGGACAGCACGCGCACCGACTTTTTCACGTCGTCGCCCGAGAACAGCAGACGTCCGAGAATGCCGCGCAGCACCTGCTCGTCGTCGCCCTGCTGGGTCCACTGATGCATCCAGTCGGTGAGGTTCAGGTCCATGTCGAAATCGCTGACGTGGTCCTGCGAGAAGTAGCCGATGCTGGCGTTCTCGCTCCATTTCACTTCGCCGAACTGGGGCGTGAGTTCATTCATCAATAGCTTCATCAGCGTCGATTTGCCGACGCCGTTGCCACCGATGACGGCCATTTTTTCGCCGGCTTCCAGCGAAAAGTTCATGTTGGAAAACAGCGGCGTGCCGTCGTAGCCGAATTTCAGGTTCTCGACCTCGAGCGCGCGGCGGTGCAGGAGCTTTTCCGGTTCGAAACGGATGTAGGGGTTCTGCCGCGACGATGGCTTGAAGTCCTCGATCTTGATCTTGTCGATCATCTTCATGCGGCTGGTGGCCTGCCGCGCCTTCGACTTGTTGGCCGAGAAGCGGCGCACGAATTCCTGCAGTTCGGCCACCTTGTCCTTGGCCTTGGCGTTGGCCGAGGCCTGGCGCTCCTTGGCCTGCGTGGAGGCCAGCATGTAGTCGTCGTAGTTGCCCGGGTAGACCTTGATGGTGCCGAAATCGAGGTCGGCCATGTGGGTACAGACCTGGTTCAGGAAATGGCGGTCGTGGGAGATGACGATGATGGTGGCGTTGCTCTCGTTCAACACGTTTTCCAGCCAGCGGATGGTGTTGATGTCGAGGTTGTTGGTCGGTTCGTCCAGTAGAAGGATGTCTGGGTTGGAGAACAGCGCCTGCGTCAGCAGCACGCGCAGCTTGAAGCCCGGTGCGATCTCGCTCATGGGGCCATTGTGCTGTTCGGTGGGGATGCCGACGCCGAGCAGCAACTGGCCGGCGCGGGCCTCGGCGTCGTAGCCGCCCATTTCGCCGAACTTGGCTTCGAGTTCGGCGGCGTGCAGGTAGTCTTCCTCGCTCGCCTCCGGATTCATGTAGATGGCGTCCTTTTCCTGCATCACGCGCCACATCTCGGCATGTCCCTGCAGCACCACGTCGAGCACGCGCTGGTCCTCGTAGCCGAACTGGTCCTGACGCAGCCAGGCCATGCGCTCACCGGGATCGAGCGAGACGTTGCCGGCGGTCGGCTCCAGCTCGCCGGCCAGTATCTTCATGAAGGTCGACTTGCCGCAGCCGTTGGCGCCGATCAGGCCATAGCGGTTGCCGTCGCCGAACTTGACGTTGACGTTCTCGAACAGCGGTTTGGAGGCGAATTGCAGGGTGATGCTGGAAGCAGTGAGCACGGCGGAAATCCTGGGACGCAAAGCCGGGCATTTTAACATTCCGCCTGCGTGATCACGGCGGACGGCCTGCCGGCTGTCGGACGCAGCTAGGTGGAGACGTGCAGCGCCGGGTGGTCGAGAATCGGCCGGTCGAGAAAATAGCCTTGTACCAGGTCGACGCCGAACTGGCGCAGCAGGGCAAGCGTCGGGCCATCCTCGACATATTCCGCGACGACGGACTTGCCGAGGCCGAGCGCGACGCTGACCATGGCCTGGACGAATACCTGGTTGTCGGGATCGCTCGGCAGATCGCGGATGAAAATGCCGTCGATCTTGATGGTGTCGACGTGCAGATGCTTGAGGTAGGCGAAGGAGGCGAAGCCGACGCCGAAATCGTCGAGACAGACGCCGCAGCCGAGCTGGCGCAAGGCCTCGATCATGCGCTGCGCATCGTGCAGGTCGGACACGGCCGCGGTCTCGGTGATCTCGACGATCAGGCGGCTGGGATTGACGCCGGCCTGCCGCAACTCGTCGCCGATGTATTGCGGCAGGCCGGGCTCGGACAGCGAGCGCCCGGACAGGTTGAGCGCGATCGATGGAATCGCCGGATTCTCCGCCAGCCGGCGCAAGGTTTCGTGGACCACCCAGCGGTCGATGTCGAGGATGCGCCCACTTTTCTCGGCCAGCTGGATGAAATGCCCCGGCATGATGAGCTGGCCGGGATTGCGCTCGTCGGTCATGCGGATGAGCGCTTCCAGGTGGGACAAGGTGCCGTCTTCCGCCCGGTACACGCCCTGGAAATGCAGCTGGAACAGGCCCTTGTCGAGCGCGTTGCTGATGCGCTCGCCCCACGACAGGCGGGTGCGCATTTCGGTGTCGGCCTCGGTGTCCGCGCGGAATACGCGCCAGGTGTTCTTGCCGGCATCCTTGGCCTGGTACATGGCGATGTCGGCGCGCGCGACCAGGTCGTCGGCATCGGCGGCATGCCCGGGATAGTAGGCGATGCCGAGGCTGGTGGTCAGCCGCAGGTTCTGGCCTTCGAAGCGGAAGGGGATCTGCGCGATCGCCCGTACCACGCGGTCGGCCAGCACTTCGGCCTCGTTTCCCTGCACTGCGGGCAGCAGGATGGCGAACTCGTCGCCGCCCAGCCGCGCCAGCACTTCATTGCGCCGCACCAGGGTGCCGATTTCGCTGGCCACCCGGATCAGCAGCGCATCGCCGGCGCGGTGGCCGTAGCTGTCGTTGATGGTCTTGAATTCGTCGAGGTCGAAGAACATGACAGCGCATTGCATCTGGTGGCGGTCGGAATCCAGCATGGTGCGCGCCAGCTCCTGCTGGAAGCGGTGGCGGTTGTAGAGCCCGGTCAGGGCATCGCGTTCGGCCAGGTACACCAGTTGTTCGGCCGTCTGGCGTTCGCGGGTGACATCCTCGTAAATCCACAGATGGCCGATGAAGCGGTTTTCGCGGTCGCGTACCGGGTAATCGAGCTCGGTGATGACGCGTCCGTCGGTCATCTGGATTTCGTAGCTGTCGGAGAGTTCGCGCGTTTCCAGAACCGACAGCAGGTGCTTGGAGAAATGGTCGGGGCGCGCCAGCATCGAGGTGGATTTGGCCAGCACTTCATGCACCGGCAGGCCGATCAGATGGATTTCCTCGTCGATCATCCACATGCGGGTGAACGCGGGATTGTGATAGATCACCCGGCCGTCGGCAGCAACGAACAGAATGCCGAGATTCATGGCCGACAGCAGCGATACCAGCCGCGCGCGCTCCTGTTCGGTCTCTTCCAGGTAGCGGCTTTGCAGGCTTTCCGCTGCGCGCAGTTCGTTGATGGCCTGGCGCAGGTTGGCCTCGGTTGCCTTGAGGTCGTCGATGCTGTGGATGCTGGCGCGGATGCCCTGATAGACGCCGCTGTAGTCGTGGATCGGCTGCCAGTTCATCGCTGCCCAGAAATGGCCGCCGTCCTTGCGGCAGATGCGCAGGGCATACCCCTGGCCGGATGTGCCGCGCAAGGTCTGGCGCAACTGGAATTCGGCTGCGGTACGGTCTTCCGGATGGATGATGTCGACCGGGAAGTTCATTTGCCCCATGCATTCGCCGACGCTATGGCCGAGCATGCGCTCGACCGAGGGGTTCACCCACAGGAGCTTGCCGTCGGGCGACAGCCAGAATTCGAGATCGTGGGTGTAATCGGCGATGGCGTGAAAGCGTGCTTCGTTTTCACGTGCACGGTCGACGTTGAAGCGCACCGACTCGGCCATGCGATTGAAGGTGTCGATCAGCTGGCCGATCTCGTCTTCGCCCGCGCCGGTCAGCTTCACGTCCAGATCGCCTTGCGCCATGCGCTTGCTGGCACGGGTCAGCGCATCGAAGCGGCGGATCACGCCGCCGACCGACAGGGCCAGCAGAATGCCGGTCAGCAGCAAGGCCGCTGCCGCAATGAACAGGCTTTGCCGGAGATAGCGGTTGCGCGCGTGCTGGATGAAATCGCCCGACAGGGCCAGGGCGATTTCGCCATAACGCTGGCCGGCATACTCGATCGGCAGGACCAGACGGAAATCGGTATCGGTGCTTTCGGCTCCTGCTTGATGCACGATACGCCGGTTGCTGTCGCGTACCTCGATCATTTTCAGGCCGCCTTCGCGTTGAAGGGTCTCGACGATGTCGCGCACGCTGGCGTCATCCTGCTGCGAGAGCGGGGCCAGCAGGGCGGCAACCAGGGTTTTCCCCATGTCCCGTGCGCGATTCTCGGACTGTTGCTGCAATTCCTCGCTGGTGAGGTGGACACCGTTGATGATCAGGAATGCCAGCATCAGCGCTTCCACGCCCAATGCGGCGAGGGTGAGCTTGTAGCGCAACGAGAGGCGCCCGAACCAGGCCCTCAATGCGCCACCTGCATCATTTTCTCCGCCTGTAGGGCATACGGGCGGAAAGCGCGCAATTCATTGCCGTCCACCGGGACGAATCCCCCGTACCCGCCGTGCTGCAAAAATGCCTTGCCCTCCGGGGTGGTGGCGAAATCGAGCAATGCCCGGCGGATTGCGTTCGCTTCCTGGTCGCGCAGGCGGGGGTGTGTCAGATACATCAGGCTCGAAAGGGGTGCGGTCTCGGCGACGATACGCAATTGTTTGCGTATTTCGGCAGGCAGCAGCTTGTAGGGATGCAAGCCCAGCATGGCCGCCGCCGTGCGTCCGTTGATGACCTGCATCACGGCATTGAGGTGGGAACCGTAATCCATGATCTGGTAATCGATATCGCGCCGAAGCCCGAGCGCGGCCATGTCGGCCTGCACGGCCAGGGCTGCCACGGCAATGGGATCGGGGGTGGCGATGCTTTGGTCGCGCAAGTCCTCTGCCATCCGGTAGGGCCCGGTGTTCTTGACGACCAGGAGGCCGCGCGTGGGCTGGGCATACTTCAGCAGCGGCCGATAGCCGGCATCCTGCCGGGCCAGCCAGGCCAGGTGCGGGGCGGTGAGCAGGATGTCGTAGTCGCCCTGGCGGGTACGTTCGACGAAGGTCTTGAAGTCGCGCGCGCTATAGATGGCGACCCGCCGCCGCAAGTGCTTTTCCATCTCCCTGGCCAGCGGCTGGTAGATTTCGATAGTCTGCTTGGCCGTCATGTTGGGAAAGACACCGAAAATGAGCGGAGTGTCCGTATCGGTTTCAGGATGGGCGTCGGCAATCAACACGAAGGCAAGTACCCCCGACAGGACTACAGACCTGAGCCATGGCACCCAGGCCGGGAGACGGGGACGCATAGCGCGGACGCGCACCGACGCGAGCACGGCCCGGCCCGGCAGCTGTTGGGAGGTGACGTGCGCGAGCGCATGGACGCAAAGGCGGGACAAACTCGGCCGAGGGAAAAATCGATGCAAGCGTGCTTTCCTCGTTTACAGTTTTTTTTGCAGAACCTTGGATCTCCGCTTGTAGTTGTATAACGCCTGCTTGCTACGGGGCAGATGATCCGGGCTGCTGTCGACGAAGCCGCGCTCCTCGAACCAGTGTTCGGTCCGCGTGGTCAGTACGAACAGTTGCTTGAATCCTGCCTTCTTTCCTCTTTTCTCGGCTTCGGCCAGCAGCAGGTCGCCGAAACCACGCCCGCGAAACTCGCTGGAGACGGCCAGGCAGGCGAGCTCGGCCGCCTGCTCTTCGGGGAAGGGATACAGCGCCACGCAGCCCGCGACGACACCGTCGGATTCGAGCACCAGGAAACGCTCGACTTCCATTTCCAGCAGCTCGCGCGAGCGCCGCACCAGGATGCCGTCGCGTTCGAGCGGTTCGATCAGGCCGAGGATGCCCCCGACATCATCGATGGTGGCGGCGCGCAGGGTTTCCAGCGGCGCCGGCGTAATGAGGGTGCCGACGCCCTCGCGGGTGAACAATTCGGACAGCAGCGCACCATCGCGGTGGCGGCTGATGAGGTGGGCGCGCTTGACGCCCTGCGTGCAGGCGGTGATCGTACAGGGCAGATAGTAGGTCACGTCCTCGGGCAATTTGCGCGCCTTGCCGTGTCCTGCCTGTTCGAGCACCTGTCGCGCCTCGTTGACGGTGAGGGCGTTGTGGATCGTACGGCCCTTGCCCGGCACGCCTTCGGTGTCCATCAGGAAAATCAGCTTGTCGGCCGCCAGTTCGACCGCGGCCTGGGTGGCCACGTCCTCCAGGCTGAGGTTGAAGATTTCGCCGGTCGGCGAGTAGCCGATGGGCGAGAGCAGCACGATGTCATGCTGATCCAGCCGCCTGCGTATGGCGGCGGCGTCGATCTTGCGGACTTCCCCGGTGTGCAGCAGATCCTCGCCTTCGATGACACCGATGGGCTTGGCGGTGACGAAGTTGCCCGAAGCCACCCGGATGTCGGCGCCTGCCATCGGCGTGTTGGCGAGCCCCAGCGACAGCAGGGCCTCGATCTCGACCCGCACCGTGCCGGCGGCTTCCTTGACGCAGGCCAGCGCCGCGTCGTCGGTGACGCGCAGGCCGCTCACATAGCGGATCGCGGTGCCGTTCTCGGTCAGGCGCGCCTCGACTTGCGGCCGCACGCCGTGCACCAGGACCAGCCGGACGCCCAGGCTGTTCAGCAGGTTGACGTCGTGCGCCAGTTGCACAAATCCCCCGTCCGCCACCAGTTCGCCGCCAAACGCAATGACGAAGGTCTTGCCGCGAAACCCGTGAATGTACGGCGCGGCCGAGCGGAACCAGTGGACGAAATGGGTAGTGTCTTTCAATGACATGGCCTGGAACGGGGGGTCTTTAGGGCGAAGGATACAGAAAACCCCTGCGAAACGGAGGTCGTGCATTCATCCAGCGGTGAAATAAATGGAATAAATCGGCTAAGCTTTGCGTCATAACTGGGCATGGCGGTATTTCCTGTTTAAAACAATTTTGAATGGAGACAAAAATGAAGCAGATGAATAAGTTGATGGGTGCTTTGCTGGGCGGCGCGGTGATGATGGGTGCCCTGGCATTGCCGGGTACCGCTGCTGCAGGCGCCGATGACGGCAAGACCAAGGTTGTGATCCAGGTTAGCGACTCGAACCCGGCCACCTGGAATCTGGCGCTGAATAACGTCAAGAACTTCCAGGCTGCCACGAAGGGTCAGGCCATCATTGAAGTCGTGGCCTACGGACCGGGCATCGGCATGCTGACGGCTGATTCCGAAGTGGCCAATCGCGTGAGCGAAGCGGTCGATTCCGGTGTGAAAGTGGCTGCGTGCGGAAATACCATGAAGGCGAAGAAGCTTACCAAGGAAGACATGAACGCCAAGGTCGACATCGTGCCTGGCGGCGTGGTGGAAATCGTGGAGCGTGAAAAGGAAGGCTATAGCTACATTCGCCCCTAATCCCCGCGAAACGAAATGAAAAAACCGGGCACAAGCCCGGTTTTTTATGCCCTTAAAAATCACCCCATAGCGTTTGCATCGCCGCCAGTGCGGCTAGCGCCGCCGTCTCGGTACGCAGCACGCGCGGCCCTAACCGGACCGGAACGGCACCTGCTGCATGCAGCGCAGCGATTTCATCCGCCTCAAAGCCCCCCTCAGGGCCGGCCACCAGCCAATCCTGGGTAGTCGATGATGGCAGGTCGGCCAGTCGCGCCTCGGCCGCCGGAGACAAAAACAGCAGGCGCCCGGCCTCATGCTGCCCCAACCAATTGGCCAGCGTCATCGGCGCAGCCACTACGGGTACCTGGTTGCGGCCGCACTGTTCGCAGGCACTCGCCACGACGCCTTGCCAGTGCGCCACCCGCTTGTCGGCGCGTTCGCCTGCCAGCTTGACCACGCTGCGTTTGGCGGCTATCGGCTGGATCGCCGCCACGCCCAGCTCGACCGCCTTCTGCAACGTGTAGTCCATGCGTTCGCCGCTCGAGATACCTTGCGCCAGCATCACGCGCAGGCGCGATTCGCGTTCGACATCGGCAAAGCCGGTGACGCTGACGGCCACCTCGTCCTTCTGGATGCGTTCGATGCGCGCGGCATATTCGCCGCCATGGCCGTTGAACAGGGTGATGACGTCGTTCACCGCCAGCCGCAGCGCGCGCACGGCATGGCGCGCGGGGCCGGCCGGCAGGTTGAAACGGGCGCCCGGTGCAAGCGGCTGGTCAAGGTAGAAGCGTGGCGGTGACATCTTGGTATTATGCCGACGTTGTCCAGCGTTTTTACGGAGCACGTCATGGTTTCCCTCACCACCCCGATATGCGACTTTGGCTGGAAGGCCCCTGGTTTCAGCCTGCCCGGCGTCGACGGCAGGATGTGGACGCTGAGCGACGCGATGGGCCCGAACGGCTTGCTGGTGATGTTCATCTGCAACCATTGCCCGTATGTGAAGGCGATTCGTCCGCGCCTGGTGCACGATCTGACCGAGCTCAAGGCGCATGGCATCCAGGCCATCGCCATCATGTCGAACGATCCGACCGAGTACGCCGAGGATTCGTTCGACAACATGAAAAAAGTGGCCGCCGAATTCGGTTTTCCGTTCCCCTACGTGATCGACGAAACCCAGGACGTGGCAAAAGCCTATGGGGCCGTATGCACCCCCGATTTTTTTGGCTTCAACCGCAATTTCGAACTGCAGTATCGCGGCCGCTTCGACGAATCGCGCAAGGAGACCGCGCCCGAGGGCGTGCGGCGCGACCTGTTCGAGGCGATGAAGGCCATCGCGGCGACCCAGCATGGACCTGCAGAGCAGGTTCCCAGCATGGGCTGCTCGATCAAGTGGAAGGATGCGTGACATGACCGACCGTCGGCAGCATTGGGAAAACGTGTATCGCGGCAAGACGGCGGACCAGGTCGGCTGGTTCCAGCCGCATGCCGCATCGTCGCTCCGTTTGATCGAAGCCAACGCCGACAAGGATGCGCACATCATCGACGTCGGCGGCGGTGCGTCGGTCCTGGTGGACGATCTGCTCGATGCCGGCTACCGCAACCTGACCGTGCTCGACCTCGCCGAATCGGCGCTGGCAACCAGCCGCGCGCGGCTCGGCTCGCGCGCACGGTCGGTGCAGTGGGTCGTCGCGGATATCACCCGGGCCGAATTGCCGGCGGCACGCTACGACGTCTGGCACGACCGGGCCGTGTTCCATTTCCTGACCGATCCCGCGGATCGTGCGCGCTATGTGGCGCAGGTGCTGGCCAGCGTAAAACCGGGCGGGCATGTCATCGTGGCCGCATTCGGCCCCGGCGGACCGCTGCAATGTTCTGGGCTGGACGTGGTGCGCTATGCGCCCGACTCGCTGCATGCCGAATTCGGCGCGCCATTTCGCCTGCTTGGGCACGAAACCGAAATCCATCACACGCCGGCGGGCAAGGAGCAGGAATTTGTCTACTGTTATTGCGTGCGGGTCTGACCATGCTTGAACAGGTCAAGGCGCTGGTCCGTGAGGTGGCGCGGCGTGAAGTGACGCCGCGCTTCCTCAAGGTGGCGCATAGCCACAAGCTCGACGGCAGCCTCTTTACCGAGGCCGATGCGGCGACCCAGGCCGCATTGGAAGAAGCGCTGCCCCGGATCCGCAACGTGCCGGTGCTGGGCGAGGAGATGACCGAGCGGCAGCAGCACGATGCCTGGGAGGCCGGCCGCGACGGATTGTGGTGCGTCGACCCGATCGACGGAACGTCCAACTTCGTCGCCGGCGTGCCCTATTTCGCCGTGTCGGTGGCCTATCTCTACAAGGGCGAGCGCCAGCTTGGCGTGGTGTACGACCCGGTAGCCGACGAGATGTTCAGCGCCGAACGCGGGCACGGTGCCCATCTCAACGGGACCCCCTTGCCCCTGCGGGCGCCTGCCACGGAGTTGCGCCGCGCGCTCGCCGGCGTCGAGATGAAGCGCATCGACCGCGAACTGGCCGGCCGCCTGGCCTCGTGGCCACCCTATGCCTCGCAGCGCAATTTCGGCGCGTCCACCCTGGATTGGTGCTACACGGCTGCCGGCCGTTTCGACATCTATGTCCATGGCGGGCAGAAATTATGGGATTACGCCGCCGGGGCCCTGATCTTGGAGGAGGCGGGGGGACGGCTGGCCAGCCTGTCGGGTAGTTTCGATATTGCCAATGTGTGGGAGCGTTCCGTCGTCGCTTCGGCCAGTCCCGAACTGTTCGAGTTGTGGCGCGACTGGCTGAAGGCGGCAGGCGCATAAGCCACCGCATCGGGCAAATAAAAAGATTTTAGGGTCTCAATTTTGAGTCGGCGCATGAGCTTGTCGGCTTAAGCCCTTGTCGCAACGTCTATTTTATCCAGTTTGGGCTTGGCTTGCGAAAGCTAGCCCTGCTGACGGATAATCAAGGTTTTTGCATATTCTGCCCAAGCTGTCTGTGCGCGGCTTTCCCGGGTGGGGATGCGACCGTTTTTTACTTAGCAGAAGGGAACGCAATGCCAACCCGTAATGACCTGGCCAATGCCATCCGCGCGCTTGCGATGGATGCCGTCGAAAAAGCCAAATCCGGCCACCCCGGCGCCCCCATGGGCATGGCGGAAATCGCTGAAACGCTGTGGAACCACCACATGCGCCACAACCCCACCAACCCCAAGTGGGCGGACCGCGACCGCTTCGTGCTGTCGAACGGCCACGGCTCGATGCTGATCTACGCATTGCTGCATCTGACCGGCTACGACCTGTCGATCGAGGACCTCAAGCAGTTCCGCCAACTGCATTCCAAGACCCCGGGCCACCCCGAGTATGGCTACGCGCCCGGTATTGAAACCACTACCGGCCCGCTCGGCCAGGGCATCACCAATGCCGTCGGCATGGCGATGGCGGAAAAGATCCTCGCCGCCGAATTCAACAAGCCCGACCACACCATCGTCGACCACCACACCTACGTATTCATGGGCGACGGCTGCATGATGGAAGGCATCTCGCATGAAGCCTGCGCGCTGGCAGGCACCTGGAAGCTGAACAAGCTGGTCGCCTTCTGGGACGACAACGGCATTTCGATCGACGGTCATATCGAGAACTGGTACACCGACGACACCGCCAAGCGTTTCGAAGCCTACGGTTGGAACGTGGTGCCGAACGTCGACGGCCATGACGTGGTCGCCCTCGAAGCCGCCATCCAGAAGGCCAAGGCCAGCACCGACAAGCCCACCCTGATCTGCTGCAAGACCGTCATCGGCAAGGGCTCGCCCAACAAGGCCGGCACCCACGACGTGCACGGCGCCGCGCTGGGTCACGACGAAGTCGAAGCCACCCGCAAGAACATGGGCTGGAACCACCCCGCGTTCGAAGTCCCCGCCGACATCTACGCCGGCTGGGACGCCAAGACCAAGGGCCAGGGGCTCGAAACGCTGTGGAACAACAAGTTCGCCGAATACAAGAAGGTTTTCCCCGCGGAAGCCGCCGAGTTCGAGCGTCGCATGAAGGGCGATCTGCCCGCCAACTGGAAGGCGCACGTCGCCGAGAAGCTGGCTGCGATCAACGCCAAGGGCGAAACCGTCGCCACCCGCAAGGCCTCGCAGATTGCGATCAATGCGCTGGCGCCCGCGCTGCCCGAGTTCCTCGGCGGTTCGGCCGACCTCACTGGTTCCAACCTGACCAACTGGGAAGGCTGCCACCCGGTGCGCCACGGCAAGCCCGGCAACTACATCAGCTACGGCGTGCGTGAATTCGGCATGGCCGCGATCATGAACGGCATGGCGCTGCACGGCGGCCTGCTGCCGTTCGGCGGCACCTTCCTGATGTTCTCCGAATACTCGCGCAACGCCATCCGCATGGCCGCGCTGATGAAGCAGCGCGTGATCCACGTGTTCACGCACGACTCCATCGGCCTCGGCGAAGACGGCCCGACCCACCAGCCGGTCGAGCAGACTGCCACCCTGCGCATGATCCCCAACATCGACGTCTGGCGTCCGTGCGACACCGTGGAAACGATGGTCGGCTGGGCCGCGTCGGTCGAGCGCCGCGATGGCCCCACCTGCCACATCCTGTCGCGTCAGAACCTGCCGTTCATGAAGCGCGACGAGGCCACCATCGCCAACATCGCCAAGGGCGGCTACGTGCTGAAGAATGCCGCCTCTGCGCGCGCCATCATCATCGCTACCGGTTCCGAAGTCGAACTGGCCGTCAAGGCCCAGGAAGCGCTGGCTGCCGAAGGCATCGCGGTACGCGTGGT
Source organism: Pseudomonadota bacterium (assembly GCA_043821985.1). Classification (GTDB taxonomy): domain Bacteria; phylum Pseudomonadota; class Gammaproteobacteria; order Burkholderiales; family Thiobacillaceae; genus Thiobacillus. The sequence continues at coordinate 120,293 of JBDRCF010000019.1, forward strand.
CTCCATGCCGTCGACCAACACCTTCGACAAGCAGGACGCCGCCTACAAGGCCAGCGTGCTGCCCAAGGGCCTGCCGCGCGTCGCCGTCGAAGCCGGCGTCACCGACTTCTGGCGCAAGTACGTGGGCCTCGAAGGCGCGGTCATCGGCATCGACCGCTTCGGCGAATCCGCCCCGGCTCCGGCATTGTTCAAGGAGTTTGGCATCACCGCCGAGGCCGTCGCGGCCGCGGTCAAGGGCGTTCTGTAAAAACGTGAGGCGTCAGGCGTGAGGGGTGAGGTGTCGCCACCTCACGCCTATGCCTCACCACAACAAGATTTTCAACTCACTGGAGACTGACACATGGCAATCAAAGTTGGCATCAACGGTTTTGGCCGTATCGGCCGCATGGCTTTCCGCGCAATCGCCAAGGATTTCAAGGATATCGAAGTGGTCGCGATCAACGACCTGCTCGACCCCGAGTACCTGGCCTACATGCTGAAGTACGATTCCGTGCACGGCAACTTCAAGGGCGACATCGCCGTTGAAGGCAACAACCTCATCGTCAACGGCAAGAAGATCCGCCTGACCGCTGAACGCGAGCCGAGCAACCTGAAATGGAACGAAGTGGGCGCTGACATCGTGATCGAGTGCACCGGCTTCTTCCTGACCAAGGAAACCTGCCAGAAGCACATCGACGCAGGCGCCAAGAAAGTCGTTCAATCGGCCCCGTCCAAGGACGACACCCCGATGTTCGTGTATGGCGTGAACCACGAGAAGTACGCCGGCGAGGCCATCGTCTCGGCCGCTTCGTGCACCACCAACTGCCTGGCGCCGATCGCCAAGGTGCTGAACGACAACTGGGGCATCAAGCGCGGCCTGATGAGCACCGTGCACGCCGCCACCGCTACCCAGAAGACCGTCGACGGCCCGTCGTCCAAGGACTGGCGCGGCGGCCGCGGCATCCTCGAGAACATCATCCCGTCCTCGACCGGCGCCGCCAAGGCCGTCGGCGTGGTGCTGCCGGAACTGAAGGGCAAGCTGACCGGTATGGCGTTCCGCGTTCCCACCTCCGACGTGTCGGTCGTCGACCTGACCGTCGAGCTGGAAAAGCCCGCCAAGTACGCCGACATCTGTGCCGCGATGAAGAAGGCCTCGCAGTCCGGCGACATCAGCAAGACGCTGGGCTACACCGATGAGAAGGTCGTTTCGACCGACTTCCGCGGCAACAGCTTCTCCTCGATCTTCGACGCTGAAGCCGGTATCGCCCTGGACGACACCTTCGTCAAGGTCGTGTCCTGGTACGACAACGAGTACGGCTACACCTGCAACATGCTGCGCTTCGTGCAGCACGTGGCGAAGTAATCCGGTAAACGGTGAGTGGTGAGCAGGGAGCGGTTTTGTTCCGCTCTCCGCTACCGCTCACCCACCTGAGTTGTAAGGCCTGGGCGGTCCGCCGCCCAACCCTTACCGCTTAATTTTCAGGAGAAACAAACCATGGCATTCATCCGCGTCACCGATCTCGATCTGGCAGGCAAGCGCGTCTTCATCCGCGCCGACATGAACGTTCCGGTCAAGGACGGCAAGGTCACCTCCGACGCCCGCATCACCGCGTCGATGCGCACCATCGAGCACTGCCTCAAGGCCGGCGCCAAGGTGATGGTCACCTCGCACCTGGGCCGTCCGACCGAAGGCGAGTTCAAGGAAGAGGATTCGCTGAAGCCGGTGGTCGACGTGATCGCCCAGAAGCTCGGCAAGAACATCCGCCTGATCCGTGAATGGACCGACGGCGGCTTCGACGTCGCCGACGGCGAGCTGGTCGTGCTGGAAAACTGCCGCGTCAACAAGGGCGAGAAGAAGAACGTCGACGACACCGCGAAGAAATACGCCGCCCTGTGCGACGTCTTCGTGATGGACGCCTTCGGCACTGCGTACCGCGCCGAAGCCTCGACCCACGGCATCGCCAAGTTCGCGCCGACCGCTGCGGCCGGCATCCTGCTGACCGAAGAGCTCGATGCGCTCGACAAGGCGCTGGCCAACCCGGCGCGTCCGATGGTCGCCATCGTCGGCGGCTCCAAGGTCTCCACCAAGCTGACCGTGCTGGAAGCGCTGGCCGAGAAGTGCGAACAGCTGGTGGTCGGCGGCGGCATCGCCAACACCTTCCTCAAGGCCACCGGCCACAATGTCGGCAAGTCGCTGTGCGAGGACGACCTGGTTCCCACCGCGCAGGCGCTGATCGAGAAGATGACCGCGCGTGGCGCAACCATTCCCATCGCCGTCGACGTGGTGTGCGGCAAGAAATTCGACGCCAACGAGCCCGCCGTGCTGAAGGATGCCGGCGACGTGGCCGACGACGACATGATTTTCGATATCGGCCCGAAGAGCGCGCAGGAACTCGCCGACATCATCATGAAGGCCGGCACTGTGGTGTGGAACGGCCCGGTCGGCGTGTTCGAGTTCGACCAGTTCGGCGAAGGCACCAAGACCATCGCCATGGCGATCGCCAACACCCAAGCCTTCACCCTGGCCGGCGGCGGCGACACCATCGCCGCGATCCAGAAATACGACATCTACGACAAGGTGAGCTACATCTCCACCGCCGGCGGCGCCTTCCTCGAATACCTGGAAGGCAAGGTCCTGCCCGCCGTGGCGATCCTGGAGGAACGCGCGAACGGCTGACGCCGCTCGGTGAGGGGTTAGGCGTAAGGCGTAACCCCTCCCCTCTCCGCCTCACTCCTCACCCCTAACGCCTCACCCACACAATGATTCGCAGAACCAAAATCGTCGCCACCCTCGGCCCCGCCTGCTCCGATCCCAAAACGCTGGATCGCATGATGGAGGCCGGCCTGGATGTGGTGCGCCTCAACTTTTCCCATGGCACGGCGCAGGACCACATCGACCGTGCCGAACTGGTGCGCTCGCTGGCGCGCACCCGCGGCCGCGCGGTCGGCGTGCTGGTCGACCTGCAGGGCCCGAAGATCCGCATCGGCAAGTTCAAGGACAGCAAGATCACGCTGGCCAAGGGCGACACCTTCATCCTCGACGCTGCCTGCACGCTGGGCGACCAGACCCGTGTCGGCCTCGACTACAAGGAACTGCCGAATGACGTGAAGCGCGGCGTGACGCTGTTGCTGGACGACGGCCGCATCGAATTCTGGGTCGAAGAGGTCAAGGGCACGGAAATCATCTGCAAGGTGGTGCAGGGCGGCGTGCTGTCGAACAACAAGGGCATCAACCGCAAGGGTGGTGGCCTGTCGGCCTCGGCGCTGACCGAGAAGGACATCGAGGACATCAAGACCGCCGCCGCCTTGAAAGCGGATTATCTGGCGGTCTCGTTCCCGCGTTCAGGCGCCGACATGCGCCAGGCGCGCGAACTGCTGCGCGCGGCCGGCGGCAAGAGCCAGCTGGTGGCCAAGATCGAGCGAACCGAAGCGATCGAGAACCTGGAAGAGATTCTCGAGGCCTCCGACGCCATCATGGTGGCGCGCGGCGATCTCGGCGTGGAAGTCGGCGACGCGGCGGTGCCTGCGCTGCAGAAGCGCATGATCCGCATGGCGATCGAACGCAACAAGGTGGTCATCACCGCCACCCAGATGATGGAGTCGATGATCTCCAGCCCCATCCCTACCCGTGCCGAAGTGTCCGACGTCGCCAACGCCGTGCTCGACGGTACCGACGCGGTGATGCTGTCGGCCGAAACGGCGGCGGGCCAGTTCCCGGTCGAGGCGGTGCAGGCCATGGACCGCGTCTGCCTGGAAGCGGAAAAGGAAGCCGAACCCGGATTCACCAAGGAGCGGCTCGACCACAGCTTCCTGCGTGCCGACGAGGCGATCGCCATGTCGGCCGTGTTCACGTCGGTCCACCTCAATATCAAGGCGATCGCCGCCCTGACCGAGTCGGGCAACACCTGTCTGTGGATGAGCCGTCTGTCCACCCGGGTGCCGATCTATGCCTTGACACCGCAGGTCGAAACCCGTAGAAAAGTCACTCTTTTCCGCGGCGTCTATCCGATCAACCTGAAAACCGCCAGCAAGGAGCGCGATGCGTTGCTGGCCGAAGCCGAGGAAGAGTTGCGGCGGCGTGGCGCGGTACGTGACGGCGACCTGATCCTGCTGACCATCGGTGAACCCATCGGCCAGTCGGGCGGCACCAACACCATGAAAATCGTCCGCGTGGGCGGATCGAAAAAATCCTGATTTTGAAAACAGCTTGCTGCACATTTTTAACCTAGGAGACTGTAAATGGCCCTGATTTCCCTTCGTCAATTGCTCGACCATGCCGCCGAAAACGGCTATGGCCTGCCCGCGTTCAACGTCAACAACATGGAACAGGTGCATGCCATCATGCAGGCCGCCGCCGCCGTGGATTCGCCGGTGATCCTGCAGGGCTCCGCCGGTGCCCGTTCCTACGCCGGTGAGCCCTTCCTGCGCCACCTGATCCTGGCCGCCATCGAGATGTACCCGCAGATCCCCGTCTGCATGCACCAGGACCACGGCGCGTCCCCCAGCATCTGCTTCCGCTCCATCCAGTCCGGCTTCAGTTCGGTGATGATGGACGGCTCGCTGAAGGAAGACGGCAAGACCCCCGCCAGCTACGAATACAATGTCGAAACCACCCGCAAGGTGTCCGAACTGGCCCACGCCTGCGGCGTGTCCGTGGAAGGCGAACTGGGCTGCCTGGGCTCGCTGGAAACCGGCAAGGCCGGCGAGGAAGACGGCCACGGCGCCGAAGGCACGCTGGACCACTCCATGCTGCTGACCGACCCCGACGAAGCCGCTGACTTCGTCACCAAGACCAAGGTCGACGCGCTGGCCATCGCCATCGGCACCTCGCACGGCGCCTACAAGTTCACCCAGAAGCCCACCGGCAAGGTGCTGCGCATCGACCGCGTGAAGGAAATCCACGCCCGCATCCCCAACGTCCACCTGGTGATGCACGGCTCCTCGTCGGTGCCGGAAGACTGGCTCGCCATCATCAACAGCTACGGCGGCGACATGGGCCAGACCTACGGCGTGCCGGTCGAGGAAATCGTCGAAGGCATCAAGAACGGCGTGCGCAAGGTCAACATCGACACCGACCTGCGCATGGCCTCCACCGGCGCCATCCGCAAGCACCTGGCCGAGAACAAGTCGAACTTCGACCCGCGCAAATTCCTCAAGGAAGCCACTAAGGGCATGAGCGACATCTGCAAGGCGCGCTACGAAGCCTTCGGCGCCGCCGGCCAGGCCAGCAAGATCAAGAAGGTCTTCAACTTGGAAGAAATGCAGAAGCGCTACGACAAGGGCGAGCTCGACCCCAAGGTCAACTGATCGCCGGCTTGCCGAAATCAGACGCTGAAATCAAATGGGACGCTGCGGCGTCCCATTTTTATTGATGAGTTCAGAGGGGTCGATGTTGAGGGTCTGTTGGGCGGGTTTCGGCCAAGAGCGGCCGGTCAGGATAACAAATAAGAAAGTCTGCCCTACGTCCGCAAGCGGTCAGTCAACGCCGAAGTAACAGGCAGCTTTACTGTCCTTGTTGACTGACTGGGTATGCGTAAATTTTATGAACATAAATCGAATTGACCTTGTTTTAGACGGACTTAGTCAACTCGTTTCTTAGGAACTAATTCTTTAATATTGGCTGCCATATAATTTACTCGAAATTTAGTACGTGCCTTAGACCACTCGTCTTCTGACAATAACTTAATTCCGCCATTAAAGAAGTTCATTCCGTGCATACAAATCCACATTGCCGGTTTTCTATTTTTCACTGTTTCCTCATAAGTGTAAGCCCAGCTTTTAGAAGCGATAGCGAGAGAACTATTGTTCTTTAATTTCCGATCAGGTATTGAAAAAATTGTCGATTCAAGCGCTATATATGCGCCAGACGAAGATTTATCGTTGCAACGAATATCATCGAGCCTAGACGTCAGGCGAGCTAATTCAAAATAATTTAATGATTGCTCTGTATTTCTTAATTTTGCAAAAGATACTGATATTAAGTAGTAATAAGGAAGATTTCCTTCTCGTTCATGATTTAGCAGCCAAGAAATCACTAAGCGTGTATCTTCTGCTGACAAGCTAGGTAATCTACCCATGAGAAAGCCTAATTGATCTTTTGATTGATCAAGCTGTTTAATGATATTTGAATTTTTAGAGTTTGGCTCTAGCTTTCGAAGTTCAGATATGGTTGCGTCAGACTGTGACCTTTTATAGTAACTATAGGCTGTCGATGCACCAATTATCAAAATTACTGACAACACTGCATAAAACACAGCCTTCAGTAAAAATGATAATGTTTTTTTAAATGTTTTCATACTTCCCCCTTTACACATAACCTGGAATTAGTCGGCCTGCGCGGCTTTTTTGCGTAGGATCGGTTGAATGTAAAGTTACGAAATTTGTTCATCATAAAATGTCAGGTGTAATCGAAAGTGAGTCAAGCAATCTCAGCGTTTGATGCATGTAAAAGAAAGGACAGAATAAAAAACAGGAAATAACGGGTAATGTGAACCACGGTTTATCTCCCTGGCCGTGATAGCGGAAAACTCCATCCTATAAAGAAAATATTACAGACTGCAGATTGGTGGCCCCAATGTCTGAATTTAGCGGACCGGTTTGGCTAACTATCCGACATTCGGTGCGGTCAGCCTGAATGACCGCAACGGGTCGATAGCACCCACTAGGCCAGATTGCTAACAGGGACGCACGCACCATGGTTGAGCCATGTGTGCGTAATTTCCGGGTTTAGCCCAGCATCGCCTTCAACGCCGCTAGCCGGTCGCTGCCGCTGGCCTTGGCGTCAGCGCTGGAGGGTTTCTCCGGCATGCGCACGTCGTCGCCGAGTTCGTCGATGAAGCGCGACGGATCGCACGCCACCGTTTCGCGCGCGCGCTTGCGGCGCGAGCAGTACGAAAGCGTCAGCGACTTTTTCGCGCGGGTGACGCCGACGTACATCAGGCGGCGCTCCTCCTCCAGCCGGCCTTCGTCGACTGCATCGCGGTGCGGCAGGATGTTCTCCTCGACGCCGACCAGGAACACGTGGCCGAACTCCAGGCCCTTGGCGGCGTGCAGGGTGGACAGCCGCACGGCGTCGGGTTCCTCTTCCTCGCGGCCTTCCAGCAGCGTGATCAGCGCGATGGTCTGCGTGAGCTGCAGCAGGTCCTTCTCGTCTTCCTCGCCTTTCTTGGCGATCCAGGCGGCGAACTCGAGCACGTTGTTCCATTTGCTCTGCGCGGCACGCTGGTCGTCCTGGTCGAACAGGTAGACCTCGTAGTCGATCGTTTTCAGCAGGTCGTTCAGCAGTTCGCCCGCCGGCTCGCGCGGCACACGTTCTTCCATGCGGTTGATGAAGTTGCAGAACTCGACCAGCGGCGCCAGTTGGCGCTCGCCGATCTGGGACGCGGCGGCCGCCGAGAACACCGCCTCGAACAGGCTCACGTGCAGGGTGGCAGCGACCTGGCCGAGCTTTTCCAGGGTGGCGGCGCCGATGCCGCGCTTGGGCGTGGTGACCGCGCGGATGAAGGCGGGATCGTCGTCGCTGTTGGCGATCAGGCGCAGGTAGGAAATCACGTCCTTGATCTCTGCACGGTCGAAGAACGACTGCCCACCCGACAGCTGGTACGGCACCTTCTCGTTGCGCAGCGCCTGCTCGAAGATGCGCGCTTGGTAATTGCCGCGGTAGAGGATGGCGTAGTCGCGCCATTCGGTGCGATGCTGGAACTTGTGCGACAGCAGGCGCATCACCACCGATTCGGCTTCGTGCTCGTCGTCCTTGGTCGGCATCACCTGGATGGCGTCGCCGAGGCCGAGGTCGCTCCACAGGCGTTTCTCGAACAGCTTGGGGTTGTTGGCGATGAGGCTGTTGGCGGCTTTGAGGATGCGCACGCTCGAGCGGTAGTTCTGCTCCAGCTTGACCACGTGCAGGTGCGGGTAGTCCTCGTTCAGCTGGCGCAGGTTGTCGGCCGACGCGCCACGCCAGCCGTAGATCGCCTGGTCGTCGTCGCCGACCGCGGTGAACGCGGCGCGCACGCCGGTGAGCTTCTGCAGCAGGCGGTATTGCGCGACGTTGGTGTCCTGGTATTCGTCGACCAGGATGTGGCGCAGGCGATTCTGCCATTTCTCGCGCAGTTCGGCGTGGGTGTCGAGCAGTTCTGCAGGCAGGCGGATCAGGTCGTCGAAGTCGACCGCCTGATACGCGCGCAGGGTCGCGTCATAGCGGTCGTAGATTTTCGCGTAGGCGCGCGCGTTGTCGTCTTCGGCCGTCTGCAGCGCGGCGGCGGGCGACTTCAGTTCGTTCTTCCATAGCGAAATGCGGGACACGGCGCGGCGGATTTCCTGCTTGTCGGTGGTCTTGAGGATTTCCGAGATGATGCCCATCGCATCGGCCGAATCCAGAATGGAAAACGCCGGCTTCAGCTCGGCGAACTTCGCGTCCTCGCGCAGCATGCGCAGGCCCATCGAGTGGAAGGTGGTGACGATCAGGCCCTTGGTACTGATTTTATTAAAGGCATCGCCCTGCGTCAGCTTGGCGGCGCGATCCGCCATCTCGCGCGCCGCCTTGTTGGTGAAGGTGATCGCGGCGATCGAGCCCGGCTTGTAGCCGCACTCGCCGATCAGGTAGGCGATCTTGTGAGTGATGACGCGCGTCTTGCCCGAGCCGGCGCCGGCCAGCACCAGCAAGGGACCGTCGAGGTATTTCGCCGCCTCGCGTTGCGGCGGATTCAATGCGGCGAGCAGGCTCATGCCGCGCCGAATTCGCGGTTCAGCCAGGCGTTGATGGCATCCGATTCATACATCCAGGTCTGTTTGCCCTGCGCGTCGGTGATCAGCAGGCAGGGGACCTGCGCCTTGCCACCGCCCGCGATCAACGCAGCGCGGTGCGTTGCGTCATGCTGCGCGTCGCGCAGTTCGATGTTGAGCGAGAGCCGCTGCATCGTGCGCCGGGTCTTGAGGCAGAACGGGCAGGTGGGATAGTGGTACAGCACCAGGCTGCGTGTACGCGCGTCGACGGCTGCTTGCGCGGCAGCGGGACGCACGATGCCCTTCGGGCGCGTCAGCCAATAGCCCACGAGCATGAAGGGGGTAAGGATGAGGCGCAGGGTACGGAAAAACAGGCGGATCAGGGGTTTCATGGCGCAGGCGTCACAAGAGGTTCGGGCGGGCGCGCTATGATGCAGGTCAGCACAGCACACAAAGAAGCCGTATTTTATATGCCTACCTATGCCATTGGCGATCTTCAGGGATGTCACACGTCCCTGCTGCGTTTATTGGATGCGATCCGATTCGACCCGGGCGCCGACCGGCTGTGGCTTGTGGGCGATCTGGTCAATCGCGGACCGGACTCACTGGCGGTGTTGCGGACCATCAGGGAACTGGGGGATGCCGCCATCAGTGTGCTCGGCAACCACGATTTGCACCTGCTGGCGCTTGCCGAAGGCTTTGGGCGGGTGCACAAGGGCGATACGCTCGACGGGATCCTCGATGCGCCCGATCGCGACGAACTGCTGCATTGGCTGCGGCAGCAGAAGCTGGCCTGGCGCGATGGCGAGTTCCTCATGGTGCACGCGGGCGTGCTGCCGGACTGGACGGTGGATGACACGATGCAGCATGCCGCGGAGGCGGAAGCCGCGCTGCAAAGCCCGCATTACCGGGAATTCTTCGCGCAGATGTACGGCAATGCCCCGGTTGCCTGGGATGCGGCGCTGCATGGCGTCGAGCGCCTGCGGGTGATCGTCAATGCCCTCACCCGGCTGCGCTATTGCTCGGCGGCGGGCGAGATGGAATTCCACCATAAGGGCGCGCCGGGCACGCAGCCGGCCGGCTGGCTGCCGTGGTTCGAGGTGCCGGGACGACGGAGCGCCGGGGCGACCCTCGTCATCGGCCACTGGTCGACGCTCGGGCTGATCAACCGCGGCGACCTGATCGCGCTGGATACCGGTTGCCTGTGGGGCGGCAGATTGACCGCCGTCAGGCTGGAGGACCGGCAGGTGTACGCGGTGCAGTGCCCGCAGGTTCGGCTTCCGAAATCCTGAGGCCCAACAGCCTGGCGGTGGCGGCTTCCGCCTGTGCCGCCAGTTCGCGCCGGTGGCCGTTGGGCAGGATGGGCTCGCCGACATGCAGTTCGGCGATGAGGCCGGGCTCGCTGACGATCTGCTTCAGGCTTTGCCACATGCTGAGGTCGCCGATGTAGGCGGGCGCAGCGCTGTATTCACCGTCCAGCGTGCGGTAGCGCAGGGCGGCCGGCACGATCGGGCAATTCAGCTCGACCGCCGGCTGCAGCAGCGACGGCATGAAGCGCCGTAGCCCCTTACCGTCGCCAGTGGTGCCTTCGGGAAACACGGCGACCCAGGCACCGGATTGCATCAGCGCGCGCATTTCGATGTTGATGCGCGCCGTGTCGGCCCGGCGGCCGCGTTCGATGAACAGCGTGCCGGTCTTGTGCGCCAGCCAGCCGGCCACCGGCCAGTTGCGCACTTCGGCCTTGGAGACGAAGTGCACCCGCTGGGCCGCGTAGATCAGGTAGATGTCGAGCCACGACACGTGATTGCATACCAGCAGCGCGCCGCCAGGCAGGCACGGCGCGACATCCGCCTTCAGCCGTACGCCAAGCACCCGGAGCAGGCGGCGGGCCCAGGCCATGATGCGGCGGTCTCGCTGTGCGGGGTTGAGCAGAGGGAAAATCAGCCCTGCCAGGATGACGCCCCAGACCAGGTGCAAGGCCAGCAGGCTGATGCGGAGGACGCGGCGCAGAGGGGCAGGGAAATAGGCAAGGCTCACCCGCTCATTGTAAGACTCATCCGATGAGACGGCGGGCATAGTTGCGGTTGAGTTGCGCCAGCGGCAGCAGCATCAGGAGATCGGCGGTGTTGAAATCGGGATCCCACGCCGGTTCGCCGCATACCATCGCGCCGAGCCGGGTGTAGCCCTTGATCAGCGGCGGCAGCGTTGCGGTCTGGCCTTCGTCGAGCGATTCGACGGGCAGGCGGTAGCGCGGGGTGGCGCGCCATTCGACCGGCGCGAGATGGCGCTGGATGATCTGACGGTACACGCTGGCCGCGACATGGCCGCCATCCGTCATGCCGATGCTGGCGCAGCCGACGATGTATTCGTAGCCATAACGCGTCATGTAGTCGGCCAGTCCCATCCACAGGCGGGCGATGACGGCGCCGCTGCGGTGCGCCGGATGCACGCACGAACGCCCCAGCTCGGCCATGCGCGGGCGCAGGAATTGCAGCCGGGTCAGGTCGAATTCCTGTTCGGAGTAATAGCTGCCGACGCGCTTGGCGGCGTCGGGCGGCAGGATGCGATAGGTGCCCACGACTTCGCCGCTGGCCAGGTCGCGTACCAGCAGATGGTCGCAGAAGGGATCGTACAGATCGATATCGTGTCCCGGCAGAACGGAGGACAGGCGCGCACCCATTTCCTCGGCAAACACCTTGTAACGCAGGCGCTGCGCTTCGCGGATTTCGTTATCGTCCACCGCCAGCGAGACGTGGTAGCGGCTGGCAGAGAGGGATGGTTGGGTGCTGAGAACGTCGAGCATGGGGGCACTCCCATTGATGAAATGCGCCCAGCTTAGAGATCGGGTGTTAACCCGACGTGACGTTCAGGTTTCGGAACGATGACCTACGAATCATGGGGATACCCGAAAAAGATCGGGCTGCTCCGGCTTCAATGCGATACGCGTGTCGTCCCTCCGCCTGACAATACCCGTACGCGATCGCCTACCCGGAATTCCTCATCCGCAGCCTGGGTGATGGCGAGCATCCGCCCCGAATCGAGCTTGACCGTAATTTCCACGCCTTTCTGGCGAGTGGTTGCCTCTTCCGCGGCTGCGCCGCCCAGTCCGCCCAGTACCGCGCCGACTGCCGCGCCGACCACGCTGCCTCTGCCGCCGCCCACCGTGCTGCCGGCCACGCCGCCGACGACGGCGCCCGCGCCCGCACCGATCGGCGTCTTGGTGCCTTCGATATTCACCTCACGCACGGATTCCACCACGCCCATCTGGACCTCCTGGACGGCCCGGGTCTGGTCGCGGCTGTAGTCCTTGCCGCCGACGCCGCTGGCGCAGCCGCCAAGTAAAGCCAAGCTGGCTGTCATCAGGGTGACGGCAACGAGGGTTGGAGTGTGTTTCATGATACGGGTCCTGTAGTTGCATACGTTTCTACTATAGGCGGTGTGACCGTCGATTTTCGGCGTGGTTCAGAGCGTTTTGCCAAACGCGATCTTGAGCCGGCCGGCGATTTCCTGACGGCTTGGCGCGTGGTTCTGTCCGCCGCGGTGCTCGATCTTGATCGCGCCCATCACGCTCGCCAACTGGCCGGCGGTTTCCCAGTCGAGTCCGTGGACGATACCGTACAGAATGCCGCTGCGATAGGCATCGCCGCAGCCGGTGGGGTCGAGGATGGCCGCCGGCCGCACGGCAGGAATGTCGATCTGCCCGGCAGCCGTGTGGATCACCGAACCTTCGCCGCCGCGCGTCACGATCAGCGCCTCGACGTGGCGTGCAAGCGTGGCCAGGTTTTCCCCGGTGCGGCTCTGTAGCAGTTCGGCTTCGTAATCATTGAGGATGACGTAGCTGGATTTGTGCACGCATTCCAGCAATTCATCGCCGGAAAACAGCGGCATGCCCTGGCCCGGATCGAACACGCACGGCACGTTGGCCTCGTGGAACCCGCGCACGTGGCGCAGCATGCCGTCTCGCCCATCCGGGGCGACGATACCGAGCTTGACGTCCTGTACCTGGCGTACGTCGTTCTCGTGCGAGTAGTTCATCGCCCCGGGATGGAAGGCGGTGATCTGGTTGTCGTCGAGGTCGGTGGTGATGAAAGCCTGGGCGGTGTAGGTGCCGGCGACGTGGTGGATGTAGTCGCGTGGGATCGCCAAGGCGTCGAGGCGCTCGGCATAGGCGGCGAAGTCGTCGCCCACGGTCGCCATGATCAGCGGCTCGCCGCCCAGCAGCTTCAGGTTGTAGGCGATATTGCCGGCGCAGCCGCCATACTCGCGTCGCATCTCCGGCACCAGGAACGATACGTTCAGCATGTGGATCTTGTCGGGCAGGATGTGGTGCTTGAAGTGATCCTGGAACACCATGATGGAATCGAAGGCGAGGGAACCGCAGATGAGAGTGCGCATGATGGGTGTGGGCTGAAAACGACAGCCCGGATTATACGCAGCCGGTTGGCCGGGATTCACGGAAGATTCATGCGCCTGACAGCGCAGGTTCACGCAGCGCGGCCATGCTGCGCGCATGAAAACGAGCCTGCTAACGCTAATTTCACGCCTGCGATGGGATCAATTCGGGATGCAGTCCGCGAAGCGAGACGCGCCGCAGTGTCGTTCATTGCAAGTGGAGCGCGACAAAGGGATGCGCCCGGCTGGATTAAGCTTTAGCCGGCCCGTCCCTGCGGGTTGCCGCGCGAAACGGCGTCTGCGGGGGTGGGCCGCGTGGGCCCGGGTGGGCCGTGGCGGGGCGCCGCGCCCTGCCTCCCACGCGTTGGCGCGGC
>JBDRCF010000020.1:0-54210 GCA_043821985.1 Pseudomonadota bacterium
ACCCCTTTGTCTGACGACCATAGCAGAGTGGAACCACCCCTTCCCATCCCGAACAGGACGGTGAAACGCTCCCGCGCCAATGATAGTAGGCACCTCGCCTGTGAAAGTAGGTCATCGTCAGACTCCTTATCCGTATCCCCCATCCGGGGGATACCTCAAAACCCCCTCAACTCTTGAGGGGGTTTTTTATTGGGCGGGAGCCCGTTTTACTTGCCGGCGTTTTCAATTATTTGTTCATTAAAATCAATAAAATAGGCTGCATCTACAACTTTAGTTGTATGGCACATCCTCATGGTTGAAGGTAAGTTTGCCGTGTGGGAATACCCCCACGGTTAAAAAACTTCAGGAGGATGTATGAACAAGCTTGTTATGGTTGCATTGATTCTGGGTGGTCTGATGGCGCTTCCCGCTTATGCGGCAGTGAATATCAATACGGCTACCCAGTCGGAGCTTGAGGCGGTCAAGGGGCTGGGGCCGGCCAAGGCGAAGGCAATCATCACGTATCGCGAAGCGCATGGCAGTTTCAAAAGCCTGGACGAGCTGGATCATGTCAAAGGGTTTGGCAGTGCCAGCGTCGAGAAACTGAAGGGTGAGTTGTCGGTCGGGCCGGAAAAAGCCAAGAAATAGCCGCGCTACTGTAGACCGGAGCCGTTTTGGCTTCGACGTGTTGTTGGCGTATTCCGTAGCCCGCTGAGGCTGCGGAATACGCGACTGAATTGATTCGACCAGGGGGCGGGTAGGCACGATCCCCCATTTGTGAGGTAATCCGGGAGGTGGATTTGCTCTCGGCCATCGGTCTCGATGCCTTCCACCGGTATAATCCCTTCCTTTCTTGGTGGTTTGTCATTCCATGTCTACCCTTGCAGTCATTCTGGTCGCAACTGCCGCGGGCAGCGTGCTGAGTTTGTTGCTGGCTGCACTACTGGCCTTTTCTGCACGTCCCAGTTGGGTGCCTGTGCTGGTGAGCTATGCCATTGGTGCCTTGCTGGGTGCCTCCTTGCTGGAAGTCCTGCCGGAAGCGGTTGAAATGGGCGGGGACGTCAAAACGGTTGCCAAAGCCGTACTAGGCGGCATCTTGTTGTTCTTCCTGCTGGAAAAGCTGGTGTTGTGGCGCCATTGCCACGACGAGATATGCGAAGCCCACAGCAGCCATGACCATGGCCATGATCACGGGCGATCGGGCATGATGATCACGGTAGGCGACACGTTCCATAATTTTGTCGACGGCATCATCATTGCCGGTGCCTTCCTGGTCGATTTCCGCTTGGGCGCAATCACGGCGCTGGCCATCATCGCGCATGAAATCCCGCAGGAAATCGGCGATTTCCTGATTCTTCTGCATTCAGGCTATACCCGCACACAGGCGTTGGCGCTCAATTTCCTGACCGGTGTGGCGACCATGGCGGGTGCGTTGGTGGGGTATTACGCCCTGTCGATGCTGCAGGGATGGATGCCGGTGCTGCTCGGGTTGGCAGGGGCCAGCATGCTGTATGTGGCCTTGTCGGATCTGATTCCCGGTTTGCACAAGCGTGCGGAAATCGGTGCAACCCTGCAGCAGCTCACGCTAATCGGACTGGGCGTCGCGACTGTCGCCCTGGCGGGCTACTTCATCGGCGAGGGCCATTGAACGCCGGCGTCGCCGTGGCCCATCCGCAACATAGATGAACAAGCCCAGCGGCAGTACGCCCAGGAAAAACAGGACGGCCAAGGCCTTGCCGATACTGCTGGCGGTGATCGCCATCATCAGAATCACATAGGCCCAGCCAATCGCTACGATATACATCTTATTGCTCCATCAGGACTGAACGTCATGGTAACCAAAGCCAAACCCGCCCGCACGCCGAACGTCGGATTCGTCTCCCTCGGCTGTCCGAAGGCGACGGTCGATTCCGAACGGATTCTTACTCAGCTGCGCGCCGAGGGCTACGGCATCGTCGGCAGCTATGACGATGCCGACGTGGTCGTGGTCAATACCTGCGGATTCATCGACGCGGCAGTACAGGAATCGCTCGAGGCGATCGGCGAAGCGCTGGCGGAAAACGGCAAGGTCATTGTCACCGGCTGCCTCGGTGCCAAGAGCGAGGTGATACGTGAAGCGCATCCCAAGGTGCTGGCGGTGTCTGGCCCTCATGCGCTGGACGAGGTCATGAAGGCAGTGCATACCGCGCTCCCCAAACCACACGATCCGTTCGAAGACCTGATTCCGCCGGGTGGCATCAAGCTGACGCCGCGCCATTATGCCTATCTGAAGATTTCCGAGGGTTGTAACCACCGTTGCACGTTCTGCATCATTCCATCGATGCGCGGCGATCTGGTGAGCCGCCCGATCGGTGACGTGATGCACGAGGCGGAAGCCCTGGTCAAGGCAGGGGTGCAGGAGTTGCTGGTAGTGTCGCAGGACACCAGCGCCTATGGGGTCGACGTGAAGTATCGCCCCGGGTTCTGGAATGGCCGCCCACTGAAAACGCGCATGACCGAACTCGCCGCGGGGCTCGGTAGTCTCGGTGCCTGGGTACGCCTGCATTACGTCTATCCCTACCCCAGCGTGGACGACGTGATTCCGCTGATGGCCGATGGCATCATCCTGCCGTATCTCGATATTCCGTTTCAGCATGCCAGCCCGCGCATTCTGAAACTGATGAAGCGGCCCGGCGCGGTCGAGAAGACGCTGGACCGCATCCAGTCGTGGCGTGCTGCCGTGCCCGATCTCACGCTACGCTCGACGTTCATTGTTGGCTTTCCCGGCGAAACGGAGGCCGAATTCGAGGAATTGCTGGCTTTTCTCGAGGAGGCGCAGCTCGACCGCGTCGGTTGTTTCAAGTATTCGCCTGTGGAAGGGGCAGCGGCGAACGCGCTGCCCGACGCTGTTCCGGAGGCGCTGAAAGAGGAGCGCCTGGCGCGCTTCATGGACGTGCAGGCAGACATATCGGCGGGACGGCTCGATGCCAAGATCGGACGTGAGATCGAGGTGATCGTCGACGAACAGGACGACGTTGGCACGCTTGCGCGTAGCCATGCCGACGCGCCGGAAATCGACGGGGTAGTGTATCTCGAAGGCGTGTTCGATCTGAAGCCTGGGACACGCCTCAAGGTACGCGTAGAGGAAGCCGACGAACACGATCTGTGGGCGACGCCGATCTGACGGCCACAGCGGTGCGGGGCCTTTGATTCAGGCGAGCATCGAGGCCAGGTCCCGGGGGCGTCGCCAGAATTTCCACGCATCGCTGGCGTGAAGCCGCAGCGTCTTTCCATTGACCGGATCATTCAGGCTCAGCCCTCCCGGACCACTCCTGCGCAGTGCGTCCTGCAAGGGAGCGAACCAGTCGCGTTCCAGGTCGCGCAAGGCCTCGCGCCAGCCATAGGCATCGCCGTACTGTCCCGCGTGCGTCAAATTGTCCAATAGCATCACTCCTGCAGTTTCGAGCAGGGAGATGTCCATCTGCTCGGGAAGCGGCAGTACGCGCATGGCGCAAAACGCGCCAAGTGCATGTGCATCGGCGTTCCGGGCATACAGCGGGGCGGTCGAGGTGGGCGCGGCCGGCAGACATCCCCCCCCCCACAGCCACAGCGCATTGATCGGCAACGCGCCGCGCGCCTCGCGTGCCAGATTGACCGGATGGTCGTGCAGCAGCATTTGCACTTCGTTCGACCACGCGCGGAATTGCATGGCATCGTCACCATGCGGCAGCAAGGGATCGAT
Source organism: Pseudomonadota bacterium (assembly GCA_043821985.1). Taxonomy (GTDB): domain Bacteria; phylum Pseudomonadota; class Gammaproteobacteria; order Burkholderiales; family Thiobacillaceae; genus Thiobacillus. Next base: position 3,701 of record JBDRCF010000020.1, read on the forward strand.
ATCGCAGCCCACTGCGACGGACCGTGCGCAAGTGGTCAGGCGTGGCACACGGTCGAGCCGCAGGTACCAGCGTGTGGGATGGCATGCTATCGGTCTTGGATCCGCACCAAAATGCTGGCCGATTGTGGCGGCCAACGCATCGGCCTCGGGTTGTGTCAGTTCCAACGTATCGTTGTCGGCCAGCACGATGCGGTCGCGCATGACCCGTAGATGTACCGGGTCGGCGCGCAACCAGTAGGCTTCGCCGGCCACGCCGCCATCCGCCTCAAGGCTGATCGGGGCAACTGGCCAGTCCTGCTGGCGAGCGATACCCAGCGCCTCGCACAGGACGGCTTCCATCCCTTCGGCCGGGCTGGATTGGCGAGTACCGCGTGCCAGCAGGGTCTGCAATGCAGGCAGGCGCAGATCCTGCGTCGCGGCTTCCAGCAGCCGGGCAGAGGGGAACAGATGGGGGATGAGGAACAACATGCGCCGAGTGTAGCAAAGCAGACTCCCGAGAAGATGTTGTCCCGTACGCACATCGTCGAGCGTGGCAATCTCCCCTAAGCGTCAGCCCATGTATGAAGTTGCCGTTCACGGGGGTGGAATCTTGAATGTGGGTCCTGCACTTCCTGCTGTGCTGATTTAAATGGATTTTCGGCCTATTGGTGGGCATTTCAGCCGTGTCGTCCATCACGGACAAAAAAACCCGTTTCTTTACAGTGAGTTACTTAGGTGCCAGAAATTTATGTCGCCATGAAGCGACGCTGTGAGCCTCACTCGCAGGGCGTCTTGTTGTCAACCATATGAAAAATAAAGAGTTTTTATTCTGGTACGACATCTGCTAACGAGGGGGTGTCGCAGTCGAAAAGCAGCACACGCTAAAACGCCAATGCGCAACATGATGAAAGAAACCGAACAGGTACGTGTCAAATCGACGCGCTTGACCGGTGCCCTCGTAGTCGGATTCTCCACGATCAGGCGGCTTGCGGACGACCGCGACGCCTGTGCTCATAGCGCGGTATGCGTACCTGGACCTTTCTGGTCCACCAACAGCGATGGATGGCGCGCGTGGCGCTATCCGGAGCACGGCACGCGTCGTGAAACGTATGAACCAAGGAGCGGTGAACTCGAAACGCAACTGGACGGCTCTGCATGCCGAACGAAAAAGCTGAACCCCCGGGCGCATGCTGAAAAACCTCTCCCGATGTATCCCATTGCTACCCGCACCACGACCTGCATGCATTCATGCAGTCGAGATCCAGCACCAACGCTATAAAAGAGTGCTCAATGTTTGGTTGCTACGAACATCCGGCTCTTAGCCTGGCCAGGCGATTGGTGAATCCCCTGGTAATTTTCTTTTCTCTGATCATGGTTGTTGTATTGGAAGAACAGAAATTCGATGGCTTGTATTTGCTGTTGGGTAGCTTCGCATTCCTGATTAGCTCTCAGGTGTTCGATAATTTCGAGTTTTTCGAGCCCGCGGTTTCCGGCCCGGATGCTCAACGCAAACACGCATTCAGCTTGCTGACCGCCTGGCTGATCGTGCTGCTTCTACTGGGGATGGTCGGCGTACTCAGCGGCATGCTGAGTGCATACAACACACAGGTCTTGGTGTGGTGGAGTCTGATAACCCCCTTATTGTTGTTTCTCGGACATTCGGTTGTGCGCGGCTATCTCGAGTTCTTGCGCAGGCGTGGAAACATCCGGCGTTCGGTCATCGTGGGTGCCAACGAACTTGGTTACAAGCTGGCTCAACGGATACATCACCAGCGCAGCCTGATGATCCGGGTAGAGGCGTTCTTCGATGACCGTTGCGGTGATCGTTGCGAGACGGAACTGAAGAACGTAGTGTGCGGCGGCATAGACGATGTGACTGCTTATGTGGCGCGGCATGAAATCGACCTGGTCTACATCACGTTCCCGTTATTCAAGCATCCGCGTGTGGTCGATTTGGTCAACGCCCTGCGGGACACTACGGCGTCGATTTATTTTGTGCCGGATGTGTTTGTATTCGATCTGGTTCAGGCACGCCTGGATAACGTAAACGGAATTCCCGTGATATCGGTGTTCGAAACGCCGCTGACGGGTATCAATGCAGTCAACAAACGCATTTTCGACATAACCGCAGCCAGTCTTATTCTGATGGCGATCACGCCATTGTTGCTGCTCATCGCATTGTCGGTGAAGCTTACATCCAAGGGCCCGGTCATTTTCAAACAACGTCGCTATGGCATGGACGGCGATGAGATCCAAGTTTACAAATTCCGCTCGATGAGCGTTTGTGAAGATAGCCGGACGGTCATTCAGGCCACAAAAAACGATACGCGAGTGACCAGGGTCGGTGCCGTTTTACGCAGAACGTCACTTGACGAACTTCCACAGTTTTTCAACGTGTTGCAGGGAACGATGAGTATCGTCGGGCCGCGCCCCCATGCGGTTGCTCACAATGAACACTACCGAAAGCTCATCAATGGATACATGTGGCGCCACAAGGTCAAGCCGGGTATTACCGGGTGGGCGCAGATTCATGGCTACCGAGGTGAAACCGACACGATCGACAAGATGGAAGACCGCGTGATTTACGACATTGCGTATTTGAAGAGTTGGTCGCTGAGGATGGATATAGCCATTATTTTAAGGACCTTGAAACTGGTCATCAAAGACTCTCAGGCCTATTGACGTGAAGCTATTGTTTACTCAGTCAAGCCCCAAATCCTTGAGTTCGAATTTCTGGAGTTCGCTATGCACATGAAAATGCAACGCACTATTAGAGTCGTGGTTTGGTCGGCAGCGATCCTCGCGGGGCCATCACTGGTCGATGCGTTTGCATCCGATATCCGGACGACAGAGTTGAGCGGGAAGTATGAAGCCTCGGCTGCCGTAGCCATTTACCGCATGCCTGCAAACGCGTCTTATACGCGCCATGCCGGACCTCACGTGGGCGATGCATACGGCAGGGCGACGGCGCCCTACGTATCTGAAGTGAACGGCTGGGCGCTCTTTGCGACGCTCCTGGGTTTGATAAACATGCGGCTATGGTATGCAGGCAAGAAACGCTTGCCGACGCTCAATTGAGGTAACTCATTCGATGCGAGCGGATTCGAATTCCATGATGGGCAATCTCCTAACCAGGGAAGGAAATACTGGCTGCGCATGGAAATGCGCCGTGCCGTTCGATGTCGCCCCGGGCGCACGGGAGAACGAGCAAGCGTTCGATCTGGTACAGACCGCACTACGTCGTGAAAAACTCTTGACCTACATCTTGTCCCCGCAACAACTGACGGCCCCTGAAATAGGCATTTTCCTGGCGATGCTAGGCATGGTCGCGAGTCCGGCATGGGCTGCAGACACAACCGACCAGCGGCCAGACGAGACGTTCACGCCTTATGTACGTGCGCTCTATGGCTACGACAGCAATCTGTTCCGTTTACAAAATGATCAGGAAGCTCGCGCTGTGCTGCGAACGTCCAACACGGCCGAATCCTATCTGACGCTGGGAGCCGGCATGGATGCGAATTTGAAAATGAGCCGCCAGGCAATCCGGGCACACGTCGAACTCAATCAGACACGATTCAATACCTACGGCCAGCTCGATAACGATGGCCACGATGCCACCCTGAAATGGGCTTGGAAGATCGGAAGCCGAGCAACGGGTGATATCAGCGTGGCAGACACACTCAGGCAGGCAAGCTATGCCAATGTCAAGCAGCCCGTCAAAAACCAGATACGAACACGCCGTGGCGGGTTGAATGGTGCAATCCAGCTGACCCATCCATGGCAAGTCCAGTTCGGCATGGAAAGCGTGCGTACGAGCAACGATGCGGCAGCACAACTGCCGCAGGACGCGACGGTGGATGCCCTCAATGCCGGCCTGCAGTATCGGTCCGATAAGGGTTCGACTGTGGCCTTGGTCAGCCGCCGCAGCGAGGGTCGCTATCCCAACCAACAGTTGATTGGTTTGGTGCGTGTCGACAATGATTACCGGCAGTGGGACAACGGCGTAGCCGCCGTGTGGAAACTGAGCGAGAAAACATCGATGACCGGCAAGCTGAATTTCACGCAGCGCGGTTATACCGACGTTCCTCAACGCGACTTTTCCGGATTGACAGGACTATCGTCACTGGACTGGAGCGCCACCGACAAAACGACTTTGAACGCGTCGATCTATCGCAGCATTGATGCGATAGAGAGCACTGCAATTGAGAACACGACGGCAAGTTACGCCCTGAATCAAGGCGTTGCTGTAGGTGCGGACTGGAAGCCTACCTCGAAGTTGACTTTCAACACGCGTCTCAGCCACGACCACATCGAGTACTCCGGCGACCCAGGGTTTGTCCTGTCAACACAAGCAATTCGAGAAGACCGACTCACGATGGCGCAGGTGGGATTGCAATACACCGTACTGCGCAATACGCAGGTTGGATTGATTCTGCGGCGTGGCGTACGCCATTCCAACGAGACGCTCGAAAGTTACCGCTATGGCAGCGCCCTGATCAACTTGAGCAGCCATTTCTGATGGGTATCTCCGGAATCGAGGCTAGAAAACCTATGTGCCACTTCGACGCGATTTTTAAATTCCAAGCAAAGGTCTTGATGAGAGCAGCCTTGCATATGGGACTTTTGTTGTGGGCCGTTTTTCCCTTGCCGGCTACGGCGATGGATTACCAGTTGGGGAGCGGTGACATTGTTCATATCACGGTGTATGACCATCCGGAATTGCTGACGGATACGCGCGTGGATGAGCAAGGCAAAATCAGCTTCCCGTTGATAGGGAACGTATCGGTAGCGGGGAAAACTGCCGCGGTCGCGCAGAGCCTCATTTCGGATGCCTTGGCAAAAGGCGATTTCATCAAGAAACCGCAAGTCAATCTAATCGTCACGGCATACTGGAGCAAGCAGGTCTCGGTACTGGGGTTGGTCAACAAGCCCGGGAAATATCCTCTCGATAGCGCGAGTACGGTCTCCGATCTGTTGGCGCTGGCTGGCGGCGTAGCGGAAGACGGCGCCGACGAGGTCATCCTGATCCATAACCAGGATGGCAAGTCGCAACAATTCAAGATCAACACCAAGTCTTTGTTCCAGGATGGGCAGGTCGACTTGAACCATCAGGTCAAGGGAGGTGACGTTATTTTTATTCCCCGCGCCGCCGTTTTTTACATCTACGGCGAGGTACAGAAACCGGGTGCTTATCGGCTAACCGGGAATCTGAATGTAATGCAGGCTGTTTCTCTAGGCGGTGGAATAACGCCGCGCGGAACACAACGAGGAATCCAGATTCGTAGAAATGACAAGGACGGGAAGCCAGTCAATATTCACGCCGCGTTGACCGACCGGGTTCGGGAGAACGATGTGGTGTATGTCAAAGAAAGCCTTTTCTAATCTTGGTTTCAACGGGAGGCCCATGGATATCCTGCAATTTCTGTTGATACTCAAAGCGCACAAGAAGCTGATGCTGGTGACGCTGACGCTCAGTGTTGCGCTGGTCGGCGTCATCAGCCTGTTGTTTCCCAAGACATACAGTGCAACGGCGTCGCTGGTGGTAAACGTGAATGGGGCCGACCCGGTCACCGGGCAAGTGATGCAAAGCGAACTCGTCTCCCGTTATCTGACGACGCAAATTGACGTCATCGGCAGTCACAGCGTGGCATTGAAAGTAGTCGATAACCTGAATCTCATACACGACGAAAAGTACAGCGAAGCATTCCAGAGCGAGACCGGTACCACGGCCTCTTTTCGGGACTGGTTGGCCGATCAGCTGCTGCGTAATCTGAATGTCAAACCATCGAATCAGAGCAACGTTTTCTACGTTACGTTCAAGGCCGACGATCCACGACGTGCAGCACAGTTGGCGAATTCCTTTGTGCAAGCCTATATCCAGACCAATCTGGAGCTCAGGACGCAACCTGCGAGTCAGACGGCGGCTTGGTATAACACCCAATTGGGCGCGCTGCGCAGCAATCTGGAGAAAAGCCAGGCCAAATTGTCACATTATCGGCAAAACAACGAGATCGTCTCGTTAGACGAGAAACTCGACGTCGAATCCACCCGCCTCGCCGAGCTGTCCAGTCAGTTGGTTGTCGCGCAGGGGCAAACCGTCAATAGCCTGTCGATCCAGAACCATGCCGACAATGCATCCGCTGGTGTGGTCAACAACCCGGTGATCCAAGGGCTTAAGGAGGAGCTGGCAAGAAGCGAGACAAAACTCAGCCAACAGTCCGAACGCGTCGGCAAGAATCATCCGGATTACCAACTGGCCAAGGCAGAAGTTGACAGCTTGCGCAGCAAGCTCGCAAGCGAAGTCCATACCGTGCGGCAAAGCATCGATAACGATCTGAGCGTGTCGCGCCAACGCGAAAGCGCATTGCGCGCGGCGGTAGCTGCGCAAAAGGCAAAGGTACTGAAACTCAATGCAGAGCGCGACGTGGGCACGGTACTGGCTGGAGAGGTCGAGAGTGCGCAACGCATCTACGATCAGGCGCTCGAACGCTTCAATCAGACCCGGATGGAAAGCCACGCGGACCAAACCGCCGTATCCGTATTGAGTGCGGCTGTCGTTCCGTTGACGCCATCATCGCCGAATCTGCCTCTGAATGTTGCGTTGTCGGTCATCCTTGGCACGCTGCTCGGCATCGGGTTGGCCCTGATCAAGGAAATGTTGAATCCGCGCGTGCGCTCTGAACGCGACGCGTTGACGGTATTGGGCGTGCCGGTGTTGGGCGTGATGGCCGCAGACAATAAAGCGTTGTTGCCGTTGGGGCGTAGATTCGGCTTGCCGGCGCCCCGGCCTGTGTGACCTTGGGCGAAAACAAGGAGTACGGAATGTCCTATTCACCGAATGTTACGCAACTCAAGGGCGATTTACCGCCTAAGGACGAAGAACCCAAGAAGGTGGGCCATTTGCTGCGAGAGGCCGGAAAGCTGACCATCGCGGATGCGGGCCGCGTGTTGCAGGCGCAAAAAATGGAAAATCTGCGATTTGGAGAAATCGCCATCAAGCTCGGGTTCATCAACGAACTCGACCTTCAGCAGGCGCTTTCGCAACAGTTTTCCATTCCCAGCATCGCACCCGACGATGCACATTTCAGTGTCGATCTGGTTGCCGCTTACCGGCCCGCCGGCAGCCAGATAGAGCAATTGCGCGCCATGCGCGGCCAGCTGATGCTACGTTGGTTTTCGAAGGGGCATAAGGCCCTGGTTGTTGCGGGCATTGATGCAGGCGATGGGGCGAGCTATCTGGCCGCCAATCTGGCCGTTGTGTTTTCCCAGCTCGGCGAACGGACTTTGTTGATCGACGCGGATCTGCGCAGGCCACGACAGCATGCCTTGTTTAATCTTGGTAATCGCCCTGGGTTATCTGATTTTCTGGCAGGGCGCTGCGACGCCTCCGTAGCGGCTCGTATTCCTGCTTTCCCCCGGCTTGCCGTGTTAACTGCGGGCGCCGTGCCGCCGAACTCGGCGGAGTTGCTGGCGCGTCCCTCTACGCCGCCGCAATTGGAGGCATTGTCGAGAAATTACGACGTGGTGCTGATCGATACGGCCGCGGCAGCCGACGGTGCCGATGGTGCGATGCTTGCGGCGCGTATTGGCGGGGCGCTACTGGTACTGCGCCAAGATCATACCCCCCTGGCTGCGGCCGCGGCATTCCGGGCCGATTTAGAGAGTAATGGCGCGGTTCTGGTGGGTACCGTGCTGAATCAGCATTAGTAGCCTCATGCGATTCGTCCCACACTTCGCCAAGCGCTCAGTGGCCGGCACCGACAGGATGGAGTCGACCAAACTGGTGTCGACGATTCTGTTCGCCAGCGTGATTTACCAGGCGGTGCTTGCGCTGATCCACACTCATCTTCACCACACGTCCGCACAGGTTGTGGCACTTACGGAGTTCTTGATCTATCTCGCGTGCGTCCTCGTCTTGGCGAGACGCATCAAGCTTGAATTCGTCACGATCGCGGTGCTGGTTTTTGCCTATCTCGTGCTCTTGTCGATTTTCCGGAATGCACTGGAGCTCAAAGGATTCAGGGATATCGTCATTCCACTACTTTTTTTCTGGCTTGGCCGCCATGTGGCCGACATCCGATATACAGACCGGATTTTGAAAATCCTGGTCATCACCGTAGTGCTGGTAGGGCTCTTCGAATTGTTTTTCCTGCCTCAATACACGAGTTTGCTGAATATCTTTTCCTATTACGTCAGTACGGGCACGGTCACTATCGACACCAATTTCATCAGCGATAGCGCGCTCAACCTGAACGGTTTACGGCCCGAAGGCATAGGCCGCACGATTTTCCCTTCGCTACTGGGTCCACATCGCGTTTCTTCAGTGTTCCTGGAGCCGGTGTCCTTGGGCAACTTTGCAGTCATTGTGGCCGCGTGGGGGCTGTCCAAACCGATCGCTGACTACAAGAACATGTTGTTCTTTCTAGTGTTCGCAATCGGCCTGATCACACTCAGCGATTCCCGCTATGGAGTGATCGTGGTGACGTTATTGATCGGCATGCGCATCGTTGCGAAAGGACGTGCCAACCGGGTCGTCATCATCCTGCCGTTCATCTCGATCGCGGCGCTGCTGCTGATCGGGTCGTTTTATAAGGGGGGGCTTGCGGACAACGTTATGGGCCGCCTTTTCTGGACAGGCGGCACCTTGTTGACCTTCGATGTTCCCAAGCTATTTGGCGTACGGGGGTTCGATATTCCTTATGGTGACATGGGCTACGCCTATCTCCTGTCCCGGTGGGGCGTGCTGCTGTGTCTGACGCTGTGGGGCGCTTTATGGATGATCAAGATGAAGGACGCGTGCGGAGAACGTTTCCGGGCCTACTCGGCCTTGTATATCTCTCTGATCCTGACGGTAAGCGGAACCTCCTTTTTCGCTCTGAAAACGGCCGGGCTGTTGTGGTTCCTGGTCGGCAGCTGTGTGGGCGGATGCGCGAAGACAGCGCCGCGTGTCTACCAAACCGATAGGCGGAAAACCGCTGAAAGCGAGTTGAACTATGCCACTTAAGGTCGCGCATGTGGTTCGCCAATACTATCCGTCGGTAGGCGGTATGGAAGATGTAGTGCAAAGCATCGCGCAACACCAAATGAAACGGCATGGCCAGTTGCCGGTCATCGTGACGCTAGATCGTTTGTTTCGAAACGCGGACCAGCCTCTGGCCGGCGAAGAAGTGATAAACGGGATTCAAGTGGTCCGTTTGCCGTATCGAGGGCCCAGCCGATATCCCTTGTGTCCCGGCGTTCTCGATCACGTGCGGGATACGGATGTGATCCATGTGCACGGCATCGATTTCTTTTTCGATTTTCTGGCGGCAACGCGGCCGATCCATCGTCGCCCCATGGTGGTCTCCACGCATGGCGGATTCTTTCACACCCGTTTTGCCGCCACGCTCAAGAAGGTCTATTTCAATACGGCTACCCGGTTGTCGTCCAGTGCATACGACCGGGTTGTCGCGACCAGCGAAAACGATGGGAAAATTTTCAATACCATCGTCCAATCGCCCAAGAAAGTCGTCATTGAAAATGGCGTCAACATCGAGAAGTATGCCGATCGATCGGCGCGCGAGCTGACCCCGGCGCTGATCTATTTCGGCCGCTGGTCGGAAAATAAGGGGTTGCTGGAAATCATCGAGTTTTTCCGTCAGCTGGTAACTCGGCAACCTGGATGGAAACTGATTATCGCGGGGCGCGAGTATGACCATACCGAGGCCGAGCTCGCTGATCGTATACGTCAACACGGGCTTGTCGACTCTGTCCGATTGGCAGCCAATCCTTCCGATCAGGAATTGGCGTCCCTAATTGGACAATCCAGTTATTTCATTTGCCTGTCCCATCACGAAGGTTTTGGCATTGCGCCGATCGAAGCGATGAGCGCCGGATTGACGCCCGTGTTAAGCGATATTCCCCCATTCCGGAACCTGATCGAACAAGCGGGTCGGGGGGTGCTGCTTGACACGCGCCAGCTTGAGCGCGGCATCAATTCCCTGCTGGCGCTGCACGAGCAGGGTGAACAGGACTATCTCCATAGACGGGAATTCGTCCGGTCTTTCGTCGAGCGTTACAGCTGGAAACACATCGCCGATCAGTACGTTGATATCTATCGATCCCTGGTTGACCCCAATCTGAGGAAAGCCATATGTCCATGAAGACCACGCGCAGGATCAAGCGAACCGTATGCCTGTTGGGCACGCTCGCCGCCGCCGGGTGGGCCGCGTCGGGCATGGCGGCAGGTTGCGAGTCGGGAAGCGTACTCAAGGGCGTGAATTTGTCGGGCGCGGAGTTCAACGGCACCAAGCTGCCTGGCACGCTTAACAAGGACTATGTCTATCCCAGCCAGACGGAGTTTGCGTACTTCTCGTCCATCGGGATGAACGCAGTTCGCTTGCCGTTCCGCTGGGAGAGAATTCAGCCGGCTCTATTTGGCGAGCTTGACGCAGCTGAACTGAAAAACATCTCGGATGCCGTGGCGTTGGCCAAGGCGAAGGGGATGTGCATCATCCTCGACGCCCATAACTACGGGGCCTATCGCGGCAACGTCATAGGCTCGGAAGAGGTGCCCGTCGAGGCATTCATTGATTTGTGGATGCGGCTGGCGGCTCATTTCGCCGACGCTGGAACCGTCGCGTTCGGACTGATGAATGAGCCCGCCAAGCTTCCCATCAAACAATGGGCTGATGCGGCGCAACGCACGATTGTCGCGATTCGAAACACGGGCGCGAAGAATCTCCTGCTGGCTTCAGGCGGACGCTGGAGCGGCGTACATGACTGGAAGACGACAAGCGGAACGGCCTCGAACGCAGCAGCTTTCGCGAATTTAAAGGACCCGTTGAATCGTACGCTGCTTGAAGTCCACCAATACGCTGACGCCAACTATTCCGGCACTGGCAAGACTTGCGTGCCGGCCGAAAAATTGTCGCCTATGTTCGACGACATCACGCAATGGGCAAAGACCAACAAGCAGAAACTCTTTCTGGGTGAGTTCGGTGTGCCGTCCAGTCCGGAGTGCCTGACCGCGTTGGATGGGATCCTGGGGCATATGCAAGACACGAGCGTTTGGCGTGGATGGACATACTGGGCGGCGGGCAGCTGGTGGGGCTCGTACCCTTTTAGCATCGAACCGCACAACGGACAGGATGCGCCGCAAACCGCCATATTGAAGAAATACCTATGAAACCGTGTGCCATGAAACCCCCTTATTTTTCTTCGCTCCGCCGGGCCGGTGCGGTCGGTGCGCCGTGTCATCGCACCGTCGCAGCAGGTTCGAACGGGTTAACCCAGTCTTCCGGAGGATGGCGCCATGCTCGTTGAAGATACCCGCGCCTGGCAACCGCTGAGAGCCGTGCTCGAGGCCTTGGATGCGGATGCCCCAGGTACGCTCAAATATGTTCCCAACCAGGGAAATGCCGGAGATGCTTTGATTGCCGCTGGAACCTGGCAATTTTTCGAGGACTGCCAGATCGCGCCCCGGTTTGCGTCCACGCGCGACGTCGTGGCCGGAGACACGGCAATCTACAGCGGGGGTGGCAATCTGGTTCCCGAATACGACAATTGCCGGGATTTTCTGGTGCGCTGTCTGCAGGTCGGCGTAGCGCGTGCGCTCGTGCTGCCGCACTCCATTCGCGGCCATCAGGATCTGCTCCGGCGCCTGGATGCCCGCTTCACGCTGGTATGCCGTGACCTCGAATCTCTGGCACGCGTGAAAGCCACGGGAACACGGGCCGAGGTGATGTTCGCGCCCGACATGGCCCTCTATATCGATCCGCAACGACTCTTCGCGCAATGCAGTCGCTATGGCGGCCTACGCCTCTGGGCCCGGTTTGCACGCCACGGCCAATTGCACACGTATTTCGGATGGCGGATGGTGTTGCGGCGCCTGCGTCCTGCGCTGGGGGGGGCCCTGTGCGTGATACGGGCCGATGCGGAAGCCACGTTCGCCGAACCCGGCGATCCGCGTCGAGATGTCCCTAGTTTTTACGGTTCACAATACCGCTTCCGCGAGGAATCGGATCTGGTGAGCCGCGACCTGCTGGCGTTTGTGAAACCTGCCTATTTCGTATGGACCAATCGTTTGCACATCGGGCTGGCCGCCGCGCTGATGGGCTGCAACGTACGTTATCTGGATAACGCCTACGGGAAGATTCGCGCGCTCTACGACGCATGGCTCAGTCATCTACCGTCGGTGCGCTTCGAAGGCGAAAAGCAACGCACGCCGAAGTTCTCGCTGATCATGGGCACCCTGGGCCGTACGGAAGAAGTCGATCGCTTTCTGGCGTCGCTGAAGAGACAAGACTATCCCGCCGTCGAACTTGTCATCGTCGATCAGAATCCCGACGACAGACTGTTGCCCTTGATCGAGGCGTATCGTCCGTATTTTCCTATCGAACGCGTCGTCTCGCCCAAGGGGCTGTCGCGCGCGCGGAATGCGGGACTGCGGCGCATCACCGGTGATCTTGTGGCTTTTCCCGACGACGACTGCTGGTATCCCGACGGATTGCTGTCCTATGTCGCGTCCCGCTTCGAGCTGGACGCGGGCCTCGACGGCCTGACCGGGCGCTTCGTCGACGAGAACGGTCGTGCCGAGGGGCGCTGGCTCGGACGTTCGCAAGTCCTCAACCGCTATACCGTGTGGCGGGGCGCCATTTCGTTCAGCATTTTTCTTCGTCGCGGGCTGGTCGAGAGCATCGGACCTTTCGATGAGACGCTGGGTGTGGGCGCCGGCACAGCCTGGGGCGCGGGCGAGGAAACGGATTATCTTTTGCGCGGCCTGCAGGCGGGCGGCCGGATCATCTTCGATCGCGAACTGGTTCTGCGACATCCGGTGAAAATCAGCGCGTTCGACGAAGCCGCGCGTGAACGGCAAGGCCGCTACGAAAGCGGATTTGGGCGTGTGATTCGCCGCTCCGGATTTCCAGCCTGGTATTTCCCTTGGGTCTGCGTGCGCACCTTGATCGGTTCGCTCGTTGCCTTGTTCGCGGGGCGGCCGGCGCAGGCGCGTTTCAAATGGCATAGCGTGCAATCCCGCATTCGGGGATGGCTTGCCGGGGCGGATCCGGCCGCGTGAAGATTTTCGTCCACACCGCATCTTGCTTTCGATCGATGGCTCCGCGCTTTTCCCCCACCCCGGCCGCGCGCGAAATCGCGGCGACCGCTCCCACCCAGCCTCGCGCCGCGAGGTCGCAGCCATGAATGCATGGAAGGGGCAATCGGCCTGGTCTATCGCGGATAATTTCGCGCAACAGGCGCTGTCCTTCGTGATCTTCGCCGTGCTCGCCCGCTGGTTGACGCCACATGAATTCGGCCTGCTCGCCATTGCCCACCTGATGGTGCAGTTTGTTCGCATGACGCTGCTTGATGCGATCGCGATGCCGGTCGTGCGCGGCGTCGACTCGAGCAATGCATTGTTCGATTGGCTCTTCACCTTGTGCACTGTCGTGTCGTTGGTGCTGGCGGCTGCGATGGCGCTCGCGTCGCCTGTGCTGGTGCGCTTCTTCGGAACGCCCGAACTGATGCCGGTGCTGCTGGGCATGAGCCTCGTCATCGTGTTGTTTGGTTTGGTTCGAGCCCATGAGGCCAGATTGCTGCGCGAAGGCAACTTTCGCCTGCTCGCTATCCGCTCCCTCTGCTCGCTTAGCGCAGGGGGAGCGGTGGCGTTGTTGATGGTCTACCAGGGCACGGGGGCGATGGCGCTCGTGGCGCAACAGCTTGCCGCGGGCGTCGTCGCGCTTTTGATTGCGGTCGCCGCCGAATGGCGTACCTGGCGGCCGCATTGGGCGTGGTCGACCGCGCTGATCCGCAGACATGCCAGCGAGATGAACAAAGTGAGTGCATCGGCATTGTTGAACTACGCCAATACGAGCGGAGATGCCGCGCTCGTCAGTGTGCTGCTCGGCCCCTACGCAACCGGTTTATACAATCTGGCCAAACGTGTGCTATCGGCAGCTTATCTTGTCATCGGCGCGTCGCTGGGACGCGTCAGCGTCACCTTGTTTGTACAGCAACAACGCGATCCGGCCGCCTTGCGCCATATTTATTCACGCATGCTGGCCATGACGCTTTTGTTGCTGGCGCCGGTTTATACCATCGTCACCGCCTTGGCCGAGCCGATGGTCGTCATCGTCTTTGGGGAGAAATGGCGCGCCAGCGCGCCCTTGTTCGGCTGGTTGTCGGTCGCTTATATGGGGCAGGCGGTTTTCGCGCTCGGCCAGAATCTTTCGTTCGCGACGGGTCAAAGCGCACGCGTTCCCAAGCTCGCACTCGCGCAGATGTTGTTGGCGACGACTCTGGCATGCGTGCTGGCGCGCACGAACGGCGCTACGGGTGTCGCCGCCGGTTTTGCACTGGGCAGCGTGGCGGGAATGGTGGCGATGAAATTCGCGGCCGGCCGACAACTCGGCATGTCCTTGCGCAGCTTCGTGGTGACGATCCTTCCTGCGGGCGCGGGCGCCGTACTTGGCGCCATCCTGATACGCCTTTTGCCGTTGACAGGAATGGAAGTCACGGAATGGTCTTCGTTGATCGTTGCCGGCATGGCTGGCTTGTTCGCCTATGGCGCCGGCGTCGCCGCAGTTCGGCGGCTGACCGAGCGCGGGCGAGGCTTGCCCAGATTCACTATGCGTTGGGGGCTGGAACATCGTGCTGCCCGCGAGGATGAGCGCACAGGGAAAGCCTTGAGGCGCCCTTTGTAAGGGGGGTGAAAGAATGGTCAACGCAAACCTGAATCCGGAATCGGTTTCCGAAACGCGGGCGGAAAGATTCACGCATGTGGACACCATGAAAGCCATCGGAATTGTGTTGGTCGTCGTCGGGCATTCCCCAGGTTTGAATCCGTTCATCAAGCATGTGATCTACAGCTTCCACATGCCGTTGTTCTTCTTTATTTCCGGATTGCTTTTGACCGAAGCCAAGCTGGCCCTCCCCTATAGAGCGTACTTCTCCGCCTTATGGAAAGGGCTTGTGCTTCCTTATCTGTTCTTTTTCGTTGTGTCCTATCTATATTGGCTGCCGACGCATGACATGGCGGAGAGTGCGGTCAAATACGTCGGGATGAGCTGGAAAGAACCTCTGATGGGCGTTTTGGTCGGGAATGGCGACGCGCTATTCGTCAATGTGGTGCTGTGGTTTTTCACGTGTCTTTTCGCGACCTCGTTGATCTTTTTTGTTGCAAGGAAATACTTCTCGGCGGCCTTTCTGCTGGTCGTGCTGAATAGCCTGGGTTTTGTTTTTACCCTTCTCTACGATCGGTCCTGGCCGCGTCCGCCCTGGGGACTGGATAACGCGGTCGTGGCTATCGCATTTTATTCGACCGGCTACTTTTTTCGCGGATATCAGAAGGCGATGTCAGATAGCGTTTCCAAGACTGGCGCGAGAATTCTTGCGTTCCTGATGTTGGTCGCTGTTGCGTTTCTCGCGAACATCAATGGCGATGTGGATTTGAATACGCTCCATTTCGGCAGCCACCCGGCTCTATTTTTTCTCAGCGCTTATCTGGGGATTTTTGCGCTGTTTTACTTTTCCATCGGGCTGCCGGCCATGCGTGTTTTCCGATGGCTATCGCAAAACACCATCATTATTTTTCCCATCCATTTGTTGATGTTCAGCGTGTTCACCGGCATCTCCGTCGTGGTGTTCGGCTTCCCTCGCGACTTCAAGGAATCTTCTTTTATCTGGACGTTGTTATTCCCCGCAGCAGCGTTGTTGTCGAGCTATCCAGCTTCCGCGTTTATACGGCGTTTTTTCCCTTTTGTCATAGGCAAAGGACGAACGTATCACGCCCGTCCGAAAGACATCCACAGCATCGAATTCGGGAACCTGCCCGGGAACCGCTAACGAGGATGTCCGAGCCGCTGAAAGCGGCAATCTGAAATTCCGGGCCATGCGCAATGCGCGCATGTTCACGATGGGAATTCGACCATGCCAACACAAGAGAATGTTCGAATAGGCGGTTTCGCCATTCGCAAAACCACGTCAGTCAACCTGGCATCGCATTTACTCATGCGACGGCAACAAGGCGAGCAGGTTGCGTTATTTTTTGCAAATACCAACTTCATTGTGCAGTGTCGAGATTTGCGCGTGCGAATGGCGCAGGACGGGATTGTCATTGTCAATGATGGTGTAGGCATGGATATCGCCGCCCACTTGATGCAGGGCGAACGCTTCAGGGAAAACCTGAATGGTACGGATTTTGTGCCGTTCTTGTTCCGCCAGTCGACTACGCCGCTCAGGGTATTCATGGTGGGCGGCAAACCTGCGGTGTTGCGGCAGGCAGCGTTGTACGCAACGCGGCAACTGGGTCAGGCAGTGGTGGGAACCTGCGATGGTTACCAGTGCATTAAAACCAAGCCGAATCTGATGGACACGATCAACAGGGCGCAGGCCGATATCCTGCTGGTAGCGCTCGGCAATCCGACCCAGGAAAAATGGATACTAGATCATCGTCGGCATTTGAATGTTCCCATTCTAGCTGGGGTGGGCGCATTGTTCGATTTTTGGGCCGGTGATAAACCCCGGGCGCCGATTCTTGTGCAAAAGATGCGAATGGAATGGTTTTTCCGTTTATGTCTGGAACCGAAACGGCTGGCGCAACGCTATACGGTGGATTTCGCGAAATTCCTGAAGTATTGTTATCAGTATCGTTTAGACGGCCGGCGGCGGGGGTAGGCTGACGGGCGAGAAACCAGCTATGGCATACTCCGGAAATTCCTTCCGCGAGTCATGCTTTGCTTCCTTTTGAGCTTTTGATCGGCCTGCGCTACACCCACGCCAAGCGCCGCAACCATTTCATCTCGTTCATTTCCATCGTGTCCATGGCCGGGATCGCATTGGGCGTGATGGCGCTGATCGTGGTGCTCTCCGTGATGAATGGCTTTCAGGAGGAGTTGCGCGCGCGCATTCTCGGCGTGGCGGCGCACCTGGAGATCAGCGGTCCGGCTGATCGCCTTGCCGACTGGCGCAACGTGCTGGAACAGGCCCGACAGAACAAGGAAGTCGTCTCCGGCGCCCCCTATGTCAACGCGCAGGGCATGCTGGCCAATGGCGACATGGTGCGCGGCGCCATCATCCGCGGCGTGTTGCCGGAACTGGAAAGCCGGGTGGCTGACTTTTCCCAGCACATGAAGGTGGGCAAGCTGACCGATCTCAAGCCGGGCGGATTCGGCATCGTGCTGGGTGTGGAACTGGCACGTGCACTGGATGTAGTGCCTGGCGACAAGCTGGTGCTGCTGACCCCGCAGGGCAACATCACGCCCGCAGGCGTGATGCCCCGCGTGAAGCAGTTCACCGTCACCGGCATCTTCGAGGCCGGCATGTTCGAATACGATTCGGGGCTCGCCCTGATCAACCTGCAGGACGCGCAAAAGCTGCTGCGGCTGGGCGACGATGTCTCGGGCGTGCGGCTGAAGCTCGACGACATGTTCCGCGCGCCATTCGTCACGCGTGAACTGGCGAACAGCCTCGTCGGACATTACTACCTGACCGACTGGACGCAGAGCCATGCCAACTTTTTTCGTGCCGTGTCGATCGAGAAACGCATGATGTTCCTGATTCTGCTGCTGATTGTCGCGGTGGCCGCGTTCAATATCGTTTCCACCCTGGTGATGGCCGTGACCGACAAGCAATCGGATATTGCCATCCTGCGCACGCTGGGGGCCAAGCCCTCGTCGATCATGACCATCTTCATCGTGCAGGGCGCGTTCATCGGCGTGTTCGGCACGCTGCTGGGTGTGGCGAGCGGTGTGCTGCTCGCGCTCAACGTCGAAACCGTCGTCCCTTTCATCGAGCACATGGTCGGCATGGACCTGTTCCCGGCCGACGTGTACTACATCAGCAAACTGCCGTCCAAGCTGGTATGGAGCGACGTAGGCATCATCGCCGGCGTCTCGCTCTTCATCAGCCTGGCCGCGACGCTGTATCCGAGCTGGCGCGCTTCGCGCATCAATCCGGCGGAGGCGTTGCGCTATGAGTGAGATCGTGCTGCGCTGTAGCGGGTTGGGCAAGACCTTCCGGCAGGGCAAGACCGACGTACAGGTGCTGGATGATGTCGATTTCGAGGTGAATGCCGGAGAGTCGGTCGCCATCGTCGGTGCCTCGGGCTCGGGCAAGAGCACGCTGCTGCATCTGCTGGGCGGCCTCGATGTGCCGACGCGTGGCCGCGTGGCGCTGCTGGGGCAGGACCCGTTTGCCATTTCCGAAGCGGCGCGGTGCCAGCTGCGCAATACCGCGCTGGGATTCGTCTACCAGTTTCATCACCTGTTGCCGGAATTTTCCGCGCTGGAAAACGCGGCCATGCCATTGACCATCCGCCGTATGGCGCATGACCAGGCCATGGCACGCGCAACCGAGGTGCTGAACGAGGTGGGCCTGGGACATCGGCTTGTCCATCGCCCCGGCGAGCTGTCCGGGGGCGAGCGCCAGCGCGTGGCCATCGCGCGTGCACTGGTCACGCAGCCCGCCTGCATCCTGGCCGACGAACCGACCGGCAACCTCGACCGTCACACCGCCAATGCCGTCTTCGACCTGATGCGCGAACTCAACCACAAACACGAGACCAGCCTGGTCGTCGTGACCCACGACGTCGAGCTGGCCGCGCGCATGGACCGCCAGATCAGGCTGGTGGACGGGATGCTGCAAACCCTCTGATCGGGCGACGCGATGCGAATCACGCTCATCGCGTTCTGTTTCGGTGTCTGGCTGCTGCAACAACAGGCCGTGCTGCCCTCAGCACGCTGGCTGTGGCTGCTTCCGTTGTTGTCTGCAGCGTTGTGGCTTCCACGTTTCTCCAGAGATGTACCTGAAACGCTGCGCCGTCTGGCAGTGGTGTTGCTGGGGGTTGCGTTGGGATTTGCATGGGCCGCATGGCGGGCCGACCTGCGCCTCGCCGATCGTCTGCCGGACCACTGGCAGGGGGTGGACCTTGCCGTGGTGGGTGTGGTGAACGATCTGCCTCAGGTTGACGCGCGAGGCGAGCGCTTCGTGCTGGATATCGAGCGCACCCTCACGCCGCATGGTCCTGTCCTGCATCGCATCCAGCTTGCGCGCTACTGGCCCCGCGAGGGGGGGCGCAATCCGACCGTGAAGGCGGGCGAGCGCTGGCAATTCACGGTACGGTTGAAGCGGCCCTACGGTACGCACAATCCGCACGGTTTCGACCTCGAGGCCTGGATGCTGGAACGCGACATCGCGGCCTCGGGATATGTACGCGAAAATCCCTCTCCCCGGCGTCTGGATGCGCAGGCAGCGACGCCTGCCGCGTGGATTGCCGCTACGCGTGCCGCCATTCGCGAGCGGATCGCTGCCACCTTGGGCGACGCGCCCTACGCCGGCGTCATCGCAGCCCTGGTGGTTGGCGACCAGCGCAGCATTCCGCATGACCAATGGCGCGCCTTCACCCGGACCGGGGTAAACCACCTGTTTTCCATCTCCGGCTTGCACGTCACCATGATTGCCGCACTGGCGGGTTGGGCGGTGGCGTTTGGTTGGCGGCGCTGGCCGCGCGCGGCAGAACATCTTCCGGCCCGGCAGGCTGGGCTGCTGGCTGCCGTGTTGGCGGCGTATGCGTATGCCTTGCTCGCGGGCTTTCAGGTACCGGCACAGCGTACCCTGTTCATGCTCGGCGTGCTGGCGCTGGCATTCTGGGGACGACGCGAGCCGCGACCGTTCTCGGCGCTGACGTGGGCCTTGTTCGCCGTTCTGGTCATCGATCCATGGGCAGTGCTGTCGGCAGGTTTCTGGCTGTCGTTCGGCGCCATGGCAGCCATCCTGTGGGCGACGTTTGGCCGCGTGGGGCAAGCGGACAAGCTGCGTGCCTGGGTGACGGTGCAGGGTGCAGTCACACTGGCGCTGGCACCGGCCCTGCTGTTGCTGTTCCAGCAAGTGTCGTTGATTTCCCCGCTTGCCAATGCCGTCGCCATACCGGTCGTCAGCTGGCTGGTGACGCCGCTGGCCTTGCTGGGGGTGATCGTGCCGCCGCTGTGGCATGTGGCCGTCTGGTTGATGGCCTGGCTTGGCCAAGGGCTGATCTGGGCCAGCGAACTGCCCTGGGCGGTGGTGTCGCGACCTGCGCCGGAAGGGTGGGCGCTGTTGCTGGCGGTGACGGGTACGCTGTGGCTGTTGTTACCGCGCGGGTTTCCGATGCGGGCGATGGGCGGGCTGTTGTGGCTGCCGCTGATCTTCCCGCTGCGAACGAGCATCGCCCCCGATACCTTTCAGGCTGACGTGATTGATGTGGGCCAGGGTACGGCCATCCTGATCCGCACTGCGGAGCATGCGCTGCTCTACGATACGGGCCCGGCGTTTGCCGGCAGCGACGCAGGCGAACGCATCGTCGTGCCGTATTTGCGTACATTGGGCATCGGGAAATTGTCCGGTGTCATCGTCTCGCACGACGACAACGATCACAGCGGCGGTTTGCGATCGGTGTTGCGCGATATTCCAACAGGCTGGTTGCTGCATGGTTTGCCGGCGGCGAGCCCGCTTTTGACGGCAGCCCCATCGCCGCGCCATTGCCACCGCGGCCAGTACTGGCAATGGGACGGCGTGCGCTTCGACATCCTGAACCCGCCTGTCGCGGCGTATACAGAGTCCGCCCGCCGGGACAATGATTACAGTTGCGTGCTGAAAGTCAGCCTGGGCGGACAAAGCCTGCTGATCACAGGGGACGCCGAACGGCGTGGCGAACTCGAGCTGCTGGAATCCGGCACGGATATGTCGGCGACGGTATTGGTAGCCGGCCATCACGGCAGCCGCACCTCGTCGCTGGCCGAGTTCGTCGAGCAGGTGCATCCGCGCTATGGGATCTTCACGGTAGGCTATCGCAATCGTTTTGGCCACCCTCACCCGCAGGTCGTGGCGCGGTTTCGCGCGCTGGACTCAAACATTCTGCGCAGCGACTCAGGGGGCCGCATCAGCCTGACGTTTGGCGAAGCCGGGGTGGTGGCCTCAGAATATCGGCCATCCCATCGCCGCTACTGGCATACCGCTTTGTTTGATGAATGACACTGTCCGCCCCCGCTGCTATGAAGCCACCGATCTGGAATCGGCCCGGCAGGCGCTGGCGCGCGTGCTGCCGGTGGCGGAAAACGATCTGCCCTGGCGCGCGCTGGCGTATGCCCATGCCCAATTGGGCAGTACCCCGGCATTTGCACACAGTGTAGGGGCGGCCTTGATCGTGGCCGAGCTGCGGGTTGGGGCCGATGCCGTCGCCGCCGCTTTGTTGCATGCCTGTCTGGACGACACATCCGATTTCGATGCCACTTTCGGCACGGCCGCCCGGCTGGCCCGCGGCGTGGCTGCGATGGCCCGCATCGAGACCTTGGCCGCCAGCGCCACCGACAAGCGCGTCGATCCGCATGCCCAGCTCGAGGCCTTGCGGCAGATGGTGCTGGCGATGGTGGAGGATATTCGCGTCGTATTGGTCAAGCTGGCGGAGCGCACGCATGCTCTGCGTTGCGCTGCGGGTCAGGACGCCGCCACGCGCGAGGCACTGGGCCAACAAGCGCGCGAACTCTTCGCTCCGCTGGCCAACCGGCTCGGCGTGTGGCAGATCAAGTGGGAAATGGAAGACTGGGCGTTCCGCTATCTGGAGCCCGAGACCTACAAGAGCATCGCCGCGCAACTCGACGAAAAGCGCGCGGACCGCGAGGCCTATATCAAGGGCATCATCGAGCGCTTGCAGGCCGAACTCGCACTGCACGGCATCGAAGCCGAAGTCAGCGGCCGCCCCAAGCATATCGCCAGCATCGTCAACAAGATGCGGCGCAAGCGGCTGAGCTTCGAGCAGCTGTACGACATCCGTGCGGTGCGCGTGCTGGTGAAGCACGAGATCGATTGCTACACGGTATTGGGGCTGGTCCACAACCTGTGGCAGCCGATCCCGGGCGAGTTCGATGACTACATCTCGCAGCCGAAGAGCAACGACTACCGTTCGCTGCATACGGCTGTGATCGGACCGGAAGATCGTGCGCTGGAAGTGCAGATCCGCACCTTCGACATGCATCGCCACGCCGAGCTCGGCGTTGCCGCGCACTGGCGCTACAAGGAAGGCGGCAGGCAGGATGCGCAGTACGAGGAAAAGATCGCGTGGCTGCGACGCATCCTGGAATGGAAGGACGACGTCGCCGACAGCAGCGAATTCACCGAGCAATTCAGGACCGAACTGTTCCACGACCAGGTCTACGTGCTGACGCCGCAAGGGCGCGTGGTGGCGCTCGACCGCGGCGCGACGCCGGTGGATTTCGCCTATGCGCTGCATACGGACCTCGGCCACCGCTGCCGCGGCGCCAAGCTCAACGGCGCGATGGTGCCGCTCAACACTGTGCTCGACAATGGCCAGCGCGTCGAGATCGTCACCGTCAAGGAAGGCGCGCCGAGCCGCGACTGGCTCAACCCGGCGCTGGGCTACCTGGCGACGCACCGCGCGCGTTCCAAGGTGCGCACCTGGTTCCGTCAGCGCGATGTCGGCGAGCAGGTGAGCCTCGGTCGCAGCCTGCTGGAAAAGGAACTCAAGCGTCTGGGCGTGGGCGATACGAACCAGGAGAAGCTCGCGCAGCGGCTCAAGTTCGGCAAGGTGGACGAGTTCCTGGCTGCACTCGGGCGGGGCGATGTCGGTCAGCGCGATCTGGTCAACGCCCTGCAGGAGCCGGGCAAACCTTCGCTGGCGCTGACGCCCACCGCCAAACCGCGTGCGCGCGCCCGATCGGGCAATCCCGTTACGATTCCTGGCCTGGGCGACGTGCCGCTGACGCTGGCCCGTTGCTGCAAGCCGCAGCCGCCCGACGACATTGTCGCCTACACCACGGTCGGGCGCGGACTGACCGTGCATCGTCACGACTGCGCCTCGCTCAAGCGTGCCAATCCTGCCCGCATGCTGCCGGCAGAATGGGTGCTCGACGCAAATGCCGCCTTCGAGGTGGATATCCGCCTCAAGGCCTTCGACCGGCAAGGCCTGCTGCGCGATGTCTCCGACGTCATCGCCAAGGACAGGCTCGACGTGCTGCGCGTGAATACCGAGAGCCGCGGCGAATATGCCCATATGCAGCTCACCGTGCGTATTCGGGAACTGCAGCAGCTGGCCCGACTGCTGGCGCGCCTGCAGCATGTACAGAACATGATTGAGGTGAGCCGTGGCTGAGCTGCCGGGCCGCCGCTCTTGTTTGCCCCTTTATCGTTGATCGCTTTCCCGCCATGACAGCCCAGCCCGCCATTTTCGATCCCATTCCCATTCATGCACGGCATCTGTTCTTCGATCTGGAGCCTGGGGCCGATTGCCGGTCTGCCCTGCACGCGCTGGCCGCGCACTGCGACGGCCACTCGGCCGTGCTGGGTATCGGCCTGGACGTCACCCAGGCCCTCGGCGTGCAGCTTGAGGGCTTGCGCGGTTTTCCTGTCCTGCCGGATGCGCGTCCCCCGATTCCGGCGACACAGCATGCACTCTGGCTGTGGTTGCGCGGCGACGAGCCAGGCGATCTGCTGTTGCGCGGCCATGCCTTGCAGGCGCTGGTTGCACCTGCCTTCAAATTGACGCAGGCGATTGTCAGCTTTCGCCACCAGGATTGCCGTGATCTGACAGGCTACGAAGACGGCACCGAAAACCCCAAGGACGAGGACGCGGTCGAGGCTGCGGTGGCGCAGGAGCAGGGCGCGGGTATCGACGGATCCAGTTTTGCGGCGGTGCAGCAGTGGCTGCATGATTTCCCCGGATTCGATGCGATGTCCCGTGCCGAACAGGACCACTGCTTCGGTCGCGAACGCGACACCAACGTGGAGCTCGACGACGCGCCCGAATCGGCGCACGTCAAACGCACCGCGCAGGAGGATTTCGAACCCGAGGCCTTCGTGGTACGCCGTTCCATGCCGTGGGTGGCGGGCGCCGATGCGGGACTCGTGTTCCTGGCGTTCGGCAAATCGTTCGATGCCTTCGAAGCGCAATTGCGCCGCATGACCGGTCACGACGACGGCATCACCGACGCGCTGTTCCGCTTCACCCGCCCGCTTACCGGCGGGTATTACTGGTGCCCGCCACGGGGCAGCGCGGGCATCGACCTGCGGGCCTTGGATCGTTGAGCATGGCCGGGCCGGCGGGCGATCCGGGGGAGCCGTCTGCATGGCTGCCATGGTGGCGCAACTGGAAGGTGATGCTGCCGTTGTGGTGCGCGATCGGCGGGCTGGTGTGGCTGGGGCTGTATTTCAATGTCGACCGCGGTGTGATCGCAGCCAGCGTGGTGGCCGTGGGGCTGATCTCCAATGCCTTTGTCTGGCTGCTGGGCGTCATCGCGCTGGTGCCGGTGATTGGCCCGGTCATCGTCAAGATACTGTCGATCGGCTTCATCTGGCTGCTCAACGCGATCGGATATCTGGTGTCCTACGTCGCCATCCGGCGTGGCTATTCGAAGGACGTCCTGACTTATCGCGGGCTGACCATCGCAGTCATCATCGGCATCGTGATCGGTTTCGTGCTCGGGAAGCTGCTCTAGGGCGTAGGGAGACGCCTAGGCCGCGGCCAGAATCGTGCGCGCCAGTTGCTGCAGCCCACTGGCCGACAGATCGTCCGTGTGGAAGAGCTGGTCTGAGGGCGAGGCTGCGTAATTCTTCGCGAGCGATTTGAGATAGGTCGGGTCGTAATGCTGGTCGAGGAGGGCAGTCACCAATTCGGGCCACGCCCGTTCATTGGCCAGTGTCTGCCACGTCGCCACAGTCTCGTTGCCGCGCAAGGGAGTGAGGTAGGCGAGCTGGCGATTGATTGTCCCGGGGTCGTGCAGGAAATGCATGTAATCCTCGGTCAGCAACCGGACCCGTGCTGCCAGGGGGACTTCCAGCCGCAGGCAGGTACTGGCGCGCATGGCAACAATCAGCGCATCGGGGACGCGTAGCGCGCCGATCTTCTTGCTTTCCGATTCGACGAATACGGGGCGCGCCAAGTCGAAGCGGCTCAATGCGAACCAGATCGCGCTTTCGAAGCTTTTTTGCGATGGCTGAGGCTGATCCGGGAGCGCGCCCAGCAGCGAACCCCGATGCGCCGCCAGCACTTCGAGATCGAGTACCTGGGCGCCTGCGTCAGCCAGGGCCTGTAGCAGGCGACTTTTGCCGCTGCCGGTCGGGCCGCATACCACGCGATAGGTTAGCAGCGCCGGCAGGCGGTCGAGCTCGGCCACCACATGACGCCGGTAGGCCTTATAGCCCCCTTCGAGCTGCACGGCACCAAAGCCGATTTTCTGCAGGACATGCGTCAGCGAACCGCTGCGGCTGCCGCCGCGCCAGCAATAGACGAGCGGGCGGTACGATTTGGGCTTGTCGATGAACCAGACGTCCAGATGTTTCGCGATGTTTCGCGAAACCAGTGCCGCGCCCACCTTCTTGGCTTCGAACGACGATACCTGCTTGTACAGCGTACCCACACGCTCGCGCTCGGCGTCGTCCAGTACCGGCAAATTGACCGCGCCAGGAATATGGTCCTCAGAAAATTCGCCTGGGGAACGGACGTCGATGATGCCAGTGTAGGCGGGGAGGTCAGCTACGGTGACAGGCAAACTGGGCTCAACTTTCGGGGAAAACGAGGGGACGGGCTGGAATGTCGCCATTGTCACATGGCTGTCGTTGCAGTGGCAAAGCCTGATCCGTCCACGGCCAGGAAGGGCAAGTCACGAATCGATCGTGTGGAGGGTCGATATGGGAAAAACGCGGGAGAAGCCTCGGTTACAACCGGGGACAGGATAAACGTTTTGGCGCGCAGCGCGCCAAAACGTCGAATCAGACGGATTTCAGTGTTGCGGGTTTGCGATCTTCGGCACGCCGGCTCGTCGCCTTGCGGCGATCGGCCATGATCTGGGGCGGCAGTGCAGCGTCACGCGGGGCAACTCGACGGTCACCCAAACGGCGTTCCAGCGGAATGAACTCGACGTCGTAAACGGGAAGAGCCGACATGGGGAATTCCTTGGTTGTCGATATGTTGACAATTGTAGTCGACAATTCGACAGGAACACAAGGGAAGACCCGACCGATAAGCGGATTATTTCATCCGTTGGTCGGCGCTATATCCCGTATCGACGTTAGCTGGCGCGAATGAGGCGCTGCTTCTCGCGTTGCCATTCTCGCTCTTTTTCCGCCGCACGCTTGTCGTGTTGCTTCTTGCCTTTGGCCAGTCCGATTTCCAGCTTGATGCGGCCTTTCGAGTAATGCATGTCGAGCGGCACCAGCGTGAAGCCGGCGCGTTCGGTCTTGCCGATCAGCTTGTTGATTTCCGCCGCGTGCAGCAGCAGTTTGCGCGAGCGCGTGGGGTCGGGGTGGATATGGGTGGAGGCCGTGGGCAGCGGACTGATGTGGCAACCGATCAGATACACCGCGCCGTTCTTGACGACGACATAGGCCTCCTTCAGTTGCACCCGGCCGGCACGGATGGCTTTCACTTCCCAGCCTTCGAGCACAAGGCCGGCCTCGAATTTTTCTTCGATGAAGTAGTCGTGAAAGGCTTTTTTGTTGTCGGCGATGCTCATGGCGGACCGGGTTGCGTACAATTCTCGATTTTACAAGGCTTTAGGTATCCATGGCGCGTGTGGAAAAAAGTGTGCTGGTGGCGCACAGCCCGGAACGCATGTTCGAACTGGTTGATCGAGTCGAGGAGTATCCCGATTTTCTGCCGTGGTGCGGCGGCACCGAGTTGAAGGTCCGCGACGAACACCGCACCGTGGCGACGATCCATATCGCCTACCTGGGCATCCGCCAGAGTTTCACGACCGAAAATACCAAGACACATCCGCGCGAAATGCGGATCAGGCTGCAGGATGGCCCGTTTTCCGAACTGGAGGGCGCCTGGTCGTTTCTCCGGCTGGGAGACGACGCCTGCAAGGTGGAGTTTCGCCTTCACTATGAATTTTCCAGTCGCATGCTGGAAACCATCCTGGCCCCCGTTTTCAGCCACATCACCAACACTTTTGTCGATGCCTTCGTGCGTCGCGCTGACGAGGTGTATGCCGTATGAATACCGCCACGATCAACGTCGAGGTCGTTTATGCCTTGCCCGAGCAACAAACCCTGCTGCAGGTCCAGCTTGCCGAAGGTGCGAGCGTGGAAGATGCGATACGTCAATCCGGCGTACTGGGGGCCTTTCCCGACATCGATCTCGCCAAGAACAAGATCGGGATTTTCAGCAAGCTGGTCAAGCTGGACGAGCCACTTCGCGACAAGGACCGGGTGGAAATCTACCGTCCCCTGATCGCCGATCCCAAAGAGGTGCGCCGCAAGCGCGCGGAAGAAGGCAAGGTCACCAAGAAGGGTGGGGGCGATGCTCCCAGCGAAAAAGCTCCGGGAGCGGACACGCCCGAAGCGGCGTAATCCCGTTCGGGCTGTCTAAGCCTTATTTACAGAAGTCGGATACGGCCTTCTGGCTGCGTGCCAGCGCACTGGCGCGCGCGGCATCGTCCATATAGGTGCGTTGTCCGGCGGCATCCGTTGTGTAGACGCGCAGGTTGTTTTGCAGGGTGCTGAGGTTGTTGCGTGCCTTGTCGCAGTTTTCGCGCTGTACACGCGCCTGTTCGGCTTCCTTGTCAGCCTTGGCACGCGCTTCGTCGGCTTCCTTGCGGCGTTTCTGGTAGGCCTGGTCCTTGGCATCAAGCGATTGCGTGGCTTGGGACGTGATGTCAGCCTGCCCCGCCGTGCTGTTCTTGATGACCTGGGCCTTCAGCGTCGGCGGCTGGTCGGTGTAATGGACTTTGCCCTGGGCGTCCGTCCATTTGTAGAGTTCGGCGTGCGCATGGGCCGAGACGGCCAGCGCGCCCAAAAACAAAAGCCTTCCGGCGTGAATCCGGAAGGCTTGGCGGTCGAGTCGCGACAAAATCAGTCTCCGACTTTGAGCACGGGTTCGTTGAGTTGGGCCAGGCCTTTCTGGGCCATGCTGCTGGCAAACTTGGCATCCTTCAGCACGACTGCGCTGTCGCCTTTCGCCGCGGCGGCTTCTGCGGCCTTGAGTGCGTTCTCCGCAGTGGTCCACAGGGCATTCTTGGCCTTGGCGGCCTTGACATCAGCCTGAGCCGTGCTGAGCGCGGCCTGGGCTTCGGCGCTGATGGCGGCCTTGGCCGGGGTGGATTCGCTGCTCGACGGCTTGGCATTCATATCGGCACAGCCAGACAGACCAAGCAGGGCTACGGAAGTCAGGACAAGCAAAGCTTTGGACATTGTTTTATCTCCTCGAGTTGTATGGCGTTCAGGGGTCGGGCTTCCAACCGTATGCCCTAGCAGATGGAATGCTGACGCAAAGTTAGCTGCATCACACGCTCGAGTCAACCGCTTGACGTGCGATGCGTCTTAGTAGATTACGACCAAACAGGCACGCGGGCGTTTCCCGTTGTTTGTGCAGGGTGGGGGGGGGCGCGTATAATTCCGCTTTGCGTTAAGGAAAGCCCATGCGTGTTCTGCAAAAAGCGCTGACGTTCGACGACGTTCTGCTCGTTCCCGCCCATTCGGCCATTCTCCCCCGCGACGTCAGCCTGTCCACGCAGTTGACGCGCACCATCAACCTGAATTTGCCTCTGCTGTCGGCCGCCATGGATACGGTGACCGAAGCGCGACTTGCGATTGCGCTGGCTCAGGAAGGCGGCATCGGCATCATCCACAAGAATATGAACGCCGAAATGCAGGCCGCGCAGGTAGCCGCCGTCAAGCGCTTCGAATCCGGCGTGGTCAAGGACCCAATCACCGTCGCGCCGCAGATGACCGTGCGCCAGGTGCTGGAGATTACCCGTGCGAAGCGCATTTCGGGCCTGCCGGTGATCGATGGCGGCAAGGTGGTCGGTATCGTCACCAACCGCGATCTGCGCTTCGAGCCCAGCCTCGACCAGCCGGTGGCCAATATCATGACGCCGAAAGAGCGGCTGGTGACGGTGAAGGAGGGCGCCAACCGCGACGAGGCGATGGCGCTCTTGCACAAGCACCGACTGGAACGCGTGCTGGTGGTCAATGACGCGTTCGAACTGCGCGGCCTGATCACCGTCAAGGACATCCAGAAATCCAGCGAGCATCCGCTGGCGTGCAAGGACGCGATGGGCCGTCTGCGCGTCGGCGCCGCGGTCGGCACCGGGGAAGGCACCGAAGAGCGCGTGGCCGCGCTGGTGGCTGCCGGGGTCGACGTGATTACCGTCGATACCGCGCACGGCCATTCCAAGGGCGTGCTCGAACGGGTGCGCTGGGTCAAGCAGAACTTTCCCGAGGTGCAGGTCATCGGCGGCAACATCGCCACCGCGGCCGCCGCCGCCGCGCTGGTCGAACACGGGGCCGATGCGGTCAAGGTCGGTATCGGCCCCGGCTCCATCTGCACCACGCGCATGGTTGCAGGCGTCGGCGTGCCGCAGATCACCGCGGTCGCGAACGTGTCCGATGCGCTGGCGGGCAGCGGCGTCGGCGTCATCGCCGACGGCGGCATCCGCTATTCCGGCGACATCTCCAAGGCGCTGGCTGCCGGCGCCAACTGCGTCATGCTCGGCGGCCTCTTGGCCGGTACCGAGGAAGCCCCGGGCGACATCGAGCTGTTCCAGGGCCGCTCCTATAAATCGTATCGCGGCATGGGCTCCCTGGGCGCCATGCAGCAGGGATCCTCTGATCGCTATTTCCAGGACACCGAAAAAAGCGCCGAGAAGCTGGTGCCCGAAGGCGTCGAAGGCCGCGTGCCTTACAAGGGCAGCGTGCTGGCGGTGATCCACCAGTTGATGGGTGGCCTGCGCTCCAGCATGGGCTACCTCGGCGTTGCCAACATCAACGACATGCACGCCAAGGCGGAATTCGTCGAAATCACCGGCGCCGGCATCCGCGAATCGCATGTGCACGATGTGCAGATCACCAAGGAAGCGCCGAATTATCGTGTTGAGTAAGGGTTAGTTCAGGGGCTAGGATCTAGGGGAAGTCACGCTGCGCGTGGCTTTCTTTTTTCTAGCCTCTGGCCCCGGTCCCCAGCCCCTAAATCCTAGATCCCAGCCCCTAGAAAATGCACCAGAAAATCCTCATCCTCGATTTCGGTTCCCAATACACCCAGCTCATCGCCCGACGTGTGCGCGAGGCAGGCGTGTACTGCGAACTGCATCCCAACGATGTGACCGAAGCGTTCGTGCGCGACTTCGCGCCGGCCGGCATCATTCTCTCCGGCGGGCCGAATTCGGTGTACGAGGACGAAACGCCGCGCGCCCCCGATGTCGTGTTCACGCTTGGCGTGCCGGTGCTGGGCATCTGCTACGGCATGCAGACGATGGCGGCGCAACTCGGTGGCCAGGTGGAGTCCGCCGCCAAGCGCGAATTCGGTTACGCCGAGATCCGCGCGCGCGGCCACACGGCCCTGTTGCGCGACATCCAGGATCGTGTCAACGATGAAGGCCATGGCTTGCTCGACGTGTGGATGAGCCACGGCGACAAGGTCACCGCGCTGCCGTCCGGCTTCAAGGTGATGGCGAGCAACGCCGCCACGCCGATCGCCGCGATGGCCGACGAAGACCGCAAGTTCTACGGCGTGCAGTTCCACCCCGAGGTCACCCACACGCTGCAGGGCAAAAATATTCTCAACCGCTTCGTGCGCGACCTGTGCGGCTGCGCGGGCGACTGGAACATGCCCGACTACGTCGACGAAGCCATTGGCAAGGTGCGCAGCGAGGTCGGCGGCGACGAGGTCATCCTGGGTCTGTCGGGCGGCGTCGATTCCTCGGTGGTCGCCGCGCTGCTACACCGCGCCATCGGCCAGCAGCTCACCTGTGTGTTCGTCGACAACGGCCTGTTGCGGCTGAACGAGGCCGAGCAGGTGATGCAGACCTTCGCCGACAACCTCGGCGTCAAGGTCATCCACGTCGATGCCCGTGACCGCTTCATGGACGCGCTCGCCGGCGTCACCGACCCCGAGCAGAAGCGCAAGATCATCGGCCGCGAGTTCGTCCACGTGTTCCAGGAAGAGGCCGAAAAGCTGCCGAACGCCAAGTGGCTGGCGCAGGGCACCATCTATCCCGACGTGATCGAATCGGCCAGCGCCAAGACCAAGAAGGCGCACACGATCAAGAGCCACCACAACGTTGGCGGACTGCCCGATACCTTGCATCTGAAACTGCTGGAACCGCTACGCGAACTGTTCAAGGACGAAGTGCGCGAACTCGGCATCGCGCTGGGCCTGCCGCACGACATGGTCTACCGCCATCCTTTCCCCGGACCGGGACTGGGCGTGCGCATCCTCGGCGAAGTGAAGCGCGAATACGCCGACCTGCTGCGCCAGGCGGATGCGATCTTCATCGATGAACTGCGGGCCTCCGGCTGGTACGAGAAAACCAGCCAGGCCTTCACCGTGTTCCTGCCGGTGAAATCGGTTGGCGTCATGGGCGACGGCCGCACCTACGACTATGTGGTCGCGTTGCGTGCCGTCGTCACCAGCGATTTCATGACCGCCCACTGGGCCGAACTGCCCTACACCCTGCTGGGCAAGGTTTCCAACCGCATCATCAACGAAGTGCGCGGTATCAACCGCGTCGTTTACGACATCAGCGGCAAGCCGCCGGCTACGATTGAGTGGGAATAATCCAGGCTTGTTCGCGGGCTTTCGGCGACTATCGGAAATTCGTGATAACTGATTGATTAGTAAAGATATATAATACGGAATCTATCGGTAACAATTGGTGGCAGCCAGATCAAAGTGTCGGTCGATCTGACGGTAGCCAAGTGCGGTCTCAAAGGATTATAATTTCTACCGTCAAGCCGTTTTGACGAATGACGGTAAAAAATCTAGTGAAAAGCTAGATTTCATGCTGGTTCCAGGCGGATTGTCATTCTTAATGTTTGTGACGGTAAAGCCGTTGCATGCTTGGGAGAACGCCAATGCTCACCGACACCGCACTGAAGAACCTCAAGCCCAAGAGCGCTCAATACAAGGTGGCCGACCGGGACGGCATGTACGTGACCGTCTCGCCAGCCGGCACCGTCACCTTCCGTTACGACTATCGCCTCAATGGGCGCCGCGAAACGCTGACCATCGGCCGCTATGGGCCAGATGGCTTGTCGCTGGCCAGGGCGCGCGAGCGCTGCCTGGAGGCCAGGCGCGCGGTGGCCGACGGGCGGTCGCCTTCCCAGGAGAAGCAGCGCCAGAAGCGCCGGCTGGCCGAGGCCAAGACCTTCGGCGAATTTACCGTCAGGTGGGCCGCCGAGGCGCGTATGGCCGACAGCACGCGATCCATGCGCAAGAGCATCCTTGATCGCGACATCCTGCCGGCTTTCCAAAATCGGCTACTGACCGAGATCACAGCCGACGACCTGCGCGACATGTGCAACAAGGTCAAGGGCAGGGGAGCGCCAGCCACCGCGATCCATGTCCGCGACATCGTTAAACAGGTCTATGGCTTTGCCATTTTGCACGGCGAGAAGGTGGCCAACCCTGCAGACGACGTTGGGCCATCGTCGATCGCCACCTTCGTGCCGAAGGACCGCGCGCTGTCACCGAGTGAGATTCGCATCGCGCTCTCGCAGATGGAGTATGTCGCCTCGTATCCCACGATCAAGCTTGGCCTGCGGCTCATCCTGCTTACGCTGGTGCGCAAGAGCGAGCTGATCCATGCGACTTGGGATGAAGTCAACTTCGAGAAGGCGCTATGGAGTATCCCGAAGGAACGCATGAAGGCGTCCAAGGCTCACAACGTCTACCTCTCGCAGCAGGCGCTCGACATCATGATCGCGCTACGCACCTGCGCCGGCGGCTCGCGCTACCTGATCCCATCGCGCTACGATGCCGACAAGTGCATGTCCAATGCCACGCTCAATAGGGTCACGCAACTGATCGTCGAACGCGCGAAGGCGAACAAGCTCCCGCTAGAGCCCTTCACCGTGCATGACCTGCGGCGCACAGGCTCAACTATCCTGAACGAACTTGGCTTCAACAGCGACTGGATCGAGAAGTGTCTGGCCCACGAAGACGGCCGCTCATCCCGTGGCGTTTACAACAAGGCCGAATACGCTGAGCAGCGCCGTCACATGTTGCAGGAATGGGCCGACATGATCGACGCTTGGGCGGCGGGCAAGTCGCACACGCCGACCTTGCTGCCGCCGTCTATGAAGGTGCTCACGACAGAGGCTTTGCTTTGACCGGACGATGCTTTCGCTGGCGCACGTCCGGTGAGGGCGCCCGTTTCAACTGCGCACTGTCGGAAGCTTGCCGACGTGCGTCGAGCCAGGCTTCTACTTCCGTCAAGTCCCATACCACGCAGCGCGCGGTCAGATTGAACCGGCGCGGAAATTCTCCGCGGCGCTCCATGTCGTAGATCGTCGTATCGGCCAGCGGCACGATCTGTCGCAGCTCGGTACGGCGGATTGTGCGTCTGAACGGCAAGGTATTCGTCGCGACCAGTCGTGGTAGCTGCATGTCGTGCGGTTCGTTTGTATCAGAGTCGTCGTTTGGCCTCGCAGCCACCAGACTTCGATCTGCTTTGTACATGATCTGCTCCATCATCAGGGCAATTGCTGGTTGCATCGCAACGGCCGGTATAAATGCGGTCCTATGATGGTGATCTTTCCGGCATCTATCGAAAACTCGCTCAGGCGTACATGGGCGTATTGCGATTGTGCTGATGCGGCGTCGCTGTGAATCACTTCGCCCTGGACTTCCTGAATCCCCGATCCCGTGCCATGAACGCTTCGAGCATGTGCGGGATCAGCGTCGCAACCTCAATCGGCTCGCCATAGGTCTGAGCATGCAGCGCGGCATAGCGCTCCAACTCTGTCTTCAACACCACGGTCAAGGTGATGGTCAACTTCACCGTCTCGGTTTTCGGCAGCGGCCCCAGCCGCAGCTTGCTGGTGGACTCGCTCATTGCGACGCTCCCCTCCGGAAGAACAGCGGCTGGTACGGCCGCAGGATCAGATCCTTGTTCACCATGACCCGCATCGGGAAGCCGGGCCGGATGGTGAGCGTCGGCTGGATACTCACGTTGCGTTTGGTGATCTCCTGACCGACCTGGTTCACTGTGTCCTGAGCGCTCTGTCGAACGGCGATTGTGACGCTACCGGTACCGCCGCTGTTGTTCGGTGCTGCCAGCTCGGCACCGACTCCGAGCAGCGTGGACAACGCAGCACCGGCAATGATGCGATCCCAATGCCAATCGACTCCATCCTCTAGCCCGGCATAGCCCGCCGGGTCGATGCCTGGCAACCGGTCGAGCGAAATCGACGAAGTATCGGGCAGGATCAAGCGTGTCCACACCAGCAACACGCGCCGCTGACCGAATGAAACCTGACTGTCATAGCGGCCGATCAGCCGCGAGCCCTGAGGAATCAGCAGGAAGCGTCCCGTAGCCGTGTCGTAGACCGCTTCGGTCACATTGGCGATGACCTGCCCCGGCAGGTCGGAATTGATGCCCGTCACCAGCGCCGCCGGAATGATGGTGCCCGCCATCACCTGGTAGGGCGAGGACGGAGGGTGTAGGCTGGCAGGATTGCGGGTGGCGCTGTCTCCCTCATTGGCAATGAAGGCCCGTTTCTGATCCTGCTGGTTCTGCACCGCCGTCGGATCGGCAGGCTGTGTATATGCCGCTGCCATCGGATTGAACGGCTGGTTGCCCGAGACGGACTCGGGCATGGCCATACTCGCCCTGGGCGACGGTGCTGCCTTCACCGTACTGCTGCCCCGAAAGAACACGGCTGAGCGTGCTGCCTCCTCGGCATCGCCCGACTGTGCCATGCGCCCAGACTGCGCAGTAGGAATGTATCCGCCGGTTTTGGTATTGTGCTGCGCATGCACGATGGCCGGCCCCAGGTCGCCCGGCAACGGCTCTCCCAATACAGGTACAGGTTTTGGCAAGACCGGCAGCTTGGAATAGTCCGTTGGCAACTGGTCGAGGTTGCCGGTATGCGCGACGCGATCCACGTTATACAGCTCGGTGGCCGGATTGCGTTCGCGCTGGTGCGGTTGCAAGGACCACAGCGTGGCGCCCAGGATGACGATGCCGAGCGCCCCAGCAAACACCGCCAGCATGCGCCGATTGAGCCGCGTGACCGGATGCGGCGAGGCGCGCAGAGCCAAGGTGTCCGGGTCGGCCTTATTTGCCCCATTCGGCGGCGTCTGCGGTGTGGCGGACGTGCTCATGCTCAATACCTCCGTGCCGTGCTGCCTACGCCATCGGTGCGCTCGATGCGCACCACAGCAGCCTTGTCCGCGCCCAGCCGTAACTCTGCCGCACCGAACAGCCGATCCACCACGTAGTAGGGCGAGTGGAAGCGGTAGTTGACGAGCTGGCCATCGCCCTGCTGCCCGATCACGAACAGCGGCGGCAGTTCACCCTGCGCGATGCCAGCGGGGAACTGGATATAGACCCGCTCGCCATCATCGAAGGCGCGCAGCGGTTTCCACGGCGGGCTGTCGCCGGTGATTGCGTAGCGAAACCTGATCTGTTGCAGCGACAAGCCCGAGTCCACTGGCGCTGCCACCTGAGCCTGCTGCGCCTGCTTCTGCAAGGCCAGCATGCGGTCCTTCGGATAATCCCACGATGCCGATGCCATCCACGCCTGCGGCGTCGAAGACAGCTCCAGCAGGTAGGTGCGGCGGTTGGTGGTGATGACCAGGTTCGTCTTCAGACCGACGCGCGTGGGCTTCACGAGTATGTTCACACGCAGACCGGCACCCGCGCCGCTGGTCGTGTCGCCGACGACCCAGCGCACCGTGTCGCCCGCCGAAACGGTCACCAGCTCCTCGCCCTGCTGCAAGGTGATGACCGTGACGCGACCGGGACGCGTGTAGAGCTGATACAGCGCGCCATCGCTGTAGGGCCAGACCTGGATCGCGTTGATGTAGCCCTCTCGACTGGGGGGCACGCGCGCTTCGGCGTTGGCGCGCGCCACACTGGCCTTCTCGTCGGGCGGTTCGGCGATGGGCTTGTCCTCGGGCGTATTGCCCAAAGGCTTCAACTGCCCGGGTAACGGCAGGGGTTTGGGGACTTCGACCACCTCGATGGGCCTGGGAGGCTCCGGCAGCGCGTGCGCCGCGATGGGGTCGTCCAGCGTGATGTCCGGCGGCGGTTTGCCGTGCGTGGCGCAGCCGGTGAGAGTTGCCAGGGTAGTACTCAGGATCAGCGGCAATACGGAATGACGGATTGTGGCTTTCATGGTTTTGGGGTTCCTTCGGTTGCGTCGAATTCACGGCTCCAGGACAGGCCGTTGACATAAATTCCCAGCGGGTTCTTGCGCAGCCGCTCTTCGGTTCGGGGTGGCTGCAACACAATCGATACGACGGCCGTCCAGCGCTCGGTGCCCGAAGGCGAACCATTCACATAGCTGCGCTCGATCCAGCGCACCTGGAACGACGATGGGCTGGCGCGCACCACGCTGGTGATCTCCACGGCTGTCGAGGTCTGGCCGATGCGCGCAAACGGATCGTTGCTGCGCGCGTAGTCGTTCAGCGTGGCCGCACCCATGTCGGTGGTGTAGTTGTAGGCTTCGAGCCAGTTCTGCCGCACCACGATGGGATCGATCGACAGCGAGCGCACGTCGGTGAGGAAGCGCGCCAGGTGGTAGGCGATCTGCGCATCGTTCGGCTTGTACGGCTTGGCCGCTTCGCCGACTGCACGCACCTGGCCGCCGGCGGCCACTTCGACCACATAAGGCGTGACGATGGACTGTGCCGAGCGCCATACCAGCCCGCCAGCCATCAGCAAGGCGAGCGACAGGCAACCGAAGGCCATCAGCCGCCAGTTCTTCGCCTGCACGCGCGCACTGCCGATGCGCTGGTCCCAGACCTGCGCGGCGGCCTGATAGGGGGTGACGGGCTCGGGCGTGTCCGAGTAGCGCACCTGCGGTCGTGTGAATCGCATGGACTGATCTCCGTTGGAGTTGATCTTTAAGGGTTCGAATCGTCGCGCAGGCTCGGACTGGCACCGCCGCCACCGTGATCGCCTGAGCGCAGGGTGTGCGCTGCCGTGGTGGCAGCATGGTTCACCTGCTGTTTGCGCCGCATTCGGCTGGCCCAGGCGGGCTCTGCCGCAGGGGACCTGGCTGCGGCCGCATCGGCCGATTCGGTAGAAGTGCCTGCCGCCGCGGGCGCAGCGGCCTCCGCGACGAAGTTCGCCACGCGATCCTTGACCGCTTTCGCACCGGCCGTGACGCGCTGGCCGACCGCACCGGCACCGCGCCTGGCCACATTGGCGAGGCCAGCCCCTGCAGCACGAACACCCCCCGACCCTGAAGCCGCAGCACCTGTCTGGTAGGCAGACTTCGCCCCGCTGGCCATCGCGCTGCTCGCACGCCCGGCCGCCGCCGCTCCGCCGATGGCGGCGCGTGTCGCACCCGGTACCATGCGAGCACCCGCCGCCACCGCCGCACTTCCTGTCGCGAGTGCCGCACCACCGGCCACCGCCAAACCCGCCGCACCCAGCGCCGTGCCTGCCGCCGCACCGGCGCCGAGCTGCGGTGCACCCGAAACAAGACCCGTCGCAATCCCCGGCCCGAAGATCCCGAGTCCCAGCATCGCCAGAGAGGCCAGCATGATGGTCAGCGCCACGTCGATCGAGGGCTCGGTCCCGGGCGGTGTTTGAAACTGTGCAAACAGTCCCGTGCCGATACCGACGATCACCGCCAGCACCAGCACCTTGATGCCCGACGACACCACGTTGCCTAGCACACGCTCGGCCAGGAACGCGGTCTTGTTCCACAGCGCGAACGGCACCAGCACAAAGCCCGCGAGCGTGGTCAGCTTGAATTCGATCAGCGTGACGAAGAGCTGCACCGCGAGCACGAAGAAGCGCACGATCACCACCAGCCAGGCGAGAAACAGCACCGAGATGACATCGAGGTTCGCGAACACCTCGGGGAAGCCGGTCAGGTCGCTGATCTGCGCCAGGATCGGTTGCGCCGCATCCACGCCGACCTTGGCCAGGTGGCCAGGCTGCAGGAATTGTGCCTGGCTCAGCGTGGAACCCGACGCCACCAGCCCGAGACCGGCAAACGAATTGAACAGGATGCCGGCCAGGTTGTTGAAGTTGCCGATGATGAAGGCGAAGGCGCCGACGTAGAGCGTCTTCTTGATCAGCCTGGCGATCACGTCCTCGCCGCCCATCGCCCAGAACAGCCCGGCCAGCGTCATGTCGATCACCACCAGCGTGGCGGTGAGGAACGCCACCTCGCCATGCAGCAGGCCGAAACCCGAGTCGATGTAGTGCGAGAAGACGTCGAGGAAGTGGTCGATGACCGACAGGTTGTTCATGGTTCAGTCTTTCGGTGCGGAAGCGGGTGCGGCCGGTGGCGCGGGCGTGTACGGCGTGCCGCTGCCCATGAAGCGCCGCCGCGTTGCCTCACTCGCCCTGTTGCACAGGGCGTCGCCCGCCTTGTCGTGGTTGGCCTTGCACTGCGCGCGGACTTCCTTCAGGCGCTCGGGATTAGCCTGCAGCGATTCGACCGAGTCGGTGGGTGCCGGCTTGTTGCACGCGGCGAGCAGCAGGGTGCAGACGATGGTGGTCAGGAGGGTTTTCATAAGTTTTCCTCAGTTGCCGTAGAAGTTGACGGGGGATGGCGTATACGGTGTGCCGGTGCCATGGAAGCGGTTGCGCACCTCGATGGCACGCGCATGCACCGCGACCTGACGCGCCTGTTCGAGGGCGACGGCGCGGTCTTGCGTAAGCTGGAGCTGCTGCGCCTGGATCGCCTGCCGGGCCTGCAGGGCCAGCAACTGGTTCGTCGCCTGAGTGGCCTGCAAGGCGCCCACCGCCGACTGGCTGCTGTTCACGAGGGCGCTCAAGGTCTGCTCATCGGAAGCGAAGTTCTGCACCGACTGCGACTGCACCTCGGTCGCGGTGCGCAGTGCCTCCAGTGCGTTCTGCCAATGCTGGCTGGCGTCGAGCGCCATCTGGTTCGCCGGGGTCGAGGCGGTGTAGGCAGCGGGATAGAGCTGCGCGAACTGGGTCTCCATCTGCGTCAGATTCAATGACAGCCCCTGCGCCTGCTGCAGCAGCTGGTTCGTCGCGGACAGCGCGGATTGCAGTTGATTGAGCGCGCTGAAGGGGAGACTGGTCAGGTTCCTCGCCTGGTTGGTCAGCATCTGCGCTTCATTCTGCAGTTGCTGGATCTGGTTGTTGATCTGTTGCAGGGCGCGGGCGGCGGTCAGGATGTTCTGCACCAGATTGGCGGGGTCGATGACCACCCACTGCGCCTGTGCCGCGGGCATCACGGCCATGAGCACGGCGGCGGTGATGGCAAGCAAGGCTTTTTTCATGACGGCATCTCCTTGGAAATGGATGGGACGAACGGGAACGAGGGAATCAGATCGGCGGCCCAGGCTAGGCCGCGATGGCGCAGCCAAGCGGCGGCGAAGTCCGCAGGCGGCACCGACGCGGAAACGGCGTCGATGGCGCGCTGGTCCTCAGGTCTGGCCGCACCGGCAAACGCCAGCGTCACAGGCCCGAGCCCCAGATCGAAGACACGATTGCCGAGCCGCGACTGGTAGTAATAGTCGCGCTTGGGCTGGGCCTGCGCCACGATCTCGATCTGCCGCGCATTGAGGCCAAAGCCTTCGTAGATGACGCGAATCTGCGGTTCGGTGGCTTGCGGATTGGGCAGGAAGATACGGTTCACGCAGCTCTCGATGATGGCCGGGGCGATGGTCGAGTCCTTGATGTCGGCGAGAGACTGTGTGGCGAAGATCACCGAGACGTTCTTCTTGCGCAGCGTCTTCAACCACTGGCGGATCCGTGCGGCGAACACCGGGTCGTCGAGGAACAGCCAGGCCTCGTCGAGGATCAACAGTGTCGGGGCACCATCAAGGCGTTCCTCGAAGCGCGCGAATAGGTAGCGCAGTACCGCCAGTGCCGCCGCCTTGCTGTGCATCAGCACTTCCATCTCGTACGTCTGCACGTCGGCGAAACCGAGCCGGTCATGGTCGGCGTCGAGCAACTTGCCGTGTGCGCCGCCCAGCACATAAGGTTGCAGCGCCTGGCGCAGTGCGTTCGATTGCAGCAGCACGGATAATCCGGTCAGCGTGCGCTGATCGAGCGGCGCGCTGGCGAGACTGTTCAGCGCCGACCACACGATCTCCTTCTCGTCCGGCCCGACGACCACGCCTTCGTGAATCAACAGGCCCTGGATCCACTCGGCCGCCCACGCCCGGTAGCTGTCCTGGTCGATGCGGGCCAGCGGCTGGAAGGCGATGGCGCCGTCCGCGCCCAGGTCGTAGTGCTCGCCGCCGAGCCCCAGCACGGTGGCGCGAATCGAACGCCCCATGTCGAAGGCGAAGATGCGCGATCCGGCATAGCGGCGGAACTGCATTGCCAAGGTAGCCAGCAGCACCGATTTGCCCATGCCGATGGGACCGACCACCAGGGTGTTGCCCACGTCGCCGATGTGCGTGACCAGGCGGAACGGTGTCGCGCCATCGGTGCGTGTCACGATCAGCGGCGGACCGTCGAGATGTGTATTGCGCTCTTGTCCTGCCCACACGGCGGAGACCGGCATCATGTGCGCGAGGTTCAGGGTCGAGACAATGGGTTGGCGCACGTTGGCGTAGGCGTGCCCCGGAATCGATGACAGCCACGCATCGACCGCATTCAAGGTCTCGGGGATCGTCACGAAGCCACGGCCCTGGATCGTTCGCTCCACGGCGCGCAGCTTCTCGTCGGCAGCGGTCGCGTCGGAGTCGAGCACGGTGACGGTGGCCGTGACGTAGCCGAACGAAACCTGATCGCTGCCCAGTTCCTGCAAAGCGGCATCGGCATCGGACGCCTTGTTCGACGCATCGGAATCGACCAGCTGGCTCTCCTGCTGAAAGATGGTCTCGCGCAGCAGCGCCATGATGTTCTTGCGCTTGGCGAACCACTGTCGGCGCAGCCGACCCAGCTCGCGCTCGGACTCGGCCTTGTCGAGGCTCAGAAAGCGTGTGCTCCAGCGGTAGGCGAAGCCCAGGCGGTTGAGGTCGTCGAGCAGACCTGGCCAGGTCGAGGGCGGGAATCCACGCACCGACACCACGCGCAGGTGTTGGCTCCCGAGCATCGGTGCGAGGCCACCCGTCAATGGCTCATCGGCCAGCAGCGCATCAAGGTGCATCGGCACCTCGGGCACCGCCACCGGATGCCGACGGGTGGATACGCAGGCATGCAGGTAGGTCAGGGTCTGACCATCGTC
Organism: Pseudomonadota bacterium; assembly: GCA_043821985.1. GTDB lineage: Bacteria > Pseudomonadota > Gammaproteobacteria > Burkholderiales > Thiobacillaceae > Thiobacillus. The sequence goes on from JBDRCF010000020.1 coordinate 44,762, forward strand.
GAGCCAGGCGATCTCCGGCATCACCCCTTCAAGCAGGCCGAAGACGCGTTCGGTCTCCGACACGAAGCCCTCCAGCCGCTCGCGCCAATCCACGCCTTCGACCTTGCTGTTCTCGTACAGCAGCTTTGCGGCGCGGGCCGTCGATTCCTCGGGCGGCAGGTACAGCAGCGTCAGGTGGTACGCGCTCTCGAAGTGGCTATCGGCCTCCTCGAATGCGGCGCGGCGCTCTTCATCGACCAGCCAGGACAGTGGCTCGGGAAACACCGATTCCGGGTAGTTCGCCGCTTCGCGCCGTTCGGCTTCCACGAACAAAGCCCAGCCTGAGCCAAGCCGGCGCAGTGCGTTGTTCAACCGCGCGGATGTCGCGACCAACTCGCCCTGCGTCGCGCTGTCCAGATCAGGCCCGCGAAACCGTGCTGTGCGCTGGAACGAGCCGTCCTTGTTGAGGATGACGCCGGGCGCGACCAGTCCCGCCCAAGGCAGCCAGTCGGCCAACAGCGCGGGACGTTTGCGGTATTCGGCGAGGTTCATCATGGCGTGTTCTCCATGTCTTGGCTCACACGTCCAGCAGCTGCCGGTGCTTGATGTGCCGAGCGAACACGGCCATGAACTGCGCATCCACTCGCGCGCCCCACACCGCAAGCGAGTGCCCGACCATCCACAGCAACATGCCAGGCAGCCAGAGTTGCAGCCCGAGCCCCACGGCGGCTGCCAGCGTGCCGTTGGCAATCGCCACGGTGCGCGGTGCGCCACCCAGCAGAATCGGTTCGGTCAGCGAGCGGTGCAGCGGAATCTCGAAGCCATTCGCGAAGCTGGGTGTGTCGGCGCCTGATGTATTCAGGCCAGCTGTGTTCAGGCCAGCCGCGTTCATGCGATCACCGCTCCGCCCGTGAAGCTGAAGAAGGTCAGAAAGAACGACGACGCAGCAAACGCGATCGACAGGCCGAACACGATCTGCACCAGCTTGCGGAAGCCGCCGCTGGTGTCGCCGAACGCCAGCGTCAAGCCGGTGGTAATGATGATGATCACCGCGATGATGCGAGCCACCGGCCCCTGGATCGAGTCCAGCAGGGATTGCAACGGTGCTTCCCAGGGCATGTTCGAGCCTGCGGCGTACGCGGGAATGGTGATGGCCAGCAGCAGCGCGGCGAGAGCCACGAATTGCAAGGCAGGTTTTACGGAAATACGTGAAGTCGTCATGATGGTTCTCCGGTGGTTGAGGAAAGTAAAGGGACGGAAGACATCAGTTCAGCGCTGAGCTGGTAGCCGTGGCTGTCGAAGCCGGTGACACAGGCGATTTCCTGCACGCGGCGCGCATGGCCGCGACCGGCGATGTAGACGATGACGTTGACCGCTTCCGCGATCAGCGCGCGCGGTGGCGTCATCGCGACTTCGAGGATCAGTTGTTCCAGCCGCAGCAGCGCGCCCGCAGCGGAACCGGCATGGACGGTGGCGATGCCGCCCGGATGGCCGGTGCCCCAGGCCTTGAGCAGGTCCAGCGCTTCGGCGCCGCGCACTTCACCGACGACGATGCGGTCCGGGCGCAGCCGCAGGGTCGAGCGAACCAGCTCGGCCATGCTCACGACGCCGGCGCGGGGTGCGCAGCGGCACGTGGTCGCGCGCGGTGCATTGCAGCTCCACCGTGTCCTCCAGCACGATCACGCGGTCGCCGGTGGCGGCGATCTCGTCGAGTAGGGCGTTCGCCAGCGTGGTCTTGCCGGTGCTGGTGCCACCGGCGATCAGGATGTTCTGGCGCGCGCGTACCGCGTCGCGCAGGAATGCAGCCTGGGCTTCGGTCAGGATGCCGTCGATAACGTAGGCATCGAGCCGGATCAGACCGACCGCGCGCTTCCTCAGCGCGAAGACTGGCCCCGGCGTCACCGGTGGCAGCGCGCCCTCGAAACGTTCGCCGGTCTCTGGCAACTCGGCGGACAGCAGCGGTTTTCCAGCATGTACCTCGGTGCACACATGCGCCGCGACCAGGCGGATGATGCGTTCGCCATCGGTGGGGGTGAGGCTGATACCCAGCGGTTCGCGGCCGCTGCCCAGCCGATCCACCCACAGCAAGCCGTCCGGGTTCAGCATGACCTCCACTACGTCAGGGTCGTTCAAAGCCCTGGCGATGTCCGGCCCCATGGCAGTGCGCAGCATGCGCACACGACGCTCCAGCGCCAACGAGGCCGACACGTCATGATCACGCAGTGCGTTGTTCATGACGGGACTGCTCCTGATTCGTCGTCAGGCGTGGCGGCGCGAACGTTCTGCTGCTGGCCGAAAAACTGGCTCTGATCGGGCTGGATTTCTTCGACCACGTCCTTGACCAGGCTGCGCCCGCGCAGCAGATGCCGGCCGAGCTGTTCGATGAACTGCTCGAAGCGCGCCCGGCCCTGGGCGCGTGCTGCTTCCTGATGCGCTTCCGGCACGGGGGTGCTGACGGTCAGGAAGTAGCGCACATAGAGCGCCAGCGTCTCGATCAGGATGTTCTGGTCGCGTTCCAGCTTGTCGAGTTGGCGCGACAGCCGGTCCAGCCGTTTGGCGATGGCCGCCTCGCGCTGGTCGCCGGAATCAGGCGAGAGGAAAGAGGCCAGCGCAGCGGCGATGATCGAGGACTTGGATAAGCCCTTCATGGTCGACAGTTCGTCGAGCCGCCTGGCGTGCTCGGGTTCGATGAAGAGATTCAGGCGGGTGCGGCTCATAGTGCGATTCCATCGTCAGGGTCGAGCGCAGCCAGCCGCGCCGTGCGTTGCAGGCGCGGATCGAGCTGGGCTGGCAGGGGCAGTGGCAGGTCGTCGTCATCGAGGAGATTCAGGTCGTTTGCCGCGTGCTCGGGCTCCGGCGTGACCGTAACTTCGGCCAGTTCCGGCTGCTGCTGGTGACCGCCGTCGTCGATGGCCTCACTATGGATGGGATAGACCAAGCCGAGAATCGGCGCAGCGGGGATCGCCAGCGCCGTCCAGTCGTCGGGTCGCGCTGCCGGTGCGTCGGCATAGTGCCCGAGCATCAATGGCGGCGGTGCCTGGATGCGCGTTTTGAAATTCGCATCCAGGTAGTAGCGAATCTTCTGGGCCTTGATCGGAGGATGTCCGGACACCATCACCACCTCGTCGTCGGGTGGCAATTGCATGACCTCGCCAGGCGTGAGCAGCGGCCGAGCGGTTTCCTGGCGCGACACCATCAGGTGTCCTAGCCACGGGGCCAGCCGGTGGCCCGCGTAGTTGCGCTGTGCGCGCAATTCGGTGGCCGTGCCAAGGGCCTCGGAAATGCGCTTGGCGGTGCGCTCGTCGTTGGTCGCAAACGCGATACGCACATGGCAGTTGTCGAGGATCGAATGATTTTGACCGTAGGCCTTGTCGATCTGGTTGAGGGATTGCGCGATCAGGAAGGCGCGCAGTCCATAGCCTGCCATGAAGGCCAGAGCCGACTCGAAGAAGTCCAGCCGACCTAGAGCCGGAAACTCGTCAAGCATCAGCAGGAGTTTGTGGCGCCGGGCAATGCCGTCGCTGCCGTCAAGCGATTCAGTCAGGCGTCGCCCGACCTGATTGAGAATCAGCCGGATCAGCGGTTTGGTGCGGCTGATGTCCGAGGGCGGTACTACCAGATAAAGCGACACGGGATGATCTGCATCGATCAGGTCGGCGATGCGCCAGTCGCAGCGCGAGGTCACTTCGGCCACCGTGGGGTCGCGGTACAGACCCAGGAAGCTCATCGCGGTGGAGAGCACACCCGAGCGTTCGTTGTCGCTCTTGTTGAGCACCTCGCGTGCAGCGGAGGCGACCACGGGATGCGGTGCATCGCCGAGATGAGTTGTGGTCATCATCCGGTGCAGCGTCAGCTCGAAGGGTGAGGCCGGGTCGGACAGGAAGTTGGCGACGCCGCGCAGCGTCTTGTCCTCGCTGGCGTAGAGTACGTGCAGGATCGCGCCGACCAGCAAGGCGTGCGAGGTCTTCTCCCAGTGGTTGCGGCGCTCCAGCGCGCCTTCGGGATCGACCAGGATGTCGGCGATGTTCTGCACGTCGCGTACTTCGTGCATGCCGCGCCGTACTTCGAGCAGCGGGTTGTAGGCTGCTGAACGTGCATCGGTAGGATTGAACAGCAGGCAATGTGAGAAGCGCGAGCGCCAGCCGGCAGTCAAGTTCCAGTTCTCGCCCTTGATGTCGTGGATGACGGCGGAGCCGGGCCAGGAGAGCAGGGTGGGGATGACCAGACCGACACCCTTGCCGGAGCGGGTAGGCGCGAAGGCCATCACATGCTCGGGGCCTTCGTGGCGCAGGTAGTCACCATCCTTGCGGCCCAGGAAAACACCAGCCGGGCCAGTCAGGCCGGAACGATGGATTTCAGCGGGCAGTGCCCAGCGTGCTGAGCCGTAGGTCGTGACCAGCTTGGATTGCCGGGCGCGCCCCACCGACATCGCGATAGCGACGAGGGCGCCAGCGAAGCCGCTGCACGCTGCGATGGCACCGCCTTGCAGGAAGATGTCGGGCGCATAGGCATCGAAGAAGTACCACCACTCGAACAGCTTCCACGGGTGATAGACGGGTGTTCCTAGCAAATCGAACCACGGCATGCCGAGTCGTATCTGGTAACCCAGTGCCGCTGCCGTCCACTGGGTGGCACTCCATAGCCCCAGTAATACGATGGTAAAAACCATCATGATCTGGCCAGTCAGTACGCCGGTCGGCACCATGCAGCACCCCCTCCTGTGGATTACTCGATCCAGTCCCTCGACGTGCCGTCAGTGCGGCACCCGCGAATCAGGATCGGCCTGTCGTCAAGGTTCGGGCGGCGCCGATCCAGCACCGCTTTCGACATCACAAGTTTGAGAGCACCGCGCGCAGGAGAAAACCTGCTCCGGCGTAAATCAGCCAAGAGGGGAGTGCAACGATGATTGTTGCTGTCACGGTCAGTGCCGCTCGTCCGTCGGCTCGAACGGACGACTTGCAACCAAGCGCGGCTATAAGGCGGGACTTCGCCTTTGACGCGGCCTTTGATTGAGATTTCGCCCGGGCCGTGCGCCAGCGGCTGTGGTTTCCCATCCGATTGTTAAATTGGCAAGGTAAGTGAATGGCGTGACGATCATGTGTGTAATTGTTTGTCGTTGCATGACCAAAACGTACCTTAAACTAAAGTTGTATTGACAGATTTTAGTTTGGCGAAATGGTCCGGCTCACGTGGCTTGGCACGCTGCTTCAGTTTACAGAGGTGGCTTTTTGGAGCATTAACTCAACCGCCACTACCGTCGAGATGCGGGAGTTCAGGTCTGGGGCTCGACCGGCTCTTGTTCGGCCAGAGCGTTCATGCTTGTGAACAATCGAAATCTGCACTTGGTCCAGCAGGTGGGGGTAAGTTGATCCCGTGAGGTTTGCCCAAAGTAGTTGAGGGAAAAAAACTGGAGCATAATTTACCGCAACCGGCCTCCTTTTTTATAGGTAATTTCCTAACGAATCTGGACCAATTTAGGGTTGATATCTTGCATACTCGTTGCCTTGAGAAGCTTGACCAGCAAGGGTTTCAGGTCCTGATCCCGGTGGTTGAAGCGGTAGCAAACCTCCCCCAGGTAAAGGTGGAAGTATTTCCCAGGCACGCCGCGGTAAGGATACAACCAGTTTTGCGCATAGCTCCAGAACCTCTCGATGCCGTTGATATGGTCCCGCCCCACCGGCTTGCCCTTCTCCTTGCGGATCACCACGTGTTCCCCTCGCATTTTGAGCGTGGCATAGGCCTGCCACTCGTCGGTGTAGTACAGCGCACCCTCCCGGGTATGCGCCTGGATATGGAGCATCACCTCCGCCCGGCTATGGGCGGCGATAGGCAACGCCTTCGCCTGCCCGTTGCGCTTGATGATGCCGAACACGATCACCTTGCCGTAGGCACCCCCCCCGCGCTTACCGAGCTGGGCCCCGCCAAACGTGGTTTCGTCGCATTCGAGCGCACCTTCGAACGGCTCGCGTGGTTCCTCCGCCCAGGCCATGCAGGCGCGCACCAAACGGTAGAAGCGCTCGGCCGCCGGGGCGCTGGCGGGACTGCCGAAGCGCTGTCGGTAGACCGGCATACCCCAGACGAAACGGCGAAGCAGTTCATGCTTTGCCACATCGCTTAGGCGGCTCGCCGACCATGCACTGGGCCAGCAATAACGATAGCCACAGCGTTTGCATTTGCTGCGGCCATCGGCCAGTTCATACGATCGCGCGTGACCGCAACTCGGACATTTCTTCATGACCAAATCCTTCCAGATTTGGTCCAGTTTGGTTAAGGCCGCTGAGAAACTTATGAGCCGATCTGACCAGCAGAAACGTGAGCTCCTAGAGGGCATCTGGCAGCATCTGTTTGTGTGGCAATCAGAAACAATTGTGCGGCAATCGGAAAAAATCCCTACACTCTGGCTCGATGGCTTCGTTCCTCAATCGGCCATGCCTGTAGGCAGTGACATTGACCTCGGAAATCTGATCGCGTCGCTCCAAGATGCCCACGAGCTCGAGTGCTCGCTGAGAATGACCATCCAACAGCTATCATCAAATTGGCAGAACATCCGTCCCGATGCTAGAGCTGCCATTCTGAAGCTGGGGCACAAGCACAACAACAATGCTGTGCTCAATCTTCCGGATCTCTCTCCCTCCGAGAGAAGATCCCTATCAGTGCGATGGGCCGTCTCGGATGTTATGTATCGAACCCACCGCAATCATGTACTGTCGGAGCTTCGTGATTTGGGGATCGACCTTGAGCGCGAAGTCTTCGTGGCAGGCGCCATGAGTATCGGAGAGATCATTCCGCGTTTACCGGAGGCGCTGGCCAGCTTGGTTCGTGCTCGCATCGATTGGGATCTGGCTGCGGCACTGGTTGCTGGAGACGACGTGCGCCCGTTGGTACATCTGGATATTAAGGATCGTGCGAAGGAGGAAATGGTGTGGGCTCTTGACAGGCTGCGCGCCACACTCCACTCGCTCCGACGAGAGGATGGTGTGCCAAGCATCGCCCAGATTGAGCCCATGTTGGAACCGGTGCGTGTCGCTATTGACGCCGTCATCGCAGAAATTGACCAGGTGCAGCCAACGTCCGATCAGTTGTCATCCTTCCGCATTCATGTCGGTGACTCTCCAACCCAGATTGAGCTGCCCCCGCCTACGGTTCCAAAGAGCCGCATGATGATGTTCCTGGAGCGTGAACGAGAGCGGCGCGGCACATTGTGGCTAATCATAGCCGCCGTCGTTACGTTAATCCTTGCGGTGTTGCAGTTACTCTGATGCGGCCTAACCCATCTCCTCCTGCATCGGGCCTGACGGCGGGCACTAAAGGGGTCAGCTTCGGCGTTGTGCAGTGCATAGCAGACCTGGTTTGCTCAAAACTCCACCGGCAGCTTAGGCTGACGACCAGCCGCTCGAGAATAATCGGCCCACCGTCGCTTCCTCGGCCATTGCGGCCGGCTGGTTCTGAGCCGACCAACTCCGCTATGCGGTACTAAGCTGACGGTTGAAAATGTTTAGAAATGCGGGGGCGATTCAAGCCTGATGGTCTCCGCCCGCTACTTCCTCTGGCCATTGGGCAATAGGCGCCGCAAATGCTGGTATTCGAACCACGTCAGCCCAATGACGACGACATCCAATGCTGTGATGAGCAGCAACAACAGTGAATGCGTAAAGCTGTATCGATACAATTGATAGAGAATGAATAAGCCGAAAACCGCGATGGCGGCCGGATAGTACCCCCGCTTCTTCTGCCAAAGACCGATGATGAGCCAGAGTTTGATAACGCCGTGGCTGAGCAAATAGAAGGCGGTGAAGTGTTGGCTGCTCACGGACAGACCTTGCGCGGCATGGAGCAGATAATTAGCAACGAAATCGCGAGGATCCTCCGCCAATTCCGTCCGTGTGATGGCCTGCACCAGGTCGAGCAGAAATTGCCCGGTAATGAAGTAGGTGAAAATACTGGCAGCGATTTCCGCCAACGCAAACGCGCCTTTGAGCGTAAGACTGATCTCAAAGGCGACGTGTACCTTCGTCTCGTCAAACAGTTTCATATGCCAACCATTTTCCGCAATGCGTTGTCATCGTTCGGCCGCCAATGTGGCGAGATGAAAACATAGGCCACACCCGCCACCGCGACGGCTCCCCCCATGTCTAACGGATATGCACGCCCAGGAACACCCATGCCCAAGCAACAGCAAGACCTGTCGTTATGACGGCGGCGCCCAGCAGGGACGCACCACCGAACAACATGGTCAGGACTTGTCCATCGCCAAGCTATGGACCATGCGGGCCACAATCTTTCTTTCCGCGGCGGATAGGCTATGAAAATCAACCAAGAAATCATGCTCGAATTTCGAGCGAGCAGAGGATGGCTTGGCGTGCCCCCTCCCGAAGGCGAGCCACTCGGGCGATTTCCCTAGAATTTTTGCCATTTGAAGCAGCATGGAATGGCGCAATGACTTGATCTTTCCATTTTCAAGGTTGCACAGCAGGGACGGAGAAACACCACATCGCCTGGCGAGTTCGGCTTGGCTCAGTCCTGCGAGAATCCTGGCTTTTTTGATGCGATTAGCGAGTGCCATATCCCTCTGAATCGTCATGGTCTTCCTTTCAATGTGGCGTCAGCATGAGTCCTGCTGCGGTGCTCAGGTTCTCACATGTCGATACACAAGGTACTTTAATTTCGGTGGCGTGCACGGCTAGGTAGGAGACAGGCGTTGACGGTAGACAAAAACCAATCCTGTCCTGTCCGGCCGATCTTCGAGTCTGACGGTTCCACCCAGACGTTCGGCGATATTACGCACAATCGCCAGTCCCAAGCCGCTTCCGCCATCATGGCTCCCAGGCACACGGTAAAACGCATCAAACACCCGCTCCCGTTCCTCCTTTGGAATGCCGGGGCCGTTGTCGATGACCTCCAGGATGCCTTCATCCTCATCACTGCGGACGCGGACCGTGACTTCGCCACCTTCCGGCGTGTAAAGCAACGCATTGTCTACCGCGTTGCGCAACAGCATATGGATTGCCGATACGTCAGCGTCGATCAATACTTTTCCCTGCTGCTCCAAACCCAGGTCGATACGTTTCATCTCCGCAAGGGGAAAGACTTCCTCAATTACCGTCTGGGCAATATCGACCAGATCGACCTGCTGCAGTTTGCCCGTGCCTGCTTGCTGCCGGGCCAGGCCCAATAGCTGATCGAGCAGATGGCGAGATCGCTCAAGCCCCGTTTTGAGCGGAAGCAGCCGTTCCTTGCAGGCTTCAAGCGAATCTGCGCGTTCCAGATTCTGTGCCTGTAACGATAATGCAGTCAGTGGCGTGCGCAACTCGTGGGCAGCGTCAGCAATAAAGCGCCGTTGTTGCTCCATCAGGCGGTTGATCCGTTCAAGCAGTCGGTTGATCGATTGCACGAAAGGGGCAATCTCGTCCGGCACGTGGGCAGTGGGCAACGCAGCAGGCGTGTTTTCCGACTGGGCATCGGCCACTTTC
>JBDRCF010000021.1:0-58398 GCA_043821985.1 Pseudomonadota bacterium
CCTCACGCCAAGCGACCAGAAATCCCCTTACATCGTGGCGCGCAACCATGGCACGACGGCCGCGCTAGAAGAGGCCGCGAGGATGGCGCTGGATTACCAACCCGCACCCATCGAAATCGCAGGAATGGTCTGGTATCCGCATTACGAAAAGGATTATCTGGCTATGACGCCTGAGGGGAGGGAGTCGGTGATCCGCGTCAACGAAGGCAGCTTCCGGTGGGAATTGGACTTCCAGCCCATGACCAAGCTGGCCGGCCTTGATTACCGGTTCGACGGTACGCGACTGAAAGGTACCGCCATCTCGCTGGAGGACGCCGCGCGGGCCGTCCAGGACGCGCCGGCGGCATTCAGGGCCTCGCTCCGCGCATTGCTCGCAGAGATGGCGACGGCATGAGCAAACAAACCGATATGGGCAAGGAGGGCCGCAAGGATCCCGCGGCCGTTCTGCAAGCCATGCGCGACCTCGTGCATGCCGTCGAGATGGCCGAGGACAACGACTATTCGGAGGCCTCCAAAAAGCTCCTGGCTGCTGCAGCGGATCGCGCCAGTGCGCTGACCTGGAACATGCCCCGCCAGACGCATAGTGGGGTTTCTGCGGCGGTTTGATGAACGACCGGCAAGCCACCGCGCTTCTCGCCGCCGGCCGGCTGTTGCAGTCGAAATCCTGGCTTGGGGGATGCCGCAAGATCGATCCGGCGCCAGGCGAGACCTATCCGCAGGCTGTCGCCCGCGTCATCGAAACCCTTGATGGCGGCGACCGTGAGCAGCTGCGTGGTTTGGTGACTTGGGTGCTGGACTATGACCGCCACGACCGCAGCCCGGCGACAGCCGGAACAAGCCCGAAGGGTGCCCCTGAAGGCCATGCCTTTGACTTGCCGCGCCGATAGGCGCGGGCTTTCTTCAACCCAGCTTCTTCGCCAAATCCTCTGCCCTCAAATGCGTGTAACGCTTAAGCATCTGAAGGGTCTTGTGGCCGGTGATACTGGCTACTTCCATACTGTCGAACACGCCTTTCTCAAACAAGCGTGAGGTGGCTTCGTGTCGCAGATCGTGGAAGCGCAGATCCGACAGGAAGCCGTCCGCGTGCTGGTCTATATCAGCCTGACTGTACTCCGATGGAATGAGGTGCCACTTGCCCTCATCCTTCAGGTATTGAATCTGCGCGCGGGTTTTCGCCCTCGTCCACGACTTGTTGAACGAGTCGGCAGCCTTCCATTGATAGAACACGCGGCCGTCCTTGATTGAACGGGGAATGGCCTTCAGGACCTCTATGGCAGCGCTGGACAGTGGAACAGCGCGGAATGCATCATCGTTTTTGGTGCCGCGTTCATCGATACCGCGGACGATCATTACCCGCCTTTTCAGATCAACATCAACCCACTTCACCGACAGCAGTTCGCCTAGGCGCGCTGCGGTTTCAATTGCAAACAGAATCAGCGCCTGCATGTGCGGCTCGCACTTGGCCAGTAGTCGTTCGAGCTCATCGCCCTCAAGTCGGCGCTCGCGCGCCTTCCCTGGTGCCGGCCGGCTGACCAGCTTGCACGGGTTGGCCTGGATGACCACTCCCCATTCCCGTGCGCCCAGATCAAGCAGGCGCGACAGCAGATTGATTTCCTTGCGGATGGTCGAGGCGGACAGGCCGGCCTTGATGCGGTCATCCCGGAAGGTTGCGACAAGGGGTGGCGTGACGGCCGCGACCGAGTATTGCCCGAAAGCGCCATCCAGGACGCCGAGCGCATGGCCGAAGTGCTTGCCGCGCTTCGCTGGTAATACCTCGGTGCGGTAGCGTTCGATCAAGTCGTGGACGGTTGTTCTTTCGCTTTCCTGACGGGGAATGAAAGCCCCGGTCGCCATCTCTCTTTCGATGGCTGTCGCCCAAGCCTCCGCGTCCTTCTTGTGAGTGAAGGTCTTGGTTTGGGTGGGGAATCCCTTCTTGCGGATTTGGACGTGCCACTGGTACTCGCCCTTCTTGCGGAATGTCGCCACAGCTCCCCCACCGGTGTGCCAGAATTGTGCCAATATATCCGCTGTCAATTGATAGATCAAGCTATGTGGCGGTTTCAGCGTGATCAGTTACCGCCTTGTAAGCGGTAGGTCGTCAGTTCGATTCCGACAAGCGGCACCACATACACGTTGAAAGACCCGCCGAGCGCGGGTCTTTCAACGTGTATCGGGATGGCGTGCGACTTGCCCTATTCGATTCCCAATCGTTCGAGCCGGTAGCGCAGGCTGCGGAAGGTGACGCCAAGCAGCCGGGCAGCGGCAGTCTTGTTGTAGCGCGTCTGTTCCAGTGCTTCGAGAATGGCGGTGCGTTCCATCTGGTCGAGATAGTCCTGCAGAGGATATTTGCTGCCGGGCGCGGTTCCAGTTGCGGACAGGGTGGGCGGCGTCAGGTTGAGGTCGGCGGCGTTGATGTGCTGACCTTCGCACAGCGCCAGCGCGCGCTCCAGCGTGTTTTCCAGTTCACGTACGTTGCCGGGGAAGGCATAGGCGCAGAGCGCCTGTTCCGCACCGCGATCCAGCTTGACGTCGGCCCCTCCCAGCTTGTCGAGCAGAAAACGCGCCATTTCCGGGATGTCTTTGGCGCGGTCGCGCAAGCTCGGCATGACGAGATCGATCACGTTCAACCGGTAATACAGGTCCTGGCGAAAGCGGCCTGTTTCCACGAGCGCGGACAAATCCTGGTGCGTGGCGCTCACGATGCGGACGTCGATGGGCTCCTCGGCCGTGGCGCCGACCTTGCGTACCTTTTTTTCCTGCAGTACGCGCAGCAGCTTTACCTGCATCGACAACGGCAGATCGGCCACCTCGTCGAGAAACAGGGTGCCGCCGTTGGCTGCCTGAAAGAAGCCGTCGCGGTCGGCGTCGGCCCCCGTGAACGCGCCTTTTCGATAGCCGAAAAATTCGCTTTCCATCAGTGTTTCGGGAATCGCGCCGCAGTTGACCGCGACGAAGGGCTTGCCGGACCGGTTGCCGAGACGATGGATCAGGCGCGCCGCGAGTTCCTTGCCGCTGCCCGATTCGCCTGCGATATGTACCGGCGCCTGGGTCCGTGCGAGTTTGGCAATGCGTGCACGGATGTCCTGCATGACGGACGATTGACCGATCAGTTCGCGGGTTGGATCGTCTGCCTGCGCGGATTCGGGAATCGCCAGCGCGGATTTGACCAGCGTGCGGAGCTGATCGAGCGCCACCGGTTTGGCCAGATAATCGAATGCGCCCGCTTTCAGTGCGGCGACGGCGTTGCCGGCATTGCCGTAGGCGGTGATGACGGCCACCGGAACCGGCAGGGCCAGTGCGCTGGCGCAGGCAATCACGTCCAGCCCTTCGCCATCGGTCAGTCGCATATCGGTCAGGCAGAGATCGTAATGTGTCTGCCGCAGTCGGGCCTGCGCCTCGGCAACGCTGACGGCGCGATCGGTTTCGAGTCCCATCTTGACCAGGGTCAGTTCCATCAGATCGAGCAGGTCGGGCTCGTCGTCAACCAGCAGAATGCGTGGAGAGGCCGCCATGATCACTCGCCTCCGCGCAGGACGAGGCGGAAATGTGCGCCGTCATTGCCGGGAACGTAGCTCAGCGCCGCATGGTTGGCCTCGGCCAGTTCGCGCGCCAGGAACAGGCCCAATCCGGTACCCTGCGCATCCGTGGTGAAGAAGGGCTCGAAAAGCTTGTCCTGGTGTTCCGACGCCACACCGGGCCCGTCGTCACCGATCTCGATCTGCATGTTGCTGCCCTGCATCTGTGCGCCGATGCGGATGCTGCCCGCCTGCTTGCGGCTGAAACGCCAGGCGTTGCGCATGAGATTCCACACGATCTGGCGTAGATGGTCGGGGTCGAACTGGAAATGCAGGCTGTCAGGCATGTCGACTATGACGGCGTCAGCCGGGATTTCTTCAGTCTGACGCAGCTCGTCGACCAATAGGCCGAGCGCAGCGGCATCGAAGCTGACCGGGTGAAGCCGATCGCGCCGATTGAGCGTCAGCACCTCTTCCACCAGACGATCGAGCCGCCGTGCATTGTTCTCGATGATCCTGGTCAGTCGGATCTGGGCGGTATCGTGCGTTTCCTCCCCCAATAGTTGCGCGGCATGGCTGATGGCCGACAGCGGGTTGCGGATTTCGTGTGCGATGTTGGCGGTGAGCCGACCCAGTGCAGCCAGTTTGAGCCGCTGGGCCGCCTGTTCGGCCTGGCTTTGATCTTCCAGCACCAGCACGCGGCTGTCGTCCGGTGTTTCCAGCGGGATGCAGCGCACCCGCAACTGTGCGGCCGGGGTATTCAGGGTGAACGTTGTGCCGGGCTGCATCTTTTGCGACATACGCGCCAGCTCGGGCGAGCAGTCTTCCAGGCGGGTGACGCCAGGGACCGCCGCTGTCGGGATACCGAGCAGCGCCAAAGCGCGCGGACTGGCGTGTCGTATGATGCCGTCGCCGCGTATAGCCAACAGCCCGTCGGGTGAGTTTTCGATGGCCACGGCATTGATGCGGTTCAGCAGTGCCAGTTCGCCTGCCTGCTGCTGCGCCAGTCTTTCCGACCGGAGCGCGCGCAGGGTCAGTGCATGCGCCAGCAAGCCGATGGCGAAATATCCTGCGCATAGCAAACCCACCTGGAAAAAACTGTCCATCCCCTGGCCGCCGCCCAGAATGCTGAAGCCGTGCTGCAGCAGAACGGCGATCGATGCCATGGCGGCATAGAGCAGGGTCAGGCGTCCGCTTCCGACCAGCCCGCCGGAAGCGATGGAAATCGCCAGCAGCAGGCCCAAACCGTTTGCCAGTTGCTCGCTGGTCGACATCATCAGCATGAACAGCACGATATCGGCCGTAATGTGGGCGGTGAGCTGGATCTGGAATCCCGGCCAGCGAGCGCGGATACCCAGCACGAACAATGCCGCGATCATCAGATAGGCGAAGGCATAGCTCTGAAAACGCCCGTTTGCGCTCTGGCGGAACAGATCCGACGTGCTGAACAACAGGCCGCTGAACACCAGCGCGGCGGCCAGCGTCAGGCGATACAAATTGAAGTAATCGAGACTGCGCCAATGGGACGCGAAATAGCCCGGCGTGGTCGGGCGCGGCATCGACGTTGCCGCTGCGTTCATCTCTTGCCGAGTTGCCGATGTTCGGGTGTACAGAAGAAATCGCCGCTGGAATAAATGGCCTCGCTACGCGGCAGGTTCACGCCACAATGCGCGCACTTCACCATGTCTTCGACGGTTTTTTCGCGCGTGGACGAGGGCGGCTGGCCGAGCGAGCGCTGGTAGGCACGGAACAAGGCCAGCACGACAAAGCCAATCGCGATCAGCAACAGAATCTTGAACACATCCTCTCCCCCAAAATGGCGTTCAGCATAGCACGGAGGCGCCACGGCCCGTTCCTGGAGAGGGCGGTGAGTCGGGGCGGTGGGGCGGTGCCAGACAGGTGGGAATGCGTTTGATGGGGTAATGCGGTTCGGCATAACGGGCTGCCCCAAAGGGCACACCGCATAAGCAGCAGATAGATAAGCCATCCCTATCGGCAAGCTACGTTGTCGGGTTTTTTTACAATGGGGTTTGCGCCATGGCAGGTGCGTCTGCCGCGTCCATGAAAAGCGGCACGCAAACAAGGGCGTGCGGTAATCGGAAGATCGATGGGCATGCATATTGCTTTAATCGTTCCGGCTAAGCGGATGTTTTTTGCAGTTTTTTTACCTCCCCACCCGGTATCGGCCCGTTCGGTGGCTGGAGGAGGAAAAGCGGTACGGGCACCCTTAAGTGAAACATACACAAAACGTACATAAAAAAAGCGCATTGTTTCGGCTCAGGCTGACGAGCGATAGGGAGATACACCGCAATGTTGAATATCGAATTGGAGGAAGCATCATGAAATTCTTTAAACGCACCGCCGCCGTACTGGCGTTGTCGGCTGCCATGCTGAGCGGGCCTGTGCAGGCCGTTCCGGTCACCATGGTGGGCACCACGGTCAGCTTCACTTTCGACAGCGCGCTCAGCGGGCTGTTCGGCGTTCCCATGGTGACGGGGGATGCGCTGTTTTTCACGCCCACCGCCTATAAGGCCCAGTCTTTCAACGGCACCGGGTTTGCTGCGGCCAGCCAGACCTTCAACGTCACGGTCAATGCCAATCCCGGTTATCAGGTATCGGCGGTCAACCTGACCGAAGATGGCGACTACTACAACATCGGCGCAGGCTCCAGCGTGGCCGTCGGCGGCAAACTCTATGTGCGCGATCTGGCGTCGCCTCTGACGCCTGCCGCCAGCAGCAAAATCAAGTCGTCGCTCCCGCTGACCGACATGACCAGCCTGGCGGATTTCGAGACTACCGACTGGACCTCGCACGCAAACGTCGCGATTCCGGCCGGATGGGGCGGAACGGACGGCATCGTCAGCGGCGTCAACGTCACCCTCGAAAACCTCCTGCTGGCCAACAGCCTGTCTGTCGGTGGCGCAGCCTTCATCGAGAAAAAATTTGCCGGCGTGTCCATCGTGACGACGCCCGTGCCGGAGCCGCAGGCGTATG
This sequence comes from Pseudomonadota bacterium, assembly GCA_043821985.1. Classification (GTDB taxonomy): domain Bacteria; phylum Pseudomonadota; class Gammaproteobacteria; order Burkholderiales; family Thiobacillaceae; genus Thiobacillus. The sequence continues at coordinate 6,510 of JBDRCF010000021.1, forward strand.
CCTTGTTCATCGCCGGCTTGGCGTTGATTGGCTTCATGGGATGGCGCAAGGGCCGCAGCGCGATCTGAGCGTTGGACTGTTTATGCGAAAGGCCTCCTCGTGAGGCCGTTTTTTCATGCGAACAGGCCGACGGGACAGATCAGGCCCAGCCCGGCTATGTCATCGGCATGAAATCGGGCATCTCATGGCTGTCGGTTTTCTTTACACTTCAAACCAAATGAATGAATGAACGGTGGGTTCCGGATAAAAAACATCGGGTAAACAGTATGGTATGAAGATTTCATGTGCATGGTACGTATTTTGCGTAAACGGCTGGGGGCACAATGAACAATAAATAAAATTGGCCCCCATTCCATTTCATGCACGCGATGAAATGGCCTTGCAGCGTGATGTTGGAGGAGGAGAGTGTCATGAGGCGCATGAGAGTTGTGGCAGTAGCACTATTGGCCGTGTCCGGGATGGGGATGCATACCGCCCAGGCGGCATCCAACTGGGCGGGGACGGCCGATTACACGCAGGCCCCGGGCAGCATCGGGGATGAGGATGTGGTGGGTCCGTTCGATACCTATGATGCGGGATCCGGCGTCGTGCTCCTGAAATCAACCGGAACGACGGGGTCGGGGCCCAGCCTGGTTTCAGGCTTCAATGGGTTTTACCAATCCTTCATCACCAACCATGAACTGGCCGGAACGATAGCCGCAGCGCCCAATCTCAATTCGACCTATGAATTGACCGCGGTGGCCAGCTTTACCGAAAGCGTGACGGCCGCCGGCGCGATCAGCGTCACGGGCGGCAGTTTCGCGATTTACCTGGATACCAACCCGAACCGCAATTTCAATACGGATACGGGATTTACCGATGGCGACGCGATTCTGACCGGCAACATCATCAGTGGGACCGGGGTTGCCGACCCCGGCTTCTCGCTGGGGGTGACCAATATCACGATCGCCATCACGAGCTTCAATGCTGCCGTGTACCAGCCCCCAACGATCGCATCGGGCGGTGGGGTCTTCACGCTCCAAATGAACAACCCCTATGACGCCAGCTTCCTGAACCCGATCACCCGCGTGATGGGCAACAGCGTGGCTTCGGGCGATCTCAAGTACGCGGCGGACGGATACATAGCGCTGGCAGTCCCCGAAGCCAAAACCTATGCCATGATGCTGGCCGGTCTTGCGCTCGTCGGCTTCATGGCCCGGCGCAACGCACGCCTGTCCGTTTGATTGCTGCGTTGCGTCCGACTCGCGGCTTCCGCAGGGAAGCCGTTTTCATTGAAGATTCTTTACGCGCAAGCAATATCGTGACATAGGGCGCGAATGGTCTTAGGAGTTTCAAGTTCCGGCAACATTGGCCCGTTACTTTTGTTGGATAATGCGCCTGCCCCGGCATTAGCCGGCGGGCCGACTGATAATTACACGCTTGTCTACCGCCAGGAAACACGCATCGACGCGAAGCATTTGGAGTAATGACAAACCATAACCAGTGGCTGTTCCGGCAGCAGCTTTCCGTCGTATCGCTGACCAAGATCCTGCTCGATCCCTTCGTGGCCGTGTTGGTGCTGATCGGCTGCGCACTCTATTTCGGCGAGACCTTCAACGGGCCCTATCCCATTCTGGCGCTCATCGTCTTTACGCTGACCTTTCCCGGCAAATGGCCCGAAGTCACCTTGCGGGCCTTCTGGAACGAAGTGGTCATGCCGTGGTTTTTCCTGTCCGGCCTGATCCTGCTGTTCGGTTATTCCACCGGCTATCTCGACTGGTTTCCGCCCGACCTGGTGATGGCATGGATGCTCGCCACCCCCATCGCCATGTGGGTGGCGCACCGCGTCGTACGCAAGATCCTGCCGCGCCTGCTGCTGCTGGAAGGCGGCCGCCGCCGCGCGCTCATCGTGGGGGCCGGGCACCTGGGAACCGAACTGCGCGGCCGTTTTGCCAATGACAGTGCGCTGGGGGTCGACGTGGTCGGCTTTTTCGACGACCGCACGCTCGAGCGTACCGAACTGACCGACCCGGCCAAACTGCTCGGGCGGCTGGCCGACATCCCCGAATACGTCAACCGCAATGGCATCGACCTGGTCTACATCACCTTGCCGATGGCCTCGCAGCCCCGCACGCTGAACCTGCTCGACGCCCTGCGCGACACCACCGCGTCGGTCTATTTCGTGCCGGACATCTTCGTGTCCGACCTCATCCAGGCGCGGGTCGATCATATCCACGGGATGCCCGTGGTGGCGCTCACCGAATCGCCCACGCTGGGCGTCAGCGGCATCGGCAAACGCATCAGCGACGTCGCCATCGCCAGCCTGATCCTGCTGGTGATCTGGCCCGTCCTGCTCATCCTGGCCGTCGGCGTCAAGCTGTCGTCCCCGGGCCCCATCATCTTCAAGCAGCGCCGCTACGGGCTCGACGGCCAGGAAATCCTCGTCTACAAATTCCGTTCCATGCGCGTCTGCGACGATGGCGACACCATCAAGCAGGCTGGCCGCAGCGACCCCCGCATCACCCGATTCGGATCCTTCATCCGCCGCACCTCGCTCGACGAACTGCCGCAGTTCATCAACGTCCTGCAGGGTCGCATGAGCGTCGTCGGCCCGCGTCCCCACGCCGTGGCGCACAACGAGCAGTATCGCAAGCTCATCAAGGGCTACATGCTGCGCCACAAGGTCAAGCCCGGCATCACCGGCTGGGCCCAGGTCAATGGCCTGCGCGGCGAAACCGAAACCCTCGACAAGATGCGCGCCCGCGTCCAGTACGACATCGACTACATGCGCAACTGGTCGCTGGTATTTGACCTGATGATCATCGGGAAGACCATTGCTGTCGTCTGGCGGGACCAGAACGCGTATTGACAGAGGCGAATGAATGAACTTTAATGGCACTCTTAAGAGTGTCTTTAATGGTTCGCTAAAGAGTGCTTCTGCATTCTGGCGGACAGGAGGTTTCAAATGGCGAACATTGTCTTGGCGGAAGTCACCGCCAGCGTATCCGAGCTCAAAAGAAATCCGATGGGAACGGTTGCGGCGGGTGAAGGTTTCCCTGTCGTTATCCTGAACCGCAATGAGCCCGCCTTCTACTGTATTCCGGTCAAGGCTTACGAAGCACTCATGCAAAAACTGGAGGACATCGAACTGAATGCCCTGGCCGAAGCGCGTATGTCCGATGGCAAGACCCCCGTGAAAGTCCTGATGGATGACCTATGAGCTGTTGTTTCATCCCGATGCACTTGACGAATGGGGCAAGCTCGACAAGCCTGTGCGCGAGCAATTCAAGAAGAAACTTGCCGAACGTCTCCATAATCCGCATGTTCCCGCCTCAAAACTTTCAGGCCAGAAAAGCCGCCACAAAATCAAGCTGAGAAGCATGGGCTATCGCCTGGTCTACGACGTGGTGGATACGCAATTGATCGTTACCGTTGTTGCAGTAGGCAAACGCGAGCGCAACGCTGTCTATAAGGCGGCCGCATCGAGATGAGGCAGGCGAGCATTGGCGGAGAGGACGCAGCGCGTTTCCTTGAATTTCTACAACTAAGACCAAGCTACAAGATTCAAGGAAGGGCGCGGTGCATTCGACGCGGCCTGAACTAGCTGGACTATCCCGGTTTTTCTGCAACTTGCTCCGCCTATCGATAGATATCCCGTCTGTTGCCAACTTCGATCACAAGGATACAGAGCGCACGGTCCTGAATATCGCAGATGACCCTATAGTCTCCAACACGATAACGCCAGTAAATGCCGAGTTGTGGGCCAGTTAATGCCTTGCCAGTGCTGCGCGGTTCATCCAGCGTCGACAGACGTTGCCGCAGAAAAGTCGTAATGCGTTTGGCCTCGCTTTTATCGAGTTTCCCCATTTGCCTAGCGGACGTTGCCGTCAACTCAATCCGCCAAACCAAGATCGCGCTCCACTTCCTCTAGTGTGTAAACGCGTTCTTCGCCCTTGCGAACGCGCTCCATCGTCGCGGCAGCCAAGTAATAATCCTCAAGGTCGTCCAAGCCCTTGGCAACCAGCTCGCGCAGATAGTAAGCCTTGGTGCGACCTGTCTGTGCGGCCAGATTGTCTAGTCGTTGCTCGATCACGGGATCGAGGCGGATTGAAGTCGCCATGTTGCATCCTTTCTAGTTGAATACGTGTATTCAATGTATCTAATTAGCTTGCCGCGCGCAAGTCGGGTCGATCTGTTGCTTACTGCCAATTCAAAGGGAGATCAGGCAGATCGGCATATATTGAAACCAATTGTGCCGCAGAATTGTGTCGCAGTTCATCAACGTCCTGCAGGGCCGCATGAGCGTCGTCGGCCCGCGTCCCCACGCCGTCGCCCACAACGAGCAGTACCGCAAGCTCATCAAGGGCACCATGCTGCGCCACAAGGTCAAGCCCGGCATCACCGGCTGGGCTCAGGTCAACGGCCTGCGCGGCGAAACCGAAACCCTCGACAAGATGCGCGCCACCATGCGCAACGGGTCGCTGGGGTTCGATCTGATGATCATCGGCAAGACACTCGCCGTCGTCTGGCGTGACCAGAATGCTTATTATTTAGACGCGAAGATACAAGTTGCAAGGAATAGGCGCGTTGCGTCCATTGCGCCCTTGTCGCGGCTGGCAAATGCGAGCGCAATACCGTTCAGGTTGTCAGCCACTTTCCGGCTTCAATATCCGGATAAAACTTGTCCAGTGCTGCCACGCCCTGCCTGGCGCGGCGCTGCCAGCCTTTTCCGCGGGACACAAGATCAGCCCACGCCTCATTGATTTCCCATGGCCGATGCTCCCGGTAATATGCGAGTAGTGAGGCTGCCTGACGTAAATCCTTGGTGCTTTTGGCGGCAAAGGTGCCTTCCCGTTCCCCGTATACGATCAGCTTGTGCAGTGCGTAGCGAGCGGGATGAGGCACGCTGACCAGAACGGCGTTTCCAGGGTCGAACAAGACGGTCTGCTGGATGTTTTCCAGAGAGAACTCCATGAACTTGAGCGGCTGGAGTGGGACATTCAGCTGAGGATGCACATAAACCTCCTCGCCCTTTCGGTGAGGTACCGTCAGGAAATCCAGCCTGAACTCCGGTTCTTTCGGATTCAGGTATGTCGCGCCGGACTTTCCGGAAAGCCCTGCCACTGGAAGGAACCCCATTTCCAGCGACTCGATTGCGCTGTGCGTTTCCACCTCGATGGTGGCCGGAAGCGCGAGAGACACACTCCTCCCTGAATGAGCGAAGTCGATGTCCTGGGTGCGCGACGAATCTCCCCAACGCAGCCCCAGCATGTTTCCGTATGCCAGAAACGCATGGGTTCCAACGAGCACGCCACCCGCGCGAAAGAATCCATAGTCAGCCAACCGGCCGATCACCTTTAATTGGCGGGAAATCACAGGTGCGCACCCTAACGCCAGGGCTGATCTTGCCAGCGGTACCAGCGATTCTTTCGCGGCCGGCTGGGCGCGGCGCGCCATCAGGCGGTGGACCGCTTCGTTGTCCGGTCCGATGAACACCTGGGCACGTTTCCCCGAGGGCTCGTAGTACTGGTAGTACCAGTAGGAAGTCCCCTTGACAGTCTTTTGTGCGAAGGACCCCGGAAGGTCTGCAATCGAGCGGAGATGGTCGGCCGACAGTGCCGAATCGAGAAGCTGGGCATAAGCTGTCTGGGCTGAAAGTGGAAGTTCGGCGAAATAGAGCATCGCGTTATACTCCGAAAAATTATTTTAAGAGTATAACTGGCTCTGGGTGCAGGGCAAGCGAGGCCCCGCTTGCCCTCATGCTGAAGGGGAACTCTTCTTCATATAGCATCTGTTGCGCGGTCGGGCATTTGCTCCTGTACTGGCGGTCGGGCTCCTTGATCGGCCCCAGGATGCCAGATTGGGTGTAGTCCTGCGCGGCGAAACCCTCGACAAGATGCGCGCCCGCGTCCAGTATGGCATCGGCACCATGCGCAACGGGTCGCTGGAGTTCGATCTGATGATCATCGGCAAGACACTCGCCGTCGTCTGGCGGGACCAGAACGCGTATTAGCAGTTGCAGGCTGGAAAGCACGGCCCGGACCGGAGCTTGTCCTGGCGTCCTTGCCCTGAATGGGCCTCCTTGGGTTCGGGCTGGTCGGTCTGCAGTCTTTATAAATTCAAGTCATCATCCCCGGATCGGGTGACGCCTCGAATGGAATAGCCGGTGGTATCTGGCTTGGAGACAGGGCTGCGCATTGCCTTGCCTTTGTCAAAAGCAGGGGGGGCGGCATGTTGAACTGAACCAGTCTCCTGTCCCGAACGGATCCCGCGTGGGCTGGCTTGTAGTGCTTTGTCGAGATGGCGTAAAAATTTCTTTTATTGATATATCAGAAATACTAATCAATATATATATTTGTCGATAAATTTTACACATGGTGGCTAGCCGTTTGTGTTTAGTTAACACTTTGACTTTTAAACTAAATAATTTATTTTCCCCGGGAAATTTGGTCTGTTTGTGTCATATGAGATGCTTTCTTTGATTCCTGATTAAAAAATTTGTCGGAATTTTTTACACATCTGGTTCGAACCTACCACGACGCCTACCAAAAACAACTAAATTCAAATCTTAAATGCTTGATTGTTAAGTCCATAAGTAAATCCAGGTAAAAGCTGGAATGGGCATTGCTAAGTGAGAGTCGCCGCTAGGCATTATTCGGTGAAAGAGTATTACACCGTGTGGCAGGAGGATGTAGTTGTAGTTCGATCGATACCTATCTACATGAGGAGATTTACAAATGAATTTCAAAAAAACAATGTTTGCCCTGGCTGTTGGTAGCGCGGGTATCGTGGGTTCAATGAGCGCCCACGCTGTTGCAGTGAATGCTGGCGATATGCTGTCGATTCAGACCCCTTCCCTCAATGGCTCTGGCTACGTTGTTTCCGGCACGGGGTCTTTCTTCGCCATGGATACGAATGGCGATGGCTTCTTTAAACCTGCTGAAAGGGTTGCCTTGAGCCAGGGTACGACTGGCCTGGTGATCGGAACGACCACCACCGCAGGCGCAAGCCATGGCGGCGCGCCCGTCGCCAGCGATACCAATGCGATCACGAAACCGTGGAACTTCTTCAAGAACACCGGTTCCGATTTCCTCGCTTCGCCGGTTACGGGCGACACCACGAATGGCCTGGACTTCAGCGGTTGGCGCGTAACCTGGAATGGCATTCCCTCCATCAACATGGGCGGCGGCACCCAGGACTGCGGATCCACGTCAGACGGCGTCTGTATCAACCCGGCCAGCGGCGCAGATATCGGTGGTATCTTCAACAATGGCACCGGTGTGGCGACTTTTGCCTGGAACGGGATTTATGGGGACACGTATACCATCGATTACTCAGCGGTTGTGCCTCAAGGCGACGCCTCTGGTTTTGGCGGCGTGGGTTATTCCTTGCACCTGCAGGGTACTGTGACAGCGGCTGCGCCAGTGCCGGAGGCTTCCACCTATGGCATGATGCTGGCCGGTCTGGGCTTGGTCGGCTTCATGGCTCGTCGTCGCACACGAGCCTGATTGCTTGTGTCAGGGTATAGAGCCGTGCTCTAAACCCGCTTGCAGACGAACTAAAACCGCACAGATTCTCTGTGCGGTTTTTTTACGTAGGCGGAGCTGCACGCAATCCTGTTTGGGGTATTCAGCTGGATTGCCAAGATAACCACGCTGTTTTTGAGTGTGCTGCTATTGCCTTGGGCGATATGGCGTGTAAGAGGTGTGTAGGCGGGATTGAGAACGCTTCTATCTGAATCCCTGGCACCCTAATATGATGCAGGGAGATTTGCTTTTGACCGACGTGGCTGATGGCTGTTCGCTCGGCTCGAATATAATCGCCCTTTGGAAAAGCAACGCTTTTTTCACGATTGTTTATGGTTATCAGTGCTGACGCATGGCAAAACCCAACATATTGATCCGATCCAAAAAGACCAGAGCCACTGAGCTATTTGCCAATAATCAGTTACGCGAGGCGGATGCTGTATATGCAGGCATCTGCCAGGCCGCCCCCGCCGATGTCGAGTCCTGGGTAATGCGCGGTCTGATTCATCGAAAACTGGGGTTGTTCAAGGATGCCGAGAGCTATTGCCGTCGCGCGTTAAAGCTCAAGCCGGATTATGCATGGGGGCATCATGTGCTGGGCTCGGCTCTGCAGTGCCAGGGGGAGGTGGATGACGCACTGGCCTGCTACCGGAAATCCATCAGCCTGCAACCGGACTATGCCGAGGCGCATTATTTTCTCGCAAACGCGTTGCGCGAAACCGGCGCAATCCATGAGGCGATCAAGAGCTACCGCCAGGCCATTAAGTTGCAGCCGGATTTTGTGGAGGCGCTAAGCAATCTGGGGGCGGCGTTGACCGCGCTGGGTGAAACCCAGGAAGCTACCCACGTATTGAACAAGGCGATCATTCTGCGGCCCAATGCACCTCAGATTCTCTGCAATCAGGGGCATATTTTGCAGCGGGACGGGCGGCTGGTCGAGGCGTTGGAGAAATATCAGCGTGCTTTGCAGTTCAGTCCCGATTCCCTGGATGCAATCACCAATGTGGCGGCCTTGCTGGAGAAGACCAACCGGTTGACAGAAGCGCAAGCCCTGGTTGACCGTGAATTGCTGCGCAGTCCGGACAACCCGGACCTGTTGTTTGTGTCAGCGAGACTGGCAAGACGGGCAAACCGGCAGGATGATGCGATCGCGCTGCTGGAGAGGGCGTTGTCACACCCCACGACCATGGATACTACAGGCGCACTGCATATTCTGCTAGGTCAACTCTACGACCGCAAGAACGATGTTGAACATGCTTTTCCCCATCTTGTCGAGGGTAACCGGCTGTCAGCCCTGGCTATGGAGTGCGAGACGGGGGGGCAGGATAGATATCTCGAACGGGTCGAAAGAATACGCAGCTATCTGACGCCGGAATTGGCGGCGATTCCGAAGAATGTCCTCAATGCCAGCGAAACGGTGACGCCCGTTTTTCTGTTCGGCTTTCCCCGGTCGGGAACGACGCTGCTGGAGCAGATACTCGACAGTCACCCAGCGATGCAAAGCATGGAAGAGAAACCGACGGTTTCAGCTATGGTGCAGGCATTTGAGGAGATGGCGCAAGGCCGCGGAAACGCGCTGGAAGAACTGACGAGCGACCAGGTCTCCCTGTTGCGCAAGGTTTATTTTGACGAGGCGGCGCGGCATCTCCAGCACCAGCCGGGCAAACTGCTGGTCGACAAGAACCCGCTCAACACGGTTAATGCGCACCTCATCTGGCGCGTCTTTCCGCAGGCTAAATTCATTCTGGCCATCCGTCACCCCTGCGACGCATGCTTTAGCTGTTTCATGCAGAATTTTGTACTCAATGAGGTCAACACCGGTTTCCATACGCTCGAAAGCAGCGCGGACATATACAGCAATGTGATGCGCACCTGGGTGGAGGCGGTTCGCATCTTGCCTTTGAATTATCATCGCGTGCGTTACGAGGATTTGGTCGCCGATTTCGAGAATGAAACGCGTGCACTGCTGGATTTTCTGGAAGTGGGATGGGACGACAAGGTGTTGGGGCATACTGAACATGCGATGAAACGTGGCACGATCAATACGCCAAGCTACCATCAGGTGACGCAACCGATTTATCAACACGCCAAATACCGCTGGAAACGCTACGCACTGGAGTTCGAGCCGGTCATGCCGAAGCTGAGACCCTTCATCGAGTATTTCGGATACTCGGAGTGATCAGTAAATTATCTGGCCGTGTTTCTTGAGAAGGTACAAATACCCCATGACGGGTGTGTTTCCGTCCATCCTCAGTGGGGATTGGGAAAAACTCGACTCTTCGAAACCATATTGTTGGCTAAGGCGGGGAACATACTCGCGTCCGTGTTGGAAGCGCCCGGTTTTGTCGAGCGTAAAGTTATCGACGCCTTCGCGAGCCGCCTCGAGCGAGAAAAGAAACCAACCCGAATGCGGTAGGATGCGTGCGACGTGCTCGAATACTGGTTGAAGATTGCCAACATAGTTGAAAACATCCGTTGCCGCGACAAGTTCAATCTGACCGGGGTCGACCGTGGCCATATATTCCAGCAAGTCGCCGACAATAAGCCGGTCATAGAGGCCGCGCGCCTCCGCCTTCTGAATCATCTTGTGTGACAGGTCAATGCCAACCAGCTCATTTTTGATATTTTTAACGGCCTCGCCAAACAGGCCAGTCCCGCAGCCCAGATCAAGCATATTGAGCCGAACAGGGTTCGATTCGATCGCTTCTTGTAACATATTCGCCAGCAGGTCCGGGGTGTGATATTGAAGCTTTCCGACCAAGTGCTGGTCGAAGTTGTCCGCATAGCGGTCAAAGAGTTCACTGACGTAGGATGCCGGCGCGCGGTCTGTCGTGATGTTTTGTAGCGAAGTGAGCAGATGTTGAGCCGTCGCATTGTTCGGTCGGAACTTGAGTTCGTTCTTCAAGCATTGAATTGCACCGTCGACGTCCCCCTGTTGCTTCAGTACACCCGATAACCCATGGTAAAGATCGGGATCTTGCGGCTGTAGCTCAAGTGCCTGGCGGTAATGCTGGGCGGCTTGCTCGGGTTGTCCAATCGCTTTCAGGATCAACCCCTTGGCGCATAACAATGGTGCGTCTGATGGGGACTTCTCTAAGCCGCGGTTGCAAATTTCGAGTGCTTCAATTTCTTTGTGCTGCCGTACCAGAGCGGCCCCCAGCGCCCAGTAGCCCCCCGTGTAATTTTCGTTACTGGCCACAACTTGTCGCAGATGGGCGGCTGCCTCATCAAGTTTGTTTTGTTCCAGCAGGGTCAGGCCTACATTACGCTGAGCTTCCTGTAACTCGGGTTGCAGGGCAAGCGCTCTGGCATAACTGGCCTGAGCATCCTCGGGCCGGTTTAGGGCACGGCAAACCTCACCTAGATTGTTATGAAAAAGTGCTGCTTTGGGATTCAGTGAAATAGCTCGGGAAATGTGTGTGTGAGCTAGATCTTGTTTGCCCGTTTGATGATAGATCACGCCTAGCAAATGCTGGGCATCGGCATGATTCGGCTGTGCCTGAACGATCTGCTGGTAAATAACCTCGGCTTTCAGTATACGTCCTTGCTGATGTAGTCGTACCGCTTGCTCCATGGCTTGAGGAACAGGACCCCACTGACCTGTTTCAATCTGTATCGATATCATCTGCCCTGTGGCCGGATGGCTTATTGCATCCCGTTCGGCGCAGCAGTGTTTATATTTCTTGCCGCTACCACAAGGACAAGGCTTGTTTCTTGATGTTGGCGTCATAAAGGCTGTATTTGAGCGCAAGCAAGCTAGCCTGATTTTTTGAGGAGGTAGAGATACCCTATAACGGGCATGCTCCCATCCATTCTTAGTGTCGACTGAGCAAAGCTCAATTCGTCAAAACCGTACAGTTCGCACAGGCGAGGAACATACATTCGTCCATGCTGATAGCGCCCGGTTTTGTCCAGAGTGAAGTCATTGGCATCATCTCGTGCTGCTTCCAGGGAAAATGCCAACCAGGTTCCCGCATCCAACAGCCTGGAAGCTTGTTGAAATACTGAAAGCAGGTTGCCCACATAATTGAACACATCTGTTGCGACGATCAACTGAAATTGACCTGCCGTTGCTTTGGCCATGTGGTCCAGCAAGTCACCAACGATCAATTCATCATATATTTTCCGTTCTTCGGCTTTGGCAATCATTTTTGATGACAGGTCTATGCCAACCAATCGTTTCTTTAAGTGTTTGATCTGCTCTCCAAACAGACCTGTCCCGCAGCCCAAATCGAGGATGTTAAGAGCTTGGTTCTCAAGGTTGAGCTTGTTCTGAATAAGCCCAGCCAGCATTTCCGGGGTACGGTATTTGAGATGTTCGACCAGGTGGAGGTCGAAATTCTCAGCATAGCTGTCAAATGTGTCCCGTACATAAGACGCTGGTGCGCGGTCCGGTGTGATGCTCCGTAGCGCTGCGAGAAGGTGTTTGGCCATCTCATTGTCGGGTTGCAGTTCAAGCGCTCGTTCGAAACATGCTTCGGCTTCCGGGAGCTTTCCCTGGCTTTGATAAGCCAATGCCAAGTTGTGATGTAGCTCTGGAATGGAGGGTTGCAGGCTTATGGCATGCCGGTAGTGTTGAACGGTCTTGTTGAGATCGCCCAAGGCTTTGAGCGCAATGCCTTTTGCGCATAATGTGGCGGAATCGTCAGGGCTCCGGGCAAGCACCCTGTTGTAATTGACAATGGCCTCGTCATTTTTCCCCAGGCTGGACAGCGCAAGCCCAAGTGCCCAGTAATTTCCCATGTAATCAGGGAAGCGTTCAATGCCTTCGCGCAGGTGTGAAACCGCACGCTCTGATTGATCTGTCGCCAAATAGACCAAACCCAGGTTTCGATGTGCCTCAGCATGTGCCGGTTGCATTGCTAGGACTTTTTCATAACACGCTTGAGCTTCATTTAGTTGGTTCAGCGCGCGACAAACTTCGCCAAGATTATTTATGAAATGTACGGCACGAGGCATTTGCTCAATGGCCTTGCTGATGAGGGTGTAAGCCTGATCGTTGTTGCCAAGCTGATGGTTGACAACACCCAGTAGGTGCAAGGTGTCGGGATGGTTTGGCTTGACTTGCAAAACAAGTTGGTAGAGTCGTTCTGCATCACGGAGACGCCCGGCCTGGTGGTGGTGCATTGCGAGTTGCAGGGTTGCAAGCGGGTTAAAGGTGTCTCTTGTGGTCGGAGGGGGGAGGCTCGCATGCGGCGGTTGGTTGGCGCAACAATGTTTGTATTTTTTACCACTTCCGCAGGGGCAGGGTTGATTTCGCGAAGTAACAGCCATTAGATTTTTAGATGTTTATATAAAAGACGTTCATAGTGAAATATTGTTGCATATGCGTTGCTAGTACCATTAAAGGTCATGCTAACATGGCAAAAAAAAAGATGTTATTTATAAAAAAATCCTTATGTTTTGGTGTCTATCGGGCATCTTTCAAGCATAAGTTAATAGTTTATTTGGAGGAGATGTCTAAATGAAGCGAAATCACTTTGCCTTAACGGCACTGACTACAGCACTTGCCTTGGCGCAAACTTCAGCGTTAGCGACAAACGGTTATTTCATGACCGGTTATGGTTTTAGGTCGCAGGGGATGGGGGGGGTCGGTATCGCATACGGCACGGATTCGCTTTCTATCGTCGCAAACCCGGCCAATATTGTTAATACGGGCATGCGCGGCGATATGGGTGTTGGCTTCTTTAATGCGAAACGGTTTGTAAGAGCTGGCTCGTATGCTCAGGATAATCCGAACATCAATAATCCGGGATTTGGATTTGATGGGGCGACGACCAGTCTGCGGGACTGGTTTATCATGCCTGAAATGGGCATGACAATGCCGTTGACCGAAAGCCTGCATGCTGGGATTGCCTTTGTACCCAATGGGGGGGGCAGCACAGTCTATCCGTATAATTATTTTTCATACAATGCAGTGACTCCTGATGTCCCCGGCAAAGGGGCTACCCTTGGCGGAGACTTGATGCAACTTCTTGTGCCCATTACTGTGGGCTACAAGATCAACGAGAATCATTCTGTTGGTGCGGCGCTCGATGTTGCCGCACAACGCTTCCGCATGTATGGATTGGGGTCATTTAAGACGTTCAGCAGCACGTTTGGCGTGCCCATTTCTTCTGATTATGATCATCTGACCAATAATGGCTTTGATTACAGTTATGGGGCTGGCATCAAAGTTGGCTATCTGGGTGACTTTCTTGAAGATAAGCTTTCAATCGGCTTGTCATACACGTCAAGAACCTACATGACGAAATTTGATAAATACAAAGGGTTGTTTGCTGAGCAAGGCGATTTTGATATCCCAGCCAATTATGGCATTGGGGTCGCTTTTAAGCCCAAGAAAAATCTTGTCATTGCAGTAGATGTATCCAGGATTCAATGGTCCTCCGTGGCTGCCCTCGGGAATAGGGGGCCGGGAACCTCTCCTGGCTTGGCGTATCCCGGTCCGGGGCAAAATAATGCGCTTGGTGGGATACCCTCCCTCAATGATTCCTCACTTGCTACCGGTAACGATAACGGTATGGGTTTTGGCTGGAAAGATCAGACCATCTATAAATTGGGGGTGAATTGGGGCGTAAACGAAAGGCTCCAGCTTCGCGCTGGTTATAACTATGGTAAGTCGCCTATTCCGGATGACCAACTTACTTTTAATACCTTGTTTCCCGTTACCACGGACAAACATTATTCCGTGGGTTTTACTTACAAGGCAACGGACGAGTTGGAAATTACAGGAACATACATGCGCGCGCCGCAAGCGGTTCAGCAATCCCCCAATGATAAGCAGAACGTGGTCGGCTCGGTTGACACAGGAATGCGTCAGCAAATGATTGCGCTAAGTCTTGGCTGGGTACTTGATCCAGGTAAGACCAATTATGGTGATGGCGCCATGGATCCGATCAGTTTTGCAGGTTGGTATTTTGGGTTCGGAGCCGGGCAGTCCAAAGGCAGAGACTGGGATGCGGCTAGATTCGCTTCATCATTTGCCGAACGAGGTGTGGTTGCAACTCAAACCAGCGCTGATTCCTCGGATACCGGCTTCAAGGTTTTTGGCGGTTATCAGATCAACAAGTATCTCGGATTTGAAGGTGGATACACGCAATTGAATGATTTTTTGGCATACGGAGTTGGTAATACAGCGCTTACTGGGCGTCTATATCAGGCTCAGGGAAATAATGCGTGGGTGCTTGCAGCCGTCGGAACGCTTCCATTGACTAAAAATTTAGCCGTATTTGGCAAGTTTGGTGCCGATAGCTGGAAAACTTCAACCAGAACGATAATCACAAATACAAATACAGCTGATTTCACCAGGACGGATTCAGTCGATCGTGGTATTGATCCTTATTATGGCGTTGGCGCAAGCTATGCTCTGACGGATAACGTGGATGTGCGCGGCGAATATGAAAGGTATGATTTTGGTGGGCCCAAGATTGACTTTATCTCGGCTGGCATGGCGGTTAGGTTTTAAGTTTGATGTTTTATTGCAAAAAGCCGGGAGACCCCCGGCTTTTTTGTGCGGTAATAACCAGGTTATCTGGAATTTTCGAGTTAGGGAAACGTGAGAGAGGGACTGCTTGGATGGATAGAGGGCGCTTGTTCCCGAAGTGGCAGAGGATGCGTGCAATACCGTGCGAACCAATGCAATCCAATCTCTCGAGCTTAAGCTCTCAACGGCCTACAAATTAAGGCCTATATAAAAAGACATACGACCGGGATTCAAAATTTTTCAGATGTTGGAAGAGCCAGTGAGAGCACTGCTTATGTAATCCAGTAGTGTGCTTGGTGTAACATTCGTACCACATAATTTCCAATAATCCGGACTAAGAGGAAAACCAACATGCATGGTTTGAAGAAGCTGTATCTCCCGTTGCTGATCGTTGCCCTGATGGCAGGTTGCGGCGACAAGAAAGACGGGACGGCGGAGGAGAGCAAGCCCACCCAGGTGGCAGCCAAGGTCAATGGCACCGAGCTGACGGTGTCGCAAGTGAACTACGCGCTGCAGCGCATTCCCAATCTCGACAAGGACCAGTCCAAGGCGGCTTCGCTGCAGGTGATCCGTAACCTGGTCGACCAGGAAGTGCTGGCGCAGAAGGCACAGTCGGAAAAACTGGATCGCGATCCTGTCGTGGTGCAGGCGCTGGATGCGGCGCGCCGCCAGATCATGGCTGAAGTCTACATGACCCGTAAGCTGGGTACGCCGGCGGAGCCGACCGATGCCGAGGTGTCGGATTACTTCAACAAGCATCCTGAGCTGTTCACCAAACGCAAGATCTACCGCCTGCAGGAACTCTCGATCAAGGCGCCCAAAGAGAAGCAGGAGACGATCCGCAAGCAGCTGGCCGATTCCAAGACGCTGAATGATTTCGCGGCATGGCTGAAAGACGAGAAATATCCGGTGCAGGCATCGCAGGGTGTGAAGCCTGCCGAGCAATTGCCGCAGGCGCTCCTGCCCAAACTGGCTGAAATGCCCGATGGCCAGGCAATGGTCGTGAATACGCCGGAAGGCCTGCTGGTGATTTTGCTGGCGGATTCGCAGGTTCAGCCTGTGACGCTGGAGCAGGCCAAGCCGGCCATCGCGCGCCTGCTGCAAAACGAGGCGCGCCAGAAGGCGGCCAAGGCCGAACTCGACAAGGTGAAGGCAGAAGCCAAGATCGAATACGTGGGCGAGTTTGCCGATGCCGGCAAGGAAGCCCCGGCCCCGGATGCCGCTCCGGCAGCGCCTGCCGAATCGGCTGCAACCCCGGCTGCACCTGCTGCTGACGCCGATGCGATCAGCAAGGGCGTGTCCGGCCTGAAGTAGCAACCGTTACAAGATTCAAGTTGCAAGATGCAAGACAGAGTGTGGTGAAGCCACTCGCTCCTTTCTTGTGACTTGTACTTGAACCTGCCTCCCTATGGCCCCCATTTTCGTTCGCAGCCTGCCATTCGGGTTGTATATCGCTTTGCTTGTGCTGGAAAGCCTGCTGCCCGGCTGGGCGCCAGGCTTCGACGTGCGCTGGCTCTATCCGGTGAAAGCCGGGCTGGTTGCCTTGGCGCTGGCGGTGCTGTGGCGCCATTACACCGAACTCCGGTCGTATGGTTTGCCGTTCAAGCATCTGCTGTTGGCGCTGGCAGTCGGCCTCGGCGTGCTGGTGCTGTGGGTCAACCTCGATGCCGCCTGGATGCTGATGGGCGAAGCGGGCAAGGGTTACAACCCCACTGATGAAGCCGACCGCATCGACTGGCTGCTGGTGGCATTCCGCATCGCGGGCGCGGCCTTGGTGGTGCCGATCATGGAAGAGTTGTTCTGGCGCTCGTTCCTGCAGCGCTGGGTACAGCAGCCCGACTTTTTGACCCTCGACCCGGCGCAGATCGGTTTCAAGGCGCTGCTCATTGCAAGCGCGCTGTTTGCCGTCGAACACCTGCAATGGCTGGCCGGCCTGGTTGCCGGGCTGGCGTATGGCTGGCTGTATATCCGTACCCGCAACCTGTGGGCGCCGATCATTGCGCACAGCGTCACCAACGGTGCGCTGGGTGCTTATGTGGTGACCACGGGCCATTGGAGTTTCTGGTGAGATCTGCTTGGCCATGGGTGAGCTTGGCGCTGGGTGTATCCCTCGCCTTGCCTGCGCAGGCGCATGAAGGCGACACCTTTCGTCCGTTCGTGTCCTACGGCACCTTCTTCGACAGCAACCTTTTCCGGCTTGCCGACAACGAAAGCCCCGGCACCCCGCGTAGCGAACGATACAGCGTTCTGAGCGCCGGGCTGAACGTGGACTGGAAGCCCGGTCGCCAGGAAATCGTCGCCAGCGCAACCAAGACCCGGGTGCGCTACAACCGCAACACGATCTACGACTCCGACGGCAATGATTATCAGGCCACCTGGAACTGGCGTTTGGGCAACCGGCTGAGCGGCAATGCAGGAGCGACCCAATCGCTCAGCCAGAGCAATTTCGACAGTGTGGGCCTGGTCAATAACCAGGTGACGCGCAAACGCCGCTTTGGCCGTGCCGAGTGGGAGTTTCACCCGCGCTGGCGGATAGGCGGCGGCGTCGAAACGGCAGACTATGCCAACAGCGCGTCGTCGCTCGTTTCGCAGGATGTTCAGCAACGGACGCAGGATGTCGTCCTGACCTATCGCACGCCCAAGGGCAGCAGCTTGCGTGCGCAGGTGCGTAGGGTCGATGCCGAATACCCTAATCCGCAAATCCTGGCTTCGGTGTGTTCGTTTCTGTTTTTCTGTCCGCCCTTTCCCATGAACCCGACTGATGTGGCAGACAATAGTTACAAACAAACCGAATACAACCTGCTTGGCGACTGGAGTGCGTCCGGCAAATTGAAGCTGCGCGGTCAGCTTGGCTGGGTGGATCGCCAATATAAGAATGTCCTGCGCGGCGATTTCAGCGGCTCCCCGCCACAACTCAAGGATCGTCCGGATTTCAACGGCCTTGCAGGGCGAATCTCGGCAGACTGGTATGCCACCGATAAAACCTTGCTGAGCGTATCGGCCTATCAGGAGCTGGGCGGCGCGTCGGACATCAATGCCAGCTCAGTTCTTAAAAAAGGCGCGAGCGTAAACGGTGTGTGGCTGATACGCGAAAAATGGCGTCTGAATGCCGGCGCGACTTTCGAGAATCGCGATTTCAAGGGCGACCCCGGCACAACACAACTGCAACGCAACGACGATACCATCAGCGAATCGCTCTCGATCAGCTATATGCCGATTGAAGCTGTTTCGGTGGATGTCGGCGTCAGCGCGGGGCGGCGGGATTCCAACATCTCTGTCGAGGATTACCAGTTCCACATGCTGTTTGCCAACGTCAGGGCCGATTTTTAGGGGTCGAACGTCGAACGGTTGCGGGTATGGGTTTTGCATGGCAGACAGGCTGGGCCAAGTGGGCAATTCTGACCATGGACACGGTTAGAATGACCGCTTGCCGACGACAGGCGAGCAAAACTGGTTTGTACGGCAATCGGCCACAGGGCGGATGCCGCAAGGATAACAATCAATGAGGAGCGCGGCTGGCCACACAGGCTGCCGTCAATTGGAGAGAGCAATGAACAGGTTGTGGCGTAGTGTATGGATGTTGTGCGCGTTGCTGTTGGCGGCGCCCGCGTGGAGCGCGGATAACGATTACCGGATGGGTACGGGCGATGTCCTGCACATCACCGTGTACGGGCAGCCCGATCTCACCACCGATGCGCGCGTGAGCGAGACCGGCACCATCACCTTTCCGCTGATCGGCGACGTCAAGATGGCGGACATCACCCCGGCCCAGGGCGAGAACGAAATCGCGCAGCGCCTGAGCAAGGGCGGCTTCATCATCAAACCCTTCGTCACCCTCAACGTGGTGCAATACCGCAGCCAGCACATCTCGGTGCTGGGACGCGTCAACCGCCCCGGCCAGTACACGCTGGAAAAAATCAGCCGCGTGACCGATGCACTGGCCCTGGCCGGCGGCATCATCATCGACGGTGCCGACACCGTGACGCTGGTGCGCACGCGCGACGGCAAGACCAGCTACCACGACATCGACATGGTCGCCCTGTTCAAGCCGGGCGGCGAAGCCAGCAACGAACTCATCCAGGATGGCGACATCATCAACGTGGCGCGCCAGCCGATGTTCTACATCTACGGCGAAGTGCAGCGCCCCGGCGCCTTTCGTCTGGAACAGAACATGAGCGTGGTGCAGGCCCTGTCGCAGGGCGGGGGGCTCACCCAGCGCGGCACCCAGCGCGGCATCAAGATCCTGCGCCGCGACACCAAGGGAATGTTGCAGGAACTGGATGCCCAGCTGGCCGACCCGGTCAAGAAAGACGACGTGATCTACGTCAAGGAAAGCCTGTTCTAAGGAAGCCGCAATGAACTTCACCCAATTCCTGCTGATTCTGAATGCACGCAAGGGGATCATCCTCGGCGTGCTGCTGTTTACGGTTGCCGTCACCACAGTGGTGAGCCTGTTGCTGCCCAAGGAGTACACGGCGACCACCACGCTGATCATCGATTCCAAAAGCAAGGACCCATTCTCCGGTCAGTTGATGCCGTCCCAGATGTTTCCCGGCTATATGGCGACGCAGGTCGACGTCATCCAGAGTTCGAATGTCGCGCAGAAGGTTGTGAGCGAACTGAAACTGGCAAGCAGCCCTGGCACCCACGAGCAGTTCATGGAAGCGACCGAAGGCAAGGGAAACATCAACCAGTGGCTGGGCGATTTGCTGTTGGCGAAGCTGAGCGTGGATCCCTCGCGCGAATCCAGCGTGATTTCCATCGCCTTCACCGGGACCAATCCGCAATTTTCGGCAGCGATCGCCAATGCCTTTGCCAAGGCCTACATCGAAACCAGTCTCGATCTGAGATTGGTACCTGTCAAACAAACCGCCGCCTGGTTCGACCAGCAGATTATCGAGTTGCGGCAGAGTCTCGATGAAGCACAGCAAAAACTCACCGCCTACCAGCGCGAAAAGGGCATTGTCGAATCCGACGAACGCCTGGACGTGGAGACCCGCCGCATGGGCGACCTGGCCAGCCAGATGGTCGCCGCGCAATCGGCGGCATTCGATGCCGGCTCACGCACCCGCGACAGCGCCAGCCTGCCCGAAGTGATCAACAATCCGGTGGTGCAAGGCCTCAAGGCGCAGGTGTCGCAAGGCGAAGGCAAACTGGCCGACCTGGCCAAGCGCGTAGGCGTGAACCACCCCGATTACCAGCGCACCCTGGCCGAGGTGAACAGCTACAAGGCCCGGCTCGCCAACGAACTCAACCTCGCGACGCGTGGGGTAGGCGCCACAGCAGGGGCGGCGCGCCAGCGTTACAACGAATTGGGAGCAGCTTTTGCCAAGCAAAAGGCCATGGTGCTGGCGATGAAACAGCAGCGCGAAGAAGCTTCCCTGCTTGCGCGCAATGTGCAAAATGCCCAGCAGATCTACGATTCGGCCCTGCAGCGCTATGGCCAGAGCCGCATGGAGGCGCAGTCAACCCAGACAGATATCGCCGTGCTGAACCCGGCGGTTGCTCCCACCGAGCCTTCGCAACCCAAAGTGCTCCTGAACATCCTGTTGTCGTTCTTTCTGGGCGCCATATTGGGCGTTGGGGTCGGTTTTCTGGTGGAACTGCTGGATCGTCGGGTGCGTTCAGGTCAGGACATAACAGCAGGGCTGGACATTCCCGTGCTGGCCGAAGTCACCAAGAAAGGTCGTCGTCTGGAAGCCCTGCGTCGCATGTTCCGCCGCAACCGTCCCGCCATGGCCTGACCGCCGTCACCCTCACACCGCATAAGCCGAGGTCCACATGAATTCACTCACCAGCGCCAGCGAACAGGGCAGCATTGTCGAGGCGGCCGCAACCAGCATCCGGGCCGAAGCCAACATCGGCAAACTGCTGCAAGACGCCGGTAAGCTCAATCCGCAGGACATGGAACGTGTACTCAAGCTGCAACAGGAGCAGAACCTGCGCTTCGGCGAGGCCGCACAAAAACTCGGCCTGGTGACCGAGGCCGACATCCAGCAGGCGTTGTCGCAGCAGTTCGAGTATCCCTATATCCCCGCCGCCGAGGCCAGCCTGAGTCCCGAACTCACCGCTGCCACGGCGCCCTACAGCAAGGAAGCCGAGGCCTTGCGCTCGGTCCGCTCCGAACTGTTGCTGCGCTGGTTCAACGAGGGACGCAAGACCCTGGCGATCGGCAGTACGCGTGCCGACGAAGGCGCCAGCTATCTGGCTGCCAACCTGGCCGTCCTGTTTGCGCAGATGGGGCGCAAGGTGTTGCTGATCGATACCAACATGCGGCAGCCGCACCAGCAGGAGGTTTTTCATCTGGGCAACGGTATGGGCCTGTCAGATCTTCTGGCCGATCGCGTGCCTTCGCTGCAGGTGCACGCGATCAAACCCTTCCATACGCTGGCCGTGCTGCCCGCCGGGTCGCCACCGCCCAATCCGGCCGAATTGCTGGCGCGCCCCGCTTTTGGCGCGCTCCTGTCCGGCCTGGAAACCAGCTACGACATCATCCTGCTGGATACCGCGCCGTCGCAGCTCAGCTCGGATTTCCAGTTGATCGCGGCACGCGCCGGCGGCATGCTGATTGCCACCCGCCGCAATGTCAGCCGTTTGGCACCGCTGGCCGAATTGAAAGAAAAAATCCTCTTCACCGGCGCGCAAGTCGTGGGCGCCGTCGTCCTGGATTGAACGCATGAACACGCTTACCCCACGCGCGACTTTGCTCGACGCCATGGCTCCGCTGAAGATCTGGTGGCCCGTGGTGGCCGGCCTGTTGGCGCTGTATGTGCCGACCTACTGGATGCTGGCACACGGAATATGGAACTCGGAAGAACAAGCACATGGCCCCATCGTGCTGGTGGTCGCCCTGTTCCTGATCTGGCAGCGACGCGCCATATTCACGAACAGTGACGGCTATCAGCCCAAGCATGTCGAGGTGGCAACCGGCTGGGTGTTGCTGATCGTTGGGCTGCTGGCCTACACCCTGGGCCGCTCGCTGGAAATTCTGCTGCTGGAAGTCGGCTCCCAGATCCCCGTCATCCTGGGCGCGCTGCTCATCACACAGGGTGTGCGTGCTGCACGTGCGCTGTGGTTTGCGCTGTTCTTCCTGGTGTTCATGATCCCGCTGCCGAGTTTCATCGTCGATGCCGCCACAGGTCCGCTCAAGCAATACATCTCGGTGATTGCTGAACATGTGCTGTATGCGGCCGGCTACCCCATCGCGCGCAGCGGCGTCATGCTCACCGTCGGGCCCTACCAGTTGCTGGTGGCCGATGCCTGTTCCGGCCTGCACTCCATGTTCAGCCTGTCGGCCATGGGCTTGCTGTATCTGTACCTGATGCAACGCACCAGCGTCACGCGCAACCTCATCATCATGGCAGCCATCCTGCCGATCGCCTTCGTCGCCAACGTGGTGCGCGTCATGGTGCTGGTGCTCGTGACCTACCATCTGGGCGACGAAGCCGGACAGGGCTTCCTGCACGG
Organism: Pseudomonadota bacterium; assembly: GCA_043821985.1. Classification (GTDB taxonomy): domain Bacteria; phylum Pseudomonadota; class Gammaproteobacteria; order Burkholderiales; family Thiobacillaceae; genus Thiobacillus. The sequence goes on from JBDRCF010000021.1 coordinate 28,965, forward strand.
CTTTGCCGGCATCATGCTGTTCATCATCGGTTTGCTGTTTTTGTTTGTGCTGGACTGGGTGCTGGGTTTCATCTTCCCCGACCGCCCACGTGCCCGGGCGCAAGCCTGACTCACGACGCTAGAGGCAAGAATGAAACACGTCAGCTTGAAGCACCTCATGATCGGCCTCGCCATGTTAAGTGCGGTCAGTTTGACTTATGCGCTTACGCCCAAGGCCAAGGTTGCGGACCAGGAATCCAGGCTCAATCTGGAAACCATGATTCCCCAGCAATTCGGCGACTGGAAGGTCGACGAAACCATCGTTCCCCTGCAGGTGAGTCCCGACGTCCAGGCTGCGCTGAACAAGGTCTACAACCAGACCCTGAGCCGGACGTACGTCAATTCCAGGGACGAGCGGATCATGCTTTCCATCGCCTATGGCACGGACCAGAGCGATAACGTGCAAGTCCATCTGCCCGAAGGCTGCTACCGGGGACAGGGGTTCGCAGTAAGCAACAAAACCGAATCGATGATGCAGACCCTGTTTGGGAAGATTCCTGTTGCCAAGCTGATCGCCACAAAAGAGGCACGCTACGAACCCATCACCTACTGGGTGGTGGTCGGGGGACAGGTGGCGCGGGATAACTGGGAAATGAAAAAAGCCAAGCTCAAGTTTGCCTTGAAGGGGGAAGTCGCCGACGGTCTTTTGGTCCGTGTCTCCAGTGTTGGCCTGGATGCGCAACGCGGATACGAAATCCAGCGCGAATTCTCCGAGGCGATGCTTAAGGCACTTACTCCGGAACAGCGGGCGCGCATGATCGGTGCACCGACCAAAAGCTGAAAGCCGCATTCCTGGCAATGCGGCAAGTGAACTTACGTGACAGCTTCCCATTACAGCCTCTCCAACGTCCGCAAGGCCATTTTTCATTTTGTGGTTGGGCGTGGCGCAAGCGCGGTCGCTGGCGTGGCCTCGGTGGTACTGCTGGCCAGGAACATGGAGACGGCGGATTATGCGGGCTACATTGCCATTACCAGTCTAGTTATGCTGCTGGCGATGATGTCGACGCTGGGGTTGGAGCGGGCTTCTGCCCGCTTCGTGCCCGAGGCGAGAATGCATCGGGCCGCATGGGAGCTGCAGGCCTTCGTGTGGAAACTGGCCAGTCTGCGCCTTGTCATCGTGCTGGTCTTTGCATCCGGGCTGATCCTGCTTTGGCCCTGGGTAGCCCGGTTGTTCAGCCATGCCATCATGCTGCCGGCCATCCCATGGTCAGTGCCGCTGTTCCTGGTTGCCAACACAATGTTCGGATTTTTCTCGAACACTCTGCAGTCGCTCCTCGAACAGAAAATACTGACTCGACTCATCCTGGTCCAAACGGGGAGCCGGTTGGCATTGATTGTGTTTTTTTTGGCGGCCCACGACCGCATCACGCTCGATCAATCACTCTGGGTGATGGCAATACCAGAACTCGTTTCCGCTGTTGCCACGGCCAGCGTGACGCTTGTTCTGCTGCGAAAAAACAGCATCCCTATCGAGCAAGTCAATGGGCAGTGGCCGGATTGGCGCGAGGTATGGCACATCGCAGTGCACAGCTATGGTTTCAATATGCTGGCCATGCTGCCCCAGGGATCTTTCATGCGAACCCTCATCGCGGCAACCTTCCCTGCGCATGTCACGGCTGCATTTGGCTTTTTCTCGACGCTGATCGACAGGGTTCGAGCCTACCTGCCGATGCAGTTCATGTATAACCTGATCGAACCCGTCATGGTCGCCAGCTATCTGCAGAACCCCGATCCTAACGCGCTCGCGCGGCGGTCGCACGTCATTTACAAGGCGAATGTGGTTCTGCTGCTGTCTGCCTTGATCCTTGTCGCCATTGCGGGCGAGGCCATGGTCGATGTGCTGACCAGCGGGAAATATGGGGAGGAATACTGGATGCTCTCCTTGCTCTTGGTGCAGGTCACGATAGGCAGTCATGTCCTGGCCTTGCAGTTGTTCTTCAATACGCTCAAGGCGACTCAATTACTCAGCATGTCTGGATTGGGGGCGCTGGCCGTGATGGCCGCCGGGGTGTGGCTGAGTTATCTGGATCCGTCCCGCTATTGGCTGCTGGCCTGTCCGATACTGTACGAAGTGGCGATGAATGCGATCGCCCTATATCTGGCTAAAAAGAAGGGAATTGCCTACGCTTTTCCGATGGAAAACTACCTCAAACTGGGCCTGCTCTGTCTAGGATTGATCCTGGCCCCAAGATTATTGCTTGGCTGGATGACGACAAACCTGCAAATCCAGGTACTCATGGGGATGGCTGCCGTCGGCCTGTTTTTTGTTCTTTCGTTCAAACTGAGAGCGATCACGCAAAACGAGATCGCCATGGTGAAACGCTTGGCTGGTAGAAAATGAAATCTTCAGTTCACGCCTACGCAAGTACGGAGAGCCAATCTGGCGACGGCATGATGTCCCCATCCAATTTACAGATCGAATCCGGTACACGGCACAAGAAGCACTGCGTGGTGGTAACCCGGTTCGCCCGAAACCAACCGGGTTATCTGGATTTCGCCTATCGCATTGAAGCCTTGTCGAAGCATTACGAGGTATCGCTTGTTAGTGACCATCGTTTAACCATACCTGAGATGGCAATCGATGGTGTGAGGCACTATGTGCTCCCGGGTGGGGAATCCACGTTGGGTTGGTTCCGCTATATCTGGAATGCGGCAAGTTTCGCCAGGAAGCAACGGCCAGATTGCGTGATTCTGTTGCATACGCTTGTAGCACCAGCCGTGCATTTATTGCGAGGCGTTCCCACTGTGTTGTATTGGAATGAACACGCAATTCGCTTTAAATCTGGCAAAGATGCAAATTTTCTCAAGCGACTTGTCAGGGAGTGGAAATATCATTTCCTCTTCATCGAAGCAGCGCGGCTTGCAGATATGGCGATGCCAATAGGAGAGGCGCACCATGAGGATTTGCTCGCGCAGGGCTGTAAGCCAGAGCGGACAAAGCTGATTTACATGGGGGTGGATGAGCGCTTTCGTGGCGTGGCGCTCAAGCGCATTCGCCATAACGCGAACGACCCACTAGAACTGATCTACACGGGCACAGTGCAGAAAGCGCGCGGCAGGGACGTGATGCTCAAGGCCGTGGCCATGGCCGTCAAGTCAGGTGTGCCTGTCCACCTGACCATGGTCGGTGCCAGCCCGGAAGAACTGTCTTACTGCAATGATTATGCCCGCCAGCTTGGTATTGCGGAGGCAGTCACCCTGCACGGGCGCGTGCCCGGCAACGAGATTCCGGCGTACATTGCCCAGGCCGATGCTGGCATCTGCATCTGGGAAGACCGGCCTTGGTGGCGCTTCAATCCGCCGACTAAGCTCTTCGAATACCTGGTCGCCGGCTTGCCGGTACTGGCGAGCAATATCTGCACGCATACGCAATACATTTCGCACGGGCATAACGGCCTGGTTTTCGAATACGACAGCGGCAGCCTGGCGCAGGCCATCCAGGCGTTATGGGAACGCCGCGCCGAGCTGCCTGCTTACAAGCAGCGTGCCTTTGAAAGCAGCACGCCTTATCTATGGGAAAACATCGAGCCGGTGTTTCTGGAATCCATCGAGGAACTGGCATGCAAGTAGCGTTGGGCAAATTATCTAACCGGGTGAGTGGAACCGATTTCCGCAAAGTCGCGCTCTGGATGATGTTCAGCATCATCGTTCTGGTGTTGGCGGTGTTCTTCGGCCTGCTTGCGGTCACGGCCAGCCCCATCCTGGTTGGCATGGCGGCGGGGCTTGTGGTGGGTGTATTTCTGCTGATGAAGCCAGATCTCTTGATCTGGCTCATCCTGGTTCTGGGTCTGGTCATGGGTGCCTTTGTTTCCATGGCCGGGCCCCAGTTCAGCAAAATCACCTGGGCAGTTTCCATTCTCGGGTTTGTCCTGCTGATCCTTTCGCTGTTCAATTTGCTGCTGGCGGGCAAGTCCAAGGGGCAGCCTGCCTTCATTTGGTTCGGCTTGGTCTTTCTAGTTATGACGATTGCGGCCACGATGGTTCAGTGGCATTCCACCGGCGAGGTCATCGCCGGAATCAAGCGCTTTTTTCAGGCCTATGGTCTGATGTTCGCCTTTGCCACGCTGGCCCTGAGCTCGCGCGAGATGGGGCGATTCCAGAAGCTGCTGCTCGCGATCGCGCTGCTCCAGCTACCCTTTGCGCTATATGAGTTGTTCGTGCTGGTCCCAAAACGGGGTGGTCTGGCCCTTTCAAGTGAAACGACGGACGTGGTGGCAGGTACGTTCGGAGCCAACCTTCAGGGGGGGAGTCCGAATTCCGTCATGGTGATCTACCTGCTTATCGTGGCGTCGTTTCTCGTGGCACGTTGGCGATCCGGTTCGATACGCAGTGGAATGTTCTATCTTCTGGTTTTGCCATGTCTGCTGCCACTCGGAATGGGCGAAACCAAGATCGCTGTCGTGATGCTGCCTTTGGTGGGATTTGTGCTCATCCGGAAAGATTTGGCCCGGTCACCCTTGCGCTACCTTCCTGTCTTGTTTGCAGTGGTCTTGCTCGCGATGATGCTTGCGTACGTTTACGTGACGGTCATCATGCACAGCACACTCGATGAAGTGCTCCAGAGCACTATGAGATACAACACTGGAGACCAGGGCTATTCGCAGGGCCAGCTCCTCAATCGCCTGACCTCGATCACATTCTGGTTCCAACAGCAGGGTCTTCATGACCCGGTTGGCTTCTTGATCGGCAATGGGTTGGGTAGCTCATACACATCCTTTGGCGAGTTGGGCGGCCATCTTGGTACGAAATATCAACACTACGGCATCAATCTCACCGCGGCTTCCACCATGTTATGGGATACCGGGGTAATCGGTTTTGCACTGTTCACAGGTATGTTGGCTTCGGCCTGGGTCGCTGCCGGCCGGCTGCACCGCTCGGTGAGCGATCCCGCGGTCAAGGCCGACACCCTTGCCATCCAGGCAGCGATTTCACTGTTTTTCCTGAGCCTGGTCTATTCGGACTCGATCGTGAATCTAGTGCCCATGGAAATCATCTTTGCCGCCGTGTTGGGATATCTCGGCTACCTTCTGAAGGCTCATGGCGGGGCTGGTATGCCCTCGCTATCAAGCTATCGTGCCCGCTCCCATGTCTGAAAAACACGTGCATCTGCTGTATTTCACGGCGGAGCAGTGGCCGACATTCCGCCAGGATGTGGTGACCCTGTTCGGAAAATATCTGCCGCAGCATGGAATCGCCACCGATCTGGTGACCGAGCGCGACGCTGACATGATTGGCAAGCCTGAAGCGCCTTGGGATGGGGGGCGCACCATTTTATGCGATGTGCCGCAGAATCAGGCGGCCCGGTACCTGGTCAAGTTCTGGCATAACCTGTGGACGTTAGTGACTTTCGACGCTCACCGATACCACGCCATCGTGGTACGCGACATGTCGAACACAGCATTGTTGGGCCTGATATTCGCGCGAATCAAACGCCTGCCGTTCTACTACTGGATGTCCTATCCCATGCCGGAAGGCCAGATCACGCGTGCAAAAGAGCGGGGGCTATCGATGGGGTTGATGAAGTTTATTTTCCCCTGGATCCGCGGGCATCTTGGCCGTTTTCTTCTCTACAAGCTTGTGCTTCCCCATGCGGATCATGTCTTCGTGCAATCAGAAAAAATGAAAATGGATATGTTGCGATATGACATCGCAGCGGAAAAGATGACGCCGGTGCCAATGGGAGTGGACATGGAGAGCATTCGATTGGACAGCATTCCACCTGCCAACGATCCCCAATTGTCCGGTCGACGAGTATTGGTTTACCTGGGCTCGCTTGAGCGGCCGCGACGAATCGAAATATTGTTTGAAATGCTGGCGATGGTAAAAGCCGAGGAGCCTACGGTGCTGCTGGCACTCGTGGGTGACACAGTGAACCCGGTTCACAGGCGATGGCTCCAGGAGGCGGCGCGAAATGCCGGGGTTGAACAGGATGTGCTTTGGACAGGCTGGATGCCAATGAGGGAAGGATGGCGTTATGTTCGGGCGGCCGAACTGGGGTTGTCGCCGATCCCACGTGGATCGCTACTGGACTGTGCCTCTCCAACGAAGGTGCCGGAATATCTGGCGCTGGGCCTGCCCGTGGTATGTAACGACAACCCGGACCAGCAGGCGATCATCGAAAAGACAGGCGCTGGCCGGTGCGTGCCTTATACGGCCCCGGATTTTGCCAGGGCGGTCATCGAGATTCTCAGGCTCAATGACAAAGAACGCCAAGCCATGGCCGAGCGCGGGCGGGATTACGTAGCCGCGAATCGAGATTACCGATTGCTGGCAGCCGATTTGGCGGGCGTGTATATGAGGCTGCACAGCGCTGGCATGACGCCGCTATCGGTAAAATCCGGCGCCAGAAGTTGACATATTGAATTGCTCATAAAGATACCCCGAGATGAATTTGGTTTTCATAATTGGTAGCGGCCGATGCGGCTCAACTCTTGTCCACGAGATTGTTTCCAGGCATGAGGATTTTGGATTTATTTCCAATATCGAGGATAACTTCCCATCGCTAAATAAAATGGGAAAGTGGAATAACTATCTCTATCGCACAGCGGCTGGTAACTTCACAACCAAAGGGAAATTGCGCTTTGCCCCGTCGGAGGCTTATCAACTTATTGCGCGTGAAGTGTCGCCGATCTATGCAAACTCCTGCCGTGATCTGCTGACAAGTGATGTGACGCCATGGCTGGATAAAAAATTCAGACGTTTTTTTGAAGAGCGTAATAATGCGCAAGGGCGACCGTATTTCTTACATAAGTACACGGGCTGGTCACGCATAGGCTTTTTTTCCTCAATATTTCCAGATGCCAAATTCATCCACATCGTCCGCGACGGCAGGGCGGTTGCGAATTCATGGTTGCAGATGCCATGGTGGGGCGGATACCGAGGACCAGAGAACTGGTTGTGGGGGCCTTTGCCGCCCGATCTTCAGGAAGAGTGGCAAGCATCGGATTACTCGTTTCCTGGGCTGGCAGCGATTGGCTGGAAGATTCTGATGGAGTCGTTTCATCAAGCAGAGGCTTCGCTCCAACCCGAACGCTATTTGAAGATGCGATATGAAGATGTCCTGGCGGATCCCAGGGTGTCTTTTGAGCACATGCTGAAATTCATTGGTGTTGAGTGGTCGCAGTCGTTTGATGCGCATTTCTCCCGGCAGGTTTTTCGCACGGATAGGAGTCGCGCCTATGAGCGTGATTTGAATCCTGCACAATTGTCCATCATAGAAAATAGTCTTGGGTCTTTACTGGCTAAATACAAATATCAGTAAGCGTTATTGGCCACGCATGTTATCGCGTGATTGACAGGCAATAAAAGCAGGGTGAGACGAAAATCGTGCGAGCTATAAGTTGTTTGCTGATCTGGATGGCACTTGCTTTCGGCGCGCAGGCACATGCTGTTGAAACGACGTTGCCAGTTGCTGCCAAGGTGCAGGATGTGGGGGTGGATGCTGGAGGTGTGAAATGGCATCCAGGGCATTACATCCTGTTGTATCCCAATCAAAAAGAGCCAGATAATTTTTACTCTGCGATGAGAGATCTCAGGGGGAATCCAATATTCAGGGGCGTAATGAAATTGTATTTCTGGAACAAGCTTGAACCACAGTATGGGGTTTATGATTTTTCTGAAATCAGGGCTGACCTTACCAACCTCGCAAGAATCAATAAGCAATTGGTGGTGGCGATACAGGGCGTGTCTTTCGTAAGTAATGAAAAACTGGTTCCTTCCTATTTGCTCACTGAGGAGTATGAAGGCGGGGTATATCCGATCAAAACCGGAAAAGGTTTTAATATTGCCTACTATAACGCCAGGGTCCAGGATCGCCTGGTTGCGCTATTGACGGCATTGGGGAAGGAGTTTGATGGCAATCCGAATCTGGAGGCCATCAGACTGCAAGAAACCTCCCCAAGTCGCCAGGACCCGGAATGGGGTCGCGCTCATGTGACTAAATACATGGCCGGAATGCTCAAAGTGGCAATCGCTACTAAAGCTGCTTTTCCCCACACCGTAGTAATTCAATATATTAATTATCCTGAAAGATTCTTGCCACGGTTTGTCGATACGCTCCAATCTGCCGGTATTGGCATTGGGGGCCCAGATGTTTATCAAAACGATACGTATCTTGAGCAGGGTGCTTATTCATTCTACCCAGGCGTTTCCGGCGTAGTGCCGATCGGCGTTTCTGTTGACTATAACAACTACCAATCATCAGGAGGGGGGGCATCCTTAGATAAACCATCCATAGGGTCAATTTTTAATTTTGCCGTAAATAAGCTGGAGCCGAATTACATGTTTTGGCTGCGCCGGACCAGAGAACCCTTGAACGGATCGGACTATTGGCAGGATGTGTTGGATTATTTTGGAAAAAGCGACTGGCAAGCTGATCCCGCTGGCGGGCTAAATGCTGCTTGCCCGAAATCGTTTCTCAAATGCGTGAACTGATCCGCTGAGCCCGCGCACGATGCAAAAGTCATTTGTTGGAATTGATGGTGCGGAAATATGCTTCTACTTGGGTCGAAGCGATCCTTCAGGATCAAGCCACAGATGATTGGGATAAGCACGCCCACTGAATATCGCAGCGTAACGGGTACGGGTTCGCTTGCTTTTGGCCCTACGACGTACTTTGAATTGGTAGAAAAATAAACGGGGTTGTAGGTTCGATTTAGGTAAGGGAGGGCGATATGAATGAACCTGTCTTGGCGCGTCTAAGTAATTTGTTCATGAACGGGCTATATTTTTGGGCGGGATTTGTGATGCTAGTGCTGGTGAAAATCAAGCACAATTTGCAAGGATATACCTCGCCCAAGCCCTTCTCCATCACAGAGGTAGATCGCTGCATTGACTATGATGTTCGCACGGTAGAGGAGTGGCTGGGTTATCTGGCTGAGTACACGGGTGCTCCAGACTACCTAACCGGTCGGCGTGTACTTGAACTGGGCCCTGGTTCCGATCTGGGCGTTGGCCTAATACTTTTGTCAGAAGGGGCGCGACGATACAGTGCTGTCGACGCGAACAACTTGGTGGCGAGCGTTCCGGCGGATTTTTACCAAAACTTGTTCCAACGCCTGGAAAGCAAAGGGGATTTCAGTGCCCTAGAATTTGAACTTGATTTGCTAAATAGGGGTAGGCCGGATCGACTGAATTACGTCTCACGCGGCGATTTTGATTTGGTGGCTGCACTTGGTGAAAGTCGGGTGGATATCATTTTTAGTCAGGCTGCATTCGAGCATTTCGAGGATATTCATAAAACCATAGAGCAACTTACGAGAGTGACGTCTGAGGACGCGGTGGTGGTAATGACTGTCGATCTACAAACCCACTCGCGATGGATACGTGACGCAGACCCCAATAATATCTATCGCTATCCGTCCTGGCTTTACCGTTTGTTCCACTTCACCGGCATCCCTAACCGTGTCCGCCCGCAAGAGTACCGAGTGGCGTTTGAACGAAACGGTTGGACTAACGTATCGATACGCCCTTTGACTTCCTTGTCTGACGAGCAGTTGCGGATTATTCAGCCACATTTATTTCGAACTTTCCGTAACAAACAGAGTGATATGGAAATTCTGACGATGCTGTTGTGTGCTCGTAGGTCGGGCTCTACCCAGGCGTCGGCCTGATTGATTATGTTTAGGACGAGATGAAAATTAATGCCCACGCATCTTTCCATCAATAACTACTTCTACCGCCGTGGCGGCGCGGAAGTCGTTTTTCTGGAACAGAACCGGCTGTTCGAGGAAATCGGCTGGCAGGTGGTGCCGTTTGCCATGCGGCATCCGAAAAACCTCGAATCACCCTGGCAGGATTATTTCGTCGAGGAAATCGAGTTTGGCGAGGCCTATTCCCACTGGCAAAAGGCGGCCCGCGCCGCCAAGATCACCTATTCCTTCGAGGCGCGCAGGAAGATCGGCGAGCTGGCCGCGCGCGTGAAGCCGGATGTGGCGCATGCTCATAACGTCTACCACCATATCTCGCCCGCCATTTTCGGCCGCCTCAAGGCCATGGGCATACCCACCGTGTTGACCCTGCACGATCTCAAGATTGCCTGTCCTGCCTACAAGATGCTGACTCACGATGGAATCTGCGAACGCTGCAAGGGCGGGGCGATCTGGAATGTGTCGCTGCACCGCTGCGTGAAGAACTCTTTGCCGCTTTCGGCCGTGATCATGATGGAGTCGGCGACGCACCGCTTGCTGGGCTGTTATTCGCGCGATGTGGATCGATTTGTGGTGCCGAGCCGGTTTTATCTGGAGAAATTCGTGGAGTGGGGCTGGCCCAGGGAACGCTTTACCCATGTGCCCAATTTTGTCGATGTGAACAGCCATGAACCTGATGAGCGGGTGGGTGAAGCCTTTGTGTTTTTTGGCCGTCTTGGCCCAGAAAAAGGGTTGAACACATTCGTTCGCGCAGCGGCCAAGGCTGGGGTCAAGGCCTGGATCGTTGGAACAGGCCCTGAGGAAGAGGGCTTGCGTCGGCTGGCGGGAGAACTGGGGGCGGATGTGGAATTCCTGGGCTACCGCACCGGGCATGCGCTGCACGAAGCGATCCGCCGGGCCCGGGCCATGGTGCTGCCGTCAGAGTGGTACGAGAACGCGCCCATGAGCGTGATGGAGGCGTATGCCCTGGGGCGGCCGGTGATCGGGGCGCGCATCGGCGGCATCCCGGAACTGATCAGGGAGGGCGAAACGGGCGTGGTATTCGAGAGCGGGAATGTCGATGAATTGGCGGCAGCCATGGCGCGTATGGCGAACATGTCCGACAGCGAGGTGCTCGACATGGGCATGGCTGGGAGAGTCTGGATGGAACGGGACTTCACGGCAGAACGCTATCGCGAACGCTTGCTGGCCCTTTATTCGGAGCTAGGAGTGCAGGGATGAGCAAACCTATGTCGGTGATGTGGCTTGGTCTGCGCGGGTTCCCTGCCGTGCAGGGTGGGGTTGAGACGCACGCGGAGCATATTTGTCCCTTGCTGGTCGAGATGGGGTGCGACGTCCAAGTGATCACACGGGCACCTTACCAGCCACAGGATGCGGGTGAAATATGGAGGGGGGTGCGTTTTCATTCGTTGTGGGCGCCCCATTCCAAAGGGTTGGAGGCCATCCTGCATACATTCCTGGGCGTCTTGTATGCGGGCTTCGTGCGGCGACCGGATGTATTGCATATCCAGGCCATCGGGCCGGCCATCATGACGCCTCTAGCCCGGCTCTTGGGGTTGAAGGTTGTGGTGACCCACCACGGACCGGATTATGACCGGCAGAAGTGGGGGGGGCTCGCCAAGCTTGTGCTGCAACTCGGTGAACGGTTCGGCATGCGCTGGTCGAATGGCCGTATTGTGATTTCGGAAGTGATTCGGGGCATCGTGCAGGACAAGCAGGGACGGGAAAGCACGTTGATCCCTAACGGTGTAGTGCTGCCAGAATTGCCTTCCACAACAGGGAGCCTGGAGTCATTCGGGTTGACACCAGGTAGGTATGTCGTACTGGTAAGCCGACTGGTTCCGGAAAAGCGTCACCTGGATTTGATCGAAGCCTTTCGCCGTGCGCATCTGGCGAATTGGAAGCTGGCTATCGTGGGGGCTTCCGATCATCCCGATGCATATATGCGGCAAGTACTGGAAATCGCCGCCGAGACACCCGGGGTGGTGTGCACAGGGTTTCAGAGTGGATTGAGATTGCGTGAACTGTACGCCCATGCAGGATTGTTTGTGCTGCCGTCTTCCCATGAGGGTTTGCCCATCGCTATGCTCGAAGCCCTGAGCTATGGTTTGCCTGTGGTAGCCAGCAATATCCCGGCGAATCTGGAGGTGGGTTTGCCGGCTGATCACTACTTCCCTTTGGGAGATATCGATGCCTTGGCAGCAAGGCTGACTACGTTTGCTGAACGCCCGTTGAGCCAGGAAATGCGAGAGTCGCGTCGCGCCTGGGTGAGTGAACGCTTCGACTGGCGGGATATCGCTCGCCGGACCATGGCGGTTTATCGGGCAGTATGACTCAGCAAAAAAATGACAGCCAAACATGAAAAATAAGACAATTCAGGATTACGTAATTGTTGTGAGTTCAAAAAAATGACCAAAAAAGCCCTCATCACCGGCGTCACCGGCCAGGACGGCGCCTACCTCGCCGAATTCCTGCTGGGCAAGGGCTACGAAGTCCACGGCATCAAGCGCCGCACTTCGCTGTTCAACACCGACCGCATCGACCATCTGTATCAAGACCCGCACGAGACCGGCCGCAAGTTCATCCTGCACCACGGCGACCTCACCGACTCGTCCAGCCTCATCCGCATCATCCAGCAGGTGCAGCCCGACGAAATCTACAATCTCGCCGCGCAGTCCCACGTCGCCGTCAGCTTCGAAGAACCCGAATACACCGCCAACTCCGACGCCCTGGGGGCGCTGCGCATCCTCGAAGCCATCCGCATCCTCGGTCTGGAAAAGAAAACCCGCTTCTACCAGGCCAGCACCAGCGAACTCTTCGGCCTCGTCCAGGAAATCCCGCAGAAGGAAACCACGCCTTTCTATCCGCGCAGCCCCTACGCCTGCGCCAAGCTTTACGCCTACTGGATCACCGTCAACTATCGCGAAGCCTATGGCATGTATGCCTGCAACGGCATCCTCTTCAACCACGAATCCCCCATCCGCGGCGAAACCTTCGTCACCCGCAAGATCACTCGTGCCCTCGCCCGGATCAAGCTCGGCCTGCAGGATTGCCTGTTCCTCGGCAACATGGATGCCAAGCGCGACTGGGGCCATGCCAAGGACTACGTCGAAATGCAGTGGCTCATGCTGCAGCAGGACCACGCCGAAGACTTCGTCATTGCTACCGGCGTGCAGTACTCGGTGCGGGACTTCGTCAACGCGGCAGCCAAAGAGCTCGGCATGGACATCCGCTGGGAAGGGCAGGGCGTCGATGAGAAGGGTTACGACGCCCACGGCAAATGCATCGTCGCCGTCGATCCGCGCTACTTCCGTCCCACCGAAGTCGAAACCTTGCTGGGCGACCCCAGCAAGGCCAAGGAGAAACTCGGCTGGACACCGAGGATTACGTTCGACGAGCTGGTTGCCGAGATGGTCAGAGAAGACCTCAAGGCCGCAGAGCGCGACGAACTGGTGAAGAAGCACGGCTACAAGGCCATGGATTATCACGAGTAAGGGCAGTTACAAGGGGCAAGTTACAAGTTTCAAGGAGGGACGGTGGCCCGGTTTGAAGATCTGGCGGTTTGGAAGCGGTCGGCCCGGTTGAGTGCAGAGCTTTATAAATCGCTGAGAGACCTCAAGGACTTCGGGTTTCGCGATCAGATCACGCGGGCCGGGCTGTCGATCCCTTCCAATATTGCCGAAGGTTATGAACGTGAGTCGGCAAAGGAAACGACGAATTTCTTGAATTACGCAAAGGGTTCGGCCGGCGAATTGAGAACCCAGCTGTACATAGGAATGGACATTGGCTACATCGAACGCGAAGCGGGCATGCAATGGATCAGGGAAGCTGAAGAAATCTCCCGCATGCTTCATGGGTTGATGCAGACGATACGAACACAAAAAACTTGAGGAACAAGCTGCAAGTTTCAAGTCGCATGAGCGGCGCTTGTAACTTGAAACTTGTAGCTTGAAACTTGCCGTTTAGGACTTGTAACTTGAAACCCGATTCGAAAATCTATGTGGCAGGGCATCGCGGTCTGGTCGGTACAGCGCTGCTACGTACGCTGCGCGACAAGGGCCATACGAACTTCCTGACCCGGACGCACGCCGAACTCGATCTGACCAGCCAGGCTGAAGTCGAAGCCTTCTTCGAGTCGGAGAAGCCCGACTATGTGTTTCTGGCTGCGGCCAAGGTCGGGGGCATTCACGCCAACAACACCTATCCTGCCGAATTCATCCGCGACAACCTCGCCATCCAGACCAACGTCATCCACGCGGCCTGGAAGAACCAGGTCAAGCGCCTGCTGTTCCTCGGTTCCAGCTGCATCTACCCCAAGCTCGCCCCGCAGCCGATGAAGGAAGAACACCTGCTGACCAGCGAGCTGGAACCGACCAATCGCCCCTATGCCCTGGCCAAGATCGCCGGCATCGAGATGTGCTGGGCGTACAACCGCCAGTACAAGACGCAGTATCTGGCCGTCATGCCGACCAACCTGTATGGCCCCGGCGACAACTACCACCCTGAGAACTCCCACGTCATTCCCGCACTGATCCGCCGCTTTCATGAAGCCAAGCTCGCCAATGCACCGAGCGTGACCGTGTGGGGAACCGGGACGCCCAGACGCGAATTCCTGTACAGCGACGACATGGCCGATGCATGCGTCTACCTGATGAGCCTGCCGGATGAGCAGTTTGTTCCCTTGCTGGGGCAGGATCGCAACGATGGCCTGGCGCCGCTGATGAACATCGGCGTGGGCGAAGACATGACCATTCGCGAGTTGGCGGAAACGGTCAAAAGCGTGATCGGCTATTCAGGAGAGATCGCATTTGATGCGACCAAACCGGATGGCACGCCGAGAAAACTGATGGACGTGGGTCGGCTGAATGGGATGGGGTGGTGCGCAAAAACACCCTTTTCCTTGGGTATCAAACAGGCCTACGCAGATTTCCTGGCGGTGAGCAGCCAGAGCGCCTGAATGGCAAGTACAGGTACGTACTGAAGGTACGATAATTATTAGGGAGCAGCGTTGTGATATTGGTGACAGGCGGCGCCGGCTTCATCGGCGCAAACTTCATTCTGGACTGGCTGCGGGTCAACGATGAGCCGGTCGTCAATCTCGACAAGCTCACGTATGCGGGCAACCTGGAGAACCTGGCCAGCCTGAAAGGCGATCCGCGCCATGTCTTCGTGCAGGGCGACATCGGTGATCGTGCGCTGGTCGGCCAGCTGCTTGCCAGCCAACGCCCGCGTGCGGTCGTCAACTTCGCGGCCGAGTCGCATGTCGACCGCTCGATCCACGGGCCGGAGGATTTCATCCAGACCAACGTGGTGGGTACCTTCCATTTGCTGGAAGAGGTGCGCGGCCACTGGATGAGCCTGCCGGAAGGGGAGAAAGCCGCGTTCCGATTCCTGCATGTGTCCACCGACGAGGTCTATGGTTCGCTGGGACCGGACGATGCGCCGTTCACCGAGACCACGCCGTTTGCGCCCAACAGCCCGTATTCGGCCAGCAAGGCGTCGTCCGACCACCTGGTGCGGGCGTATCACCACACCTATGGCTTGCCGGTGCTGACGACCAATTGCTCGAACAATTACGGCCCCTATCAGTTTCCTGAAAAGCTGATCCCGCTGATGATCCTCAATGCCACGCGCGGCAAGCCGTTGCCGATCTATGGCGACGGCATGAACGTGCGCGACTGGCTGTACGTCACCGATCACTGTTCGGCGATCCGCACCGTGCTGGAAAAAGGAAGAGCGGGCGAGACTTACAACGTCGGCGGCTGGAACGAGATGCCGAACATCGAGATCGTGAAGACGGTGTGCGCGCTGCTCGACGAGATGCGTCCCGACCCGGCCGGGCCGTATGCGCGCCTGCTCACCTATGTGAAGGACCGTCCCGGCCACGACCGCCGCTACGCCATCGACGCCAGCAAGATCCATCGCGAACTGGAATGGAAGCCGACCGAGACCTTCGAGACGGGCATCCGCAAGACGGTGCGCTGGTATCTGGATAACATGGCGTGGGTGGATGGAGTGGTGAGTGGGGAATATCGGAGGTGGGTGGATGTGCAGTATGGTGAGCGGGGAGCAGTAAGCGGTGAGCGGTAAGCCCCACGAGCGGCTCGAGGCGTGGAAAAGTGCGATGGAATTGGTCGAGGTGGTTTATCGGATCACTGCGACTTTCCCGGCGCAGGAACAGTACGGTTTGGTGTCGCAGATGCGCCGTGCTGCGGTTTCCATACCGAGTAATCTGGCTGAGGGCGCTGCTCGGGATGGAAGCCGCGAATTCGCCCGGTTTCTCAGCATTGCTCGGGGTTCGTTAAGTGAATTGGATACCCAACATCAAATTGCCATCCGACTCGGATTTGTGAGATCAGATGAAAACCAGGTCGAGCCCTTGCTTGAAAGAACGAGCAAACTGGTTTTTGGCCTGCACAAAAAAATGAAAGAGACCGAATGACCATGCAACCCCAATCCGCTCCCCGCTCCCCGCTCCCCGCTCCCCGAAAAGGCATCATCCTCGCCGGTGGCTCCGGCACCCGTCTGTATCCGGCGACGCTTGCCGTGTCCAAGCAGCTGCTCCCGATTTACGACAAGCCGATGATCTATTACCCGCTCACTACGCTGATGCAGGCAGGAATTCGGGACATCCTGGTCATTTCGACGCCTCAGGATACGCCGCGTTTCGAGCAGTTGCTGGGCGACGGCAGCCAGTGGGGAGTCAATTTGCAGTATGCGGTACAGCCTAATCCGGAAGGATTGGCCCAGGCGTTCATCATCGGGGCGGATTTTGTGGGGAATGGTCCCAGCGCGCTGGTGCTGGGCGACAATATCTTCTATGGCCATGACATGGCGAAAGACCTGTGCGCGGCGAGCGAGCGGGAAACCGGCGCGACGGTGTTTGCTTATCGCGTGCACGACCCCGAACGTTATGGCGTGGTGGACTTCGATGCCACAGGAAAAGCGGTCAGTCTGGAAGAAAAACCCGCTCGGCCCAAATCGCATTACGCAGTCACCGGGCTTTATTTCTATGACAAGCAGGTGGTCGACATTGCCCGCAACCTGAAGCCCTCGCCGCGCGGCGAACTGGAGATCACCGACGTCAACCGGCACTATCTTGACGCGGGCGAGCTCGATGTGTCGATCATGGGGCGTGGGCATGCCTGGCTCGATACCGGAACTCACGAATCGATGCTCGAGGCTTCGCTGTTCATCGAGACGATCGAGAAACGCCAGGGCCTGAAGATCGCCTGCCCGGAAGAAATCGCCTATCGGCAGGGATATATCACGGCCGAGCAAGTGGAGAAACTGGCCGCGCCCATGCGGAAGAATGGGTATGGGCAATATCTGCTGAATATGTTGAATGAACGGATTTTTTGAAATGGTGAGCAGGGAGCGGTGAGCAGTAAGCTGAAATCGCTCACCGCTCACCGCTCACCGCTCACCGCTCACCGCTCACCGCTCCCCGCTCCCCGCTCCCCACTCCCCACTCCCCACTCACCACTCACCACTCACCACTCACCACTCACCACTCACCACTCACCACTCCCCCAAAATGACCGTAATCGAAACTTCCCTCCCCGGCGTCCTTATCCTTGAACCCAAGGTGTTCGGCGATGCGCGTGGCTTCTTCCTGGAAAGCTGGAACAAACAGACGTTTGCGAAATGCGGCCTCGAAGCGGATTTTGTGCAGGACAATCATTCGCGTTCGGCCAGGGGCGTATTGCGCGGGTTGCATTACCAGGTCAATGAGCCGCAGGGAAAACTGGTACGCGTGGTGAGCGGCTCGGTCTTCGACGTGGCGGTTGATCTGCGCAAATCCTCGCCGCATTTCGGACAATGGGTCGGCTACGAGCTCTCGGCTGAAAACCAGCGCATGATGTGGATCCCGCCCGGGTTCGCACATGGTTTCCTGGTGTTGTCCGATAGCGCCGATTTCCTCTACAAGACGACCACGTACTACGCCCCGCAGTGGGATCGCGGCATCCGCTGGGACGATCCGCAGATCGGGGTGGCATGGCCGCTCGAAGGGACGCCTGTGCTATCCGCCAAGGACCAGGTTCAACCCTTGCTCAGGGATGCGGAGGTCTACGCATGACGACTGTTCCCCGCTCGCCGCTCCCCGCTCCCCGCATTCTCCTGACAGGGGCCCGTGGCCAGGTCGGTTGGGAACTGCGGCGCACGCTGAGTTGCCTGGGCGAGGTGGTTGCACTGGACTCCCGGTCCATGAACCTGGCCGATGCCGATGCCAATGCGGTACACCAGACGGTACGCGAAATGGCACCGAACATCATCGTCAACCCGGCTGCCTATACCGCGGTGGACAAGGCCGAGAGCGAGCCGGAACTGGCGCATACGGTGAACGCCGTTGCGCCGGGCGTTTTGGCTGAAGAAGCGGCCAGGCTGGGTGCGCTGCTGGTCCATTACTCTACCGACTATGTGTTCAACGGCAGCGGCAGCACGCCCTGGAAAGAGGATGACGCCTGCGATCCGCTCAATGTGTATGGCGCAACCAAGCTGGCAGGCGAACGCGCCATTCAGGCCGCCGGCTGTCGCCATCTCATTTTCCGTACATCCTGGGTGTACGGTGCGCGCGGCAGCAACTTTCTGCTGACCATGCGCCGCCTGATGCGGGAGCGGCCGGAACTGAAGATCGTCGCCGACCAGATTGGCGCGCCGACCTGGTGCCGCGATCTGGCCGAGGCTACGGCGCAGGTGCTGGGCCAGATTGCCTCGCCCATGTCAGCCGCGAATCAAGCCGAGCCCTGGGGCATCTATCACGTGACGAATGCCGGCGAAACCTCGTGGCACGGGTTTGCGGAGGCGATCCAGGCGCACGATGGCGCAGATGTGCGTCTGCTTCCCATCCCCAGCAGCGATTACCCGACCCCGGCAAAACGCCCGCTCAATTCGCGATTGAACAACGACAAGCTGGAACGGACTTTCGGCCTGCGGCTGCAGGATTGGCGTGCGGCGCTGGCGTTGTGCCTGGGGTAACAATGATGACGGCGACATGTAAACGCCTTGTCAAAATATATCCATATCAGTATATTTCATCCCATGAGGCCCATTCGATTCCTGGGTAACGCGCTCAAATGCCTGTGGGAGTTTCCGGAGGATGCGAGGCAGGACGCAGGCTATCAACTGGACAAGGTGCAACGCGGCGAACAGCCGGATGACTTCAAGCCGATGCCATCGATTGGCAAAGGGGTTGAGGAAATCAGGATTTGGGACGATGTGGGTACCTATCGTGTGATCTATACGGCGCGCATGGCGGATGCCGTGGTCGTTCTTCATGCGTTTCAGAAAAAGACACAGGCAACATCAAAGCGCGACATCGATTTGGCAAAAGAGCGCTATGCCCAACTGACGAAAGGTCGAAAATGAGCAAGCCGGAAACGTACGACAGCGTGTGGGATGCTCTTGCCGATACCCCTGAGCAGGCAGCTAACCTGCGGGCGCGGGCGGAGCTGATGCAGCAAATCGCCGAGATCGTGAAGGAAAGTGGCTGGACGCAAGTTGAGGCGGCTTCGCGGTGCGGTGTGACGCAGCCACGGATGAGTGATCTGCTGCGTGGTCGCGTGTCGCGCTTTTCTCTTGACGCGCTGGTTAATATTGCGACGGCAATCGGTCGTCGGGTCCACGTCGAGCTTGAAGCGGCTTGACGACACAATCGTTCTGAATCCGGCGTGCGATCAGCCGTTAACCGGGTGGCGAACGACTACAACAAGGGAGACATCTTGAAAGTTCTGTTGACCGGCGGTGCGGGCTATATCGGCTCGCATACTGCAGTGGAATGCCTGGTAGCTGGGCATGAGGTGGTGGTGTTCGACAACCTCTCGAACAGCAGCGTGAAATCGCTGGATCGGGTGGCGCAGATTGCCGGCCGGCCGGTGACATTTGTACAGGGCGACATTCGCGACCGGGCGGCCTTGCACAGATTGTTCGCGGACCACGCGATCGATGCGGTGGTGCATTTCGCCGGGCTGAAAGCGGTGGGCGAGTCGGTGGAAAAACCGCTCCTGTATTACGACAACAATATCGCAGGCAGTATCGCGCTGTTCGAGGAAATGGCGGCGGCTGGCGTGAAGGCGGTGGTGTTCTCGTCGTCCGCCACGGTGTACGGCGATCCGGCGACGGTGCCGATCACCGAGGATTTTCCGCTGTCGGCGACCAATCCCTATGGCCGTTCCAAATTGTTCATCGAGGACATGCTGCGCGATGTCGCCCTGGCCGATCCGGCCTGGAACATTGCGCTGCTGCGCTATTTCAACCCCGTGGGCGCGCACGAATCGGGACTGATCGGCGAAGATCCGCGCGGCATTCCCAACAACCTGATGCCCTATGTGGCGCAGGTGGCGGTGGGCCGGCGCCCGCATCTCAACGTGTTCGGCGGCGACTATTCCACGCCGGACGGCACCGGCGTGCGCGACTATATCCATGTGGTCGACCTGGCGCGCGGGCATGTGGCGGCGCTGAACAAATTGCTGCAACTGGGCGGGGTGCAGACCTGGAACCTGGGTACCGGGCGCGGAGTGAGCGTGCTCGACATGGTGCGTGCGTTCGAGGCGGCCAGCGGTAAACCGGTGCCTTACCGGATCGTCGCGCGCCGTCCCGGAGACGTGGCGCAATGCTGGGCCGATCCGGCACGCGCGGCGCGCGAGCTGGGCTGGCGCGCCGAATACGATCTGTCGCGTATGTGTGCCGATGCGTGGCGCTGGCAAGCGGGCAACCCCGAGGGCTATGCCTGAGGTGCAAGGCTCAGGAGACAGGATTCGAGAGGCGAGTAATGGCTAGGGTGGATAGATGGACAATGTGCGAGCCTTCTGGTCTCGGGCTATTCTTGACGCATAATTATTGAAATTCATTTGATTCTGGAGCGGGCCATGACGCAGGGACTCGATCGTATTACCCAGCAACCTGAGATGATGGGCGGTAAGGCCTGCATTCGGGGAATGCGTGTCACGGTTGGCATGGTAGTGAGTCAGGTCGGCGCTGGGCGCAGCATTGAGGAAATTCTCGCCGACTATCCTTACCTGGAACGCGAAGACATCATGCAAGCGCTGCGCTATGCCGCGTGGCGTGCCGAAGAACGCGAGGTTATGCTGGCCAACGCATGAAAGTGCTCGTTGACATGAATCTGTCACCGCGCTGGGTGGATAGGCTAAACGGATTGGGTTTGCAGGCTGCCCATTGGTCGGCAGTCGGGAGAATCAATGCACCTGATCCAGAAATCATGGCCTATGCAGCGGCAAACGATTACGTCGTGCTTACTCATGATCTTGATTTCAGCGCGATTCTGGCTGCAACTCATGGTGAGAAACCGAGCGTTGTTCAAATCCGCGCAGAGGACGTCAACCCGGACAGGATTGGTGCTCAGGTTGCCGCTGCACTGCGCCAAATGGAGTCAGAACTGCAGGAAGGCGCTTTGCTGACGGTTGATCCCAATCGCACACGTTTGCGTCTATTGCCGTTGCTTCGCGCTTAATTTCCCTGGTGGTTAGTCTCAGTCCGGTCGGCCTGCTGGACACGCGTTATCGTTTCCCGAACACCCCGCGCCCGCGGAAATACTGCACGCCTAGCCAACCGCCGAACAACCCGCCGAGGTGGGCGAAGTGGGCGACGCCAGCATCGGTGCTGGTGAGGCCGAGGATGAGTTCGACGACGCCGTAGCCGAGGACGAAGGTGCGCGCGGGAATGCGGATGAAAGGCAGGAAAATGATGCTGATGACGTTGCGCGGGAAGTACATCGCATAGGCCAGCAGCAGGCCGAACACGCCGCCGGAGGCGCCGATGACGGGGCTGCTGCTGTGCAGGAAGTAGCCGGAGACGGCGATCTGCGTCATCGCGGCCACGACGACGCTGAGCAGGTAGGTCAGCAGGTAGCGCAGGTCGTTCCAGCGCCTTTCCAGTTCGGCGCCGAACATCCACACGGCGAACATGTTGAATCCCAGATGCGTAAGCGAGCCGTGCAGGAAGCTGTAGGTGACCAGTTGCCACAGATGGAATGTGCTGCCCGAGCCCGGCGGCCACAGGCCGAAGATGCGGATGATCTCGGGCCCGGTGACGAGTTCGAGCACATAGACGAGAACATTCAGCAGAATGAGGGCGAGTGTGATCGGCGGCATAAAAGGCAGTTTCAAGTTTCAAGGTGCAAGTTGCAAGGGGATCGTGGCTTGGTATGGGGCCGCTCGTTCCATTGAAACTTGTAACTTGTAACTTGCATCTTGTAACTATTCTCCCGCAGGCTCCCAGTGTTGCAGTTTGAGTTGCAATGACTGCTGGCCATTGAATTCGTTCGGCATGAGCGCGTAGACGGCGCGGATGCGGTCGGGCAGCGGGTCGGCCTGGAAGAACCGCATGGCGTCGAACGAGGTCTCCCCGCGCGCTAGCTTGAGTTTCAGGTGCTTTTCGCCGACGACGCGCTGCGCCACGACATCGAAGGTGGCGGTGAACAGCGGCGCAGGGAAGCCCTGCCCCCAGACCGCATGGTCGAACTGCTCGGCGAGCGCGTAGCTATGTTCGGCAAGAGCCAGCTCGCCGTCGGTTTCGATCCTGCCATCGAGATCTGCCGGGTCGATCAGTTCGCGCACCACGGCCTCGAATGCTTGGCTGAATTCCGCGTGGCGTCCGGCGGGAATGCTGAGCCCGGCGGCCATGGCGTGGCCGCCGAACTTGACGATCAGGCCGGGGTGGCGCTTGTCGATCAGGTCGAGCGCATCACGCAGATGCAGGCCGGGAATCGAGCGGCCGGAGCCTTTGAGCTCACTCGCAAGGGGTAGGCCGGTGGGTCCCCGCTGCGACTGCAGCGACCCTCCCGCTCCTCCGCTCTCGCTTTGGGCCAGCACGATGGTGGGGCGGTGGAATTTGTCCTTCAGGCGCGATGCCAGGATGCCGATCACGCCGACGTGCCAGTCGGGCTGAAACGCCGTGAGGCTGTGGCTGTCGTCGGGATTGAAGGTGGCGAGGATGGCGAGCGCCTCCTCCAGCATGTCGGCCTCGACGTCGCGCCGCGCGCGATTGAGCGTGTCGAGCTGTTGCGCCAGCCGCTGCGCGACGGCGGGGGCGTCGGCCAGCAGGCATTCGATGCCGAGCGCCATGTCGTCGATGCGGCCGGCGGCATTCAGCCGCGGGCCGAGCATGAAGCCGAGGTCGAATACGGTGGCGCGCGCAGGCTCGCGCCCGGCGGCGCGGAACAGCGCGTTGACGCCGGCGCTGGCCTTGCCCGCGCGCATGCGCGCCAGCCCCTGGGCGACCAGGGTGCGGTTGTTGGCATCGAGTTTCACCACGTCGGCCACCGTGCCGAGCGCGACCAGGTCGAGCAGGGCGCGCAGGTCCGGCTCGGGCGTGTCGGCATAGGCGCCGCGCTGGCGCAGTTCGGCGCGCAGTGCCAGCAGCACGTAGAACATCACGCCGACCCCGGCCAGATTCTTCGAGCCGAAGCTGCAACCTGGCTGGTTGGGATTGACGATGCAGACAGCGTCCGGCAACGCGTCGCCGGGCAGGTGGTGGTCGGTGACCAGCACCGGAATGCCGAGGGCGTTCGCCGCCGCCACGCCTTCGACCGCAGCGATGCCGTTGTCCACGGTGACCAGCAGGTCGGGCTGTCGTGCGGCGGCGAGCTTCACGATGTCGGGGGTGAGGCCGTAGCCGTGTTCGAGCCGGTTGGGCACGATGAAATCGACCTGCGCGCCGAGCAGGCGCAGGCCGCGCACGCCGACCGCGCAGGCCGTGGCGCCATCGGCGTCGTAGTCGGCGATGATGAGCAGGCGCTTGTGATCGCGAATGGCGTCGGCCAGCAGCGCGGCGGCGCGGTCGATGTGCAGCAGGCCGGCGGGCGGCAGCAGCTGCGGCAGGCGGTGGGCGACTTCGTCGGGATGGCTGACGCCGCGGGCGGCATACAACCGCGCCCAGGCGGGGGCGAGCCCGGCCTGTTCGAGGGCGGCGCGGGCGTCGGCGGGACACGAACGGATGGTGATGGACGGCATGACGGGATTGTATTGTCAGACGGGGTGGCCGGGCGAATCAGGGATTCAGAATCTGGTGAAGTGCCGATTCTGTCCGCCGCGGACACGGAGTACCATCGTGCCATGAGCCATTTACTTCCGCTTTCCCGTGTGGCCAAGCTGGTCGGCCAGCCGCGTCATGCGCTGCAGGAGATGATTCGCGGCGGTGTGCTGGCAACCTTTGATGGCATGGTCGAGCTCGACGAATTGCTGCGCGTGTTCCCGGATGTGAAGTGGGATGACGATGCCGAGTTTCGTCGGGTCCAGGAAATCAAGGACAAGGCGTTCGCCAAGCGGGTGCTGGAGCGTGCGCTGCCCGACAAGGACGTGCTGGTGGCCCGCCTGAACGCGCTGGGCAACGACTATGCGGCAGCCAGGGCCTTGCTGCTGCATTACGGCAACGTGATGACCTGGCTCGACGAGAAGATCGACGAAATCGAAGAAGACCAAAGCGCGGAAACGCGCCATGCCCTGCATACCGTGCGCGCATTTCTGCTGCGCAATCTGGCCGAGGTTCCGCCGGATGCGGTGCAGGCGCAGGCGACGATTGCGCAGGAAAGGATATTCAAAATCATGTCAGCCCATGTGACCATCCAGCCCAGCGGCCACGAATTCTACGTGGAGGGCAACGACACCTTGCTGGAAGCCGCGCTGCGTAATGGCGTGTCGCTGAATTACGGCTGCAGCAACGGCAATTGCGGCGACTGCAAGGCGCGTGTGCTGTCGGGCGAGGTGACGAAGGTCCATGCGCACGACTATGTTCTGAAAGAAGCCGAAAAAGAGGCCGGGATGATCCTGCTGTGCGCCTATGCGCCGGTCAACGACGTGGTGATCGAAGCCAATGTGGCGGGCGCGCGCGATATTCCGGTGCAGCAGCTGACCGCCAAGGTGAAGTCGATCGAGGTGTTCAATCCGCACATGGCTGCGCTGCATATTCTCGCGCCGCGCAGCCAGCGCCTGCGTTATCTCGGCGGCCAGAGCGTCGACGTGTCGATCGACGGGGTGAAGGGGCGCTATGCCATTGCCAGTTGCCCGTGCGAGGATCGCCACATCGAGATCCAGATCCCGCGCCGGGCGGACGATGCTTTTGTCGAGAGCGTGTTTGGCAGCTTGAAGGCCAATGACGTGGTGAAGGTGGAAGGGCCCTTCGGCGAATTCGTGCTGGACGAGGACTCGCCGCGTCCGGTGATTTTCCTCGCTTTCGGCGCGGGCTTCGCGCCGATCAAGAGCCTGATCCAGCATGCCATGTCGCTGGAACTGGCCGAGTCGATGGATCTGCACTGGCTGGCCGACGAGGCCGGGCATTATCAGGACAACCTGTGTCGCGCCTGGACCGATGCGCTGGATAATTTCAACTACCTGCCGCATGCGCCGACCGACGACCTGGATGCCGTGCTGCAAGGCATTGTGACGGATTACCCGGATCTGCATCGCTTCGACGTGTATGCGGCGGGGACCGCGACGCAGCTCGAACAGGCGCGCCGGCATTTCGTGGCGGAAGGTTTGCACGAGGCGCGTTGGTTCGTTGGCGTACTGGATACCTGAATGCGCCGCTTCCTGCGCTATCTGTGGCCGTTTCCGGTCACCCTGTTGGGCGTGCTGATTGCGCTCGCCGCACGGGGGAGCGGAGGCGCCCTGCGGCAGGTAGATGGTGTGCTGGAAACCGCGGGCGGCTGGCCGGCATGGGTGTTGCGGCGCGGCTTGCCGTTCAGCGGACCGGTCGCGGCAATCACGCTGGGACACGTCGTGCTGGGCGTGTCATCGAGTGCCCTGGCCGCCACGCGTGTGCACGAGCGTGCGCATGTCAGGCAATTTGAACGCTGGGGTGTTTTGCTGCTGGTGCTGTATCCGCTGGCCGGGTTGCTTGCGTGGCTGCGCGGCGGCAATCCCTATCGCGACAATCCGTTCGAGCGCGAGGCGCGAATGGCGGAAGCCGCAGACCGGGGCGTATCCGGGCTAGCCGCGAATCAGTCGACGGGGCGGTGAGACGCTTCGCCAGGGTCGCCGGTGTCGGGGTCGATCCAGTCGGAGATGCCGATCTCTTCTTCGGCCTCTTCCACCGTTTCGCCAGGCTCGTAGTCGCTGTCGGCGTTGTACTCCATGTCCTGTACGGCTTCCAGCAGGCTGGCGAAGGGACCATATTCCTCGCCGGTCATGGCATCGATCCAGTAGCATCCATCCGGTCGCTCGATGATGCGGGTGTGGTCGTATTCAGCAGGGGTCTCGGGTATGGCAGGTTTCATGATGCGTCCTCCGTGCCTTGACTATAGGGCGGGAAGCCGGGCAGGGCAAGCGTCAGGCTGTGCGCCCGAGCAGCGTCAAGCCGATCAGGGCGCCCATCGTCAGCGCCAGGTGCAGCCAGCTCCATAGCCGAAAATGCCGCACCAGCGCGGTGACTTCGCGGTTGGCGATCAGGAAGGGGCGGCCATGCGACGGTTTGCGCACAAGATGAATGCCGTCTTTCAGGCGGATATCGAGATGAGCCCGGTCGACTTCGTCGGATGCGGCCTGGCGCGCGCGCTCCCACTCGTCGAGGCTGATTTCGCCGTCGCGGTCGGCGTCGAAGCGCGCGAGCAAGGCGGTCTTGTCGGCCTTCCATTCGGCCAGCAGCGCCGCGAGATCGGCCTTCTTGTCGAGCACGGCATTGGGGCCGCCCAGGGTTACGTGGTCGCCGATCACGTAAATGGTGTCGCCTTCGATCAGCGTCCATTCTGTTTTGCGATAATCGCCCGAGGTCGAGATCTGTTTGCGCGAAGTAAGAATTTCCGCGCCGTCGGGATCGATCAGCACGCTGCCGCTGCCGTCGTCCACGCCGAACGTGTCATGCGATATCCCGGATTCGACGTATTCCCAGCGGTCGCCGTTCTTGCGCTCGATGCGGTAGCGGTACCACAGGCAGGGCAGGCCGTTGACGGGGCTGATCAGGTTGTCGCCCGGCGGCTGGCTGCCGCGTCCGACGAGCTCGATGTAGCCTTGCGGGGCCGAGGCGATGCGCGAGGTTGGCGTATCCGCCACGGTGCGATAGCGCTTGAGGTTGGCAAACCACGCCCAGAAACTGGTCAGCCCGACCAACGCAAAACTGATTTGCCAGCCTAGATGGGAATGCAGCTGGAAGCCGAGCAGCAGAATGGCCAGATTGCCGCCGCCCAGCGCGAAATTGGCGTAGTCGTGCCGCCATTCGGCCGTCCAGCGTACCGGGAGCATCAGCGGTCGAAGAGCTGCTTCAGGTCAACGTCTTTCTTTTCCTCGGCAGCGAAGCGCAACAGCGGAAACTGACGGAAGGCGAACAGACGCGCCACGAGGGTGTCGGGAAACTGCTCCACCCGCACGTTGTTGACGTTGACCGAATCGTTGTAGAACTCGCGGCGGTCGGCAATCGCGTTTTCCAGCCCGGTAATGCGCGCCTGCAGATGCAGGAAGGTTTCGTTGGTCTTCAGTTCGGGATAGGCCTCGGCGACCGCGAACAGATTGCCGAGTCCCACGCGCAATGCGCCTTCGGCCTGCCCCAGCGCGGGGATGTTCTGCGATTCCCGTGCGCTCGCGACCTGGCTGCGCGCGTGCATCACTTTTTCAAGCGTCTCCTGTTCGAACTGCATGTATTGCTTGCAGGTTTCGACCAGCTTCGGCAATTCGTCATGGCGCTGCTTGAGCAGGATGTCGATATTCGACCAGGCCTTGCCGACGTTATGCTTCAGCGTGACAAGCTGGTTGAAGATGAACACGCCATAGACTGCCGGAAGTGCGAGCACGATGAAGAAAAGCAGGAGGCCGGGCATGGTTGCGTTCCAGATGATGAGATCGCAGAAATAGCGGACGACAGCCGTTTAACTTGAGCGGGCGTCAGATGCGCGCGGCGAGAATGCCCGCGATTTCAGCGTCGGTGAGCGCAATCGGATTGGTTTTCATGCTGCTGCCGCGGCTGTTGGCCACGATGCGCGGGATATCTGCGGGCGTCACGCCGTACTGCGCCAGGGAGGGAAGCTGAAGTTTGCGTGTCCAGGCGTCGAGCGTATCGATCAGGACGGCGTGTGACGCAGTCTGGTTCAGTTGGCCCTGCTTGCTCAGCAGGCGCCCCACTTGTGCATATTTTTCCAGCGCCGGGTGATTCGCCTCGCGTGCCTGTAGCGCGTCGATATTGACGCGTGTGGCCTGCGCCACCAGCGTGCCGCACGCGACGCCGTGCGGAATCGGGAAGAATGCCCCCAATGGCGCGGCCAGTCCGTGCACCGAGCCGAGCCCGACCTGCGCCAGTGTGATGCCCGATACCAGCGCCGCGTAGGCCATGCGATTGCGCGCGGCGGCATCGCCGGCATCGGCATACAAGGCCAGCAAGCCGTCGCGGGCGGCCTTCATGCCGCCCCAGGCAAGCGAATCGGTCAAGGGCGCGGCGCGGCAGGAAACATAGGATTCCAGCAATTGGGTGAAGGCATCCATCCCGTTCGCTGCAGTCACGGAGGCAGGGCAGGTGGCGAGGAGATCGGGGTCGACCAGTGCAACTTCGGCCACCAGTTTTTCGTCGCGGAAGGATTTCTTGAAGCCATCCGCGCCCTGCATGCTTAATACGGCGTTCTTGGTCGCCTCCGAGCCGGTGCCGGCGGTGGTCGGTACGGCAATGAACGGTGTGGCCGGACCGGCGTACGCGAGTTCGGGTCCCACGCCTTCCAGGTGGTCCATCACCGAGTTGCCGGGCTTGAGCAGACCGGCAATCGCCTTGGCCGCATCCAGCGCGCTGCCGCCGCCGAGGCCGATGACCACGTCAACGGACTCCGGGCGTAAGGCGCGCACGGCCTCATCCACCATCAGCGGAGAGGGTTCGCCCGGAACAGCCAGATGCAACCAGGCAACCCCCTGCGCCTTCAGCCCGTCCGTCACGGTTGCCCAGAATGGCGAGTTCTTCAGCGAACCCGCGCCGGTCACCAGCAAGGCACGAGTGCCGTAGGTGCGGGCAATGGCCGGCAACTTGCCGAGCACGCCGGGACCGAACTCGATGCGCGGCAGGCGCGACAGGGAAAAATCGGAAATGTGCACAAGCGGACTTTCTATCGACGGGACGCCAAATGGTAGCGAGTTTGCCGACACATTGTCTGCACAATAAGTGTGCATGGTTTCCGGCTGTTTCGCGCTGTCCGCCGTTATCGCCATCTTGGCCTGCGGTGGCAGGGCTCATTCAGTCGATTGAAAACATTGGAAATGTTGCCAATGGAGCTCGATGGGCTTAGTCATAAAGCCCGCAAGTGTTGACGGGGCCAAGCACGCTTTGCTATAGTTCCGCTTCTCGATTGACGCGGTTTCATTTGCGACAGGCGCGGGGTGGAGCAGTCTGGCAGCTCGTCGGGCTCATAACCCGAAGGTCGTAGGTTCAAATCCTGCCCCCGCAACCATTTCGAAAATAAGTGTTGACGTTTTATGTGATCTACGTAGAATGCGCACCTCTCGAAACGGCAACGCAGCGAAAGCGAAGTCAGTAAGAGATTGATCTTTAACAATTTACAGCCGATAGGTGTGGGTGTTGTTGCGGTAGTTGGGCCTAGTTTTCTGGGTCTGACAACTAGCATAAATGCTCACACTTGAATGAAGCGTCGTTATTAATTTAGCGATGTGAGTTTGAGTTGAGCGACTGAAGTATTAGTAGTAATTGCAGAGATTGAACTGAAGAGTTTGATCCTGGCTCAGATTGAACGCTGGCGGAATGCTTTACACATGCAAGTCGAACGGCAGCACGGGAGCTTGCTCCTGGTGGCGAGTGGCGAACGGGTGAGT
>JBDRCF010000022.1:0-134590 GCA_043821985.1 Pseudomonadota bacterium
CCAGCTTGCTGACAAACTCCGTCTTTTTCCGAAGACGGGGTTTTGTTTTTGCGGATTTCGATTCAAGCGTACTGACACGCCGATCGAAGCAACAATTCGCCATCGAGATCTCGCAAGCGGCTCTTACACAGCCACGACGTCTGAGCGGGTCGTAGGGCGTGTAAAAGGCGGGCCGCCACCCGCGCCAGCAGGCGTGCCATCTTCTTCATGTTCTGGCAGGCCCCCGCCAGCAAGGCCTGGGCTCTCACCTTCGCCAATCCCCGGAAGCGGGCATAGCGATGCCCATGCAGCTCCTTGGCATCGGCAAAGCTGCGCTCCACCGTCTCCTTGCGGCGCTTGTAAAGGCGCTTGCCGGTTTCCGTCAGCCGGTGCGCGTCGACCGCTTCCTTGTGGTCTTCCCACACATGGCGGATGACGACCTTGATGCCGTTGGCGCTCTTCGTGCATTGCCCCTTCATCGGGCAATGCGCGCATTGCGCGGCGTTTGAAGCGTACTCCCGGTAGCCCTGGCGGTTGGTGGTGCGCCAGGCGAGGTGCTGGCCGTTGGGGCAGACATAGACGTCGCGCGCCCGGTCGTAGACATAGTCGCGCTTGTAGAAGTAGCCGTCGCGATGGTTCGGACGGCGATAGCCGATGACGCCGTAGATGTCCCGCTCGTTCAAGCCCTTGCAGATGGCCGGGGTGAAATAGCCGGCATCCAGTCCGACCGCACCAACGTCAAATCCGAAGCGTCGCCGCATGCGGTCGAGCCGGTCCAGATAAGGCGTGCTGTCATGGACGCTGGCAGGGGTGACGTGGATATCGGTGATCAGCGCATGCTGGCTGTCGACGGTGCGGTGATCGAGGTAGAAGAAGCCGGTGGGCTTGCCGTCGCGCACCATATAGCCGGCATCCGGATCGGTGCGGCTGACCTTGATGTCCTTGGCGGGCGGGTTGCCGTCGGCAGGCGGCAGGGGCGGCTTGCCGTGGTCGGCGCGGTCGGCCTCGATTGCTGATTCGAGTTCGGCGAGGTAGGCGGCGGGCGTCTGCTCGACCCGGTGCACGTCGTGCCGGTTCTTGTTGGCACTGGCTTTGAGGTGGGTGCTGTCGCTGTAGAAGACGCGTCCGCCGATGAGGCCGTGCTCGATGGCCGCCTCGACGATGCGGTCGAAGATGATCTGTTCGATGTCGGTGCCACTGAAGCGGCGGCGGCGGTTCTGCGAGAAGGTGGAGGCGTCGATGACGCGGTCGGTCAATCCGAGGCCGAGAAACCAGCGGTAGGCGACGTTGACCTGGATCTCGCGCACCAGCTGGCGTTCGGAGCGGACGCCGAAGAGGTAGCCGATGAAGAGCATCTTGAACAGCTGCACGGGGTCGACGGCGGGGCGGCCATTGTCGGCGCAGTAGAGGTGCGCGGTGGCGTCGCGGATGAAGTCGAAGGGAATGTGGCGGTCGATCAGGCGAAGCAGGTGGTCCGCGGGAACCAGCTCCTCGAGGGTGACCATTTCCAGACGGTGCTGGTGGGGGGCGGGCGGTTTGAGCATGCCCACGATTCAAACACAAAGCCCCCAACGAGTGGGGGCTTTGTCAGCAGTCTGGGGCGGCCGATGCCGCCCGTTTTTTTCGTCTGCCCGCCATGAAGTCGAGCTGGATGCTGGTGGCGGCTGCCTTGTTCGCGCTGATGAGCGTGCTGGTGAAACACGCATCCGCAAGCTTCTCGCCCGCCGAGCTGGTGTTCTATCGATCGGCATTCGGCCTGCTGGCAATCTGGGCGGCGATCGCCATCCGCCATCGCCGGGTGTGGGCTCCGCTTGCCACGCCTTGCTTCAAAGCCCATCTGTGGCGCGGGCTGGCGGGTTTCACTGCGCTGGTGCTGTTCTTCTACGCCTTGTCGCAACTGCCGCTCGCCACCGCGGTCACGCTCAATTACACGGCACCGCTGTTTCTCGCCGCCTTGTCGGCCTGGTGGCTGCATGAACGCCACGGACGTGGCCTTGTCGGCGCGGTACTGATGGGCTTCGTCGGCGTATTGCTCTTGTTGCGGCCGCAGGTTCAGGGCCAGGCCTGGCTGCCTGCATTGGCCGGTCTGGCGTCGGGGATGCTGGCCGCGATGGCCTACGTCAACGTCAAGAATCTGGGCAGACTGGGCGAGTCCGAATGGCGTGTGGTGTTTTACTTCACGCTGCTATCGACCGCGGGCGGCGCAGCCTGGATGGCGCTGGCCGGGTCTCACATTCCGCAGCAGGCCGACTGGCCGTGGTTGATTGGCATCGGCGCCACCGCCACAGTCGCGCAACTGGCGTTGACGCGGGCGTATCATCGCGGCCGCACGCTCACGGTCGGCTCGCTGGCCTACACTACGGTCGGATTTTCCGCCTTGTACGGGGTGCTGCTGTTCGGTGAGCGGCTGTCGCTGATGGCATGGGTGGGTATGGCAGTGGTGGCAGTCGCAGGCATCTGGGCAGTACGCGCGTCAACCTCAACCCCGCCCGATTCGCTATAGTGAAAGCACTTTCCAGAGGAGCGCACCATGATCAGCCTGAACGTCAAGGACAACCAGATCGCCGTCACCGTGATGGGCCAATTCACGCTGGCCGATTATCAGGAGTTTGAACAGGCGGTGAACTACGGCATCCAGTTCCAGGGTACGGTCAACCTGCTGTTCGATCTGCGTGACATGCTGTCGTTCAGTGTCGACGTGGCGTGGGAGGAACTGAAGTTTTCCCGCGAGCACAAGACCGATTTCGGTCGTATCGCCATTCTGACCGGTGACCAGTGGGTGGCGTGGAGCATGTGGGTGAACCGCATGTTCATGTCGGCGGATATCCGTCTGTTTGACGATCTGGATATGGCCCAGGCCTGGGTGACGGGCGGCGCGTGGCCGGCTGCGGCAGGCTGAGGCGGACCGCGTACGGCGGGCACGGGCCGTTCATGTCATGAGGGGATGCGGCGCGCCGGCCTGAAGACGTCCTGGTTGGCGTAATACGCCGCGCTTGCGTTGGCCGGGTCCCAGCCCGGGATGCCCTGCACCGGCAAGGGTGCGAGCTGGCGTGGCGAGTCGATCCCGGCGAGCGCACGAACCGACAATCCCTCCACAACATCGGGGTCGAGCGACGCCGCAATCAAGGTCAGACATTTCCCAGTCATCCCCGGGTAGGGGGCGAGCAGCTTTTCCAGCAGCGCATGACCGACCACTACAAATCGCATCGTGGTTTCGACCGCATGCCGGTGATCCCAGAACAGCGGCCGCCAGGCGCGTTCGGCCAGCAGGGCTGGCCACGCCGGATCGCGGCTGATCACCCACACGCCGGATTCGTCCAGTACCGTCAGCGCATCGCGGCGGCGGCCTCGGGTTGGCCCGGTCTCGCCGGCAATCGCGCTGCCATGGGCCGCATTCAACGCGGCCTTGAAGCGCGAGAAACGCAGCCAGACCAGCGCATTCAGCACGTCGTGCCAGGTCTCGGCGCGAGTCGGTACCTGGCCGGTCTGCAGGATATGCGTTTCGTAATCGCGCGCGGACAGGCGGCCGTCGGGCGCAAAAAAACGCAGCGGCAGGCCGCCTGCGTTGCGTGTATCGAGGCGGATGGCCTGGGCGTTGAGCGCGTCGAGGCAATCCGGGCTGGGCGTGGGCTGGGCGCGTCCGAGGTCCAGCGCATCGATCAGCGGCCGATAAGGTGCGAACGCGGGGTGGTCGAACTTCAATGCAGCGATTCGGACAGCGCCTGGCGGTATTGCCGCGTCAGCGGATGCGTGCTGCCCAGCAGATCGAACAGGGCGAGCAGACTGCTGCGGCCAATGTCATGGCGGTAGCTGCGATCGGTTCGGGCGACCCACAGCAACTCGTCCATGGCGGCAGCAAACTGGTCTGCCGCCAGCAACCGGGCTGCGCGCTGGAAATGCGCACCCACGTCGTCCGGCTGCTGCGCAAGGTGGGCGTCGAGTTCGGACAGCGAGGGCGCCTGGCGAGCGGTTTCGGCCAGGTTCAGGTGCGCGTGCAGGCGGGCGATCTCGGGCTCCGTCCGTGCTTCCGGCGGCAGGCTGTCCAGCAGTTTCAGGGCCTGTTCGCCTTCGCCTTCGGCCCACAGCAATTTGGCGAGGTCGCGCGGGATGGCGAGATTGTCGGGCTCGGCCATCGCCGCGTTGGCGAGCAGCATGCGCGCCTGCTGCACGTTGCCCGCCTGCCACGCGGCCACGCCGAGCGCATGGGCGCGGTTGGCGTCGCCCGCGATGAAGCGGTCGAGTACTTCGCGGAAGCTGCTGTCGGGATCGGCGCCGTGGATGGTGTGGGCGACCTCGCCGCGCCAGAAGAATTTCACCGTCGGTACCGAATTCACGCTGAAACGGCGCGCCAGCTCGGGCAACTCGTCGGTGTTCAGCATGACGAGCAGGAACTTGCCGCCGTATTCAGCGGCGAGCTTGACCAGCCGCGGCATCAGGATGAAGCGGGGGGCCGGCTTTGGGGGTCCAGAAATGCACCAGCACCGGGCCCTTGTGCGAGTTTTCCAGCACCAGCCGGTTGAAGTTTTCCGCGCTGGCATCGAAGACGTAAGGCGACAGGGCCATCAGTCGAATGCTCCGGTCTGGGCGAAGCGATCGCAGGCGGCGACCAGTTCGCGGGCGACGCCCGGCTCGAACGCCGAATGCCCGGCATCTGGCACGATGACATAGCGGGCTTCGGGCCAGGCGCGCGCGAGTTCGTCGGCCGACACGATGGGGCAGACGGCGTCGTAGCGTCCCTGCACGATGATCGCCGGAATGCCGCGGATGCGATCGACGTTGGCGAGCAGGCTGTTGTCGGGCAGGAAAATGTTGTTGACGAAATAGTGCGCTTCGATCCGTGACAACGACAGGGCTCTTTTGTCGTCGCCGAACGCGGAGACGAGTTCGGGATTGGGCAGCAGGGTCGAGCACGACGCCTCGAAGGTGGCCCAATGATGGGCGGCAGGCTGGTGCACGGTCGGGTCGGGATCGACGAGGCGGCGATGGTAGGCCGTCAGCAGATCATGGCGTTCGTCCTCGGGAATGAATTCGGCGAGTTGGCGCTGCGCCTCGGGAAAGAGGGTACGAATACCGTGGAGAAACCAGTCGATCTCGCTTTTGCGACAGAGGAAAATGCCCCGCAGCACCAGCCCGCGGCAGCGCTCGGGATGCGCCTCGGCGTAGGCGAGTGCCAGGGTCGAGCCCCACGAGCCGCCGAACACCAGCCAGGACGCGATGCCGAGCTCGCGTCGCAGCGCTTCCATGTCGGCGATCAGATGCGGCGTGGTGTTGTCGACCAGTTCGCCATGCGGCGTGGAGCGGCCGCTGCCGCGCTGGTCGAACAAAACGATGCGGTAGCGTGCCGGATCGAAGAACCGCCGCTGCACAGGCGACGTGCTGGAACCGGGCCCGCCGTGCACGAACAGCACCGGAATGCCATCCGGGTTGCCGGACGTTTCCCAGTAGATGCGATGGCGACCTGCCGTTTCCAGCATGCCGCTGGCATAGGGGGTGATGAACGGGTGGAGCGAAGCAATGTCGGGCATGACGGACGCCTTGAATGATAAGCCGAATCATATCCCCGGCCCGTGGGGCGTGAACAGGTGAGGCTTGCACGATGCGTCGTAGGGACTGGCGGCCGCAGTATCGACAGGCGCGGGCTGGGACCGTATGCTACCCATGCGCAAACAATGCGCCGACAGGCGACCGGGTCATCCGGATCGCATGGGCGAATAAAAAAACAGGTCCACTGTTTCCACCATAACTGATACGAGGAGTTCTTTCATGAGTCATGTCGTCAAGGTTGCCCTGCTGGGGCTGGGTGAAGTCGGGGAGAAATTTGCCGAACATTTTCTGGAGAAGATCCAGGAAGAGGGCGTCAACGTGGAGATCGTCGCCGTCGCGCACCGCAATCTGGAATCGCCCGTTGCATTGGGGTTCAGCCATAGCAAGGTGCCGGTGTTCAAGGATGCGATGGAAGTGGTGACCATGGGGGCGAAGGTGGACATCATTTTCGACCTGACCGGCGATCCCGAACTGCGCAAGAAGCTGCGGGTGGCGCTGCAGGAAAGCCATAACCAGCACACCGTGATCGCCCCGGAAGTGGTCGCCCATCTGCTGTGGAACTTCTTCGGCGAAGGCGAGTTGCCGAGCAGCGGCCAGACGGGCTACTGATGCATGGCCTTGCCGGCCGAAAGGCCGGCGCGCCGTGCTGATGCATTCCCTGCCTTAAAGACATGACATCGCCCTTCAAATTCGCCCACGCCGCGAATCCCGACTGGACCCAGGCGGCCCAGGCCTGCATGGGCCAGCTGGGTGCGATTCCGTCGGAGGCGACGCTTGGGTTCCTGTATGCGTCGGACGTCTTTGCCGGCGAACTCGATGCGATCCTGGCGTTCTTCAAAAGCGCGACCGGCGTGTCCCACTGGACCGGCAGCGTGGGAGTCGGCGTCTGCGCCACGGGCGTGGAGTATCTGGAAGAACCGGCACTGGCCGTGATGCTGGCGGAATTCGATCCCGCCGACTTCAGCATGCTGCCGGTGCTGCGTTCGCCGCAGGACATCGAGACGCAGCCGGCGCAAGCCTATTTCGCCGTGGCGCATGGCGACCCGGCAAACAGCCGCATGCAGGAACTGATCGACAGTCTTTCCGCACACGTATCGAGCGGATTTGTCGTCGGCGGGTTGTCGAGTTCGCGGGGCGAGACGACGGCGCAGATCAGCGATGGCGTGGTGAGCGGCGGCTTGTCGGGCGTACTGTTCAGCGAACAGGTGAAGCTGGCGACGCGGCTGACGCAGGGCATCTCGCCGCTGGGACCGCGCCATCGCATCACCACAGCGAACAAGAACGTCATCGGCAGTCTCGATCACCGTCCGGTGCTGGATGTGATGAAGGAGGAAATCGGCGAGGTGCTGGCGCGCGATCTGCGGCGTGCGGCTGGCTATATTTTCGTCGGCCTGCCGGTTCGCGGTTCGGATACCGGGGATTATCTGGTGCGCAACATTCTCGGCGTCGATCCGCAGAACGATCTCGTGGCGGTCGGCGAGTATGTCGAGCCGGGAGACGAACTGCTGTTCTGTCGACGCGACCAGCAAACCGCCGAAGACGACCTGTTGCGGATGCTCTCGGCCATCGGGGCGCAACTGGGCGTACCGATCCGGGGCGGCGTGTATTATTCCTGCCTAGGGCGCGGCCAGCACATGTTCGGTGCGCCGAACCGGGAATTGGAATTGATTCGCGACACGCTCGGAGACTTCCCGTTGGTGGGATTCTTTGCCAACGGGGAAATTTCCTACAACCGTTTATATGGCTACACCGGGGTATTGACCCTGTTTGGCTGACCAGATGAAGAAACACGGAGATACGCATGACCCTGCACGCCATGAAAGAAGATGAAATCCGCCTGCTGCGCGATGAAATCGACATGTTGATGAACGAGCGCCGCCAGCTCTTGCAGGTGACCGGCGCGGCGGCGGTATTCGTCGCCAACCTCGATACCGACAGCCTGCCCGATGAAGCCGACACCATCGATGCTGCCGAAATGCTGGCCGAACAACTCAATGGCTTGTCCGAGGAGACACTCAAGGACGCATTGGAGTCCGTGCGCGCCGAGGTCGACCCCGCTCAGTAGCCGGGTTTAACGTCTTGGCCCTTCCGGCATTGCCAGCCCTGACCGAAGTCAGGCGCATTGCGCTGATTGTTGGGCTGACGGCGCTGGCCTATGCCCTGGCGGGATGGGCCAGCCTCAAGATCACGGCGTATGTCGCCAATGTGGTGGCCGTGGTCTGGCTGGCAGCCGGTATCGGCGCCATGGCGAGCCTGCGCTTCGGCATGGCAGGCGTCGTGGGGGTGCTGCTGGGATCGTTTGCGCTCAACAGCCAGATCCTGCCGCCGGAAGCGGCATTCCGCCTGGCGCTCGGCGCGGCCGCGGGGGCCGCCGTGATCGGGTATCTGCCGCGCTACCTGCCGCCCTTCAGTTCCACCCTCGATTATGTTTCCAGCGTCGCCAAGTTTGCGCTCGTAGCCGCGCCGCTGGGATGTGCAGTGAGTGCGCTGGCGGGCGTATTCAGCCTGGGCTTCTTCGGCCATCTGCATTCCGACCTGGTGTGGCGGACCTTGGGCGTCTGGTGGCTGGGGGAACTGCTCGGGGTGTACCTGATTGCGCCGCTGCTCCTGACGGCGTCGCGCTGGGATTTGTTGCCGACCAACAAGGGCGCGCGTCTGGAAGGCCTGGTGCTGGTGCTTGGCATGCTGCTGCTGACCCGTGTGATGATGGAGTACGCCGAGCCCCTGCGGCCGGCCGAAATCGTCCTGTTCGTCCTGCTGCCCGGCGTGCTGTGGGCGGCGCTGCGATTCTCGGTGACCGGGGCGAGCGTGGCCATATTCCTGGCGGCGCTGATCGTGCTGGGCGTTTCGCTCGTCTCCTTCGGCGGACTGACCAACGCCACGATGCCGCGCGACGTGTTCGCGCTGCAGATCAGCATGATGACCATGGCGCTGGGCGGTCTCTTCGTGTCGGCTGCCCTGACCGAGCGCCGCTATTCCGAAATGCGGCTCGACATGCTGGCCAACCACGATCCGCTGACCGGCCTGCCCAACCGTTCGTATTTCCAGGATTTCCTCGGCCATGCACTGGCACGCGCGCAGCGCGAGAAACTCCAGATCTCGCTGCTGTTCATCGATCTCGACCGCTTCAAGCACATCAACGATTCGCAGGGACACGAGGTGGGCGACCAGGTGTTGCGCGTCGTCGCCAACCGGCTGGATGAGCAATTGCGCGCCGACGACTTCGTCGCCCGGCTGGGCGGGGACGAATTTGCCGTCATCCTGATGCATCCGCCGGCGTCGCGGGCCGCCAGCCGCGTGGCCCGCAAGCTGCTCAAGGCGTTGGCCGAATCGTTCAAGCTCGACCGGCGCCGTTATGCCATCGGCGCCAGCATCGGCATCAGCGTGTATCCGGACGACGGGCTCGACGCCAACACCTTGCTGCGCCAGGCCGATCTGGCGATGTATCAGGCCAAGCAACGCCGCAGCGGCTTCGGATATTTCAGCGACGAACTGAACACCGTGGCGCAGCAACAGCTGAACCTGGAAACCGGCCTGCGCCAGGCGCTCGAGCGCGACGAACTGGCGCTGGCCTATCAGCCGAAAGTCGATCTTGCCAGCGGCCGCGTGGTGGGGCTGGAAGCCCTGGCGCGCTGGCTGACCCGTTCGGGCGGCATCATCTGGCCCGATCAATTCATTCCGGTGGCCGAGGAAACCGGCCTGATCATGCCGCTGGGCCGCTGGGTGGTACGGGCGGCTTGCGAACAATGGATCGTCTGGCGCGATGCCGGCCTCAACCCGCCGCCCGTGGCCATCAATCTGTCGCCGCGCCAGTTTTCCGATGCGCGCCTGATCGACGATATCGATGCCATCCTGAAGGAAACCGGCATGGAGTCATCGCATTTGCAACTGGAAGTGACCGAGAGCGCGGCGATGGAGAATCCGGCGCGTACCTTCGACATGCTCGATGCCTTGCGCCAGCGCGGCCTGCATGTCTACATCGACGATTTCGGCACCGGACATTCCAACCTGGGCCAGTTGAAACGCATGCCGATCGACGCGCTCAAGATCGACAAGAGTTTCGTGGACGATGTCCTGACCGATAGCGACGACGCCGAGATCGCCAATGCCATCATCCGCCTGGCACATGCCCTGAATCTGCGGGTGGTGGCCGAGGGCGTGGAGTCGGTCGAACAGGTGGCGTTTCTGAAAGACCAGGGCTGCGACGAAATCCAGGGCTATGTGGTCGCCAAGCCCTTGCCGCCGGACAAGGTGGCGACGTACTTCGATCGGCAGTTCAATTTCTGAAAAGTTCAGGCGGGGCCGGAGTGCCGAGGGCTGAACCAGCATTCAGCCCGCTTTCTCGCCGGTTTCTCTGTATAGGCTGACCGCTATTTGCGGAGCAATCGCTTTACGTGGCGTAGCCTGCGAGCAGTAAGCTCGGGATCCGAGCCTGTTCAAGGCGGCTCCTGTTCAATCGGGATTAGTTGAGACGTTTGATGCCCAGCGCCTTCAGCACGTATTTCTCGTACAGCGGTTCGGAATTGCCGGTTTTCATCTTGCGCATGAAATACTTTTCGAACGCCACCTTGGCCAGGTGCACCCACTTGCCTTTTCTCGCCCAGGTGACGTTACGCGGCGGAATCTGCGGAATCGCCACGAAGGCCGCGCCGGTGTCGCCCATGTCGGCCAGGCAGATCGTGCTCCAGGTGCCGGTGTGGCCGGGCGCCTTGCCGGCCAGTTCGTCGGCGATGTTGTGGACGATGGCGGTGACCATCGATTCGATCATGTAGCCGGTTTTCGGCGTGCCGGTGGCGACCGGCGTCTGCTCGACCGGCGGGATCGCGATGCACACGCCTGCCGAGTAGATGTTGGGGTAGCGGGAGCTGCGCTGATGCGCGTCGACGATCACGAAGCCGCCCGGATTGCACAGGCCTTCCACCGCGGCGACGGCCGCCACGCCCCGGAACGGCG
Organism: Pseudomonadota bacterium; assembly: GCA_043821985.1. GTDB lineage: Bacteria > Pseudomonadota > Gammaproteobacteria > Burkholderiales > Thiobacillaceae > Thiobacillus. Next base: position 10,477 of record JBDRCF010000022.1, read on the forward strand.
GCAGCATCATCGCGTAACGGAAGTCGAGCGTGTGCTTGCGCAGCTTCTCGCCGAAATCGTCGACCTCTTCGACATACATCTTTCCTGTTTCGACCCGGGTCGTCTTCGCGTTGGTGATCCACTTGATGTGGCGCTGGCGGAATTCGGCTTCCAGCAAGCCCTTCGAATCGCCGACGCCGCCCAGCCCGAGGTGCCCGACGTAGGGTTCCGGCGAAACATAGGTGATCGGCACCTTGTGGCGCAGCTTGCGGCGGCGCAGGTCGGTTTCCAGCGCCATCGCGTATTCGTAGGCGGGGCCGAAGCACGATGCACCGGGCAGTGCGCCGATCACCACCGGGCCGGGATTCTTCAGGAATTCGAGATAGTCCGCATACGCGCGCTCGGCGTGCTCCACCGTGCAGACCGATTGCGTGTGGCCGCCGTCCGGGCCCGCGCCAGGCACCAGGTCGAAGGCGAGCCGGGGACCGGTGGCGATCACCAGGTAGTCGTAGTCGACGACGTCGCCGTTGGTCAGGTGGATCCGGCTGTGGGTCGCGTCGATCGTGTCGGCGCGCTGGGCGATGAACTGGATGCCCTTTTTTTCCAGGTAGGGCCGCAGCTTGAACGTGGTCTCGCGCGTCTCGCGCCAGCCCAGCGCGACCCAGGGGTTGGACGGTACGAACTGGAAGGTGTCCGACGCATTGATCAGGGTGACGACGTGCGACTTGTCGAGCAGATGGCGCATTTCATAGGCTGCGGGCGTGCCGCCCGTGCCTGCGCCGAGAATGACGATGTGTGCCATGACGGGAAGTTCGATTGAAGAAAAGTGGAAATGAAAAGGGGCAGCGGTCAGCGTCCGCCGGGTTGCCGGATGGGCGCGGCCTCGGGGCGGTTGCGCATGTGTTCGCCCAGCTGGACGAATTGCGCAAACAAGGCCGTTCGCAGGGCTTCGTCCGCCACCGTGTCCGTCAGCGCAAGCTGCATGCACAGCAGCCATTGGTCGCGCTCGTCCGGGCCGATGGCGTAGGGCAGGTGGCGACGCCGCAGCATGGGATGGCCGTGCTTCTCGACGTAACGTTGCGGGCCGCCCAGCCAGCCGGAGAGATAATCGAACAGCTTGTTGCCGGACTCGCTCAGGTCGGCCGGATGGAGCTTGCGCGCGGCATAGGTCTCCGGCAATTCGTCCATCAATTCGTAGAAACGGTCGACCAGCTTGCGGATGGCAGCATCGCCGCCGATGCGCTGGTAGGGGGTCAAGACGGACTGTTCGGTCGCCTGCATGTCGTTACCTCAGGAAATATTGCACATAGAAGACCAGCACCATGCCCATGCCCAGCCAGGCGACGACAGGGCCGAGCAGTGCGCGCAGGATCCTGTTGCGTGGAATGAAGCCGATTCCGTGCACGAAACCCGCAGCCAGTCCCCACATGATCAGCATGAGCGCGCCGTGTCCGATGGGGCTGCCGTCCTCGACAGTCAACGGTCGCGGAAACAGCGTGACGAGGAGCATGAGCACGAAAGCCGCGGCAAGCGTGATGCCGCGTACCCACCCGCGATCGAGCATGGCCATCATCTCGGTTTCGCCTTGCGGTAAGGTCGCAGGTACTGCCACTCGAAAAACCGTTTGGCCCAGTGGAACAGGCGGCACGGCGGCAGCATGAGCGCGCGTTTTTCGTCGCGATAGACCAGGATGCCGCGGTCGAGCGTATCGACGATGCAGATGAGCTCGACCTTGAAGCGCGCGACGGGCGGCTTACCCGCCAGGGCCAGCAACAGGTTTTCTGCGGCGGCCTTGGCCTGCAGGTCGGCAATGTGCGCCTGCTTGGGCAGCCAGTCGGGGCCGGGATAGCTCCCGCAATCGCCGGCGACATAGACCTTGTCCACGCCGGCGACCTGACAATGGGCGTCCGCCTGGAAAAATCCGCCGTCGGACAGCGGCAGGCCGGCCTCGGCTGCCCAGGCGGGTCCGCTCATGCCGGGCATGAAGAGAATCAGGTCGGCCGGAATGTTGCCGTCTTTGGTCCTCACTCTGTCCGCTTCGAAGCCGAGCGGTTTGTGGCCGAGATGGGTGGCGATGTCGCGCTTCTGCATCTCGCGCAGCAGGCCGGCGACCGCCTTGTCGCCCAGGCGCTTGCCCGGCGTTTTCGCGGCATTGAAGAACACCAGCTTGAAGCGGTCGCGGCGACCCTGTTTGCGCAGCAGCGTGTCGATGCCGAACAGCAGTTCGAACATCGGGCCGCCGCGCATCGCGCCCTGTTCTTTCGGATTGGTCCCGAAGCCGAAGGCGATCGTGCCGTCCGTCATGTTCGCCAGCCGCTCGCGGATCGCCTCGGCCGCCGACGCGCCTTCGCAGATCGTCAGTGCGTGCTCGATGCCGGGCAGGGCCTTGAGGAAGCGGCCGCCACTGGCGATCAGTAGCGCGTCGTTGGCGAGCGTGCCGCTGTCGGTCAGCACGGTGCGCCCGCCGTCGGCAAGGCCGGTGACGCGGCCGGCGTGGAAGGTGACATTGTGTGCGGCCAGAAAGCCCGATACGTCGATGTCGAGATCGGCGCCACGCCGCAATCCCGAGGGCACCCAGATCAGGCTCGGGTAGTACGTCAGCGCAGCCCGGGGTGCGATGAGCGTGATCCGCGCATCGCGGTCGCGCCGGCGCAATTCGCGTACGGCAGTGAGCGCGGCGAATCCCGATCCGAGAACGACGATATGGGGTGTGCTCACGGCGAACTCCTGAGACAAGTCTGCGAAATCAAGACAAATAAAGGGCCTGCCCGCGCGATGCGGGTACGCTTATCCACGATAGGGATCAGTCTTGCCGCGTACCGTTCGCGTTCTTGTTGCGAACCTCGTCGAGCGCGCATTCCTTGGCGTCGCACATCATTGCGCTGATCGAGGCGAGCAACACGGCCATCGTGACTCCGAGCATCCAGGCGAAATACCACATGGCGATTCCTTTCAGTAAGCCGACTTGTCGTTGGCGGCGATGAATTCCGTCGTCACCTTGCCCCACATCACCTTGTAGCACCACGAGGTGTAGAAAATGATCAGCGGCATGAAGATCACCGTGGCGCCGAGCATCAGGCCGAGCGTGAGCTGCGAGGACACGGCGTCGAACACGGTGAGGCTGGAGCGCGGATCGGTCGACGACGGCATGATGAAGGGGAACATCGACACGCCAGCGGTGCCGATGATGCCGGCGCATGCCAGCGAGGAGGACCAGAACGCCAGCCCGGCCTTGCCGAGGCGCCCGAACAGGATGCCCGCGGCCAGGGCGGTGAACGCGGCGATCGGTACCCACTTCGCCCATGCATAGGTGTGGTAGTTGGTCATCCAGGCGCCGGCTGCGGTTGCCACGGTCTTGGCGAGCGGGTCGGGCAGGCCGTTGGGATCGATGGCGCTGGTGATCACATAGCCGTCGATGCCGGTTGCCACCCACCAGCCTGCGAGCGCGAAGGTGACGAAGGTCAGCGCGCCGAAGATCAGGCTGGCGGTGCGGACGCGGCGGTAGATGTCGCCCTCGGTTCGCATCATCAGGTAGTTCGCGCCCTGGAAGGTGATCATGCCGAGGCTGACGACGCCGGTGAGCAGCGCGAACGGATTGAGCAGCGCCCAGAAGCTGCCGGTGTAGGTCGACATCAGGATGTCGTTGAACTGGAAGGGCACGCCCTGCAGCAGGTTGCCGAATGCGACGCCGAAGATAATGGGCGGCACGGCACCGCCGATGAACAGGCCCCAGTCCCAGGTGCTGCGCCAGGTCGGGTTCTGGATCTTGGAACGATAGTCGAAGCCGACCGGGCGGAAGAACAGCGCCCAGAGTGCAGCCATCATCGCCCAGTAGAAGCCCGAGAAGGCGGTGGCATAGACCAGCGGCCAGGCGGCGAAGACCGCACCGCCGGCGGTGATGAACCAGACCTGGTTGCCGTCCCAGTGCGGCGCGACGGTGTTGATCACGGCGCGACGTTCGAGGTCGTTGCGGCCGACGAAGGGCAGCAGCACGCCCATGCCCATGTCGTGGCCGTCCATGATGGCGAAGCCGACGAGCAGGACGCCGATCAGCAGCCACCAGACGAGTTTCAGGGTTTCGTAGTCCATGCTTGCTCCTTAGATCCGGTTAGCCGGCGCGTGGGCGGGCAGTGCGCCGCCAGCCGCGTGTTCGTTGTGGTATTTGCCGGTGCCGAGGCTGGCCGGACCCTGCCGCGCGTATTTCGTCATCAGAACCATCTCGACGATCAGCAGCACGGTGTAGAAACCGATGAAGCCGGCGAGCGAACCGTAGATATTGCCGACGCTGATGTTGGACACCGAGATGTGCGTCGGCAGCACACCGTAGATCGTCCACGGCTGGCGGCCGTATTCGGCGACGACCCAGCCGAGTTCGGCGGCGACCCAGGGCATGGGAATGAACCACAGCGCCCAGCGCAACAGCCATTTCTTCTCGATGAAGCTGCCCTTGATCGAATAGAACAGCGCCAGCGTGAACAGCGCGAGGAACAGGAAGCCCAGCGCCACCATGATGCGGAAGCTCCAGAACAGCGGGGCGACGCGCGGGATGGTGTCGTCGACCGCCTGCTGGATCATCTCGGGCGTGGCCTGCGAGACGTCGACAATGTATTTCTTCAACAGCAGGCCGAAGCCGAGGTCGGCCTTGTGCGCATCGAACTGCGCGAGCGCAACTTTGTCATCATGGTTTTTGCGCAATTGTTCCAGTGCGGTCACCGCGTGGATGCCGTTTTCGATGCGCTCGCGGTTCTTGGCCTTGATTTCCTTGATGCCGGGCATGGTCTTGGTGAGCGAGCGCGTGCCGATCAGGCCCAGCGCATAGGGAATCTGCAGCTGGTAATCGTTGCGCTCGGCTTTTTCGTTCGGCACGGCGAACACGGTGAATGCCGCCGGGGCGGGCTCGGTTTCCCACATCGCCTCGATCGCCGCCATCTTGGTCTTCTGCGATTCGCTCACGGTGTAGCCCGATTCGTCGCCCAGCACGATGACCGACAGCGCCGAGGCGAAACCGAAGCCGGCGGCGATGCGGAAGGAGCGCCGCGCGAAGTCGAGGTCGCGGCCCTTGAGCAGGTAATAGCTGGAAATGCCGAGCACGAACAGCGAGGCGGTGACGTAACCGGCCGACACCGTATGCACGAACTTGGCCTGCGCTGTGGGGTTGAAGACGATGGCCCAGAAATCGCTCATTTCCATGCGCATGGTGACGAAGGAAAACGTCGCGCCGACGGGATCCTGCATCCAGCCGTTGGCGATCAGAATCCACAGCGCCGAGAGGTTGGAGCCGACCGCCATCAGCACCGTCACCATGAAGTGTTTCCACTTGTTGAGGCGGTCCCAGCCGAAGAAGAACAGGCCGATGAAGGTCGATTCGAGGAAGAAGGCCATCAGGCCTTCGATCGCCAGCGGCGCGCCGAAGATGTCGCCAACGTAGTGCGAGTAATACGCCCAGTTGGTGCCGAACTGGAATTCCATGGTGATGCCGGTGGTCACCCCGAGCGCGAAGTTGATGCCGAACAGCTTGCCCCAGAAGCGCACCATGTCCTTGTAGATGGGGCGGTCGGTGATGACGTAGGTCAGTTCCATGATGACCAGGATGAACGCCAGCCCCAGCGTGAGCGGTACGAACAGGAAGTGATAAAGCGCGGTGACTGCAAATTGCAGCCGCGACAGATCGACGAGTTCTTCAGTCAGCATGGGGGCTCCCGGGTGAGGATTGAGATGAGTGGGCGGGTTGATTGGGGTTGGCCAGGCGCTCGGCTACGGCATCGGCGTCGGGATGCAGCGCATGGCCGTCGAAGAACGCATAAAAAATGACCGCGATCAGCACCAGCTTGATCGCGATGGCGAGCGAGATTTCTTTGGCCAGCGGGTGGTGCAGGAAAGTGGGCATGGGCGGTTTCATGAGTACTCCAATATTCGCAAGTGCCGTGCCAACTCCCTGGGATAGGCGGGGTCTTTTATTTCTCTTTAGTTTCAAAAGAATAGATCAATTTTGTGACAAGCGCTGGAGATGCTGACTGCCATTTATGACAAAACCTGCTAGTGTTCTGTGACGTAAATGACATAAATGGCACAGAGCGATGTCACCTGCCAACGAACTCATCAGTTTTCTCGAGACCCATCCCGACCCCCAGATTGTCATGGGGATCGACTACCGGATTCTGGCGGCCAATGCGGCCTATCGCCGTGTGTATGCCGGCGAGCGGAATGTGGTCGGGCAGTTTTGCTACGCGATATCGCATGGCTACAGCCGGCCCTGCGACGAATGCGGCGAATCCTGCCCGCTCGCAGCCAGCCGGGTCAGCGGCGAGCCTCGGCGTGTGCTGCATCTGCACCATACGCCGCGCGGCGAGGAGCATGTCGACGTCGAACTGACGCCGATCGTCGGTGCGTCGGGCAAGATCGAGTATTTCGTCGAACGCATGCTGACGGTACGCGAGGCCAGCAGTTTCCCGGCCGAAAGCGGCCTGGTCGGCAAGTCGGCTGCCTTCAATCGCATGCTCGAACTGGTCCGGCGCGTGGCGCCTTCGGACACCGCCGCCCTATTGCTGGGCGAGTCGGGCACCGGCAAGGAACTGGTCGCGCAGGCCATCCACCAGCAGAGCAGGCGCGAGCACGGGCCGTTCGTGGTGGTGGAGTGTTCAGGGCTGACCGAAACCCTGTTCGAGAGCGAACTGTTCGGTTACGAGAAGGGGGCGTTCACCGGCGCCAACCAGCGCAAGATCGGCCTGGTCGAATCGGCGTCGGGCGGGACGCTGTTTCTGGACGAGGTCGGCGACATTCCGCTCAGCCTGCAGGTCAAGCTGCTGCGTCTATTGGAAACGGGGACTTTTCGCCGGGTCGGGGGCGTGGAGACGCTACGCGCCGATTTTCGTCTGATCGCCGCCACCCACCGCGACCTCAAGACCATGGTCGAACGCGGCAGTTTCCGCCGCGACCTGTATTACCGGCTGAGCGTGTTCCCGATTCACCTGCCTGCCTTGCGCGAACGGCGCGGCGACATCGGCCTGCTGGCCGACACCCTGCTGGCCCGGCTGGCGCCGGGGCGGGCCTACACGCTGAGCGAAGCCGCACGGGCCCGGCTGCAGGACTACGATTACCCGGGCAACATCCGCGAACTGCGCAACATCATCGAACGCGCAATGCTGATGGCCGACGGCGATACCCTGCTGGAGGAGCATCTGCCGCCCGAACTGAAAAGCGACGAGACAGGCATGCCGGGCGTGGACGACATCGTGCCGCTGGAAACGGCGGAACTGCGCTATCTGCAATGGGCACTGGCGCACCATGGCGGCGACCGCAAATCGCTGGCCGCGCAACTGGGGATCAGCGAACGGACGCTCTACCGAAAACTGGCCCAGTGACGCGCGTTTACCGGGCCAGTCCCGTGCTTCGCAGGCATCCTTCTGTACCGAGGGCTGCTCCCACGGGGTTTACCCCACCAGTTGCTCGAGCACGAAAGGCAGGATGCCGCCCTTGTTGTAGTACTCGACCTCGATCGGCGTGTCGATACGCAGCGTGAGCGCGGCGCGTTCCACTTTGCCGTTGGCGCGGTGGATCACCAGCGTCACGTCCTGCTGCGGCGTGATGCCCGCCTCGGTGCCTTCGAGATCGAAGGTTTCGCTGCCGTCGAGCTTGAGCGTGGCTGCGTCGACACCGTCCTTGAACTGGCAGGGCAGCACGCCCATGCCGGCGAGGTTGGCACGGTGGATGCGCTCGAAACTCTTGGCGACGACGGCCTTCACGCCGAGCAGGGTGGTGCCCTTGGCCGCCCAGTCGCGGCTGGAGCCGGTGCCGTATTCCTCGCCGGCGAAGATCATCAACGGCATGCCCTCGGCCTGGTACTGCATGGCGGCGTCGTAGATCGCCTGCTGTTCGCCGCCCTTGAGCGTGATGCCGCCTTCGCTGCCGGGGATCATCAGGTTCTTGATGCGCACGTTGGCGAAGGTGCCGCGCATCATCACTTCGTGGTTGCCGCGGCGCGCGCCGTAGCTGTTGAAGTCGGCTTTCTGCACGCCGTGTTCGGTGAGGTAGAGACCGGCCGGCGAGGTCGGTTTGATGCCGCCGGCGGGGCTGATGTGGTCGGTGGTGACCGAGTCGCCGAAGATCGCCAGTGCGCGTGCGCCTTTGATCGCAGGGGCGGCTGTCTTGCTGCCCGTGAAGAACGGCGGCTGCTGGATGTAGGTCGATTTCGCGTCCCACTCGTAGACCGTGCCGGTGGGGGCGGAGACGGCGTCCCACAGCGGGTTGTCGGCGCCGACGTCGGTGTAGATCTTGCGGTAGGCGGCGGCGTCGGTGGCGGTGCCCATCACCGCGGCGACGTCGGCGGCGCTGGGCCACAGGTCTTTCAGGTACACCGGCTGGCCGTCCTTGCCGCTGCCGAGCGCCTCTTTCTCGAAGTCGATGTCGACGCGGCCGGCCAGCGCAAACGCGACGACCAGCGGCGGCGACATGAGGAAGTTGGCCTTGACCGCCTGATGCACGCGCGCCTCGAAGTTGCGGTTGCCCGACAGTACCGAAGCGACGACGAGGTCATTGTCGGCGATGGCTTTATCGATCTCCGGCTTCAACGGGCCGGAGTTGCCGATGCAGGTGGTGCAGCCGTAGCCCACCACGGAAAAGCCGACCTGCTCCAGCGCGTCCATCAGCCCGGCCTTGCTCAGGTATTCGGTGACCGCACGCGAGCCGGGGCCGAGCGAGGTTTTGACGTGCGCGGGCGGCTTCAGGCCGAGCGCGGCGGCTTTCTTCGCCAGCAGGCCGGCGGCCAGCATCACGCCGGGGTTGGAGGTGTTGGTACAGGAGGTGATCGCGGCGATCACGACGTCGCCATGCCCGAGGCTGCCGTTGCCGTTCTTGAACACGGTGGTGGGATCGGCCACGACGTGGTCGGGCGAGGGGTGACTGTCGAGCATCTCCTCCTCTGACGCAGGAACGGGCGTGGGCTCGTCCTGGTTGCCACCGCCAGCGAGATCGACGAGGGTGTGGCTCGAGGCGGGCAGGGCATGGCGCCGGCCCCGTTCGCCGGACTTGCCGTAGCCGCCGTCGGCCACGGCCTTGTCCATCAGGCCGGCGAATGCGGATTTCAGCCCGGCCAGTGCGATGCGGTCCTGCGGGCGCTTGGGTCCGGCCACCGACGGTTCGACGGTCGAGAGGTCGAGGCTGAGCATCTGCGAGTAGTCGATGTCGCCCGCCTTGGGAATGCCGAACAGACCCTGCGCCTGGTAGTAGGCGCGGATCGTGTCGACCTGGGCCGCATTTCTTCCAGTAGCGGCAAAGTACTGGCAGGTGGATTCGTCGACCGGGAAGAAGCCCATGGTGGCGCCGTATTCCGGCGCCATGTTGGCAATGGTCGCGCGGTCGGTCACCGACATGGCAGCCGCGCCCTCGCCGAAGAACTCGACGAACTTGCCGACGACTTTCGCCTTGCGCAGCATCTCGGTGACGGTCAGCACGACGTCGGTGGCGGTGACGCCGGGCTTGGCCGCGCCCTTGAGGTTGACGCCGACGACATCGGGGGTGAGGAAATACACCGGCTGGCCGAGCATCGCGGCTTCCGCCTCGATGCCGCCGACGCCCCAGGCAACGATGCCGAGGCCGTTGATCATCGTGGTATGAGAGTCGGTGCCGACCAGCGTGTCGGGGTAGGCCATGCCGTCCTTCTCCATGACGCCGCGCGCCAGGTATTCCATGTTGACCTGGTGCACGATGCCGACGCCGGGCGGCACCACCTTGAAGGTGTCGAACGCCTGCATGCCCCACTTGAGGAACTGGTACCTTTCCCGATTGCGCTCGAATTCGATCTTCATGTTGAGGTCGAGCGCGTCAAGCGTGCCCGCGGCGTCGACCTGGATCGAGTGGTCGACCACCATGTCGACCGGCACCAGCGGTTCGATCTTCTTCGGGTCGCGGCCCAGTTTCTGCGCAGCCGAGCGCATCGCGGCGAGGTCAGCCAGCAGCGGCACGCCGGTGAAGTCCTGCAGAATTACGCGCGCGACGGTGAAGGGGATTTCCTCGGTACGCGCGGCGTTCGGCTTCCAGCCGGCCAGCTGTTTGACATGCTCGGGCGTGACCTTGACGCCGTCGCAGTTCCTCAGCACCGATTCCAGCACGACGCGGATCGACACCGGCAGCCGTGTCACCGAGGTTCCCAGTGCGGCTTCCAGTTTTTTCAGCGAGGCGAAGCGGACCGTGCCGGTGCCGGTGGAAAAGGAATCGTGGGAATTGAAGACGTCGGTCATGTTGGGGCGACTCGTAAAAATGAATGGCTGAAAAAGGTTTGGAGGCTTGATTTTACCGGAAGCGATCACGCATGGACGGGCCGCAGGTTCGCTTTACAGCCGCACGCCGAACAGGCTCAGCAGTCTGATCATGCCGACGTAGGCCAGTGCCGTGGCGGTGCTGGAAACGGCCAGGCTCGCCCAGAACCCCCACCCGAGCCGCAGCAGAATGGGCAGCAGCACGAACAGCAGCAGCGAGGGCAACACCAGCCAGAAGATGCCGCCGGCCAGCGCGGCGACCTTCTGCACGTCCCCGGTGTCGAGATAGAGCCAGACAAAGGCCAGCAGCGAGGTGAGCGGCAGCGAGGCCAGCGCGGCAGCCCAGAAGGTGCTGCGCTTGGCCACTTCGGCCACTGCGACGAGGATCAGCGCGGACAGGCCGATCTTGAGCGCGTATTGCCACATGGGATCAGGCTTCGCGACTCATCTGCGGGCTGTCTTCAAGCTTCCCGCCGCATTTGCGGGAAGAGGATGACGTCGCGGATGGAGGGCGAATCGGTCAGCAGCATGACCAGGCGGTCGATGCCAATGCCGCAGCCGCCGGTGGGCGGCAGGCCGTGCTCCAGCGCGCGGATGAAGTCGGCGTCGTAGTGCATCGCCTCCTCGTCGCCGGCCTCCTTCGCCCGCACCTGTTCCATGAAGCGCTCGGCTTGGTCCTCGGCGTCGTTCAGCTCCGAAAAACCATTTGCCATTTCGCGCCCGGTGATGAAGAGCTCGAAACGTTCGGTGATGTCGGGCTGGGTGTCGGAACGGCGGGCGAGGGGAGACACCTCGGCCGGGTAGTCGATGATGAAGGTCGGCTGCATCAGCAACGCCTCGGTGGTCTCCTCGAAGAAGGACAACTGCAGGCCGCCGATGCCGTCCTGCGGACGGTACTTGGCTTTCATCGCGGTGAACTGCGTGACCAGCCAGTCGCGGTCGTTCAGTTGTTCGACCGTGTAGTGGGGATTGTATTTGCGGATCGCGTCGACGATGGTGAGGCGGTCGAACGGCGTACCGAGCTCGATCGTGTTGCCCTGATAGGTGACCGTGGTCGAGCCGGTGGCGGCAACCGCAGTGTGGCGGATCAGCGCCTCGGTGTAGTCCATCAGGTAGCCGTATTCGCGGTAGGCCTCGTAGAACTCCATCATGGTGAACTCGGGGTTGTGCCGCGTCGACAGGCCCTCGTTGCGGAAGTTGCGGTTGATCTCGAACACCTTCTCGAAGCCGCCGACCACCAGGCGCTTCAGATACAGCTCGGGCGCGATGCGCAGGAACAGCTCCATGTCGAGCGCGTTATGGTGCGTGGCGAAGGGTTTCGCCGCCGCGCCGCCGGGGATGGGGTGCATCATCGGCGTTTCCACCTCGAGGAAGCCGTGGCCGGTCATGAACTCGCGAATCGCCTGGATGATCTTCGAGCGGCGCATGAAGGTCTCGCGCGCGGTGTCGTTGGTGATGAGGTCGAGATAGCGCTGGCGGTATTTCTGCTCCTGGTCGGCCAGACCATGGAATTTCTCCGGCAGCGGGCGCAGCGCCTTCGACAGCAGGCGGATCGATTTCGCCTGGATGGTCAGCTCGCCCTTGTTGGTCTTGAACAGCGTGCCGCTGACGCCGATGAAATCGCCGAGGTCCCAGTGCTTGAACGCCTCGTGCGCCTCAAGCCCGGTGAGGTCGTTGGACACATACACCTGGATGCGCCCGCTCATGTCCTGCAGGGTGGCGAAGCTCGCCTTGCCCATCACGCGCTTCAGCATCATGCGGCCGGCCAGTTGCACCTGGACGCCTTCAGCTTCCAGCGCTTCCTTGGATTTGTCGCCGTGGGCGGCGGCCAGCTTGCCGGCGTAGTCGTGACGCTCGAAATCGTTGGGGAAGGCGACGCCCGCCTCGCGGATTGCGGCAAGCTTGGCGCGACGCTCGGCGATGATCTGGTTTTCGTCTTGCTGGGGGGCGGTGTTTTCGGTGTTCATGGTGGCTTGGTTTAGTCGAAAGGGTGGAGCACGAAACCGAGTTGTTGCGCGGCTTCCGCCTGTTTTTTGTCGGCAGTTGAAAATGCCGGAATGGCATGGCGGCGGGCGACGGCGAGATGCAGCGCATCGAGCGTGCGCAAAGGCAAGTCGGCGGCCTCATCTATCAAGTGGTAGGCCAGCGTCAGGTCGTCCTCCAGGAAAGACGAAACCGCCAGCGCGCCGTCCTGTACGTCGAGCCGGAAGGCTTCGAGTACCTGGGATTCGAGTTTGGGTGAAACCTGCTGGTTGCGACGGCGGCGAGCAAGGGCACAGCGCATTTCCACGATGGTCAAACGGCTGATCGTCAGCGGCGCTTGCGCCAGAAAGAAGGCATCGAACGCGTCGCTGCCTGCTTCACTGACGTAGCGTTTCACCAGCGCGCTGGTATCCACATAAATCATCAGAAACGCTCTTCGCGGTCTTCGCTGATCAAAACTTCGCTGGGAATTTCCTGGAATGGCTGGCTGGCGCGAAACGCAGCGAGCGAGCGGAACGGCTTTTTGCGTGGTTGGACTGGCAGGATGCGCGCCACCGGCTCGCCGCGACAGACCACCAGCACTTCGTCGCTGTCGGCAAACATCTGGTCGGGGTGCGACAGGCCTTCACGGGCTTCGCGGATGGTCAGGGTTTTCATTTAAGCGCTCCAGGAGCAAAACGTGACACAATTATAGTCAATGTGACACGCCGCTTGCTACCCATTTTTCACCCATGCCCGACACTCCCTTAAGCCTGCTCAACCGCGTCTTCGGCTACCCCGCATTTCGCGGCGAGCAGGCGGCCATCGTCGACACCGTCGTGGCGGGCGACGACGCCCTGGTGCTGATGCCCACCGGCGGCGGCAAATCGCTGTGCTTCCAAATTCCGGCGCTGTTGCGCGACGGTTGTGCGGTGGTGGTGTCGCCGCTCATCGCCCTGATGCAGGACCAGGTCGCGGCGCTGCAGGAGCTGGGTATCGCCGCGGCCTTCCTGAATTCCAGCCTGGATAGCGCGGCGGCGATGCAGGTCGAACGCGAATTCGCCACCGGCCAGTTGAAGCTGCTCTACGTTGCGCCGGAACGCCTGCTCACGCCGCGTTTTCAGGGCCTGCTCGAACAGGCGCAGGTCGCGCTATTTGCAATTGATGAAGCGCACTGCGTGTCGCAATGGGGGCACGATTTCCGCCCGGAATACCTCGGCCTGTCGGCGCTGCACGAGCGCTTTCCCCATGTACCGCGCATCGCCTTGACTGCCACCGCCGATACTGCAACCCGAGCCGAAATCCTCACCCGGCTCGATCTCGGCAGCGCACGCGTCTTCGTCGCGAGCTTCGACCGCCCCAATATCCGCTACCGGATTTCCGAGAAGTCCGATCCGCGCCGCCAGTTGCTGGATTTCCTGGGCGAACACACAGGCGAAGCCGGCATCGTCTACTGCAGCACGCGCAAAAAGGTCGAGGAAACCGCCGACGCGCTGGCGGCGGCCGGCCTGACCGCGCTGGCCTATCACGGCGGCATGGACAACGACACCCGGCGGCGCCATCAGGAACGCTTCCTGCGCGAAGACGGCGTCGTCATGGTCGCCACGCTGGCGTTCGGCATGGGCATAGACAAGCCCGACGTGCGCTTCGTCGCGCACCTCGACCTGCCGCGCTCGGTCGAGGGTTACTACCAGGAAACCGGCCGTGCCGGCCGCGACGGCGAGCCGGCCGAAGCCTGGATGGCGTGGGGTCTGCAGGACGTCGTCACCCAGCGCCGCTTCATCGACGAGGGCGAAGCCGAGGACGCGCACAAGCGCATCGGCCACGCCAAGCTCGACGCCCTGGTCGGCCTGTGCGAGGCGGCCAGCTGCCGTCGCGTCGCGCTGTTGAGCTACTTCGGTGAAGCCAGCCAGCCCTGCGGCAACTGCGACGTCTGCCTCAACCCGCCGACGCTGTGGGACGGCACCGAGGCCGCGCAGAAGCTGCTCTCAGCCGTCTACCGTACCGGCCAGCGCTTCGGTGCCGGCCACGTGCTCGATGTGCTGCTCGGCAAGACCACCGACAAAATCGAGCGCTTCGGCCACGGCCAGTTGAGCGTGTTCGGCATCGGCGCCGGCCAGACCGACAAGGTCTGGCGCGCCGTGCTGCGGCAACTCGTCGTGCGCGGCCTGCTCGAAGTCGATCACACGGCTTACGGCGCCCTGAAACTCACTGCCGCCGCCCGGCCTGTGCTGAAGGGCGAAGAAACCGTCATGCTGCGCGCCATTGCCGCCGCGCCGTCCCGCAGAAAGTCGCGTCTCGCCCCCAGTTCCGGCGCAGGCGTCCACGACGACGAAGATCCGCTCTTCCTCGCCCTGCGCACCTGGCGCCGCGAAACCGCCAACGAAAAGGGCGTGCCCGCCTACGTCATCCTGCACGACGCCACCCTGCGCGAAATCGCTGCCCGCCGCCCCGCCACGCTGGCGGAGCTGGGCGAGATATCGGGATTGGGGACGAAGAAGCTGGAAGCGTATGGGGAGGCGGTGTTGGGGGTGGTGGCGGAGGGCTGAACCCGGCCGCTGGCCGCGGCCTTTGACGAACGACTTCCTTTGTCCTATAGTTAACCAAAAGGTTAATTAACCTTGTGAGAAAGTAAGATGAGCCCTGCAACCGACACCCTGAGCATGACTTTTGCGGCCCTGGCAGACCCCACCCGGCGCGCCATGCTGGCGCGTCTGGTGCAGGGCGAGGCTTCGGTGAACGAGCTTGCCGCGCCATTCAAGATGAGCCTGCCTGCCGTCTCGAAACACATCAAGGTGCTGGAAAAAGCGGGTTTGTTGACCAAGACCCGCCATGCGCAACAACGCCCCTGCAAGATCGATGGCGAGCAACTCAAGCAGGCGGTTGACTGGATCGAGCAGTACAGGCAACTGTGGGAAGGACGCCTGGACCGTCTGGATGCCTATCTGCAGGAACTGCATGCCAGCGAATCCGCGGCCAAGCCGGCACAGGGAACGGCTTCCAGCCCCGACGCAAGCAAGCCCATCGATACGCCGGGCAAGGCCAAAAGAAGTGCCGGCAAGCGCGCCCAATCCGCCTCAAGCCCTAAACAACCCGAGCACGCCATACGATCCGCAGGCAACCAACCCCCAACCAAGGAGAAAACAGATGGCAACGAGCTTCAACAGCAAACTGGATTTGACTTTTGAGCGCATTGTCGATGTGCCGCCCCAACTGGTTTGGCGCGCCTGGACCGAACCCGAGCTGATCAAGCAATGGTTCTGCCCCTTGCCATGGAAGACGATCGACGCCGAAGTCGATGTGCGCCCCGGCGGTATTTTTCGCACCACCATGCAGTCGCCCGAGGGCAAGGCGTTTCCCAATATCGGCTGCTACCTGGAAACGGTCAGAAACGAAAAACTTGTCTGGACCAATGCCTTGTTGCCCGGCTTCCGGCCCGCATTGATGAACGCCCCCTGCGGCGATGAATCGGCCGAATTCATGTTCACCGCCAGGGTTGAAATGGCTCCCCATGGCGAAAACGGCACCCGCTACCGCGCCACCGTCATTCATGCAGACGAGGCAGGGTGCCGGACGCACGCCGCCATGGGCTTTGAAGCAGGCTGGGGCGTGGCGCTCGACCAACTGGTCGCCATGGTCAAGCGAGGCATTTGATCATGCGCCCCCACACGATCCGGATCACCCAAGGACATAAACGATGAAACCGAGCGAAAACGAACGTGAGCTGGTCCTTCGGCGCGAAGTGCCATTTGCCCGGGAACGGGTCTGGAAAGCCATGACCGAGCCCGAACATCAGAACCGCTGGTGGGGTCCGGACGGCTTCAGGAACGAAAACGTGACCATGGATTTCCGGGTCGGCGGCGCGTGGACATACGAGATGGTCGGGCCCGACGGCACCCGCTACCCTAACCACACGGTGTTCAAGGAAATCACCCCGCCGTCCAGGCTGGTCTTCGACCACGGCGACGGCCAGCGGATATGGTTCGAGACCTGTATCACCCTGCAGGAAACCGGCAGCGGCACCCTGATCACGCTGCGCCAGCTTTTCCCCAGCCGGGAATCCCGCGACGAGGTGATCGAGAAATACGGCGCCATCGAGGGGGGCAAGCAGCACCTGGCGAAGCTTGAGGCGTATCTCGGGGCGAACAGGGTTTGAAACGTTGCAGCCAGCTATGCTGGCTGCAACCGAGCGCGGCGGATCCGGATAGTCGCCGCCACCATCCACTTCCCGGCTCAACGGGGGCGGCGCGACCATGGCGAGTCGTGGAAATACATTCCAATTAGGTGTCGGTCACGAGGCGATAGCCCACGCCGGATTCGGTGCGGATGTGGCGAGGCAGAGTCGGGTTCGCCTCCAGCTTGCGACGCAGGCCCGTCATGTAGACGCGCAGGTAATGAGTATCCTCGGCGTGACTGGGGCCCCAGACCTCCCGCAGCAGCTGCCGGTGGGTGAGCACCCGACCGGCATTGGCGATGAGCAGGGCGAGCAGCCGGTATTCGATGGGGGTGAGATGGATCTCTGTGCCGCCCCGGTGGACCTGACGGCGGGCCAGGTCCACCGTCACCTCACCGAAGGTGACCAGCGGCCCTTCGCCGCCGGCCATGCGCGTACGACGCAGCAGCGCGCGCACCCGCGCCAGCAGTTCCGCCACGCCGAAGGGCTTGGTCAGATAGTCGTCCGCCCCGGCGTCGAGGGCCGCCACCTTGTCGGTCTCGACGACGCGGGCGGACAGGATGAGGATGGGAACGGCAGACCAACTGCGCAGGTCGCGCACGACGTCGACGCCGTCCCGGTCCGGCAGCCCCAGGTCGAGGATGACCAGGTCGGGCTTGCGCGTGCCGGCCTCCACCAGGCCCCGCTCTCCCTCGCCGGCTTCCACCACGTGGCAACCCTCGGCCTCCAGCGCGGTGCGCACGAAGCGGCGGATCTGGGGTTCGTCCTCGATGACGACCACGGTGGGCGAAGCGGCGCGCAGGTCTTCCATGCAGGTTCAGATCTCCGGGGGGACGACGGGTGGCTCGCCGGCGGGCAGGGTAATCGTGAAGCGGGCACCGCCTTCCGGACGATTCTCCCCTTTGACCGTTCCCTTGTGCGCCTGGACGATGGCGCGCACGATGGCGAGGCCGAGTCCGACGCCCGCCACCGGGGATTCGTCCTGGCCGCGGGTGAATTTTTCGAACAGGCTTTCCTCGCGGCCAGGCGGCAGTCCTGGGCCGTTGTCGGCGACGGTGATGGCGACGCGGTCACCCTCGTTGCGGGCGCCAATCTCGATACGGCTACCTGCCGGCGTGTATTTCGCGGCGTTCTCCAACAGGTTGCTGAACACCCGTTCCATCAGCACGCTGTCGAACTCCAGCAACGGCAGGTCAGCCGGCAGGTCGACAAGCACCTCGTGCCGCGCCAGGGGGATGGCCAGGGTTTGCATTGAGGCGCCCACCACTTCTTCCAGGGGCTGCCATTCCCGTTTGAGTTGAACCTGGCCCTCCTGCAGGCGCGCCATGTCCAGCAGGTTGCTCACCAGGATGCTGGTGCGCAGCGACTCGGTGCGGATGGCTTGGGCAATCTCGGCCTGGGCTTCCGGCAAGGGCGGCCCGGCCAGCGGCAGGGAGTCGGCCAGGCCCGCCAACACGGTCAAGGGCGTGCGCAGGTCGTGGGACAGGGCGGACAACAGGCCGTTGCGCAGCCGTTCCGATTCCATCCGCACCAGGGCGTCCTGCGCCACTTCCACGAAGTGCACCCGCTCCAGGGCCAGGGCGATCTGGGCGGCGAAGGTCTCCAGTAGGCGGGCCTGTTCGGGCTGGAACAGGAGCCGTTTCTGGCTGGGCAACAGGGCCAGCACCCCCCGCGTGCGCATCGGCGCCTTCAGCGGCAGGTAGTACATGGGCGCGCCCGGCAGGCTCTGGGTGCCCATGCCGGCCGGCTGCTGGTGGTCGTAGACCCACTGGGCGATCGCCGGGTCCAGCGGCAACTCCGGGTGTCCGGGCAAGGGGGCAGGTGTATGCAGTTTTTCCTGGAGGTCGGGCAGCAGGATGCAGACCTGCGACTGGAACAGGCCTTCCAGATGGTGGTGGGAGATGTCCACGATGTCTGCCGACAGCAGCGCCCCCGCCAACTCCCGGCCCAGTTCGTTGAGTGCCCGGGTACGGCGCTCGCGGTACATGGCGACGCGGGTCTGATAGCGCAGGCTCGCCGCTACCCTGCTGATCGTCAGGCCCACCCCCAGCATGATGGAGAAGGTGAGCAGGTGACGGGTGTCCGCTACGCTGAAGGAAAGCTTCGGGGGCACGAAGAAAAAGTCAAAAGCCAGTACGCAGAGGAAGGAGGCGAGGATGGCTGGCCCCTGCCCGTAGCGGACCGCCACCGCGACCACGCCCAGCAGGTAGAGCATGATGATGTTGGCCAGGTCGAGCCATGGACTGACCAACTGGGCCAGCCCGGTGGTGAGGGCGCAGGCGACCCCGGCCCAGACATAGCCCGGCCACCGGGCCATGGGCACGGACTCCGGGTCGAGAATGAAAGGCGTGGAGGCCGCCTCCGCGGGAGGCCGGGCCTCTGCCTCATGGGCGACGACATAGACGTCGACATCCTCGGCCAGGGCGGAGAGGCGGTCCGACAGGGGCGCGCGCAGCATCCGCGACAGCCCGGTACGCAAACTCTTGCCCACCACCAGTTTCGATACGTTGCGGCTGACGGCATAGGCCAGCAGGGTCTGGGTATCCTCCTGGCCGGCGAGGGTGGCCGTCTCCGCACCCAGTTCGCGGGCCAGGGCCAGAGTCTTGAGAATCTTGTCGCGGTTGGCCTCGGACAGGCGCTGCAGCGCAGGGGTCTCGACGTAAACGGCGATCCAGTCGGCGTGCAGGTCCGCCGCCAGCCGGGCCGTGGCGCGCACCAGCCGGTCGCCGCCGGCGCCCGGGCCGATGCAGGCCAGCAGGCGTTCCTTGGCCTGCCACACCGTTTCGATGGACTGATCGGTGCGGTATTCCCGCATCTGCGCATCCACCCGGTCGGCGGTGCGGCGCAGGGCCAGTTCGCGTAGCGCGATCAGGTTGCCCTTGCGGAAGAAATTGCGGATCGCCCGCTCGGCCTGGTGGGGAAGGTAGACCTTGCCTTCCTTCATGCGCTGCATCAGTTCGTCCGGGGTCAGGTCCACCAGGGCCACTTCGGCTGCCTGCTCGAACACGCGGTCCGGCAGGGTCTCGCGCACCTGGATGCCGGTGATGCTGCCGACGATGTCGTTGAGGCTTTCCAGGTGCTGCACGTTCACCGTGGTCCAGACGTCGATGCCGGCCGCCAGCAGTTCCTCGACGTCCTGCCAGCGCTTGGGATGGCGCGAACCAGCGACGTTGGAATGCGCGAGCTCGTCCACCAGGATCAGTGCGGGTTTGCGCGCCAGCGCCGCATCGAGGTCGAACTCGCGCAGCTCCCGGCCCTGATAGGCAACGAGTTTGGGCGGCAGCAGTTCCAGGCCTTCCACCAGGCGCGCGGTTTCGGAACGCCCATGCGTTTCCACCACCCCCACCACCACCTCGTTGCCCTGCTCGTGCAGCACGCGCGCCGCGCTCAGCATGGCGTAGGTCTTGCCCACGCCGGGGCAGGCGCCGAAAAAGATCCTCAGCTTGCCCCGCTTCGCACGCTCGGTATCGGCCTCGATGCGGGCGAGCAGGGCGTCGGGGTCGGGGCGGTTGTCGTTGTCCTGGTCCACCATCTCAAGCGTCCTCCTTGTGCCAGACACGCCGCAAGGAAGCGAGTGCCGCGCGCGATCCGACACGCCCCTCGGACAGAGCATCGAGAAAGTCCGACAGCGGTTTCGATTTGGCGACGGTGTACAGGGTCAGCACGGAGGCGGCCAGCATGACACCGACGAAGTAAACGAATTTGAGACCGAGCGACGCATCGGCTGCGGCAAGCAGGTTCATGCCGAGGAAGCCGGTGACCACCGTGCCGATAAGGCCGAAGGTGGTCACCACGGTGAGCCGTACGACGGTATTGGATTGGCGCCGCTGGGTATCGCTGTCCAGGTATTGGCTCATGTCGCGTATTTCTTCCTTGACGTCGCGGTATTTGACATCGTTGCCGAGATAGGTGGTGCAGCGGTGGAACAGTCCCTGTACCTGGGCGCGCTCGGACAACTCGTGGAACCAGTAGCGGTGGGTGAAACGCAGGAAGGCCTCGAAGCTGTCCCGAATGTGTTTTCTGAAGCGCATTTGCGATTTGGTGCTGCGGATGTCCAGATCGCTGATCGCATCCATCATGCGATCGGAGAAAACCAGCAGCGCGGCGCGGTGGAAATGGGCGATCAGAAAGAGCAGCATGAACTGGTTCCGGAACTGGGCCAGGATTCCGTGTACCTCGTTGCGGAAATAGTTCGACTGCGCCTCGCCGACCACCACCAGCGTGTTGCCCGTGCAGATAGCGCGTGTGTTGGGACCGCTTTCGGTGTCGGACCAGTAGCGGTCGTCGCAGTAGCGGCTTTCAAATTCCGCCACCGCCGGATCCCGGCGCGGCAAGGGGTCGCCGGGGCGGAAGGCGTTGATGAGGCCGAGGTGGATGAAGTCGTCCGGCGTCAGCGCGCGCGGGTTGTCCAGCGCCAGGTAGGCCATCATCGGCATGCGATGGTATTCGAGCTGGCGATAGCGCACTTCCGCTTCTTCCCCCTCGTGCTCCAGCACCAAGGGGCGCAGCAAATACGACCAATGCGAAGCCAGGCAGGGAGCGCGATACTCGTTGACGAAACACAGGAATTTCTCGCGATTCTCCGAATCGGACGCCGCCAGCACTTTCCCATCCGCGCCCAGCCACTCCGAGCGATAGGCATTGTGTACGCCCTGGCCGGCCGCGTCCCAGCCGGAGGGGTAGGCGCGTCCGAAACGGTGCAGCAGTTCCAGCGCGGTGTCCCAGGGCAGGTCATCCGCGCAGATCTCCACCTTGAGGAAGACCACGTCGACGTCGAAGAAGAAGACCAGATCGACGTGGGCCACGTCGAGCAACAGGGGCTTGTCGCCGGGTTTGAGCGTCACGCGCAGATTGGCGATGTCCCGGCGCCGGAACACCTGCATCGGGGCGTTGCTGTCCGCGTGGTCGGTGCCGCCCGCGCGCGCGCGGCTATCGCCGTAGAGAAAGCGCTGCACATAGGGCAGGAAACTCACAAATTCCTTGTAACGCCTTTCCCGGGTTTTATCGGGGTCATAGGTGATATTGCATTCGCCTCTGCCCCAGGGACTGTCGCCGCGCTCCAGCATGCGCCAGGGCTCCTCCATTCCGGCTTCGCCTCCCTGGAATTCGAGCTGCAGCGGCCACAGCAGGATCTGGCGGAAGTGGCGTACCAGATGGGGGCTGCCCGGCGGCGGCTCGTTCGGGCCGAGGGATGGTTGGTCAGTCATGGGGCATGGTATCAGGCTTGAATCAGGTGATCAGATCACACGATTCGGAAATGCTGTCATGGTCAAGAGCCGACATGGACACAGTGTACTTTCATCGGCCGTCCTGCGCACGCAGTGGGCAGGATTCAAGCAGTTGCCTGCGCATGCGGCGGCGGCGCTCAGACTCACACTCGGGGGAACAGGTGAACTGGCGCCCCCATGCCACCGAGTGACGGGCCGCGTTCACCGCATGCGCCTTCCCGCAGACCGGGCAAATGTGGATCATCATCGTCCCCGCGCGGTCAGATGGCATGTTCGGCATAGCGGGCGAGATCCGATGCCGCGCTATGGGTTTGTGCGGAAACCAGGAACACCTCCCGGTCATGCGATGCGCCGACGGCCAGGGCAAGGCTGAGGGCGGCGGCGCCCGCGGTGGCCACGGCAAGCCTCAATGGCGCCTGCCAATCGGTCAGGTAACAAAGCAGGGCCGCGGTGCCGAGGGGGCTGGCCGGGAAGCTGCCGTGTGCGACCTCGCGGCCATCGGCGCGCGCCGCGACCCGGATGTCTTCCCCGACCAGGGCGATGCCGATGCATACCTTGTCATTACACGCGGGGGGTGGCTCTTCTTTCTGCTGAGTGATACGCATGTCAATTCCTGTCGTTACGATGTGTTTCATCCTAGCGGTAGCCGCATCAAGATGTCGTAAAGATTGGCCGCCGGACCGTTAAGCGCGGCTAAAGGAGGGGGCGGCAGGCTGGCTCCAGGAGGTGAACAGCTGCTTGACCTCCGAGGCGTGGCCGCACTGGTGCAGGCGTACGCGAAAACGGCGGTCGGAGAACAACTGCGTGGCATCGGCCAGAATTCTGAGGTGTTCCTCGTTAGCCTGGCTCGGTGCCAGCAGGACCAGGATATCCATGACCGGATTGCCGTCCGGGGCATCGAAGGGGATGGGCGACTTCAGGCGCATATAGGCAACCTGCATCCGTTCCAGTTCCCTGATGCGGGCATGGGGGATGGCGACGCCTTTTCCAAGGCCGGTGGAACTGGCCTGCTCGCGGCGCGATAGACTCCGGACCACCCATTCCTGGGGGAGCGCATGCTCACGCTCCATGTGCCGACCGATGACATCGAAAAGCTCAAGCTTGTTCGAGACCACGACGTCGAGGCAGATGTTTTCCGGGTGGAGATAACTGGCGAGCGTGTTCAATTCAGGGGCCTTTCTCGCGCCGATAAACAGGCCAGGCTTGATCACGGCCAAGGGGTTCAGATTCATGTTCGTCTCCAGAATTACGCAGCTTTCCGCAGGCTGTGCCAATCAACCACGTGGAATCGATTGCGGGTGGGGGAATAGGAGGGGGCTGTCCACAGGGGAATCGCGGGTCTGTCGGGTTCACCTGAAACCCATACGGCGAGCAGTCGGCCTTCGTCCTTGATCCAGCGAATGCTCAGCATGTATACCTCCACAAATGAATTGCCAGGAATGCGGACGAGATCCATGTTCGCCACATGGCCCTCACACATTGCGAATGCTAGGCAAACCCATCTTTTAATTCCGCAAAGACTGGAGGTAAAGGCATCAAAATTCGATAAAGACCGAACGCTCCCGACGGGATTCAGGATGTCAGGAAAAAGGCCCGCCTTGCGGCGGGCCAAGGGTTGCGAGCGCTGCTGTTCTCGCGCGGGAAGGAGCTTCCCCTTTGCCGGAGGACGCTCAGAACGTCTTGGAAACCCACACGGTGGTCGTGGCCTTGCCCAGGTACTCGCCGGTATTGCTGGTCCCGGTGTTAGTCCAGAAAGCTTTCTCGGCATTGGTGTCGCTGTACGCCACGCCCAGGGTCATGCCGGACGTCTGCTTGGCCAGCTTGCCCAGGTCATACGTTGCGCTGACCTTCCAGTCCTTGTAATCCGGCGAGACGCCGTAGGCGGCAATAAATTGATCGTCGTTCTTGAAGTTGAAGGTGCCCCAATGCGCACCCAGGGTCAGGCCGGTGTCTGCAACAGGCAGGCTGCCGGAAATATCCAGATAGTAGGTCCCGTTGGTATTCGGGCCGACGCCAAACACCGAATCACTCACATAGTGGGAATACTTGGCAGTGAACCACTTCCAGCCTACCGAGCCATAAATCTCCGAGGTCCAGGCACCGACAACGCTGTCTTTTTTGCTGCCCGGATACATGTAGCGGATCGCCCCCACGTCATAACTGATCGGTCCGATGGTATTGCGGTAGCCGCCGTAGAGATCGAGTTCCATGCTGCCACTGGTGTAACCCTGGAATTCCGTCAGCCAGCTTACGTTGGAGCCCCAGGTGCCAACGTAGACACCGCTGGCATGCGTATAGTCAAAACCACCCTGAATGGCAGGCTTGCCGCCAGTTTGGGAAATGCCGCGGAAGACATAGTTGCTGGTGAGGGCGATATTGGCGGTCAGCGTGTGCGGGCTGTCCTCGGCGAGCGCCGGCAGGGGCGCCATTGAGGCCATGAGGACGAGGGCGTGGAAGGTGGGGTGCTGCAGTTTCATTTACTTGATTTCCTTTCATGTTTCCGGGATTGCTTGTTAGCCAAGCAGTTCACAACAACCCATGCAAAAAGCAAGGGGATGACCAAGGCAGCAACCGCCATCAGGAGGTTGAGAAGTTCCACCGCGGTCTCAGGGTTTGGCCAGACGGTCCAGCGCCAGGTTCAGCGCCAGCACGTTGACCCGCGGCTCGCCTAGCAGGCCGAGCTGACGACCCTCGGTATGGGCGTCGATGAGCCTGCTCACTTCGGCTTCGCTCAGGCCACGGACGCGGGCGACGCGCGGGGCCTGCCAGCGGGCGGCGGCGGGGCTGATCTGGGGATCGAGACCACTGCCCGAGGCGGTGACGAGGTCTTCCGGGATCGGCGCGGTCTGGCTCGGGTCGGAGGCCTTGAGCGCATCGATCCGGGCCTTGACCGCGTCTTTCAGGGCCGGGTTGAGCGGGCCCTGGTTGGAGCCGCTGGAGGCGCCGGCGTTGTAAGGCATCGGGCCGGTGGCCGAGGGGCGGCCCCAGAAGTGCTTCGGGTCGGTGAAGTTCTGGCCGATCAGCCGCGAACCGACCGGCTTGCCGTTCTCGACGATCAGGCTGCCCTCTGCGGCGTCGGGAAACAGCACTTTCGCGATTCCGGTCACTGCCACGGGGTAGACGACGCCGGTAATGGCAGACAGCAGGACGAACAGGGTAAGAGCGGGGCGCAATAAAGTTTTCATGATGGATTCCTTTCTCAGGCGAGACCGGCAGCGGCGATCAGCATGTCGATCAGCTTGATGCCGATGAAGGGCGCGATCAGGCCGCCCAGGCCATAGACTGCCAGGTTGCGGCGCAGCAGCACCGCGGCGCCCAGAGGTTGGTATTTCACGCCCTTCAGCGCCAGCGGGATCAGGAACATGATGATCAGCGCATTGAAGATCACCGCCGACAGGATGGCGGAAGCCGGGCTGGCCAGGCCCATGACGTTGAGCGCCGCGAGCTGCGGGTAGGTGGTGACGAAGGCGGCCGGGATGATGGCGAAATACTTGGCGACGTCGTTGGCGATCGAGAACGTGGTGAGCGAGCCGCGCGTCATCAACATCTGCTTGCCGGTTTCCACCACCTCGATCAGCTTGGTCGGGTTGGAGTCGAGGTCGACCATGTTGCCGGCCTCTTTTGCCGCCTGGGTTCCGGTGTTCATCGCCACTGCGACGTCGGCCTGCGCGAGCGCCGGCGCGTCGTTGGTGCCGTCGCCGGTCATGGCCACCAGCCGGCCTTCGGCCTGGTACTCGCGGATCAGCTTCAGCTTGGCCTCGGGGGTGGCTTCGGCGAGGAAATCGTCGACCCCCGCTTCGGCGGCGATGGAGGCTGCGGTGAGGCGGTTGTCGCCGGTGATCATCACCGTCTTGATGCCCATGCGGCGCAGTTCGGCGAAGCGCTCCTTGATGCCGCCCTTGACGACGTCTTTCAACTCGACCACGCCTAGCACGCGGGCACCACCGCCGGCGGATTCGGCCACCACCAGCGGGGTGGAGCCGCGTTTGGCGACCTGCTCGACGATCATTTCCACCTCGGGCGGGAAGTGGCCGCCGCGTTCCGCGACATAGGCGCGTACCGCTTCGGCCGCCCCCTTGCGGATCTCGCGGCCGTCGAGGTCGACGCCGCTCATCCGAGTCTGGGCGGTGAAGTGCACGAAGCTGGCACCCAGTTCATGCACGTCGCGGCCGCGCAGCTTGAACTTGTCCTTGGCCAGAACCACGATGCTGCGGCCTTCCGGCGTCTCGTCGGCGAGCGAGGAAAGTTGGGCCGCGTCGGCAAGCTCCGCTTCCTTCACGCCGGCGGCATGCAGGAAGGCGGTCGCCTGACGGTTGCCCAGCGTGATCGTGCCAGTCTTGTCCAGCAGCAGCACATCGACATCGCCCGCCGCTTCGACCGCACGGCCGGAGGTGGCGATGACATTGGCCTGCATCATGCGGCTCATGCCGGCGACACCGATGGCCGACAGCAGGCCGGCAATCGTGGTCGGGATCAGGCAGACCAGCAAGGCGACGAGCACCGTGATGGAAACGGGCGTGCCGGCCTGTGCCACGCTGACGCCGAACATCGAGAAGGGCAGCAGGGTGACGGTGACACCGAGGAAAACGATGGTCAGCGCCACCAGCAGGATGGTCAACGCGATCTCGTTGGGCGTCTTCTGGCGCTTGGCGCTTTCCACCATGGCGATCATGCGGTCGACGAAGGTCTCGCCGGGATTGACCGTCACGCGCACGACCAGCCAGTCGGACAGCACGCGGGTGCCGCCGGTGACGGCGGAGAAGTCGCCGCCCGCTTCGCGGATGACGGGTGCCGATTCGCCGGTGATCGCCGATTCGTCCACCGAGGCCACACCGTCGATGACTTCGCCATCGGCCGGGATGGTTTCACTGGCATGGACGATGAACACATCGCCCTTGCGCAGTTCCGTGGCCGGTATCGTGGTCCACGTATCGGTGACGTGTGTCCCGTGGATCTTTTTGGCCAGGGTCTCTTTCTTCAGCCCGCGCAGCGAGGCCGCCTGGGCCTTGCTGCGGCCCTCGGCCAGCGCTTCGGCGAAGTTGGCGAACAGCACCGTGAACCACAACCAGAGCGCCACGGCGAGGATAAACCCGGCCGGGGCTTCGCCCTGCCCGACCAGGGCCTGTGCCCAAAGCACCGTGGTCAGGATGCTGCCGACATAGACGACGAACATCACCGGGTTGCGCCACTGTATGGCAGGGTTCAGCTTCCTGAATGAATCGACAATGGCAGGTTTCACCAGCGCCGGGTCGAACATGGCAAGTTTCTTGTGCGACATTTCGTTTTCTCCTTCGGCTCAGTGCGCGGACCCGAGCATCAACTGCTCGACCACCGGCCCGAGCGCAAGCGCGGGAACGTAATTCAGCGCGCCGACCAGTACCACCGTGCCGATCAGCAGCACGACGAAGAGCATGCCGTGGGTCGGCATGGTGCCGGCGCTGGCGGCGATGCGCTTCTTCGCGGCCAGCGCGCCGGCCAGAGCCAGCACCGGAACGATCACGCCGAAGCGGCCGAACCACATGGCGATGCCGAGCAGGGTGTTGTAGAAGGGCGTGTTGGCCGACAGCCCGGCAAAGGCACTGCCGTTGTTGTTGGCGGCCGAAGTGAAGGCGTAGAGGATTTCCGAGAAACCGTGCGCGCCGGGGTTGGCGATGCCGGCGACACCGGCCGGGACCATGACGGCGATGGCCGTGCCCGCCAGCACCAAGAGCGGCGTCACCAGGATGGCGATGGACACCATCTTCATCTCGTAGGCCTCGATCTTCTTGCCCAGGTATTCCGGCGTGCGGCCGATCATCAGGCCAGCAATGAACACCGCCATGACGGCGAACACCAGCATGCCGTAGAGACCGGTACCGACACCGCCGAACACCACTTCGCCGAGCATCATGTTCCACAGGGGAACGAAACCGCCCAGCGGCATGAAGGAGTCGTGCATGGAATTGACCGCGCCACAGGAGGCCAGCGTCGTGATGGTGGCGAACAGGCCCGAGTCGGCGATGCCGAAGCGCGTCTCCTTGCCTTCCATGTTGCCGACCGACATGTCGGCGCCCAGATTGGCCAGTAGCGGGTTCCCCTGGTGTTCGAAGCTCATCGCCGTGATGGCCATGACCACGAACATCAGCGTCATCGCGGCCAGCACCGCCCAGCCCTGGCGCATGTCGCCGACCATGCGGCCGAAGGTCAGGGTCAGCGCGGCCGGAATCAGGAAGATCGACAGCATCTGGATGAAGTTGGAAAGCGGCGTCGGGTTCTCGTAGGGATGCGCCGAGTTGGCGTTGAAGAATCCGCCGCCGTTGGTGCCGAGCATCTTGATCGCTTCCTGCGACGCGACCGGGCCCATGGCCAGGGTCTGGGTCGGCTGCGAAACGGTTTCAGTCACGGCATTGCCCTGGTCGTCCTTGACCGGCTGGCCGGTGGCGTCGAGCTTGGGCACGTCGTATTGGGTGACCTCCAGGCTGGTCACGTTCTTGTAGGCGTCGAAGTTCTGGATCGCACCCTGGCCGACCAGGAACACGGCATACACCAGCGAAATCGGCAGCAGCACATAGAGCGTGATGCGGGTCAGATCAACCCAGGCGTTGCCGATGGTCTTGGCCGTGTGGCGGGCGAAGCCGCGGATCAGCGCAATGACGACGACGATGCCGGTGGCGGCGGAGAAGAAGTTCTGCACCGCCAGACCCAGCATCTGGGTCAGGTAGCTCATGGTCGATTCGCCGCCGTAGCCCTGCCAGTTGGTGTTGGTGGCGAAGCTGATCGCGGTATTGAACGACGAATCCGGGCTGACGTTGGCCATCGCCTGGGGATTCAGCGGCAGCCACAGCTGCAGCCGTTGCAGCGCGTAGACGGCCAGGAAGCCGAGCAGGTTGAACAGCAGGATGGCAAAGGCGTATTTCAGCCAGCCCATTTCCTCGTCCTTCTTCACGCCGCCGAGGCGATACAGTACGGACTCGATAGGGCCGCCGAGGCGCATCGCAAAGCCGCGGCCTTCCATCACATTGGCGATGTAGATTCCCAGCGGCTTGGCCACGAGCAGCAGGATCGCCAGGTACGCTCCAAGCAGGAGCCAGGCATGGGTAGTCATGAAAAGTCCTCAGGTTTGAGCAGGGCGGCAATCAGGTAGACAAGCAACCCGACTGCGATAAGGGCGGTCACGATGTGCATCGCACTCATTGGGCACCTCCCAACTTTGCGCAGCCAACAGCAAGGCCCACCACCAAGGCGAAGAACAGCACAATGCCTGCGAGGTAGAACAGGTCCATGACATTTCCTTTCAGCGTGTACGGAACTCACTGGACTATAGGTATAGTCCGGTAAAGAAGGGGCTAAGACTGATAGGGAAGGTGTTAAGAAAACGTAAAGTTGCTGAGATAATTGCGCCGAAAGCCAGAAATGGTTTCAGACAGCGTGGTTGACCGACAAGAACCGCTTTCCGATTTTCACTAAAACATCGGCGTCTTATCCGACACGGAAGAAAAATGGATTGCTCAGCCTCCCCGCTACTCAACGGACACTCGGCGAGCGAGCCATGACCGCCTCTTGGGGGTCGATTGCCGTCCCCCCACCGTTGTCGAAAGTAGCCATTTGGCCCGAACTTCGTACAGGAGTCGGCAAGCATGCACGATGCCGGCCGCTCATTGTCTCCAGTGTTGGCGGCGGCAGCAAAGACCGTGGTGTCGGCGACCAATTTGGCGATAGCCGTCTATCAGCGCGCTTGAATGGGGCCGATCCCTGTACCATTTACCTTTACCCGTACGTTATGAGGCCCCTCAATTGTCGAACATCGCATCCGTGCTCAAGGAAGAAATCGCCCGACTCGTCCGCAGGCAGTTACGCGGCGAAACCGAAAACCTCAAGAAGGCATCGAGCCGCTACCGTGCTGATATCGCCGCTTTGAAGCGGCGCATCGAGGCCTTGGAAAAGCAGATATCCCGCCTCGAAAAAATGGTGCCGAAGAAGGTCGCGCCTATCGCCGACAAGGAATCCGAAACGAAACTGAGATTCAAGCCGCAAGGTGTGCGTGCACAGCGGACGCGGCTCGGACTGTCCGCGCCGGAGATGGGGGCACTGGTGGGCGTCTCCGCCCAAACCATCTACAACTGGGAAACTGGCACGTCGCGCCCAAGGGCCGAACAGCTCGCCGTCATCGCGGCCGTCCGGAAGATGGGCAAGCGCGAGGTCAAGGCACGGCTTGACCAGATGCGAGCGGAGTGAGGGACCGCGGCAACGCCGCTCCGCCGTACGAGAACCGCACTACGTCCTGTGAGCCCTGAAGGATCTCTTCGCCGACAAGACCATCCAGGAACGCGTCGAGTACGAGAATGATGTTGCGGACGGGTTCGGGGACCTTGGTCGGTCCACGCTGACCGACGGGGGGGCGTCGATCGGTTGAATCCGTAAACCAAACCGGACTTAACTGCTCGAAGGTCTCGAACAGCCGCTTTCTTCTTTGCGAATGAGTACTCCCGACCCAAAGCGGAAATTGGCCAGTTCGGAAATCAGACGGTCAACTTGAAGTTGAGGAGCGCGCCACCGATTGGCGGTGCGTCCCCTCCAACGCAATGTTAGGTGTCTGGCTGTGGATCGAGAGCCTTAATTTCCTTCTGTCTTTTTCGTAGAGCTTCGAGCTCTGCATCAAGCTCCAAGTTAAAAACGTGGTTTGCAAACTCTGCCATTCCGACGGCTGAAAAGTGCGCAGTGTAATGAGCTGCGATATCTCTACTTTCGCGATAGCCTTCGTCGCTGTCGGTGGTATGCAAGCCTGTCTTGATGTAGCTTTCAACGTAGTCGGTTGAATGAACGTTTCTTGAAAAGTTGCGATAAACAATGCTGTATGCGACCTCATGGCCGGTCATAGTTGCGCGCTGTTCAATTGGGATGCCCGTGAAACCGTGTTTGCGAAGCTTAGTGAATTCCTCAGGTAAATAGCATTTCGCAATTTCTTTTTCACGGTTTTCGAGTTCCTCCTGGTGCTCAGGGGAAATGCCGCCAAATTGGGCGGCACGGACTTGTTTTATTTTCTCCAACATCATGCTGTCAACAACACGGCGGAACGCATCTTGGGGGTCTTGGCGAGCCATTGTTAGGAGGCAATCGAAGTTAATCCGCAGTTCAAAGAGAACTCGAATCAGTGCCTGTGCAGGCTCCTCCAATTTGTGGGCATATAGCACGTTGACAGCAGACAATGTCTCGGTAGCTTTGTGTAAGAACGCTGTATGAATGCCAACAAATGGATCATTGTTTGCTGAGGCAGCAAGGCGAATAGACGCTTCCTTGCATACCCGGCGAGCATCTCGGTTCAGCTGTATCCAGGCATTTACAACGCGAGACATAAAGAAACCTAACGTTTGACATGAGTGGTTTGCGGAGGCCATAGACCGGGGCAGGTCCGCTTGATGGAAGGGTCAGAACTCATCTCTAGGCATGCCTCTGGATACATAGAGAATGTCCTCCGTCGAAAACTTGGTGGCTATGAACTCTCTCATCTTTTCTCTTGCGGTAGAGAGAAGGCTGCCATGATCTATAAGAATCGTTCGCAAATTATCAAGTGACGCGCTGTCGGTCAGCAGAAGCTGGGTCGAGTGAAATCCCTCTTCGAACTCTCCATACCAGAGCACGCTCTGAGGCCACTCTAGTTCATTTTGTTCGTGTCTTGCGGTAGCTGAGCAATCAGTCACCCATTGCTCATATGACTTCATGTCGATTTCCAATATTCGCGGGTCAGGCGCGAAGTAGCTTACAGAAAGTGCGTCCCGCGCGTTGTTCCCAACCTCAACTGCGTTGGACAGTAACGAAAGAAAGCCACCCTTTGCTGCGTAGATTTGCCTAACTACGTTGGCGAGTGAAGGGTCTATGAGATCAAGGGCGTAGTGCAACTCGCCACGAATCTCCATGAACCGCTGCGAAACGGTGTTTACGGAAGGTATTACAAGTTCTAGATCACCAATCAGAATGCCACCGTGGGCTACCCCAAACGTCAACAGCTCGATCACCTTGGAATTTAGCTCTTCCACTCGATCAAGGCAGTAGTAAAACTCAACAAACGCACGGCACGTACGTTTCTTCTCGTCCAAGCTAATTGCAAGCTTGTGGCTGAGCAACTTCTCAGCGATGAAGAGCGCCAACTTTCCGACTAGTCCTTGGCCAGTGAGCAAGGGAATCTCCGATGAGTTCTAGCAGTTATTCACCAGACCGGCCGGTCTGCATTGTTGAAACTCGCAGAACATGCTGATGTGCCTAATTGCTTGATTTGGGTTTGGTTCGTCGAGGTCATCCGTCCGTATATGCAATGATAATCCGGGACAGAATGTCTGCTGTGGGAGAAACGCTCAGATGGCCGCTCCTGGCCGATTGTGTGAATTTGATGGGGTGCCCGTAAGCCGATAGTGGAAAATTTCGCTGGATGGTCTACGGTTGCTTTCGGGCCCTATCCCCAAAGGCAGTCCCCGACCAAAAACAGCCTTCAGGCAAGAATAAGGCCGCGCAGGTTGTCGGAATACTTTACAGCCTCACCTTCGCGCCACATCGCTTTCCAGAAGCACTCCGCGTAAACATTGGCCTGTCGCCAAACCTTGCGGGTAGCATGTTTCATGCTTTGATTAATGGGTTGGTTGCCATGTGGCGTGGTTGTCTGTCAACGCGCCCCAACTAGACACCCGAGTACTGACCTGCTCGGTTCAAACAAAATGGAAGGAAAGTCATGAAAACCCCTCGTTTGGTATCAACGATTTGCGCCTTGGCAATCGGCTTGACTTTCCAGTCCGCTGCATGGGGATACTCCGTAGATGCGTCCTCGTTTTATATCTACAGGACCGGCCCCAACGGATATACGAGTCAGTCGGACGGCACCGCCACGGCCGCGAGCAACATCGTTCCGGGAGCAAGCGGCGTCGGGTCCAGCGTCCTCGCGCTTTACGGTCCCACCAATGGCCTCAGCCTTTCCGTTTCGGCTCAAGCCGTGCAGGACTACGGAACCTTTCACGGCCAGGCCTCCTCCGCGCTCGTGCGCGACTACACCGGAGGCAGCTTCGAAGTTTTGCAGGTTTTTGCCACCGGAAAATTCGTCGAAACGCTGACGATCGCCGCATCGGCCGGGGCGACTGGGACGGACGGGAAAATGATGCTGGGATGGGACGTTACCGGAAGTAGTTCGAACGGTACCAGCGGCGATGCTCACTTGACCATAAACGCACGGACGTCCGCGTCGCTTCCGAATACCAACAGCCAAACCACCGGCATCACCAGCAACGGACGCTACTATCTGTTCAGCCCGATCTCGTTTACCTTTGGAACGCCGTTCGATCTCACCATCGACTCCGCCGTCTTCGCGGCCGTCGGGTACGACAACACGTCAAACGCGGGGCCGCTCTCTTTCAGCGACTTGGCATCGGCGGACTTCCTGCACACCGCTATCCTTTCCAGCGTCGGGGTGAGCGATAGCGCGGGGAATGCCCTGGCCAATTTCACCATCACCACGGGATCGGGGCGGGCCTTCCCGGTGGCGGCGGCGATACCCGAACCCGAGTCCTACGCGATGATGCTTGCCGGCCTCGGCCTGCTCGGGTTTTTTGCGCGACGCAAGAAACAGCAAGCCACCTGATCGACTCTGTCGCACTCACACGGCTCCGTTTCGGCGGGGCCGTTGTTTTTTGCGGCTCGCGAAGCGCCGGATTGCGTCGATGGCGGTCAGCAACAATTCCACCGGGCAGCATTCGTTTGGGTCGAAACCCGCATTCACCTTGCCCCGAACCGGCTAGGCTGCTCCCCGCATCAACTCTTCAATGCATTCCCTACCACCTCGGCCACATCCTTCGCCAGCCCCTCGACCGCCGCGATGCGCTCCAGCGCGGCGCGCGCATGTGCCTGCCGGCCGGCGTCGAACTGGCGCCAGCGGTCGAAGCTGCGGGCGACGCGTGAGGCGACCTGCGGGTTAATGGCCTGCAATTCGCTGATGACGTCGGCGGCCAGCGCGTAGCCGCTGCCGTCGGCGGCGTGGAAGTGGCGGGGGTTGGCGCCGCAGAAGCCGCGGATCAGGGCGTAGACGCGGTTGGGGTTTTTCAGGTCGAAGGCGGGATGCTGCATCAGTGCGCGCACGTGGGCGACGGTGCCGGGCAGGCGCGAGGTGGCCTGCACGGAGAACCACTTGTCGATGACCAGGGCTTCGGTTTGCCAGCGCGTGTAAAAGTCGGCAAGTGCCGCTTCTCTCTCGGGCAAGTCGAGGTTGGCGAGCGTGGCGAGCGCAGCGATTTCGTCGGTCATGTTGCCGCCAGCCTTGAGCTGGACGGCGAGGCGCGGCACGACAGACGATTTCAGATAGTCGGTATCGCTTTCGGCCAGGTAGGCGAGGCAGGCATTGCGCAGCGCACGCTGACCGACCTGCGCGCCGTCAGGGGCGTAGGCAGCGGTGGGGGCGAGGGCGGTCCACACGGCTTCGAGTTTGTCGCGCAGGCGGGTGGCGAGGTGGCGGCGCAGGGCCACGCGCGTGGGTGGATGCCTTCGGGGTCGATGGTGCCGCCTTGCGCGACCACCGCCTCGGCGAGCACGGCCTCGGCGGGCAGGTTGAGCGCTTCGGCGGCGAGTGCGGGGTCGCCGCGCAAGCCGTCGTCGAGTACGCGTCCGCAGGCGGCGACGAAGGCGTCGGGTATCCAGTCGCAGCCGACACCGCCGGCTGCGATGCCGGCGAGCAGCACGCGCGTCGCCAGTCGCTGGCCGGCCTCCCAGCGGTTGAAGGCGTCGGAGTCAGTCGCCATCAGGTGCGCGAGTTCGGCATCGGTCTGCTCGAATTTCAGTTGCACCGGCGCCGAGAAATCGCGCAGCAGCGAGGCGACGGCGGCGGCGGGTATGGCTTCGAAGACGAAGGTCTGCGTGGGTTCGGTGAGCGACAGGACGCGCGTGGTGCCGGACGCCGCGGGCTCGCCGGCGAGTTGCAGCGGCGCGTCGCGGCCGTCGGGAAGAACCAGTCCGAGCGCGACGGGAATATGCAGCACGCCATCGATCACGGGCTGTCCCGATTCGGCCAGGCGCTTTTCGTAGGCGGTGGGCGCGAGGTGCTGGGTGAGCGCGAGCGTGTAGCGCTGGGTCTCGGCGTCATACGCGCCCGTGGCATGCAGGCGCGGCGTGCCGGCACGCGCGTACCAGCGGCGGAACTGTGCGAGGTCGACGCCGGACGCGTCCTGCATCGCCGCGACGAAGTCGTCGCAGGTGACGGCCTGGCCGTCGTGGCGCTCGAAATAGAGATCCATGCCGCGCCGGAAGCCGTCGCGCCCGAGCAGGGTGTGCATCATGCGGATGACTTCCGCGCCCTTGTTGTAGACGGTGGCGGTGTAGAAGTTGTTGATCTCTGCGTAGGAGGCCGGCCGGATCGGGTGCGCCATCGGCCCCGCATCTTCGGGGAACTGGCCGACGCGCAGGGCGCGCACTTCCTGGATGCGGGTGACCGCGCGCGAATGGGTGTCGGCGCCGAATTCCTGGTCGCGGAATACGGTGAGACCTTCCTTCAGCGACAGCTGGAACCAGTCGCGGCAGGTCACGCGGTTGCCGGTCCAGTTGTGGAAATATTCGTGCGCGACCACGCGGTCGATGCCCTGGTAGTCGGCGTCGGTCGCAGTGTCCGGGCGCGCCAGCACGTATTTCGTGTTGAAGATGTTCAGGCCCTTGTTTTCCATCGCCCCCATGTTGAAGTCGCCGACGGCGACGATCATGTAGCGGTCGAGGTCGTATTCCAGGCCGAAGCGCTGCTCGTCCCAGCGCATGGCTTTCTTCAGTGCCGCCATGGCGTGGCCGCATTGGTCGAGCTTGCCGGGCTCGACGTAGATTTCCAGCTTGACCGGGCGGCCTGAGGCAGTGGTATAGCGGTCTTCGAGCACGTCGAGCTTGGCCGCGACCAGTGCGAACAGATACGCGGGTTTGGGGAAGGGGTCTTCCCAGCGCACCCAGTGCCGCGTCGCATCGTCCTCGCACGCGCCGGCTTTGGCGGGATTGCCGTTGGACAGCAGATGCGGGAAACGTGCGCGGTCGGCTTCCACCGTGCAGCTGAATGTCGCCATCACGTCCGGCCGGTCCGGGAAGAAGGTGATGCGCCGGAAGCCCTCGGCTTCGCACTGGGTGAAGTAGCCGTCTTTCGACTTGTACAGGCCGGAGAGTTGGGTGTTCCGGTCCGGATGAATGTGCACCGTGGTTTCAAGCCGAAACGTATCGGGCAGCGGCGCGACGATCGTCAGCCGGTCGTCGACACAGGCGTAGCGTGTCGGGTCGAGCGCGGCGCCATCCAGCGTCACGCTCATCAACTCCAGCGCTTCGCCGTTCAGCACCAGCGGGCTCGCTTGAGCCGCCGGATTGCGCCGGCAGGCGAGGCGGCTTTTGATTTCGGCATGGCCGTCGAAAATCGCCACGTGAAGATCGACCGAGTCGATCAGCCAGGCGGGCGGGGCGTAGTCCTTGAGAAACAGCGTGACGGGGGTGTCGGTACGCATGGCGTCTCCCAGGAATGCGCGGGCTTAAACGCCCTGTTTCAGGCTTGCTTCGATGAACACGTCCAGATCGCCGTCGAGCACTTTCTGCGTGGCGGAAACCTCGACGTTGGTGCGCAGGTCCTTGATGCGCGAGTTGTCGAGCACGTAGCTGCGGATCTGGTGGCCCCAGCCGACGTCGGACTTGCCGGCTTCGAGCTTGTCCTGCTCGGCCTGGCGCTTGCGCAGTTCGGCTTCGTAGAGCTTCGACTTCAGCATCGACATCGCCTCGGCGCGGTTCTTGTGCTGCGAACGGTCGTTCTGGCACTGCACCACGATGTTGGTGGGCAGGTGGGTGATACGTACCGCCGAGTCGGTCTTGTTGATGTGCTGGCCGCCGGCGCCGGACGCGCGGTAGGTGTCGATGCGCAGGTCAGCAGGGTTGATGTCCACCTCGATCGAATCGTCGACCTCCGGATAGACGAACACGCTGGCGAAGCTGGTGTGGCGGCCGCCGGACGAATCGAACGGCGACTTGCGCACCAGGCGATGGACGCCGGTTTCGGTGCGCAGGGTGCCGTAGGCGTATTCGCCCTCGATCTTGATGCTGGCGGACTTGATGCCGGCGACGTCGCCTTCGGATTCTTCCAGCAGTTCGGCCTTGAAGCCCTTGCGTTCGGCGTATTTCAGGTACTGCCGCAGCAGCATCGACGCCCAGTCGCAGGCTTCGGTGCCGCCGGCGCCGGCCTGGATGTCGACGAAGCAGTTGCTGGGGTCGGCCGGGTTGTTGAACATGCGGCGGAATTCCAGCGTGGAGACGTCCTTCTCGATGCCGGCGATGTCGGCCTGCACGGCAGCGAGCGTGTCGTCGTCGTTTTCCTCGCGTGCCATCTCGAACAGCTCGGCGGCATCCTTCAGGCCCGACGCCACACGGTCGAGCACCTGCACCACGTCTTCCAGCGACTTGCGTTCACGTCCCAGTTCCTGGGCGCGGGCGGCGTCGTTCCAGAAGTCGGGGGCTTCGGACAGGCGGATGACTTCTTCTAGACGATCTTTCTTGTGATCGTAGTCAAAGAAACCCCCTGAGTTGATGGGTACGCTCGCCCAGGTCGGCGAGTTTGGCTTCGATCTGATTGAGGCTTTCGGCTTCCATGATTGTGCTCGTGACTAGGCGGAAAAACCGTGCATTATAGCCCAGGAGACCACCAGTCCCAGACCGATTGCGCCCATGCCCGCCACCGCATGACGTGCCATCTGCCAGCCGCCGATGACCAGGGTGAGCAGCGATTTGAAGGCCAGGTTGGCCAGGGTGGCAAGCGTGACGACATTGACCACCACCGCGACCGGCAACTTGTCGAGGTCGTACAGGCGCAGGCTGGACAGCGTGATGGCGTCCACGTCGGTCAGCCCCGATACCAGCGCCACCGCATACAGTCCGCGCGTCCCCAGCCAGTCGGATAGCCAGGCCGCCGCCAGCAGGACGATCGCATACATCAGGCCGAAGCCCAGAGCCGTGCGCAGTTCGGTGGGGTTGGCCATCGCCAGCGCGGGCATCTCGCCCCGCGGCCGCAGCCGGCGCACGCCGTAGACCGCGCCCAGGCCGCCGATGACCAGCCCGCCGATCAGGACCGGCAGCAGTTGCGGCAGCACGCCGGGCGCCAACACCGCGGCCAGCACGCCCAACCGCACTTCGACCACCAGGTTGGCGAGCACGATGACGATCACGGCGATCGGCATCATGTCCCGGCTGGCACGGGCGTGGCGGCTGAAGGCCAGGGTCGTTGCGGTGGACGACACCAGTCCGCCCAGCAAGCCCAGCATCACCGCGCCCCGTTCCTGGCCGGCCAGCCGCAGCGCGGCATAGCCCGCCAGGCCCACGCCGGCGATCAGCACCACCATCCACCAGATCTGATAGGGATTGAGCGCGCCATAGGGGCCGTAATTCCGGTTCGGCACCAGCGGCAGGATGATCAGCGCCAGCACCGAGAACTGCAGGACCGACAGCAGGTCGTGACGGCTCATGCGCTGGCTCCAGCCGCGCAGTTCGGGCTTGAAATACAGCAGCATGGTTGAAACGATGCCCAGCATGACCGCCAGCTGGATTTCGTCGTGCCACACCATCACGCCGAGGCCGTAGCACAGCATCAGCGCCGCCACGGTCGTCGTTCCGGGGTCGCCGTCCTGGGGCGGCGATTGCAGATAGGCTGCGATCATCATCGCGCCGACCAGGAACAACCCCACCGCGATCAGCCACAATTCACCCAGGGTCGTTGCGAGGTGCGCCGCCAGCACGCCGAGCAGCGCCGTCAGGGCAAAGGTGCGCAGGCCTGCCTTCGCCGCCGGATTGCGTTCGCGCTCCAGGCCCATCAGGAGGCCGATCGCCAGTGCCACGACGTAGCGCGGCAACGAGGCCAATTCGGGGGGCAACCAGTGGATCAGTTCTTTCATCGTTGTGCGTTCAAAGGGATGCGTGGAGTCTCGTAGCGCCGGATGGACGCGGTTTCGCATGGCATCCCGGCTTTGCAAAACCGATCGATACGGCTATAGCAGATAGGCGGGGCAATGGCGGGCTCCGCCTGCGCATATTTTTGCATGCCCCGGCAATCAATCGCGCGAAACCGGTTTGTTTTGGGGTTTTACAGGTTTAGAATAAATATTAAGATATTTATGTACTTTTATTAAACGGAGAGAAACGCTCATGCTGCTTCGTCTACTTGCATTGATCCTGCTTGGCGGATTGGGCTGCTCACAG
The DNA here is from genome assembly GCA_043821985.1 of Pseudomonadota bacterium. Classification (GTDB taxonomy): domain Bacteria; phylum Pseudomonadota; class Gammaproteobacteria; order Burkholderiales; family Thiobacillaceae; genus Thiobacillus. Next base: position 49,272 of record JBDRCF010000022.1, read on the forward strand.
GCCCAGGCGGATCTGAACGGCGCCAAGCTGTATGCGCGCAACTGCGCCGCCTGCCATGGCGAAAAGGGCACGGGCGGCATCGGCATTCCCCTCGCGCTGCCTTCGTTCCAGGCCAGCATCAGCGACGACTACCTGCGCAAGACCATCCACCTGGGCCGCCCGGGCCGGGTCATGCCGACCTTTTCCAGCCTGAAGGAAGATGAAATCGACGCCATCGTCGGCTACGTGCGCTCCTGGAACAGCGGACCGGCCGTCACCTATGCGGACAAACCGGTGCAGGGCAATCCGACGCACGGCAAGCAGCTGTTCCAGAAATACTGCGTCGCCTGCCACGGCGTCAATGGCGAAGGTGCAAAAGGCACGGGGGTGACGTTCTCGCGTCCGCGCGACCTGCCCATCATGGCGCCCGCGCTGCACAATCCCGGCTTCCTGGCCGCCGCGCCCGACGCCATGATCAAGGCCACGCTGATGAAAGGGCGCGAAGGCACGCCGATGGTCTCCTTCCTCAAGCAGGGACTCAAGGAAAAGGACATCGACGACATCGTCAGCTACGTGCGCAGCTTCGAGAAGCAGCCGCTTGCGGGCTCGGCGCAGGTATTGCAGGCGGAGACTCCGGTGATCGTTCGCGACTCGCCCTACGACCTGAAAACCACCGTGGAAAACGTCAAGACGGCGGTGACCACCCACAACTTCTTCTATGGACGGGTGCAGACGCTGGAATATGGCCTGACCAAGCCGGAAACCGAAAACCCGAAACAGGTCATCGTCTATTTCTGCAACATCAGCCTGCTCAACCAGGCCCTGGCCATCGATCCGCGTGTCGGCATGTTCCTGCCTTGCCGCATCACCATCCTGGAAAAGCCCGACGGCAAGGTCCAGGTGATGTCGGTCAATCCCAAGGTGCTGAGCCGGCTGTTCAACAATTCCGAGTTGAATGAATTGTGCGAGCAGATGAAGCAGAACTACACCGCCATCATGGAGGAGTCGACGCTATGAAGAAGCTGATGCAGAAAATGGGCGTGGCCGTCGTGGCGCTGCTTGCCCTCGGTTCGCCCGCCTTGGCGGAAGACCTGATCATGGCGCGCATGAACGCCCCCTTTCCCGAGGCGATGACGCTGCTGCAAAGCGCCATTTCGTCCCGCGGCTATACGATCACCCGCCTGCAACAGGTGAACGAAAACCTGGCCCGGCGCGAATTCAAGAGCGACATGTACCGCGTGGTGTATTTCGGCAAGCTGGACGAAGTGCGGCAAGTGACGGCCGCCCATCCCGAACTGATCCCCTTCCTGCCGCTGAACATCACGATTTTTGCAGAAGGCGAACAGGCCATCCTGGTGGCGAGCCATCCGCAGGCGCTGCAGCAGTTTTTCCCGGACCCGGCCCTGAAACCCGTGCTGGAGCGCTGGGAAAAGGACATGGACGAGATCATGGACGAATTGCGCGAAGGCGCCAACTCGTAAACGCAGCGTCTGCCGTCCCGCGCTTGCCGCCCGGCAGCGCCGGACGGAAATCAATGGACTATGATGAATTCACACGGTCTGCAGCCTGTCGTGAAGAGGGCTGACGGCTGCGAGGCGCCCGGCTTTCCCGGACGCACGCATGTGAGAGAGGTGCATCATGTACAAGTCCATTCTGGTGGCGATCGATGGCAGCCAGACCTCCGAACTGGCGCTGAACGAGGCCATTCAATTCGCCAGGGCGGCGGGATCGCGCCTGCGCATTGTCAACGTGGTGGATGAAGTCAACCTCAACTGGTCTGAATTCCCGAACACGGCGGAACTCTGGAACGTGCTAGCCGCCAGCGGGCGAGCACTGCTCGGCAAGGCGGCTTCCACGGCAGCCGAGGCCGGCGTCGAGGCCGACACCCGGCTGATCGAACTGGACAGGCTTGGCGATCGCATCCCCGATGTCCTGGCGCGCGAAGCCGACGCCTGGCCGGCCGATCTGATCGTGGTCGGGACGCATGGCCGGCGCGGTCTGAGCCACCTGTTCCTGGGGAGCGTCGCCGAGGGAATCGTGCGCGTGGCGAGCAAGCCGGTCCTGCTCGTCCGCGGCAAGTAGCCGTGTTTTTTCTCCCGTTCGCGATAAGGAGAGCAAGATGAACGCAAGGCTGAATGACGTGCTTGTACACATCAACGAAACGCTCGACGACGAGGCATTGCATCGCCTCGAGGAAGGCATCCGCCATGATGCGGGCGTGATCTCGGTGGGACATCGCCCGGAAAAAACGCACATGATCATGGTGGTCTACGATACGGACGCCACCCGGGCGTCCAACCTGCTCCATCGCTTCCAGGAGCGAGGGCTGCACGCCCAGGTTGTCGGGCTGTGAGGCCCGCCTGGCCCAGCAGATAGCCACCCGCGCCGGAACCCGCGCAAGCGCGGGCGGCGTCACTCGGTCATACCGGTCTCGCTCAGGCCGCTTGCTGCTTGTATTCCACCCACTTGGCCACCTGCTCGTCCCAGTCGTCGGAACGGAAGTAGGGGTTGGAACGCGGCTCCTTGATCATGTTGGGATCGACCGGGATATCCATGCCTTCGAGGAAGTTGGAGAGTCCGATGCGCTCGATCATTTCGCCGGTGCGCTCGTGGTCCAGCGCGTTCTCTGCGAAGAAGTCCAGGATGTTGCGGGCCAGTTCGTTCAGCTTCTCGAAGTCTTCGTCGGTTTCCAGCTTCATGAACGGAATGATCACGCTGCCCATGGTGGCGCCGATCTTCAGCACGCCCTTGCCGCCCACCAGGATGGACACGCCCTTGTCGTTACCGGGCAGCAGGCCGCCGGGAATGACGTTCAGGCAGTGCATGCAGCGCACGCAGTTCTTGTTGTCGATGCACAGCGCATTGCCGTCGCCCAGCTTGGCAACCGAAGTGTGCGCGTCCGCCTTGACCTGATCCTCGGGTACGACGGTGATGGCCTTGGTCGGGCAGCGGCCGACGACGTCGTTGTAGAGGTCGTGCATGCCGTGCACTTTGTAATAGTCCTGCACCAGCGTCTCGTCGACGCGGATGTTGTCGCGCCAGGTGCCGATGGTGGCCATGTCGGAGCGCTGGATGGCGTTGACGCAGTCGTTCGGGCAGCCGGAGAACTTGAATTTGAACTTGTAGGGCAGGGACGGGCGGTGCATGTCGTCCAGGTTGTTGTTGATGACGGTGCGCAACGCGCGCGCCTCGTCGAAACACGACATTTCGCAGCGTGCCGAACCGACGCAGGACATCGAGGTGCGCAGCGCCGGGCCGGCGCCGCCGAGGTCGAAGCCGATCTCGTTGAGGCCGTTGAACACCGCCTGCACGTTATCGCTGCTGACGCCCTGGAACATGATGTCACCGGATTGGCCGTGGAAGGCGATCAGGCCCGAGCCGCCGTTGTCGACCCACACGTCGCACAGCTTGCGCAGCAGGTCGGAGGTGTAGTGCATGCCGGCAGGCGGCTGCACGCGTAGCGTATGGAATTCGGCGGCCTCGGGGAAGAGCGGCTTGCCGGATTCGTCCTTCAGTTCGGTGAAGCGCGGGATGATGCCGCCGCCGTAGCCGAACACACCGACCGTGCCGCCTTTCCAGAAGCCCTTGCGGGTTTCGTACGAGGTTTCCAGCTGACCCATCAGGTCGGCCATCATGCCGTTGTCCTTGGCCAGGCGCTTGAGGCCGGTCACGAAGCTCGGCCACGGTCCGCTTTCGAGCTGGTCGAGCATGGGAGTGTCATAGAGGGGGCGAGTAGACATGGCAGTCTCCAGGGATTAAGACCCTCTCCAGTCTAGACAATACCTGACTGATTTCATCGGGATTACTCCAAATGGGTAGGTTGTGCTGTAACACATTGTTTTTGTTATGAATGTGTGCGTCGAGCCACTGCCATTTTCCATGCCGCGCGTTTTGGTCGTGTTGGATAGGCGGTCCTCTGCGGCCGTAAACCGCCTGGCGTGCTGTGGAGCAGGCCAGGCGTTTCGTGAACTCGATGTCCAACCTGTTTCATGAGCGGGCTGCCCTGGTTCAGACGCCGCGCAGTAATTCTCGAAGGCCAGCGAGGCTGAAACCAGGCGCACCTTGCCGCCAAGCAAGCCCACTTGCTGCGCGTTGCTTGACGTGCGCATGCCGGCTGGACCGACAGCCGTACCCTGTTGTTTAATAAGGCCGCCAATCGGGGGAGACATGACGTGAAGAGGCAGGGTCGCGCGACGGAGCCATGACCGTTAATTCTCGATGAGATGGCCTATGCTGTGCTGTAATCGAGGCGTGCGCTGGCTTTGCCGGCCGCATCGAAACGAACATCAAAATAAAAAATAAAGCGGGAGAACAGTCCGAACCGGAAGGCTGAGGGAATGTACCGTGGCAACTGTCCTGATCATCGAAGACAACCCCCACAACATGAAGCTGGCGCGCTTTCTGTTGGAAAACGCCGGATACACGGCATTGCAGGCGAGCGACGCGCAAGCCGGAATCGCGCTGGCGCGGATGCATCGGCCTGACATCATCCTGATGGATATTCAGCTGCCCGGGATGGACGGACTCGCCGCCACCCAAGTGATCAAGGCAGATGCCGGCTTGCGGCACAGCAAGGTTTTTGCGCTCACGGCCTTTGCCATGAAAGGCGACGAGGACAAAATCCGGGCGGCGGGCTGCGACGGCTATATCGCCAAACCCTTCAATTACCGAATGTTTCTCGAAACGATTGCGGCCGCGCTGCCCGCCGGCGCGACCGTAGACCTGCAGGGAGAATAGGCACACATGGACGCCGCCGTCATACAAAAAACCATCCTGATCGTCGATGACGATGCCAAGAACCGGGCCCATCTCTCGCTGTTGCTGAAATCCGAAGGCTATCTCACGTTCGAGGCGCAGACCGGCGAAGCCGCCCTCCAGTGGGCGACGACGGAGAAGCCGGACCTCATCCTGCTCGATGCCATGATGCCGGGCAAGGACGGCTTCCAGGTCGCGGCGGAACTCAAGGCCGCCGATGCCACCCGGGCCATTCCCATCATCATGGTGACTTCCCTGTCGGGACGCGAATCGAGGCTGGCCGCCCTGCAGAGCGGCGTCGAGGAATTCCTCACCAAGCCGGTGGACCGCGCGGAATTGTGGGTGCGCGTACGGAACCTCTTGCGGCTCAAGGAATACAGCGATTTTCTCGTCAACTACAACCACACGCTCGAAGTGCAGGTGAGGGAGCGCACCGAGCAACTCGTCGAAAGCCAGTTCGACACGCTCTACACCATTTTGCGCGCGGCGGAATTCCGCGACGAGGAGACCGGTGCGCATATCCGCCGCATCAGCCACTACTGCAAGCACCTGGCCGGACAATTGGGGATGCCGCAGGACTTCGTCGAGACGATCTATCATGCGAGCCCGCTGCACGACATCGGGAAAATCGGCGTGCCGGATATGGTCCTGCTCAAGCCGGGCCGCCTCGATTCGGTGGAGTGGGAGAGTATGAAGTCCCATGCCGAACTCGGCGCCAGGATCCTGGGCAGCGGGAAGACCACCTCACCCTACACCCGCATGGGTGCGGCCATTGCCCAGAATCATCATGAGAAATGGGATGGCAGCGGCTATCCGGGCCGGCTTGTGGGGGACGCCATCCCGCTGGAAGCACGGATCATGGCGATCTGCGACGTGTACGACGCGCTGCGCAGCGTACGCCCCTACAAGCCCGCGTTTACCCACGAGCAGGCCTTCAGCCTGATCGTCGAGGGCGACGAGCGGACCCACCCCAGCCATTTCGATCCTGCCGTGCTGGCCGCGTTTATCCGCTGTGCCGACGTATTCAACGACATCTATCAATCGCACACCGACTGAGCGATGGCGCGCGCACCCACCTCCCCGACCACACCGACACGAACCTCGCCATGACAGAATCGACAGACTCCGGAAACGCCCGGGAACGGGCCCTGTGGTACGGCCATGCGATGGAACAGCTGGTCGAGGTCGTGCAACGCCTGTCGATGGCACGCGACCTGGCCACGGTGATGGACATCGTCAAGCATGCGGCGCGTGCACTCACCGGCGCCGACGGCGCAACCTTCGTGCTGCGCGACGGCGACAAATGCTTCTACGCCGACGAGGATGCGATCAGCCCCCTGTGGAAAGGGCAGCGTTTTCCCATGGATGTCTGCATCAGCGGCTGGGCCATGTTGAATCGGCAGCCTGCCGTGATCGAGGATATCTACGCCGATTCGCGCATTCCCGCCGATGCCTATCGCCCCACCTTCGTCAAAAGCCTGGCGATGGTGCCGATCCGCACTCTGGATCCGGTGGGCGCCATCGGCAACTACTGGGCGGAGCGGCATCAGCCGAGCCCCGAACAGGTGAAGGTGCTGCAGGCGCTCGCGGACACGACGGCGGTCGCGCTGGAGAACGTCCAGGTCTATGCGGAACTCGAGAAGCGCGTGCGCGAACGTACCCTGGAGCTGGAAACCATCCTCGACAACATCCAGGTGGGCGTGGTTTTTTCCACCCACAACCGCATCGTGCGCGCCAATCCCAAGACGGCCGACCTGTTCGGCGCGGTTTCGCCTGACGCGCTGGCGGGCACCCCGATCCGCTCACTGCTGCAGCCGGCGGGAAGCGGGACGCTATGGGGCGACCCCGGGCAGGAACGTGCGCCGAGTGAGATATTCGATACCGAAATCCAGCTGAAGCGCCAGGCCGTTCCATTCTGGGCGCACGTCGTCCACCAGCCGCTGGATCCTGAGCTTTATCCGGACGGCGCGATCTGGATGATCGATGACATCAGCGCCGCCAAGGAAAAGGAAAGCCTGCTCATTCAGATGCACCAGGCCGCCGAGGAATCGACCCGCTTCAAAAGCGAATTTCTGGCCAGCATGAGCCACGAACTGCGCACGCCGCTCAACGCGATCATCGGCTTCTCGGAAGTGTTGCGCGACGGCCTGGTCGGCGAACTGAACGACAAGCAGCACGAGTATCTGTGCGACATATTCGACAGCGGCCAGCATCTGCTCGCGCTCATCAACGACGTGCTCGATCTGTCCAAGGTCGAGGCGGGCAAGATGCACCTGGAACTGGAGAAGACCGATCCCATCCCCCTGTTGGGCGGCAGCCTCTCCATCGTCAAGGAGAAATCGCTGGCGCACCGGATCAGCCTGAAGCTGGACGTGCCCGAAGAGATGGCGCCGTGCTGGCTGGATCCGCGCAAGCTCAAGCAGATCGTCTACAACCTGCTGTCCAATGCGGTCAAATTCACGCCGGAAGGCGGCGCGGTCACGCTGCATGCCGGCGTGGTGACGCGCGAGGCGGCATTGCAGCGGGCGGGCGACCTGCCCGAGGTGCGCACCCCGCTTCCCGAAAACATCGATGCCTTCCTGCAGATCGACGTGTCCGACAGCGGCATCGGCATCGAGGCGGACGACATGGCGCGGCTGTTTCAGCCTTTCGTCCAGATCGACAGCTCGCTGTCCCGCCGTTTCGAAGGAACGGGCCTGGGGCTGGCGCTGGTGCGCAAGCTGGCGGAACTGCATGGCGGCGGCGTGCGGGTGGCCAGCCTGCCCGGCCGCGGCAGCCGCTTCACGGTATGGCTGCCTTACCGCGACACGCCCGGCGAAGCGGACAGGCAGGCCATCCTGGTCCGACCCGATGCCATGCCGGTGGTGGCGGAAGCACCGCGGGTGCTGGTGGTGGAGGACAACAACCAGGCGGCCGATCTCATCCGCATGCAACTGGAGGCCAACGGCTGTGAAGTCATGCGCGCGGCGTCGGCCCAGATCGCGCTCTCCATGCTGAACGAGCCGCCGTGGCCCGACCTGATTAGCCTCGATATCCTGCTGCCCGACATGGACGGCTGGGAGCTCCTCGCCCGGATCAAGCAGAACCCCCAGTTCGCGCAGACCCCCGTGGTCATCATGTCGATCGTCGCCGACTGCAGCAAGGGCTTCTCGCTGGGGGCCGCCGAGGTGCTGCAAAAGCCCGTGTTGAAGGATGGCCTCGATGCTGCGCTGGAGCGGCTCGGGCTCGGGCGCGCCGACGAAGCCGGCGAGCCGCGGACCATCCTGGTCGTAGACGACGATCCGCATGCAGTCGAACTCGCCATGGTCTACCTGAGATCCTTTCCCTTCAAGGTGCTGCAGGCGTCTGGCGGGGCCGAGGGCATTTCGATGGCGAAAACCCATTTGCCCAGCCTGATCATCCTTGACCTGATGATGCCGGAGGTGAGCGGCTTCGAAGTGGTGGAGGCGCTCGCCGCGCATCCCGAAACGGCCAAGATCCCCATCCTCATCCTCACCGCCAAGCTGCTGACGACAGAGGACCGGCACGCGTTGAACGGCCGCGTCACCCAGATCATGGAAAAGTCGGATTTCAACCAGCGCCGCTTCATGAGCGAAGTGTGGCGGGCGCTGGGCCGCAGGCAGTTTGTCCCGCTGCAGTAGCCGTCAGGGGAGTGCATGATTTTGAGTAGTTGACCGTTACTTGTTCGGCCTTTGCTGCCGGTGGCGCCGGATCAGTAGAATGGCCGGTGTTGCGCTGCGGATTCAACCGGTGGATGCAACACTCCTTCGGCTTACGCAGTCTCTAGTGTGTTGCATCCACCGGTTGAATCCGCATTCCGTTACCAGCCATTTGGCCCGGAACGCAGGCCGAGCGTTAGCTTTCCTCATCGGCGAATTCACACTTTCGACCCAACGAGGAAGCTAGCCGGACTGAAAACAGACGTTCAAACGTTTACCGGTCAACGGTGCCATCCGGCCCGCAGCGCATTGGCGTTCGCGATCAACTGAGCTGACATTATTGTCAGCGAACGGTCAGCCTGGCGACCTGAGAGTTCGCGTAGGCTTCGCAAGTACCCTTTGAGCTTGGCCCCGTTTCCTTTTACTCGCGCCGCACTCCATCGTCGCACTCCGAAAGCCATCAGTGAACATCCGTTATTTTTTTCGTCATGCAGTACTGACGCCCGTTCTGGCGGCGTCAGTGTTGGTCCTTGCCGGATGCGCCAGCGGGCCGGACTACGTCAGTCCGGATTTTCCGTCGCCCGCGGCCTACAAGGAGGCCGGGGCGTGGAAGCCGGCCCAGCCCCAGGAGGCCGATGCAAACCAGCCCTGGTGGACCCGCTACGGCGACGCCGATCTGGATGCCTTGGTGGAGCAGGCCAACGCGGCCAGCCAGGACATGCGCATCGCCGAGGCCCAGTACCGCCAGGCGCGGGCGGCGGCCCAACTGGCTCGGGCCGGCTTCTGGCCAACCGTCGGCGCCGGCGTTTCGGTCGGCCGGGCTCGCACTCAGACTGCAAACGAACCCGTGACGGCAAGCAGCAACACCCTGACCCTGGACGCGAGCTGGGAGCCCGACATCTGGGGCCGGGTGCGGCGCTCCGTCGAGGCCGGCGAGGCGGCCGCTCAGGCCAGCGCGGCCGATCTGGCGGCGGCGCGCCTGAGTATCCAGGCCGAGTTGGTGCAGGACTACCTGCAGTTGCGCGTTACCGATGCGCAAAAGTACCTGCTGCAGCAGACGGTGCACGAATACCGCAAGGCCTTGGCGCTGACGCGCAGCCAATATAACGCCGGCGTGGCGACCGGCGCCGACGTGGCCTTGGCCGAGACCCAGTTGCAGTCGACCAGCGCCCAGGCGATCGACTTGGGCGTCCAGCGCGCACAGCTCGAGCACGCCATCGCCATCCTGACCGGCCGGGCGCCGGCCGAGGTGTCCATCCCGGTACGGCCTGGCGGCGACATAGGCCTCAGGCTACCCCAGCTGCCGGCCGGTCTGCCGTCGCAGCTGCTCGAACGGCGGCCCGACATCGCAGCGGCTGAACGCCGCGCCGCCGCCGCCAACGCCAGCATTGGCGTGGCCCAGTCCGCCTACTTCCCAAACCTGGTGCTTGGCGCTGCCGGCGGCTACTTCAGCAGCGGCTTTGCCCAATGGGTCACCGCACCAAGCCGCATCTGGTCCCTGGGCGCCGCGCTGGCAGCGACGGTCTTTGACGGCGGGGCGCGTCGGGCCCAGACCGACGCGGCCGTGGCGGGCTACGATACCGCCGTCGCCCAGTACAAGCAGACGGTGCTCGTCGGCCTGCAGGAGGTCGAGGACAATCTCGCCGCCCAGCGCGTTCTGGGCGAGGAGCGAACCGTCCAGGATACGGCGGTGCGGGCCGCTGGCGTGGCCGCCCGCGCCAGCCTGGCCCAGTACCGCGCCGGCACGGCCACGTACCTGGCCGTGGTCACATCCCAGTCGGCGTTGCTCACCAACCAGCGGACGGCAGTGCAACTGCACGGACGCCAGCTGGTCACCAACGTAGCCTTGGTCAAGGCGCTGGGCGGTGGTTGGAACGCCGCCGAACTAGCGGATACCGCGGCTCCCGTTTCTCCCGCTCCGACCGCCGTCTCGGCGGCCGGCAATTGAAGACGATATGCCTATGAACCTCAAGTTCTCATCGCTGGCCCTGCGCCGCGGCGCGCTGATCCTGGCCATCCTGGTCCTCGGAGGATTCCTGCTACGGGGCGTTATCAAGTCGCCGCCGACGGCCAAGGCCACGCCCGCCGTTCCCGCAACCTTGGTGCAGGTGAAGCAGGAGGACGTGCCGAACTTACTGGTCGGCGTCGGCACCGTGCAGGCCCTGGCCTCGGTGACGGTGAAAGCGCGGATCGACGGCCAACTGGAACGCGTCGATTACATTGAGGGCCAGGCCGTCAAGGCCGGCCAGGTGCTGGCCCAGCTCGACGCACGCCCGTTGCGCGCCCAGCTCGAGCAGGTCCAGGCCCAGAAGGCACGGGACGAAGCCCAGCTCGCCAACGCTCGTCTCGACGTGGATCGCTACACCCAACTGATCAAGGAGCAGGCGACCTCCCAGCAGACCCTGGACACCCAGAAGGCGCTGGTAGCCCAGTTGCGGGCCGCCGTGCAGACCGACGAGGCCCAGATCCACTATGCCCAGGTCCAGCTCGGCTTCGCCACCATCACCGCGCCCTTCTCGGGCCGCACCGGCGCACGCCTGGTGGACCCGGGTAACATCGTGCACGCCAGCGACGCCAATGGCCTGGTGGTGATCAACCAGATCGATCCCATTGCCGTCGTCTTCACCCTGCCGGGCGATGCCGTGCAGGCCATCAATCGCGCCCAGCAGGACGGTCGGCGGCTTTCGGTGCTGGCCTATGGACGCGACGGCGACAAACTGCTGGCGCGCGGGATCCTGGTGCTGGTGAACAACCAGATCGACGTGGCCAGTGGGACGGTCCAGCTCAAGGGGCGATTCGCCAATCCGAAGCACCTTCTGTGGCCCGGCCAGTACGTCAATGTGCGATTGCAGCTCGGCGTCCATGCCCAGGCGCTGACGGTGCCAGCGCCGGTGGTACAGCGGGGCCAGGCCGGCACCTATGCCTACGTCATTGGCGGTGACGGCAAGGCAGAAATGCGGCCCATTGAGGTGCTGCAGATTCAGGACGGCAAGGCTGTCATCACCAAGGGCCTGCGGGCCGGAGAAACCGTTGTGCTCGACGGCCAGTACAAGATAAAACCCGGCGCAATGGTCGTCCCAGGTCCCGCCGCGGCGACAGCCGAGGCCGTGCGATGAGTATCTCCGCCGTCTTCATCAAGCGCCCGATCGGTACCTCGCTGCTGGCCCTGGCCATCCTGCTGATCGGCGCCGCGGTGTGGCCGCTGCTGCCGGTGTCGGCCTTGCCCCAGGTGGACTTCCCGACCATCCAGGTTTCGGCCAGCCTGCCCGGCGCCAACCCGGAGACCATGGCCGCCAGCGTTGCCCAGCCCCTGGAGCGCAAGTTTTCCCTCATCGCCGGCCTGTCGCAGATGACTTCGACCAGCGCCCTGGGCACGACGCAGATCACCCTGCAGTTCAATCTCGACCGCGACATCGACGCCGCCGCACTCGACGTGCAGTCGGCCATCAACGCCGCCAACGGCCAGTTGCCGGTGAACCTGCCCAGTCCGCCGACCTTCCGCAAGACCAATCCGGCCGATATCGCCATCCTCGTCCTCGCCGTCCAGTCCGACACCCTGCCGCTGACCCAGGTCAACGAGTATGCCGACACCATACTGGCCCAGCAGATTTCCCAGGTCCCGGGCGTCGGCGACGTGGGCATCGGCGGCGCGCAGAAACCCTCCGTGCGCATCCAGGTCGATCCGGCCAAGCTCGCCGCCATGGGCATGAGCCTGGAGGAGGTGCGCGGCGTCATCGCCACCACCACCGTCAGCCAGCCCACGGGCAGCATCAACGGCAGGAAGCAGAGTTTCGCCGTCTACACCAACGACCAGATACTGAAGGCAGACCCCTGGAACGACATGGTGCTGGCCTACCGCAACGGCGCGCCGGTGCGGGTGCGCGACATCGGCGTCGCCGTCGAGGGCCCGGAGAACGTCCTCACCGCCGGCTGGGCCTACGCCGGCGCCGCGGCGCCGGCGGACAACGCCGTGCACAACGGCCGCGGCATGATCCTGTTCGTGCACAAGCAACCGGGCGCCAACGTCATCGAGACCGTGGACCGGATCAAGGCCGCCCTGCCTCGGCTGCGGGCGGCGATCCCGCCGACGGTGTCGGTCAACACCCTGGTGGACCGGACCCAGAACATCCGCGCCTCGGTGCACGATGTCGAGTTCACGCTGATGATCACCATCGTCGCCGTCATCCTGGTCATCTTCGCCTTCCTGCTCAGCGTGTCGGCCACCGTCATCCCAGCCCTGACGGTGCCCTTGGCGCTGCTCGGCACGGCGGCGGCCATGTACGTGATGAACTACAGCCTGGACAACCTGTCGCTGATGGCCCTGACTATCGCCGTCGGTTTCGTCATCGATGACGCTATCGTCATGCTGGAGAACATCTATCGCCACTTCGAGGGTGGTATGAACCGCCTGGAGGCTGCCTACAAGGGCTCCGCCGAGATCGGCTTCACCATCATGTCGATCTCGGTCTCGCTGGTGGCCGTCTTCATCCCCCTGCTGCTGATGGGCGGCATCGTCGGCCGCCTGTTCCGGGAATTCGCCGTTACGGTGACCGTGACCATTGTCATCTCGGTGGTGGTGTCCCTGACGCTCACGCCGATGCTCTGCTCGCGCTATCTCGCCGATGTCCACAGCAAGCCTCACGGACGCCTGTACCGGATGTTCGAGGATGGCTTCGCCGCCACGCTGGCGGGCTACAAGCGCGGCCTCGACTTCGTCCTCAAGCATGAATTCGCCACCCTGTGCGTCTTCCTCGCTACCCTGGCCCTGAGCGTGGCAATGTTTGTCTTCAGCCCCAAGGGATTCTTTCCCCAGCAGGACACGGGCACCATCTACGGCTTCGCCGAAACCGCCCAGGACGCTTCCTTCATGGCCATGCGGGAGCGTATGAAGCTGCTCGCCGATGTGGTGCGCCAGGATCCGGACGTGACCGGCTTCGGTATGTTCGCCGGCGGCAACACCGCCAACACCGGCGTCTTCTTCATTGCCCTCAGGCCCAAGGACGAGGGCCGCACCGCCAGCGCCGACGAGATCATCGGACGCCTGCGCCCCAAGTTGGCCAAGGTGCAGGGCATTAACCTGTTCATGCAGGCGCCCCAGGACATCAACGTCGGCGGCCGGCTGTCGCGCACCCAGTACCAGTACACCATCACCGACACCAATCTGGACGAGCTCAACAGCTGGACGCCGCGCCTGCTTGACCGCCTGCGGCGGGTGCCGGAGCTGACAGACGTGGCCTCGGACCAGCAGAACGCCGCCGCCGCCGCGACCCTGACCATCGACCGGGCGCGAGCTTCCAGCTTCGGCATCTCGCCGGCGCTGATCGACGCTACGCTCTATGACGCCATCGGACAACGCCAGGTGGCCCAGTTCTTCACCCAGACCAACAGCTACCACGTTCTGCTGGAGGTGTCGCCAAAGCTGCAGGAGGATCCGGGACTGTTCGACAAGCTGTATGTCACCTCGCCTCTGACGGGCCAGCAGGTACCCCTCTCGGCCTTCGTCAAGGTGGACACGAGCAAGACCGCTTACCTGCTCATCAGCCACCAGGGCCAGTTCCCGGCGGTGACCATCTCCTTCAACGTGGCGCCGGGCGTGGCTCTGGGCGACGCCGTGAAGGCCATCGAGAAGACGAAGGCCGAGATGGGCGTGCCGGCGACCCTGTCGGGCAGCTTCCAGGGCACGGCCAAGGCCTTCGGCGATTCCCTGGCGACCCAGCCCTACCTGATCGCCGCCGCCCTGGTGGCGGTGTACATCGTCCTGGGCCTCCTCTACGAGAGCTATATCCACCCCCTGACCATCTTGTCGACCCTACCCTCAGCCGGGGTGGGGGCGCTCCTCGCCCTGCGCCTGGGCGGCTACGACTTGAGCTTGATCGCCCTGATCGGCATCATCCTGCTGATTGGCATCGTCAAGAAGAACGGCATCATGCTGATCGACTTCGCCCTCAACGCCGAGCGGGTGCAGGGCCTGGAGGCCCACCAGGCCATCTACCAGGCCTGCCTGTTGCGCTTCCGGCCGATTATGATGACGACCATGTGCGCGCTGCTCGCCGGCCTACCGCTGATGCTGGGCCACGGCGCCGGCTCCGAATTGCGTCGGCCTCTGGGCTACGCCATGGTGGGTGGGCTGCTGGTTTCCCAGGCCATGACCCTGTTCACCACGCCGGTGGTCTATATCTACCTGGATCGCGCCCACGACTGGTATATGCGCCGTAAGCAAGCACGCCGCGCAGCGCAGGGGGTGTACCCATGAAGATCCTGGTGGTCGAAGACGAACTGAAGATTGCGGACTACCTCTACAAGGGGCTGACCGAGCAGGGCTGCAGCGTGGACCTGACTCACGACGGCCTCGATGGCCAGCACCTGGCGCTGGAAGTGGATTACGACGTGATCGTCCTCGACCAGATGCTGCCCGGCCTCGACGGCCTGGCCTTGCTCAAGTCCCTGCGCCGTCAAGGACACGCCGGTAATCATGCTCACCGCCCGAGACCGCATCGAGGATCGGGTGAAGGGCCTGCAGGCGGGCGCCGACGACTACCTGGTGAAGCCCTTTTCCTTCATGGAGCTGCTGGCGCGCCTTCAGGCCCTAACCCGCCGCGGCCGCAAACAGGAGGCGACCGGGCTGCACGTGGGCGATCTGGTGATCGACTTGTGGGCGCGCAAGGCCTTCCGCGACGGCAGCCGCCTCGACCTCACGGCCAAGGAGTTTGCCCTCCTTACCGTGCTGGCGCGTCACCAAGGCCAAATCCTGTCGAAGACCGCCATCGCCGAGATGGTCTGGGACGTGAACTACGACACCAGCGCCAACGTCGTCGAAGTGGCCATCAAGCGCCTGCGCGCCAAGATCGACGCGCCCTTCAAAACCGGCCTATTGCACACCGTGCGCGGCATGGGATACGTCCTTGAGGAGCGCCTGGCGCCATGAGCCCGGTCGGCTCCATCGCCGGCCGCCTGACCGCCATGTTCACTCTGGCGGCGCTGCTGGTGCTTTCCCTGCTCGGCTACGCCCTCGACCGGGAGCTGGCGACCGTGCTGGAGCGGCAGTTGGTCGAACAGTTGGACACGAAATTCCAGGATATCGACTACGTGCTGAAGCGCCTGCGCGGACCGGAACAATGGGCACGGATCCACGCCAAGCTCGACGCCCTGACGCCGCCAAACCGCAGCACCCAGTACTGGATTCTGAGCGACGATCCCCAGATCCGCTACGGCAACGCCCTGGCCGAGATCGTCGGTATCAGTCAGGGCGCCAACAGCGTCGGCGAGCTGCGCATCGGCGGCCGAGCGGAGCCCATGCTCATCCGCAGCGACTACCTCCCGGCCAACGAACACCACGTCGCCCTGCGCTTCATCGTCGGCGTGGATTCGGAGCCCTACGCCCGCACGCGCCGCGCCTTCCGTTCGGTCATGCTGGTCAGCGTTTCCGGCGGCGTGCTGCTGGTGGCGCTGATCGGCTACCTGATAGCACACTCGGGCCTGGTGCCCCTGAAGCGGCTCTCACGTGAGGCCCATGCCCTGAGCCCGAGCATGCTGTCCCAGCGCCTGGTGACGGCGCAACTGCCGGCGGAACTGTCCGACCTGTGACCCGGTCCTTCAACGGCGCCCTCGGCCGCCTGGAGGCTGCCTACCAGCAGCTGGAGAGCTTCAACGCAGACGTGACTCACGAGCTGCGCACGCCCCTTACTAATCTGATCGGCCACACCCAGGTGGCCCTGAGCCGCGAGCGCAGCGTGCCCCAACTGGTGGAGGTCTTGCAATCCAACCTGGAGGATCTGGAGCGCCTGCGCGGCATCGTCAACGACATGCTGTTCCTGGCCCGCGCCAACCTGGGCGAGCGCCCGCAACAGCTGCTCCGCACCTCCCTGGCCGCCGAGGTGCACAAGGCCGTCGAGTTCCTCGATTTCCTGCTGGAGGAAGCCCAGGTCAGCGTGCGCGTGCAAGGCGACGCCCAGGCGCCGATCGAGAGCGCCCTGTTTCGCCGCGCCGTGACCAACCTGCTGCACAATGCTATCCGCCATTCGGAACCGGGCTCGGAGATCGTCGTCGAGTTAGCCGCTGGCGATGGCCAAGCGCGCGTATCGGTATCCAACCCTGGCCCGGAAATTCCGGCCGAGCACCTCGGGCGCTTGTTCGACCGCTTCTACCGCGTCGACGCGGCGCGGACGAAGAGCGGCGAAAGTCACGGTCTCGGCTTGGCCATCATCAAGGCGGTGGCGGCCATGCACGCCGGCAACGTGTTTGCCGCTAGTAGCGACGGCATAACGACGGTTGGGTTCTCGGTTTTGATCGGAGTGCAAGATCCAGCATAGACAAACGCCGGTAGCCCTTTCACGGCGTACGCCATTGCAGAACCCGGCAGGAAACGCCCTCCGGAGGGCGAGGCTCCTGATTACGGCCGCAGTCCTGGCTTAGACAGACAGTCACAAGGGCCACTTGGCCCAATTTTGGGCCAACAAGCCAAGGGTCGCCACCCACCTACCGACCCAATGCTGCCGGTCGAGCCGTCAGAGGTCTACTAGGGAGCCAACGTTCGGCGTGACTGACTGACTCCGACCGCTCAGGAGCCGTGATCAGACACACTTGCCTCGCTAGGCGTAAGACCGCTTAGGCCGAGTACGCGACGATGGGGTTCATCGTCATGACGGTCAGCGTTTCATTCCGGGTAATCCCTGTCGGAAACGCGACGGATGAATCCGGTAATCCCATCAGTTACCGCCGGATTTCACCAAGTGCTACTGGGCGTAATGGGCAAAGAAAAAGGCCATAATTCTTGAAGAATTATGGCCTTCTTTTGGACCACCAGGGATCGGAATCTGGTGGAGCCGGCGGGAATCGAACCCGCGTCCGCAAGCCCTCTACAGGCAGTTCTACATACTTAGTCCGGTGTTTTTAAGCTTTAAGCTCCATCACGCCCGCCGAACAGGCTGGATCTCGCCGAGTCGCCTTGGATTTTGCACCTGCCCAAGCGACCCGGACAAGCACGATTTCATGTGAATTAACTCACAGCCGGGTTGCCCCGACCTAGCCCATGAACAGGCTAGTGTGAGTCCTGGACCTTAAGCGGCCAGGGCGTAGTTTTCGTCGTTTGCGACTAAAGTTTTTCAGTTGGATTTACGAGGTGCTCTGACCCTCGGTATGCCCTACGCTGCTTTGCGACCCACGTCGAAGCCAGGTCGGCCCCATGTGTGTTGCTGCAACAAGTGTACCGCATAGAGGGCGGGGTGGCGGGAAAGTTCCTGAGTCGGGGGATAAATCGCGGCAGGTCTCAACTCCCGTTTGGGCTGAGCCTGTCGAAGCCTGTCCTGGGCTTGGCGAAAGGCATGTCCGAGTGGGCATAGGGCTTCGACAGGCTCAGCCCAAACGGAATCAAGGGAAATTCAATTACAGGAAAGGCAAGGGGTTGTGCGCGACCGCAACCGCGACGATGTAGCCGAGCACGAGCAGGGCGGCGATCCAGGCGGCGATGCGCGTGCGCTTGGTCCTGCCGCGCTTGAGGGCGATGGTGCCGAGCACGATGTAGACGATCAGCGCGAAAAGCTTGGCGGTGAGCCAGCCGTCCACCAGCGGGTACTGGCCCAGCATGATGGCGAGGCCGAAGCCGCTGATCAGCAGCAGGGTGTCGTTGACGTGCGGGACGATGCGCACCCAGCGTGCCTGCAGCCGGGGGGAGTCGGCCATCATCCAGGCGCCGCGCAGGAGGAACAGCGTCAGCGTGATGGCGATGGTGGTGAGGTGGATATGCTTGAGGAGGGTGTAGTCCATGGTTCAGGGCGCCAGGTAGTCGAGGGTGTCGAGGGGGCGATGGATCTCCGCGTGGGCGCCCCAGGTGTGCGGCTGGTCGGCGGCATCGAGATAGCCCCAGGCGGCGACCAGCGCCGGCATGGCGGCGGCGGTGGCGGCCTGGATGTCGCGCTCGGCGTCGCCCAGGTACAGGCATTGCGCCGGCAGGGCATTGCAGAGTTCGGCGGCGGCGAGCATGGGGGCGGGGTGCGGCTTGGGCTGCGGGCAGGTGTCGCCCGAGACGATGCAGGTGGCGCGCTCGGCCAGGTCGAGGATGGACATCAGCGGCTCGGTGAAGCGCGCCGGCTTGTTGGTGACCACGCCCCAGGCGAGGCCGCGCTGTTCCAGCGCATCGAGCAATTCGAGGATGCCGGGGAAGGGCCGCGAGTGGCGGCAGATGTTGTCGGCGTACAGCTGCAGGAATTCCTCGCGCATGGACGCAAAGTGCGGGTCGTCGGGATGCAGGTCGAAGCCGAGGCCGAGCAGGCCGCGTGCGCCGTGCGAGGCCTGCGGGCGGATGACCTCGTCGGCCAGCGGCGGCAGGCCGTGGCGCGTGCGCTGCAGGTTGAGCGCGTGGCCGAGGTCGGGGGCGGTGTCGACCAGGGTGCCGTCGAGGTCGAACAGGACGGCGCGGATGTTATCGAGCTTCACGGCTTCAGTCTCCCCGGCGGGTGGCCAGCAGGTAGTTGACGTCGGTATCGGCTTCCAGCTTGTAGATCTTGGTCAGCGGGTTGTAGGTCATGCCGATCAGTTCCTGGGTGTCGAGCCCGGCTTCGCGCGTCATGCGGGCGAGCTCGGCGGGCTGGATGAACTTGGCGTAGTCGTGGGTGCCGCGCGGCAGCAGCTTGAGGACGTATTCGGCGCCGACGATGGCGAAGAGGTAGCTCTTGGCGTTGCGGTTCAGCGTGGAGAAGAACACCCAGCCGCCCGGTTTCACCAGCCTGGCGCAGGCGGCGACGATGGAGGCCGGGTCGGGCACGTGCTCGAGCATTTCCATGCAGGTGACGACGTCGAATTCGCCGGCGTGCTGCGCGGCGTAGTCTTCGGCGGAGACCAGCTGGTAGTCGACGCTGTGGCCCGATTCGTAGAGGTGCAGCTTGGCGACCTTGAGCGCCTTCTCGGAGAGGTCGATGCCGCTCACCGTGGCGCCGGCGGCGGCCATGGCTTCGGCCAGGATGCCGCCGCCGCAGCCGACGTCGAGCACGGTCTTGCCGGCCAGCGGCGCCTGCTTGTCGATCCACTTCAGGCGCAGCGGGTTGATTTCGTGCAGCGGCTTGAATTCGGAGTTCGGGTCCCACCAGCGGTGGGCGAGTTCGGAAAACTTGGCGATTTCGGCAGCGTCGACGTTGCTCATGGCTATCCTTGTGGGGCGAGTTTGGTGCGCCAGTAGGCGGCGCGGGCGGTCAGGTCGTCGATATCGAGATTGACCAGACGGCGGTCATTCAGTTTCAGCTTGCCGTCGACCCACACATGGGTGACGTGCTCGCGTCCCGCAACGTAAACCAGGTGCGAGACGGGGTCAAACACCGGCTGGCCGGACAGGGCGTGCAAGTCGACCGCGACCAGGTCGGCGCGCTTGCCGGGGACGATGCTGCCGATCTGGCTGTCGAGGTTGAGCGCGCGGGCAGCGTCCAGCGTGGCGGCACGCAACGCGGCGGCGGCGGGCAGGATGGCGGGGTCGCCGCTGGCGCCCTTGGCCAGCAGGGCGGCCAGGCGCATTTCGCCGAACAGGTCGAGGCGATTGTTGCTGGCGGCGCCGTCGGTGCCGAAGCCGAGGTTGATGCCGGCTCGGATGAAGCGGTCCACCGGCGCGATGCCGGAGGCCAGCTTCAGGTTCGAGGTCGGGCAGTGGGCCAGGTGGCAGCCGTGCTGCGCCAGCAGGCCGATTTCGGCCTCGTTCACATGCACGGCGTGGACGCCGATGAAATTCGGCCCCAGCAGCCCCAGGCGCGCCAACCGTTCCAGCGGCCGCACGCCGTATTGCTTCAGGCTGTCCCGGATTTCGTCGTCGGTTTCGTGGATGTGGGTGTGGATGGGTAGGCCGAGCTGCTCGGCCAGGGTGTTGATGCGGCCGAAGGTGGCGTCCGAGACGGTGTAGGGCGCGTGCGGGGCGAAGGCGAAGGCGAGCAGCGGTTCGTCCTTCAGTTCGTCGCGCAGGGCCAGTCCCTCGGCCAGGTAGTCGTCGGCGTCCGAGGCGTAGGCGCTGGGAAATTCCAGCACGATCATGCCCAGGGTGGCGCGCATCCCCGCCTGCAGGAAGGCTTCGCCTGCGGCCTTGGGGAAGAAATACATGTCGTTGCAGGTGGTGATGCCGCCCGCCAGCATTTCGGCGGCGGCGAGCAGGGTGCCGTCGCGCACGAAGGCCTCGGACACGTGCTTCTTCTCGGCCGGCCAGATGCGGTCGTTGAGCCAGGCCATCAGCGGCAGGTCGTCGGCGAAGCCGCGAAACAGCGACATCGCGGCGTGGCCGTGCAGATTGACCAAACCCGGGATCAGCGCCCGGCCCGGCAGGGGGAGCGTCTGCACGGCGTCGTAGCGGGCCTGTGCGGCATCGGCGGGCAGCACGTCGAGGATGCGGCCGGCCTGCACGACGACGGCGTGGTCGGATAGCGGCTCCCCCGATTCGACGGGTACCACCCATTGCGGCAGGAGAAGAAGGTCGGCGGGGGCTTTCATGGTGGCCTGCATTCTCACTGTTTGGCCGTGGTTTGGCAAAGGCGGCCGAGCCTCCCGACCATGCTAAAATCGCGTGCTTTAAAGCCTGAATAAATAAAAAACCGGTTATGGAACAGTTTGCCAAGGAAACCCTCCCGGTCAGCCTCGAAGAGGAGATGAGGCGGTCGTATCTCGATTACGCCATGAGCGTGATCGTCGGACGTGCGCTGCCGGACGTGCGCGACGGCCTGAAGCCCGTACATCGTCGCGTGCTGTTCGCGATGAACGAACTGGGCAACGACTGGAACAAGGCATACAAGAAGTCGGCGCGCGTGGTCGGCGACGTCATCGGTAAATACCACCCGCACGGCGATACCGCGGTATACGACACCATGGTGCGGATGGCGCAGGACTTTTCGCTGCGCTACCCGCTGATCGACGGCCAGGGCAACTTCGGCTCGGTCGACGGCGACAACGCGGCGGCGATGCGTTACACCGAAGTGCGCATGTCGAAGATCGCGCACGAATTGCTGGCCGACCTCGACAAGGAAACGGTCGACTTCGGCCCCAACTACGACGGCTCCGAGCAGGAACCGCTGGTGCTGCCGACCAAGATCCCCAACCTGCTGATCAACGGCTCGTCCGGCATCGCGGTGGGCATGGCGACCAACATCCCGCCGCACAACCTGACCGATATCTGCGCCGCGCTGTTCGCGCTGTTGGACGATCCCGAGATCGACATCGAGTCGCTGATCGCGATCGTCAAGGCGCCGGACTTCCCGACTGCCGGCATCATCTACGGCCTCTCCGGCGTGCGCGACGGCTACCGCACCGGCCGCGGCCGCGTGGTGATGCGCGCCACCTGCCACATCGAGGACCTCGACAAGAGCGGCGGCAAGCAGGCCATCATCATCGATGAACTGCCCTACCAGGTGAACAAGGCCAACCTGCTGATCAAGATCGGCGAGCTGGTGCGCGAAAAGCAGATCGACGGCATCGCCGACCTGCGCGACGAGTCCGACAAGTCGGGCATGCGCGTTTACATCGAACTGAAGCGCGGCGAAAACGCCGACGTGATCCTGAACAATCTGTACAAGCAGACGCAGATGCAGGACACCTTCGGCATGAACATGGTGGCGCTGATCGAAGGCCAGCCGCGCTTGCTGAACCTGAAGGAAATGCTCGACGCCTTCCTGCGGCACCGCCGCGAGGTCGTTACCCGCCGCACCGTGTTCGACCTCAGGAAGGCGCGCGAACGCGGCCACATCCTCGAAGGCCTGGCCGTGGCGCTGGCCAACGTCGACGAGATCGTCGAGCTGATCAAGTCGTCGGAAACCCCGGTGATCGCCAAGGAGCGCCTGCTCGGCCGCGCCTGGAAGTCGGCCATGGTCGAGGAAATGCTGGCGCGCATCGATCCCGAGTTCTCGCGCCCGGTGAACATCGGTCCCGAGTTCGGCCTGCATGGCGACGGCTACCACCTGTCCGAGATCCAGGCGCAGCGCATCCTCGAAATGCAGCTGCAGCGCCTGACCAACCTGGAATCGGACAAGATCATCGGCGAGTACAAGGAGATCATGGCGAAGATTGCCGACCTGCTCGACATCCTGGCCAATCCTTCGCGCATCACCCAGATCATCCGCGAGGAACTGACGCAGATCCGCGACCAGTTCGGCGACGCGCGCCGCTCGGCCATCGTCGAGAACGCGCAGGACATGTCGATGGAAGACCTGATCAAGCCGGAAGAGATGGTCGTCACGCTGTCGCACGGCGGCTACATGAAGTCGCAGCCGATCGACGACTACCGTGCGCAGAAACGCGGCGGGCGCGGCAAACAGGCAGCGGGCACCAAGGACGAAGACTTCATCGAGAAGATGTTCATCGCCAATACCCACGACTACATCCTCTGCTTCTCCAACCGTGGCCGGCTGTACTGGCTCAAGGTCTACAACGTGCCGCAGGGCGGACGGGCGGCGCGCGGCAAGCCCATCGTCAACCTGCTGCCGCTGGAAGACGGCGAGAAGATCAATGCACTGTTGCCGGTCAAGACCTTCGACGACGATCAATACGTCTTCATGGCGACCAGCAACGGCATCGTCAAGAAGACGCCCTTGAGCGACTTCTCGCGTCCGCGCACCGCAGGCATCATCGCGGTGGGGCTGGACGACGGCGATTTCCTCATCGGCGCGTCGATCACCGACGGCCGCCACGATGTCATGCTGTTCTCCGACGGCGGCAAGGCGGTGCGCTTCGACGAGAACGACGTGCGCCCGATGGGCCGCACCGCACGCGGCGTGATCGGCATGAAGCTCGCCAAGGGCAAGAAGCTGATTTCTCTGCTGGTGGCCGAGGACGAGAACGATTTCGTGCTGACCGCGACCGAGAACGGCTTTGGCAAGCGCACGCCGATCGCTGAATACACCCGCCACGCGCGTGCGACGCAAGGCATGATTGCGATCCAGACCAGCGAACGGAATGGCAAGGTGGTGGCTGCAACACTGGTGAAGCCGGACGACGAGATCATGCTGATCACCACCGGCGGCGTGCTGATCCGCACCCGCGTCAAGGAAATCCGCGCCATGAGCCGTGCCACGCAAGGCGTCACGCTGATCAATCTGGACAAGGGCGAGACACTGATCAGCCTGGAAAAACTGGCTGAAACCGACAACGAAGAGGAATTGGGGGAATAAAGCATGACGACCATTTATAACTTCAGCGCCGGCCCGGCCGTGCTACCCAAGGATGTGCTGCAACAGGTGCAGACCGAGCTGGTCGACTGGCACGGTTCCGGCATGTCGGTGATGGAAATGAGCCACCGCGGCAAGGAGTTCATGGGTATCGCCGCCGAGGCCGAAGCCGACCTGCGCGAACTGATGGGCATTCCCGCCAACTACAAGGTGCTGTTCCTGCAGGGCGGCGCGTCGAGCCAGTTCGCCATGGTGCCGCTGAACCTGCTGCGCGACAAAGCCAGCGCCGATTACCTCAACACCGGCGAGTGGTCGAAGAAGGCGATCAAGGAAGCGAAGCGCTACGGCGCAGTGAACGTGGTGGCGACCAGCGAAGACAAGAACTTCAGCTACGCGCCGACGCAGGACCAGTGGAAGCTCGATCCCAACGCGGCCTACGTACACTACACGCCCAACGAAACTATCGGCGGTGTGGAAATCTTCTGGACGCCCCAGACCGGCAGCATACCGCTGGTGGCCGACATGTCATCGACCATCCTGTCGCGCCCGATCGACGTGTCGAAGTTCGGCCTGATCTACGCCGGCGCGCAAAAGAACATCGGCCCGGCCGGGCTGACCATCGTCATTGTGCGCGACGACCTGATTGGGGAAACGCTGAAAGGCACCCCGACCATGTTCGACTACAAAATCCACGCCGACAACGACTCGATGTACAACACCCCGGCCACCTTCGCCATGTACACGGCGGGGCTGGTGTTCAAGTGGCTGAAGGTGCGCGGCGGATTGAGCGCGATGGAAAAGACCAATCGCGAGAAAGCCGGTCTGCTGTATGACGCGCTCGACGCGACCGACTTCTACAACTCGCCGGTGGCGAAAGACAACCGCTCGCTGATGAACGTACCGTTCACGCTGAAGGACGCCGCGCTCGACGAGGCTTTCCTCAAGGCCGCCAAGGAACGTGGCCTGATCCAACTGAAGGGCCACCGCTCGGTCGGCGGCATGCGTGCCTCGATCTACAACGCCATGCCGATCGAGGGCGTGCGTGCGCTGGTCGACTGCCTGCGCGAATTCGAGAAAAGCCATGGCTGAGCCGCGCAAGATCCTCACGCTCAACGCCATTTCCGCGCGCGGACTGGCGCGGCTGCCGGAGGCGTATACGGTCGGCGGCGACGTGGCCGACCCCGATGGCATCCTGGTGCGCTCGGCCAACATGCACGAGATGGACATCCCCGCCTCGGTGCGCGCGATCGCGCGTGCCGGCGCAGGAACCAACAATATCCCGGTGAAGAAGCTGTCGGAACGCGGCGTGCCGGTGTTCAACGCGCCCGGTGCCAACGCCAACGCAGTGAAGGAACTGGTGATCGCCGGCATGCTGCTGGGCGCGCGCAACCTGGTGCCGGCGCTGAAGTTCGTCGAAGGCCTGACCGGCACGGATGAAGAAATGCACAAGGCGACCGAGGCGGGCAAGAAGCAGTTCGCCGGCATGGAGCTGCCGGGCCGCACGCTGGGCGTGATCGGCTTGGGTGCGATCGGTTCTTATATTGCCGAGGCGGCGATCAAGCTCGGCATGAACGTCGTCGGTTTCGACCCGGCCATCACGGTCGACGCGGCATGGCGATTGCCGTCGCAGGTCAGGCGCGCGGAGAGCGTCGAGGACGTGCTGCGCATGGCCGACTTCGTCTCCCTGCACGTACCGCTGCTGGACGCCACCCGCAACCTCGTCAACGCCCAGCGGCTGGGGATGATGCGTTCAGGGGCGGTGCTGCTCAATTTCGCGCGCGAAGGCGTGGTCGACAATGCCGCCGTGATCGAGGCGCTCGACGCCGGCAAGCTGCATGCCTATATCTGCGATTTCCCGGCCAACGCGTTGAAGGGCCACGCCAAGGCGGTGGCGCTGCCGCATCTGGGCGCGAGCACCGAGGAAGCCGAGGAAAACTGCGCGGTGATGGTGGCCGAACAGCTCGCCGACTACCTGGAAAACGGCAACATCCTCAATTCGGTCAATTTCCCCAACGTCAGCATGCCGCGCGAATCCGCGTACCGCATCGCGATCGCCAACGCCAACGTGCCCAACATGGTGGGACAGATTTCGTCGGTGCTCGCAGCCGCCGGACTCAACATCCACAATATGGTCAACAAGTCGAAGGGCGACATGGCGTATACCTTGGTCGACATCGACAGCGCCGCCACCGCTGCGGTCATGCAGCAGCTTGCTGCGATTGCCGGGGTGCTGGCCGTACGCTACCTGCCGGCATGACGGACGACGCACACAGCGCGCCGGGCGCGCCGACCGAGCTGGGCGCGCTGCGTGCGCGCATCGATAGCATCGACGACGCCATCCTGCAACTGATCTCGGAGCGGGCGGGCATCGCCCAGCAGGTCGGGCGCGCCAAGAACGGCGAGAAGATCTATCGTCCCGAACGCGAGGCGCAGATCGTGCGGCGCCTGCGCGAGACCAATCCCGGCCCGTTGTCGGGCGATGCGGTCGAGCGCCTGATCCGCGAGATCATTTCCGCCTGCCGCGCGCTGGAACAGACCACGCGCATCGCCTATCTCGGTCCGGCCGGCACGTTCAGCCAGCAGGCGGTCCACAAGCATTTCGGCCATGAGGCCGAGGCACTCGCCGAGGCCGACATCGACGCCTGCTTCCAGGCGGTGGAGACGGGGCGTGCCGATTTTGCCGTGGTACCGGTGGAGAATTCGACCGAAGGTGTGATCGGCCGCACGCTCGACCTCATCGTCGCCAGCACGCTCAAGATCTGCGGCGAGGTCATGCTGCCGATCCATCAGACGCTCATGAGAAAACATGGCGGACTGGGCGGCATCCAGCGCGTGTATGGCCACGCGCAATCGCTTGCCCAGTGCCAGCAGTGGCTGGCTCGCCATCTCCCCAATGCCGAACGCGTCAGCGTGGTCAGCAACAGCGAAGGTGCGCGCCGCGCGGCGGCCGAACCCGATGCCGCCACGCTGGGCAGCGAAGCCGCCGCCGAACTGTATGGCCTTGACGTGGTGGAAGCGCGCGTCGAAGACGAAGCCAGTAATACCACCCGCTTTCTGGTGCTGGGGCAAAACGATTCCCCGCCCTCGGGTCGCGACAAGACCTCGCTGGTGATGAGCACGAAGAACGAGCCGGGCGCAGTGGTCAAACTGCTGCAGCCGCTCGCCGACGCCGGCATCTCCATGAGCAAGCTCGAATCGCGCCCGGCGCGCTCTGGCAACTGGGAATACCTCTTCTTCGTCGTCTGCCAGGGCCACCGCCAGGATGCGAACCTGGCGGCAGCGCTTGCCGAAATCGAGACGCGCGCCGCCTTCCTCAAGATTCTGGGTTCCTACCCCGTCGCATCGTGATGAATTGTTGTGAATTCGCGCCGCCGTACGTGCGTGCGATCGCCCCGTACCAGCCCGGCAAACCCATTTCCGAACTCGCGCGCGAGTTGGGATTGGACGAAGCCGACATCGTTAAGCTGGCATCGAACGAGAACCCGCTCGGCCCCAGCCCGATGGCGCTGGCGGCGGCGCAGGACGCGCTGCATGACATGGCCCTGTATCCCGATGGCACCGGCTTTGCGCTGAAGGCAAAGTTGTCGGCGAAGCTGGGCGTTGCGGCACAGCAGATCGTGCTGGGCAACGGCTCGAACGACATCCTGGATATGGCGGCGCGCGCCTACCTGGCGCCGGGCACCTCCGCAGTCTATGCGCAGCATGCCTTCGCGGTGTATCCGATCGCCACGCAGACCGTGGGTGCGCAGGGCATCGCGGTGCCGGCGAAGGACTATGGCCACGACCTCGCGGCGATGCGCGCGGCCATCCGCAACGACACCCGCGTGCTGTGGATCGCCAACCCCAACAATCCGACCGGCACCTTTCTGCCGTGGGCGGAGATCGAGGCCTTCCTCGCAACCGTGCCGCCGCAGGTGCTGGTGGTGCTCGACGAGGCATACGGCGAATACCTGCCGACGGACGACCGCTGCGATACCCTCGCATGGATCGAGCGTTTCCCGAATTTGCTGATCAGCCGTACCTTCTCCAAGGCCTATGGCCTTGCCGGACTGCGCGTCGGTTACGGCGTGGGGCATCCCGACGTCATCGACCTCCTGAACCGGGTGCGCCATCCCTTCAACGTCAATGCGCCCGCGCTGGCCGCTGCCGAAGCGGCGCTCGACGACATTGCGTTCCTGTTGCGCAGCTATGCGCTGAACAGCGCCGGCATGGCGCAGCTGACGGCCGGGCTGGCAGACATGAAGGTCGCCATCGTGCCGTCGAAGGGCAATTTCCTGCTGGCGAAAGTGGGCGACGCCGCGCGCATCAACGCCGAATTGCTGAAGCGCGGCGTCATCGTGCGGCCGGTCGCCAATTACGGCCTGCCCGAGTTCCTGCGCGTGTCGGTGGGGCTGGCCGGGCAGAACATCCGCTTCCTCGACGCGCTGAGAGCCTGCCTGTGATCGTCGACAAACTCGCCATCGTCGGCACCGGCCTCATCGGCGGCTCGTTCGCACTGGCGTTGAAACAGGCCGGCGCGGTGCGTGAGGTGCTGGGCGTCGGGCGGGATCCCGCACGGCTTACCGTCGCGCGCGAACTCGGCCTGATCGACCGTGCCGTGGACTGGACAGAAGCCGGGCAGGCC
Source organism: Pseudomonadota bacterium (assembly GCA_043821985.1). Classification (GTDB taxonomy): domain Bacteria; phylum Pseudomonadota; class Gammaproteobacteria; order Burkholderiales; family Thiobacillaceae; genus Thiobacillus. The sequence continues at coordinate 77,408 of JBDRCF010000022.1, forward strand.
GACTGCATCCTGCTGGCGCTGCCGGTGGGCGAGACCGAAGCCGTATTGAAAAACCTGGCGCCGCACCTGAAGCCCGGCGCCATCGTCACCGATGCCGGCAGTACCAAGTCCGACGTGGTCGAGGCGGCGCGCGTCGCGCTCGGCACGCGTTTTGCCGATTTCGTGCCGGGCCATCCCATCGCGGGCTCCGAACAAAGCGGGCCCGGTGCTGCGCGCGCCGATCTCTATCAGGGCAAGCGCGTAGTATTGACGCCGCAGGCCGAGACCCGCGCCGGTGCGGTCGCCATGGTGCGTGCGCTGTGGGAAGCGGCCGGGGCCCAGGTCGAGACGCTGGAGGCCGCGCAGCACGACCGCATCTTCGCGGCAGTGAGCCATTTGCCGCATCTCGCAGCATTTGCCTTGGTGGATGACCTCGCAGAGCGCGCCGACGGCGATACGTTCTTCCGCTTTGCCGCCAGCGGCTTCCGAGATTTCACGCGCATTGCCGGCAGCAGCCCGGAGATGTGGCGCGACATCGCGCTGGCGAACCGGGATGCGGTGGTGGCCGAACTGGATGCCTATCTGGACGCATTACAGATTCTGCGCCAGGCAGTCGATGCGGAAGATGGCGATGCCTTGTTGAAGATTTTTTCGCGTGCCCGCGCGGCGCGCGAACATTGGTTGAAAACCCAGGATACTTGATGGAATTTCTCGATTTACCTGCTAGCACCGCGGCGCGCGGCACGGTGCGCCTGCCGGGCTCCAAAAGCATTTCCAATCGCGTGCTGCTGCTGGCGGCGCTGGCGAAAGGCACGACCATCGTGCGCGCGCTGCTCGATTCCGACGACACGCGGGTGATGCTCGATGCCTTGCGCGCGCTGGGGGTCGGCGTGGCGCGGGTGAGCGACTCCGACGACTATGAGATCACCGGCGTGGGCGGCGCGTTTCCGGTCAAGCAGGCCGAGCTGTTCCTGGGCAATGCCGGCACGGCGTTCCGCTCGCTGACCGCCGCGTGCGCGCTGTCGGGCGGCGAGTATGTGCTGAAAGGCGTGGCGCGGATGCACGAGCGGCCGATCGGCGATCTGGTCGACGCCTTGCGGAAGCTGGGCGCGCGTATCGACTATCTCGGCCAGGAGGGTTTTCCGCCGCTGAAGATCCATCCGGCGGAGATCGCCGGCGACACCACCGAAGTACGCGGCAACGTATCGAGCCAGTTCCTCACCGGCCTCCTGATGGCGCTGCCGCTGCGCCAGCGCAATACCACGATCGAAGTCGTGGGCGAACTGATTTCCAAGCCCTACATCGGGATCACGCTGGCGATGCTGCGCCGCTTTGGCGTGGATATCACGCGCAACGGCTGGCAAGGCTTCGGCGTGCCGGCGGCGGCGCGCTATCAGAGCCCGGGCGAAATCTGGGTCGAAGGCGATGCCTCGTCGGCATCGTATTTCCTCGCCGCGGGCGCCATCGGCGGTGGTCCCGTGCGGGTGCAGGGCGTGGGCCGCGACAGCGTGCAGGGCGATGTGCGCTTTGCCGATGCGCTGGCGAAAATGGGCGCGCAGATCGACATGGGGCCGAACTGGATCGAGGCCTTGGCGCCCGGGAACGGCCGGCTGAAGGCGATCGACCTCGACTGCAACGCCATTCCTGATGCCGCGATGACGCTGGCGGTGGCGGCGCTGTTCGCCGACGGCACAACCACGCTCAGGAACATCGCCAGCTGGCGGGTCAAGGAAACCGACCGCATCGCCGCCATGGCAACCGAGTTGCGCAAGGTCGGCGCGACGGTGGAAGAGGGCGCGGACTTCATCCGCATCACGCCGCCGGAACAGCTGATCTCCAACGCCGTCATCGACACTTACGACGACCACCGGATGGCGATGTGCCTGTCGCTGGTGACGCTCGGCGGCGTGCCGATCCGTATCAACGATCCGGCGTGCGTGAACAAGACTTTCCCGCAGTATTTCAAGGTTTTTGCGGGGATTGCCCAATGAACGCCGCCTCACCTCTCACCCCTCACCCCTCACCCGTGATCACCATCGACGGCCCCTCGGCCTCGGGCAAGGGCACCGTGGCGGAACGGGTGGCAGTCGCGCTGGGATTTCACTTTCTCGACAGCGGCGCGCTGTACCGGCTGACCGCGCTGTCGGCAATGAAGCAGGGCGTGGCGCTGGACGACGAGGCGCGCGTGGCGGAGTTGGCGGCCAATTTGCCGGCAACGTTCCGCGACGGCTCGGTCTGGCTGGCGGGCGAGAACGTGACCGATGCGATCCGCGCCGAAGCGGTGGGCGAGGGCGCCTCGAAAGTGGCGGCGCTGCCGGGCGTGCGCGCAGCTTTGCTCGACCGCCAGCGCGCCTACCGCCAGGCCCCCGGGCTGGTGGCGGATGGGCGCGATATGGGCACCGTGGTATTTGCCGATGCGGCGGCCAAGGTCTTCCTCACCGCCAGCGCCGAGGCGCGTGCCGAGCGGCGCTATAAGCAGTTGATCGAAAAGGGGAACTCTGCTAGTCTAACGGCCCTTGTTGCGGATATGCAGGCCCGCGATGCGCGCGATTCCGCCCGCACCGTTGCACCGCTGAAACCCGCGCCGGATGCGTTATTGCTCGACACGACCCATATGGATATCGAATCGGCGGTGCAGGCGGTGCTGGCGCACTACCACAGCAAGCAATGAAGTGATTACTCGTGTCAGACCTGCGCCCGCAGGCTGGCGATGTGCAACTAACCCCGTCCTCACCGACGGACAAGAAGGTTTTTAATGTCTACTGCTACCGCTGCCTCCGTCCCCGAATCCATGGAAAGCTTTGCCGCCCTGTTCGAGGAATCCCTCGAGCACCAGGAAATGCGCCAGGGTGAAGTCATCACCGCCGAAATCGTCGGCATCGACCACAACTTCGTGACGGTGAATGCCGGCCTCAAGTCCGAGAGCCTGATTCCGCTTGAAGAATTCAAGAACGACCAGGGCGAGATCGAAGCCAAGGTCGGCGATTTCGTTGCCGTTGCCATCGAGTCGATCGAAGACGGCTTCGGTGCCACCAAGCTGTCGCGCGAGCGCGCCAAGAAGCTGGCCGCGTGGCTGGATCTGGAAGCCGCGATGAACGAAGGCCGCATCGTCACCGGCATGGTGCAGGGCAAGGTCAAGGGCGGACTGACGGTGCTGGTGGGCGGCCTGCGTGCCTTCCTGCCGGGTTCGCTGGTCGACATGCGTCCGGTCAAGGACACCACCCCCTTCGAATACAAGGAAATGGAATTCAAGGTCATCAAGCTCGACCGCAAGCGCAACAACGTCGTGGTGTCGCGTCGTGCCGTGCTGGAAGAGACCATGGGTGCCGACCGCGAAGCGATGATGGAGAACCTGAAGGAAGGCTCCATCGTCAAGGGCGTGGTCAAGAACATCACCGACTACGGCGCGTTCGTGGACCTGGGCGGCATCGACGGCCTGCTGCACATCACCGACATGGCCTGGCGCCGCGTCAAGCACCCGTCCGAAGTGGTGCATGTCGGTCAGGAACTGGAAGCCAAGATCCTGCGCTACGACACCGAGAAGAACCGCGTGTCGCTCGGCATCAAGCAGCTGGGCGATGACCCGTGGGTCGGCATCGCACGCCGCTACCCGCAGGGCACCCGCATGTTCGGCAAGGTCGCCAACCTGACCGACTACGGCGCGTTCGTCGAAATCGAAGAAGGCATCGAAGGCCTGGTGCACGTCTCCGAAATGGACTGGACCAACAAGAACGTCAGCCCCTCCAAGATCGTGCAGCTGGGCGACGAAGTCGAAGTCATGGTGCTCGACATCGACGAAGACAAGCGCCGCATTTCGCTGGGCATGAAGCAGTGCAAGTCGAACCCGTGGGAAGATTTCTCGATGAACCACAAGAAGGGCGACAAGGTCGGCGGCGCGATCAAGTCGATCACCGACTTCGGCGTGTTCATCGGCCTGCCGGGCGGCATCGACGGCCTGGTGCACCTGTCCGACCTGTCGTGGAACGTGCCCGGCGAAGAAGCCGTGCGCAACTTCCGCAAAGGTCAGGACGTGGAAGCTGTGGTGCTCGGCATCGACCTCGAGCGCGAGCGCATTTCGCTCGGCATCAAGCAGCTGGAAGGCGATCCGCTGACCAGCTACGCGTCGGGCCACGAGAAGGGCAGCATCGTCAAGGGCACCATCAAGACCGTGGAACCCAAGGGCGCCACCGTGCAACTGGACAGCGACATGGAAGGCTACCTGCGTGCATCCGAAGTCTCGCGTGACCGTGTCGAAGACATGCGCAGCCACTACAAGGAAGGCGACGAGATCGAGGCCATGATTATCAACGTGGATCGCAAGAACCGCGTGATCAACCTGTCGATCAAGGCCAAGGACATGACCGAGCAGGATGCGGCGATGAAGAAATTCTCGGCCGAATCCGCAGCGGCAGCCAGCGGCTCGACCAACCTCGGCGCGCTGCTGAAAGCCAAGCTCGACAACAAGAACGCCGAGTAATCCATGACCAAGTCCGAGTTGATTGCTCAACTGGCGGCGCGGCATTCGCAATTTTCGGTTGCGGATATCGAGATGGCGGTGAAGACGATCCTCGACGCGCTGGCGAAAAACCTGTCGCGCGGGGAGCGTATCGAAATCCGCGGTTTCGGCAGCTTCAGTTTGAGCTTTCGTCCCGCCCGGCTCGGGCGCAATCCCAAGTCTGGCGAGCGTGTGCAGGTGCCGGCGAAGTATGTGCCGCACTTCAAGGCCGGCAAGGAATTGCGCGACCGGGTGGATTTTCCGCTCTAGGCGTGGTGGTGGGCGCGTGCGATGTTATAGGTGCTTCGGCGCCTTCGCGTTCACGGCCGGCCCGCGGCCGGTAGATCCGGTCAGGACAGCAAGACCAACAAGACGGCGCCGCAAGGCGCCGTTTTCTTTGGCGATTGGCGCCACGCGGGTAAAATGGGCGAACTTCCTGGCGTATACACATGAAAAATTTCACGCACTATCTGGGCCTGCTGGCAAAACTGCTGGTTTTTCTGCTGGTGCTGGGCTTTGCCCTGAAAAACAGCCATAGCGTGACTTTTTATTCCTATCTGGATTATGTGTGGCAGGCGCCGCTGATCGTCATGCTGGGGCTGGCGTTCATCCTCGGCGCCCTGATCGGGGTGCTCGCCTTGCTGCCCACGCTGTTCCGCCTGCGGCGCGAGCTGGGCCGCAAGCCGCGGGCGGTCGAACTGGATACGGTCACGCAAACCGACCTGCCCGTCGTATAAACCCCATGGAATTCGAGTTCTGGTGGCTGCTGGCGTTTCCCCTGTTTTTCGTGCTGGGCTGGCTGGCCGCGCGAGTGGACATCCGGCAGGTGGTGACCGAATCGCGCGCGCTGCCCAACTCGTATTTCCGCGGTCTGAATTTTCTGCTCAACGAGCAGCCTGACAAGGCCATCGAAGCCTTCCTGGAAGTCGTCAAGCTCGAACCTGAAACCATCGATCTGCACTTTGCGCTGGGCGGTCTGTTCCGCCGGCGCGGCGAACTCGATCGCGCCATCCGCATGCACGAGAACCTGCTGGAGCGCGAAGGCCTGGCCGAGGAGCAGCGTCTGCGTGCGATGAGCGAACTGGGCCAGGATTATCTCAAGGCGGGCCTGCTCGATCGCGCCGAGCAGGTGTTCACGAGGCTGCTGAAAACGCCACAGCACGGCCTGGCACGCACTTATCTGCTGGAAATCTACGTGCAGGAGAAGGACTGGCAGAAGGCCATAGACGCCGCCCATGTACTGGAAAAGGACACCAGCAAGCCGCTCAACGCCGACATCGCCCATTTCCATTGCGAACTGGCGCTGCTCGAATCGGCCCGGGGCAATGCCGAAGCCGACGTCGCCCAGTTGCAGCAGGCGCTGTCCAGCAACCGCCAGTCGGTGCGCGCTAACCTGATGGCGGGCGACCTCGATGCGGCGGCGGGACGGCACGAGGCCGCTATCGCAGACTGGCGCCTGGTCGAAACACAAAGCGCGGCGCACATGGCGCTGGTGGTGGATCGCGTGCTCGGCAGTTATCGCCAGTTGGGGCGGCTGGAAGAAGGCGTGCAGTGGCTGCGTGCACTGTATGCCCGGCAACCGTCGCCGGACGTGTTCAACGCGCTGTATCTGGCGGTAGCCGAAATCGAAGGCGCCCCTGCAGCCAGCCAGCTTGCGCGCGAGGAATTGCGGCGCAATCCCAGCCTGCGCACGCTGGACCGCCTGCTCGAAGCCGAGCTCGTCAATGCGGAGCCGGACGCGCGCGAACTGTTGCAGGTGGAAAAAAACCTGGTGGCTGCGCATAGCCAGCGCATGATGCGCTACCAATGCGGCAGTTGCGGTTTCAAGGCGAAACAGTTCTTCTGGCGCTGCCCGGCCTGCGGGCGCTGGGACAGCTTCGATCCCGAGCGGAGCGAAGGAGAAGCGTGAGTGGGGAGCAGTCAGTGGTGAGTGGAAGGGACGGGGTGAATTCGACCAAGATCATCGTGGCGCTGGATTTTGCCGACGCGGCGTCGGCGCTGGCGCTGGTAGGCCAACTCGATCCGACACTGTGCCGGCTCAAGGTGGGCACGGAGCTGTTCACCGTGGCGGGACCGGAGCTGGTGCGTGCGCTGGTGGCGCGCGGGTTCGATATATTCCTCGACCTGAAATTCCACGACATCCCCAATACCGTGGCGGCGGCCTGCAAGGCGGCAGCGGGACTGGGTGTGTGGATGCTGAACGTCCATGCCTCGGGTGGACGCCGCATGATGGCGGCGGCGCAGGACGCGCTGGCAGGCCTCGCGCAGCGGCCGCTGCTGATCGCGGTGACGGTGCTGACCAGCATGAGCGCCGAGGATCTGGCCGAGGTCGGCGTGGCCGATGCGCCGGCAGACCAGGTGCTGCGGCTGGCGCGGCTGACACAGGCCTGCCAGCTCGACGGCGTGGTCTGCTCGGCGCAGGAGGCCGCCATGCTGCGCGCCGATCTGGGCGCAGATTTCCGTCTGGTGACGCCGGGTATCCGGCCGGCCGGTGCCGAAGCGGGCGACCAGCGCCGCGTGATGACGCCGGAAGAGGCGCTGCGTGCCGGCGCGACCGACCTGGTGATCGGGCGCCCGATCACCGCCGCAGCCGATCCGCTGGCTGCGCTCAAACAGATACAGTCCGACATACAGAATGCTTAGGGAGAAGACGCTTTGAAAATCACGGTAATTGGAACGGGCTATGTGGGCCTGGTGACCGGGACCTGTCTGGCCGAAGTGGGCAACGAAGTGCTGTGCCTCGACGTCGACCCCAACAAGATCGAGATACTGAAATCCGGCGGCATTCCGATCTACGAGCCGGGCCTGGAAGACATGGTGAAGCGCAACGTCGCCGCCGGCCGGCTGTCCTTCACCACCGATATCGAGGAATCGGTGGCCTTCGGCCAGATCCAGTTCATCGCCGTCGGCACCCCGCCGGACGAAGACGGTTCGGCCGACCTGCAATATGTGGTGGCCGCGGCATGCAACATCGGCCGCCACATGACCGACTACAAACTGGTGGTCGACAAGTCCACCGTGCCGGTCGGCACCGCCGACAAGGTGCGTGCTGCGCTCACGGAGGAGCTGGCCAAGCGCGGCGTGGCAATCGAATTCAACGTCGCATCGAACCCCGAATTCCTGAAGGAAGGGGCGGCGGTGGACGATTTCATGAAGCCCGACCGCATCGTCATCGGCACCGACAGCGAACGCGCCACGGCCTTGCTGCGCCAGCTCTACGCGCCGTTCCAGCGTAATCACGACCGCCTCACGGTGATGGACGTGCGCAGTGCCGAACTCACCAAGTACGCCGCCAATGCCATGCTGGCGACGCGCATTTCCTTCATGAACGAACTGGCCGTGCTGGCTGAAAAGCTCGGCGCCGACATCGAGCAGGTACGCCATGGCATCGGCTCCGACCCGCGCATCGGCTATCACTTCTTGTACGCCGGCTGCGGCTACGGCGGCTCGTGCTTTCCCAAGGACGTGCAGGCCTTGCGCCGCACCGGCCAGGAAAACGGCATTCCCTTGCGCGTGCTCGACGCCGTGGAAGAGGCCAACGACGCGCAGAAGCACATCCTGGTCAACAAGCTGACCGCGCGCTTCGGCACCGACCTCAAGGGCAAGCGCTTCGCCATGTGGGGACTGGCGTTCAAGCCGAATACCGACGACATGCGCGAGGCGCCCAGCCGCACCATGCTCGAAGCCCTGTGGGCGATGGGCGCCAGCGTGTCGGCCTACGATCCGGCGGCGATGGAGGAAACGCGCCGCATCTACGGCGAGCGCGCCGACCTGCTGCTGGTCGACAGCCCGATGGATGCGCTGAAAGGCGCCGACGCGCTGCTGATCGTCACCGAATGGAAGGTCTTCCGCAGCCCCAATTTCGACACCATGAAGTCGCTGCTGAAGACGCCGCTGGTGTTCGACGGCCGCAATCTCTACGAGCCTCAGGCGATGCGCGAGATGGGATTCGACTATCTGCCGATCGGACGCCAGTGATGGGAATACCCCATGCCCTTGCGTGACGCCATCCGCCACGCCCGCGTCCTGGTGGTGGGCGACGTGATGCTGGACCGTTACTGGTTCGGCGACGTCTCGCGCATTTCGCCCGAGGCGCCGGTGCCGGTGGTGCACGTCACGCGCAACGAGGACCGCATCGGCGGCGCCGGCAACGTGGCACGCAACGCCGCCGCGCTCGGCGCGCAGGTCACGCTGTTGTCGGTGGCGGGACGCGACGAGGCCGGGCAGGCCCTGCGGGCCCTGCTCGAGGCCGAGTCGTTCACCGTGCAATTGCATGAAGACCCCGCGTATTCCACCATCACCAAGCTGCGCGTCATCGGACGCCAGCAGCAATTGCTGCGCGTCGACTTCGAGAGCCAGCCGGGTCATGAGGTGCTGGCGGCCAAGCTGGACGCCTATGCGCAGCTGCTGGCCGACTGCGACGTGGTGATCCTGTCGGACTACGGCAAGGGCGGGCTGACGCACGTCACGCGCATGATCGAGCTGGCGCGCGCGGCGAACAAGCCCATCCTGGTCGACCCCAAGGGCGACGACTGGGCGCGCTATACCGGCGCCACGCTGATCACGCCCAACCGCAGCGAATTTCGCGACGTGGCCGGCAGCTGGAAAACCGAGGCCGAACTCGCCGACAAGGCCGCGGCGGTGCGCGCGAGCTTCCAGCTGGATGCGCTGCTGGTGACGCGCAGCGAGGAAGGTATGAGCCTGTTCGACGCTACGGGCGCGCACCACGAGGCCACCCGGGCGCAGGAAGTGTTCGACGTCTCCGGCGCCGGCGACACTGTCATCGCAGCCTATGCCGTGGCGCTGGCCGCCGGCGCGAGCGGGGTCGAGGCGGTGCGCCTGGCCAACCGGGCGGCGGGCATCGTGGTCGGCAAGTTCGGTACGGCGGTCGCGACTGCGGACGAAGTCTTTGGAGAAGAAGCATGAGCCAGTACACCGTCGTCACCGGCGCCGCCGGATTCATCGGTGCCAACCTCGTCAAGGCGCTCAACGCGCGCGGCGAGACCAACATCATCGCGGTCGACAACTTGACCAAAGCCGACAAGTTCAGGAACCTGACCGATTGCGAGATCGCCGACTATTTCGACAAGGCCAAATTCCTCGACCTGGTCGAGGAGGGCGTGCTCGACGGCGCCGTGGCGGCGATCTTCCATGAAGGCGCGTGCTCCGACACCATGGAAACCGACGGCCGCTACATGATGGAGAACAACTACCGTTACTCCAGCGCGCTGCTCAAGTTCTGCCAGGACGAAGGCGCACAGTTTCTCTATGCCTCGTCGGCGAGCGTCTACGGCGCCGGGCGGGTGTTTTCCGAATCGCGCGAGTTCGAGTCGCCGCTCAACGTCTACGGCTATTCCAAGTTCCTGTTCGACCAGAGCGTGCGCCGCCTGTGGAACGAGCGCACGGCGCAGATTGCCGGCTTCCGCTATTTCAACGTCTACGGCCCGCGCGAGCAGCACAAGGGGCGCATGGCTTCGGTGGCCTTCCACTTCTTCAACCAGTACCGCGCCGAGGGCCGGGTGAAGCTGTTCGAGGGCTGCGACGGCTATCCCAACGGCGAGCAGCGGCGCGATTTCGTCTCGATCGAGGACGTGGTGCGCGTCAACCTGTGGTTCCTCGACCACCCGGACGTGTCGGGCATCTTCAACGTCGGCACCGGGCGCTGCCAGAGCTTCAATGACGTCGCGGTGGCGGCGGTCAACGCGTGCCGCACGGCGGAGGGTCAGCCGGCGCTGACGCTGGAGCAGATGCAGGCCCAGGGCCTCGTCAGCTACATCGCGTTTCCCGACGCGCTCAAGGGCAAGTACCAGAGCTATACCGAGGCCGATATCTCCGCGTTGCGCGGGGCGGGGTATGATGCGGCCTTCTACAGCGTGGAAGAAGGCACTTCCCGCTACATCGAGCACCTGTTGAAGACATGAGTACCTACAAGACCATCGAGGATACGGTTGGCAACACGCCGCTGGTGCGCCTGAAGCGCATGCCCGGCACGACCAGCAACACGATTCTCGTCAAGCTCGAAGGCAACAATCCGGCCGGCTCGGTGAAGGACCGCCCGGCACTCTCGATGATCGACGCCGCGCAGGCGCGCGGCGAGATCAAGCCCGGCGATACCCTGATCGAAGCGACCAGCGGCAATACCGGCATCGCGCTGGCGATGGCGGCAGCCATGCGCGGCTACAAGCTCATCCTGCTCATGCCCGAGAATGCCTCGATCGAGCGCCAGCAGACCATGCGTGCGTTCGGTGCCGAATTGCAACTGGTGAGCAAGGAGGCCGGCATGGAAGGCGCGCGCGACCTGGCGATCGCGATGGAGAAACAGGGCATCGGCAAGATCCTCGACCAGTTCGCCAACCCCGACAATCCCGAGGCGCACTACCGCACGACCGGCCCCGAAATCTGGCGCGACACGCAGGGCAGGATCACCCACTTCGTTTCCAGCATGGGCACGACCGGCACCATCATGGGTTGTTCGCGTTACCTCAAGGAACAGAATCCGGCGATCCAGATCGTTGGCGTGCAGCCGACCGAAGGGTCGCAAATCCCCGGCATCCGCAAATGGCCGGATGACTATGTGCCGAAGATCTGCGACTACGACCGCGTCGACCACATGATCTATGTGAGCCAGTTGAACGCAGAGGAAACCACTCGACGGATGGCGCGCGAGGAAGGCATCTTCGCCGGCGTCTCGTCCGGCGGTGCGCTGTGGGCAGCCCTGCAGCTGTCCAAAGACGTTCAGAACGCCGTCATCGTCTCCATCGTCTGCGACCGTGGCGACCGGTATCTGTCGACGGGTGTATTCCCGGCCTGAATTGACGGGCAGCCATCGAGGTGCTACTTTGGTGGCACCTCAACAATCGGGGGATCGCCATGGCTGCGACCACCACGCTCAAACTGCCCGAGCCGCTCAAGGCGCGGATTGCTCCACTGGCCGAGGCGGCAGGTAAATCGCCCCACGCCTGGATGATCGAAGCGCTGGAAGAGCGCGTCGCTCAATCCGAGGCCTACGCCGCGTTCATGGCCGAGGCGCTCGAAGCCGACCGTGAAATGACGGAAACGGGGCTTGGCTATGCGGCGGACGATGTGCATCAATATCTGTTGGCCAAGCTCGAAGGCAAACCCGTCAAACGTCCCAAAGCGATCAAGATCTGATCGATGACGGCGGTTGTCTATACCCCGCAAGCACTCGACGATCTGGACCGGCTGCAAGATTTTCTGCTCGAACTGGATGCGCCAGCCGCCAGAAAAACCATCCCCCTTATCATTTCGGCGGTCGAGACACTACGCCTGCACCCTAACATTGGCAGGCGTCGCGGGAGCCAAGTGCGCGAACTGGTCATCTCGCGCGGAAAAACCGGATACATTGCGTTGTATCGCTATGACGAAATTCGCGATGTCGCACGCGTGCTGGCGATTCGTCATCAGCGCGAGGTCGGCCTGTGAACGACACACCAACGAAGAAACATTAACGCCTGATGGCCAAAACCAAGACGATCTACACCTGTACCGAATGCGGTGGGCAGTCACCCAAGTGGCAAGGCCAGTGCCCGTCCTGCAATGCCTGGAACACGCTGGTCGAAACCATCGCCGAGTCGGCCAAGCCGCGCTTCGCCGGGCTGGCGGCGACCAGCACCGCGCAATTCCTGCATGACGTCGAGGCCTCCGAGGAAAGCCGCATTGCCACCGACATCGGCGAGCTCGATCGCGTGCTCGGCGGTGGCCTGGTGCCGGGCGGGGTGGTGCTGATCGGCGGCGACCCCGGCATCGGCAAATCGACGCTGCTTTTACAAGCCCTGGCCGGTCTGTCCGGCAATCTGAAAACGCTCTACGTCAGCGGCGAGGAATCGGCGCGCCAGGTCGCGCTGCGTGCGCGGCGGCTTTCCCTGCCCGAGACCAACCTGCCGGTGCTGCCGGAAATCCGGCTGGAAGCGATCCTGGCGCAACTCGCCGACCTCAAGCCCGACGTCGCGGTGATCGACTCGATCCAGACTGTCTATTCCGAAGCGCTGACCTCCGCCCCCGGCTCGGTCGCGCAGGTGCGCGAATGCGCGGCGCAGCTCACGCGCCACGCCAAGCAGACCGGCACCGCGATCATCCTGGTCGGCCACGTCACCAAGGAAGGCGCCATCGCCGGCCCGCGCGTGCTCGAACACATCGTCGACACCGTGCTGTATTTCGAGGGCGACACCGGATCGTCCTTCAGGCTCGTCCGCGCTTTCAAGAACCGCTTCGGCGCGGTCAACGAGATCGGCGTGTTCGCGATGACCGAGAAGGGCTTGAAGGGCGTCTCCAATCCCTCGGCGATCTTCCTGTCGCGCCACGGCGAACCGGTGCCCGGTTCCTGCGTGCTGGTGACGCAGGAAGGCACGCGGCCGCTATTGGTTGAGATTCAGGCGCTGGTCGATTCCAGCCATGCGCCCAGCCCGCGCCGCCTGTCCGTCGGCCTGGAACAGAACCGGCTCGCCATGCTGCTGGCCGTGCTGCACCGCCATGCCGGCATCGCCTGCTTTGACCAGGACGTGTTCGTCAACGCGGTCGGTGGGGTGAAGATCAGCGAACCCGCCGCCGACTTGGCTGTCCTCGCTGCAATAGTCTCGTCACTGAGAAGCCAGCCCCTGCCCGACAAGCTGGTGATGTTCGGCGAAGTCGGGCTGGCCGGCGAAATCCGCCCGGTGCAGCGCGGCCAGGAACGCCTCAAGGAAGCCGCCAAGCTCGGCTTTACCCAGGCCATCGTGCCGGCTGCCAACCAGCCCAAGCAGAAGATCGCCGGCATGACAGTGCATGCCGCACAGCGGCTGGACGAGGCGATCCGTTTGTTCAGGGAAAGCTGAGCGTTTTCAATTCATGGTTTCGTCCGCGCATAGCTTTCCCCTTCACGGCCCCGGGCTGCGCGGTGCTAGGCGCCCTCGCGTGGCCATCGTCGGCCGCACCGGCAGCGGCAAGCACAGCATTTTTCGTGCGGCCGCCAGCACGTCCATCCATCACGAGCGTCTGGCCGGTATCGGGCCCGCCTATGAGGAATGCCTGGTCGAAGTGGGGATTGACCAGATTTCCCTGGTTGCCCTGCCCGCCATCGGCGGCCTGCACCATCTGGATACGGATGCCTGTGTGACGCTGAAGTATCTGCTGTGGGGCGACCGCTGGCCGGCCATCGCGCAGCACGAGGCGCATCAGCCCGACAACAGGTTTGCCGCCCCCGACGTCCTGCTGGTGGTGATGGATGCCACGGCGCTGGAACGCGATCTCGAGCTCGCGCTGGAACTGATGCAGCTGGGCCGGCCGATGGTGTTTGCGCTCAACCGCATGGACGAGGCGCGTGCCAGACGGCGTTTCATCAATGTGCGCGCCCTGTCGGCCCAGCTGGGCGCGCCGGTGGTGCCGACCGTGGCGCACATGGGCATCGGCCTGGCCGATCTGTATACCACCGTGGTGCACGTCGCCCGCGAAGCAAGATTCCTGCAGCCGCACCCGGCGGCTCCGCCCTACAGTGCGCACATCGAAGCGCAATTGCGGGCCATTGCCGAGATCGCCCGCCAGCCGGACGTGGCGGCGGCCTTCGCAGTCCCCGAGACTTTGCTGACGCTGCAGCTCGCGGAAAACGACGGTTATTTCGCGCAGGAATTGCAGGCCCATTTCCCCGATCACTACGCGGCCTTGCTCGCCGCGCGCGCCATCGCCGACGCCGCCTTGCCGCGCCGGCTGGCGGAGGAGCTGCATGCCGACCGCCATCACCGCGCCGCCCTGCTGACCGAGGCGGCGACCCGCCCCGGCCAGGAAGGCGCGCCGCCGCGCTGGCAGGTGTGGGCCGACGATCTTTTCCTGCATCCGCGCTGGGGCTTCGTCGGCACGCTGGCGGTGTTCGCGCTGGTGCTGCTGTTCGTGTTCGAGGTGAGCGCCGTGCTCGACAACCTGACGGTCGCGCGCCTGATCGCGTGGGCCGAACCATGGCAGCCAACCGAACTCACGGGCGTGCTCGGCCGCGCGGTGCTCGACGGCTTCATCGGCCTCGCCGGCATCGTCATTCCCTACATGATTCCATTGGTGTTGCTGCTGGTGTGGCTGGAGGAATCCGGGATCATGCACCGCGTGGCCTTCGTGGTCGATCGCGGTTTCCATCGGCTGGGGTTGCACGGCGGTGTTGCCCTCCCGTTCCTGATGGGGCTTGGCTGCAACGTGCCGGCGCTGGCCGCCACCGCCGCCGTCACCCACGGCCGCGACCGCACGGTGGCCTCGCTGCTGATCACCTTCCTGCCGTGTTCGGCGCGTTCGGCCATCATCCTGGCAGTGGGCGGCAAGTACCTCGGCGGTTTCGGCGTGTTCGCCCTCTTCATGCTCGCCCCCGTCGTCGTCAGCCTAGTCGGCAAGCTCCTGAAGCGCCGCTATCCCGAAACCACCCCCGGCATGATCCAGGAAATTCCCGCCTATGCTGTTCCCACCCTGCGCGCCTTGCTGGCCAATACCTGGGAGCGCAGCCGCGACATCGTCACCATCGTGCTGCCGCTCCTGGTGGCGGGCAGCGTGGTGCTGGCGCTGCTGAGCCATTACGGCGCCGATGCCTGGGTCAATCTCGCGCTCACGCCGGTGACAGTGTGGTGGCTGGGGCTGCCGGTGGCGCTGGGCGTGCCGATCCTGTTCGGCGTGCTGCGCAAGGAGCTGTCCCTGCTCATGGTGTTCCAGGCGCTCGGCACGCAGGAACTGGCCAGCGTGCTCGACACCACGCAGATCGCCACCTTCCTGGTGTTCCTGACTTTTTACGTGCCCTGCGTGTCCACCTTCGCCATGATGCTGAAGCTGCTCGGCCGGCGCGACGCACTCTATTCGGTAGGGCTCTCCATCGGCGTGGCGCTTGCCGTGGCGGCGGTGGTGCGCGGGGCGCTGGAACTGGCGGGGTGGGCGCTGTAGCGGCGGGTATGGCAGAAGTTGAAAGATCGTGTGCCGGTTCGACAGGGTGCGTGTCGATTTCACCTTGGCACAGGCGGCCTGCGTGCGAAAATGTCAGTGGGCAATGCAAGACCTCGTCACGCTCTGTCCAGTAAAGGAATTCGAGTTTGAACTAGCCAGCCCCGATTGTCGGAACTCTTTACGGCTCCTTAACTTCAGTAAGTAAATGAAACAACTAATTCAATATAAAACAATAGCTTAATGTTCTTGGCGTTTTTCTTGCTATTACAGAAAAATTAATTTTTCAAAGTATATAAAATATGAAAAACGCTGTGATTTTCGCGGCTATTGGTGGCCTTTCTCTCGTCCAATCCCTTGAAACTTTTGCTGCAGAAACAACCAAATTTGTCATCGACCCTGCCAACAGCTATGTCAGCGCGTACGTTTTCAATGGCTGGGTAAATGATGGCAGCACTTCGGACTACTCTGGCGTGTACTGGCGCGTTGACTGGGCACAGTCAACCTTTCAGTTGTCGGGCTCATTTACGGTAGACACGATTCCTTCGGGGTCAGATCCGGAATGGACGCGGCTCTATCCCATTCAAAACGAGATCGTGACTGACGCACCGGATTATGCGTCTTTCTATCTGCCAGACTTTTTCTCCAAGATGGGCGAGAGCGTAAGCTATTCGAGTCATCCCTGCTTTGATACTGGGTTTTATGCCCCGCCGGGCGAGAGTTGGTCATGCTCGGGCGGAGAAAGAGGGAAAACCCGGTCGGATGAGGGATCACTTGTAAACGGGGTGTTGGCGCTCGATGGCGCAATCTTGGATACCGAGAATTTTTGGGGACCAGGCAGCTATAGCATCGTATTGCCATATGGCACCGAGCCGGACCCAAATCTTCCAATTGATTACAGTTACCTGAACGGCTTGTTTCACTACCACATGGTGGCGGTGGCTGAAGTTCCCGAACCTGAATCCGTGTGGCTGATGCTTGCAGGGCTTGGCCTCATAGGCTACGCAGCCAGCCGTCATAAAGTAGTATAGATAGGCTGATTCTCAGAAACCCCCAAGATCAACTCTTGCTCAGAAGCGATCAACTCCTCTGACCAATAATCACCGTCATGGTCGTCACAGCATGCTGGAACCCTCGCCAGTAAGCTCTATGGCCTTTCGACCTGATCTTCCTGCTTCTTAGCTCATCACCTGCCCATGCTCCCGCGTGTCGTGGAACGCGACCTTGGGCCAGCGCTCCTGCGCCAGACTCAGGTTCACCCGCGTATCCGCCAGGTACACCAGGTTGCCGTCGACGTCCTTCGCCAGCTTGAGCGAATTGGCCTTGGTGAATTCGGCGAGGTGCTGGGCGTCGGGGCAGGTGACCCAACGCGCGGTGTAGATACCGGCATTCTCGAAACTGGCATCGACGCCGTATTCGGTTTTCAGGCGATGGGCGACGACCTCGAACTGCAGCTGCCCGACCGCGCCGATCAGGAGCGTGTTGTCGGCGAAGGGTTCGAACACCTGCACCGCGCCTTCTTCGCCCAGTTCCAATAGACCCTTGTTCAGCTGCTTGGCACGCAGCGGGTCGCGCAGGCGCGGGCGGCTGAACAGTTCGGGGGCGAAGTAGGGAATGCCCTTGTATTGCAGCGCCTCGCCTTCGGTGAGGGTGTCGCCGATGTGCAGCTGGCCGTGGTTGTGGATGCCGATGATGTCGCCGGCCACCGCGTCTTCCATGCGGGTGCGCTCGTTGGCCATGAAGACGACGGCGTTGGCGATTTTCATGTCCTTGCCGGTGCGGCGGTGGCGTACTTTCATGCCGGGCGTGTAGCGGCCGGAGCAGACGCGGAAGAAGGCGATGCGGTCACGGTGCTGCGGGTCCATGTTGGCCTGGATCTTGAACACGAAGCCGGTGAACTTGGGCTCGGTGGGGTCGACCGTGCGCTCGACGGCCTCGCGCGGCAGCGGCGACGGTGCCCAGTCGGACAGCGCGCGCAATACTTCGCGCACGCCGAAGTTGTTGATCCCGGAACCGAAGAAGACGGGGGTCTGCTTGCCGGAAAGGAAGTCATCGAGGCCGAAGGTGGCGCCGGCGCCGCGCACGAGTTCGATCTCGGACAACAGGGTGTCGGCTTCGAGCGGGAAGCGTTCCCGCAGGGCTGCGTCGCCCAGGTCTTTGAGCGACTCGAACTGCTGGTCGGCGTTTTCCTCGCCGGCCTTGAAGCGCAGGATCTCGTCGTGGATCAGGTGGTAGACGCCCTGGAAGCGCTTGCCCATCCCGATCGGCCAGGTCACCGGGGCGCAGTGGATCTTCAGGATCGATTCGATCTCATCGAGCAGTTCCAGCGGCTCGCGCACCTCGCGGTCCATCTTGTTGATGAAGGTGATGATGGGCGTGTCGCGCAGGCGGCACACTTCCAGCAGCTTGATCGTCTGTTCTTCCACGCCCTTGGCGGCGTCGACCACCATGATCGCGGCGTCCACGGCGGTCAGCACGCGGTAGGTGTCCTCCGAGAAGTCCTTGTGGCCGGGGGTATCGAGCAGGTTGAACACGCAGTCGCCATAGGAGAACTGCATCACCGAGCTGGCCACCGAAATGCCGCGTTCGCGTTCGACCTCCATCCAGTCGGAGGTGGCGAACTTGCCGCTCTTCTTGGCCTTGACCGTGCCGGCCATCTGGATGGCGCCGCCGAACAGCAACAGTTTCTCGGTCAGCGTGGTCTTGCCCGCGTCGGGGTGGGAAATGATGGCGAAGGTGCGGCGTTTCTTGACGTCGCGCACCAAAGCCGGGTCGCCGGTTTGAGCCGGCGCGGTCGGAGTGGATTCCATCGGGGAGGACTGGCGGATATGAAGCAGGCCGCAATTTTAAGCTATTTCGCGCGGCGGACCGGCCCCATGCCGCGGCATTTTCGCGGCTGAGGGAGGGAACGCCCGGGATCACGCCCCAGGCTGTCTGCGCATGAATGCTATCCCGGCCATGAAATCAGGCTATATTGGCTGGGACTCCGATTAAAAATAAATAGTGGTCTTGAAACCCTCCCACCGTTTCCTGCTGTCTATTGCGGCACTGGCCGCGCTGCTTGCCTTGGCCGCCGCAGCGTGGCAATGGCGCGACAGCCAGGGAGAAGCGTCCGGACGACGGGTCGTCAAGGTGGGGCTCTACGAGAATGCACCCAAGGTCTACACCGACGCAGACGGCCGGCCGGCCGGCCTGTTCGTCGAGCTGCTGGATGCGATGGCGCGTGACGAAGGCTGGCAGCTGCACTATGTCCGGTGCCAGTGGGCGCGCTGCCTCGAGCAGCTGGAGCAGGGGCAGCTCGATCTGATGCCCGATGTGGCCTTTTCCAGCGAGCGTGCCCAGCGCTACGATTTCCACCGCATTTCGGTCGCCAGCAGCTGGTCCCAGGTTTACAGCGCGCCCCGCCTCAAGGTGCAATCGCTCACCGATCTTGCCGGCCGGCGCATCGCCATTCTGCAAGGCGGGATCCAACAAGCCTTCTTCGCCCAGTTGATGGCGGGCAGCCACTTGGCCTACCAGGCCGTACCGGTGACGTCGCTGGACCAGGGCTACGCGGCCGTGGTGACGGGCGCGGCCGATGCGGTGGTGACCAACAGCTTTTTTGCGGCGCGCAACGCCGACCGGTACAAGCTGCACGAGACGCCGATCGTCTTCCTGCCTTCGAGCCTCTACTATGTCGCGGCGAAGGGACGCAACGCCGATCTGCTTGCGCGTATCGACGCGCATCTGGCCGACTGGCGGCACGATCCGGATTCCGTTTATTTTCAGGCGCTGCATCACACCATGGCGGCGGCGTCCGCCTCGCGGATTCCGCTCTGGGTGCGATGGTCGCTGGCCGGCCTGGCGGCGGCGATGCTGTTGCTGCTGCTGCTCAGCCTGCTGCTGCGCTGGCAGGTGGACCAGCGTACGCGGGCGCTGGTCAGGACGACGCAGGAACTGGAGCGCCAGCGTGCCGATCTGGAGCGGCTGGTGGCGGAGCGCAGCGGTGAATTGCAGGCCCTGTTCGATTCCGCCAGCGTGGGGATCGTACTGGCGAAGGACCGGATCGTCGTGCGCAGCAACCGGCGCATGGACGAACTGTTCGGCTGTGCGCCGGGCGAACAGGTCGGCCGGTCGACGCGCATGTGGTATGCCGACGACGCAAGCTTCACCCGGGTCGGCCAGGAGATGTATGCGCAGATCGCGCGGGGCGAAACCCATGTTCGCGAGCAACCGGTCGTGCGCAAGGACGGCAGCCGCTTCTGGTCCCGGATGTCAGTGCGCAGTGTCGATCCCGCCGATCCGTCCACGGGCGTGGTGGGCATCATCGAGGACATCACGGCCGAACGCGCTGCCCGGGAGGCCATGCACACGGCCAAGGCCATGGCCGAGGAGGCGACGCGAATGAAGTCGGATTTCCTGGCCAACATGAGCCACGAAATCCGCACCCCGATGAACGCCATCCTCGGCATGCTGTATCTGGCGCTCAAAGGCGACCTGGCGCCCAGCCTGCGCAATCACCTGACCAAGGCACAGGGGGCGGCGCATTCGCTCCTCGGCATCATCAACGACATTCTCGATTTTTCGAAGATCGAAGCTGGCAAGTTGGAGATCGAAAGCGTCGAGTTCGGGCTCGACGGGGTGATGGAGCAGTTGACCGACGCGATCAGCTACCAGCTTGAGCACAAGGGCATCGAATTCCTCATCCGCTATGACGTCTCGATCCCGCCGGTGCTGATCGGCGATCCGCTTCGCCTGGGCCAGGTGCTGCTCAACCTGTGCGGCAACGCAGTGAAGTTCACCGAACAAGGCGAAATCGAGCTGGCGCTCAGCGGCATCGACCTCACCGAAACCGCGCTCACCCTGCAGGCCTGCGTGCGCGACTCCGGCATCGGCATGACGGCGGAGGTGCAGTCCCGGCTGTTCGAAAAATTCACCCAGGCCGACCAGTCGACCACGCGCCGTTTCGGCGGCACCGGCCTGGGGCTCGCCATTTCCAGGAATCTGGTCGAGCAGATGGGCGGCCGCATCTGGGTGGAGGATTCGCAGCCGGGGGTGGGGACGACGATCTGCTTCACGGTCCGGCTCCAGATCGCCCAGCAGGCCGAGGCGCGGCGGCGCGAGTTGGTGGAGCAGGCGGGCCCGCTGCTCAAGGGAATCCGTGTCCTGGTGGTGGACGACAACGAGGTGTCGTGCGAAATCCTGGCGGGGATGCTGCGCTTTTTCCATCTCGATGTGGAAACCGCGTCAAGCGGTCCGGCGGCCCTGACGGCGCTCAAGGCGGCAGGCGACACGCCCTTCGACCTGGTACTGATGGACTGGCGCATGCCGGGGATGAACGGCGACGAGGCGACGCAGCGCATCCATCGCGACCTGCCCGGTCCGCATCAGCCCAAGGTGGTGATGGTGACCGCCTACGGGCGCGAGGACGTGATCCGCCTGGCCGAGCAGGTGGGCGTCAACGGCTTTCTCATCAAGCCGGTGTCGCCGTCGACCCTGCTCGACACCATCCTCTCCGTGCTGGGGCGCGGACGCATCCTCGGCCCGGACGACCGGCATCGCGGCAGCCCGCTGGATCACGGGGTGCCCACCGGCCAGCTGGCCGGCGCCCGTCTGCTGCTGGTCGAGGACAACGACATCAACCGCGAATTCGCCACCGAACTGCTGCGTAGCGAAGGCATCGAGGTCGATGTGGCCGTGAATGGCCAGGAGGCGGTGGAGAAGGTGCAGATGCAGGATTACGATGCCGTGCTGATGGACATCCAGATGCCGGTCATGGACGGTCTGGAAGCGTCTCGCCGGATTCGTGCGCTGGCGTCGGCGCCCGGCGGCGAGCGTTTCGCCACGCTGCCGATCATCGCCATGACCGCGCTGGCCATGGTGCAGGATGCCGAAAAGAGCCAGGGCGCCGGGATGAACGACCATGTCACCAAACCGGTGGCGCCCGACCGGCTGCTGAGCGTGCTGGCGAAATGGCTGCATTTGCGGGCGCCCCGCGGCGGCGCGGCGGTAGATGCCGCGCCGGTACGGCAGATGGAGGATGTCCCGCCGGCGTTGCGGGCGCTCGCCAGTCTCGATACGAGCGAGGGCATTCGCCGTATCGGTGGCAAGGTCGAGGCATACTGCAAGCAGTTGCGTCGTTTCCGCGAGCGCTATGCCGACGCCAGCGGCGAGATCCAGCGGCTGCTGGCACAGGCGGACCTGCAGCAGGCGGAAGAGTATTGCCATGCGCTGAAGGGCGTTACCGGAAATATCGGAGCCACGGCGTTGTACGAGAAAGTGGGTGAGGTCGATGCCCTGCTCAAGCACGGGACGATGCCGTCCCCTGCCGTTCTGGCGGACATGCATGCGCGACTGCAAGCGGTGATGCAGGATATCGACAGCCTGGCATCCCGCCTTCCGCAGGCGCCCGTGCCTGCTGCAGCGCCTCTCGATGCCGCCGGGATCCGGGATCGCCTGGGCCGTCTGGGCCAGGCTCTGGACGACGACCTGGGGGCGGCCGAGCCGCTGCTTCTGGAACTGCGTGCAGGCGTGTGCGGTACGCCGCTGGAGCCGGACATGGCAACATTGGCTGCCCATGTCGACGTCTTCGCCATCGATGAAGCACGGATGCAGCTCCGTACGCTGCAGGAACGCCTGAAATCGGAAACGGAGTGAGCCTATGACGCAATCCGCCCCTGGTCGCCCCCGCATCCTCATCGTCGACGACGTGCACGAGAATCTGCACGCGCTGATGCATGTCCTGCGCGACGACTATGCGATCATTGCCGCCACCAGCGGCGAGAAGGCCCTCCAGCTTGCCCAGCACCAGCCGCAGCCCGACCTGATCCTGCTCGACATCCGCATGCCGGGCATGGATGGCTATTCGGTGCTTGCTCACCTGAAATCGCACCCCGGCACCGCGGACATCCCGGTCATGTTCGTCACGGCCCAGAACGACGCCGCCGACGAGGTGCGCGGCCTCAGGCTCGGCGTGGCCGACTACCTCGTCAAGCCGGTCAATCCGGAACTGCTGCATGTGCGCATCCGCAACCAGCTCGAATTGCGGCGCTACCGGAAGAACCCGGTGATGTTCGACATTGCCGAGCATGCCGATCCGGAACGTCCGCCATCCCTGCTGGTGGTCGACGACATTCCGGAAAACATCCATGAGCTGCTGGAGGCGCTGAAGGACGACTACCGGATCCTGGTCGCCCGTACCGGCGCCAAGGCGATCGAACTGGTCGAGGGACCGACGCCGCCCGACCTGGTCCTGCTCGATATCGTGATGCCGGAAATGGATGGCTACGAAGTCTGCCGGCGCATCAAGGCCACCCCTGCCGGCAACCGCATTCCGGTCATCTTCGTCACGGTGATCGATGCGACGCAACAGAAGGTCAAGGGATTCAGCATCGGCGCGGCCGACTACATCACCAAGCCTTTCGATATCGACGAGGTGCGCGCGCGCGTGCGCACCCAACTCGAACTTGCCCGGCTGCGTCATTTTCTCGAGAACCAGGTGGCGCAGCGCACGGCCATGCTCGAACAGAGCGAGGAAAAATACCGCATCCTGGCCGACTATTCGCCCAACTGGGAGTACTGGCTGGCGCCCGATGGCAGCTATCTCTATGTGTCGCCGGCCTGCCAGGACGTATCGGGCTATGCGCCCGCCGACTTCTTCGCCGACGCCGGCCTGATGGAGAAGATCATCCATCCGGACGATCTGGAGGCCTGGCAAAAGCAGGGTCCGTGCGCATCCGGTGCCATTCCGGAGCTGCTCATCTTCCGCATCCGCGCCCGCGACAACGGCGAACGCTGGATCGAGCATGTATGCCGGCAGGTGCACGACGTGACAGGCAAGGCACTGGGCGTACGCGGCTCCCATCGCGACATCACCGATCGTCAGCGGGCCGAACAGAAGCTGGATTTCCTTGCGCACCGCGATCCGCTGACCGGCCTGCCCAATCGCGCGCTGTTTGCACAATTGCTGGCGCAAACCGTTCTCGGTGCCGAACGCAGCCATGGCCGGTTTGCCCTGTTGTTCCTCGACCTCGACAACTTCAAGACCGTCAACGAGAGCCTCGGCCACAGCGTGGGCGACCAGCTGCTGGTCGAGGTCAGCAAACGTCTGCAGGACCTGCTGCCCGATGGCAGTGTGATTGCGCGCGTTGGCGGCGATGAGTTCTACATCATCGCCGAGCGCGGCATGAGCCTGTCCGGCATCGACCTGGTCGCACAGCATATGATCGATGCGCTGGGTGAACGCTTCCAGCTGGACGGCAAGCAGATCTACACTGGCGCCAGCATCGGCATCGCGCTGTATCCGACCGATGGCCGCGATGCCGCGACCCTGCAGAGCAGCGCCGACGCCGCGCTCCACCAGGCCAAGGCGCAGGGGCGGGGTGCCCTGCGCTTTTTTTCGCCGGAAATGACGAGCCGTTCCAAGGAGCGGTTGACGCTCGAAGCCGACCTGCGTCGTGCGCTCGAGCGGCAGGAGTTGTGCCTGTACTACCAGCCGCAGGTCGACCTCACCAGCGGCAAGATCGTGGGCCTTGAAGCGCTGGTGCGCTGGCAGCATCCGGAACGGGGCATGATCCCCCCCGACGCATTCATCCCGCTGGCCGAGGAAAGCGGCCTGGTGGTGCCGCTCGGGGACTGGGTGCTGCGTGCGGCATGCCATCAGATCAGGGCCTGGTCGGATACCGGGCAGGCGCCCCGGCAGGTTTCGGTGAACGTCTCCGCCGTCCAGCTCAACCGGGGGCACCTGGTCAAATCGGTGAAAGCGGCCTTGCAGGAAAGCGGTATTGCCCCCGGGCAACTCGAACTTGAAATCACCGAGAGCTTCGTCCTGGTGGACCGGGACCAGTCCTTCAAGGCGCTGGCCGAACTCAAGGCCCTGGGCGTATGCCTGTCGATCGACGATTTCGGCACAGGCTATTCCTCGCTGGCTTATTTGCAGCAACTGGAAGTCCACAAGCTGAAAATCGACATTTCCTTCGTGCGCGACGTGACGACCAACAGCGGCAACGCCTCGATCGTCAAGGCCGTGATCGCCATGGGCCACAGTCTCGGGCTCGAGATCATCGCCGAAGGGGTGGAGGACGACGAACAGGCGCGTTACCTGCGGGCGCTGCAATGCGACGTGATGCAGGGCTACCTGATCAGCCGGCCGCTGCCAGCCGACGAAATGACACGCTTCATGGAATCGTTCAAGCCGTCCTGAGGGAGGTGCCGGCGCGGCACAGCCCGCTGAAAACACTTCCCCTTATTCCCGCATAGAAAACTTCGATTGAGAATGCGCACTTGGCCGTGGCGGCAGGCATGGCCTTCGGAGTACCATTTCAGGGATTCACTTATGGGCGAAACGCCCGGCCGTCCGTGGCGATTTTTCGGGCGGTTTCAAATGATTTTGCATCCATCGGATGGAGGAAACAACAATGACGGAGCATGTTGCGACCAACGAGACGATTCTCGTGGTGGGCGGCGGGATTTCCGGCATGACCGCCGCGCTCGAAGCGGCCGAAACCGGCAAGAACGTCGTCCTGGTTGAGAAAAATCCCGCACTGGGCGGACGGACTTCCCAGTTGTATCGCTACTTCCCCAAGCTGTGCCACCCCACCTGCGGTCTGGAAATCAACCTGCGCCGCCTCAAGAACAACCCCCGCGTGCGCGTGCTGACGCTGGCCGAAGTCACCGGCATCGAAGGCAGCACGGGCAACTACACCGTCTCCGTCAAGGTCAAGCCGCGTTACGTGAACGAGAGCTGCACCGCCTGCGGCGATTGCGGGCGCGCGGTCGAGACGATGGTGGACGACCCGTTCAACTACAACCTCGGCCAGCACAAGGCCGCCTTCCTGCCGAACGCGATGGCCTACCCTCAGCGCTACGTGCTGGACCCCGCGATCATCGGTACCCCCGATGCGGGCAAGGCCAAGGCCGCCTGCAAATACGGCGCGATCGACCTCGACATGAAGGAGGAGACGATTCAGGTCAAGGCCGGCGCCGTGGTGTGGGCGACCGGCTGGCAGCCCTACGACGCGGCGAAGATTCAGCCTTACGGCTACGGCCGCTTCAAGAACGTCATCACCAGCGTCGAATTCGAGCGCCTGGCCGACATCCACGGCCCCACCGGCGGCAAGATCCTGCGTCCCAGCGACGGCAAGGAAGCGAAGAACATCGCCTTCATCCAGTGCGCCGGCTCGCGCGACGAGAACCACCTGCGCCACTGTTCGCGCATCTGCTGCATGGCGTCGCTGAAGCAGACGCACTACGTGCGCGAGAAGTATCCGGAAGACGGCAAGTCGACCATCTACTACATCGACATCCGCGCCATCGACCGCTTCGAGGATTTCTATCAAAAAGTCCAGGCCGATCCGTCGGTGAGCTTCATCAAGTCCAAGGTCGCGAAGATCACCGAGGACGAGCACGGCAACGCGGTGTGCCATGGCGTCGATACCGAAGGCTACAAGCGCTACACCACGCCGCACGACCTGGTGGTGCTGGCGGTGGGCATGGAGCCTTCGGTCAAGGGCATCAACATTCCCGGCCACATCGTCGCCGATTCGAGCGGCTTCATCGAAGCCGACCCGGCCAACGGCGCCGTGTTCGGTGCCGGTTGCGCGTCGAATGCGCTCGACGTGAACCGTGCCGTGCAATCGGCCACCGCGGCGGCATTGCGCGCCATCCAGGTGGTCAACAAAGTAGCAAAGGCGGAGGCTTAAACAATGGCGGACATCAAAGTCGCAGCGTATATCTGCAAGGGCTGCGGACTCGGCGAGCGTCTGGATACGGACGCATTGGTCAAGATCGCACAGAAGGACGGCAAGGTGCCGCTGGCGAAGTCGCACGATTTCCTGTGCAACGCCGACGGCGTGGCGATGATCAAGAACGACATCGCGAACGAAGGCGTCACCCACATCATGATCGGCGCCTGCTCGCGCCGCGCCAAGACCGAAGCGTTCTTCTTCCCCGAAAACGCGGTGGCGCGTGCCAACCTGCGCGAAGGCGTGGTCTGGATCCGTCCCGATACCGAGGAAGCGCGCGAAACCACGCAGGACATGGCGGAAGACTACATCCGCATGGGTTGCGCCGAAGTGAAGGCGATGACCGCGCCCGGCGGCAACACCAACACCGGCACCAGCAAGACCCTCTTGGTGGTGGGCGGCGGCGTCACCGGCATGACGACCGCGATCGAAGCGTCGAAGACCGGTTATTCGGTGGTGCTGGTCGAGAAATCCGGCGAACTCGGCGGCTGGGCCGGCAAGCTCTACAAGCGCACGCCGGTGCACGAGCCGTTCAAGTCGCCGGCCGATACCGGCGTGGCCGACCTCGCCTCGCAGGTGATGGGCGACAGCAACATCAAGGTATATCTGAATGCCACCATCGCCAAGACCGATGGTGCGCCGGGCCGTTTCGTGGTCGACATCGCCACCGAATCGGGTGCGACGCACACCGAAGACATCGGCGCGATCGTGCAGGCGACCGGCTTCACCCTGTACGACATGAACAAGCTGCCCGAACTCGGCGGCGGCAAGTCGCCCAATGTGGTCGACCAGGCCGGCCTCGAAGCGCTGGCGAAAGCGGCTGCGGCAGGCGACGGCATCATTCGCCGGCCCTCGGACAACCAGCCGGTGAAATCGGTGGTGTTCGTGCAGTGCGCCGGCCAGCGCGACCCGACCGGCACGCACCTGTCCTACTGCTCGGGCTTCTGCTGCAACGCCAGCATCAAGCAGGCGATGTACTTCAAGGACACCAATCCGGGCGTCGATACCACCATCATCTACACCGACCTGCGCACGCCCGGCAACGGCGAGGATTTCTACCGCAGCGCGCAGGAAAAGGGCGTCATCTTCACCAAGGGCAAGGTCGCCGAAGTGGTGCCGAACGGCAATACCAGCACGGTCAAATTCAACGACCTGATCCTGGGCGACACCGATGCGTCGATGGTGGACGTCGATCTGGTGGTGCTGGCGACCGGCCAGGTGGCGAACTCGGGCATCAACATCGATGCGCTGACCAAGCCGCAGGTCGAGGGCCAGGAAGGCGAGGCCTCAGCCGCCGGCACGGTGGAAGTGAAGCCGATCTCCATCCTCAACCTGACCTACCGTCAGGGTCCGGACGTGCCGCAGCTGAAACAGGGCTTCACCGATTCGCACTTCATCTGCTTCCCCTACGAAACCCGCCGGACCGGCATCTACACCGCCGGTCCGGTGCGCCGCCCGATGGACATCGCGCAGGCGCGCGAAGATGCCACCGGTGCCGCGCTGAAGGCGATCCAGGCACTGGAAAATGCCGAGCTCGGCCGCGCCGCGCACCCGCGCTCGGGCGACCTGTCGTTCCCGAAGGTGCGTCTGGAAGGCTGTACGCAGTGCAAGCGCTGCACGGTGGAATGCCCGTTCGGCGCCATCGACGAGGACGAGAAGCGCTTCCCGGTATTCAACGAATCGCGCTGCCGCCGTTGCGGCACCTGCATGGGCGCCTGTCCGGTGCGTGTGATTTCGTTCGAGAACTATTCGGTCAACACGGTCGGCGCGCAGATCAAGGCGGTCGACATCCCCGACGAGTTTTCCGAGAAGCCGCGCATCCTGATCCTCGCCTGCGAGAACGACGCCTACCCGGCGCTCGACATGGCAGGCATGAGCCGCAACGAGTATTCGGCCTTCGTGCGCATCATTCCGATCCGCTGTCTCGGTTCCGTCAACACCATCTGGATCACCGACGCGCTCAACGCCGGCTACGACGGCGTGATGCTGATGGGCTGCAAATCCGGCGACGAATATCAGTGCCACTTCGTCAAGGGTTCTGAGTTGGGGCGCGTACGGATGTCCAAGATCGACGACACGCTGAAGACGCTGAATCTGGAATCGGAGCGCGTGCGCGATCTCGAAGTCGCCATCACCGATATCGAGCGGGTACCCGACATGATCAACAAGTATGCCGCCGAGCTGGTTGCCGTAGGCCCCAGCCCGTTCAAAGGCTTCTAACAGGAGATCCACCATGAGCGCAAACACCGCACTGGCGGAGAAATACCGCAATAACTTCCTGAAGGAAATCGAAGAACAGGTCGAGATGGGCGACTGGGTGAAGATGTGCATGCAATGCGGCGTCTGCTCCGGTTCCTGCCCGACCAACTTCCAGAGCGCGTGGGAACATCCGCCGCAGGAACTCTTCATGATGATCCGTGCCGGCAAGCGCGAGGAAGTGCTGACCAGCAGTTCGATGTGGAACTGCACGTCCTGCTACAACTGCATCGTGCGCTGCCCGCGCAAGCTGCCGATCACCCACATCATGCACGGCATCGCCGAATACGCGCACCGGCTCGGCATGGCGCCGAAGATGCAGCCGACGCGCTTCTTCAGCGGCCTGTTCTGGAAGAACTGCACCCATACGGGACGCGTCAACGAACTCAAGCTGTCGATGGGTCTGTATTTCAAGGACGGGTTGGGTGCCGGCATCAAGGAAGGCATGAAGATGAAGGATGTGGCGCTTGGCCTCCTGAAGGCCAAGCGGCTCAATCCGTTCGAACTGCTCGGTGGCCACAAGTGCAAGGACCAGAAAGGCATCCAGGCAATGCTGAAAAAAGCCTACGAAATCGAACGCAGCCGCAAGGCCGCCAAGATGGCGGGCTGAGGAGAGACATATGGCCAAACATGAATACGCGTTTTACCCGGGGTGCTCGTCGCAGAAGGGCGCCTCCGCTTCCAACTACCTGACCTCGGTCGAGTCGATGTGCAAGACGCTCGACGTCAAGCTGACCGAGATTCCCGACTGGAACTGCTGCGGCGCTTCGATCGGCTACGCCGAAGCGGGCGAGCTGCCGCGCCACGTGATGAATGCGCGCAACTTCGCGCTGTCCGAAAAAAATCTTCCCGGCCAGGAAATCGTCGCTACCTGCGCCGCTTGCTGGCTGGGCGCACGCGAGACCCGCGAGCGCCTGACGCACTCCGACACGCTGATGGCCGACACCCGCGAAGCGCTGAAGGAAGCCGGGCTGACGATCAACGAGATGCCCAATATTCGCCACATGGTCGAAGTCCTGATCGAGGACCTCGGCTTCGACGAAATGAAGAAGCACGTCGTGCGTCCGCTCGAAGGCGTGAAGATCGCGGGCTACGTCGGCTGCCAGACCAACCGCCCGTTCGGCGTGGACGGCGAGTCGTTCGAAAATCCCCAGTACCTCGACAAAATGGTCGAGATGGTCGGCGCCGAATCGATCCCCGAATACGACATGAAAGTGACCTGCTGCGGCGGTGCGCTGGCGTTCTCTGAGCCCGAGAAGGCGCAGGCGCAGATCAAGGACATCGTCGAGTCGGCCTACGACCACGGCGCCGAGATGATCGTCACGCCATGCCCGCTGTGCCAGGCCAACGTCGAGATCTACCAGGGCCAGATCAACCAGCGCTATGGCACCAAGTTCAACATCCCGGTGATGTACTACAGCCAGTTGATGGTGGTTGCCTACGGCGGAAGCGCCAAGGACGCCGCACTGAACGGCCAGGTCATCAAGGCGCGCAGGCTGGAGGAAATCGCCGCCAAGCCGGTCAAGCGCTGAGCGGGGTTAAACGGAAAACAGGGGCCGTGCGCCCCTGTTTTTTTATGCCTGTCCGGATGCCATGCCGTACGACGACGCTCAGGCAGCCTGCTTCATCTCGGTGTCGGTCGCCGCCCGCGCCCGCTGGCGTAGCGGCATCTTGCGCAGGAAGGCGGCCAGCCCATGGCTGGCCTGGTCGAAGGGGCCGGCCGGGACCAGCGCCTCGCGTGCGGCGGCGAAATCCTTCTGCTTGATGTTCTGAACGATCTCGCCGGCGATCTCGTGAAACTGGACATGCAGCTGGCAGGCCTCGGCATGGTCCTCGGGCGACAGCATCCTGCGCGCCTCGTTGTCGAGCCAGTGTCCGAGCTTACAGGCATGGGGCTGACCGACGGCGGACAAATCCATCGGCGTCCGACCGCTCAGGAAATTCCGGAACTGGGTTTTCCATGCGCCATGGATGTGGATGGCGTATTCGATATCGCGTTTGATGCCCACGAGTCCTCCGTTGTTGTGTTCGCTTATCCCTGAATAACGGCATGAACACGCAAGGATTGAGCGGTTCGCTGGGTCATTTCCCGCGTTCCCGCAGCAGCAGTGCCGACTTGCGCACCACGCCCCAACGGTAGCCGGCCAGGCTTCCGTCGGCGCGCACGGCGCGGTGGCAGGGAATGGCGACTGCCACGGGGTTGCAGGCGCAGGCATGGGCCACGGCACGATGCGCCTTCGGCTGGCCGATGCGCCCGGCGATCTCGCCGTAG
The DNA here is from genome assembly GCA_043821985.1 of Pseudomonadota bacterium. Classification (GTDB taxonomy): domain Bacteria; phylum Pseudomonadota; class Gammaproteobacteria; order Burkholderiales; family Thiobacillaceae; genus Thiobacillus. The sequence continues at coordinate 108,030 of JBDRCF010000022.1, forward strand.
CTGGCGGTCTGTCCCGCCGGGATCGCCTGCAAGGCCTGCCAGACACGGTGCTGAAAAACCGTTCCCTGCACGTCCAGCGGCAGGTCCAGTACGCCGCACGGCTGTTCGAGGTAGTCCAGCACCCGGGAGACCCAGCGTTTGAAGGCATCGTCGGCCGGCTCGAACTGCGCCTGCGGGAAGCGGATCTGTATGCGATCGGCCAGTGCCTGCGGGCCGTCGCCGAACTCGATCGCACATATTCCCTTGCGGGTCGCCGCGACGACGACCCAGCCGAGCACACAGGGCTCGACCGTGTAGCGGATATGTTCGCCCGCGCCGCCCTTGCGATAGCTGCCGGGCGGCATACCGAGGAGGGCGGGCGCGACCTCGTAGAAGCGCCCGGTCGAATTGAAACCGGCGTCGTAGATGGCAGCCGTCACCGACGGCGCGGACTGCAGCGACGCCGCCACCCGCCGGGCCTGAAGGGCCTTGTGATAGGCCTTGGGGCTGAGACCGGCCACGGCCTTGAAGACGCGCTGGAAATGATACGGGCTCATCCCGGCCTGCTGCGCCAGTTGCGCGAGAGACGGCGGCGTCGCGCTGCGTTCGATGGCCTGGCAGGCCTGGCGAACCAGCACGCTGCGGGTTTGCTGCTGCGAGGGTGCATCCGGCTGGCAGCGCTTGCAGGGGCGGTAGCCTGCCGTGGCGGCAAGGTCGCCGGTCTCGTAGAACGTCACGTTTTCCCGTTTCGCCGCGCGCGAGGGACACGAAGGCCGGCAATACACGCCGGTGGTACGAACCGCGTAGACGAATTCGCCGTCCGCCAGCACATCGTGGCGGACCACGGCCTGCCAGCGTTGCTCGGCAAGCTGCGCGGTATCAGGCGAAGCGGCATTCGGCGGGGAGACGGATTCGGTATCCATGGTGACGTTCGACAGGGCGCGGGAATGACAGTGTCAGCCGGTTTGGGCTGCGCCGCAATCCGGAACTTGCGCTCAAATTCCATGACGGTCGCACCGCCCGCCAAGCGGCGGTATCCTTACGTTTTGTCCAATACGCACACGAACATGAAAAAAGCCCAAGACCTCAACCAGCTGACCGACCTGGTGCACGAAGCGGTGTACGAAGTCGACGAACTGCGTGCCTGCCTGGAACACGACGACGAAGAGGCGTCGATCTACACCCCGTTCCTGGACGACCTCGACAAGATGCTGCGCGACCTGCACGAATCGATGGCGTCCGGAAAGTATGCGGGCGTGGGATCGGGCGAGGACCTGGCCTTCATGCCGCTGTTCAAGAAACACGAGCGCAACATCCCGTTCCGTGAACTGCTGCGCACCATCAATGCGACGCATCGCGAGGGATACGAGCCGTCATGACGGCCGATTGACCCGGCAAGCGGGTGATCAAAAGCAGCTTGAGGCGAGTCAAGCCGAAGCAGGAATCCGCATCGTCCGGTTCGCTCGCGCAACCGGAATGGTCTTACATCCGTTTCGGATCATGCCGATTCGTCCGGACGGGCGTATCCGGGCATAGTGCGTGCTCGGTCCCTGAATGCGGCTACGTGCCAACAGAATGAACATGAGCATCGAAAACCCCGTCAAGCGTCTGCTGATGACCGTGACCCAAGGTGTCTATGTGGTGGGCGTGGGGAAGGGCGGCCTGCGGAATGCCTTCACCGCCTCGTCGGTCATGCAGGTGTCCATGCAGCCGCCCATGCTGGCGATGGCCGTCAATCCCGACAATGCTTCCTATCCCATGCTCGTGGAAGGCGGCGTGTTCGCAGTGACGGTATTGCAGCAGGACCAATGCACCCTCGCAGACTTCTTCGGCAACCATAGCGCCCGGGACGAGGACAAGCTGGGCGCAGTGGCCTGGCACGCAGCGCCCTCAGGCGCCCCGGTACTGGATGAAGGGCTCTCATACCTTGACTGTCGCGCCGTATCAAGGCACCCGGCGGGCGACCATGTGGTGATCCTGGCCGAGATAACGGGCGGCGATTTCTTGCAAGGACGCGTCCGCCCCCTGCGTTATGACGAAGTGGGGGACATGGACGGGAGCGACGAATTGTTGCCCGAGCACCTCGGTATCGCTGGCGAGCGTAGCGAGTTTCCCGGTCGCTCATGACGCGCCGGAGCCATGACAGACGGAAAGCGCTGACCGGTCCCAAGGAGCGAACGGCTTATTTGACGGTGAGCTGGTTGTTGACGCTTGCCACGCCTTCTACGCCCTGAGCAATCTTCGTGGCGAGTTCTTTGGCCGAATCGCTCTGTACCGTACCGGTCAGCATCACTACGCCCTGATCCGTTTCAACCGAAATATCGAGGCCCTTGAGAGTATCGTCGGCCAGATACTTGCCTTTGATCGACGTCGTAATCGTGGCGTCGTCGATGGCTTGTCCTGCCTGGTCGGCTTTCTGTTCCAGCGTGTTGCCCATATCCTGGGTTGCCTGCTTGGTATGGTCGATGGCATTGTCCATTCTCTCGCCCGTCGTCGGGCTGGCTGCATTGGCCGGCTGATCTGCGGGCTTGCGGTCACATCCGGTTGCCAGCAGGGCAAGGCCTGAAGCGAGGGCGAATGCTGCAATACTGGATACGTGTTTCATGAGGATCTCCTTACGAAATGGATGGGAGCCAAAGGTGCAACGTGGCTGCTGGCTACGCACCGAGCGGGGATGCCGTGATGTCGGCGACGCAGATGAAAATTTAATGGGAGCGCCGTTCCGTTCGTATAGGTGGATGGCGCACCTGCTTGTAGGACAACTGTCAATCGGGTTTTCTGCAGGGTGAGCGGCTAGCCAGTGCGACACCACGGATGGGGGGCCGCGATATAGGGGGCCTTATTCGGCGCGCAATGCATCCACGGGGTTGAGCCGTGCCGCGCGCATCGCCGGCACCACGCCGGCCGCCAGCCCGATCAGCACCGACACCCCGAGCGCGCCGAAGGCGTAATTCCACGGCGTATTGACTGGCAGGTCGCTGACCGTGAGCTTCAGCAGCCCGGCGATGCCGGCGCCGACCGCCAGCCCGCCGAGCCCGCCCAGGGTCGACAGAATGGTGGATTCCATCAGGAACAGCGTGCGGATCTGCGCCCGTGTCGTCCCCAGCGCGGTGAGCAGGCCGATCTCGGCAACGCGTTCGGCCACCGCGATGTGCATCAGCGTGACCATGCCGACCGCGCCGACCAATAGCGAAATGCCCCCGAGCGCGGCGACGGCAAAGGTCAGCACGGCCAGCACCGTGCCCAGCGTGTCGAGCATCTGCTGCTGCGGTGTGACGGTGAAATCCTCGCGGCCGTGGCGCGCGACCAGGATGCGTTCGATGTCCTTGACCACGGCCTTCAGGGGCGAACCGGGCTGGTAGGCGACGTGGACTTCCATCACGCCTTCGCGATTGAACACTTCCAGCGCGCGCGCGGTGGGGATATAGACGGTGTCGTCGAGGTCGAAGCCGAGCACCTGGCCTTTGGGTGCCATGACGCCGATGATGCGGAAGCGCGACGCCCCGACCTGCAGGGTGGCGCCCAGCGGATTGCTCGTGCCGAACAGCTCGGTTTGCACTTTCGCGCCCAGCACGGCATAGGCGCGCGGGTTGCGCGGATCGTCGGCGGGCAGGTACTGGCCGACCGCGACGTGCATGTTGAACGCACGCGAGAAATCCGGCCCTTCGCCGTAGACCGTCACGCGGCGGCTGCGGCCGTGGGCGCGGATTTCGGCATTGCCCATCACGCCGGAATTCGTGTATTGCGCGTAGCGCGAGGCCTTCAGCGCCAATGCATCGTCGATGGTCAGCAGCCGCGCGCTGCCGATGGCGCCGACCGAGGCGCCGTGCGTGCTGATCTTGCCCGGGGTGACGACGATGATATTGGTGCCGAACTGGGTGAACTCGGCCAGCACGAACCGATGGATGCCGTCGCCGATCGAGGTGAGCAGGATCACCGCGGCAATGCCCACAGCGATGCCAGTGGCGGACAGGAAGGTGCGCAGCCGGTGCGCGGTGAGCGCGTGCAGGGCGAAGCGCAGGGTGTCGATGAGGTTCATCCTTGAAACCGAAGCTGATCGCTTATCGGGTGATTGGACGTCATGGTGATTGGACAGTTTTCCATATTACGGCTGCTCTCTCTTTCGGTGCATCCGCTACGGAATGGATTGCACATTTTTTTGGGCGCGGTTCGGCGTTGCTCCTCCTTGCATAGAACGACTATGCTGCGTCGTCGCGCCTTGCCCCACACCCAAAAAAACGAACACTCCACTCCGTCCAGCTTTAGTTTCCAGGATCATTTTCCGCTCAGCGCCAGAACGGGGTCCAGCCGCGCCGCGCGCGCGGCGGGCAACAGGCTGGCGAGGATGCCGGTGATGAGCGCGGTGGCCACGCCAGCCACGCTGGCCCAGGCCGGCGGCCAGGCGGGCAGCGTCGGGTAAGCGAGGCGGATCATCCAGGCGCCGGCGTTCCCCAGCGCGTAGCCGATGGCGCCGCCCGCCAGCGACAGCCATACGGCCTCGGCGAAGAACAGGCGGCGGATGTCGGCGGCGGGCGCACCGAGGGCTTTCAGCAGGCCGATTTCCGAGGTGCGCTGCGCCACCGCCACCAGCATCACGTTCATCACGAGGATGCCGGCGACCGCCAGGCTGATCGCGGCAATGCCCGCCACGCCCAGCGTCAGCGCGCGCAGGATGCGGTCGAAGGTGGCGAGGATCGCGTCCTGGGTGATGACGGTGACGTCCTCCTCGCCGTCGTGGCGCAGCTTCAGGGCGTGGGCGATGGCGGCCTTGGCCGGCTCGATGTCGTTGCGGCTGCGGGCCTCGACCAGGATGCGGAACAGCGTGTTGGTGTTGAACAGTTCCTGCGCGTAGTCGACCGGGATGATGGCGATCTCGTCGGAATTGAAACCCATCGATTCGCCCTGGACAGCCAGCACGCCCGACACCAGGAAGCGGCTGTCGCCCAGTCGGATGCGCTGGCCGATGACCTTGCCGTCGGGAAAGAATTCATGTGCCAGCACGCTGCCCAGCACGATCTGCGCGCTGCGTTCCGAACCGTGGGCGAGAAAGCTGCCCAGCGACAGTTTCATGTGGCGGATCGGCAGCAGTTCCGACGTGCTGCCGAGCACGGTCACTTCGCGCAGCTTCCCGCCGGCGGAGAGTTCGGCCACGCCCACGTTGAGCGGCGCATAGCGCTTGACCTGCGGCAGGTGGCTGATGAACAGGGCGTCGTCGAGCGTCAGGTCGCGCGGCGTCTGCCCGAGCGCCGCGCCGGGAAGACCACCCGAGGTCTCGGCGCGGCCCGGCAGCACGATGACCAGATTGGTGCCGAGCGAGGAGAACTGGCCGACCACGTAGCGTCGTGCGCCTTCGCCCAGCGCCGTCAGCACCACCACCGCTGCCACCCCTAGCGCCATCGCGAGCACGATCAGCAGCGAGCGGGTGCGGTAGCTCACTACGGTTGAGAAGGAGAGGGTCAGAGTGTCGCGCAGGTTCATGGGGCTACCTGAAGCTGCCGCCGTGTCGAGCATGCCGAAACGCGCATGAAAGTCAGCCCTTCGACGGGTTCAGGGCGAACGGGCTGAGGGGGTGGGCTTTCGCACACGTGCAATCCAACCACCGTTCGGGCTGAGCTTGTCGAAGCCCTGCCTGCACCAGCACGCACACTACCTTCTCTGTCCTGCGTGCGTCTGCAATATCCGGGCCGAAGTGAGACGGTCCTCATGTCTCGTCCCCGACGATCTCGCCGTCCCGCATGGCGATATGGCGATGCGCGCGGGCGCCGAGTTCGCGGTCATGGGTGACGACGATCAGCGTGGTGCCGGCATGGTGCAGGCCTTCGAGCAGCGCCATGACTTCGGCGCCGATGCGGTGGTCGAGATTGCCGGTCGGTTCGTCGGCCAAGAGTGCGGTGGGACGCAGGATGGTGGCGCGCGCGATCGCCACGCGCTGGCGCTGCCCGCCGGAGAGTTCGGCCGGGCGATGGCGCGCGCGATCCTTGAGGTCGAAGGCGTCGAGGGCGGCGTCGACGCGCGACTTGCGCTCGGCCGGCGCGATGCCTTCCAGCATCAAGGGCAGCTCGATGTTCTCGGCCGCGGTCAGGCGCGGTACCAAATGGAAGGACTGGAACACGAAGCCGATCTTTTCCCGGCGCACGCGCGCCCGCTCGGTCTCGGACAGGTCGGTGACATCGGAACCGTCCAGTTCGTAGCGCCCGCTGTCGGGGCGGTCGAGCAAGCCGACGACGTTCAGCAGGGTGGACTTGCCCGAGCCCGACGGGCCCATGATGGACACGTATTCGCCCGACGCGATGTCGAGGCTGACGCCATTGAGCGCGCGTACTTCCTGGTCGCCCATTCGGAACACGCGGGTGATCGCGTTGAGGCGGATCATGGCTGCGCCGTATTGGGGGTGACCTTCACGCCAGCCTTCACGTTCTCCTGGTCGAAGGACAGCAGCACGCGATCGCCGGCCGCGAGGCCGCTGACGACTTCCGTGAACGCCCAGTTGGCCAGCCCGGTTTTCAGGTAGCGTGTCTCCAGCGTGTCGTCTTTGCCCAGCACCAGTACCGTGCCGTCCTGCTGGATCGCCTGGGTGGGCACACGCAGCACGTTGTTGCGATGCTCGATGATCGCTTCCACGTCGGCGCTGTAGCCGACCAGCAAGGCATCGTGCGGCGGTGTGTCGAAATCGACCTCGACGTCGACCGTGCGCGCCTGTTTCTCCACCTCGGTCACGTACGGGGCGATGCGCCGGACGTGACCGTTGAAGATCTTGCCGGGCAGGGCGTCGAGCGTGATGCGTGCAGGCTGGCCGGCTTTCAGCCGCGGCGCGTCGACCTCATCCATCGGCGCGCTCACATACAGGCAACTGTCGTCGATCAGATCGACCGCCGGCGGGGTGGGGATGCCGGGCGGCGAGGGGGTGGTGAATTCGCCGACCTCACCGGTGATTTTTGCGACGATGCCGGCAAACGGCGCGGTGAGCGTGGTGCGCTCCAGCCCGACCTGCGTGACGCGGATCTGCGCCTGCGCGCGCTTGACGTCGGCAGCGAGCGCATCGCAGTTGGCCTGGCGTGCGCGTGCATCGGCGCGGGCGTTTTCGGTGCTCTGCGAGCTGACAAAACCTTTGGCAGCCAGCTGTGCGGTGCGGTCGGCATCGCGCTGTGCGTTGGCGGCCATGATGCAGGCTTCGCGGCGGCGTTCCTCGCTCGTGGTCAGCTGGCGGGTGGCCAGTTCGCGCTGCGCGGCGAGGTCGCGGTTCCACAGTTCGAGCAGCGGCTGGCCCGCCTTCACACGTTCGCCTTCCTTCACCCACAGCTTGACGATCTGCCCGCCGGCGACAGGAGCCAGCTTGGCGCGGCGGCAGGCCTTGACCGTGCCGGCGCGCGTGTTGACTACCGTCGATTCGACCGTGCCGCGCGCAATCGTGGTGAGTTCGACCGCGGGCGGCTGCGGCCGGGTGAAGTGCCAGCCCGCGTAGGCCAGCGCAGCGACGGCCAGCACGATGATGACAAGGCGAAGCCAGGATTTCGGTTTGAGCATGATGGGGCGAAGCAAAGGGGAACCGCCTCAATGTAACATTCGGCCATGCTGAAAACCATTGTGCCCGCCCGTCTCGAATTCAAGGACGGCGTGCCGTATTCCGCCGCCTACGGCGACATCTACCATTCGGCCGACGGCGGCGCGGGGCAGGCGCGCCATGTGTTTCTGCAGGGCTGCGGTTTGCCGCAGGCGTGGGCAGGGCGCAGTCGCTTTGTCGTGTTCGAAACCGGATTCGGCACCGGGCTGAATTTCCTGGTGACCTGGGCGGCGTGGCGCGACGATCCGGCACGTTGTGCACGGCTGCATTTCCTCTCGGTCGAAAAGCATCCCTTCCGCGCCGAGGATCTGGCGCGGCTGCATGCGCAATGGCCGGAATTCGCGCCGCTATCGGAAGAACTGCTGACTAACTGGCCGACGCTGATGCCGGGCTTCCATCGCATCGCGCTCGACGACGGGCGCGTACAGCTCACGCTGATGCTGGGCGATGCGCTGGACTGCCTGCCGCAGGTGCAGGCCAAAGTGGACGCGTTTTATCTGGATGGCTTCGCACCCGACTGCAACGCCGATCTCTGGCAGCCTGCGCTGTTCGACGCGCTGGTGCCGCTGGCCCGGCCGGGCGCGATGGCCGCGACCTACACCGTGGCGGCGTCGGTACGCGAGGGCCTGGGGCGGATCGGTTTCGTCTGCGAGAAACGGACGGGCTACGGCCGCAAGCGGCATTGCCTGCGCGCGCGTTTCCAGGGGGAAGGCAGTCGGGCCGAATCTGCGTCGCCGCGGCATGTCGTCGTCGTCGGCGCCGGTGTGGCGGGTGCTGCCGTGGCGCATGCCCTGGCACGGCGCGGTGTGGCGGTCACGGTACTGGAGCGTGCCGATTCGCCGGCACAGGCGGCCTCGGGCAATCCGGTGGCGGTGTTCCGGCCGGTGATCTCGCGCGACGACAACCGCGCTACGCGCCTGACGCGGGCGGCCTTCCTGCACGACCTGCGCGCATGGGCGATGCTGGATGGCGTCGAGTGGGCGCGTTGCGGCGTGCTGCATCTGGCCAAGAATGCGGAAGCGGCCGCAAAGCAGCAGCAGGCGCTGGCGGCCACGATGCCGCCGACCGATTATGCGTATTGGGTGGAACTGGAGGCCGCACGCGAGCTGGCGAACTGGCCGGTGGCAGCCCCCGGCGTGTATTACCCGACAGCGGGTTGGGTGGTTCCGGGGAGCCTGTGCCGTGCCTGGCTCGACCATCCGGCCATCCGTGTGCAGACGAATTGCACCGTTGCGCACGTGGCACGCGTTGCGGCGGGATGGCATGTCGTGGATCGGGAAGGCACGATACTGGCCGAGACCGATGCCGTGGTGCTGGCGAACGCGCGCGACGCCCTGGTGCTGGTGCCGGGACAGCGCTGGCCGCTCAATACTGTACGCGGCCAGATCACGTGCTTGCCGCCCGGCAGCCTGCCGGACATCCGGCGGGTGATCGCCCGTGAAGGCTATGTGGCGCCGGGCGCACAACCGCTGGTCGGCGCCACTTACGAACACGATGACGACGACACGATGCCGCGCCGGGAAAGCGACCTTGCCAACCTGGCCCGGCTGGAGGCGATCCTGCCGGGCGCGGGCGAGCGTTTTCATCTTGCCGTTCGTCCTGAGCCTGTCGAAGGACTTCTTCCAGTGAGTGGCCGCGCCTCGTTGCGCGCCACCCTGCCGGATCGGCTGCCGCTGGTAGGCGCGGTCGACGGCCAGCCCGGGCTGTATGTCGCGGCGGGCTATGCCTCGCGCGGGGTCGTGTGGGCGGGGGTGCTGGGCGAGGCGCTGGCCGATCAGATGACCGGCCAACCCTGGCCGCTGGAAACCGAATTGATGCGGGCAATCGCGCCCGGACGTTTCGAACGCTAGCGCCTGGGGCGCGGCTCAGGCTGCTGCCAGGGGCTTGCCCTTGCTGGCGGCGACGGACTGGCCGGCCTGGTCGTACAGGCCGTTCTGATTGGTCGCGGCGTGGACCAGTACATTGAGCGCCTGGCGGGTGGAGGCCAGACGCATATCGATCAGCGTGCCGATACGCTGGTTCAGGGCGCGCGCCCGTTGTTCCATGTCGCACAGCTGCTGCCAGCGTGCGAGATGTTCGGGTTGGCCATGCCGGGTCAGCCAGGCATCCATCCCGGCGTGGTCGGGAGTGTGGCCGGCCGCCAGCAGATCGTCATGACGTGTGCGCGCCAAGTTGCTGAGCGTTTGCAGTTGCGACAGCTTAGAGGCGTTCAGCGGGGCCAGGCGATCGGCTTCGCCGTCCACCAGTGCGCGTTCCTCTTCGCCCATGACATTCAACAGGGCCTGCCAGGCCGCGCCTTCCATCGTGAGTTTGGCGATCAGGGCCGGGCTGGAGGACGGATCACTTGGCGACATGGAGCATTTCCTTGACCGAGTTGAGCAGGTTTTCCGCGATGTTCCCGGTATTGATGGTGTATTCCCCGCGGGTGATGGCTTGCTTGATGCTGTCCACGCGGGCGCGGTCGACGACCGGAATCGCCGTTAGTTGCGATTCCAGCTGTTTCAGCTGGAGGGCGCGCGGACTCAGGTTGACATCCGTCTTCTGGGCGTCGGCAGGCTTGGCGTCTTCGGCCTTGCCGGGGCGGGGTTCAACGGAATTCGGCAGGGTGATCGGTTTCAGGCCGGGATCGATTTTCATGGCAGTTTCCTGATCGGGCAGGTGCTCGGTTTTTTAAGCTAACTCAGTAACGTCAATTTACGGATTTTCTGAAGTCTGCCCGATCCAATCTACCCGATTTAGAAGGCGACGACCACCCGCTGGCCGTCCTGCGCCACGCCGCTGACCACTTCGCCGGAAGGGGTTTTCACCCGGACCCGGTCGCCCCGGCTGGCGTTGGCCAGCGCCTGGCCTTCGCTCTGGATGGAAAAGCCCGGCCCGTTCATCACCAGGCGGGTGCTCTGCCCCTGTTGTACGGCGAGCGGGGCGCGCAGCAGCGCGTTGCGCAGCGGTGCCCCGGCTGCCACGCCCGCCACCGTGCGGTATCCCTTGAGGTCGTCGGCATGGGTGACGACGTCGGCCGGCAGGCTGCCCAGATCGCCGTCGCGCAGCGTGAGGTCGGCCGCGCTCAGAATGTGGTTGGCGGGCAGCGGCTCGCGGGTCACGACGTACGACCCCATCACGCGGATCTGCGCCGCCAGGTAGACCGTCCACCGGCTCGGCGCCAGGCAGCGCACGCCGATCGTGGTTTTCCCCATGCTGCGGCTGCCGGTGGGCTGGAAGGCGTCGAATGCGGAACAGGCGGGCAGTGCGGCGCGCGGCGCGGCAACCTGGATCGTCACCTTGCCGGGCAGGCCGGCGGTCTGTTTCTTCAGGAACTGCTCGGCGTGCGCCTGGATGGCGGCCGGGTCCTGCTGGTCCGCTGCGGGGGCCACGGCGGGCAGAACCAGGCCGGCCGCGAATGCCAGGCCGGCTCCCAGTCGGCCTGCCAGGGCCCGGATACGTTTGTGTGCCATGTCGACTCCTTGGCTCGGTTTCTCATACTGCCGCATTGTAGGGAGCGTCGCTCCATCTTAAACGGCGAAATGAACGGGCTTTGTGCCCTTTATCGTTCGATTGAATGGACAGGCGAGTACCTAGGATGCAGTCATCGCAAAAAGGCTTTGCGGCAGAAAGAGGTGAAAACCATGCTGAACCGGCTTGATGACATGCTGAATTTCAACACCCAGGCGCTACGCATACGCGAGCAGCGCCAGCAGGTGCTGGCTTCCAATATCGCCAACGCCGACACGCCGAACTACAAGGCGCGCGACCTGGATTTCAAGGCCGCCCTGCAGAGCGCGTTGCAGGGCACGTCCGCGACCGACGGCACGGCGCTGGCCACCACGGCGCCCAGCCATCTGGCGGGCAACCCGGGCGTGGCGGCGGAAGCCGGGCTGCTGTACCGCACGCCGGCCCAGGGCAGCGTCGACGGCAACACGGTGAACATGGATGCCGAACGCGCCGCCTTCGCCGACAACGCCGTTCACTACGAATTCAATCTGACCCGGATCACGCAGCAGATCAAGACCATGATGGCGGCGATCCAGGGCTAGGGATAAGGAGCATAACGCATGTCACTGTCCAATATCTTCAGCGTGGCCGGCTCGGCCATGAACGCCCAGTCGCAGCGATTGAATACCGTTGCCAGCAACCTGGCCAACGCCGACAGCGCGACCAGCGCCGACGGTACGCCCTACAAGGCCAAGCAGGTCGTGTTCGCCGCCACGCCGGTGGGGGAAAACGGCGCGACCGGGGTGAACGTGGCCGCGGTAGTGGAGGATCAGTCACCGATGAAGCAGGTGTACGACCCCAAGAATCCGCTCGCCGACGAGAAAGGCTACGTGACCATGCCCAACGTCAACGTGGTGGAGGAAATGGTCAACATGATCTCCGCCTCGCGCTCGTACCAGTCCAACGTGGACATGATGAACACCACCAAGACCCTGCTGCTCAAGACCCTGAGCCTGGGACAGTAAACAGCAGCGATAACGAGGAACGACCATGAGCACCGTACAAGACACCAGTAGTGTAAACAGCCTGTTTGGCGCAAGCGCATCCACGTCCTCGAAGAGCAGTGTGGAAGACACGCAGAACCGTTTTCTGAGCCTGCTGGTGGCCCAGATGAAGAACCAGGATCCGCTGAACCCGCTCGACAACGCGCAGGTGACCAGCCAGATGGCCCAGCTCAGCACGGTGCAGGGCATCGAGAACATGAACAGCAGCCTGCAGGCGATGGCCGCCAGTCTGGGCACCAACCAGATGTCGCAGGCCGCCAGCCTGATCGGGCGGACGGTCCTGGTTCCGGGCGATACGATCAGCCCGGCCCAGCTCGAGAACGTCGTGGGATTCGAGCTGTCACGTCCCGCCGACAAGGTCACGGCCAGCATCTACGACGCATCGGGTTCCCTGGTGCGCAAACTGACTTTGGGTTCGCGCAACGCGGGTGTGAACGTGGTGGCATGGGATGGCCTGACGGACACCGGGACGGCCGCGCCTGCGGGCACGTACAGCTTCAAGATCGATGCCGTCCAGGGCGGCCAGGCAATCGACAGCACTGCCCTGAACCTGGGGACGGTCAACAGCGTTTCGCAGAACAGCCAGGGCGTGCAGTTGAACCTGGCGGGCAATACGAACGTGGGGTATGCCGATATCCGGCAGATTTTCTGAGCAGTTCGAGTCGGCGTGCCGGATAAGCCGCCAGCCATCATCACAAGGAGCAGAACATGAGTTTTCAGCAAGGATTGAGCGGACTCAACGCCGCCGCAAAGAACCTGGACGTCATCGGCAATAACGTAGCCAACTCGAGCACGGTCGGATTCAAGCAGTCCCAGGCCCAGTTCGCCGACGTCTACGCCAACTCCCTGACGGGGGCCGGCGGCTCCAACGTCGGCATCGGCACCAAGGTTTCGCAGGTGACCCAGCTGTTCACCCAGGGCAACATCACCTCCACCAACAATCCGCTGGACATGGCCATCAACGGCGGCGGCTTCTTTCGCATGGACACCAACGGTGAGATCGCCTACCAGCGCAACGGCCAGTTCCAGCTTGACAAGAGCGGCTACATCGTCAACCCGACCGGGGCCAAGCTGACCGGCTATACGGCGAATGCGAGCGGCGTGCTGTCGGTCGGCGCACCGTCGCCGATCCGGATCAATACGGCCGACCTGGTGCCGAACATCACCACGGACGTGACCGCCGTGCTCAACCTGGATTCGGGCAGCACGCCGATCGACGGAACCGTCACGCCGTTCAACATGAACGACCCGACCACCTTCCACAATTCGACCGCGGTATCGGTCTACGACAGCCTGGGCAATTCCCAGACGCTACAAACCTATTATGTGAAAAGGCCGTCCGGCGCCTGGGATGTGTATGCGGCCAACGACGGAACCCAGATCGGCGCAGGCCCGGTCGCCACGCTGAACTTCAACGCCAGCGGCGCCCTGACGACCGCGATGCCGCTTGCGGCCATCAACGTGCCGGCCACGGCAACGGGTGCGACCTCGCCTTTCCCCGTCACCTTCGATTACACCGGCACCACCCAGTTCGGCTCCGCGTTCAGCGTCAACACGCTGGATCAGAACGGCTATACCTCGGGCCGCCTGGCCGGCTTCAACGTCGGCTCCGACGGCGTGGTCCTGGGCCGCTATACCAACGGCCAGTCGGCCGTGCTGGGCCAGGTGGTGCTGGCGAATTTCTCCAACCCCAACGGCCTGCAGCAGATGGGCAACAACATGTGGACCGAATCCTCGACCTCGGGGTCGCCGCTGGTCGGCACGCCCAACTCGGGCAGCCTGGGCGTGTTGCAGTCGTCTGCGGTGGAAGACTCCAACGTCGACCTCACCGCCGAGCTGGTCAACATGATCACCGCGCAGCGGGTGTACCAGGCCAATGCGCAGACCATCAAGACCCAGGATGCGGTGATGCAGACCCTGGTCAACCTGCGTTGATTCATTAATCGACAATGAATTCCGTTTCCAAATCAAAAATGACGCGAAGCCGAGCCGCAGACAGTGCTGTAGCACGGCAGAGCGTGGTTGTTGACGCTTCAGCGTCTTTACAACCACGGCCTACCCCTTGCGGGCAAGGCGAAGGCGACAAAGTCAGTTTTGATTTGGGAACGGAATCATAGGAGGCCGTATGGACCGTCTCATCTACACCGCCATGACCGGCGCGAAGCACGCGCTGGAGCAGCAGGCGACCACGTCGAACAACCTGGCGAACGCGACCACCACGGGCTTCCGTGCGCAGATCGACCAGTTCCGCGCGGTGCCGGTGCAGGGAGCGATCCTGCCCACCCGGGCGTTCGTGGTCGACTCCACCACCGGCAGCGATTTCCGTTCCGGTGCGATCCAGCAGACCGGCCGCGACCTCGACGTGGCGGTGCAGGGCGACGGCTGGATCGTGGTGCAGGCGGCCGACGGCAGCGAAGCCTATACCCGCAACGGCAGCCTGAAGATGGACGAGAACGGCGTGCTGCAGACCCATGACGGCCTCAATGTCATGGGCGACGGCGGCCCGCTGTCCATCCCACCGGGCCGCAACGTCGCCATCGGCAAGGACGGCACGATCTCGCTGGTGCCCGACGGTTCCGCCGCCACCGGCCTGACCTCGGTAGGCCGCCTGAAACTGGTGAACCCGCCCACGGCGGACCTGGTGCGCGGCGACGACGGCCTGTTCCGCATGAAGGATGGCCAGACGGCGGAAGCCGATCCCAACGTGAAGGTGGTCAGCGGCGCGCTCGAATCGAGCAACGTCAACGTCGTCGACGCCATGGTCAACATGATCTCGCTGGCCCGTTCGTTCGACATGCACATGAAGCTGCTGCAGAACGCAGAGAGCAACGACAGCAAGGCCGGCCAGCTGCTGTCGATGAACTGATCCCCTAATTCTTGAAGGAACCGACATGATTCGCTCACTGTGGATTGCCAAAACCGGTCTGGATGCGCAGCAGACGCAAATGGACGTGATTTCCAACAACCTCGCCAACGTCAGCACCAGCGGGTTCAAGCGCGCGCGTGCGGTGTTCGAGGACCTGCTGTACCAGACCATCCGCCAGCCCGGCGCGCAGTCGTCCGAGCAGACGCAGCTGCCCTCCGGCCTGCAGATCGGTACCGGCGTGAAAACGGTGGCCACCGAGCGCATCTTCACGCAGGGCAACCTGCAGCAGACCGGCAACGCCAAGGACGTGGCGATCCAGGGCAACGGCTTTTTCCAGGTGCTGATGCCGGACGGCACGACCTCCTACACGCGCGACGGCTCCTTCCAGGCCGATTCCAACGGCCAATTGGTGACGTCCAGCGGTTATGCGGTGCAGCCGGCCATCACCATTCCGCCCGATACCCAGACGCTGACCATCGGGCGCGACGGTACGGTGTCGGTGCAGCAGGCCGGCTCGTCCACGCCGGTGACCGTCGGCACCCTGCAACTGGCGATGTTCGTCAACCCGGCCGGCCTGCAGAGCCTGGGCGAGAACCTCTATGCCGAAACCGCCGCATCGGGCACGCCGAGTTCCAACGCACCCGGCAGCAACGGCGCCGGCACGCTGAATCAGGGCTACGTCGAAACCTCGAACGTCAACGTCGTGGAAGAGATGGTCAACATGATCCAGACCCAGCGTGCCTATGAAATCAATAGCAAGGCGATCACGACATCCGACCAGATGTTGCAGCGCCTGACCCAGCTCTGAGGTTGGCCATGACGATGTCGCGTATCGTGGGATGTGTGGGAATGCTGCTGGGGCTGGTGGGTTGCGGCACCACGCCGTCGTCCATCGTCCAGCAGCCCACCACGGCGCGTCCGCAGGCGTTGCCCACCCAGGCGGCCGGCAATGGCGCCATCTACCAGGTCGCCTCCTACACCCCCATGTTCGAAGACCGGCGCGCGCGCCACGTCGGCGACGTGCTGACCATTGTCATCAACGAGAAGACGCAGGCCGGCAAGAAGGCGTCGTCCAACGGATCGAAAACCGGCGCGGTCGACTCGTCGATCAGCGCCGTCGCCGGGCTGCCGCTCAAGACCTTCCAGGGCGCCGGCGTGAAGGCCGATTCGTCGACCTCGTACGACGACAAGTCGGCGATCGATTCCAGCAATCTCTTTACCGGCAACATCACCGTCACCGTGACCGAGGTGCTGCCGAACGGCAACCTGGTGGTCGCCGGCGAAAAGCAGATCGCGCTCGACAAGAGCACCGAGTACGTCCGCCTGTCCGGCGTGATACAGCCCGACACCATCCAGGCGGGCAATACCGTGTCGTCGGCCAAGGTGGCGGACGCGCGCATCGAATACCGCTCCAGCGCCAAGTTCGACTCGGCCGAAGTGATGAGCTGGCTGGCGCGCTTTTTCCTCAGTTTCATTCCCTTGTAAATGGTGGCCCTCATGAGGATTCCGTCTCTGTTTCTGCTGGCTGCGCTTGCGCTGAGCGGCGTTGCGCAGGCCGAACGCATCAAGGACATCGCCACCATCCAGGGCGTGCGCGACAACCAGCTGGTGGGCTACGGCCTGGTGGTGGGCCTCGATGGTACCGGCGACCAGACCACGCAGACGCCGTTCACCACCCAGAGCATCACCAACATGCTGATGCAGATGGGCGTCAACCTGCCGCCCGGCACCAACATGCAGTTGAAGAACGTGGCGGCGGTCATGGTGACCGCCGATCTGCCGCCGTTTTCCCAGGCCGGACAGACTATCGACATCACGGTGTCGTCGATGGGCAACGCCAAGAGTCTGCGCGGCGGCACGCTGGTGATGACGCCGCTGAAGGGCGCCGACGGCCAGGTCTACGCGATGGCCCAGGGCAACCTCGTGGTCAGCGGTGCCGGCGCGTCGGCCAGCGGCAGCAAGGTGCAGATCAACCATCTGAGCGTGGGGCGCATCCCGAGCGGCGCGACTGTGGAACGCAGCGTCGTCACGGTGCTGGGCGCATCCGGCACCATCAATCTTGAACTGATGCAAAGCGATTTCACCACGGCCAGCCGTGTGGTCGATGCGGTGAACGCCCGCTTCGGCAAGGACACCGCGCGTGCGCTGAACGGGCGCGTGATCCAGGTGAGGACGCCGGTGGGAGACGATGCACGCGTGACCTTCCTGGGCGCGATCGAAAGCCTCGACGTCAACCCGGCCCAGGCCATGGCTAAGGTCATCATCAATGCGCGCACTGGTTCGGTGGTGATGAACCAGGCCGTCATGCTCGACCCCAGCGCGGTGTCGCACGGCAACCTGTCGGTGATCATCAATACCCAGCCAGTCATCAGCCAGCCTGCGCCGTTCTCGAAGGGCGAGACGGTGGTCACCTCGCAGTCGCAGATCGAGATCCGCCAGCAGCCGGGCGAAGTGATGCTGGTGAAGGGCAGCGCATCGCTCGCCGACGTGGTGAAAGCGCTGAACTCCATCGGCGCGACCCCGCAAGACTTGCTGGCGATCCTGCAGGCCCTGAAGGCATCCGGCGCGTTGCATGCGGAACTCGAGATCATCTGAATGATTGGCGGCGCCGACCTCACCTCCAAGTTCGCGCTCGACGTCCAGGGCGTCAACCAGCTCAAGCTGGAGGCCAAGCAGTCCTCGCCCGAGGCGCTCAAGGCGGCGGCGCAGCAGTTCGAGGCGGTGTTCATGAACATGCTGATGAAGAGCATGCGCGAAGCGTCACCGCAGGACGGCATGTTCGATTCCGAACAGACCCGCATGTACACCGCGATGCTCGATCAGCAGCTGACGCAGAAGCTTGCCAGCCGCGGGATTGGCCTGGCCGACATGATGGTGCGCCAGCTTTCGCGCACCCTGAATGCACCCGGTGTCGACGGAGCGTCGTCCGATGGGGCCGCGCCGGCCGGCCTGCCGCTGAACGCCCCGCAAAAAGGAATGGAATTGAATGCCCCGCCGCTACGTGTCCAAGCGCCCGGGGAAGTGTCCGCGCCCGGCACGGCAACGCAAGCGGCCGCCCCGGTCGCCGCCCGCAGCGGGGATAGCCCTCCTCACGTCGAGGCCTTCGTGCAGAAACTGCTGCCGCATGCCCAGGCGGCGAGCGCCAGCAGCGGCATTCCCGCCAGCTTCATGATGGGCCAGGCCGCACTGGAAACCGGCTGGGGCCGCAGCGAAATCCGCGGAGCCGACGGCCAGAACAGCCATAACCTGTTCGGCATCAAGGCGGGCGGCTCGTGGAAAGGCCGCACCGTCGACATCGTCACCACCGAATACGTCAACGGCAAGCCACAGAAGCAGGTGGACACTTTCCGCGCCTACGACTCCTATGCCGACGCCTTCCGCGACTACGCCAACCTGCTGCGCGGCAATGCGCGCTACCAGAACGCGATCGCGCAAGGCCAGGATGCCGCCGGTTTCGCCCAGGGGCTGCAGCAGGCGGGCTACGCCACCGATCCAGGCTACGCCCAGAAGCTGATGGGCGTGATCCGGATGGTAGAAACGACCTGACTCAAGAAAAGCACAGGCCGACCGATTCACCTATCAAGCATATTTATATTCCTTCCCTCATAACCTTGGCGACCAGATAGATGGCTACCAGCATTCTCAGTATCGGTCAGAGCGCCCTCGCTGCCGCACAAGCGGGACTGAGCACGACCGGCCATAACATCGCGAACGCGTCGACGCCGGGCTACAGCCGCCAAGTCGTGATACAGGGTGCGGCCCAGCCGCAGAACTTCGGCTTCGGCTTCATGGGGCAGGGCACCCAGATATCCACGGTCCAGCGCGTGTACAACGAATATCTGGGCGTGCAGGTGCAGTCCGCCCAGGCTTCGCAAAGCGGGCTCGACACGTACTACACGCAGATCAAGCAGATCGACAACATGCTGGCCGATTCGACGGCCGGCCTGTCGCCGTCCCTGCAGGATTTCTTCAGCGGCATCCAGGCCATGGCCTCGAATCCGTCGAACGTTCCCGCGCGCCAGGCCGCCCTGTCGTCAGCCGATGCGCTGGCCGGACGCTTCCAGAGCCTGGCCGGGCAACTCAATGAAATCAGCCAGGGCGTCAACAGCCAGATCCAGTCGAGCGTCAGCAGCATCAACAGCTATGCCCAGCAGATTGCGCAATTGAACGACTCGATCGGCAAGGCCCAGCGGGCGACCGGCCAGCCGCCCAACGATCTGCTCGATCAGCGCGACCAGTTGGTTCTGGATCTGAACAAGGAGATCAAGGCAACGGTCGTCAAGCAGGGTGACGGTTCCTACAACGTGTTCATCGGCAACGGCCAGTCGCTGGTGGTGGGCACGACGACGTCAAAGCTGGTCAGCGTGGCGTCCGCAACCGATCTCTCGAAAATCGTGGTGGCCTACCAGTCCAGCAGCGGCAGCACCATCCCCCTGAGCGAGTCGAGCCTGGTGGGCGGGCAGCTGGGCGGCTTGGCCGAGTTCCGCAGCAAGACGCTGGAACCGGCACAGAACGCGCTGGGTCGGGTTGCCATCGGGCTGGCCAGCACCGTCAATGCCCAGCACAGCCTCGGCCAGGATCTCAACGGCAACCTGGGCGGTGCCTTGTTCACGCTGGCCTCGCCGGTGGTGAACGCCAATACGGGCAATACCGGTTCGGCCACCGTGACCGCCAGCATCAGCGATGCCGGCGCCCTGACCACCAGTGACTACCGCCTGCAGTACGACGGCAGCAATTACACGCTGACCCGGTTGTCCGACAACACCGCGACGACCTTCGCGCCCGCCGCCCTGCCGCAGACCGTGGACGGCGTGACCATCAGCGTGTCGACCGCACCCGCTGCGGGCGACAGCTTCCTGATCCGCCCCACCGTCAATGGCGCGTCCGGCATCGGCGTGGCGATCAGCGATCCGGCCCTGCTCGCGGCCGCCGCACCGATCCGTGCTACCCCGACCGGCGGCAATACCGGTACCGGCACCATCGGCCCCGGCAGCGTCAACACGCCGCCCCCGCCCAATGCCAATCTGCAGCAGCCCGTCACGATCACGTTCACGTCAGCCACGACCTATAACGTGACGGGCACGGGCACGGGCAATCCGACGGGCCTGACGTATACGCCCGGCGCAACGATCAGCTACAACGGCTGGAGCACCGCCATCAGCGGCACGCCGGCCGCAGGCGACAGCTTTACCGTGGCATCCAATGCCGGCGGCGTGGGCGACAGCCGCAATGCCCTGCTGCTGGGCGATCTGCAGACCAGCAATACGCTGGGCAACGGCACCACCAGTTATCAGGGCGCGTATTCGCAGTTCGTCAGCGAGATCGGCAACAAGACCCGCGAACTCGAAGTGACCAGCAGTGCGGCCAGCAATCTGCTTTCCCAGGCCACGCTCTCGGCGCAGAACGAGTCGGGCGTCAACCTCGACGAGGAGGCGGCCAATCTGCTGCGTTATCAACAGGCCTACCAGGCGGCCGGCAAGGTCATGCAGATTGCCAGCCAGTTGTTCGATGTTCTGCTCTCGATTGGACAATAAAGATCATGCGCATCAGTACCCAGACCCTGTTTGACAATGGCGCCGCCCGCATCGCCGACGCGCAGGCCGCCCTGTACAAGACGCAGCAGCAGGTTGCCGCCGATCGCCGCATCCTCACGCCGTCGGACGATCCCGTCGCGGCGGCGCGGGCGCTCGAAGTGACGCAGTCGCAATCGCTCAATACCCAGTACGGCACCAACCGCGGCTATGCAAAAGACTCGCTCGCCGCCGTGGACGGTACGCTGTCGAGCGTGACGGATCTGTTGCAGGAAGTGAAGACCACCGCGATCTCGGCCGGCAATCCGACCCTGAACGATAGCGAGCGAGCTTCCATTGCAACCGCACTGCAGAGCAGCCTCGGTCTGCTGATGGGCTTGGCAAATGCCCGCGACGGCCAGGGGAACTATATGTTCTCGGGCTTTCAGACCTCGACGCCTCCCTTTGTCCAGACCGCCTCCGGCGTGCAGTACCAGGGCGACCAGGGGCAACGCCTGATCCAGGTCGACGCCACTCGCCAGATGGCGGTCAGCAGCCCGGGCCAGGGCGTGTTCCAGGGCGGGGGACAGGATATGTTCAAGACGCTGAACGACCTCATCACCCAATTGAACACGCCGGGCACCACGGGATTGAGCACCACCCTGACGACCGCCAACAGCGATCTTCAAGCGGCCCTGGACAACGTGTCCACGGTACGCGCATCGGTCGGTACGCGCATGCAGGAACTCACGTCGCTCGACAATGCCGGCACCAACAAGAACCTCCAGTACAGCCAGACCCTGTCCAATCTGCAGGATCTCGACTACACCCAGGCGCTGACCGATCTGTCGCGGCAGCAGACGACGCTGGAAGCCGCGCAGAAATCGTTCGCGCAAACCTCCAGCCTGTCGCTCTTCAAGTTCCTGTAAGCATGGGCATGCTTTCCCGGGAGTCCACGTCCGATCTGATGGAAACCCAGGTCATGCGCCTGCTGTCGGGCGTGTCCACGCACGGGGACCAGCACCTGGCCGAGGTCGAACGCGATCTGGTGCAGATGGACGTATTGCTGAACGAGGCGATCAAGAAGCTGTGCACCAGTTTCATGGCGATCCACCACGCCATCGATCTGCAGCAGGAAACCCTCAAGAGCATGCTGTCGACCGGAGAACCGGCGCCCGAGCAGGCCGCGCGCCTGGAAATGCTGCGCGAAGAGATCGGCCAGCATGTTGGCGCCGCGGTCACGGGCCTGCAGTTCCAGGACATGACCAGCCAGCTCATCGGCCGGATGGTGCAGCACCTGGCGGGATTGCGCGACGTATTCGGTGAGCTTGGCACGAACGGGGCGGCAGACCTGCCGGAAAGCGGCAGCGAGGAAATGCTGGTCATGCTGAATCGCATCAGCGACCGGGTCGGGGCACGCTGCAGCGAACTGGCCGGTGCCGTGCGCAGCACGGTCAACCAGCGCCACATGGAAAGCGGCGACATTGAGCTGTTTTGAGATTACGAAATGCGCGGGCTTGTCCCGCTAACGAAAGTAGCAGGAGTAATGACGATGAAAACAATACTTGCAGTAGATGACTCGGGTTCGCTGCGCCAGATGCTCTCCTTCAGCCTGAAGGCGGCTGGCTATGGCGTGATCGAGGCCATCGACGGCGAAGACGGCCTGAACAAGGCGAAGCAGCAGACCGTCGATCTGGTGCTGACCGACCAGAACATGCCCGGCATGGATGGCCTGAGCCTGATCAAGGCGTTACGCGCGATGAAGAATTACCAGAGCGTGCCGATATTGATGCTGACAACCGAATCCGGTGACGACATCAAGGCGATGGGCCGGGCGGCAGGTGCCAACGGATGGCTGGTCAAGCCCTTCGATCCCACGCGTCTGACCGAAGTGGTGAAAAAACTGATCGGCTGAAGATTCGACGACAGGGTACGCAGCGAAACATGACGGAGTTCAAAAATGACAATTGACATGAGCCAGTTCTACCAGGTGTTTTTCGACGAGGCAGACGAGCTGCTCGCCGAAATGGAGAAGCTTTTGCTGGCTCTCGACGTGTCTGCACCGGACAGCGAGGATCTCAATGCAATCTTTCGCGCCGCGCATTCCATCAAGGGGGGCGCCGCCACCTTCGCGTTCACCGATATCACCGAAGTCACCCACATGCTGGAGTCGCTGCTCGACCGCATCCGCAAGGGCGAAATGGCACTGACGCCCGAGCACGTGGATGCCTTCCTGGTGGCCAAGGACGTGCTGACCATGCAGATGGATGGTCATCATCATGGCTCGAGCGTCGACCAGGCCGCGGTCGACAGCGTATGCCAGCGGTTGAAGGCCTTGTCGCAGGGGACCGTGGCCGATGCGCCGGCTGCCGCACCGGGTGCGCCGGCCGTCGCCGCAGCACCCGAACCCGTAGCGGCCCCGGTCGTGGATGCGGACGGCAATTGCCGTTTCCGGATCGAATTGCCCGAGGTGCCCCAGAAGGACGTCGATGCGCTGGCGGCCGAACTCGGCCTGCTCGGCACGATCGAGCAGGAAACCCTGGACGACAAGCGTGCCGTGTTCATCCTGACCACCGGCGAGAGCCAGGACAACATCGTCGCCATCTGCTCGTTCGTGCTCGACCCGGACGATCTCAAGATCACGTATCACGCCGCGCCTGCAGCGGCCTCCCCCGGCGCCGCGCCCGACACGCCCGCCGAAGATCCCGGCTACGGAATCTTCGAGCCGGAGAAGAACCCCGCTACGGCTCCGCAAGCGGCCGCCCCGGCGGTTGATGCGGCCGCGGCCGTGCCTGCCGGCGAGGCCAAGAACTACGGCCGTCGCGCCACCGACAAGGAGGGGGCCAGCCAGGAGTCGTCCTCGATCCGTGTCAGCGTGGAGAAGGTCGACCAGCTGATCAACCTGGTCGGCGAACTGGTCATCACCCAGGCCATGATCGAACAGCGCATCGCCGCGCTCGACCCCCTGCATCACGAACGGCTGCTCAACAGCGCCGGTCAGCTGGCGCGCAACACGCGGGATCTGCAGGAAGCCGTGATGTCGATCCGCATGATGCCGATGGACTACGTGTTCTCGCGTTTCCCCCGCATGGTGCGCGACCTGGCTGCCAAACTCGGCAAGAAGGTCGAGTTCGTCACGCGGGGCGCCGCCACCGAACTCGACAAGGGCCTGATCGAGCGCATCGTCGATCCGCTCACCCATCTGGTCCGCAACAGCGTCGACCACGGCATCGAGATGCCCGACAAGCGCAAGGCCAGCGGCAAGAATGAAGCCGGCAAGCTGGTCCTGTCGGCCGCGCACCAGGGCGGCAATATCGTGATCGAGGTGAGCGACGACGGCGGCGGACTGAACCGCGACAGGATACTGGCCAAGGCCAAATCGCAAGGCCTGCCGGTATCGGACGCGATGCCCGATGCCGATGTCTGGCAACTGATCTTCGCCCCCGGTTTCTCCACCGCGGAAGTGGTGACCGACGTTTCCGGACGCGGGGTCGGCATGGACGTGGTCAAGCGCAACATCACCGCGATGGGCGGAACCGTCGATATTCGCTCGATCCCCGGAACCGGCACCACGATCGCCATTTCCCTGCCGCTGACGCTGGCGATTCTCGACGGCATGTCGGTCAAGGTCGGCGAGGAGATCTACATCCTGCCATTGGGCTACGTCATCGAGTCGCTGCAGCCGGCTGCGGTGGACGTCAAGGAAGTCGCCGGCCAGGGCAAGGTGGTCAAGGTCCGCGAGGAATACCTGCCGCTGATTCCGCTGTATCAGATCTTCGCGATCGATCCCCGGTTCGATGACCCCTCGCAGGGCATCATCGTCATCCTCGAAAGCGACGGCAAGAAAGCGGCCCTGCTGGTCGACAGCCTGGTCGGGCAGCAGCAGGTCGTGGTCAAGAACCTGGAATCGAATTTCCGCAAGGTGGCCGGAATTTCCGGCGCCACGATCCTCGGCGACGGAGGCGTGTCCCTGATTCTCGACGTGTCCGCCCTGTTACGGTCGAGCCGCCAACTCAACGCTGATCCTATTTTCTTCTAAGGCCAGATTTAAGGACAAGAACCATGTCGTATACCACGCAAACACAGACCAGCATGGAAGCTGCGGGGGAAAGCGCCGGAAACGAATTCCTGGCTTTCACCCTCGGCCGCGAAGAGTACGGGATTGACATCCTGCGGGTGCAGGAGATTCGTGGTTACGAGCCGGTGACCCGGATCGCCAATGCGCCCGATTTCATCAAGGGTGTGGTGAACCTGCGCGGCACCATCGTGCCAATCGTCGACATGCGCATCAAGTTCGACCTGGGCACGCCGACCTACGACCAGTTCACGGTGGTGATCATCCTGAATATTGGCGGACGGGTTGTCGGCATGGTGGTGGACAGCGTGTCCGACGTGACGACGCTCACGCCGGAGCAGATCAAGCCCGCTCCGGAAATCGGGACGACCTTCGATACGGACTATCTCATCGGCCTTGGCACGCTCGACGAACGCATGTTGATCCTGGTGGATATCGACAAGCTGATGTCCAGCGCCGAAATGGGGTTGATCGAGAAGCTGGCAGCCTGATCAATCGTACAACCCTACCTACATAACAAATCAATCGGAGAGTCTGCAATGTTCGGAAACCTTACCATCAAGTCGCGCCTGGTCATCCTTATTTCCTTCATGGCGGCGCTGCTGCTCGTGATCGGAGGCATCGGGCTGAGCGGTATGAGCAAAACCGATGCAGGCTTGAAAACCGTATACGAGGATCGAACCGTTCCCTTGATGGATCTGGGGCGCCTTATCGATATGGCCAATCGTACCCGTACCAACGCCCTGATTGCCGCGACGGCGCCCTGGGCGGATGTGGCCAACAAGGCGAATGCGGACACGCAACTGCTGGACGTGGAAATCAACAAGCTCTGGGCCAAATACACGCGTACGAGCATGACCCCGGACGAGAAGGCGCTGGCGGACAGTTTCAATACGCAATGGAAGGCTTACACGACCTCGCGCGACGTGACCATGAAGCTGGCGATGGATTCGGACTTCGATGCGTCCAAGGAAAACGTATCCAAGGATGCCGGCCCGAAGTTTTCGGCTGCCCGCGAAACCCTGTTCAAATTGATCGAATTGCAGGGCGTGGTCGCCAAGCATGAATTCGAAGCGGCCCGCAGCCGCTACGAGAGCAGCCGGGTGATAGCCATCGCGGCCATCGCCCTGGGTCTGGGCCTGGCGGCATGGTTCGGCTTCATCCTGATCCGTGCCATCACCCGTCCGCTGGATGCTGCGGTCAAGCTTGCGCGAGGCGTTGCCAAGGGCGACCTGACGCAGCATATCGACGTCCATTCCACGGATGAAGTCGGCCAGCTGATGCAGGCGCTCAAAGACATGAACGCCAGCCTGGTGACCATCGTCGGCCAGGTTCGCCACGGCACCGAGACCATCGCCGTCGCCTCGCGCGAGATAGCGTCGGGCAACGCCGACCTCTCCTCGCGTACCGAATCGCAGGCCTCGAGCCTGGAAGAGACGGCCTCCTCGATGGAAGAACTGACCAGCACCGTCAAACAGAACGCCGAGAACGCCCGTCAGGCCAACCAGCTGGTGGTCTCCACCGCCGACGTTGCCGCCAAAGGCGGCCAGGTTGTTGGCCAGGTCGTCGACACCATGGCCTCCATCAAGGACAGTTCCCGGAAGATTGCCGACATCATCGGCGTCATCGACGGCATCGCCTTCCAGACCAACATCCTGGCCTTGAACGCCGCCGTCGAAGCTGCGCGAGCGGGCGAACAGGGTCGCGGCTTTGCCGTCGTCGCCTCCGAAGTGAGGAACCTCGCCCAGCGCAGTGCCGGTGCGGCCAAGGAGATCAAATCCCTGATCGAGGACTCGGTTGGCAAGGTTGACGCAGGCGGCAAGCTGGTTGACGAAGCTGGCAAGACCATGGACGAGATCGTCACCTCGGTCAAACGGGTCACCGACATCATGAGCGAGATTGCGGCGGCGAGCCAGGAACAGAGCGCAGGCATCGAACAGGTCAACCAGGCCGTCGGCCAGATGGACGAGATGACGCAGCAGAACGCGGCGCTGGTCGAAGAGGCGGCGGCGGCGGCCGAGAGTCTGCAGGACCAGGCGGGCAAGCTGGCCGAGGCGGTGAGCGTGTTCAAGCTGGA
>JBDRCF010000023.1:0-80758 GCA_043821985.1 Pseudomonadota bacterium
ACATCGGCTCGCGAAGTATCGGATGGCTGGTTGGAGGTGGCGGTCATGTTAGGTCTCCAAAATCAGGGAGGAGTAGACGTGCTTGAGGGTACTTCGAATCTTGCGTTTCCTTGAATACTAATATAGATTGAACACTCATTCTAGATTGATCGTTCAATCTGGAATGAGTTAACCCTTCATCAGGACGCCTGCCAATGCAGGCGGCACACATTCACGAAAGGCTATCCATGCAGATCGCACGCATCCTGCAACTCCTACCCGTAGGTTTGGCACTGGCAAGCAGTCTGTTGCTCAACGCTTGCAGCGGCGAGCAACAGAACGCGCCTGCCGGCGGCATGCAAGGGGCGCCTGCGGTCACGGTGCTGACGGTACGGGCAGAATCCGTGCCGGTAACAGCCGAACTACCCGGGCGCACTTCGCCTTATCTGGTGGCCGAATTGCGGCCGCAGGTGGGCGGCATCGTCAAGCAGCGCCTGTTCAAGGAGGGCAGCGATGTCAAGGCAGGTCAGGTGCTGTATCGGATCGACCCGGCGACCTACCAGGCGGCCTATGACAGTGCACGCGCGAGTCTGGCACGGGCGGATGCCAACCTGGAAGTCGCGCGGCAGAAGGCTGTGCGTTACGCCGATCTGGTGAAAATCGAGGCGGTGAGCGCTCAGGCCAACGAAGAAGCACAGGCCGCACAGAAGCAGGCCCAGGCTGATGTCGGCACGGCGAAGGCGGCACTCGACAAGGCGCGCGTCGATCTCGACTTCACCCGTGTCACGTCGCCGATTGCCGGACGCATTGGCCGTTCGACTGTGACGGCGGGGGCACTGGTTACCGCGAACCAGCAAGCAGCGCTCGCCACGGTGCAGCAACTCGACCCGATCTATGTCGACGTGACGCAGTCCAGTGCGAAGCTGCTGGGCCTGAAACGCGATCTCGAATCCGGTAAGCTGCAGCGAGCGACGGGCAATACTGTACCGGTGCAACTGGTGCTGGAAGACGGTAGCGTCTACGGTGCCGAAGGCCGGCTGGCGTTCTCGGAAGTATCTGTCGACGAAGGCACCGGCAGCGTGACGCTGCGCGCGGTGTTTCCCAATCCGAAGGGTGATTTGTTGCCCGGTATGTATGTGCGCGCGCGGCTCACGCAGGGCGTGAATCGCGCTGCCATGCTGGTGCCGCACGCGGCCGTCAGCCGCACGCCACGCGGCGAAGCGCAGGTGATGGTGGTGAACGCCGAGAACAAGGTCGAGCCGCGCGCCGTCAAGGCAGAGCAATCGATCGTCGACAAATGGGTGGTAACCGAGGGCCTCGCCGCAGGTGACCGTGTCATCGTCGAAGGCCTGCAGAAGGTGAAACCGGGTGCGCCAGTGCAGGCGCAGGAGGCCGGTTCAGCGCCTGCCGCCGCGACCGCCGCCGCGACCGTGGCAAAGTGAGGTAACGGACCATGGCCAGCTTCTTCATCGACCGCCCCATCTTCGCGTGGGTCATCGCCATCGTCATCATGCTCGCCGGCGGATTGTCGATCCTGTCGCTGCCGGTGTCGCAGTATCCGGCCATCGCGCCGCCCACCATCGCCGTCAACGCCGTTTATCCGGGTGCGTCGGCGAAGACGGTGGAAGACTCCGTCACCCAGATCATCGAGCAGAAGATGACCGGCCTCGACAATCTGCTCTACATGAGCTCGCAGTCCGATTCCTATGGCCGCGCCACGCTGAGTCTGACCTTCGACGCCGGCACTGACCCCGACATTGCCCAGGTGCAGGTGCAGAACAAGATGCAGACCGGTTTGCCGCTGCTGCCGCTGGCAGTGCAGCAGCAGGGGGTGCAGGTGGCGAAATCGGCGCGCAACTTCCTCATGGTGCTCGGCTTCGTTTCCAGGGACGGCAGCCATAGTCGGGAGGACCTCGCTGACTTCCTCAGCGCCACGGTGCAGGATCCGCTGTCGCGCGTCACCGGAGTCGGCGAGGTGCAGGTGTTCGGCGCGCCGTACGCCATGCGCGTGTGGCTTGATCCGGCCAGGCTGAACAGCCTCAGGCTCACGCCAGGTGACGTGCAGGCCGCGATCCGTGCGCAAAACGCCCAGGTCTCGGCCGGTCAGCTCGGTGGCACGCCGGCGGTCAAGGGCCAGGGCTTTACCGCATCAGTCACGGCACAGAGCCGGCTGCAGACCGTCGAGCAGTTCGAGCAGATCCTGCTGCGCAGTTCGGCACAGGGCGGCGAGGTGCGCCTGAAGGACGTCGCAAAAGTCGAGATCGGTTCCGAGAACTACGGTTTCCTCAGCCGCTACAACGGCCAACCCGCAGCAGGTATCGGCATCAAGCTCGCCGCCGGCGCCAACGCGCTCGATACCGCGGATGCGGTGCGCGCCAAAATCGAGCAGATGAAGCCGTATTTCCCGGCGGGCATGGATGTGGTGGTGCCCTACGACACCACGCCTTTCGTCAAGATTTCCATCATGAACGTGGTGGAGACGCTGATCGAGGCGGTCATCCTGGTGTTCCTGGTGATGTATCTGTTCCTGCAGAATTTCCGCGCCACGATCATTCCGACCATCGCCGTGCCGGTGGTACTGCTTGGCACCTTCGGCGTGATGGCGGCGTTCGGCTTCTCGATCAACACGCTGACCATGTTCGGCCTGGTGCTGGCCATCGGCCTGCTGGTGGACGACGCCATCGTGGTGGTCGAAAACGTCGAGCGCATCATGAGCGAGGAAGGCCTGTCGCCGAAGGAGGCGACCAAGAAATCGATGCGCCAGATCACCGGCGCGCTGGTCGGCATCGGCCTGGTGCTGTCAGCGGTATTCGTGCCGATGGCATTCTTCGGCGGCTCCACCGGCGTCATCTATCGCCAGTTCTCGATCACCATCGTCGCGGCGATGGCGCTGTCGGTACTGGTTGCGATCGTGTTCACGCCGGCGCTGTGCGCAACCATGCTGAAGCCGGTCGAAAAAGGTCACGAACACGGCGAGGGCGGGGCCTTCGGGAAATTCTTCCACTGGTTCAACCGCATGTTCGCCCGCAATACCGAGCGCTACGAATCGGCGGTGGGCAAGATCCTCACGCGCAGCCTGCGCTTCCTGGCGATCTACGTCGCCATCATCGGCGTGCTGGTGCTGCTGTTCTTCCGCCTGCAGACGTCCTTCCTGCCGGAGGAAGACCAGGGTCTGATGTTCACCCAGATCATGCTGCCGGCCGGCGCGACCCAGGAGCGCACCGTCGAGGTGCTGAAGAAGGTCGAGCACCACTTCCTTGAGGGCGAGAAGGACAACGTGAACTCGATTTTCACCGTAGCCGGCTTCAGCTTCGGGGGCACGGGCCAGAACATGGGCCTGGGCTTCGTCAGCATGAAGCACTGGGACGAACGCCCCGAGCCGGGACAGGACGTGAAGTCGGTCGCCGGGCGTGCGATGGCGGCGTTTTCGCAGATCCGCGAGGCGATGGTGTTCGCTTTCGTGCCGCCGGCGGTGCTCGAGCTCGGCACCGCCAGCGGTTTCAACGTGCAGTTGCAGGACCGTGCCGGTCTCGGCCACGACGCGCTGATCGCGGCGCGCAACCAGTTCCTCGGCATGGCGTCGCAGGACAAGCGCCTGGTCGCGGTGCGCCCCAACGGCCAGGATGGCGTCGCCGAGTACCAGCTCGACATCGACCACGCCAAGGCCGGCGCGCTCGGCGTGTCGGTCGCGGACATCAACGACACGCTCGCCACCGCCTGGGGCGGCACCTATGTCAACGATTTCATCGATCGTGGCCGCATCAAGAAAGTGTATCTGCAGGCCGACGCCGACGCGCGCATGAAGCCCGAGGATCTGTCCAAGTGGTACCTGCGCAACCAGCAGGGGGAGATGGTGCCACTGTCGGCGTTCGCCACCGCGCACTGGGCCTATGGTTCACCGCGGCTGGAGCGCTTCAACGGCCAGCCGTCGGTCGAACTGCAGGGACAGGCCGCGCCCGGCCTGTCGTCGGGCGACGCGATGGCGGCGGTCGAGGAGATCATCGCCAAGCTGCCGCCCGGAATCGGTTACGAATGGAGCGGCACCTCCTACGAGGAACGCCGCAGCGGTTCGCAGGCGCCGGGACTCTACGCGCTTTCGCTGCTGGTGGTGTTCCTGTGCCTGGCCGCGCTGTACGAAAGCTGGTCGGTGCCGTTCGCCGTCATGCTGGTGGTGCCGCTCGGCGTACTTGGCGCGCTGCTCGCCGCCACCGGCCGCGGCCTGTCGAACGACGTGTATTTCCAGGTCGGTCTCCTGGCCACCATCGGCCTGTCGTCGAAGAACGCGATCCTGATCGTGGAATTCGCCAAGGCGCAGATGGAGCAGGAGGGCAAGGATCTGATCACGGCGACGCTCGAAGCGGTGCGCATGCGCTTGCGCCCGATCCTGATGACCTCGCTCGCCTTCGGTCTTGGCGTGCTGCCGCTGGCGATCGCCACCGGCGCCGGCTCGGGCAGCCAGAACGCGATCGGCACCGGGGTGCTCGGCGGCACCGTCGCCGGAACCGTGCTCGGTCTCTTTTTCATCCCGCTGTTCTACGTGGTGATCATGCGCCTGTTCAAGAGCAAGCCACAGGCGGCTGACGCAGCCTCTGCAGCGACCCAACAGGAGGCCAAGTGATGAGCCCGTTACGCACCCTGACCGTCGCAATTGCCGCCAGCCTCGCGAGCGCATGCACGATGATCCCGGAATACCAGCGGCCCGTGGCGCCAGTACCGGCGAATTTTCCGAATGCGCCCCAGGCAGCTGAGGCAACGCCGGCCGACGCCATCATCTGGCGCGACTATTTCGCCAATGCACAACTGCGCGACGTGATTGCGCTGGCGCTCGCCAACAACCGCGACCTGCGTGTAGCTGCACTCAACATCGAGCAGGCGCGCGCGCAGTACCGCATCCAGCGCGCTGACCTGTTCCCCACGATCGGCGCCACCGGCGGGCAGACCGCGCAGCGCCTGCCGGGCGATCTCAGCGGCAGCGGCGACGCCGATGTATTCCGCCAGTACAGCGCCACCGTGGGCTTTTCTGCCTACGAACTGGATTTCTTCGGCCGCATCCGCAGCCTCAATGCGCAGGCGCTCGAACTCTACTTTGGCACCGAAGAAGCGCGCCGCAGCGCCCAGATCAGCCTGGTGGCCGAAGTCGCCAGCATCTGGATGACACTCGCGTACGACAGGGAACGCCTGGCGCTGGCGCGCAACACCTACGAATCGCGGCTGAAGTCCCACGATCTGATCCGCCGCAGTTCCGAAGCCGGTGCGGTCTCGGCACTCGACGTGCACCAATCGCAGCAGCTGCTGCAAAGCGCGCGTGCCGACGTTGCGCGTTTCAGCAGCTTCGTCGCGCAGGACGAGAATGCGCTGGCGCTCGTCGTTGGCGCACCGGTGCCCGCCGACCTGCTGCCCGACACGCTCACCGACACGGTCAGCGACACGGTCAGCGCAGTCGCCGAATTGCCTGCGGGCGTGCCTTCCGAGGTGCTCACCCGCCGCCCCGACGTCCTGCAGGCGGAGCGCAGCCTGCGCGCGGCCAATGCGAGCATCGGCGCCGCGCGCGCGGCCTTCTTTCCGAGCATCAGCCTGACCGCCGCCGCCGGCACTGCCAGCAGCACGCTGGACGGACTTTTCGGAGGCGGCTCCGGCACCTGGAACTTCATTCCGCTGATCCGCATCCCGATCTTCGAGGCCGGCCGCCTGCAGGCGAGTCTCGATGTGGCAGAAGTGCAGCGCGACATCAACGTGGCCTTTTATGAGAAGACCATCCAGACCGCGTTCCGCGAGGTGGCCGACGCGCTCGCCGACCGCGCCACGCTCGCCGAGCGGCTCGACGCCCGGCGCCAGCAGGTCGAGGCCACGCAGGCAGCTTTCCGCCTCGCGGAAGCGCGCTACAAGGGCGGGGTGGACAGCTTCCTCGGCCTGCTCGATGCCCAGCGTTCGCTCTACCTTGCCGAACAGGAGCTGATCTTCGTGCGGCTGGCCGACGCCACTAATCGGGTGGCGTTGTACAAGGTGCTCGGCGGTGGTTGGCAATGATAAAGGCTGTGCCCAGATAACGACGCGCAAGCGTGTGCTACACCTGCTGCGCTGGGGGCTAGTTCCACATTGGGCCAAGGATCCAGCCATTGGCGCCCGCCTAAGCAACGCCAGAGGCGAAACTGTGGCCGACAAGCCTTCCTCCGTGACGCCTTCAAGCGCCGGCGCTGTCTCGTGCCCGCCGATGGCTTCTATGAATGGAAAACTGAAGGCCGCAGCAAACAGCCGTATTATTTCGGTATGCGCGCTGGTGCGAGGCCTTCGCGTTCGGTGCCATCTGGGAGTCATGGCGTGCGCCTGTCTTCGACCAACCGACCGAAGCTTCGCGACGAGACGATTTGCTGCTTTGGTGGGGGCTCGGTTTCCAAATCGAAGCAGGGCAGGCCGTTCAACTCACGCACTGTCCGCTCGAC
The DNA here is from genome assembly GCA_043821985.1 of Pseudomonadota bacterium. Taxonomy (GTDB): domain Bacteria; phylum Pseudomonadota; class Gammaproteobacteria; order Burkholderiales; family Thiobacillaceae; genus Thiobacillus. The sequence goes on from JBDRCF010000023.1 coordinate 6,420, forward strand.
CTGCACGCCGAAACGCATCCTTATCAGATCGGGATTGGCGAGCGCCAGGTCGGCAGCGGTGAGGATGCGCATGCTGGCCAGCTTCTCCGTGAGGTGCGAGCAACAGTCTCTGACCGATTCATACAGCGCGCTCAATAAGGCCGCGATGGTTAGCCTGTCCAGGCAGACCAAGGCAGCGGGCACGGCCATCAAGAGCGTGCTGAGTACGTACGGCGAAGAACAGCACGCCTTGCTAAACACCTCGGAAACCAGCGTGCTTAAAAGTGCGCTGTCTGTCCTGAACAGGCTGGGAGAGGCCGCCGGCGACGCCAAGGATCGGGTCAATCGAACAGCAAAACGCGTGAAGGCGGAAGAGGAGGCCAGATACAAAGCAGCCCATGCCGCCATCAAGGCAGCGTTTCCGGATATGCAGATGACAGATGCGATCCTGCTGCTGTGCCATATGGGGGACGGAGTTAACTACGAACTCCTTAAGGTTGCCCGCACAAAACCAAGCGGCGCGGACTGGGCCTTTGATTTCATGTCGGATGTTCGCGACATGCAGCGAGCCGCTATTGATGGAGCCGAAATGCGCGTTAGAAACGTGATGCTGAAAGATGGAAGCACCGCACCGGTCGCCGCCACCGCGTTGCGAAGTGGTTTCGATGAAAGTAAGGCAGAGCTACTTGCCCGACAAGAAAGTTTGGTCAAACATGCCGTGACCTGTATGACGGCTGCAATGCTGGAGCGGTCGAAATAGTGCCAGCATATGCTATCTGCGAATAGCATATGCAAAGCGAATATTATGTATTGATGCAATACACCTCCATTGCACCTCATGGTGTAGGAAAGAGGTATTTGCTATAGATGTGGGCTGATGGCACGGATTGGCGACCTTCATGATCGCGGTCTGGATCTTTGGGTAAGCGGTAGTACCCGGGCGGGGATGATCTCTGCCCGGTTGAGAAACTGAGACCATGAGACTTGATGATGTCCGACACGGACAATAAGGAAGCCACGACGCTTTCCCGGCAGCATGTTGCGGCCTACCTGCAACACCTCGCGGCCGAGAGGCGGCTTTCTCCGAACACGCTTGAAAGTTACCAGCGGGACCTTCTTTTTTTGCTCCAGGCGACTGAAGAATGCGGGAAAGCACTGGCTGACGCAGTGGCATCCGATGTGCGGGACGCGATCGTCAAGCTCAGGAAGAAAAGTCTGTCGCCGGCGAGCGTGGCAAGACATATATCAAGCTGGCGAGGATTCTATTCATACGCCATCCAGAGATTCGGGTACCTGAACAACCCGTGTGTCGGGCAAAAAGGTCCGAAGGTAAAGCGGGCCCGTCCCAAGACGCTTTCACCCGATAGTTGCGCCCAACTCCTCGATGGCAAGAAGGAACAGGATATTGACTCGAATGTCTTGCTGGCACGTGACCACGCCATGTTCGAACTGCTTTATTCCTCAGGCTTGCGAGTGTCCGAGCTGACGGGCATGGATTTCATCGATATTGATCTGAAAGCAGGAGAGGCGCGGGTTACCGGCAAGGGCAGCAAAACGCGCGTGGTGCCGGTAGGCAGGCAAGCGTGTAAAGCGATCAAGACCTGGTTGAGCTGGCGCCAGACACTCCTTGGCGGGAACGATACTCCGGCATTGTTCCTCAGCAGCTGGGGGAGACGCCTTTCGGTGCGAAGCGTACAGATGCGCCTCGATCACTGGGTCTCGCAGTCCGGGCTGGGGCAATCGGTACACCCGCACATGCTCCGCCACGCCTTTGCCAGCCATATGCTTCAATCGTCAGGTGATCTCCGGGCGGTTCAGGAGATGCTCGGCCACGCCAACATCACCACCACCCAGATCTATACCCACTTGGACTGGCAACACTTGGCGACGGTATATGACTCGGCTCACCCCAGGGCCAGACGCAGCAAACCAGTGGGCGACACCGAGAATTCCTAGCCATATAGTCATTCGCCACAGCAATTGCAAAAATAAATTAAAGTAGTAACATTTCTACATAATGTTTGCTTTGAGGTGACACCATGTCCATCACGACCCTATCTAGCCGCGAGTTTAACCAGGACGCCAGCCGGGCCAAGAAGGCTGCGAAGCATGGCCCAGTATTCATCACGGATCGCGGCAAACCTGCGCATGTGCTGCTGTGCATTGAGGAGTACCAGCGGATAACGGGTGGCCATCAGAAGATTGCCGATCTTCTGGCGATGCCGGGTATCGAGGACGTTGAATTCGAGATTCCGCAACTGCGGGATATCGCTCGGCCGGCGGAACTCGCCTGATGTTCCTCCTCGATACCAATGTGGTATCGGAACTGCGCAAAATTCGCCTTGGTAAGGCCGATGCGCACGTTGCCAGATGGGCCGATAGTGTCGAAGCCGTAGATCTTTATCTGTCAGTGATCACGATCCAGGAACTGGAGATCGGTGTGTTGCTTGCAGAGCGGCGGGATGCGGCGCAAGGTGAAGTTTTCCGGGCATGGCTGGGCAGCCACGTCATGCCAGCTTTCTCAGGTCGTATCTTGCCCATCGATACAGCGGTTGCGCTGTGTAGTGCGAGGCTTCATGTACCAGACCCGCGTCCAGTCAGGGATTGCCTGATAGCAGCAACGGCGCTGGTACATGGCATGACCGTCGTAACACGAAACGTGGCCGACTTTGATTCAACCGGCGTACCGGTTTTGAATCCGTGGACCATTACCGTCTATGAGGCGAATGATGGTGAACTGACCGAGAAACGGTTGACCGAGATTCGGAAGGCGGGCCCTCAAGGGAAAGCGCGCCGGGTCAGAACCCGACTTTCTGACGAGAGAGAAAAGTAGTTTGTGAAAGCAGATGAAATCGTAACCGTGACTTTTCTCGCTTCCGTGTGTGCAAAGGCATCTGCATCAGAAGCTACGACAACTCGTGCCGTAATGCACCCGCGAGCAGATGATGCGGCAGGCGGGGGAGGGTGGTAAGCCTTCCTGAGTGACATCGCAGGAGAACGGTAATAAGGAGAAAAAATATGAAAACGCAAACCCGCCGAATTCTGTTCCCGCTGGCGGGAGCGGTGCTGGGCATGCTTGCCGGTGCTGGTTTTGGCATGGACAAAGGCATCGCGGCAAGTGCGGCCTTCTTCGGCTTTGTAGGCTTCGGCCTGGGCTACGCCCTGCATGACTTCAACTGGAAACGCAACCGCAAAACCGCCTTGGCTCTGCTGATGGCCTTCCTGACGCCAATCATCGGATTTGCCTGGTTGATGGCTCCCCAGGTATTCGGCCAGGCAGGCATTACGCCCGCCAGCCTGGCGCAAGTTGCTGTGATCGCGCTGACTGTCGGCCCGGCCGTTGGCGGTCTGCTCGCGCTCGTCGTCTACGCTGCTGCAAATACCTTCGGGCTGATCGATGAGGCGCATGGCTGGCCTGCTGGCGGGGTGAGGGGGAGCGAATCTTGGGAGATGCCTGAACCGACTGAACGCCTTTTTGATCATCACCACGATCCTATTTTCAACGATTTCCCGACAAACATACATCACACGACCAGCAACTAATCACGAGCTAATTCTTTTCGCCTTCATCTTTTCCGTCAGGCCGATATCCAACCTTTTCCTGGAACTGCTCATGGGTAGGTTCGGCTCCTGGTACTTTGATTCCCGCGACCTCGTTCGGGAGCGATTGTTGCAACGATAAGGTCATGTCGGCGGTGGCGGCGTCCTCCGCCGTATTCATGAGCTTATTGTGGGTCGCCACACTATGCGATTGGGGCGCGGCATCTCCTGCCTCTCCCTGGTAGCGCAATTCTCCTGATTCCTGCTTCGCCTCGTGGTGGTCCATCGCCTTTTGCTGCTTCTCCTTGCCTTGGTCGTGATAGTCCTGGGCTTTGCTCGTCAGATCGCTGTTGGAGTTGGCGGCTGCGGAACCAGCGCCGACAGGCGCGCCTGAATTGGGAACATCCCTGATATGGCCGGCATGCAGTGCACGTATCTGGTTTGCCAAAGCCGGATCGTCCATCATGGCCTGTGCCAGCGCCTGGACTTCCTCTGGGGTGGCACGTACCGCTGTGCCATCCTGGTATGCGGATGGCAATTGGCCGCCCTGATCGTATCCCATGGTCTTCAGGCCATTGAGCGCCACCTGGTCGCGTTGTCCGGGTGGTGCGGCTTCGACGGCGTCGACCAACGCCAACGCGGCATTCGTTTTTGCCGGATCCTTGAGCGGATCGTAACTGACGCCCACTCCGCGGGATGAGCCCTGATTGGCGTGTTGGGTGAGGTCTTCAGCCTGGCGGAATTCAGCTTGCGCCTGGTAGAGGTGCGTGCGCCGGCTACTAAGTGTCGCCCCTGTGGTTTGGCTGTCCGCATCCTGGCCAAGCACCGAATGCCGGAAATCGCGGTCTTTCTCCAGCCGATCGAAGAATGCCTGCCTCGCATCGGCATTGCCCAGCACCGCGCTTTTCTCACCGGTGCGACTTTGCTTTTCAATCCCCGCTGCATATAGCTGGGCAACATCAATGCCAGCACCGAAATTAGCCTTGACCCCTGATCTTCCGCTTCTCGATTCCCGCGACTGGATTCCCCCGTCACCCGAAGTCGGATCCTTGCTGGTTGCCGGCGCCACAGTCTGGGACTCTCCGAGGCCAGTGTCTACGCCTGCGCCTGCCTGAACCTTACCTGTCTGCGATGCCCGATTTGATGTCGTATAAGTCGCGACACTCCCCGACTCCTCACCTGAACTTGCCGACTTACCAAATGATCCCGTGAAATCTCCTCCCGAGCTTGATCTACCTCCAAAACCACTCTGGTTGGTAGTGGCGAGCGACGACAGGTGGGCACGGGCTTTTGACAGAATGGTTTCTTCTGCCTTCCCTGCAGCGATGGTATGGGCTTGCCCGGCCGATGCGTGTTTACCGGCTTGCTTGAGCAGACCGGCGTTCTGACCGGCTGTGACAGAAGCCCCCACCCTCAGGGCATTCATAGGTTGCGCTGCGGTTGATGTTCCATTTCCATAGGACGACATCACCGTACCGTCCGCTCCAACAGCCTGGTCGATCGCGGCACCATGCCGGTTCATCGGCGCGGTATTCCACTGGTCTGCACTTCTATTGTTCGCGCTCCAGTTTCCCATGGTGACATTGCCCCATTGGGTGTTGCCAGCGCTGATATTCCCGGTACCGACCTGCGCGCCAGCGGCCTGAGCGGAGGAATTTGCCGGGCTCATGACGCCTGATATGACGCTGGTGAAAGATGCCGCGCTGACATTGGTCAGCATGTAAGCGATGACCGGTACCGAGAGCGTGAGAATGCCGGCAACCCCCTGATCGGAAATCATGGAGTGCATCAACGCCTGATGGCTTGCGTAGGAGAGGGGATTCATCCCGTCGACGGCAGCCTTGGCACCGAGCGTCGCGTACCAGCTCGTGAAGAAATTCAGCGCTGCGTAAACCGGCGCCCAGAGGTTGATCCATAACAAGGCCATCAGATAGGTTTTGAGAACCAGGCCACCCTTTGATCCGGCCACAATGATCAGGAGCATGACGATTGGAAACAGCGCCAGAATCACGATATGGATGGCGTTTCGGATCAGGGGCATGGACGATTCGGCGATCTTGGCCATGGTCCGATAGCTGCTGTTTGCGCTGGCAGATGCCATCGCCGTCGATAGCGCGACCTGCGCCGATGTCGTATCGCCGATCATCTGCGGCACGAAAACCGTGGAGTCCGCGATCAGGTTGATCATCGCCGCTTGCTTGATGGATTCCTGCGCGGTTTGACTCACCCCGAAAATGAAGCTGTCTACGGCAGGTAATTGAGCTGCCACCAGTGCGGAGGCAGCTGCAGAGGTGGGTGCGCTCGGGTTGAGCATCCTGCCCAGGCGGGGCAGGATGTCATTTGAAACATGCGGGTTGATCTGGGCATCAATGTAAGACCAGGCCTGATCACAGCCAACGATCTTGTAGACGCCTGCAGCGTTGTCATAAACCTGAACCAGCAGCCCGGGGTTCATCTGGGGGGCGATGTCTGCCCAGATGTCGCCAGACTTCATGATCTGATCGAAAAAAGCCCCGTTGTTGTTCAGTTCCGGGTAAACACAATCCTTGGTCAGGTTGGTCAGGGAGCTGACCAGATTGGGATCGTAGAAGCGCACGCTCTGTCTATCCTTGATGGCACGCGATCCGAACATGAAGCCGGTCTTCTCAAAGGAAATATCGCCAGGAAGCGCAAATACCGTTTCGCTGACTTTGGTGAGCCAATAGCCGATGTGGCTTTCCGCACTGGCAAAAACCGCGAGCCCCAGAGGTACGTTGGCCACTGTATACGTACCGGAACCACCCGCCACGTCGACCACAACCACGTCTTTCTTGGGCAAGAAGAGGCCCACATACCAGATGGCCAGCATCAGCATGTAGATCGCCGCATCCTCGCCGCGTGCCTTCACGAAAGTCGTAGCGACGGCAACGAACAACCCGAATATCGCGAAGACTTTCATCAAGCCGGTGTAGTCGCTCATCGAGGTGAGCATCGCTACAGCGTCGAGCACGTACTTGATCTGCTGGGCGTCCCAATAGGCGTAGATCGTATCCATGCCTGATCAGCGGCTGCCGAATTCGATATTGGAGGTCAGGCGCGGGCCAAGGCTGGTGTACATCTGACGCTGGAAGTCCATCATCATCGCGACATTGCCCATCTTCTTGGAGATGTCTTCCTGCTTGAGACCGTAGATCTTGATGGCCGTGTTCTTGATTTCGGCCAGTTTCCCCTGGAAGTCGTCTATCGCCTTGACATCGGCCTTAACCGAAACTGTTTTGGTCTTGTTGAGCGCGTCATCGACCTCGCGGCTGATGTCCTGCATTTGGCGGAAGGCGATTTCAGTAGCGATCGCTTCCGAGAACCCATCAATGATGCGATCGGCGACAATAGTCGAGCCACGGCCGCTATGGATGGACTGGGCGATCATCTGATAAATCGGCGTGCTGGTCATGGCGATCACCTGTAGCGCTTTCGGGTCCGTCAGCGCTGTTCTGGTGACAATGGCGTCCTTCAACTTATTCAGCTGCTCATACACGATTGCCGTCATCCCCACGGTTGTACGGGGTGTTCCTTCGTCCGTTGCCGAGGCATAGGGAATACAATCGGACCCGGACGGGCACTCACGGACCCTCATGGTGTGCGTGCCGGACAACGGCCCCAGAAAATCCTCCCACGTGATGGTTGGCTTGAAATATTCCGTGGTGAAGCCGCTGGCGATGTCGCTGCTATTCCTGATGAAGGTGATAGTCCCAAAGAGCGAAATGTACAGTTCGATTTCTTCATTGGAATACCCGCCCGCGCGTTCAAGGGCGTCGTAAACGAGGTTGAAATCCGATTTCAGTACCGGATTCCCCGCGCTGTCCAGGCAAAGCGCGGCATTCACGGTGCATGCCGCGTCGTAGGCGGCCTTCGTATTCGCTGGACTGGTTTGAGTATCTTCCTTGGCATTGAAGAACGATCCATAGGAGCCGGTGAGAGCCGAGCCGAAGACCTGGGCACGCTGCTCCATATCCATGTTCCGGGTATCGGGCGTGGTACCGACATACTGTTTGATCGCCTGGCAACTGCCGATCTGGAACTGGTTGAGCTGGTTCATCGTCTTCGACAGATCGGTCAGCAGCCCGTCGATCTCGGGAGCCATGGTTTTGAGGGCAAGCTGGAAGAAGTAGCCCACGGCGTTCTGCCCGATGTTTCGCAGCGCATTAACGAATGCATCCATGTTGACGAAGCCATAGGCTCCGAGCCAGGCGTCGATCCCGCCACAGCCCGCTTTGTAGCCTGGCGGGGAGAAACTGAAGAGATTGGTGGCGCGCTGCGGCGCGCGGTAAGAAAAACCTCCCAGCGCCATCGTCGTTTGCCCCTGCGACTCGTACACAGCGGAAGGCGTGACATTCATCGCCGCCCCTGCTGAATTGAAGTAGTCGTTCATCCAGTCCGACCCGGCCGCGATCGAGGTCGTGGCAGGAACGGCCAGTCCCAGGCTCAGGGCCAGAATGAGAGTGATGGGCTTCTGACGTGTGCTGATTTTCATGATGGACTCCTTGTTCAGAACTCTTGGCCGGGCTGCGTGCGGGTCAACACGCGGATCCGCTCGATAATTTCATCAATCGCCAGCGCGCCGCTTCCGATCGGCACGGCCTGCCGGGTTTCCCGGTGAACCAGAAACAGCGCGGGCACCATCTGGATGCCCTGGCCATTGCTCACGGTCATCGAGATGCCGTTATCGCGCTTGGCATCAGGAAATTGGGGGAGGGTTCCACCGTCCATGCTGACGCCCATCACGGGCAAGCCATAATTTCGCTCCAGCAGGCGCAACACCGGCGCTTGCTGATGGCAGTAGGGGCAGTCCGATCGGAAGAAAAACATCAGGCCGTAGTCTCGCGACAGCTCGGCCAGGGTCTGCTCCTGCGCTTCACGCCGCATATCTTTCTTGTTGAGCTGGGCGAAGGTGGCCGTCGGTGACCGGTTGTTGTAGTCAACCGATGGTGTGGCCCATACCACGCGGCGTGCGGTGTCGGCGAAGACCGAACTCTTGTCCATCACATAGGTCTGCGCTTCAAGGTAATTGCGCACGTTCGCTTGGGTGGGCTGCATGATGGCCAGGTCTTTTAGCCTGGCCAGCTCCTTCTGCAGATCCTCCATCGTTGTCATTGCCTTGATGGACTTCGGCTTGGCATCAGCCTTCTTGTCCTTCTTCACCGGCGGTGCATCCGGCGGATACCAGTTGAACCCGCGCTCCGGGTTTTGCCACGGTGTATCGTCCCACCAGCCTTTACTTGCAGGGCCCGAGTCGGCGATGGCAAACACTGCCTGGCTTATCAACAAAGCCACTGCAGCAAGCAGGGCAATCAGTCGCTTCAACGCGCCTCCCCCGTCCCGACAGGCGAGACCTGTGGCGGCTGGCCATCCCTGCATAGATTGAGTTCGTAGAACATGCTGAACGGCTCCATCGTGCCATTCACCGTTCTCATTTTGTGGGCTGGCATGCCGAGCACCAGCCTCAACCGCTTACAGCCGGGCCGGATAACCTGCACAGTCGATACGGATGCCTTGATCCGCGTGTTCGGAGGTGCCTTCGTGTCGTTCTTAAGCTTCTGAGCCATATCACCGATGAGCCAGGCTTGGGCGGTCCCGCCCCGTGAGTCAATGGCCGCAAGTAACAAGCCTCGCACATTGGCTGTCTCAGGTAGCGTCGGAGCAGCCACGGATTCAAGGCTGGATCCAAGAAGAGTTAGAAGCAGCATTACGATTGTCCGATTCATGTTCTGAACATGGCTAGTGACAAAGATGACTTCATGATCGCCTTTCATTCCAATCAATCTAAGGCGTGCCGTAGTAGCTGTTGATCTTTGCTGTGGCACGGTCGATCGCGTAATCCGGGATTTTGACGCTGGCCTTCACATCCGCCACCACGCTGGAAAAGTCGATCAGGCTAAAGTCGATACTCTGGAGTTCGGCGGGGGTCAATCCACCACAATCCGGGCTCTTTGGATTCCCCCAGGATTTGCCAAGCTGAGATCGCCCGGAAGCGGCGATCAATCGTGCGATACGGGAGTTGAAACAACAGTGCGATTGCTTCTTCTGCACGCAGACACCAAGGACTTTTTGGGAGCAATAGGTTCCGACATGAACGCAAAGATTCTGCCCGCGCTTCATGCCAAGAATTTGCTCTTCTTGTTCGCATGAAACGAGCTCCATAATGATGTAGATCGCGATGGCAATCGCAAACGAGGCGGGGTCGAAACCGACGAAGAACGTCCCGCTTTCCCCAAGCAGAACGGTCGTACCGGCTGCTGGGGCGCCGTATCCAACGGTCAGACCAAAATAGCTGAACGAAGGACTAAACACCGATGAAGATCCGCTTCCCCCAAGAATTGACTCCATTCCATTTATCAGGAAATTCGGAGCGTCCGATTGGAACAGCGAATCGTAGACTGCTGTAGACCCTAAATATTGGATTGATTCAGTCCCGAAACTCTTCACCAGACTCGCGCCCATGCTGGTCATCATGTCGCCGTTGTTCTGATTGCTCCCCATCGAGTTCGTCTTGCAGCAACTAAAAATCCCGAGCGTCACCCTGCATTTGCTGTTCTTGCCGTTGAACAGCGTCAGGGTATCCGGGTCCATGTAGTTGCCGGCCTGCCGCAGCGCCTCCATACCAGTGATTGCCAGCGCAAAATCACCATCCGGCGTGTAGCCCGCATCGAAACACGTGCCATCCACGCAGTAGGTCTGTCCGCCGCAATCCGTGGTGGTTTTAGACTCACCATCCGCCACCTTGCATTGATATGTTTGCTCATAGAGCGCGCACTTTGCTGGATCACCGTCCACATAGTCCACGCAGCTTGATCCGATCTGCGCACACCCCTGCGCAGCCAGAGGCGCGCAATCGTCCACGTAGTTCTGGGAGATGCAGTCGTACTTGCTTTCGTATTTCCAGCAATCGCGAGTCACCGGGTAGCCGCTTATCGTGCGCGTTTCCGGACCCTCGATGCAAACCCTGGAATTCTTTGCGCAGGTGCCATCCCCTGCCAGCACCGGAGACGAGAGCAAGGGGAACAGGAGTGTGACGATGAGTAGCCGGGCTACCAGCCGCATCAAGGTTAGCGGCATCATGGAAGCCTGGCCTCCAGCGCCGTACACTGGTTATCCCAGAAGTCCGTTTCAGTGACGATTGTCTTTGGCGGCGTGAAACCTGCTGTTGCTACTGCCTGATTGCCCCATCGCCAATCGATAGCGCGGAAGGTATAACTGCAAGTGTCTCCTGAACAACCCTGAATATATCCCGGCTCGTAGCCAATAAAGTTCTTAACAGTACAAGAACCTTTCCAGTGATTTATGGTTACAACTTCGTAATTGAGGTAACCGTACTCATCCCAGCAACCATCGGTGTCGCAGGTGTGGCCGGTAACACCGTATTGCACCTTGTCTGAAACAGTAAATGGTGCCTTCGGAACATCCAGGTAGCCGACACTACACACCCCATGCAATTCGTATGGCGTGAAACGAAGCCTGATCATCCCATCCGCACGATTCATGTCACAAAAAATATCTACTTGCTGAATCGGGAATGGCAATCTGAATCCGCCGTACCATGTGCCTGGTACGCACGACTCGGATGTCGTAACAGTAACCGTCAGGATTTCATTGCAAGACTCCTCACCTGCCGTCAGGTATTGATTGCAGGTTTCCGTCTGATACTTGTCCGGATCCTTAACCGTCTTCTCTGCGCATCCGGCATAACCCCCGCTCACGATCAGACTGCCGAGATATGTCTCTGCATCGCCCGACACCATGTTGCGTTTGACAACCAGCGGATCGGTTGTGGAGTTGAGCGGGAACATCACGTTCTTCTTGCCAGGGTCATTCATCAGCATCCTGACGCCTTCGCACTTCCCGTGGGTATGTGGATCGGGATCCGCCGTTCCTGCGATGGATGTACAGCCAGTGACCCCCGCGGTGGCTGGCGCCGTCAGGCTACCTGTGCCGCCCATGTAGTAGCTGGAAGCAGGATCGGTGGCCGTATAGTTCGGCACTCCCGTGTTGGCATCGCTCGCTGTGGTGGTGCTGATCTTGCTCTTGGCTGTTCCAACATTCGCCTTGCCGAAGGTGTTGCCCTCATTGAAGGCATCGTTCGCGGTCATGTCGGCACAGGTCACACTTGAGACCAGACACAGTGGCAGCAGTAAAGCCTTCACGGCCGGGACTCCAGCATGGCCAGCCGTGATCGTGCTTCGGTGGACAGTGGACTGACGCCTTGTGCCCAGCGCTCAAGCACGTAATCCAGAGAGACATCGCCAGTTGCGCGCAGGATCTGGCTGCATTCCTGTCTCAGGTTGTTCATGCAGGCTTCACCCTGCTGTCCTGTCGTCAGGACAAACGTGGGTGCTTGAACAACCTTGTATGCCCGGAATAAATCGGGGTGGATGATGATGGAAGCACCCGTTTCGGCAATCGGCTTCAGTGCCTCCATGGCACGCGGCCAGTTCCCCTTGGCGAGCCCGCCCTCGACCCCACGCAAGACCAGCACGGCACGCGTGCGCGCGGCTTGTCTGGCCAGATTTATCAGCGCTTTGCCCGGCATGCCCAGGGTGACGAAGATCATGAGATTGTCGTCTTCCGGCTTCTGCACTGTCTGGTTGTAGCGGGCCGCAATTTGGCCGATGTCCACGCCGGAAGATGGAACCTTGATTTTGGGAAAGGCGCGAACCGCGCCATTGCGCGCCGCCTGACTGGCAGCATCGATCGCCTGACTCGACTTCTGCCGCGCCACTGCATCATCGCCATAGCCCTTTATCTCTGGCAGGGTAGGGGGATTGTCAGCCGCATACCCAGCGGATGCGATGGCAGCGAACAGAACCAGCAACAGCATTTTCATCACAGGCTTCTTCATCGATCAGAATTCAAAGGCACCCTGGCAGCAGTCCCGCTTGCGAAAGAGCATGTAAGCAAAATCCTCGCCCTTGTATGGGAACTCCTTCCCTACGCCTGAAATTACTGTTGTGCGTCCCATGGTTGAACAACATTTGCCATCCTCTTTCTTGGTGTTGGGGATGGGGTAGGTCATCTGGGTCTTGTAGGCGCGCTTATCCATGAGCGGAATGGGGTAGTAGCCGCACTGCCCCGACGGTCCGTGCGCGCCCCAGACAAGCAATTCGCGGTGCATCTTGTTGGTCATGCGCTGGGCAATGAGTGTCGAGGCCTGCACGGCGCCGACATGGTTGCCCACCCAGCCATTGAGTGGGTACATGGATCCCTGGCAGCCTGCGCACCAGAAAAGCTCGTTCAGGGGAAAGCCCGCCGTGGCAGCCACGCAATCCGCGGCGCACGCACCCTGAGCCAGCGGATTGGCAAACAGCACTGCATCAGGATTGAGGATGAAGGTCAGCTCCGAATCTGCCCACAGCGGATCAAGCTCGGTGAAATACACCAGGTCGAAAACATTTTGTTCCAGACACGGGTTATCGACGATGACTTCCAGCCAGAACATCAGGGGGCTGATGTACCAGTGAGCCTGATAGAACGACTTACCCCCACGCGCTTGAACATGCGCTGGCGCCGGCACGCCGGGATCAATGGTGATCCCGCCAAGGGAGGGGAAGCAGTAGGGTTTGCGCACCACCTCGACCAGCCGCGCCGGTTCGTAGAAACTGATGCTCAAACCCACCTTGGGCGGGCTTGAGCATGCGCACAACGGGTTGCTCACACCGCTATCAAAATCCTCCTGACCAAAATCCATGATCGTGGTGCCGCCGACCTTGAGCGGAAACGCGCACGACCAGCAAATATCCGTGATCGGATTCATGAACTTGCCGGTGCAAGTGGTCGTTGCCGCCCATGAGCTGGGCGAAGCCGCAAAGGCAAGCATCAGAACAGCACGAATGTTCCGTAGCAACCAGCCCATCACTTAAACCATCCCAGCAAGCCCACGGGCTTCTTTGTCGGCTTGATGATCCGGCTTTGCAGCCGGCTGTCGTCCCAGGCCTCGATTCTGGTGCTGCCCCAATGCGGTCTGTGGATATCAGACCATTCAGCAATTTGCAGGGTCAATCCAGGATCGTTAATACGGGGAAAAGTATGCACGTTCAGTCAGCTTTCATTTCGTCGATGCGCAAGCGCCTTTGCGCTACCTCCTGCGACACCAGCGCAGGAACCTGCTTGATCCCGAAGCGCCTCACCAGATACCCGCTCTGGTCGAAGTACACCTGCCGTTTCCACTGACGGGTCAGCGCCAAGGGTTCACCCGCGACCAGGATCGGCTTCACCGCTCCGTTGAAGCGCTTGAGAATCTCGGCGGCTTTCTTTACCTGCTTCGGGTCGCTCTGATCGAAAAAAAACAGGTGATTGGAAAGGGGCACATAGTCGAGCGGGTTGACCATGTCACCTGCACGCGCGATGACTTTGCCCTCTGGCGTGGTGATGTCGCGCGGGACGCGCCACGACGGATCAAAGTAGAAGGTGCGCGGCTGGCGCGTCTTGACGATGCCTTTCACTGGATCAGGTCGCTCGATGCTTTGTTTCGATCGCTCGATGGCTTCTTTTTGAAGTTGGCCGAGACGACCGTTTTTTTCCATGGACTTGAGCTTGTCCTGTATCGCTTCAAGCATGTCCGGTTCGGTGATGGAATAGGACGGCCCCAAAATCTCCTGAGCCCAGGCCGGATACATGATCAACCCACACAGAATCATCGCCAGAGTCTTCTTGATCATGTCAAAACAGTGGGATCGCGCGCCCGGAGACACGCTCAAGCGGAATCCAGCCCGTCAGCGCAAAGCGCGAATCCAGCGAATCCTTGTGGGGTGCGTAAACATAGAAATGGTTGGCCGGAATCACGCCGGTCGGGCCAAGCGCCAACGGCTCGCCTGTCCGGGTGCGCGGCTTGGCGGTGCTCATGTACTCGCCGTTCACGAAGAAATCCCGACCCTCTGAGGTCACGGTGTCGCCCGCCATGCCACGCACCTGTTTCACGAACGAAAGTCCGGCCTTGTACGGCCCGCCGCCCGCCCAGCGCCAGGCAATGTAATCGCCGCGCTTGATATTCAGGTCGCCTTTGATCACCACAAACACCCGGTACGGCAGGCTTTCCGTGACCGTAATCGCCAACGTGAAGAACGCATTGAAGAGCAGGATGGCGACCACCAACCCGCCCCAAAACAGCCAGTTGCGGCGGAGGTGCGGAATCATCTCGGTATGCCAGTAAACCAGCCAACGATTCCATAAGTTGCCCGCGCCTGGGGCGACTACAGCCTTCGTCATAGTTTCTCTCCGAAGCCTTGAGCCTCAGTCCCCGTCGACATGCCGAGCATCGCTTTCAAACGCGGCGTCAGATCCTCGGCCGGCCCCGCGATCACCGCCGACTTCACAACGATGGTGCAGCCGCATTCCTTCTGCAGCCTGTCCACTGCGTGTTCGATCGCAGGGCCGATCCGGCTGACCAACAGATAAGCAGCTTTCCGGTCCTCGTCGCTGACGTTTGGCCGGGAGAGCAAAGTGGTGAATTCGGTTTCCTTGATTTTGACGACACTGGCGAGGTCTACCACCGCGAATCCAGCGGTCGGTTTCGCTAGCCAGAAGTGGTATGCCGCAAGCGTCACTGTTGAGACGAGCAATGCCATCAACAACGAAATCCAGCTCACCATAAGAAAATCACACCCCATCTCAGGCTGAGCCACGGCCTGATCTTCCGTAGCCGATACTTCAGCAGAATTACTCCCGGCCCTTGTTATCTCGGTCATATCGCCGCCTTCCGTTCCCGCAGCACGGCATCGACCGCATCGGCCATGGACAAGCCAGTTTCAAGCTTCTGCCGTACCGCTGAGAAATCGCGTGCATTGGCCGAACCCATGAGTTGGGAGTAGGGGTCAAGCAGGAGCATCCCGACCCCGTAACCAGCCTGGCCACAGGAGACGAACACTTCCGAATAGTTGCCCTGTTCGGTACGCAAGCTGCTGACGAGGTGAGCCATGTGCGGCGTGAAGGCCAGCTTCTCTTCGAGCTTGGCAATGGATTCCTGCTTCTGCCGGAGCATGAACAGCCAGTCAGCGTTTTCCAGTGCGGCCTGCGAGGCTGCGCTACGGTAGTAGTCGTTGATGCCCTGTGTACCCGTCAAGAAGGCACCGCCGTATTTCCGGGCGCGGCGGTAGCCCGCCTCGATGAAGTCACCCGTCTGCCCGCCCGTGAGCAGATCCCAGGCTTCGTCCAGGATCACCACTTTGGGCTGTTCACGGGGCGCCAGGTACATTTCCTGGGTGATGCGATACATCAGGATGAATAGGGCGACTGCCTGCAGGTCTTTCTTCGATTTCAATTCCTCCAGCTCCAGGACCACCAGATTGGAATTGAAATTGACCGTGTGCTGACCTTCAAAGTAATGGCCGTAGCTGCCCAGCGAGGTGTAGGAAGTCAGCTGCACCGCCAGATCGCGGATGCGCGGATCGCAGGCCTCTTCCTCGCCATGCTCAAGCGTGCCGCCATCGTGACAGGCGAGCTTCAGCTTCTCCGCCAGAAGGTCGATACTCGATCGCGGCCCGCGCTCTTCCCAAAGACCTCGAATCGCCAATTCGAGCTGGGACAACTCGTAATCTGACAGTCGGCGTCCAGGGGAGATCATCTGGGCGATCAACGGCTTCAACATCTCCATGTCTTCGTCGATGTCGTTCACCATGGTGAACGGATTGAGGACGACATTCGCATCCTTGGTGAACTCGATGTATTGACCCCCGAGTGCGTGGCACAGCTTCTCGTAGGAACGGCCCACGTCGATAATCCAGACCTTCGCCCCCATCGCCAGATAGCGTTCGGCAAGCTCGTTCAGGAATGCGGATTTGCCAGACCCGGACGTTCCCACCACGCAACCGTTGTAGTTGCCAGACGGGTTGTCGAACAGATTCACGCCTATGGTCTGGCCATTACGCCCAGTGAAGGTCAGCACCGGAGCCCCGACACCGCGCCATTCACCCAGAACAGGCGACAGATTGGCCGCGTTGGCGGTCGTTTTGGTGGAAAACCGCTGCGCGATCTTGATGTCGCGTTGCAGGGTGGGCCCGAGTGCCATCGGCAGCGAGGACATCAGCGCCTGGGTCTGCATATAGGTGTCAGGGCTCAATGCGAAGCCCATGCTGCGCCAGATGGCTCTGGCCGCTTCATCCGCCTCGGCTACGGCATCCGGACTGGGGAAAAGCAGCACCTGATGGTACAGACGCAATGCACCGCCCCCCTCGTCGTAGGCGTTCTGCAGCAATTTCCAGTCCGCAGCCCGCTTGCTCACGTCCGGCAGCGCTTTACCCATCGGACTTTCCGAAACCTGAATCGCCCGGGCCGTTTTCATTTGCGTAAGATTCTTGTGCTCGTCGTAATTCAGAATTTGCACCCCCATGGTGATGAGAAAGGGGCAGGGGTAGCCCATGGATCCCTTATTGGCGTCTCCCAGCATGCTGGCGACTTGATGCAGGTCGAACTGCTTCGGATAACCTTGCGCCGAATGCGCACGCACACAGACCGCAACCCCTTCTGGCGAGCGCAGGGTGATGCCGAGCCTGCCCACCGATGCCACGGTGTCACGGGTAATCACCTGGTAGCGCAATGACTGTCCGCCGTCATAGCAGACCGGATCGGCTGAATGTTGTGCGGGATTCAACATGGTGCGCACCCAGGACATGAGATCTTCCGCCTCCCAGACCCGCTCGAACTGGTAATACGTCTTGAGTTTGGATACCTGGGCATCGCGCAGGGCGATGATGCGTTCCAGCGTTCGGTATTCCACATCCTTCACCGGCATCGCGACAGACAGCAGCACCCGGTAGCGACGCATCACGCTGGGGCGCGAGCTGACGGGCGGAACGAGGGATGCCTTCCTGTAATGGGCATAACGCTCAGCCGTCATGCGCGCGATCAATGAACGCTGGGCGTCGTCCTGTAGCAATTCGGGGCGCACCACCTTCTTAAAATTGTTCAGGAAGACATCAATGTCCGGGCTCCCCCACAACTGAACCTGCACCCCGGCTCCGGCTGGCATGTCCCGGTAGATTTCCTGAATCAGGCGCGCCATGTCGTCTGTAGCGCCTGTCTGCGGGTTCATTTCGATGGCATAGCCAATCGCCTCGATGCTGCCTTCTGCCTCGCCCTCAATGGCGAATAATTTCTCGGTCTCCCAATACCCCGTCCAGGGCAAGAGATCAGAGAAGCGGTTGTAGTCCTGCCGCGTGGTGAAGTGGTTCTCGTCCGCCACTGGGGATGGCGTCGCAAGTTCGTCCTCGCGCGTCAGCCACGTTTTGAGCGAAACAAATGGTTGCGCCAGCGCGGACATCATGGATTGCCGCCCCTCTGACCCGATACGCCGGGCATCGCGTCATCTGCAACCGGACGTTCCTCCTCGGGCTTATCCTTACCCCTGAGCGGGAACACCGGCTTGTACGCGTCACGAATCTGCTGCTGGTTCGTTTCGATCAGCCACTTGCCTTGGTGGACCACGGTGTAGAGATAGTGCTGATCATGCAGATCGCCGTCCGTATCCTCCCAAGGTGCGATCCATACACGCAGCACCAACGGCGCCATGCGAATCGGATCGCCGCTGTTCGGCGTCGCCAGGTCGCGAGGGGAGAAAGAGCCAGGAGGCGGCATCGTCGCGCCATCCTTTGAATCCTTGCTGCCAGCATCCTGCGAAGATTTATCCTGGGGTTTCGGTTGTTGCTGCCCCGGCAAGGCCTCGTCCAGGGAGTTCGCGTAAATGCCGGAAACCGACGTGCAGATCACCCCATCGGGGGCCTTGCAAGCCAGTTCCGATTTCGAGCCAGAGAGTCCGGAGAATGAAGAACAACCCGCGCTCATCAAGGTCACGGCGGCGAGCGACAGATACCCGACCTTCATTGTGTGCCTCCCTGAACATTGGCTGAGACAGGCTTCTTCACGGCATCTAGCCAAGCGGAAATCCGCGCGGCAGTCGCAGCTCCCGGCATGGTTCGGCCATCACTCGCCACCAGGAAAGGTGTACCGCTAACCCCCAACTTCTCAGCCAGAGGCAGAACCGCTTGATGCGGCGCTTCACAGCCCTTGGTCTTTTTGGGAACCGTGCCCTCAAGCATCAGGGCGGACCAGGCGGCCGAGCGATCCTTGCTGCACCAGACCGCATCGGCCTTCGCGCGCGAATCAGGATGAAGCTGCTCCAGTGGCATGAGGAAGGTGTAGACCGTCACGTCATCCACTTTCGCCAGCTCCTGCTCCAGCTTCTTGCAGTACGGACAGTCCGGATCCGAGAACACGGCGAGCGTCCGCCGACCCTGGCCATGCACGTTCTTGATCGCGTGTTGCAGCGGGAGTGAGGCGAAATCGACAGCCGGTGACGCCGGCTGCGCAGCCTCGGCTCCGGAGGTGATGTCCTCCTGCTTCTCCATGTCGAACATGCGCCCGAAAATGAAATACCGCCCCGACTCTTCCACGAAAGCGACATTGCGGCCCATCACGACTTCGTAGATACCCGGCAGCGGGGTGGGGGAAATCGTTCCGAAGCGTGTCTTCGGGTACATCAACCGCAGATTGCGCTGGACTGCGATCTGATCGTTTGCACGTGCAGCACCACCGGCATCCATCACGGCCGCATCTGCGGCCACAATATTCACGTTTTGAGGCGCCAGAACAGTGTTTCCTTTCACATCCTGAGCTAGCGCAAATCCCGGCATGCAGGACAGAATCAACAGTTGGGGCAACAGGGTTTTCATTCTGGTTTGGTGTCTCATGTTCTTTACCTTCTCTCGATGCTCTGGCCGCGCGTCAGCACCACGTCGACCACGCGGCCGCCGTCCACTTCAATCACCGGAAAAACCTGTTCGGCCAGCTTGATGTAATACTTCGAGAGCTGTGACATCGCGCTTCCAACGCCGGATGCCAGTCCAGCCTGCAACTCCTTGCCGTCCGTCACCGTGCTGGTGGAACCCAGCGGTGAGGTCGATACAGTGCTCGAAGATTCCTTGAACGCTTGCCCGATGCCTGAGCCAATCCCCGCGAGGAAGGCATTCGCCAGCGCCTGCCCCTGCTTGGAAACCAGTCTTCCGCGCATCCCGGCCTTGCCATCCTCACCGGCTACATACCCTTTAAGCGATATGTCGACCGCCCCACCTTTCTGGTCGATGCACGACAGTCGATCCGTCCTGATATAAGCACGCTCAGAAGATATGTCGCCGTAGCCATTGGCCGTGACCACGCAATCCTTCATGTCGGCCATGTAGCGATTGGGCAACTGGGCTGGATCAAGCACCCGCATCAAAATCGGATGCGGATTGTTTTGTGCCTGTCCACCCGTCGGCGCATCCAGACCCGCCAGTAACACCACGCGCATGAACGTCCCGGCAGGAAGATAGTTCTCAGCCGATGTCTTCTCTTCCTTTGATGGGGCGGACGACATGCCGGCGGCTTGTGGCTGCGCCTGCGGTGCTGCAGGCGCAGCCACCGTCGAATCGGAAACTTCGAGCGTGAACGCGCGCTTCACCACGGGCTGCATCGGCGCATTCGGATCCATGCCAGGCTGTGCGAACTGCCCAGGCCTTCCAGGAGGCGGTGGGGGAGGGGGCGGCAATGCCGCTGAACCCATGGGTTGCAGCGGGCGTAAATTGCCTCCGGGCTGAATTACCGCTGCCGGGGGAGGCATCGGCACTTCGTTGATTCCAGCTCCGGCGGTGCCTTGCATGGCTCCGCCACTACTTTGTGGGCTATTCACCATGTTCTGCTTGATCGCGGCGATTTCCTTGTTCAGCGCCTCGATCTTTGATGCTTCGTTCGCCCGCCAAACATCCTTGTCGTTCAGTTGCTGCCCCGGAACAGCAAGGTTGAGGCTGACCTGATCCGGCTTGTACACAGGAGCTAGATCGGTTTTATTGCTCCCGGAGTCGGCGAACCATGCCGCAGCCAAGGCCACCCCGACAATCATGGCGCCGACGCCGACCGCCATCATTAGTTGCTTCTTGCGGGCAGGCGACGCCTTGAGGGTGGGTATGATTCGCGCCATCACCGCACCCCCTCGTTCCGTTTCACCACAAAGACCTGGGTGCTGCGACCCGGCTCAACGGTCAAGTCGCGCACCGACACAGCCAACACGCCTTTTTTGTAGAACTCCTGTTCGGCGACCCGAACTGGGGCGTCGCTGATATTGAACAGGCGATACTGTTCACCCACCAGTGAATGTCCGGTGAGAACATGCTCCAGCGCAAAACGGGAGCCTTTCCAGAGGCGGATTTCCTCCCAGGTCTTCTTTACCTCCAGGCCTTCAGGCAAACTTTCACCTGCCAATGCCTGGATCATTTTCTTGATCGCCTGCTGGTAACTGGCGGCACGTTCAATCTCGCCTGGCTTGGCTGCAACAGAAGCAGGGGCAGCCGCTTCCTTGATCACGATGGTTTCCCCTGGGATATCCTGGGGCTGCAACACCAGCGTGTAGGTTTTCCCGCTTTGACTGAATACAAACACTCCGAACGGATCCTTGGCCAATGGCTGAATCAGAGCCTGCCCGGTGGTGGCGTCCGCGCTGCCAGTGAGCATTCCGTCGTCGGCGGACTTGACCAGGCGAACCCGGCCTCCCTCGATCGAGATGCGATTCAAGTCTCTTAAACTCACCTTGACGAACAGGGTCTTTCCCTCGACGCCATCCACTACCTGCAGAGCGTGCGAGGGTGGCGTTGCAACTAAGCAAAACAGGCTAAGGAGCAGTGATTTCTTCAAACGGTCGGGCAGCATTCTTACCTTCTCTCATACCGGTCAGCAGCACACGGCCGCCGCGTTGGCCAAACTCAAATACGTAGGTTTTGTTCACCTGTGATGTTCTGCTGTCTCCTAGGTAGGTGTTGAGCACGCCCTGAACAGCGATGCGTTGTTTTGCCTCGTCCGGCATGACCATCGCGATCGCCATGAACGTGCTGGCGTTATCCGCCTTGATCTTTTGGGCATAAGCGCCGGCTTCGATTTCCAGCTTCCCGTAGAAGCGGGGGTCGATATAAGACTTGAGTGTGCGGTGATTAAAGTCCACGTTCTGTGGCGTCACATCGAAGTAGAGTTGGGCCAGAAACACGCCCATCTCGATCAGATATTCTTTGGAAACCTTGTCATCCTCGACCCAGAATGTTGCGTGGATCGTCGGTGGAACCAGTGTTTCTCGATGTGTGTCGCCTCGCGTCAGGAAGGCGATCAACATCAAAAGCAATGCGATCTGCGACAGGGCGAACATCATCACAGCCCATCTGCGCACACCGAGAGTGACGGCCACTTGGCCGCTCAGTTTGTCTATTCTCATCAGCCGATGAACTCTCGTATGCTCGAAGGCGGTGTTGCCTTCATTCCCAGATTGACGGGTAGATGCCAATACAGCAGGTGCATGCCATAAGCTCTGTGCTGGCCGAATTTGGCTTTGCGGTAAAGCCAGGCCATCACCAACCCAAACACCGTGAAGCTCACGAGCCAGCCTGTAATGAGACCGAATACGAAGAAGGACATGAACAGCATGGCCACGTCGAAATCCCACCACATGAACTTGGGAGGGTCGTCCAGGCGGGTCGGGATCGTTGGCGAATCTTGATTGGCCATGCTGTTCAGTCCGGTGATGCTTCGCTTAAATCACAGCGGCGAACATGCCGTTGATGATCGTCGGGCCAAGGCCGAACACGATGGCGAAGACGATGCCAACCAGCGCCGGCATGGCGGTAGACTTGGCGAAGCCAATGAGTGCACCGACAACGAACGCGGCGATCGCCAGCGCTTTGCCCAGATAGCCTTCGGCCCAACCCACCAGCATGTCGAACAGGGCTTGGAATTCCGTGCCGGTCACACCACCGCCGGCGGTGGTGGCCCATGCCGAGCTGATCATCAGAGCGGAAAGAAGCCCACCGACAACGACCTGTTTTTTGCTGAACATTTTCATGAAATTCATTTGATTCTCCTTGAGCGTATGTATTGAAAGATGGGTCTCATGGTCCCGGTGTCTCAGCAGTCTCAAGGTCTCGCATCACGATGTGGCGCACCAAATCCAGCATGGCTTGCCTCGCTGTCTCATCGTTCAGACAGTATTCAATTGCGGCTGTGGCCAGCCGCCTTTCCAAGAACAGGTTCCTGTTGGGAAGGGCTCTCCCAAGCGCCTGCAGCTTGAGTTTGGTTTCCTCGCGCACGAGGACTGCCTTGTATCCCGGCTCAGTAGTGTTTTTTGTCATTCCCAATCCCTATTCGTAAATGCTGATCACCGCACGTCTTGCGCCAGGGTTCGTGCCGGGCGGGTGCTCGATGCAGCATCGCGAATCGACTTTGATATTCCGTTTCTGGACTCCGTTGGCGTGCATAAAAACCGCGACCGCTATCCCGCGCTTGTACGCCAGGGTTTCGTTAAATCGCTTCTTGCCTACCTGATCTGTGCTGCCAAGAATCAGAAAACGTCTCGCGCCACGATGCCGTTCGAGAAATGCCTTGAGCTTGGCTTTCTCGGTCTGACTGAGCCGAGCCGATGCCAACGCAAATCGAACTGAAGTAGAAGAGCTCACAGCGACCGGCTTAGCAGCGCTATCCGATTTCCTCGCGGGCATGGGGACGGGTACAGGAAGATCAAACACCTTCGCCGTCCTTACGGGGCAATCGCCTGCATGACACATGACATAAGCGCTAATGGAATCAGATTGCGTCACCTGCCAGTCGGCAGCCATCGACGAACCTGCCCAGACCAGGGCAAGCAATGTGAACATGCATTTCATGAGGATTTCCTCATTGCCCGGTAGACTTTCCAGGCATAGCCATTTCGTGCGCGACGGCACGCATCGCCTTTTAGTCGCGTGCATGCCGCGTTGTAGGCACCGACTGCTTCCCACGAAGCGCCATATCGATTGAAGTTGTTCGCCAGCACCCAGGCACCCAGCTTGACGCTCGTACAGGCATCGTAGAGGTGGGCCTCGGTGTATCCGAGTGACTTGATTGGGTTTCTCCGCAGCCACCGGGTATTGATCTGCATCAGCCCAATGTCCTGAGACTGCGTACTAGCTGAGTGAGTGCTGTTAACCGCATGCGGTCTCATATTCGATTCAACTTGGGCCACCGCCTTCAGCAATAGTGGTGAGACCCGGTACATCGCCCCCGCCTCATCAAAACAGAAGGCGTGGGCTTGGGTATAAAAAAGGGCCGTCAGGAGAACAACCCAAGGGGAGGAGAGGGAATCCATGGGGCGAATGCTAGGGATGCGCTCATCCCGCTTCCAGCAGAAATCAAAAAAATGTTTTTTTGATTGATTGCTGAAAATAAAACCAGAAATGGATAAAATGATCAGTTGCCCAAAAGAAAAAGAAAGCCCAAGAAGGGCCAAGGGACTTACCCGAAAGGGCTTGTTCGCTTGAGTAGACGCGAACAAAAAGGAATACGGGGGCTGAAGGGGAACGGCTTACTGGTTAAGGGCTATAAATGGCTGGACAAAGAGCGCCCACCAGTTTGCGTCCTAGCGGAAATCACCAAAAAGCTTTTCAAGAGTAGAAGCTCAGACTTGGCCTGACAAAAAAATCGGCCAGTAACAGACCGTCAGGGTATCCGGACCAACAGCCGGTTGAGAGTGGGAGCGGTCATCAAGAGACGTGCCGTCCTGATAGTTGCTTTATAAGACGTGGGCAATGGGACAGGATTGCCGCTGCCTGATCTTTAGAACAAGACACCCAGCACGACCAGCACGACGATTGCGCCCACGATTACAGCGCCTGCGCTTAGCAGCAGAACCGCCCCCGCCGCGCAGTCCTTGGCGGTCCTGATTGCGGGGTGAATCTCGGGGTGAAGATGGTCGATGAGCGACTCCAGCGCGGTATTGAATAACTCTGCCGCCAGCACCAGCAAGGCGATGATCACGCATAACGCCCACCATAGGGCGGATACCCGCAGCAGCAGGAGCGCGGCCGGTAGAGCGAGGGCGAAGAGGGTCTGGATGCGGAAGCTGCGCTCGTTTCGCCACGCCGCGGCGATGCCTTCCCAGGCAAAGCCGAGTCGTTGTCGCATCCCTCTGTTCTTCATGTCATTCACTCCGGTTGATGAACCAGCAGCACGGTTTTATCCCATACAGTTTCTTCGCTGGCCGACCGAGGCATGCCGTCACGTTTGACAAGTCGTGTCGGCATGCCTGAAAGACTTTCGAACAAAGCCAGGCGTGGCACGTTGAAATCCTGGCTGTCCTGCGGCAGGTTAAACCAGGCCAGTGGGCGGCTTATTCTTTCCTCTGTCACGGTGCCGACCCATATCGGTGTGCGCGGGGTCAACGTTTTCTCTGATGACCACAAGCGCAATACCAGGCGCTGGTCTGGCTTACCCTTGAGCGGGTAGATCAAAGCCAGCGCTTCGTTGGCGCCATCGTGTACACGCGGCAGCAGCGGTAATTGCATGGCCGGGCGACGGGTGTCGAACCAAAGCAACAGGCTCTTGCCGGTAACGGGCAATGCCTCCCGCCATCCACGCGCCGTCAATCTGGCGCGCAGGAATTCGAGCGATCCGGCCCACTGGACGCTGAGCGGCTGCTCGTACTCGCCCTCGATGTCGATGCGCCAGGCAGGCAGGGTTTGCCAGCCCTGGCTCCACCAGTCCTGCTGGGCCATCAGCGTGGAGGGACGCTGAATCGCATAACGCACAGCATCGGCATCGCGCTGGTTCGCGGCATGAACGACCGCGGCGGCGATAAGTGCAATGCTTGCCGCCGCCAGCAGGCCGTGCGCCGCTACCGCAGGCGCCGGACGGCGCAAGTACGCGATGCCCAGCAGCGCCACCCATGCCACCCCGAAACTCAAGCCGCCCAGCACGTCGGACAGCCAGTGCGCGCCCAGGTAGATGCGCGAGAAAGCGATCAGACCCGCGAGCAAGACCACGACGCTGTACACCGCGAGTTGTCCGCGCAAGGACAATTCGCGCGCGGCGAGCACCGCCAGGAAGCCAAAGATGACGATGCTCATGGCCGCATGACTGCTGGGGAAGCCGAACGCGATGCTGCCGTCGTACATGGGCAGCGGGCGGGGCAGGCCGAATCCCGCCTTGAGAATCACGGTGAGCGCCGCGCCAAAACTTGCTGCCGCGAGCCAGTAGACGGCCGGCCGCCAGGCACGTTTCCACACCAGCCATAGCAGCACGGCCGCGACGACCGGCAGCGTCACCGCGGCGTCGCCCAGTTCGGTGAGCGCGATCATCACGCTGTCGCCCAAGGGCGTGCGCAGCCCCTGCAGCAGGTGATAGGCCGTCTTGTCGACCAGCACCAGCGGGTCGCCGGTCACTACATCCTCGATAACCCCAAAAAACATCCAGGCGGCGGCGATCAATACCGCCGCGAAAACCAGCAAGGCGCGGGATTCCGGCCGCGCCGGATCGAGCAGCGATGCGACCATGCCACGGAACGACCAACTTCTCGCTGGCAGCGCGCTACTCGCCCATGTCTGAAGCTGACTTAAGCTTTGCTCGGCGCGCGGTTGCAGCCAGATCACGCTGCGGCTGGCGATCCAGATGCCGCTCCAGATCAGGATCAATAGCAGCACGAGGATCAAAGCGAGACGCGTTGCCACCGCGCCCGCCAATCCCAGCGAGGCGCCGAAGACGACACCGGGCAAGATATAGGTGGGCGCCCAGCCGAGCGCCGACAGGATGTTGGCCGCATAGAAGCGTGCCGGCGGCATGCCGAGCATGCCTGCCACCGCCGGAATCACGGGGCGTATCGGTCCGACGAAGCGCCCCAGGAAAATGCTCATGCCACCATGCCGATGAAAGAACGCCGTGCCCTTTTCCAGCAGTTTCGGATAGCGTCTGAAAGGCCAGCGATTGGGCAGTTCGGCACGGTAGTGATGCCCCAGCCAGTAGCTGCCGGCGTCTCCGGCAACCGCGCCCGCGGCCGCCCACGCCAGCGTTGCCCACAGCTCTAGCGAGCCGACCGCAACGACAGCGCCTGCGCCGAACATCACAAGCGCGCCAGGAATAAACAGTCCCACGACCGCGAGAGATTCGGTCAACGCGGCGAGAAAAACTGTCGCATAGGCCCATTCAGGGTGTCGGGCAATCCAGGCGATTAAAGCGCTGTAGTTGGCAATGTCCACTATTGTTTGCCTGGAGCCTGAGACAAATCAGCTTGCCATGCCTCCTTGGCCGACATTGCTTCAACGACGAATATACACATATGGGCACTTCTATAAATCTCCCAACCCGGCTACGCTCCTGCCATGCAAACCAGCCTGTTTGACCTTGAGAACCGCTACGCCAGTTTGAGTGAAGCGGGCGACCCACTGGAGCGGCTGAATGCCGTCATTGACTGGGAGATATTCCGTCCCATTCTTGCACGCATCGACAGCAAAGAACGCAAGACCGCCGCCGGGCGCAAGCCCACCTGCCGCGTGCTCATGTTCAAGCTGCTCATCTTGCAGCGTCTGCATAACCTGTCAGACGAACGGCTGCAATACCAGGTCAGCGACCGGCTCTCCTTCATGCGCTTCCTCGGGCTACAGTTGTCGGGCAACGTGCCCGATGCGCGCACCGTATGGACGTTCCGCGAATCGCTCAAGGAACACCGCCTGGTCGAGCCTTTGTTTGAACGCCTGAACCAGGCGCTAGCCGACCTCGGCGTCGAACTCAAAAGCGGGCAGATCATAGACGCCACCTTTGTCCCCGTGCCGATTCAGCGCAACGGCCGCGAAGACAACGCCCTCATCAAACAGGATGCCGTTCCCGTCGAATGGGGCAAGACCCCGGCCAAACTGGCGCAGAAAGACATCGATGCTCGCTGGACCAAGAAAGGCGGGCAGAACCACTATGGCTACAAGAACCACATCAACATTGATCGCGACACCAAGCTCATCACCGCCGCAGCCTGCACCTCTGCATGCGTGCACGACAGTCAGGTGCTCGATAGCGTGCTGCGCGATGCGGAAGCCGGCGGCAAAACGGTGTGGGCGGACAGTGCCTATCGTTCAGACGAACAAGAACAAAGCCTTGCCGGGAGCCAGCACGAGAGCCTGATCACGAGCGGGCTTACCGCAACGCGCCGCTGACGAAGGCACAGGAACTGAGCAACACGGAGAAGTCGCGGGTACGCGCCCGTGTCGAGCACGTCTTTGGTTATCAGACAAACAGCATGGGCGGTATCTTTTTACGCAGCATCGGCGCGGCGCGCGCCAAAGTGGGCGTGGGGCTGATGAATCTAACCTACAACCTCGCCCGCATCGAGGTGCTGATCCGGCTCAAGGTGTTTGACTTCGACAGGATAGCTGCGTCAGGAGTGCGGGCAGCAGAATGAAATCGGATGGAAGATCACCCGCATCAACTACATGGGGCAAGAAAAACAGGCGGATTCCAGCCAGAAATCTCACTCAATCCGGAATATTTCAAAAAATGAAATCCGACGATGAAACGCTGGCGTTCAAACGCGATTTATAGAAGTGCCCTTATCCTGCAAGCTGACAATGAACGACAAAAACAACCACCCGACCCGCACAGAAACTTTGCCCATGAAATCGAGCACACCGTCGCCAGATACCGAAAGCGCTGGCATCCCTGCCCGCATCCCCCTGGCCATCTGGACGCTCGGCTTTGTCAGCCTGTTGATGGACATCTCGTCCGAGATGATTCACAGCCTGTTGCCGGTCTTCCTGGTCACGACCCTGGGCGCAAGCGTGTTCATTGTAGGCCTGATCGAAGGGGCGGCGGAGGCCACCGCACTGATCGTCAAGGTGTTCTCGGGCGCGCTTTCCGACTACTGGGGGAAGCGCAAACCCCTTGCCGTTTTGGGCTATGGGCTGGGGGCGCTCTCCAAGCCCTTGTTCGCGCTGGCGTCAAGTTCCGGTCTCGCCTTCGCCGCGCGCCTGATCGACCGGGTCGGCAAGGGCATCCGGGGTGCGCCACGGGACGCACTGGTGGCGGACATCGCGCCACCCGAACTGCGCGGGGCGGCCTTTGGCCTGCGCCAATCCCTCGACACCGTGGGCGCCTTCCTCGGCCCGCTGCTTGCCCTGGGCCTGATGCTGCTGTGGGCAAACGACTTCCGCGCCGTGTTCTGGGTGGCGGTCATCCCCGGCGTGCTCTCGGTCGCCCTGTTGCTGTTTGGCGTGCAGGAGCCCGAGACGAAACGCGACGGCCATCCCGTCAATCCCATCCGCCGGGAAAGCCTGCGCCGCTTGTCGCGCGCTTACTGGTGGGTCGTGGTGATCGGCGCCATGTTCACCCTGGCGCGCTTCTCCGAGGCCTTTCTCGTCTTGCGTGCCTGGCAAGGTGGCTTGCCCGTCGCGTCGGCGCCCCTGGTGCTGATCGCCATGAATGTGGTTTACGCGCTTTCAGCTTATCCGTTCGGCAAGCTCTCGGATGGCATGAGCCATACCCGCTTGCTCGTGTGGGGACTGGCGATTTTGATCGGCGCGGATGTCGCGCTGGCTTACAGCAACCACTGGAGTTGGGTGTGGCTGGGCATCACGCTGTGGGGCTTGCACATGGGCATCACGCAAGGCCTGCTGGCGAGGATGGTGGCCGATACCGCGCCGGCAGAATTGCGCGGCACCGCCTACGGCTTCTTTAATCTGGTGAGCGGCATGGCGATGCTCGTGGCTAGCGCACTGGCCGGCCTACTATGGGATCGCTTCGGCGCATCGCAGACGTTCATCGCAGGGGCCGCATTCAGCGGTCTCGCATTGATGGCGATCATGTTGCGTGGCCGCATTCCGGCACTGCGGAGATGACCCTCCAGCCCACAGAGCTCGTGGCAATTGCCACGGATTCTGCCGGTTGTAATGCTTCTTTGATGTCCACAATAAGCTTTTGGCGCTTGGCTCCGGATGGCTTTAGTGGATGCTTGAAGCCATCCGGTTATCCGCATGCAATCCAATAGTATAAAAAATTGTATGATAAATTTAATTATATGATATATTTTAATTTATCATCGAAAGCTCCGCATGGATCATAAAAACGATAGCCCTCAGCAACGACTTCCACTTTTGGAACTTCTCCTGACATGGGAGGGACGCTTAAATCGCTCCAGAGTGTGCGAAATATTTGGCATTGGGCAGGTAAGAGCGAGCCAATGGATAAGGGAACTTCGGGATTTGCACCCAGATTGGATGCTCTGGGAGAGCAAATCACGAAGCTATTACGCGACACCAGACGCCTACAAATTGTATTCCGCGGCGTCCCAGGCCCAAATTTCTGAGTCTCTATCCAGATACCTGTCCATGGTTGGGCTTCCGTATGCGTCGGCCTTGGACGACAGCGAGGCCGTCGCATGGTCGGCCACTCCCAGCATATCCGTCCCCACACCGAAGATATTCGCCGCTTTGGGTCAGGCGGTCACGCAAAAAAAATCCGTTGAGATCATTTACGTGTCCATGGGGGAACCCGCACCACATCGTCGCGTCATTTCTCCGCACAGCCTTATTCTCGCCGGCCGCAGATGGCATGTACGGGCCTATAGCCAGAAAAATCAGGGATTCAGAGATTACACGCTGGGCCGCATCCTCGAAGTCAAACCATTAGCGTTTGTTGCGGAACGCGCCAAGTCCGATGACCTCGCCTGGAATACCAAAGTCCCTGTGCGACTGATCGCCCACCCGGGGCTTTCACCTGATCAGGCCAAGGTCATTCAGGCTGAATACTTCAACGGAACCTCAGGCCGCGTTGAGACGTGCCGGGCGGCCCTTGTTCCTTACTTCATACAGGATGTTCGGGCGGCCATGGATACAGAAATCCAGCAAGCGCCGGACTATCAGATTGCGGTTGAAAACAAAGAGGAGGTGGCGCCGTGGGTTTTCGGCCGCTAGGGATTGGCGGTGGGGCCGCATCCCTTCTTTTCGAGAGGCTTCCTGAGCGCCTGTTCGGCCCTCTCGCCTCGCCCAACAAGCAAACCTACTGGACTATCCTGTGCGCTCTCTACGAGAAGCGCTTTGGCCCGAATGCCCCATTGCCGCCCAGTCACGGCTACACGAACCGGGATATCACGCAGGACATCGAAGATGAACTCGTTATCCATGATTTGTGGATAGACGAAGACGGCGATGCGCCAGAAACCCCGATTGGAATACGGGCCATCACCATTTTCAACCGGCTTCAGGAAAGCGGTTGGCTGCACTTTTACCAGCATGGCGTGGTCAAGCGCGTCTCCATGACACCCACGGTCAGCCAGTTTCTCGGTCGTCTGATCAATTTCGCAGAGACCGGCCCGATTTTTGTGGCCGGCAAGGTGCGCTCCATTGAAGCCAACCTCAAGCTGGTGACCGAAGGGGCCGACGGCGATTCGCTCGCGGAAGCCGCCGAACAGGCAAGGAACCTGTTGGAGCACATCAGCAACACCGGCACCAATATTCACGACTTGATGGTGTCGCTGGCGAAGGAAGAAACGACCACACAGTACGTTAGGCGGTTTTTCAATGATTTCGTCGAGCAGGTGTTCATCGGCGACTACAAGGAATTGAGGACGCGAGAGCACCCCTTGTCGAGGCGCCCGCAGATTCTACGATGGGCCGAAGACTTGCAAGCCTCCGATACGAGTCGCGAGCGCTTGATTGCGTGGTACGAGGCGAAACGCTTCCCGGGCGACCGCGCAAAGGCGGAACGGATGTTCGGGCGCGACATCCAGAAATTGCTCGACCTTCAGCGCATTGATGATTACCTGGAACGGCTGGATAACGAGATCCGCTGGGCCAATCGCAGGGCGCTCGTCTATCTGGATTACCGGCTGCGTTCGCTGCGGTCTATCGACCAGATCGTTGATGCCGCGATCGTTCGCGTAATCGCGAGTAGAAAGGAGTTCCATGACACCCCATTCGCCCCGGGCGACATGATCAGCCCAACCAGGCTTGCCGAGCCGCGCCGCCAAGAGGTGCGGCAGACGGCTTCTGAATTGAGGGAGGCCGTCCCGACAGAAGAAGACATCGCCCGGGCGCGGCTCAAGGCGCTCGCACGGAATGTCCGCATGGTGAACGTGCCCAAGCTGGTTGAGTTCGTTTCCCGCCAGCTTTCCGGGAAGCAGCAGATCGAAAGTGAAGAACTCAAATTGAACGGTGTCGCGGATATCCGCGCTTACCAGACATTGCTTGTGCTTGGCGCCCTCATGGAGAGCGATTCTCCCGAACTGCAAAAGAAAGCTGCGGTGATGATGCGCGGCTTCAGGGTCAAGCGAACTGGAGACAAGGAAGTGCAGAACAACTGGTTATCCGGCATCCCGTTCCGTATTGAGAACACCAGGAAACAGACAGCCACCAAAGGGGGCACTTTATGAGCCAGTATTGGGAATCTATCGCAGCAAAAACCAATAACCAATATATCGCGGAGGACTTTGAATCCACCGCGAGCCGCCTGATCTCCGAGCAAGTTCTTTATTACGCCGACCGGAACAGTCGCATGGCATACGGCATGGTTGAGCTCTTTGAAAGGGAGTTCAAACACGTTCTCTCGCAGGTCGGGGTTGGGCTGAAAGTGAACAGGCAGCTTCGTTATGCCTGCGCAATCCCTGACAACGGCAAGGCCGGCACAGCAACCACCTCTCAAACCCTGCTTGCCCTCGTGCTCCGCAAGATTTACGACGAGCACGCCAGGACGGGGCAACTGAATGAATCCGGTGAGGTCGTCTGCGATCTGGTCGAGCTTGAAGAGAAGTACCGGCTGTCCACGTCTGGCAAGCGTGAGTCTCCGGGCCGCAGCGAGCTGGAAAGCCTGGTGAAGGTGCTCAAGCGGTGGGGAATTGTGCGCAAGCTGGCTGAGGACGAGATGGCCGATATGGTGGGCAATGAGGACCAGCCATACGCGCTGGCGATCCGTCCAGCCATCGTCGAATTGCTTGGCGAGACCGCTATCAGCCGGCTGGAGCAGTTTGTGGAAGCCGCCCAACCCGCATCAGAGATGGATGACGAAGCGGACAGCCAAGAAGAGGAATCGGTGGAGGAGCAAGCATGATCTACCTGGAAAGTATCAATCTGGTTCAGTTCTTTCTGTTCGAAAGAACTCAAGTCCGCGTTTCCGAAATCACCGGGATATTCGGGCCGAACGCCAGCGGCAAGAGCTCCTTCCTGGATGCGGTACAGATCGCCATGTTTGGCGCAAATGGCCGGTTGATGGCCCTGAACGCGCAGGCCGACGAGAACAAGACGACACGTTCCATACGGAGCTATTGCCTTGGTCAGCATGGTGAGAACCCGGATGACCGGGCGCGGCAACATGCCAACACCTACATCACGTTGATATGGCGCAACTCGGAAACCAACAAGCCCATCTCCATGGGGGTGTGCATCTATGCGTCCAAGGATCGCGAACAGCATGATGTCCTTGGACGGTATCTGCTGCCCGGAATTGAGCTTAGTTTGGGTGACCATCTTGAGACGGTCGATGGCAAGGAAAAGCCGAGGGAGTGGGGCGCCTTCAAGCAGCAATTGATTCAGCGCGCCAAGGCTTTGAACCCCGAGGCCGATCCGATTTACCCGGAGGCCGAGCGCTACATCAGGTCATGTCTGCTGGAATTGCGCGGCTCCAGCGGCATGCCTTCCTACGAACAGTTCATCAGGGCGTTCCGCTTCGCGCTGCGCATGCGGTTTGACAAGACCGTGGACGAGATCGTACGCAACGACGTGCTTGAAGCTAAATCAACCAACATCAAGAAATTTAAGGAAGTCACAGAATCGTTCCGGCAACTGACCGAAATGGTTGCCCATATCGATCAAAAGATTAAGGACGGCACTACCGTCGAGACAGCTTTCGCAAACGCTACCAAGGCGTCCAGGAAAGCCGCCACATGGAAAGCGCTAGGATTCGATGTAGTGCTTGAGCAGGCCAATCATGTGCTACACGAGGGAGAACAGGCTAGCTGAAAACGCGCTGAGTGAGCGCGAAGACGATGTTCGGAATGCTACCGGAGGGGTGGCGTCTGCCGGAAAAGCCTCCGAAGATGCCCGCAACGACCCGGAATACGATCCGGACTATGCGGCCTCGCAGTGGGATGTGTCGCTGGAGAGGTTTGACGACAACCTCGTCGGCATGGCGGAATACTGCAAATCAAAAATGAACGAAGCAAGCGTTCAAGTTGCACGCGAAACAAATACGGGAAGCCGCCTACTGGGGGAATTTCTGGCGAAATATCGCGAGCAGGCCAGCCAGGAAGTTTTGGACGACTGGCGCAAGGGGCAAGCTTGGGTGGACGACATACTCAAGCGGCTGCGTGACACTGAGTTGCTTGAATACAAGGCCCAGCTGGATCATGCATACAAAGTATCCCAACAGACTTTCAGGAACGATGTTGCCTTGGTGCTGAACCAGCACATCGAAGCACTGGATCTGACGATGGAGCGCCTGAACAAGGTATTGAAGGATTGCCCTGCGTTTAGCAATGGGGAGCGTTATCAGTTCAAGCGGACTATTCGCCCCAACTACGAAAAGTTGCTCGGTTTCATCAAGGACATCGGGAAATTTGGCGCACAGGAGGACTTGCTGGGGGGCGTAGGTGAGATCCCGAAACAGTTCGAGGATCTGCTGAAAGAAAAGACAGCAACGGGCGCGGGAAGTGTGGTCAGCCCCTTGGACGACTACCGCGAGTTCTACGAATTCGATATCGAGATCATGAGGAAAGATCCCCTGACCTCAAAAGACAGGGTGGTCGGCCATTTGAGTAAGCGCATCGGCCCGGGATCCGGCGGCGAGCATCGCGCGCCGCTGTATGTGATTGCCGGCGCTGCGATGGCTTCGGCGTACAAGCTCGACCGGAACAACCGGGATGGCATCAGATTGATCCTGCTGGACGAAGCCTTCAACAAAATGGACCCTACCAACATTACGGCCACCATGCGCTACCTGGAGGACCTCGGGTTGCAGGTGTTCATGGCAAGCCCCGGAGAAAACCAGGGCGTGCTCAACGCATTCATGCACCGTTACTACGACATCATCCGCGACACGGATCGCAATGTGGTCTTCGTTGAGGGGCACGACATCACGCAGGACATGCGAGATATGTTCATGTCAGACGATCCGGACGTACATCCCGAACTCGTCGAGCGCGAAGTCAACCGCATGCGGACCGAAGGCATGGCAGGGGCGCAGATCTCCTGACCTTGATGGACACGAAAGCTCGCAATGCCCTCGTAAAGCTGCTGGATGCCGGGAACCGCGCGAAGGCCGGCGTTCGCTCCACCCCACCTGCGCTTACCCGTTCGCAGCTTTCCGACTATCGCGCGACCCGCTCTCTGTTGGAAAAGGAGGCATTTGAGGCCGTCATGAAATCGGCCAGGGCCATCGGTGCGGTAACGCTCATATGGCCAAAAGGCCAGGTAGAAGAAGACTTCATCGAGCGCGTCGAGCTTGTTGATCTCGATGCGCTTGCGGACCTTCTCGGGGTGGATACGGCCGAGAGCAAACTTGAGCGGGCTAAATCCCGGTTCGCCCCCCTGGTGCAGGACTTTCCTGTGCTAAATGATGTTCTGGCTCGCTGGGCCAGTTTGAAAAAAATCCGCACATTCGGCCCGGAGGACTATCAAGATTGGGTTGATGCCGCGCATGTCATCACCTTCATGATCCGCAACCTAGAAAGTCGTACTGTGGACGTACCGATCCGGGAGGTCAGCGCGAGGCTGTTCAAAGACAGCAAGCGCATCGAAAAGCTGGCGGCTCCTGTTGATGTTTTGCTGACGGGTGATGTGGATGCCGAGATCCGAGAGCCTGCCGATGTATGGCAGGAAATCGGGTTATTCCGTGAAGAGCAGCCGGTCCGAATGGCCGGGAAAATCGTGGTGGCGCGCACACGAGTAACGGAGTGCTTGGATGCGCCATACAGCGCATTTTCCGCATCATCCGTAACCGGGCTGGCCGGCATCCCGAAAATGGTGATGACCATAGAAAACCAGACCACTTTCCATAGCGAGGCAAAACGCCGCCATGATGAGGAAGTCTTGCTCATTTATACCGCCGGGATGCCCACCCCAGCATGGCGAGCTATGTATGTTCGGCTGCTTGGCGGCTTGCCGCCAGGTGTGCCCGTCTATCATTGGGGCGATATTGACGAAGGCGGGTTCAGGATCGCCTCCATATTGGCTCAGGATGCTAGATCAGCTGGGCATACCCTTCAACCGTGGATGATGCATCCAGACGACGTTCCAGAGGACCGACGCGTTAAAGCCAGACCGCACACACTAGAACGAATCCGGCGTTTTGCGAGTGCCGCAGGCTGGGGAACGCTGGGTGAGGAAATTGCAACAGCAGGCTTTACTGTCGAACAGGAAGGACTACCCATTGTTGGGTTAGGGCAGCCCCAATAGCTGCTAATCCGGGCCACAAAAACGCGTACCACAAAACAAAATACACTTCAGCAATCAATCAAAAAAACTTTGTTTGAATTATCTGCTGCAAAGCCAAGGCCGAGTCCATAGCATCACGGGCATTTCCACTCCTCGCGCAAAGAGTGCCCGTGGCTTCCATAGAAGAACCCAACAATCAGGATCATCCTGTCACGCTCTTCGCACACATTGCGGCACGATTCGAACAAATCGAACTGTCCCACTGGACGGCCGTTGTGTTTGCATGGCTTGCCCGTTATGACGGGATCGATCGATGCTATTTTGAAGACGAAGAGGAATCCCCAGCCCATGAGGTGCTTCATTGCATCTCCGAACTGGAGCATGGGACTACAGACGACGAAGTAGCCCACGCGCTATCTCATCTTGAATTCCTTACTTGGCGTGTCCGCCATCCCGAAACCGCGGAGCGCTGGGATCCGCTCTCACTATCCCTCAGTGATTTCATCGGCGGGGACTTATCGCCCAATTGCTGGAAATGGGAAGGGACTTTCCCGTCTTCACCCGTAATTGCCTCATGGCTCATCGAACAGCTCCCACACCGCTGATGTCCGGTGATTGGCTGCTCATTGCCGCTGGAGCCTTGGGAGTAGGCGGCGTATGGGTCGTTTGGCGTATTGCCCGCCACACCGACCACGCGGCGTCCGACCATTCAACTCCATCCGGTAGCGATTTAAGGGCAGCCAACCATATTAAGGTTCTCCCTGGCAAAGCCGTCCTGGATCAACTCAACCTTCAAGCCCTGGTCGACGGATGTCGTGACCGCATGGGCTTCGACTACACCCTGTTCCACCAAGACTGCATGCCCGTCATCGAGCGGGCTGCGGAATGGACTCAACTGCTACCAGCCTCGGAATCGCACCATCACGCGCAGCCCGGTGGCCTCATGACCCATATGATGGAGTCGGCAGCGCACGCGCTACGCTTCCGGCAAGGCTATCTGCTTCCGGTCGGAGCAGCCCCCGAGGAAATCCCGGCTCGCAAGCACCGCTGGACTTACGCGGTGTTCCTGGCTGCGCTACTGCATGACATTGGAAGGCCTATGGCCGATATCAATGTCCAAGTTCTCCGATCGAGAAAACCTTGTGGCAAGTGGCAGCCTCTTGCTGGCTCGATGCTGGATCAGGGGTTGACGCATTACACGTTGAATTTCGAGATAACGCGGGATTACGACTTGCACAAGAAACTGCCTATCGTGCTGTTCCAGAGGCTTGTCCCTTCCCATGTTCTCGCTTGGCTTGCCGATGACGTACAGCTCATGGGCGATTTGACGAGCTACCTTTCGGGGGATGATCAAGACAAGGGGGTGCTGCGAGAAATCGTCACACGCGCCGACTCCGAGTCAGTCAAGAACAACCTGATGCAGGGACCGCGCACCCGCTTTGCTTCCGCCCGGTCGGTGCCACTAATCGAACGCCTGATGCAAGCCTTGCGCCTGATGCTGGAAGAAGGGCGACTGGGCCTGAATAGGGCGGGCTCCCATGGCTGGGTTTACGATGGAAAAATCTGGTTCGTGTCCAAGCGGCTGGCTGACGAGGTACGCCAGTTCCTGACTGAACGCGAAAGCGGGGAGGGCATACCTGGCAAGGATAAGAACGATCGCCTTTTCGATACCTGGCAAGAGTACGGTGCCTTGATCCCCACCAGTGAGAACCGTGCTGTGTGGCAGGTCACGGTCAGTCTCGATGAAGGGTGGGAACAAAAGCTGACCGTGCTGTGCTTCTCGCTCGACAAACTGTTCCAGTCCCCGGTTCTTTACCCGGAAATCATGAGAGGCAAGATCATTGCCGGAAAACAGGATGCCTCATACATCCAGCCGCTCGATTCAGAATCCGAGCTAATTATTGGTTCCATGAGTGATTCTGGCGTTGAGCCAGCCACCAACCCATTGGAGGATCTGGCCAACCAGCTGTCACTCGTCATACCGCAGCCAGATCCTACCCCCTCGCCGAACTCCGAAGACCAGCCGAAGCGAGCCAGCACGGCACTCCCTCCCATTCGCCCGCCGGCACAGCCCAGAGCGGCCGCTCTATCTGAACCTGGGGGCGCGGCTGAGGACGCAGGCTTTCTCGATGAAGATGACGCCGCGATCAAACATTCACCAAAACCCAAGCCCCCTACTGCAGCAGCATTGAAGCCGGTTGCACCTGCAGGGCAGACAGCGGCCAGGCCCAAGCCTGGCTCGAGAAAGAAGGAACCCTCTGGTGCAGCCATGCGGTTCATGCGCTGGGTTCAGGAAGGCCTCTCGGAAGGCAGCATGCCGTACAACCGTGCGGACGCCATGATTCACTTCGTTGACGAAGGAATGATGCTGGTTTCCCCAGTGATCTTTCGCAAGTTCGCCGAACTGTTCGGGGAGGAGGGCGATGGCACGCCATCGGATCGAGCGGGGAGCAAGCTGGGGACCGGCATCCAGCGCCAGGTTACCAATGCTGGCTGGAATCTGGTTACCGGAGAGAAGAAGAGCAACATCCAGCGTTACATGGTGATCGGCGCCGATGGCGAGGGCAAGAAACTGATCTCTGGCGTGGTCATACTGGATCCTGTTCGATTCGTGAATCCACTTCCGCCGAATAATCCCTGCATTGTCAGGTTCGACAAACCCATCGAACACGTCTGACATGAGCTATCCCATCGAAAACCTGTTCCGGCCCGCGGTCGAATACGTGCCGGCCTTTGCCTCGTTGTCCGGCGCCATTCTCCTGATGAGCGCTCACGAGTGGTTTTTCCTGCCAAAGGAGCTGATCGTGACAGCCGCTGCCGGCATGGTCCTGCATGCCGGCGTGCGACTGAGACAGGGTATTCGGGTATCCCGATTTCAGCGCAACCTTACCCGGCTGCCTAAGTACGTCATTCCTACCAGCGCAATTCCCGTCTCAAAAAGCCGACTTTTCCTCGGTCTTGGATTCAAGTGGGATCAGCGCCATACCCAGCGCCTGGCACTGGCGCGCGATCCCAAGAACCGTCGTTACATCACCCAGTCCGGCCTGTATACCTGGGCGCGTTGCTTCGAATTCCGCCACGAAGGGCGCGGCGGCGCCTCGGGCTGGCTGGCGCGGCAGACCAGGAAGGAAGTCTGGTGGAACCCGGCTACGCCATTGCCGCCTTTTGGCGGCGATCCGATCATTCACGGACTGGAGCCGGACGAAACGGAAATCAGCATGGATCTGGTTGAGCGGCCCGGCCACATGGTCGTGCTGGGCACCACACGGGTCGGCAAATCACGCCTCGCCGAGGTTCTTATCACACAAGACATTCGGCGAGGCGACGTGGTGATCGTATTCGATCCCAAGGGCGATGCCGGTCTGATGACCCGCTGCTACATCGAGGCGGCCATGGCTGGGCGCGAGTTCTTCATGTTTCACCTGGGCTACCCTGACCAGTCCGCACGTTACAACCCGATCGGCAATTTTGCCCGAACCACCGAGGTCAGCACCCGTATCGCTGGGCAACTTCCGGGCGAAGGACAGTCTGCCGCGTTCAAGGAATTTGTCTGGCGCTTCGTGAACGTGATCGCGCGCGCGCGCACCACCCTCGGCTACCGCCCGGATTACCGCATGATTTATGAGGATGCGGTCAATATCGACGCCTTGGCGCTGGAATACTTACGCTTCTGGCTTGACCGGGAACAACCCGGCTGGAATGCGGCGGTTGATGCCATCGAGATGGATAAGACCCAGATTCAGCAGGCAATGAAATCGGGGCGGACGATGGATGCCATGAAAATCCTGCTGTTCGTCCGCGAGAATAATCTGCATGACCCGATAGCGGACGGCCTGGCATCCATCCTGTCGAACGACCGCAGCTATTTCGAGAAACTGGTGTCCAGTCTCTATCCCTTGCTGGAAAAACTCACCACCGGAAAAACCGCGCAGATACTGTCTCCGCAGTACGACGACCCGACTGATCCAAGGCCGATCTTCGACTGGATGAGCGTCATCGAACGCGGCGCGGTGGTCTATGTCGGGCTCGATTCGCTCTCTGATTACGAAGTGGCTGGCGCAGTGGGCAACGCCATGTTCGCCGATCTGACCTCGATCGCCGGCCAGACCTACAAGTTCGAGCAGGGCTACGGGCTGTCCACGGCCATCCCCAAGCGCAAACTGTCCATCCATGCGGACGAGTTCAACGAGCTGATCGGCGACGAATTCATCCCGCTTCTGAACAAGGCTGGTGGTGCGGGATTCCAAGTAGCGGTCTATACCCAGACCTGGGCCGACGTGGAAGCCCGCATTGGCAACAAGGCGAAGGCCTCACAGATTGGCGGCAACCTCAATACCCTGATCATGCTACGGGTCAAGAACAAGGAAACCGCCGAAATTCTCACCGACCAGCTCCCGGATGTGCAACTGGTCACCTCGATTCAAGCCAGTGCTGCCACGGACAGTTCAGATGATCGTGAGGTATTGTCTTTCACCACACGGAACGAAGACCGGATCAGCACCCAGGAAGCCCCCATGTTGTCGCCGGCAGATCTGGTGCAGTTGCCCAAGGGGCAGGCTTTTGCGCTTATCGAAGGCGGCCAGCTCTACAAAATCAGGCTCCCTCTGTTCGACCCCGACGAAGCGCACCCCATTCCTGCGTCATTGGAAGACATTGCCGCGAGCATGCGTCAGAAATACGACACGCACGGCACCGAGACGGAAAATCTGGTCGTTGAAGGGAAGGGCAGTGGCTTCTAGGAATTCCGGTCTCTATGACAGCAATGTGGCTGTCGCTTTTCTGTGGCCATTGAAATGGCTTTTTGGGACGCTCTTGCTATATGTCATGCTTGGCCTGATCACCCTCACCGCGGCTTTCCTGTTTGCCAAATATCAATGGCTGGATCCTGTGCAAGCTGCCGACGCTTTGTTCCAGTCGGAAACCGCACGCGTCAATGAGCTTGTACGGCCAGGAAGCCACGCCGCCGGCCTTTCCACACTTACAGAGCAGACCCAACAGTGGACTTACTGGCTTTTTTTCAAGGCGACATCACTCCATGAAGCCACCTATGCCTATTTCTCCGGGTATCCGGTCAACGAGGTTGACCGGATGTACCTCAGCCAGTTTGTTGCGCGCAATGCACGGGAAATCTACCTGGCTATGAACGTGATTCAGGTCTATGGAATCAGGATTGGCTTCGTACTGGCTGCGACCCCTTTGTTTTTCCTGTTGTATGTCCTGGCTGGCGTAGACGGCCTGACCGAGCGTTATATCCGCCGCGCGTGCGCAGGACGCGAATCGGCGGATCTTCACAAAATTGGGCGCCTCGCGAAGCTGATGTTCTTTGCATCCGGGGTCACGCTGTATCTTTGCCTGCCGGTCGCAATGAGTCCGTTCTGGATCATTGCGCCGCTGGCGCTGGTTTTTACTGTGTCTACACGGGTTCAGTGGCAGTTTTACAAGAAGTATTTTTAGGTGAAAACCGGCTCCCAAACCCGCCACCTGTGCGAGACGGTTTGGGTGGCGCCAGATGGGCGCTTACCTTTTATTCCATTACAGGTATAATGCGTCCATGGCAGCACAAGACAAATCGCTCGTCTGGGTCGGGGGGTGCAAAAAAGACTTGATGGCCCTTCCTGCCGATGTGCGGAAATTCTTCGGTCACGCCCTTGACTTCGCGCAGCGCGGTGATCAGCACGACGCGGCGAAGGTGATGAAGGGATTCGGCGGGGCCGGAGTCCTGGAAGTGGTCGAAAACGACATTGGCGGCACGTACCGCGCTGTCTATACCGTGAAGTTCGAGGAGGCAGTGTTTGTCCTGCATTGCTTCCAGAAGAAGAGCAAGAGCGGGATCGCCACACCGAAAGAGGACATGGACATCATCCGCGCCAGGCTAAAGGTAGCCGAGGTGCTTGCGAAGGAGTTACGAAATGGCAAAACGAATCATTGATGGAATTGAGGTCGAAATGGGCTCGGGGAATGTCTTTGCCGATCTCGGTCTGCCCGACGCCGACAAACTCAAAATCAAATCCGGTTTGGTGATCGAGATCACCAAAGCCGTGCGCAAACTCGGGCTCACCCAAGATGAGGCGGCTCGTCGCATGGGCATCACACAGCCGAAGGTGTCCGGCATGCTGCGCGGCGACTTCTCCAACCTGTCCGAACGCAAGTTGATGGACTGCTTGAATCGCTTGGGCTACGACATTGAAATCAAGGTGAAGCCTGCCGCCGAACCTCTTGGACATTTAGTGCTTGCTGTCGCTTGACCACTGTACGGCGTTCTCCAGTAAAGCCTGTGGTGCTTGCCGAACGATTTGATTTCGAGTTCGTATGTACGCGGAGATATTGACAAATTGAAAGAATTTAGGTTTGATGGAGGCCTAGTAGGGTCAGGGATGTGGCCAGACGAGTCTACTTGAGCAGCGCGAACGCCCCTTAGGGGCTTTATCAAGACCCGTTAATATGCACATAATGTATATTATGTTAAATAATAAAAGTAGTTACATTTGAAACTATTTCTGACGCTATGATACTAACCAATCTACTGGCTAGCATGGCAAAGACGTGAACCTGGACTTCACCTATTTCGAGAATGGCATCGGCCGCATATCCGGGCAACTGCCTGGCATG
Source organism: Pseudomonadota bacterium (assembly GCA_043821985.1). Classification (GTDB taxonomy): domain Bacteria; phylum Pseudomonadota; class Gammaproteobacteria; order Burkholderiales; family Thiobacillaceae; genus Thiobacillus. Next base: position 48,734 of record JBDRCF010000023.1, read on the forward strand.
CCCCGGGACCGGGTTGTGTTGAACCGTCTGTTCTTTTATGTTTTCAAGGAATTGGACGATGTTTATAACCAACACCTTTCAGAGTTTGGGCTCAACAGTTCGACCTTCCTGGCGCTTGCCATGATTTTGAGCAGCGAGGACAACCGGCTGAATCCCAGCCATTTGAGCGACGCCCTGATTGCATCCCGTACCAATGTGACCCGTTTGGCGGATGACCTGGTCGGTTCGGGCTGGGTCAGCCGTAAACCGTGTACGCAAGACCGCCGCCGGGTGGAACTGTCGCTGACGCCGTCAGGACGGAAACTGATCCTGGCCGTGTTGCCGGTCATCTGGCAACGGATCGAGCAGCAATGGATCGATTTCAGCCCGGCCGAGATCGCCGAGTTCGACCGCCTGCTGAGGAAAATGCTGAAAGGTCTGCGGCGCTTCAGGGGGGCCTCATGAAGCGACTGCTGCCCGGCTTGTTCCTGATGTTCGTCGGCTGTGCCGAACTGCCGCACGACTTGCCGGCCCGGCCGGCGCTGAAAGCGCCCGAGACGGCGGCCACGCTGTCGGCTTTGTCCAACACGTCCGCGGCCACGGATATTCCGCTTCTCCAAGAACACTGGTGGACGTCCTTCGGGTTGACCAACCTGGACCGGTTGATCGAAACAGCCTTGCGGGATGCTCCCGATCTGGCCGCCGCGCCGGCGCGCCTGCGCGTGGCCGATCAAGCCGAACGGCTGGCCCGCCTCGACGCCCAGGTGCACTATGAAACCGATGCCTCCGTTGCCCGCGAACACCTGAGCAAGAATGGGTTGTTTCCGCCGCCCATCGGCGGTAGTACCTTTACTCAGACCGATATCACCGAAAACCTGTCCTACACGCTTGACTGGTGGGGCAAGAATCGGGCGTTGATCCAGGCTGCGGGCAACGAGCAGCAGGCGGCACGCGACGAAGCTGATGCCATCCGCCAGACCCTGGCGGCAGCGGTCGCCGATACGTATTTTGCCTGGGCCGATGTCGAGGCGCGTCTGGCAGCCGCCCGCGCATTGACCCAGAGCCACCGCAAGGCGCATGCGCTGCTCAAGTCACGTTTCGATTTGGGTCTGGATTCCGCACAGCCCCTGATCGATGCGCGCAAAAAGCTGGATCTGGACGAGGACCTGACCCGCAGTCTGGACTATCTGGCGCGCGCGCTGCGCTATCGCATGAGCGCCCTGGTCGGCAGCGACCCGGATCACGCTGCCAGTCTGCCGATGCCTGAACTCGACGCCCGGCTCCCACCCCTGCCAGCCCGTCTCCCATTGGACTGGCTGGCCCGCCGACCCGATGTGGCGGCGTTACGAAGCCAGGTTGAAGCCGCTTCCGACCGGAGTGCGGCAGCCAAGGCGGATTTCTACCCCAATCTGGATCTGCGCATGATGATCGGCCTGGAAACCCTCGATCTCAGCAAGCTGTTCCAGGCCAACAGCCTGTCCGCATCGATCGGTCCGGCCCTGCATCTGCCGATCTTCAACCGCCAGACCCTGAGCGCGAAACTCGGCATGCGCGAAGCGGATTACGCTGCATCCGTGGCGGCGTATAACCGCACCATCCTGGAAGCTGCCCGCCAGGCCGCCGATGCATATGCCCTGATTGCGAGCCTGGAACACCGCAGTCAGGCGCAGCGACTGGCGCTGCGTGAAACCGAACAGACCCGTTCCCTGGCGGAACAGCGCCGGCAGATCGGGTTGGCCAGCCCGCTCGACGCACTCGAAGCGAACAGTGCCGTCCTCACCCAGCGCATGAATGAGATCGAGATCCAGGCCGCCAGCCTGCGCGCCCGTGTGGCGCTATTCAAGGCATTGGGCGGCGACGCCCTCCACAAGGACCCTGCCCCATGACCATTGATCCTCCGGAAGCCAATCCGGCCAAACGCAAACGTCTGCTGACGATTCTGGCCCTGATTTTTCTCATTGCGGGGACGATTTGGGGCGTACGCTGGTTCCTGCACAGCCGCGGACACGAAAGTACCGACGACGCCTATGTGGCCGGCAACCTGGTGCGGGCCACGCCGCGTGTCGCCGGCTCGGTGGTGGCGGTACTGGCCGACGACACCGACTTCGTCAAGCAGGGCCAGGTCGTGGTGAAGCTGGACGACACCGATGCCAGGCTGGCCCTCGCCAAGGCCGAGGCCGATCTGGGGGAAATCGTGCGCCGGATCAGCCAGACCTTCGAGGCCCACGCCCAGCAGACCGCCAATCTGGCCGTGAAGCAACGCACCCTGGAACAGGCCGAGGCCGATCTGGTGCGGCGCGAACGGGCGGTCGCCGTCGATGCGATCTCGCGCGAGGAAGCCGAGCACGCCCGCGCCGCACGCGACAAGGCCCGATCCGAGCTCGATCTGGCGCGCGCCCAGCTGGCAGCCTCGAAGGCCGAAGTGGGCGGCACCTCGGTGGCGACCCATCCGGCCGTCAAACAGGCCGAAGCCCGGCTGCGCGAAGCCTGGCTGGCCCCGAATCGCTGCGAAATCCGGGCGCCTTCCGATGGCCAGGTGGCCAAGCGCTCGGTCCAGATCGGCCAGCAGGTTGCACCCGGCATGGCGCTCATGGCCATCGTGCCGATGACCCAGCTGTGGGTGGAGGCCAATTTCAAGGAAGACCAGCTCAAGGGCATGCACATCGGTCAGCCCGTGCAACTGGTTTCCGATCTCTACGGCAGCGGCACGATCTTCCACGGCACCGTCGCGGGCCTGTCGCCCGGTACGGGCAGCGTGTTCTCCCTGCTGCCGGCACAGAACGCCAGCGGCAACTGGATCAAGATCGTCCAGCGCCTGCCGGTGCGCATCACCCTCGACACCAAGGAATTGGCCGAACATCCTTTACGAGTCGGGCTGTCGATGAAGGTTGAAGTGGAAACCGCCGCTGCCGGCAAGGCGGATTCGCATCCCGCAACCCGCTACGTCACGCCGGTGGAAGACGCGGCCGGTGCGGATGCCCTGATCCGCTCCATTCTGCGGGCCAACCAGGTCCATACGGGCTGACCGGGCGCCATGGCCCATCCTCCGTTGCACGGTCCCACCCTGGTCCTGCTGACGCTGGGCCTGAGCCTGGGCACTTTCATGCAGGTGCTGGACACGTCGATCGCCAACGTCTCGCTGCCGGCGATTTCGGGCGACCTGGCGGTGAGCCCGAACCAGGGCACCTGGGTCATCACCTCCTTCGCCGTCAGCAACGCCATCGCCCTGCCGCTGACCGGCTGGCTGTCGCGCCGCTTCGGCGACGTCCGACTGTTCGTGCTGTCCACCCTGCTGTTCACCCTGGCGTCGTGGCTGTGCGGCCTGGCCTCCAGCCTGCCGGTTCTGATCGCCGCGCGCGTTCTGCAGGGTGCCGTGGCGGGGCCGATGATCCCGCTCTCGCAGAGCCTGCTGCTGAACAATTACCCGCCGGAAAAGAAGGGACTCGCGCTGGCACTCTGGTCGATGACGGTCATCGTCGCGCCCATTCTGGGACCGATCCTCGGCGGCTGGATCACCGACAACATCAACTGGCCGTGGATCTTCTACATCAACCTGCCGGTCGGCCTGCTGTCGGCCTTCCTGACCTGGACGATTCTCGGCAAGCGCTCCAGCGCAACCCAGGTCGTACCCATCGACAAGGTGGGCCTGGTGCTGCTGGTGCTGGGTGTGGGCGCGCTGCAGATCCTGCTGGACAAGGGCAACGAGCTGGACTGGTTCGAATCCGGCACCATCGCCGCCCTGGCGGCTGTCTCTGCGGTGGCGCTGAGCGTACTGGTGATCTGGGAACTGACCGACCGCCACCCGGTGGTGGATTTCCATCTGTTCGCCCAGCGCAATTTCCTGGTCGGCACGGTCATCCTGAGCTTCGGCTACCTGGTGTTCTTCGGCAACGTCGTGATCCTGCCGCTGTGGCTGCAGACCAACATGGGCTACACCGCGACCTGGGCCGGGATGGCCGCCGCGCCCATCGGCATCCTGCCGGTGTTCCTGTCCGCGTTCGTAGGCAAGTACATGCACAAGGTCGACCTGCGCATCTGGGCCACCTTCAGCTTCGCGGTATTCGCCGCGGTGTCGTTCTGGAACAGCAATTTCAACTCCGACGTCACTTTCCAACACATCGTGATTCCGCGCCTGCTGATGGGCTTCGGCGTCGCGAGCTTCTTCGTGCCGCTGACCGCCCTGACGCTGGCGGATATTCCGCCCCACATGATGCCCAGCGCCACCGGTCTGTCGAATTTTTCCCGCATCCTGGCCGGCAGTTTCGGCACTTCGCTCAGCATCACGCTGTGGGACCGCCGCGCCGAGTTCCATCACAGTATCCTGACCTCGCATGTCTCGGCTTTCGACCCGACGGCGGCCGACGCCCTAGGCAGCCTGGCCAATCCGGCCACGGACCCGGCCATGCTGGAGCGAATCATCAATCAGCAGGCGGTGTTGCTGGCAACCAACGACATCTTCTGGCTGTCCGGCTGCTTCTTCGTCGCCCTGATGCTGATGGTCTGGCTGGCCCGGCCGCCCAAACGGGGGGCCGCACCAGTCGCCAGCGGTGCCCATTGAGCTGGAATCCGGTTCTGGCTGGGCGATTACGGAACCAAAATCCGATTTTTATTTCTACATGCTGCCCATTCTCTAAGATGAGCATATCAGCGGCGCCGTTCCGGCGGATGTCCGACTGATGGTCGCGCCGCGTTCTGGCTTGTGCGGCGCTTTCCAAGACCTTTAATAATTCTGGAGCAAAAAAATGAACCAAGCACGCTCGTACAAAATGTTTTCCCTCCTCGGCACTTCGTTGGTTTGCGCAGCCTTGCTGGGCGGCTGCGCCACGACCGACGCACTGAACAAGGCGCAAACCACGGCAGACCAGGCGTCGAAAAAAGCCGACGAGGCCAATACCAACGCCAATGCCGCCAAGACTGCCGCCGCCCAGGCTTCGCAAAAGGCTGACCAGGCCAACGCGACCGCCGACGGGGCCAAGTCGACTGCCGACCAGGCCAACTCCACTGCCAATGCGGCGAAAGCCGAAGCCGACAAGGCCATGCAGGAAGTCGACAAGCTGGCCGAGAAAATCGACCGTATGTTCAAGAAAACGATGCAGAAATAATTTTTGCAGGCCCGGCGGACAGACGGCCTGGCGCCGTCTGTCCGCCGGCATCAATCAAGCCGGGCTGGTTTGGGTGGCCGATCCGATACGTTGGGCGGCAACGGGAATTTCAGCGAATGATCACGCGCGTCCCCACATGCATCCATTGGGCAAGCCGCCGGATGTCGCGGTTGGTGAGTGCCACGCAGCCGTTGGTCCAATTGACTGCCTGCTGGACGTCTGGATTGCCGCCACCGAGTCCATGGATTCCGATCTGGCCGCCGAGCGGCGTATCCTGGGGGGGCGTGCGGTGATGTCGCAAGGCCTGCATGATGGTATCGAATTGCGCCTGGTTGAGGGTACCGGCGTCATATGCATGGCGGGCGACAGGAGCAGACGGGTAATCGAGGCCGTAGAAGGTATTGAAGCGGCTGTGGCGATCGACCCAGGTGACGTGGAATATGCCGCGCGGCGTGGTTTCGTCGCCCCGGCGATGGGTTTCGGCGACGCCGCCGCTGCCGATCGCGATATTGTGGAAGCGGGCCAGGACATGGTTTTCAGCGGAAAACACCGTCAGGGTCAGCGCCTGGGTATCCACCAGCACCCAGTTCGCCCCTCCAGCTGCCCAAGAGATCGTGGATATCCCCAGAATGACGGCAGCCAACAACGCATTCAAACAGAATCGCAATTCAGGACCCCCATGATCAACCCATGAAATGCATCATGCACTCCCCTTCTCCGACCGCTATCGTGCGTTCAGTTCCCTGCCTGCAAGTGCTTGTCCTGCTGCTGGCGTGGTGGGTCGCCCCAGCCTGGAGCGCGACGTTTCCGCTGCCAACCGATGGCAGCAACCTCGTCGGCCGGCTGCAGGTGGTGACGGCTGACGCCCGCAACACCTTGCTGGACATTGCCCGGCATTATGACCTTGGCTATGACGAAATCACCCGCGCCAATCCGGGGATGTCGGTCTGGCTGCCTGGCGAGGGAACCCCGGTCGTCGTTCCGACCGAATTCATCCTGCCGCCGCGGCCGTGGGCCGGTATCGTCGTGAACATTCCCCAGCGCCGGCTTTATTATTTCCCGCGCCACAAGGCCAATGAAGCGGCAACGGTGGTCACCTTTCCCATCGGAATCGCCCGCCCCGGCTGGCCAACACCATTGGGCAGCACCCGGATCATCGCCAAATACAAGGATCCCGCCTGGATCGTTCCCAAGGACATCCAGGCCGAGCATCATAGACAGGGCGAAGCCAATTTTCCCGATTACTTTCCCCCCGGACCCAACAATCCCATGGGCATGCTCGCCCTGGAAACCGGGTTTTCGCAAATCTTCATTCACGGCACCAACCGACCGTGGGGCGTGGGGATGGAAGTCAGCCATGGTTGCGTCCATCTGTATCCCGAGAATGCGGCCTATCTGTTTCCCAGGGTACCCAAAGCCACGCCGGTGAGAATCATCAACCAACCGGTGCTGGTCGGATACCGCAAGCATCAACTCTATCTCAGCGTATCCGCGCCGGTAGGGGAATATCCCGGCGACCAGGACAGCCTCCTCATGCGCGCGATCGATGCCGTCTCGCAGTCCAGAAGCCAGGATTGGCCGACCATCGATTGGGACCGTGTGCGGCAGGTCGTCGATGCCAGACAGGTCGTACCTGTTCCCGTCAACATTGGCGCACCCAGTCTCGACCGCCTCATTGCGTCGATCAAGCCGGAACACTACGGCCACGAGCCCTATGGCATCGAGGCCAACGACGCGGCGCCGCCGGATGTTCCGCGCTGATCCCTGATTTCCGGAACTGGGGGGATGCGTTCGGGTCAATGCCATCAACCAGCCAGGCTGTTAGATGTTTCGTATCCAGACGACGTGACCGAACGCTCTCTTTCTTCTTTCCGGCAATATCCGAAGGCAGCCCGCGTTATCCAGCTCGATTCCTATTGGTGCCCGCTATGCGGACAGCATGGATTGATCCGGATCCGCCGCCGCCTCATCGACCGCATCCTGAGCCTCTTCGTCAGGCAGCGGCGATTTCGCTGCACGCAACCCGGATGCCAGTGGCAGGGGAACCTGCGCGAGAAGGCCGCACGCCGGAAATCGTGAGGACGCAATCAAGAACGGCCCGTAACAAACTGATCTGACGGATTTATTCAATATGTTATGTTGCACCTGCCGTCGATCCCGATAGACGCTTCGATTCCAGGATAGGGCGCGAGACCACAATGAGCATGTCGTCACTTTTATGGGGTTTGCTTTTCGGCTCGATCGGGCTGGGCTTCTTCCTGTACGGCAAGAAGCAGCAAGCGATCGTTCCGTTATTCTGCGGGCTTGCGCTCATGGTCTTTCCGTATTTCGTTTCCAACACCTTCCTGCTGGTTGCCATCGGGGTCGCATTGACCGCGCTCCCCTATTTCGTCCGGATCTGAGAGGCCATCAATCTGGCGAGGCCTCAGTTATCCGGGGCTTCGTTCACCAGTTGCTGGCGAATCGACAGCAATTCCTGCCGGTGCTGGGCATCAGTTTGGGGGTACTGCATCCCGAGTGACTTGAAGGCATCGACCACAATCCGGGCAATGATCAGCCGGGCATTTTCCTTGTCGTCGGCGGGCACCACATACCAGGGCGCACGCTGGGTACTCGTTGCGCTCAGGCACGCTTCGTAGGCCTGCATATACTCGTCCCAGAATCCCCGCTCCACAATGTCCGCCTGGCTGAACTTCCAGTTTTTCTCGGGTTCGTCGATGCGATCGATGAAACGTTTCCGCTGTTCTTCCTTCGAGAGGTGAAGAAAGAACTTGATGATCCGGGTGCCGTTCCGGTGGAGATGGTTTTCCAGGTCGACGATGGAACGATAGCGTTCCTTCCAGATCGTTTTTTCATTGAGTAGCCCGTCCGGAATCCCCTGGCTGCGGAGAATCTCCGGATGGACACGCACGATCAGTACTTCCTCGTAATAGGAGCGGTTGAAGATGCCGATGCGGCCGCGTTCCGGCAAGGACTGCGTGGTTCGCCATAGAAAATCATGCTCGAGCTCGGTCGCGCTCGGATGCTTGAAGCTGAATACCTGGCAGCCCTGGGGGTTGATTCCAGACATCACGTGCTTGATGGCGCCATCCTTGCCGGCGGCATCCATGGCCTGAAAAATCAGCAGGACCGCATAGCGGTTGGACGCGTAGTGCAGTTGTTGCAGCGCACTCAGTTCAGACACCTGGTCCTCAAGGAGCTTTTGGTACTGTTCCTTGGATTTGTAGAGCGGTTTCACGCGTGTCGGCCACTTCTTGAGGTTGACCTTGTCCCCTTCCTGTACCTGGAAATCCCTGGATTTGATTTTCATTTCCGTCCTTTCGGTTGACCTTGAGCGATTCGTTCTTCGGTCGTTCGCCTATCCGCTGCTGTCCTGGCTGGCGACGTCGACCCTTGGGTTGGTCCTCGTTCCCTATTATCCCCGCCGAGGTAGCGAGCGACTTGTATAAACGAGTAGCATTAAAACCAGCGGTTTCCAATACACAAAAAGGATAAATTGCGATGAGAAAGACACCTTCCGAAGCCTATCTTGAAAAAGCCAGACACCTGTCCAAGGAAGAAACCGAGCGGCTGCTATCCAGAATGCGCGAGAAGCTGACGCGCAGGCTGGAAGATAAAAAACTGAGCGCGCTGGAAGTCGTGGCGATACAGCTGGAAATAGAGGACGAGGCCTTGAACGAATGGCGGGAACGGATGCAGGAAATCAGGAAAAAAACCAAATCCAAATGACCCGCTTACCGTTCGAAACCCTGGCCTGCGCCAATATGGCCGCTGCCCGTGTGAAGCGCTCTGACCCGTGAAAAACCGCATTATCGGCAGGCATGCGGGGGCAGGGGTATCTTGCCGTCCGTCTACGTTGTAAATCATACGGCCCTCCCCGCTCAACCGATCTCTACTGGAACCGAATCAACCCTGGTCTACTCTCCGTAGTAAGGACGGGAGATGCGATTTTCTGCTCGATTGCGCCCCCTGCTGGTGCGAGTGACAGAAATACGCCCCATGCCTGTGCCGCCTGCAGGCGATGCACTGGTTTTGATCGGCCTGCATTTCTCCCGTCGCACTATTTGTGCTCAACCCGGTCGAACTTTTGGCCGCTAAAAAGGACATGGCACGATCATTGCGACAGCAGGATCAGGCCTAACATCGATTCACCGGACAGGAGGACTCCATGAGCTTGTTCAACCAGTACATCGAACGCTACCGCAAAGAGGAAGAGGAATTCACCCTCGAGGAATTCCTGGATATCTGCAAGCAGGACCGGATGGCTTACGCGAGCTCCGCCGAACGCATGCTGGCGGCGATCGGCGAGCCGGAACTGGTGGATACCCGGAAGGATCCCCGATTGTCCCGCCTGTTTTCCAACAAGGTCATCAAGGTCTACCCGGCCTTCAAGGATTTTTACGGCATGGAAGACACGATCGAGCAGATCGTGTCCTATTTCCGGCATGCGGCACAAGGCCTGGAAGAGAAAAAGCAGATCCTTTATCTGCTGGGCCCGGTGGGCGGCGGAAAATCCTCGCTGGCGGAGAAGCTCAAGCACCTGATGGAGAAGGCGCCGTTCTACGCCATCAAGGGCTCGCCGGTGAACGACTCGCCGCTGTCACTGTTCTCGGCCGACGAGGACGGTGACATTCTGTTGCAGGAATATGGCATTGCACTCCGCTATCTCGGCAAGGTCCTGTCGCCCTGGGCGGTGAAGCGGCTGCACGAGTACAACGGCGACATCACCAAGTTCCGCGTGGTCAAGCGCTGGCCTTCGGTGCTGGGCCAGGTCGGCATTTCCAAGACCGAACCGGGCGACGAGAATAACCAGGACATTTCCTCGCTGGTCGGCAAGGTCGACATCCGCAAACTGGAGAAATTCTCCCAGGACGACCCCGACGCCTACAGCTACTCGGGCGGGCTGTCCCTGTCCAACCAGGGCCTGATGGAATTCGTCGAGATGTTCAAGGCGCCGATCAAGGTGCTGCATCCGCTCCTGACCGCCACCCAGGAAGGCAACTACAAAGGCACCGAGGGCTTCGGCGCGATTCCCTTCGACGGCGTGGTGCTGGCGCACAGCAACGAGTCGGAATGGACCACCTTCCGCAACAACAAGAACAACGAGGCCTTCCTCGACCGCATCTACATCGTCAAGGTGCCCTACTGCCTCCGTGTGTCCGAGGAGGTGAAGATCTACGAGAAACTCCTGCAGCACAGTTCGCTGTCGGAGTCGCCCTGCGCGCCCGGCACGCTGGAAATGCTGGCGCAGTTCTCGGTCCTGACCCGTCTGAAAGAGCCGGAGAATTCCAGCATCTATTCCAAGATGCGCGTCTACGATGGCGAGAACCTCAAGGACACCGACCCCAAGGCCAAGAGCTACCAGGAATACCGCGACTTCGCCGGCGTCGACGAAGGCATGACCGGCATCTCGACCCGTTTCGCCTTCAAGATCCTGTCGCGCGTGTTCAACTTCGACCACAGCGAAATCGCCGCCAACCCGGTACATCTGCTCTACGTGCTGGAACAGCAGATCGAGCAGGAACAGCTGCCGCCCGAGGTGGAGCAGCGCTACATCGCCTACCTGAAGGAGTACCTGTCGCCGCATTACGCCGAATACATCGAGAAGGAATTGCAGACCGCCTACCTCGAGTCCTATTCGGAATATGGACAGAACATCTTCGACCGCTACGTGACCTACGCCGACATGTGGATCCAGGACCAGGAGTTCCGCGACCCCGACACCGGCGAGGTTCTCGACCGCGCCCAGCTCAATACCGAGCTGGAGAAGATCGAGAAGCCCGCCGGCATCGCCAACCCGAAGGACTTCCGCCACGAGGTGGTCAACTTCGTGCTGCGCGCCCGCGCCCAGAACCACGGCAAGAACCCGGCCTGGACCAGCTATGAGAAGCTGCGTGTGGTGATCGAGAAGCGCATGTTCTCCAGCACCGAGGACCTGCTGCCGGTGATCTCCTTCAATGCCAAGGCGTCCAGCGACGAACAGAAAAAGCACCAGGACTTCGTCCAGCGCATGGTCGACAAGGGCTACACCGACAAGCAGGTGCGCCTGCTGGCCGAGTGGTATCTGCGCGCGAGAAAGGCGTCCTGAGAGGTCAGTCATGAACCGGCTTGTAGACCGTCGTCTCTCCGGCAAGAACCGCAGCGCCGTCAACCGGCAGCGTTTCCTGCGCCGCTTCAAGGCGCAGATCCGCAAGGCGGCGTCGGAAGTCGTGTCCGGCCGCAAGGTGACGGATCTGGAGCGGGGCGAGAAGATCTCCATTCCCTCCAAGGATCTGTCCGAGCCCAGCTTCCACCATGGTCCCGGCGGCCGCCGCAACATCGTGCTGCCGGGCAACCGCGACTTCGTCACCGGCGACCGGGTGGATCGTCCCGAGGGCGGAGGAGGAACCGGTAGCGGCGGCGGCCCGGCTGACGAGAGCATGGACGACTTTGTGTTCGAGCTGTCCAAGGAAGAATTCATGGACTACTTCTTCCAGGATCTGGCGCTGCCGGACCTGGTGAAGAAACAGCTCGCCGCCGTCCCTGAAGTGAAGAAGGCCCGTGCCGGCTTCGTTAGCCAGGGCAATCCGTCCAACCTGCACGTGGTGCGCTCGATGAAGCAGGCCATCGGGCGCCGGCTCGCCATGGCAGCCGGTCCGCGCGACGCGCTGAGGGAGGCCGAGGAAAAACTTGCCGAACTGGAGGCGAACGGGCTGGGTGCGAGCACGGAAGCCGACGAACTGCGCGAGGAGATTGCGTCCTTCAAGGCCCGGCTTGCCGCCGTGCCCTTCATCGACACCTGGGACCTGCGCTATGCCAACCGGGTCGACCAGCCGACGCCCAGCAGCCAGGCGGTGATGTTCTGCCTGATGGACGTGTCGGGCTCGATGGACGAGGACCGCAAGAACATCGCCAAGCGCTTCTTCATGCTGCTCTATCTCTTCCTGACCAAGAGCTATGAGCGCATCGACGTGGTGTTCATCCGCCATCACACCGTGGCCAAGGAAGTCGACGAGGAGGATTTCTTCAGTTCGCGCGAAAGCGGCGGCACCGTGGTATCGAGTGCCCTCGAACTGATGCACGACATCGTCCGGGAACGCTACCCGAGTGCCAACTGGAACATCTATGCCGCCCAGGCTTCGGATGGCGACAACTGGGAGGATGACTCGCCGCGCTGCCGCGAACTGCTGCTGCAAAGCATCCTGCCGCTGACGCAGTACTTCGCCTATGTGGAGATCGAGGCCGAGGAGCCGCAGAGCCTGTGGCACGAATACGAGCGGGTGAAGGCGGCGAGCTCGCGCTTCGCCATGCAGCGCATTCTCACGCTGGAAGACATCTATCCGGTATTCCGCGAACTGTTCAGGAAGAAGGTGGCCTGAGATGGAACCCGAAATGGAATCCGACATCGCGCCGTCCCCGCCCGCCGCTTCACGCCAGCCCCTGTCCGAAGGCTCCGAATGGAGCTTCGAACTGCTCGACCGCTACGACCGCGAAATCGCGCGGGTGGCCGCGCACTATGGTCTCGACACCTATCCCAGCCAGATCGAGATCATCACCTCCGAACAGATGATCGATGCCTATTCCTCGGTCGGCATGCCGGTGGGCTATCACCACTGGTCGTACGGCAAGCAGTTCCTCGCCACTCAGAAAGGCTACAAGCGCGGGCAGATGGGGCTGGCCTACGAGATCGTCATCAACTCCAGCCCCTGCATTGCCTATCTCATGGAAGAGAACACCATGACCATGCAGGCGCTGGTGATCGCCCATGCCGCCTACGGCCACAATTCCTTCTTCAAGGGCAACTACCTGTTCCGTACCTGGACCGATGCCGAAGGCATCCTCGACTATCTGGTGTTCGCCCGCAACTACATCGCTGACTGCGAACAGCGGCACGGCGAAGAAGCCGTCGAGGAACTGCTCGATTCCTGCCATGCCCTGATGAACCTCGGCGTCGACCGCTACAAGCGCCCGACCCGGCTCTCGATGGCCAAGGAGCAGCTGCGCCAGACCGAACGCGAGGCCTACCTGCAATCCCAGGTCAACGACCTGTGGCGCACCCTGCCGACCCGGCAGGCGGCCGGGCAGGAAAAACTCGCAGCCCGCTTCCCCAGCGAGCCGCAGGAGAACCTGCTGTATTTCATCGAGAAGAATGCGCCGCGGCTGGAGCCCTGGCAGCGCGAGATCGTCCGCATCGTCAGGAAGATCGCGCAGTATTTCTACCCGCAGCGCCAGACCCAGGTGATGAATGAGGGCTGGGCCACCTTCTGGCATTACACCCTGCTGAATCACCTGTACGAGGAAGGCAAGCTCACCGACGGCTTCATGATGGAGTTCCTGCAGTCGCACACCAACGTGGTCTACCAGCCGCCCTACAACAGCCGCCATTACAACGGCATCAACCCGTACGCGCTGGGCTTCGCCATGTTCACCGATCTGCGCCGCATCTGCGAACACCCCGCCGAGGAGGACCACCGCTGGTTTCCCGAGCTTGCCGGCAGCGACTGGGTGAAGTCGCTGGACTTCGCCATGCGCAACTTCAAGGACGAGAGCTTCATCGCGCAATATCTCTCGCCCAAGCTGATCCGCGACTTCAAGCTGTTTACCATGGTCGACGACGACACCGAGGAGAAGCTGGAGGTCACCGCGATCCACGACGACGCCGGCTACCGCGCCGTCCGCCAGCAGCTCGCCGAGCAATACAACCTGGGCAATCGCGAGCCCAACATCCAGGTCTACGAGGTCGACGTTTTCGGCGACCGCTCGCTCAGCCTGCGTCACTACATGCACGACCGCCGTCCATTGGGCGAGTCGACACCGGAAATGCTGCGCCACGTCGCCCGCCTGTGGGGCTACACCGTACGCATCGACAGCGTGGACCAGGACGGGGTATCGCACATGACGGCCGTCAGCGAGACCTGACACACGCCAGTCTTGCCGGCAGGCCAGACTCAACGGTCGAGACCGGGCCAGCACGACGCAGGCATTCGAATCGGGATCGAGTTCTCGCGTGCGTAACCTACAGGTTTCCGCGTTTGGCAATATCGGGAATGTTGTTTTTACGTCGACTGGCCGAATCCGGGCGACACCCCGGTGTGGCTGCCGCGTTGATACCGTCCATTTGTTTACAAGACTTCCAGTAAATTCAAGCGTCTAAAGCGGCTGGACGGTAATTGGCGGAGAGGGTGGGATTCGAACCCACGGTGAACTTGCGCTCACGCCTGATTTCGAGTCAGGTACATTCGACCACTCTGCCACCTCTCCGGCGGCGCGTATTGTAACCGAGTCGGGCGGTTTGCTGGACGAAAATTTCGCTCTCGTTCAGACTGTATTCATGCCCATCATAAAAACAACGGGATGGATCGGGAGATTGGCTGCACTGGCGCTGACACTGGCACTGGCCGCCTGCGGTCGTCCCATTCCCCCCCCCGAAACCAGTGGCGAGTTGCAGGTGGGAGTACGCAACAGCCCTGCGACCTACTATATCGCCCGCAACGGCGAGGCTGCCGGTTTCGAACACGATTTGATCCAGGCATACGGCCAGTCGCAGAACTGGACGCTTACATGGACGGCAAAGCCCCGGCCCGAAGCCCTGTTCGACTTGCTTGAGAACCGCCAGATCCATCTGGCAGCAGCGACTTTGCCGCAAGCGGTGGTCAAGGATCGTCATCTGATTGCCGGCCCGGTTCTATTCGAGACGCCGGTCCATATCGTCTATCGCGCCAGCGAGCAGGCACCTCGCAGCATCGCTGCCCTGTCCGGCAAGAAGCTGGCATTGATCATCGGTTCCGGCCATACGCCCATGCTGATGCGCCTGAAGCGCAAGTATCCCAAGCTGTCCTGGTCCGCGCTGGACAATGTCTGGCCGGACGAACTGCTGGCGCAACTGCAGGCCGGCAAATACGACGCGGTGGTCATCAACGGCATGGATTTCGATCCCGTGCGCACCCTCTATCCCGAACTGGCCGTGACCTTCGACCTGCCCGACACCCAGAAGATCGTGTGGGCGCTGCCGAAACACAGTTCGCTCATCCTGCGCAATTCGCTGGCCCGCTTCATCGAACAGGCGCGCAGGGACGGCACCATCAAACGCATCTACGAGCGTTACTTCGGCCACGTCAAGCGGCTGGACAGCTCGGATATCCTCGGCATCATGCAGCGCCGTCCGCAACGCCTGCCGGATTTGCGCCGGTATTTCCAGGAAGCCCAGACGCTCACCGGCATCGACTGGCGTCTGCTGGCCGCGATCGGCTATCAGGAATCGCAATGGGATCCGTCTGCCACCTCGCCGACCGGCGTGCGTGGTTTGATGATGCTGACCGCCGAAACGGCCGACCGCATGAAGATCGGCAATCGGCTCAATGCACGCCAGAGCATCCTCGGCGGTGCACGCTACCTGGCCATGCTGAAGGATGCACTGCCTGCCCGCATTCCCGAGCCCGATCGAACCTGGCTTGCGCTGGCTGCCTACAACCAGGGACAGGGCCATCTGGAAGATGCGCGACGCATTGCGCAGGCGCGCGGCGGTAGTCCGGACAGCTGGGCGGACGTGAAAGCGGCCCTGCCCTATCTGAGCCGCGGCGACTTTGCCAAGGTGATGAAATACGGCTATGCCCGCGGCGCCGAGGCGCTGCTGTTCGCCGAGAACATCCGCAATTACTACGACATCCTGATGCGGCTGGAGCCCGAATACAACCCGCTGATCAATCTGGGAAACAGCGAAGCCGGCCTGCCTACGCCCGGCTGACCCGCCACGCCAAGCGTCCCCTTCATGCGGCGGTCAGCCGCTCCAGCCCGCCCATCCACGGACGCAACGCCTCCGGTACGGTCACGCTGCCATCGGCGTTCTGATAGTTCTCCAGGATCGCCACCAGCGTGCGTCCCACCGCCAGTCCCGACCCGTTCAGCGTGTGCAGCAACTCGGGCTTGCCCTGCCCCGCCTTGAAACGCGCCTGCATGCGGCGCGCCTGGAAGGCTTCGAAGTTGGAGCACGAGGAAATCTCGCGGTAGGTGTTCTGCGCCGGCAGCCACACTTCCAGGTCGTAGGTCTTGGCCGCCGAGAAGCCCATGTCGCCGCTGCACAAGGCCATCTTGCGGTACGGCAGGCCGAGCTTCTGCAGGATCGTTTCGGCGTTGGCCGTCAGCGCCTCCAGCGCGGCGTAGGAATCCTCCGGCTTCACCATCTGCACCAGTTCCACCTTGTCGAACTGGTGTTGGCGGATCATGCCGCGGGTGTCGCGGCCGTAGGAGCCCGCCTCCGAGCGGAAGCACGGGGTGTGGGCGACGAACTTCAGTGGCAGCGTTTCGGCGGCGACGATCTCGTCGCGCAGCAGGTTGGTCACCGGGACTTCGGCGGTCGGGATGAGATACCAGTTTTCTTGTTTGATTGAAAAAGAGCCGCGCTGATATTCCTCACCTTCCAGAGCTTTCTCTGCTGCTCCTTCTTTCATTTCAACCTTAGCTCTAGGCACCTTGAATAGATCCTCCTCGAACTTCGGCAACTGCCCGGTGCCGCGCATCGAATCGGCATTCACCAAGTACGGCACATAGACTTCCGTGTAGCCATGCTCCGCCGTGTGCACGTCGAGCATGAACTGGGCGAGCGCCCGGTGCAGTCGCGCCAGCGGCCCCTTCATCACGGTGAAGCGGCTGCCGGTGATCTTCACGGCTGCCTCGAAATCGAGCTGGCCGAGGCCTTCGCCGAGGTCGACGTGGTCGCGCACCGGGAAATCGAACTGCTTCGGCGTGCCCCAGCGGCTCACCTCGACGTTGGCCGTCTCGTCCAAGCCGTGCGCCACCGATTCGTGCGGCAGGTTCGGCACGCCCATGAGGAAATCGTTGAGCTCGGCCTGCAATTCGGACAGGCGCGCTTCCAGCTGCTTCTGCTCGTCGCCCAGACCCGCCACCTCGGCCATGACCGTCGTGGTGTCCTCGCCCTTGCCCTTCATCATGCCGATCTGCTTGGACAGAGTGTTGCGGCGGCTTTGCGCGTCCTGGGTGCGGGTCTGGATCGTCTTGCGTTCGGCTTCCAGGGTTTCGAAGCGCGCCGTATCGAAAACAAAGCCGCGCGCGGCCAGGCGCTCGGCGACGAGGGCTGCGTCTTTGCGCAGCAGCTGGATATCAAGCATGGGAGTATGGGAAAGCGCCAAAAGCGCCATTTTCGCCGATAGCTGCGGCTATCGGCTAGAGGTGCGTGAAATTAGGCCGCTTCGACCATCCCGACCGCTTCATCCACGTCGACCGCGACGATGCGCGACACGCCCTGTTCCTGCATGGTGACGCCGGCCAGGTGCTGCGCCATTTCCATGGTGACGCGGTTGTGGGTGATGAAGAGGAACTGCGTATGGTCGGACATGGCCTTGACGAGGTTGCAGTAGCGCTCGGTATTGGCGTCGTCGAGCGGCGCGTCGACTTCGTCCAGCAGACAGAACGGCGCCGGGTTGAGCTTGAACATGGCGAACACCAGCGACAGCGCGGTGAGCGTTTTCTCGCCGCCCGAGAGCAAGTGGATCGAGGCGTTTTTCTTGCCGGGCGGCTGGGCAAACACCTGTACCCCGGCATCGAGCAGTTCGTCGCCGGTCAGGATGAGCCGCGCCTGGCCGCCGCCGAACAGCTGCGGGAACAGTTCGCCCATGTGCTGGTTCACGGTATCGAATGTCTCTTTGAGCCGCGCGCGCGATTCCTGGTCGATGCGGCGGATCGCGTCTTCCAGCGTGGTGACGGCTTCCAGCAGGTCGGCACATTGCGCGGCAAGGTATTCGGAACGCTCCTGCGCCTGGGTCAGCTCGTCCAGCGCGGCCAGGTTGACCGCACCGAGCGCGGCGATCTCGTTCTGCAGGCGGTTGATATCGGCCTGCAATTGGCTGGGCTTGGGACTGTCGGCCAGACCCGATTCGAGGCTGGCTTCATCCGCCGCTGCTTCGCGCAGCTGCAGTTCGAACTGCGACTGCATCAGCATGGCTTCCTGGTCCTTGAGCTTCAGCTGCTCGATACTGCGGCGCAGCGGGTCGAGCCCCTGCTCGCAGGTCATCCGGGCCTCGTCATGACCGCGCAGCTGGGCGGTCAGGCCTTCCAGTGCGTCGCGCGCGGCGGCCAGCGCGGCCTCGGTTTCAGTGCGCGTCGCCAGGGCAGCCTGCAGTTCGGCGTCGAGCGCGTCGGCCGGCAGGCGCGCCAGTTCCTCGCGCGCCTGGGTCAGGCGGGTGTCGTCATCGGCGATTTCCTGTTCGATGCGTGCCAGCGCCTCGGCGAGTTCCCGGATCTTGTTGGTGCAGGTGGTCAGCGCGAAGCCGGCTTCCTGATGCCGCCGCTCCGCTGCACGCTGCAGTTCGCGCGCGTCGAACACCGCACGGTCGGCCTGGTCGCGCTGCTGGCGCGCAGCATAGAGCGCTTCGCGAGCGGCCTCGTCCTGTGCGCGGTAGTCCTTGAGGCGGACTTCCAGCGTTTCCAGCGTGGCGCGCTCGCCGGTTTGCTGACGGGTGACTTCCTCGAGTTCCTGGGCGATCTGCACCGCCCGGCTCTGCACCCGCTCAACCGCCTGTTGCAGGCGCAGCAGTTCCATCTGTGCGGTGTGGTGGCGGTTTTGCGTCTGGCCGGTCTGCGCGCGCAAGGCCTGGATGTCGCGCTGGCGCTCCATGTAGCCCTGCTGCGCCTCGGTGTAGGCGGCTTCGAGTTGGGCGACTTCATCACGCAACCGCACCGCATCCGTCGTCAGCCGTTCGAGTTCGCGCCCGCGCGCAAGAATGCCTTCCACCGCAGTATGCGGCCCGTGGAACGTGACGCTGTGGCGGGTGAAGAGATGGCCTTGCGGCGTCACGACCGTTTCCCCGGCTGAGAGATTCGCTGTACGGGCGCGCGCAGCGTCCGCATCGTCGGCCCAGTACACGCCGGCCAGCCAGTCGGCAAGCGCCGCATGCGCGGCGGCATCGTCGCTGGCGATCTTGCTGGCAAGCAGGTCCGGCGCACTGGCAGTCGCCGCGCCTTGTCCGGCCCATACGGTGAGTCGCGCGGGCGGCGCGTCGGCAAACCACTCGGGAGTGACATCGGCTGACACCGACTGCAGGCGTTCACGCAACACCGCCTCGACGGCCGCTTCCCAGCCTGGGGCGACACGCAGTTTTTCCCACAGGCGCGGCGCGCTATCCAGGCCGCGCTGGCGCAGCCAGGTGCCAAGCTTCTCGTCGGCCTTGAGGCTTTCCTGCAGTTTTTTCAGTGCCGCGAGCTCGGCCTCGGTCTGGTGCAGCGCCTTGCGTGCGGCTTCGAGATCGCGCATGTGCTGCGCGCGTGCCGCGTCGAGTTCGGGCAATGCCGTCTCGGCGTCCTTAAGCCCGGCCTGCGCCGTGGCCAATGTCTGTGCCAGTTCCTCGAGCTCGGCTTGTTTTTGCGCCAGGCCGGCGGCATCGGGGCGCGGCAACTGCGCCTGTTCCTGGGCGAGCCGGCGCTGGCGCGCATCCAGTTGCTCGAGTTGGCGCTTGGTATGGCCGAGGCTGTTTTCGTCGACCTGGCGCGACTGGTCCAGTTGCGACACCACGCGCTGCGCCTCGCCCACGCCTTGTTGCGCAACGCGCAGCGCAGCTTCCTTCTCCGGCAGGGTGCTGTCGGTGGCCTGGCGTGCGGCGGCCTCGGCTTCCATCAACACGGCTTCGAGACCGGGCTGCTGCGCGTTGACCTCGTGCAGCGCATCCTGCGTGGCGGTCCGACGCGCCTGCTGCGCCTCGACGCGCGCGCCCAGGTCCTGCACCTGGCGGTACAACCGTTCGCGGGTGGCGTTCTGGTGCGCCATGGTCTGCTCGATGCGCGCGACTTCGGACTGCGCCTGGTAATACGCCGCTTGCGCGGTGTTCAGCGTGTCCTGCCCGGCGAACTGGGTCTGGCGTGCGGTTTCGAGCAGGGATTCGATATGGCGCAGGCGCGCGGTCTCGGCTTCCAGTTTGTTCTGCGCTTCGGTCAGGTCCTTGTCGATGCGCGCGCGCTGCTGGGCGGCGTCGTGCTTGCGGGCGAACCACAGACGATGCTGCGAGAACGTCAAATCCGCTTGCAGACTGCGGTAATGCTGGGCGACTTCGGCCTGCGCGGCGAGCTTCTCGACCTGGGTCTTGAGTTCGCGCTGGATGTCCTCGACGCGGTTCATGTTGTCGCGCGCGTCCTTCAGCCGCGACTCGGTTTCCTTGCGGCGCTCCCGGTATTTGGACACGCCCGCGGCTTCTTCCAGATAGCCGCGCAGTTCCTCGGGCTTGGCTTCGATCAGGCGCGTGATCATGCCCTGCTCGATGATGGCGTAGGCGCGCGCGCCGACGCCGGTGCCGAGGAACAGGTCGGCGACGTCGCGCCGCCGCACCCGCATGTTGTTGATGTAATAGGTGGAGTCGCCGCTGCGGTCGAGCACGCGCTTGACCGAGATCTCGGCATATTGCGACCACTGTCCGGCGGCACGGCCGAGTTCATTGTTGAACGCCAGCTCGACCGAGGCGCGCGACGCCGGCTTGCGGGTGCCGGAGCCGTTGAAGATCACGTCCTGCATCGATTCGCCGCGCAGGTGCTTGGCCGACGATTCGCCGAGCACCCAGCGTACCGCGTCGATGACGTTCGACTTGCCGCAGCCGTTCGGCCCCACCACCCCGGTCAGCTGGGCGGGAACGGGAATCACGGTGGGATCGACGAAACTCTTGAAACCGGCAAGTTTGATGTGGGTTAAACGCAAGACAGCGGACCTAAGCTTTTATAATGGGTGTCGTCATCAATGCGCCGTTAGATTTTTACGGCGTTCTGTTTTCGACACATTCTACACCGAGCCTCCCCATGCCCTCCACGCCCGCCAAAACCCTGGAAACCTTCCCCAATCCCAAACCGGGACGCGACTTTCACATCCACATGGAAGTCCCTGAATTCACGTGCCTTTGCCCCAAGACCGGGCAGCCCGATTTCGCCACGCTCATCCTCGATTACATCCCCGACAAGACCTGCGTCGAATTGAAGAGCCTGAAGCTCTACATGTGGAGCTTCCGCGAGGAAGGCCACTTCCATGAGGACGTCACCAACCGCATTCTTGATGACCTGGTGAAGGTGACGAAACCCCGCTTCATGCGGCTCACCGCCAAGTTCTACGTACGCGGCGGCATCTTCACCAACGTGGTCGCCGAGCACCGCAAGAAAGGCTGGCAGCCGGCGCCACGCGTCGACCTGATGAAGTTCGAGCATCAGTCGAACACGCGCGGCTAATCCATTGTATTTCCTCGGCATAGATTTCGGTACTTCAGGCGCGCGCAGTTGCGTGATCGACGCCGAAGGCGCGATCGTCGTCGAGGACAAACGCGATTTCGGCACCCTGGACGACTACGAGCGCGCCGGCATCTGGCGCGAGGCGCTGTGGGACCTGGTCGCCTCACTGCCGCCGCCGATCCGCACCCAGTTGTCGGACATCGCGCTCGACGGCACCTCCGGCACCGTGCTCGCCTGCGACGAGGAACTGAGCCCGCGCCATCCGCCCCTGCTATACAACGACGATCGCGCCGTCGAGGAAGCCGCGCTGATCGCGAAAACCGCCACGCCGGGCCACCCTGCCGCCGCGGTGACCTCGGGGCTGGCCAAGGTCCTGTGGCTGAAAAAGCGGCTCGGCCTCACCGGTGCGCGGCTCTATCTCAACCAGGCCGACTGGCTCTCCGGCTTGCTGACCGGCCGGGTCGGGATGACCGACTACCACAACGCCCTCAAAATGGGGCTCGACCTCGATGCGCTGAAATGGCCGGACTGGGTCGAATACCTGGCCGACGTCGACTACCTCCCTGTGCCCATCGCGCCCGGTGCCCGGCTCGCCACCGTGTCGCGTCC
The DNA here is from genome assembly GCA_043821985.1 of Pseudomonadota bacterium. Classification (GTDB taxonomy): domain Bacteria; phylum Pseudomonadota; class Gammaproteobacteria; order Burkholderiales; family Thiobacillaceae; genus Thiobacillus. The sequence goes on from JBDRCF010000023.1 coordinate 70,615, forward strand.
GCGTGCGCGCTACCTCGGCATCAACCCCGGCTGCATGGTGCACGCCGGCACCACCGATTCCATCGCCGCGTTTCTGGCAGCAGGCGTGACCCGAAGCGGAGACGCCGTCACCTCGCTCGGCAGCACGCTGGTATTGAAACTGCTGTCCGACACCTCGGTGGAATCGACCGGGCACGGCATCTATTCGCACTGGTTCGGCAGCCGCTGGCTGGCGGGCGGCGCCAGTAATGCCGGCGGCGCGGTACTGCGGCAGTTTTTCGACGACCGCCAGCTGGCTGCGCTCAGCGAATCAATCGATCCGGCCGTTGCCAGTCCGCTCGACTACGTTCCGCTCCCCAAACCCGGCGAACGTTTCCCCGTCAACGATCCCTCGCTGGCCCCGCGTTTGTCTCCGCGCCCAGTCGACGACACCGAATTCCTGCACGGCCTGCTGGAAAGCCTCGGCCGCATCGAGGCGCGCGGCTATGACCTGCTGGCCGAACTCGGCGCCACCCCGGTTGGCCGGGTCAACACGGCCGGCGGCGGCGCCCGCAATCCTGTCTGGACACGCATCCGCGAGCGCCTGCTCGGCGTCCCGGTCGCGCGCGCCGCCCATACCGAAGCCGCTTACGGCGCCGCCCTGCTGGCGCGGGATGGCGTGCGGCTATTCGACCCGATCTACCCGTAAAGGGCAGGCCGTGGTTGTAAAGCCAACAAGTTGGCAACAACCACGCTCAGCTGACTTCGACGAACTCGAGCGTATTCATATCGGGATCACGGCAGAACAAGGCCGCCCGCCCCGACTTGCTGGCTGTGTACGTCACGCCTGCCGCATCGAGCCGGCGCTTCAATGCAGCCATGTCGCCCACCGCCAGCGCGATGTGGCGGTCGCGGCCGCCATGCTCGGGACGTAACGAACCGGCATCGGGGTTGGCCAGCTGCATCAGGTGTAGCTGCTGGCCGCCGCCCAGGTCGTACCATTCGCCGGGGTAAGGCAGATCGGGCCGGTTCGGATGCCGCGTCAGCCCCAGCACCGATTCGTAGAAGGTTTTTGCGCGCGCGATATCCGACACCAGCAGGCCGGCATGCAGCAGGGCCGTGACGCGCGCGGAAGGCAATCCGTCAGACATGGCTTTTCTCCTTCGATTGGTCGTTTTCCATGTGGCCGGAAAACAGGCTGGCGGTGACGATCATGACGGCGCCGATCCATTCCTGCACACCCATGCGCTCGTCGGAGAGGAAATAGGCCGCCACTGCGGCGACCACCAGTTCGAACAAAAAGATGACGATGGCCTGGTTGGCCGGTACACGCGCCAGGCCATATTGCACGGCATAGGTCATGCTGCCGATGGCAATCCCCACCCCCATCAGCAACAGCCAGGTGGCGGGAGCGGCATCCGCCATGAAACCGAGCTCGGCAGGCCTGAATGCCAGACCGATCGTGGTCAGCACCACCACCCCCGCCCATACCGACACGGCCTTGGCGCCCTCCGCCACGCCCTCCAGATGGCGGCTGATGACGTTGCTTGCCGCGAACATCACCCCCGCCGACAGGCCCAGCCATTCGGCGCGACTGGCCGGCAGCGGCCAGTCGCCGGGTTGCCACAGCATTACCAGCGCACCGCCCGCGGCCAGCGCCATCACCGCCCAGCCGGCGCGATTGAGCTTCTCATGCAGCAGAAAACGGGCAAACAGCACGGTCCACAAGGGCGACAGATAAAACAGCAGCAGTACCCGGACCACTTCGCCTTCGAGCACCGCCAGCACATAGGCCAGGTTGGTCCAGCCAGCCGTCAGGCCGATCGCGGCAAGCCACAGCCAGCGGCCGCGCGCCTCGCGTAGCACACGGCCATGCAGCCAGCCGATCAGCAGCAGGGGCGTCGCATAGGTGAACAGGCTGGACGCGATGCCGCCTACGCCCGCCTCACTCAACAGGCGATAGGGATACCATACCAGTCCCCACAGTGAGGCGGCGTAAACAAGACTGCTGATGGCGAGCGTGCGCTGCAAGGGAATCGACGGCATGGGGCTTTATAATGTGTGGCTTGGTTAAATTCCGTACAGCAATGAATCCGCGTCTCGATCAACTCCATCCCTACCCGTTCCAGAAACTGCGCGAGCTGTTCGCCGGCGTCACGCCGGATGCCGGACTGTCGCCGATCAACCTGTCGATCGGCGAACCCAAGCACCCCACGCCCCAGTTCATCAAGGATGCGCTGATCGCCGGACTTGGCGGGTTGGCGAATTATCCCATCACTCAGGGCTCGGATGCGCTGCGCGCTGCCATCTCCGCGTGGGCCGGGCGACGCTATGGCGTCAAGCTCGATCCGGCGACCGAGGTGCTGCCGGTCAACGGTTCCAGAGAAGCGCTGTTCGCCTTCGCCCAGGCCGCCGTCGATTCGAGCCGCCACGGCCGCCGCACGGTCATCTCGCCCAACCCGTTCTACCAGATCTATGAGGGCGCGGCGCTGCTTGCCGGCGCCCGCCCCTTCTTTCTCAACACGCTGCAGGAAAACGGTTTTCGCATGGACTGGTCGCGCGTGCCGGAAGACCTGTGGGAGACGATCAGTCTGGTTTACGTGTGCTCGCCCGGCAATCCCACCGGCAAGGTGATGTCGCTGTCCGACTGGACGGAACTGTTCGAACTGTCCGTCCGGCATGGCTTCGTCATCGCGGCCGACGAATGCTATTCGGAAATCTATTTCGAGGAAGGCAAGCCGCCCTTGGGCGCGCTCACCGCCGCGCAGCAGCTCGGCCGGGGCCTTAAAAATCTCATCGTGTTCAACTCGCTGTCCAAGCGCTCCAACGTGCCCGGCCTGCGTTCCGGCATGGTGGCGGGCGACGCCGAGGTGATGAAGAAATTCCTGCTCTACCGCACCTACCACGGCAGCGCGATGAGCCCGGCGGTGCAGGCCGCCAGCGTCGCGGCATGGAACGACGAGGCACACGTGATCGAGAACCGCCGCCAGTACGCCGAGAAGTTCGCCGCCGTGATGCCTCTGCTGAAGGACGTGCTGCAATTCGAGGCGCCCGACGCTGCCTTCTATCTGTGGGCGCGCGTGCCGGGCGGCGACGATGCCGCCTTCGCGCGCGGCCTGTACGAGAAACAGCACGTCACCGTGCTGCCCGGAAGCTATCTCGCGCGCGACGCCGCCAACGTCAACCCGGGCAAAGGCTTCGTCCGCATCGCACTGGTCGACAGTCTCGAAGCCTGTGTCGAAGCGGCGAAGCGCATCGCCGCCTTCGTCGACGAGGCCGCATGAAGCACCTGGCCCCTTTCCATTAAACAATCCCCTACCCCCAACAAGGAAAACACCATGCAAGACCTGCAGAAAACCATCGAAGACGCATTCGAACGCCGCGCCGAAATCACCCCACGCAATGCCGACGCCACCGTCAAGGATGCGGTCATGGCCGTGATCGACCTGCTCGATATGGGCGAACTGCGCGTCGCCGAGCGCAGTGAAGGGCAGAACTGGACCACCCACCAGTGGATCAAGAAGGCCGTGCTGCTGTCGTTCCGCCTGGAAGACAACGCCTTCATCAAGGGCGGCTTCACCAACTACTTCGACAAGGTGCCGAGCAAATTCGCCGACTACAACAGCCGCGACTTCCGCGAAGGCGGCTTCCGCGTGGTGCCGCCCGCGGCCGCCCGCCGCGGCTCCTACATCGCGAAGAACGTCGTGCTGATGCCCTCCTACGTTAACATCGGCGCCTACGTCGGCGAAGGCACCATGGTCGACACCTGGGCCACCGTCGGCTCCTGCGCGCAGATCGGCAAGAACGTCCACCTCTCCGGCGGCGTCGGGATCGGCGGCGTGCTCGAACCGGTACAGGCCAACCCCACCATCATCGGCGACAACTGCTTCGTCGGCGCGCGCTCCGAAGTGGTCGAAGGCGTGATCGTCGAGGACAACTGCGTGATCTCGATGGGTGTCTACATCGGCCAGTCGACCAAGATCTACGACCGCGAAACCGGTGAAGTCCACTTTGGCCGCGTGCCCGCCGGCTCGGTGGTGGTGTCCGGCAACCTGCCGTCGAAGGATGGCAGCTATAGTCTGTATTGCGCGGTGATCGTGAAGAAGGTCGACGAGAAGACCCTGTCCAAGGTCGGCATCAACGAACTGCTGCGCGGGATCTGATCGACTGGATGCCGGTACAAGGAGACGCCATGAAGACACTTTTCGCCGTCACCGTTTTGCTCGCCGCCGGCCTGACGGGCTGCCAGACCAACCCGGTTTCCGGACGCTCGCAGCTGGTGCTGGTCTCGGAAGAACAGGCGCAGGCCTCGTCCGCGCAGGCCTATGCGCAAACGGTCAACGAGGCACAGCAGAAGGGCAAGCTCAGCACCGACGCGGCGCTGAACGCCCGGGTCAAGCGCATCACCGACCGGCTGATCGTGCAGGCGGGCACCATGTACCCGCCCAGCCGCAGCTGGAAATGGTCGGTCGCGGTGATCGACGAGCCCACGCTCAATGCCTGGTGCATGCCCGGCGGCAAGATGGCGATCTATACCGGCATCATCACCAAGCTCAAGCTGACTGACGACGAAATCGCCCAGGTCATGGGCCACGAAATCTCCCACGCGCTGCTGGGACACGGCCGCGAGCGCATGTCGCGCGCGATGGCCACGCAGGGCAGTCTGCAAATCGGCTCCATCCTCGCCGGGCGCGACCTCACCGTGCTGGCGCCGGTGGCCGACATTGCGCTGACCCTGCCCAACAGCCGCGAGAGCGAGAGCGAGGCGGACCGCTACGGCATCGAGCTTGCCGCCCGCGCAGGCTACGACCCGCACGCCGCGATCAGCCTGTGGGAAAAAATGAGCCAGGCCAGCGGCAACGGCCCGCCGCAGTTCCTCAGCACCCATCCGGCGCCGACCAACCGCATCCAGGCGCTCAATGCGCTGGTGCCGAAGATGATGCCAATCTACGAGAAAGCCCGTAACTGATGGACACCCCGACCGACGACAAACTTGCCAGCCTCAAAACCCTGAGTACCGTCATTTATGCGCTGTACGCGCTGTCGCTGTTTTCCGGCGTCACTGCCATCGTCGCCATCGTGCTGAACTACATCAAGCTCGACGACGCCAAAGGTACCTGGCTGGAAAGCCATTTCCGCTGGCAGATACGCACCTTCTGGTGGGGCCTGGTGTGGTTCATCCTCGGCGGGCTGACCTGGATCATCCTGATCGGCTGGGTCGTCCTTGGCGTCGCCTGCATCTGGTTCATCTACCGCATCGCCAAGGGCTGGCTCAACCTCAACGACGGCAAGCCCATGCCGTTGTAGGCATGGCATTCTGGGCCTGTCTGCTGCGCTGCGCGGATGGCTCGTACTACGCGGGCCATACCGACGATCTCGATAAACGCATTGGCGAACATGTGGCAGGTGTCAGCTGCGGATATACCGCGACCCGGTTGCCGGTTGAACTGGTTTGGAGTCAGCAATGCGCCACACGTATCGAGGCGCTGACATTCGAGCGGCGGATCAAGGGTTGGAGCCGCGCCAAGAAAGAGGCATTGATAAAGGGCGACTGGGAGGAGGTTTCAAGGCTGGCGAAGGGCAAACCAGGAAAACAGACCTGAGGAACGCAAAGGTGGTTCGATCGTTCGACAAGCTCACGATCACCACGAACGGAGCAATGGATAGTAGCCTGATCCGCAAGCATCGTTAAACTCACCCAAGCAAACCAACTTTTAGTCCGTTCGCCCTGAGCCTGTCGAAGGGCTGCCCGCACGTTGGCCCTAAGAAATCCGCACTTCCGTCCCCACCTTCACCAGATCGAACAGCTCCGCCACGTCCGCATTCTTCATCCGAATGCAACCGTGCGACGCCGGCGTGCCGATCCGGTGTTCCTCGTGGGTGCCGTGGATGTAGATGTAGCGGTTATGGGTATCCACCGTGCCGCCCTTGTTCCTGCCCGGCTCCAGCCCATCCAGCCACAGGATGCGGGTGAGGATCCAGTCGCGCCCCGGGTTCGCGGCGTCCAGTTCGGGGGTCCAGATTTCGCCGGTCGGTTCGCGCGCCTTGAATGCGGCGCAAAGCGGCGCGCCAGCACCGATTTTTTCCGCGATGCGATGCTTGCCGCGCGGCGTACAGAAGCTTCCGTCCTGCTCCCCTGCCCCGTTCGACGCAGTGGAAACCGGGTACTGCCGAATGAGCAGATCGCCGTCCGGAAAGGGTTCCCACAGGTACAGTTGCTGCAGGCGCATGTCCACTTCGATGACCAGTTCGCTCATTGCGCCGTCTCCCTTTTCTGCTGTCGGCGCGATTCGAAGAACCCCGAGATCATCGCCGCGCACTCGTCCGCCAGCACCCCGCCGGTGATGTCGCAATGATAGTTCAGGCGCGGTTCGGCAAAGACGTCGATGATGCTGCCGTGCGCACCGGTCTTGTATTCGCGCGCGCCGTACACCACCCGCGCCACCCTTGAATGCAGGATCGCTCCCGCGCACATCACGCACGGCTCCATCGTCACATAGAGCGTGCAGCCCACCAGCCGGTAATTGCCCAGCCGTCCTGCTGCGTCACGCAGTGCCATCACCTCGGCATGCGCCGTGGGGTCGTGGCTGGAGATCGGCCGGTTGAATCCGCGCCCGACGATCTCGCCGCCGCACACCACCAGCGCCCCCACCGGCACCTCGCCGGTGTCCCAACCCTGGCGGGCCAGTTCCAGCGCGACGCGCATGAAGCGGACATCTTCAGTATCTTGCTGATGAGAAACCGCGGGGGATGATGGAATCGCCATTCACAGTCCTGAATGCTTGAAAATCACTGACCCTGAGCAGTGTAACCAATCAGGCCTGATGCTAACCAGCAGGCAAAGGGTCGTGTTACGCTTCGCGTCACATAACAAAAATTGCGGGGGACGTTTCCCATCGAAACACCCCAAACAAAGGGAGGAGAAAAACGTGACCCAAACCAGTCCAGCGGATGCATGGCCATCTGCGCCTAACGCCTCGTCCGAGCACACGCCGCTCGCTTCGCTCTCGGCTTTCGCCCCTTGGGGGTGGTGCTCAACTCGAACACGTTAGGAGATACAACTATGTATTTCACTGCCTCAAGATCTTTAAAAATCGCCTATGCCATAGTGGTTTTAGCTGCGGTTGTCCCAATAGGGCTTGCCAGCTCGGGATGGGTCGCTCTCGCTGCAGGCCGTGGCGGAGCTGCAATCCCATACATTGGACCAATTTTGTTTCTTGTACTGGGCATCTACCGAGTAGTAACAGTGTATCGAAACCCACAGGCATTGCACTCTTACCCCGTAAAAGGTTTCGTGAATGTGTTGCGGAAAATCGGAGTGTTCGCGCTCTATTTTGGCGCATTGGTTGGGGTATTGAATCTTGTTTCAAGGCCGCTCATGGCTGCGCTCATTACCCATAGAAGCGAGAATGGAATTGAGTTTTTCGTCGTTGGAATGTACCTGGCGATGCTCGGCGGAATCGGTTTTCTTGGCCTTATCACCTTCGAGTTGAGTCGTTTGCTGGGCTTCGAAGAGCATTCTCGTGCCCAAACAATCCCCTAACCCGGCGCTCAACCTCGCTCCCTCCGGTCGCTGGACGGTGCTAAAGCGCCGCCGGTTAGCTCTACGTCAGGTATATGAACACAACGACATTTCAGATTCCGCCGCGAGAAATAAAAGTCGCGCTAATGCTTCTTTGGATAGCGCTTTTTGCTGGCGCAGCCAGCTTAATTCCAATGTTCGTGAACAACTGGTCAGTAATTTCAGACCAACCGGCCGATTGGTGGATACAAATCCTTTGGGGTTACCCTTTAAACATCATGCTTCTCCTCGCGCTTGCGCAGGGCTATGGCTGGATCAGATGGTTGTTAGCGATCGCTTTGACGCTTATGTTTTTTTCCTTGTTAGTCAAATTCAAAGAATGGTCTCAACTTCGCGAACAGCTTGGAATCTTCCTATACGTTGAGCCCATGGTCTTTATTTCCCGATGTATTGCTATCGTGTTGCTTTTCAGACCTGCGTCAAACATTTGGTATGCTCGTCGTCGCTCAGCTACCCCGGTCTAACATGGCGCTCAACCTCGCTCCCTTCGGTCGCTGGACGGCGCTAAAGCGCCGCCGGTTAGCTCTACGTTAGAGCGCTTATGGGACCTTTACACAAGCTGAAAGTATTTCTGCTCAAGAAGTTCATTCTTGAGAACCCAGCCACCTGTGCTCATGAATGGATGGTCTATTCAACCGCACTGAACCAGCATTGCTTGGAACTCCATTGCAACAAGTGCGCAGTAGTCGCCTCGGTGTTCAACCCGACCGAAAAAGAATGGAAGGAAGCATTTCATGCACCAGACAATCCATATCGCTGGCACGATAACCAACGAGTCACCGTAGACACATATCAAATGCTATGAAGGAAAAACGGTGTGTCCTCGTGATCTGCGCTCTAACCCGGCGTTCAACCTCGCTCCCTTCGGTCGCTGGACGGCGCTAAAGCGCCGCCGGTTAGCTCTACGTTAGCGTCTATGATTATCCTTCGCCTCCTTGCTGGTATTTTTGGCACCTTTCTACTTCTGGTTGCAGTTCCAGTCGTCATTTTTGGTGGTGCAGTCACTTCGGGAGACCCTCTCTCGGAAGTCATTCCGCTTACCTTGGGGGTGTTTGTTCTTGTAGCAGCTGGGTATCTTTTGATCGCGGCCTGTGGCAGCCGTGTCACTCGTTCACTCAAATTAAGAGTTCTTGCAGCAACACTGCTCTCTATTCCGGCTTGTTTCGCTGCCGCCCCAATGGTGCTACGCAATCATCCCGAAACATGGCCATTTCTACTGCCAATACTGTTGTTTACTTTATTGCTCTTCTCGGCGTTCGTCTGGCCGGTGCGGCTTAAGCGCGCTGAAAAGCCGCTAACTCATCATTCAAGTGGGACGCGCTAAAGCGCGCCCCTTAATTCAAACGTTAGGGTCTGTTCTAGGAAGGAAAGTGCATGGGTAACGGGTTCGATTACACATTTGTAAGTGCTGGTGATTCTTTCTCCTTGCGTAATGCCGTTATTCCTTTCGTGGAGGCCCTTGAGCAAGAGCTTGATAGTGCAAGCGCGGAGGCCGGCATTGAGCACTTTTCGGCAGGCAGCGTGCTTGAAACGAAGCGTGGCCCAACAGCCGATGGAGGGTTCTTAACTACGATCGCAGTTGGGGTGATCGCTTTCGTAGGCGGATGGGCTGGTAACAAGTTTCTCGACGAGATATATGAGGCGAAGCTAAAACCAATAATTAAGGACAGGTTAGGTAAGCTGGATCTTGGCTTGGCGCAAAGTGCAAAACCAAGTCCAAAACATCTACAAGTCGGCATCTGGTACGAAGACCGGAAGGTCCTAGTTCTTGTTGTCATTGAGGCGGAAGAATACCAACAGATGATTGATTCCGTGGACCTGGTGACAAATGCACACAATAGTGCAGTGTCCTGGATAGAAGTCAATGGCGTAATCGCCCCGGTCCACGTTCACCTTGTGAAGGATGGAAACATGAATGTGGAGCCAATGACATTTGACTCGATTGAGCAATTTGGATTGAGGACACGAAGAAAGCGGACCCTAACAATCAGTTCCAGTCGACCGTCGCTTCGCTCCGGCGACTGAACTGTGCGTTAAGGGAATCAATGAGCCAAATAGCGGAATTTGAGCGCATAGAGTCCATTGTTAAAGATGGGCGCTTAAACAGCATGCCAATTCCCGAAGCACGGAAAGAGCGCGACTTATTGCTGCGTAAAAGCCCAACATCTTCTAATCCGCAATTCATGCAACGCTGGGATCGCGTGCTATTCGCGCTAAACGAACGCATCGAGGAACTAGCTTGGTGGCAAAAGCCTTTGGGTACTATCGCCATAACCGTCCTTGCAGCAGTGCTTTCCGCCGCCTTAACGTTCTGGCTCGGCCTGACATGAGCAAAACCAAAGCCACAACAAAGCCCGTTGTCGCAGCTACTATCACTGGCAATGTGAGCCACTCCCCTAACCCGGCGCTCAACCTCGCTCCCTTCGGTCGCTGGACGGCGCTGAAGCGCCGCCGGTTAGCTCTACGTTAGAGAACTCTATGACTCCTCAGCAAATTGTCGGCTTAGCTGTTCGGCTCTTTTCAATTTGGCTCGTTGTCTTGGCCCTTCAAATCCTGGGCTATGGCAAAGGCCTCAATAGCCAACCCGGCATTGAAGAAATTCAA